>CAVUMA010000028.1:0-17219 GCA_963742465.1 uncultured Nitrospiraceae bacterium | reverse complement strand
CAGAAAACGATCCGTCATTAGGTTGAGTGATAGTCAGAACATTGTTCGTTAGCCAGTACAGCACGAGGCCAGCAGGGAAATTTACAAACAGGAAGGTTAGGCCGATCGGGAGAACCAACATGATTTTCGCCTGTGCTGGATCCATCGTGGTAGGCGTGATTTTCTGTTGAATAAACATCGTGAGTCCCCATGAGCACCGGCAACACATCACGGGTCCTGCAACGATAAATCGGTAACCCAGAGCATGAAAGGGGCCTGGCGCAAATCGATCGATGTAAGAGGACATTGAACAGGGATATGAAGACCGGCATCTGCAAGAACATCGGGAGAAAGCCGCCCAGTGGATTCACTTTCTGCTCGCGGTAAAGCTTCATCAACTCCTTGTTCAGACGATCGCGATCGCCCTTATATTTCTCCTGGACTTCTTTGATCTTCGGTTGAATCAGCCGCATCATTTTCATCGACTTGTAACTCTTGTACTGCAATGGCACAAATAATAATCTTGATCGCACATCGTCAGCAAGACGATGCGACCCCGTAGTTACTGATATATTCATGGATGAATCGAAGAACATAAAAAATCGGCTTGGCTACCGACTTCACAATAGTCCAACTGCCGTAGATGAACCATCCGAAATCGATCATATCTTCGAGGCCCACGTTTAACGAGCGGAGCGTGTCGTATTCTTTTGGGCCTGCATACAGCTGAAGCGAAACCGAGGATGCCCCCGGCCGGGCCATCCGGACCCCGGCCGACACAATCTTGGGGTCTTCCGTCTTGACCAGCACGACATCACCCTTCTTCGGTATCAACACTGAAAGGAAATACTTATCCTGCAATGCGACCCACTGAACCTCCCCTTCCTTTCAAGTTCCTTCTCCGGCGTCTCTTTTTCTATTTTGTCATCAACCCGCGAGGCCGATCCGATCAGACCGATGAATCCATCACCCCATTCCACGATACCGAAATTCGTCCCTAACCCGATATCATAGGACTCGGTCAATCCCTCGATAGCGAACGATACATCCACCACATAACTACCGTGGTGAAAGGTCAGTCGTTTCTCCACGCCAAGATGGGTAGCTGGATCATGGAACTGCATCGTGACATGCCCGACAGGATGAGCGGCGTCGAGGCTCGTAAAATCTTTTTCAATATTATAGAGACCCTCTCGAATCGTCTTATCGATGTCGGCGTTTGCGACCGTCATCGAGAGGGGGCCTTTGAACTTTCCCCCTTGATAGACGAGTTGTACCGGCTTCGCTTCAGGAAGGCCCATATGGTATCGCTTCAGCTCCCAACCTTCGAATCACCCCGCCACGATTCGAAAACTCGACTCGAACCAGGTCCGTCTCAACCTTCACCGTCTGTTCCAATGTTGGAAGAGAAATATCTGAGGCAGGAGTGGCAGACTTTTGACCCGATTTGTATGGGGCGGCTAGGACCGGTAGAATTGTTGTCCTTACCTGTTACAGAGCGGGAGTTGGCTCTTGTTCCGTGGAAGAGGGTTAGGGCAGAGCCGTCTTGAGCAGGAGGCAGGCTCAGGAAGCCACCCCATCTGCTTGAGGAGCAAGTCGAATCCCAGGATGATCACTAACGATAGAACGAGAAATATGACAACGCGTTTGTCCATAATAAACCGCTACCCCGATGTGAACAATTGTGCCCCTACGACTTCACAGTCTCCATTCCTCCAGAGTGAATGGATAACTTTTCAACGGACGGCAGATCTCAAGCTTGCGTCACTCTGCAACCGTACCGACTGGTCGCGGCCCCTTGCATATTCAGAGCAGGTCGCCTCAGAAGGGCAGGTTGGCCTAAGGAGGGGCGAGATCCAATACGGTAACCGGCAAGCAGAGTCAGGCACCACTGGCGCCCGCTGGCCCTCATATCATACGAAGCAGGCGTTGACGCTGAAGCGTCGATAACCACACCTCTTTCAAGACGGCAAAGGGTTGCGAAATGGAGTCCCGTTTGGGGAAGACCACCAGAGCATATCCAGGAAGCAATTGACCCCGTAGTTGCCGCGTAAGCTCGCGAAATAAACGTTTGATCCGATTTCGGCTAACGGCTCCCCCGAACCGCTTTCCCACCACAATAGCGACCCGGCTGCCATTCATGTCAGTCCGACAAATCACGATATTAAACAGGGCGTTCGAGATACGATGACCATGCTGCTTGGCGTATTCGATGTCGCGGCTGCGTTTCAGGAACAGATCCCCGGCACCTCCACCCTGTGACATCGCCATCATCCTGGGAGAGGGCCAGCTTGCACAGGACTTCCTCTTCGAGCCTGGATCTCCAGACTCGGCCATGACCACACACTGTCATCCTGTGATGGGAACTACCTTGTCTGGGGCACATAACGGAGGGCAAAAGTTCCTTCGTGCAGCCCTAGTCAGCGGCGTTCAATCTATACCGTTAAGCGGGCTCGCCCCTTGGCGCGACGACGAGCCAAGACTTTCCGGCCATTTTTCGTGCTCATCCGCTTACGGAATCCATGTTCACGCTTTTTCTTGAGGTTCGATGGCTGCTGAGATGTAAACGACATACGATGGCTCCTTGCCTAAGAAGACTCACAGATGACCAAGGCATTATAAGGACGGGCTGACACCCTGTCAAACTACGTGCCGTCCAACTTGGTGGAGCAACCGTCTTGCACCAGGGCATCATGAGGCACATCCTCTCTAGCAGTATGCTGACATGTCAGTTGATGCTACAGACCGAGGCGCGTGAAACGCGCAGAACCGGCTAGCTGCCCTGGTCCTGCGTGGTTTGTCTGGTTTATTTGGTGCCAGATCCTTCGCGCAACGTCTGGATCATCCAACGGATTCCACGTCTGTGGGTTCTCGACCACGTTCCAGGCTGGATTCAACAGGTCACGAGGCGATCGACCGGCTCGAATCCTATTCATCCTCGCCAGCAAATCCGGTGGAACGATCGAAGTCATGTCCCTCTTTGCCCACTTTTGGGAACTTGGCGCTAAGACTCCGGCCACCGTGGAGGCGAACAGTGCATCGACGTTCGATCCCGGCGCGGGTTAGAGAAACTCGTAGCAGGCATGGAGTTCTGGGATTTTTACCAACCCACCGACATCGGTGGACGGCACTCGAGTCCTCACACAAGCCTGACATTATTTTCCTGCGCCCTGATAGGACCCGATGAGCATGATTGCTAACCCATTGCCATAACTCATGTCCCAGGCCTGAGGCACCATATCGCCGCTTGAACGGAATCCCGGGGACGACCTTGGCGCAACGATGGCCTCGTGCGCGGTAGGACGAACAGGGTCAGTATGATCGGTCCATCGACGCATCCGACCGAGCTGCACAAAATCTGGCAAACCAAACGGCTGTCCTGAACAGCGAATTGGGGCGCTACGCCGATCGAAATCGAATCAGCCGGTGGCAGGAGATGGCCAAGGAGACTATCACATGGTCACGTATTCACCGAACCTCGGCGATTGTCATTAACAAGGCGGATCGAGTGTTGACCCTCTACAGAAACGGACAAAAGATTTTATCGTACCCTGTCCGGCTCGGGTTCAATGGTATTCGAGAGAAGCAATACCAGGAAGACGGCGCCACCCCGGAAGGCCGATATCGGATCAGCAGCAAGGGAAGGCAGGGGCAGACTCAGTCTTACCGGACCTTGGTCCTCGACTATCCCAACGAAGATGATCGACGACGCTACCAGCTCGGGCGGAAAAAGGGACAGATCCCGGCATCGAGAGCCATCGGGAGAGAAATCGAAATCCATGGGGTTGAGAATGAACTGATGGCCCAAACCTTGGGGTGTGTCATGCTGGAGAATCCCCCAATGGCCCTTCTCTACGGTCGAGTCACGAAGGGGACACCGGTTACCATTGTCGGCGCGCTACATGAACAGAACTCGGTGGCGCTGACCTTAGCGACGTTCGATGACCGAAAGGAAGAAACCTAGAGCAGGGCGCTCCCGCTCCATCAGCGCGGCATGCGTTCTGAAGCATCAGCATCAGCCCTCGATGCTCGGAACGTGGGGGAACGAGGACTCGATTCGCTGATGAATTCCACTCGATCCCTTTGAAATTACGTCCTCCCAGGCAGCTAGCGACGCTCGGAAGATCGCGTCGACAGAGCGCTGGCCATCTCCGCAGCCTTCGTCGATCACGGTTCGGTTGGACCAAGAGCCATCGCATGCGGTGCTGCAGCGATGAACCGTGTGTCGTCAGCCTCGTAATGACACTCGCAGCAACTATGCCTTGGCCGGTAAGATCACTGATTCACCCCTCTAAAAATTACGTCCTCGCAGGTCTATCGCATGGCGGGGGAATCCAGTGACCCACAGGCGGCGGCCTCTGAGTACGAACAGCAGTTGCGTCTTGCGACGAAGACCTTGCCATCGGCCCAGCCATCTCTTGACCTCATCCTCTTAGGGCTAGGCGAAGACGGGCATACGAGCTTCTCTGTTTCCTGGGACATCAATCTTACAGGACCACCAACGCGTGATTGCGGCCACGCAATTTCAGAAAGATTCACCCAACAGATTGACCAAGACCCTAGCTGCTATAGGGCGATTGTGATACTGTCTCTCATTGCGGGAGCCGCAAAGCAGGAGTCGTGAGAGCCATCCTCGATCCGAAGACCGAGCCAGAGAGAGGCCGAGTCATCTGGTTCCTCGACCGAGCTGCAACAGCTGAGCTTCCGATACGCTTACAGTGGACGAGCGCATGAGGGCGAAATGATTGTTGCCGGAGATATTGGGGGCACCAAAACTCACTTGGCCCTGTTCGACTGGAAGAAGGACCGCGTCGATCCCGTCCGGTTGGAGTCATTCCACAGTGCTGATTACACCTCGCTCGAAGACATGCTCACGGAATTTCTCGTCCCACCAAAGCCTCCAACGTCTATAGACGAATTCGCAACCGAGAAGAGGACGCACTGCCGAGCCAGAATCGGAGCGCCCAGCGGAAAAACCTCCGAAGATCGACGCGGCTTGTTTCGGTGTCGCTGGCCCCGTCATTCAGAACCATTGCTCAGACGACCAACCTCCCGTGGGTGGTCGATGGCGCAACGCTGGCCAAACAGTTCGACATACCGAGAGTGAAGCTACTCAACGATCTCGAAGCCATGGCACACGGCATTCTGTTGCTCCGACCGGACGAAGTCGAAATCCTCAACGCCGGAACTCCACCGGCGCACAACCAGGCGCTCGCCCTGATCGCGGCGGGAACCGGACTGGGTGAATCCATCCTCTTCTGGAACGGCTCGCGCTATCAGCCTATGCCGTCGGAAGGGGGGCATGCGGACTTCGCACCGAACAATGACAACGAAATTGAACTGCTACGCCATCTGCGCAGTAACTACCTGCACGTGAGTTATGAACGAGTAGTGTCCGGCCCCGGCCTGCATGCTATCTATGACTATGTCCGTGACAGCAAGAAGAATGAGCCGACGTGGCTCTCAGAGCAAATCAAAGCCGGTGACCCCGCGGCAGTGATCGCAGAAGCCGGGCTCAAGGGGCAGGCAGACATCGCCAAGCAGGCGCTCGACCTGTTCGCCTCCATCTATGGAGCCGAAGCCGGCAATCTTGCCCTGAAGTCCATGGCACTCAACGGCGTGTATGTGGGCGGCGGCATCGCACCGAAGCTGCTGGCCAAACTGAAAGACGGAACATTCATGAAGGCATTCACCAACAAGGGTCGCTACAAACGTTTGATGAGTTCGATCCCGGTGAAAGTAGTAATGAATCAGAAGACCGCCTTACTTGGCGCCGCATCCATCGCCGCGTCCCTCTCCCTGCCCCCCGCATCATGATGAGCAATCAGGACCTCGACAGCCTGAAGAAGGCCGCGGCGTTAACAGCTGTCGAATTCGTCCGCGATGGGATGGTTATCGGCCTCGGAACCGGCTCAACGGCCAAGCACATGGTCCTTGCGCTGGGGGAAAAAGTCCGCGCAGGCATGAAACTTCGCGGAGTGCCCACGTCGAAGGAAACGGCCACGCTCGCCAGGCAACAAGGCATCATCCTCATCGATGCCGATAATGCCTGGGTGATCGATATCGCGATCGATGGAGCAGATCAGGTCGATCCCGGCTTCAATCTCATCAAGGGCGGGGGCGGCGCACTCCTGAAGGAAAAGATTGTCGCAGCCTCGGCCAAACAGTTCATCGTATTGGTCGACTACACCAAGCGAGTCCCCGTACTGGGGGGATCATTCCCGCTCCCCATCGAGGTGATCCCCTTCGGATGGGGGAATACGGCACGAAAAATTGAGGCTCTCACGCATAGCCGCGTGGTGCTCAGGGAACGAAACGGATTGCCCTTCAACACGGAAGCAGGCCACATGATTCTGGATGTCCATCTTCCGCGGATCGACAACCCGCGAGAACTCGAGATCGCCTTGAACCAAATTCCCGGTGTCGTCGAGACCGGCCTCTTTATCGGACGAACAGACCTGCTCATCGTGGGCACCACCAACGGAGTTGAGTCGTACCCCGCGACGAGGACATGACTAGCCCGCATTATTCACGAGAGTTCGTGACGAAACCGCCGAGACGCCACGCGAGACGGGCGCGCGGAGGTGCGAAGGAGGGAAGCATACTTGAACAGTATGTTGACCGACTGAGTGACGAGCCCGCCCGCCGTCAGGCTTGTCGTAGCGGCGTATCGACGGTTGCAGTAGAAGTCTTCGTGATTAATGTGGGCTAAGCCGATCAGCAGGCGACAGACGCTACAGGCC
The DNA here is from genome assembly GCA_963742465.1 of uncultured Nitrospiraceae bacterium. Lineage (GTDB taxonomy): Bacteria > Nitrospirota > Nitrospiria > Nitrospirales > Nitrospiraceae > Palsa-1315. The sequence continues at coordinate 10,497 of CAVUMA010000028.1, read as the reverse complement.
CTCGTTACACATGCCCGATTCCTCGTCATCATTCCACTTACGCCGTTCTTCAGCTCGTGGCTCCAGACTCCTTTCGCACAAGCAGCTACCGAACAACCGAAAGGTGAGATCATGAACCAGGCCTCTTCTCCGGGCATCCTCGATCCATATCGGCTTCCGAGACATGTGGTCCCGATTCGCTACGATCTGCGATTGGAGCCGGACCTGACTGCCGCACGCTTTGCTGGACAGGAAACCATCACCATCACGGTCTTTCAGCCAACCTCTGATATCGTCCTCAACGCCATTGAACTCGACATCACCTCGGCGCAGATTGCGGAAGACTCCGGCGCATCGAGACAGGCTACGATTGTGTTGGACGCCTCGCTGCAGCGCTGCCATCTCACATTCGCCACGCCTCTCTCGCCAGGCACCTGGAAGCTGACGATCGCATTCCGCGGCACGCTCAACGACAAGCTCCGTGGGTTCTACCGGAGTACTTACAAAGACGAACATGGTGCGACCCACAGCCTGGCCGCTACACAGTTCGAAGCTACCGATGCCCGCCGGGCCTTCCCCTGCTGGGATGAACCGGACTTCAAAGCCGTCTTTGCCACGACGCTGGTCATCGATCCAACGTTAATCGCAGTCTCCAACAGCACGATAGCATCCGAAACGCTTGCTGGGGGGAAGAAGGTGGTTCGCTTCGCCGATACGATCAAGATGTCCACCTACCTGGTTGCGTTCATCGTAGGCCGGATCGAGCCGACCGAACCGGTGATGATCGGCAAAACGCCACTTCGCCTGTGGGCCGTCCCCGGGAAAGGGCATCTCGCTCGATTTGGCCAAGACATTGCGGCGGCATCGCTCTCCTTTTTTGAAAGCTATTACGGGATACCCTACCCCGGCGACAAGCTGGACCTGCTCGCCATTCCTGACTTTGCCTCCGGGGCCATGGAAAATCTTGGCGCCATTACATACCGTGAAACGGCCTTGCTGGTCGATCGGCAGAGCGCCACGCACGGCGAACTGGAGCGTGTGGCCGATGTGGTCGCGCATGAAAACGCGCACATGTGGTTCGGCGATTTAGTGACCATGTCCTGGTGGAACGGGCTCTGGCTGAACGAAGCCTTCGCCACCTTCATGGAAATGCTGGCCGTCGACGCGTGGAAACCGGAATGGAAACGATGGGACAGTTTCGGCGTTTCACGCGCCGCAGCCTTTTCTGTAGACGGACTGCACAGCACCAGACCGATCGAATATCCAGTGCAGGCCCCCAAGGACGCCGACGCGATGTTCGACGTTCTGACCTATGAAAAAGGCGCATCGGTACTCCGGATGTTAGAGCAGCACATCGGTCCAACGGTCTTCCGCGACGGCGTCCGCGATTACTTGCGCGCGCATGCCTATGGGAACGCAGACACGAACGATCTCTGGGTGTCGCTGGGGAAGATCGCCAAACAGCCGGTGCCTCAACTCATGGACGGCTGGATCTTCCAACCGGGGTATCCGTTGATCACCGCTGAACTGCGGGAAGGCGTAGACCTCATTTTAACTCAACAGCGCTTCACCTATCTGCCCAACCCCGCACCCCGCACCCCTCACCCCTCGTCCGCCACATGGCAGATCCCACTCCAGATGCGAGTCACCGCCGGAGGCAAGGCCAGAACCTCACGCATGTTGCTGACGGAGAAGAACACGACAGTCCCGCTCCCCCACGATTGGGAGTCAGTACTGATCAACGAGGAAGGCCATGGCTTCTACCGAGTGCACTATGCGCCAGATCTGCTGAACCGGATACTGAACGCCGGCATCGATCGACTCGCCGCCACCGAGCGGTTCAACCTCATCAACGACGCCTGGGCCACCACCATCGCAGGCCTCATGCCCCTCACAGATTATCTTGACCTGACAGCCCGATTCACCGCGGAGCGGGACAAGAATGTCTGGGCCGTGTTGCTCGACTCCTTTTCCTTCCTGAACCGGATCATCACCGAGGAGGATCGGGCGGCGCTCGAAGCGTTCGTACGCGGTCGGATCGGTCCGGCCGTTGCAGCCTTGGGTTGGGCCCCCCGAAGCGGCGAGAGCGAACTGACGAAACAACTGCGGGGTGAATTGATCGGCGCTCAGGGAAAACTCGGCAACGATCCTGCCATCCAACGACGCGCAGTCGAGCTGTACCGGGCATACCGCAACGATGCGACAGCGGTTGATCCCAATGTCGTGCCCTCACTCGTCGCGATCCTCGCGCATACGGGCGACGCAACCCGGTACGACGAATTTAATGAAAAATTTCGCACTGCCACCACACCGCAAGAAGAACGGCGCTATCTCTTCTCGCTCGCATCATTCCAACCTAAGGCATTGCTCGAACGCACACTCGCCCGCACCATCAGCGGAGAAATCCGCTCACAAGACGCGCCGTTTCTCGTCAGCGCCATCCTGGGCAATGTGTATGGCAGGGAATTGGCCTGGGCGTTTTGTGAAAACGAACTGGGAGAAGATGGACCAATTGTTCCCCAAGCAAGGGCTGCGCCGCATGTGCGGCGGGATCGTCAGCCTTGCCACACCTGAACTCGAACGAGACGTGCGGAACTTTTTCCCAACGCGCAAGATCGACCTCGGCGGGAAAACACTGGAACAGTATTTGGAACAGCTACGGATTGGGGTTAACGTGCGGGAACGGGACGGAATCGTGCTGCGTCAGTACCTCCAGGCTTTCCGGTAGATGATCGTGAAAGGAGATAAGCAGAGCAGGGAGAGGCTGTTACGACGGTAGTTCATTCGCCTCAAGCCCCCCCGAAGGAGGGCTTGTCGTCTTGCCGGTGATGTCGCTACACTATGCCATGTATTGAGCAGGCTGTAGTTGCCACTCAAAGCCGATTCACGGGAGTAACGTCCGACCATGCATACCCCGAACTGTCCAAAGTGCGGGACTGCGAAAACGAAATTGGCGCCTCGATCGGGGGTCGCTGACCGACTCCTCGGTACCTTGACCATCTATCCCTTTCGATGCCAGCTCTGTACGCACCGATTCACCACCTTCTTCGGTAAGCTCAAGACCAATCCTCGCCGCAACTATGACCGGGTCACGGTTGAGTATCCGGCACATGTTCGCCCCATCCGTGATCCCAGCCAGCGCATCGTCGTTGAAGGGGTACTGTCGAATTTGTCTCTCCGGGGGTGCCGCATGCGCACGACCCAGCGCATTCCGATGGGATGCCACGTGATGCTGGAATTTCATCCTGCCGAGTACGATGATCCCATCATGGTTGACGGGGCCATCGTGCGCTCCCGTTGTGCCGAAGGAATCGGACTTCGTTTTTCCAGTCTCCTCCGATCGGAAGAACGACGCCTCCGCCGCATCCTCGACATGCGCCTTCCCGATCACGCCATCTGATTATCAATTCGCTCCTTCGCCCATGCTGTGATTCCTTCGATTTGGAGTTTCTCTCCTTCTTCAGTCTCCTCAGCAAGCAGGCCGGTTGTTTTCCACTGCGCGCGTCCAACGAGGGCCTTCTGAGGCCGCGCGTTGCGCGAGCAAGGAGACGACCGAGCTGCTTGTACATTTTACTCGTGCCGGAGCACGGCCAGCGGCCGCTGGCCGAGAATCCGGTAGGTGCTGGCAAAACCCACTATCAGGGTCATCAACATCGTGAGGAGGAGGCCGATGCCGAGTACCCGTGGGTGTATGCTCCAGGGAAGGTCGAACACAAACCGCACTAGGGCCCATGCCAAGACACTCCCGAGGGTCAGTCCGATCAACCCGGCGACGGCGCCCAGCAGGACATACTCAATGGCAAAGGCGCGTGCAATCAGGCCACGGGTTGCGCCGAGCGCCTTCAGAATGACCGATTCGTAGAGACGCCGATAGCGTGTCGCTGCGAGTGCCGCCGCCATGACCAACCCGCCGGCAACAACACAAAAGAGCGCCACGGCCCTGATTGCCAGCGAGAGACGATCGAGAACCCGCGCGAAACCATCGAGCACATCGCCGATATGGATCGCGCTGATGTTCGGGAATGAGGCGACAACCGCCTGCTGCAGCGGCACCTCTTGATCCGGCGAGACCCGCACCGTCGCCACATAGGTAAACGGCGCCCCTGCAATCGCGCCTGGGGACAAGATCATATAGAAGTTCGTCGAGAAATTTCCCCACTCGACTTTGCGAATACTGCTCACCTCCGCCGACACCGTGGCTCCCTGAATATCGAACTCGACGATCGAGCCGATCGTGAGGCCCAAATGCATGGCAGCGTCTTCTTCTACTGAAACCTGTGGGGTCGAGAAGACCTGCCCAGGCTTCCACCATTCCCCTTTGACCAGCTGATTGTCTTTCGGTAGCCGGTCGAGAAAGGTCAGCACGTACTCGCGGGTGAAATACCACTGTTTTCCCCGCGCCTCTTTCCCCTCCGTGCGCTTGTCGTCCTTATCCACTCCCTCTTCTACCGTGACGACATGGCCATCGATCGCATGGAGCCGCGAACGCACCAGCGGCGTGAGTTCCGGACGCGCGTGGCTAGTCTGTCGATCGACCAGCGACACGAACTCCTGCGCTTGATCAGGCTGAATGTCGATAAAGAAAAAGGTCGGGGCATCCGCCGGGCGATTCTCCTGTATTTGATGGAGCAATGCCTGTTCCACCAGCGACACCGTGACAATCACCATCACGCCGATGCCGATGGCAACCATGATCCCCGTCGCCTGGCTTCCCGGCCGCACGACATTGCCCAGGGCATAGCGAAGACTCAAGACGCGAGGCATTGGCACCCAGGCCATCCCTCGTACGAATATCTGCGCACAGACAAAGAGAACCGTGATGGCAAGGGACTGTCGCCCCGATAAACAGAAGGCCGATCGGCCACGAACCGGCTTGCCACACCGAGAGTGCGCAGAGTCCGAGAATGATCACTCCGGCCGTACCGACATTCCATCGATCGGCGAATCCCCATCTTACCCACCATCGTGACGGAGCAATCTCAAGCTCGACCGTCGCCTGTTCTGCATCGCGCCGGAAAATCGCACCTGGGTGAATGTCTCGAATCTTCAACAGGGGCCAGAGAGTAAAGAGCAACGTCGATAACAGTCCAAGCAAGGCCCCTTTCAGCAAAGGCCAGATCGAAGACCGCGACAATTCCGAGGAGACGCTTAATTGATCGAGGATGTCTGAGGCAAAGAGAGCAGCTGCGAGGGGAGGCAATCCTCGTTCGAGCGCGATCCCCAACAAGATGCCGGCGAGGCTTCCGACAGATCCCAGGAAAATCGCTTGCACCACATAGGTCGAGACGACCGTGGCCGAGTCAGCACCGACCGCCTTTAAGGTCGCAATGGTCCGTAACTTGTCCCGCAAGAACGCATGAATCGAGGTTCCGACCCCCAGCCCGCCGATGAACAGCGCGGTGAGACCGATCAACCCGAGATAGCGGGAGAGTTGATCGAGAAACTGCCTCAACTGCGACTGGGCCGTGCGATAGCTGGATACGCGGGCGGAATCTGCCGCCATCCGGTCTCGCAGTTCGGAGAGGAGCGGCTCCAGCGGCATATCGGAGGGCGTCTTTACGAGATACCGTTCTCGCACCCGGCTTCCAGGCTTGATCAGCTCCGCCGCCTGTAATCCCTCCTGCGTAATCATCACCCGTGGGCCCAAGGTGAAGGCATTGGCCATTCGATCCGGCTCGGTCCGCACGATGCCGGTGATCAGAAACATCGCTTGACCGATCTTCAATCGATCTCCGACCGAGAGGCCCATCCGAATCAGCAGCGACTCCTGGACCACCGCGCCAAAACAGGAATATCCGCCGCAATGGCCCTTATCCGGGTGGAGCAGGACATCGAGCGATTGCGTCGGGTCGAGTCTGATCGCTCCGTACAGGGGATAGGCCGACTCCACCGCTTTGAGTTCGATGATCTGGGTCGATTGGGTCATAGTGGGTCCGGGATTCTCGCGCGCGGCCATCGCGACAAGCTCGCTCACATGGGTGAAGATCATGTCTCGTTCGCCCAGCGAGTTCAGCACTGCCTGTCCCGCGAGACTCAGGGGACGTGTCAGACGAATTTCGAGATCGCCGCCTAATAACCCTCGCGCTTCTTTCGTGACGGCGCGCTCCATATTCGCGCCAAAGAGCGACACCCCGACCAAGGCTCCCGACGCCGATCGCGATACAGGCGAAGAAATAGAGAAAGTGCCGCCAGGCTCCCCTGGTTTCACGCCAGGCCATCTTGAAGATGAAAGGATTCACGGGGATGACTCTGCGGCTCGATGGTCTGAGTCGGTGAGGGTATCGGATTCGATGCGGCCGTCGCGCAACGCGATCACGCGCTCCATCGAGGATGCGATGGCTCGATCATGCGTGACGAGGACCAAGGTAGTTCCGTAATCGCGATGGAGAGAACGGAGCAGATCCATCACGGATTGTCCCGTGGTCGAATCCAAGTTGCCGGTCGGCTCATCGGCCAGCAGAATCGGTGGGTGACAGGCGAAGGCTCTGGCCACCGCCACCCGCTGCTGCTCGCCTCCTGACAGTTGGACGGGATAATGATGCAGCCGATCTCCCAGGCCGACGGTCCGTAACAGCTCCGTCGCGCGATCCTGCGCCGTGCTCATCCCTGCCAACTCCAGCGGCACCAGGACGTTTTCCAGGGCAGTGAGGGTGGGAATGAGATGAAAGGATTGGAAGATGTAGCCGATGTGATCGCGACGATACCGCGCCAACGCACTTTCCCGCATCGTCGAAATCTCTACGCCGTTCAACGTGATGGAGCCGGACGTCGGGCGATCCAGTCCCGCGATGAGGCCCAGCAAGGTGGACTTCCCGCTTCCGGAAGGGCCGACGATGGCCACGCGCTGCTTATCGGGAATCTCAAGCGTGACATCGTCGAGGATCGTGATCTGATGGCCTCCGCCGGCCAAGCGCATCGTCAGGTGAGACAGAGTAATCATGTTGTTAGTCAGGCTCCCACAGTATCGTCCACGTGAAGGCTATATTATACTGGATGATGATGCGCCGCTCATGGATTCTCACAAAACTATTTTGCTGCCTCTGTTTCTCCTTGATCCTTCTCTGTGGATATGAGCGCGGCAGTGTGCCCGCCGCTCCGCCACCGTTGCCGAGCCCCCCGCACGAGGGCGTGGGATCAGGGCTGGGAATCGAGGTGACCGCGCCACCGGACCGACCGAAGAGGCCCATCTCAGCGAACGCCCATGTATCGTCGCCTTCGGCGATAGCCTGACGGCCGGCTTAGGTGTGCCACCGGATCAATCATACCCCGCGCACCTCCAACGGACGATTGGACGCAGCTGGCTATGCCTATCGGGTCGTGAATGCGGGAGTCAGCGGTGATACGACTGCCGGCGGAGTCAGGAGGGTCTCCTGGGCCCTGAACAGCAAGCCGGCGATCGTGATTCTTGAACTTGGAGGCAACGATGGGCTCCGCGGCCTGAGCCTGAAAGAGACGAAAGCCAACCTCGAACGGATCATTCAACAATTCCAACAGGCCTCGGTCACCGTCGTGTTAGCGGGGATGAAGCTTCCTCCAAATTATGGGCAGGACTATACCGATGGGTTTGAGGCGCTCTACCAGGCCTTAGCGAAACAGTATCGACTGACGCTGATTCCATTTTTTCTCGATGGGGTGGCAGCTTCCTCCTCGCTCAATCAGGCCGACGGCATTCATCCGACAGGAGAGGGCTATCGGCTGATCGTCGAGAAGGTTTTTCCAACACTTGAGCCATTGCTGCAACGAAACCGGTAAAGGAAGTTTGAAGGCTGAAGTGTTCAGAACTTCGAACTCTTCCTATCGCGCCCGTCTCGGTTAATTCAAGTATCGGCGATTGCTGCAGAAATGTTCATGAATAACGCGGATTAAGGCAAGCAGAGCGCGGCGCTCAATGAGACGCGCCGCGCTGTAGATCTGGAGAGGGAGCTGCCCAGAACTCATTCGATGCGAGCTGATCGGGTTCCGTAAGCTACTTTTTTTTGCCTTTCGACTTATGCGCAGCTTGCTCGGCGTGCGTCAGCGATTCCTCCGCATGCTTCAGAGATTCCTTGGCATGCTCGAGCGCTTCCTTCGCGTGGGCATTGTCGCTCCCTTTTATGGCTTCTTCCAGATGCGTGATGGCTTCTTTCTCGTGCGCGATGCCTTCCTTGGCATGCTTGATCGTTTCCGTGACATGCGCATTTTCCCCCGCGAATGCGGGACTTGTCATGCCTCCTGCGATAAGACCACAAACAGCGACTGCCATAACGACGGCTTTCACTCGGCTCATAACTCCTCCTTTGTGTATGGTGAACTGGTAACCCGAGACAGGATCATACATCAACGGCAAACATTTATTAACTCCATATTTTTCATGACGACTCTCAATTCTTCTCCCCGAAGGGCCGGGGACTCGGAGGGAGGCCAGCTCCGACTCCCCGGACAGGTCTGGCAGAGAGGAGGAACTACCAGACCCGTTTCCTACTACTTCTTACTGTATTCTTTTTCTGGCCCTTGGCTCGCACAGGAGCCGCTTTCTTCGGCGAATCATTCTGCGCATCCCCGTGATTGATCCGAGCCTCTTCGATCAGACCGCTCACCGAGGCCTGAAACACCCGCAAACTGCCCCGACCAATCTTGGTGGCACTCAAACGGCCTTCCTCGATCCATCGGTAGATCGTCCACTTACTGACCTTCAACAACGTGGCTGCTTCCTGGATGCGAAGTAACACCGGTTCCACAATTCACCCAATCTTCCGGCGCACGATGGGAGAGCGGTCACACCAGCGCTCCCCCTGTCGGAGCATGGGCCAGGAGTCAACCGGACACCCGTCCAGATTCCAAATAATCACACGTGGCTCATCGTAGACGGTCTTGTGAGTTGATCCTCTTTGCAGCGCGTCTTACTTCATCACCTGCCCGGTGCAATGCCAGCCGTCACCCTTGACTCCATTCACCGCCGCGGCCAGTTGATCCGCTTTAACCTTCTCTCCGTCAAGCGTCACCACGGCATGGCCTTTCATACTCTTGAGATCTACAGCCTTCACCCCGGGCAATTTTGCCAAGGACGCTTCCACATCGCCCAGATAGGCCTCACAATATTTTCCGCCGAGCATCAACATGACTTTTTGCTCGCCTGCCAAGGCCGGCGTCGCCATTGCACAGGCGAATCCGATCAGACAGCCGAACGTGACGAATATCTTCATGGTCTTCCCTCCAGTGTATGTGTCATCACCGCATGTTGGCCTCGATCCACCCGTGCCGAGCAATTCCAGCCTGACACGAGCGCGCGATCCACCGCCTCGGCGAACTGCTCGGGCGTCTCGCTGCCGGGCTGATACCTGCACCAGCACCGTGCCGTGGTCGTTCAAAAATTCCACCTGTTGAACCCTGTTGAATGTACGAAGCGCTCCCTCCACATCCTCACGATGGTATTCACACATGCGACCAAAAATCTGGACGATGACCTCGCTTCCACCCTGGTTCGACTCCACGGAGTCGGTCCTTGGAATCTCGGTCGCGAACGATGAAGTCCCGACCATCAACCACCCGGCCAATGCGAGAAAGAATACCCGTCTCATGGCTCATTCCTTTCAACATCAACCCAAGTAAAAGGACCGGGGCGGAGGTACACAGGAGGAAAGCACCTGCGCCCCGGATCAGTCCGAGAGAGGAGGCAGCCCGACCCGGACATCGATAGATCAACAATCGTCAATGGTGTAGACGCGAAACTGCGAATCGAGTAAGGGAGCGCGAGAGGAAGCAGCACGAAACAGGCCGCCCGGGGTCCCTTATCCGATGAGGACGAAGGGAACCGACGGAGGCGCACGGGAGCGGAGCAGAGAAGAAGAGAGCGAAGGGATTTCCTGATGGGGAGACAAGGCCACCAGCCGGACGACCAGGCCCGTTGACAACGCCGGCGACTCCGGTATCAGTCCGGCATCGGACGTGGCCTGACAGGCCCAAGCACAGAGCGCATTGTGCGGAGCAGATTCTTGCGATCCATGGTGCGCATGGCCATTGGAGGGATCGACGTGACTCAACGCGCAGCTCGCCGCCACCGCCGCCAGCGACGCATAGACCAGGGCCACGAACCCTGCGACAAGAACAGTACTGCGTGACACACCAGAACGCGCTCATCACTCTCTCCATAATGTCACTTCTATACGCGTCCGTCGAGCAACTGTCTACCGACGCTGCTCACGGATGCTACAACTATTACGGTTTGATGAGGCAGTCTTGATCACTGAGGTCGGTGGAAATGGTGAAAGCGCGATCGATCACGAACGATTCACCCCCCTTCCGTAACGGTAATGATGAGCAGGGTATCCAGCCGGTCGCCCGCCGCCGAGGCTTTAGCCAGATTGATCGGAATCTGGCCCGCCGTAATGAATGATGATTACCCTATCCATACCAATCGTCGAGTGGTCGTCTTCATTCAATTCCCTTCCACGCCCGCACATCGTAGTAACGGAAAGAGAATATGAAAAGACCATTACAGCCAAGATACGGCTGTCTCCGGTAATGGTTAACTTGCGCAGA
>CAVUMA010000027.1:0-24134 GCA_963742465.1 uncultured Nitrospiraceae bacterium | reverse complement strand
GAAGTTCAGTGAGACAGATGAGGAGGCGGGCGAGGGCGGGCTTGAGCCACTGCTCTTTGCTAGAAAGGCGGCAGTCCCTTCGTTTGGAATCATCGGCCTTCAAGCAGTCCTTGGGTTGGCTGGTCTCGCGCTCGGAGCGCATCTCTTCGTCCTCGCCGCAGAAACGATTGCCGGGGCCTTGTCGATTTCTCCTTTGATCCTGGCGCTCCGCGGGCGCCCCTGGCGACCGAGTTGCCCGAAATGTCGAACAGTTTTCTCGGCTCTACCGAAAGAAAGACCGCTTGGCGGTAGGGAATGTCGACAGGCGCGGTGGCCTCTTCAGGTACAATCCCGGTCTCGATCGGGCTCCTGGGCACGGACTGGGCTCTGGCACCTTCGGCATTGGTCACCATGGTGCTCGCTGTGGCGGCGGCCACCTTCCTATTGGCGCAGGCTGGGTGTGGTGGCTTTCGGCGGCCCTGGTTGCTGGGTGGGAGTTCACTCCTTTATCTAGGGTATGTGCTGTACTTATACGGCAACCGTAAGCGGGGTATATCAGGGCTGCTTGGGATTCCAATGGGGAATTATTCAGTGAAGACCCAACAAGACAAACTCAGTTAGACGAAAGATAATCGAGCAAACCCGAAAGCCAGGGCAAAAAGACGCACCTCCTCCTTAGATCACCATGGGAGATCCGGCGGGATCGGCCCGGAGGTGATTGCGAAAGCCTTAGATGAAGCTAAGGTGCGACGACTCGTCGTCCGCTGGTCATCGGCTCGTTTCCGGTTATGCAGCAGGCGGTCAAGAGTCTGAAACTCAAGATGAACGTGATTCGTGTGGAGGGTCACGAAGCTGTGCCTCCACGCGCGATAATCTCGCTGTGCTGGACCCGCTCGATCATCCCCTTGGCCGGTTCCGGCGAGGAGTCGCGGCGACTGAAACTGGGGCGGCGTCCGTGCTGTTCATCAAGAAGGCTGTCGAGCTTGCGCAGCTCGGTTGTATCGACGGCATCGTCACAGCGCCGATCAACAAAGAAGCGATCAACATGGCCGGCTGTCATTTCCCTGGCCATACGGAACTGCTGGCAGACCTGACCAAGACACAGGAATCCGGCATGATGATCGTCGGCGGACCGCTCCGAATCATGTTTGTGACGACCCACGTCGCGATTAAAGACTTGCCGTCGCTCCTCACCCAGGCCAAGATCGAAAAAGCCATCAGGCTGGCTCATCTGGCGTTGAGAGACCTGTTCGGAATTAAGAAACCGAGAGTCGGTGTCGCCGCGTTGAATCCCCATGCCGGAGAACATGGACTGTTCGGGGACGAAGAGGAGCGGGTCATTCTCCCGGCGGCTCGTGCGGCGCAGGCCCAGGGCATTCGTGCCAGCGATCCCTTACCGGCCGATACGCTGTTTGGCAAGGCGGCGAGAGGTGATTACGACGGTGTAGTGGCCCTGTACCACGACCAGGGGTTAATTCCCTTAAAGCTTGTTGCCTTCGGTACCTGCGTGAACCTGACCGTGGGGCTGCCGATCATCCGCACCTCGGTCGATCACGGGACGGCGTTCGATATCGTAGGGAAAGGGCATTGCAGACCCTGGCAGTCTGGTCGAGGCGATCACGCTGGCCGCCACGTTAGCCAAGAGACGGTGAGGGGTCTATCTGGTCTGTCTGTTCAGTCGTCTGCTGGTAAGGACAATTCCAGATAGACCAAATGAACGAGATAGACCAGATAGACCAAACAAACTGGACAGACCAGATAGACCAGATAACAGGAGCCTATTGATGACCAACCAATCGAACTCGGCGCATGACATGCTTCAGAAGCAGTTGAAGGAATTGGACCAGATTTTCCAAGAGACCATGGAGACGCTCAACACCGTCGCCGGAGCCGAACGAGTGGCAAAATGGAAAGTCAGGACGATTGCGCTCATCATTGAATCCCTGGGCCAGAAAGAAGGGCAGAAGTTTGCCGCCCTGCAGCCTGGGCCCTCTTTACGAACGACATGGTGGAAGAGTTTACCGATCTCACCGACTATTTCAAAGTCCCGCTTACAGATCTGGCGAAACAACTGGCGCAAGCAGCGCCTCGTCCTTCCGGCGGGAATTGACTGGTGTCGATCCCCGATCTCCCTCCGCCGAACAAACGGCTCGGCCAAAACTTTCTGATCGATCCCAACATCGTGCGCAAAATCGTTGCGTTGGCGGAACTGGGCCCCAGCGACCACGTGTTGGAAATCGGTCCAGGTCGCGGCATTCTGACAGAGGCGTTGTGCCACGCAGCCGGTCGTGTGACGGCGGTCGAAGTGGATCCACGGCTCCATGCCTATCTCGAAACCAGGCAGGCGGAGCTTCCGAATGTGGAGCTGGTCTGTGAGGACGCGCTGGCCTATCCGGTCGAGAGCCTGCCGATGGGGACGGTCGTCGTGGCCAATCTGCCCTACTACATTTCAACCCCGTTGCTCTTTAGACTACTCGACCAACGGGGCCGGTTTCCCCGCATGGTGCTCATGCTACAGGCCGAAGTGGCCGATCGATTAGTGGCAAAGCCCGGCGGCTCGGACTATGGTGTCCTCTCCGTCATGGCGCAGTACGCAGCCGAGATCACTAAATCGTTTCGTGTCTCAGCCCAGTGTTTCCGCCCCAGGCCGGAAGTCGCCTCGGCGGTGGTGCTGCTGCGCGCGAAAGAGCGCACGAGGCTCAGTCAGCAGGAAGAAGTCGCATTTCGCGCGCTCGTGAAGGCGGCCTTTGCGCATCGAAGGAAAACGCTCGTCAATTCCCTGCGAGACGAAGGGTATGAGCTGCATCCTGTGGCCGAGGCATTACAACGATTGGATATTGCTCCGACCCGCAGGGCAGAGACGTTGTCGGTTGAGGACTTCCTCCGGCTCGCTGTTGCGTTCGGTTGACGAGATACGAGAGTGTTCTGTGGCTCGCTAGCCCGCATCATCATCGGCTAGCCTCTCTCGTTTGAAATGACCGATTCCCTGTGCTAGCATCGCGATCATGGCTGTCACCACTTCGGCCAAGCGGGGCGAGGCCCGCGGCGCCGCTTCCCCCCCTTCACACATCAAACGAGAAGTGATCGGAGTCGTCCTGATCGCGTTGGCGCTCTTGACGCTTCTCAGCATGGTGTCCTTTGTGCTCGGGAGAAGTCAAGGCCGGGTTATCTGCGACCGTTCCATCCAGAAACCTCATCGGGTCGGTCGGCGCATTCTTCGCGTCTACGTTATTTTGGTCGATCGGCGGGGCCGGCTACATGTTCCCGATACTCCTCGGTCTCATGGGTGTCCGCTGTTTCACTCAGAGCGACCTGTCGATCCGTCTGCGGAACGCCGGCGCCTCGCTGGCGGCATTGCTGTTTCTCAGTGGCTTGTTTCACCTTGAAATCATGGCGGTGCCGACCATCTCGAGCGGCCTTATTAATCGAGGGATGGCGGGAGGCTTTTTCGGGCAAGTATTGGCCGAGAGTTTACGAGCCTATTTTGCGAGTACCGGCGCCCACATTCTAATTGTGGCTGGGTTGCTGGTCTCACTCCTCTTCACAACCCCCATTTCTCTATCGGAGATCGCTCGGCGGATTCCTGGTTGGGGCAGTTGGATGTTCAACCGGGCTCGTGCGTTGGTTCCTGAACGATCGGTGGAAGAAGTCCGTTCCTGAGTCATCACGGAAAGCCAGACAGAAATCCGCTACATCCATCCGTGCGGTGATTGAGGAGGCGCTTCCTGAGGCGGCTGCGGAGCCGGAATTGGATTGGCCGGTCATTCAGCCATCACGACAACCGACTCCCGAACCGGATGAGCCGATCGAATCCGAGTCGGACCAAGCAGATCGTCGCCGCCAAAGCGAAGGCGGGGGACTATATCTTGCCGGACCCGGCCGTGCTCTTGAGCGAACCTTCAGGTCCCCTAGGGCGTGTCACGGAAGAAGAGATCAAGGCGCAATCCGATGTGCTGACCCGCGCGCTGCTCAGTTTCGGCATCGCCGGAAAGGTGACGGAAGTTCGTCCTGGACCAGTCGTGACGATGTACGAGTTCGAGCCGGCGCCGGGAACCAAGGTCGCGCGCATTGTGAACCTCGCCGACGATCTGGCGCTGGCGTTGAAGGCGATCAGTCTCCGGATCGTCGCGCCGATTCCGGGAAAATCGGTGGTGGGGATTGAGGTGCCGAACCTCTATCGCGAGACGGTGTCGATGAAGGAAGTGATGACGAGCGAGGCCTTTTCGCGCGCCAGATCGAAGCTCAGCCTTGGCCTTGGGGAAGGACATTTTCGGAGCCCCCACGATCGCCGATCTGAAAACGATGCCGCACTTGCTGGTAGCCGGCGCCACAGGGGCAGGGAAAAGCGTCAGTCTCAATACGATGCTCCTGAGCCTGCTGTTTTCGGCTCGACCCGATGAGGTCAAGCTGCTCCTGATCGACCCCAAGATGCTCGAATTTCAAACGTATGACGGCATTCCTCATCTGTTACGGCCGGTCATCACCGATCCCAAGTCGGCGGCGCGGGGGCTCGGTTGGGTTGTGGCTGAAATGGAGCGGCGTTATAAATTGCTTGCTGAGGCAGGAGTGCGAAACATCGATGCCTATAATCGAAAGGTCGCCGGCGCGCAGGGTGTGCTGGAGACGGAATCGGCGGCCAAGTTGGACCAGCCGGAATTGCCCATCCAGTTTCTGTCTGAAGAGGAGCGGCTTTCTGCCGGAGAGACCGCGCTTCCGGACGGCAGCCCCGGATCGTTCGTGCCGCCGCCGACTCCGCCGGAGCCCTTGCCCTATATCGTCGTGATGATCGATGAATTGGCGGATTTGATGATGGTGGCGCCGAAGGAAGTGGAAGACAAGATTGCGCGCTTGGCGCAGATGGCTCGCGCATCGGGCATCCATCTCGTGCTGGCGACGCAGCGTCCGTCGGTCGATGTGCTGACCGGTTTGATCAAGGCGAACTTCCCGGCCCGCATTGCCTTTCAAGTGTCGTCGAAGACCGATTCACGCACCATCTTGGATGCGAACGGCGCAGAAGCGCTCCTTGGTCGTGGTGACATGCTCTATATGGCTTCGGGGACCGGACGTGTCATGCGGCTGCACGGGTCGTTTGTGTCGGATGACGATGTTCGCCGTGTGGTCGAGTTCGTGAAGGATCAAGCCAAGCCTGCCTACAATCAGGAGTTGCAGGTGGCGCTGAAACAGGAAGGGGCGAAAGAGGAAGAGGGGCTGGGCGAAGTATACGAGCAGGCGAAAGAGTTGGTCCTGTCTACCGGTCAAGCTTCTGCATCGCTGATTCAGCGCCGGCTGCGGGTGGGCTATCCTCGCGCGGCTCGGATGATCGAGCAAATGGAGGCGGATGGCCTCGTGGGCGCGGCTGGTCGCGATGGACGGAGAGAGGTCGTTGGACGGCGAGGGGCGGTGGGAGCAGAAGAGGGGTGAGGGGATGGAGCCTGATGCTCTTCTGTGCTCGCGCAACGCGCGGCCTCAAAAGGATGGGAAGGGCAGCCTGGTCGTCCTCCTGCTCGCGGAACGCGCACGATAAGAATGTGCTCGTTCGACGCGCGCAATCGTAGGATCGACCAGGCTACCCTTGCAAAGGTAATGAGGCGATTGAAAGAATACGCGCAGGGAAGGATAACATGGCCACTCCCTTAAAGAGGAATGAATAATTGAAGAAATGAATCTGACCATACGAATGAGAAAGCTGCCTGGTCCTGTCTCTGCATCGTTCTCTGTGGAGCCTATTACCAGTGCCCATGGCTTTCTGCCGCTGAAGAGTTCGATGAGAATGCCTTGACGGAAGTGCGGGAGGTGGTTAAGCAGCTTCAGGCGCGGTATGAGAGAACGAAAGATCTCCAGGCGGACTTTACGCAGAGGACCATGATCGAGGGGTTCGAGCGGCCTATCATGTCCTCGGGGAAGCTCTATATCAAAAAGCCTGGGCGGTTACGGTGGAATTATCTCGATCCTTCGGTCGAAGATATCCAAGTCAATCAGGATGATATCAAAGTGTATGTGCCGGAGCACAAACAAGTGCTGGTCGGGAAGCTCACGCAGATGGCGGCCTCCAAGGCCCCGTTGGAGCTCTTGCAGGGGGCGGCCACGTTGGAGGAGTCGTTCAACATTGAGCCGACACCGGGGAAAGGGCGTGGCGTGGGAGGAATCCGGCTACTGACTCTCCTGCCGAAGTCGCATGAAGGTGAGGCGGGGAAATCATTGAAACGGATCGTGCTCGAAGTGTTTCCCAAGACTTACTTCATTCGGACGCTCTCTCTCTACGAAGACAGCGGCAATGTCGCGAGTTTTGAGTTTTCGTCGCTTCAAGCCAACATGGGTCTCGGCGACTCGGTCTTCAATCTGAAGTTGCCGGCCGATGTGGAAGTGGTGAAGGCTCCGGTGTTCAGTCCTCCGCCCCAAATGAATGTGATGGAAACTGGTTTGAGATGGGTTCTGGCAGGCTGCTCAAAAAGGCCGCTCAGCAAGGCCGAAAAACAGGGTCAAGTCTTGCAATCCAACATCTGACATCTCACCGCTGATGGCCACTCCCATCTCCTCTCGCCCAGTCGAGGAGGTTTCGTCATATATGAGTGGGATCCAAAGAAAGCCCAAGCCAAACTAGCCAGACGTTCAGGTAGAGGGCAGGTACGTCGCAGGCGACCCGCTGCACGGCGCAAGCGAACCGTTGCGTAACTACATACAAGGGAAGGAAACAAGATCCCCACCTGTTATCTTGGTTCCTCTAAGCCGGAGAAATTCAAAATCTTCAAACGACCGCTCTTACGAAATGATGCGGTGAAAATCCAATCGGTATCCCACAACAATCACAAGAGAGCGTTCCAGCTTTCCTACTCAAAATATTATGGGGTCATTGTAATCCAACACCTACACCTTGCCGCTGGTGATCGTTCCCATCTCGTCGAGTCGGCTGCTCACCCTGCGAACGTCTCTCCACATTCCGGTCTCACGCAAGTACGTGCTTCGTTGATTTCATGGTTGTTGCCGTCTATAGTTTATCGGACTGGTGCGGGGCTAGTTTGTTCTGTTTATTCGATTGATTTGGTTCATCTGATTAGTTACGTCCAACCAAAAAACCAGACAAACCAAATGAACCAAATGGACAAGACAGACAAGCTCACCGTGAATCGCTTCTTCCAGCAGAGTGCCATTGTGCTGTTGGCCCTGTGCTCGGCTGTGGTTTCTCCTCTTATCCCGGTCCCAGCAGCCGCTGAGCAACCGGATGTTGCCCAGCGGCACTACGAGCGAGGCACCGCGTTGTTGAAAAAGGGCGACCTTGCCGCTGCATCCGAGGCTGCCAGGAAAGCCATCGAGTTGAATCCCTCCTCAGCTGAAGCGCACCACCTCCTCGGCGTGGTCTATTTCAAAGAGAAGAAGCCGGATCAGGCTGCCGATGCCTTCACCCGCGCGCTCAAACTGAAGCCGGCCTATCCCGATGCCTTGAACGATCTGGCCGAGGTCTATCGGATCCAAGGAAAATCGGCCGAAGCGGAGCAGGCTCTCAAGCGGGCGATTGAGATTGATCCTCGCCATGCCGATTCGTATATCGACTTAGCCAAGCTGTATGAGCAACGTCGTGATTTCGCCGCGGCCACTCAGACCTATCAAGCCTTGTTGGCCGTCCATCCGAGCCACCGTGACGCTCTGTACAATCTCGCCTTACAGTATGAGGGGCAGGGAGACAGTCGTGGAGCGCGAGAGACGGTGGGCCGGCTGCTCAAGCTCGATCCCAAGAATGCCGATGCCTGGTACCTCGCCGGGCGGATGGCGGAGAAGAACAACGATCTCGTGGAAGCCGCCTATTCGTATAGACAGGCTATTGCGGTGAAACCCTCGTTAGTGGCCGCGCACTATAATCTCGCGTTTATTCATCGGAGCCAAAACAGGCCAGTGGAGGCGGAACGGGAATTTCTCGAGGTTTTACGGTACCGCCCGGAGTATGCCGAAGCGCATATGAACCTGGGTGTGATCTACACCGATTTGAACAGGCTTGAAGAAGCGGAACAGTCCTACGAGAGAGCCGTCGAGTTGAAGCCGGATTCTGCTGAAGCGCACTACAACTTGGGTGTCTTCTATGAGCTGCATCGGAAGGACCTGCCGAGAGCACTGGCCCAATATCACAAGTATCTCGACCTCGGTGGGCGCGACGATCGTGTTGAGCGAATCGTCGGGTCGGCGGGGCGGTGAGCGAAGCGAAACGCGCGGGAAGGGCGAGACTTGCGAGAAGTGTCACCGGTCTGAACGATGCGAGAACGACGTTGACGGGCTTTTTCAGCTTCCTGCTATTACCAATACGGCCACGGTCGCCAATAGGGGCTCCAGTAAGGCCCCCAATAGGAACCTGGCCCCATATAATAATAAGGGTTGATACGGCGGGGCGACATCTTCCGGTCTGGCCCAAACTTGCACACGCTTGATGTCGATGACGGGATAGGTATAGCTCCGTTTCATCCAACGGCAGTGTGATGGAACCGGAGATCTCGCCGGTCACGGTGACTCTGGTCCCTGGTGGGAGGGTTGCAGGATCGAGAAATTCACGCTGCAGAGCGATGAAGCGGCCTTGTGACTGGGTCAAGTCGTATCCGGGACGCAGCGATCGATCGAGCGGCAACTGTAAGATCTCGATCCTGGTGCCGTCTTTCTGTCGCCGGGCAGTCAACACGTTGCCGCCGAAGACCGCCAATTGACCTTTAAAGGAATCCGGTGCCGCCTTGACTTGGAGAAAGGTGAGCGCCTGTCTGTCCTCCACCTCTTGCATCGAGGTGCAGCCTGCGAGCGTGACGAGCACGGCCATGAAAGAGAGCAGCGCACGTGCCAGCATGTTCACAGTCTAACACAAAGAGCAAGGAGTAAGTTCGTGGCACATCCGATATAATGAGCGATCAGCGTTGACCCAAGAAAGGAGTCGATATGGCGAACAGACAGTATGCGCAATGGGCCTTGGCGGTCTGTGCGATTGTATGGGCGGTTGCCGTCCTATGGGTCTCACCAGCCACCGCCTTGCCCCTCGATGTTGAAGGGCAAGTTCGAAATCCTGACGGGCGAGGTGTCCACGCATACGCCCGGCAAGGTGAAGTTGATTGAGTTCGCCGACTTCTACTGCCCGCATTGTCACCAGTTCGATGAGACAGGATTGCCGCTGCTCGTGAAAGAGTTCGGCCACAAGTTGGAGATCACGATGGTCGGGTTCCCGGTCATTCATGGCAAGCTGCCGACTCCGTTCGATATGTACGAGCAGGCGAAGCTGATGGGAAAAGGGAACGAGATGAAAGCCGTCCTCTTTCGTACCATCCATAAAGACAAGATCACCGGAGTCCTGGATCGCTCGCTACGAGAAGTCCTGATCAAGGAAGTCGGCCTCGATCCGAAAGTGTTTGAAGAGGGGATGGCCAGCGGGAAGCCGGCCAAGATATTTGAAGAGGGGCGCAAGTGGGGCGAGCGCATCAAAGTTCAGTCTACCCCGACCGTGCTCATCGATGGGAATATAAAGGCGGAGAGTATCGACCCGGAAAATCTCAAGTCGATCATCCAGAGCATTCTGGATGCCGATGCGAAAAGATGATGGGTAAGCGCGAGACGAGCGGTAAAAGCGGGATGTGCGAGAGACATGCGACTCGCCGCATTTCCAATTCTCGCAAGTTTTGCCTTGATTGTCCGTCGCGCCATATGCCTCACGTTTCATGTTTTACGGTGCTGTCATGGCGATCGATCCAATCTGTGGGATGACGGTCGACCCGGCCACGGCAGCCGGAAGTCACGACCATCGCGGCCAGCGCTACTACTTTTGTGGCCTGTCCTGCCTGGAACGATTTAAGGCCGATCCGGAGCGGGCACTTCAAGCACGGGTGGCCGGTTCTGTTAAGCCGACTACAAGAAGACCACTTCCGATGATGCAGCCCGCTCCGGCAGGGACCGGGGCTACGGCTATCGATCCTGTGTGCGGAATGATGGTGCAGCCGGCCACGGCCGCCGGTTCCTATGAGTATCTAGGGAAGGCCTATTATTTTTGTGCTACGAGTTGCCTCACCAAGTTCCGGACTGACCCAACCTACTATCTGACTCCTCCTGAGCAGCGTACTCCTCGTGCCCTGCCGGTTCCATCCGGTGGGGTGGTCGAATACATCTGTCCGATGGACCCGGAGGTGCTGGAAACTCAACCTGGGGCTTGCCGGATTTGCGGGATGGCGTTGGAACCAAAAATCGTCTCGCTCGAAGACGAGCGCAGCCCCGAGCTTGAGGATATGACCAGGCGGTTTTGGATCTGTCTCGGGCCTTCTCTCTTGGTCATGCTCTTGGCCATGGCCGATATGATTCCCGGTTTAGCACTTCCGCAGGCCTTTACCGGTTCGATTAGGAACTGGGTGCAATGGCTGCTGGCGACGCCGGTGGTGCTCTGGGGCGGCTGGCCGTTTTTCCAGCGAGGATGGATTTCGGTAGTAAGCCGAGCCCCCAACATGTTCACACTCATTGCCATTGGGACGGGAGCGGCCTATGGCTACAGCGCGGTGGCCACAGCCGTGCCGACGTTGCTTCCCAGTTCTTTCCGACTGCATGACGGCTCAGTCTCGGTCTACTTTGAAGCCGCGGCTGTGATTACTGTCCTCGTCCTGCTCGGCCAGGTCCTTGAGTTGAAAGCTCGGAGTCAGACGAGCTCCGCGATTCGCGCCTTGCTCCGGCTTGCGCCAAAGACAGCCAGGCTGATCAAGCCGGACGGACAGGAAGAAGATGTGCCGCTTGAGCATGTCCAGGTGGGCTATCGACTACGCGTCAGGCCGGGAGAGCGAGTGCCGGTTGATGGGATGGTCCAGGAAGGGACGACTGCGGTCGATGAATCTATGATCACAGGAGAATCCATCCCTGTCGAAAAAACAGTCGGGGTACGGGTGACCGGGGGGACCATCAACGGCACAGGCGGGATGGTGATGGTCGCTGAACGAGTCGGGCGAGACACGATGCTTGCTCGGATCGTGCAGATGGTGAGCGAGGCGCAACGGAGCCGGGCGCCGATCCAGCGTCTCGCCGACGTGACCGCGGCGTATTTTGTCCCGCTGGTTGTGGCGTCCGCGTTGATCACAGCGGTGGCTTGGGCGATTTGGGGTCCAGAGCCGAGATTGGCCTATGCGCTTGTCAACGCGGTGGCGGTCTTGATTATTGCTTGTCCCTGTGCGTTGGGATTGGCGACGCCGATGTCGAGTCCATGGTTGGAACCGGTCGTGGGGCGACGGTTGGTGTCTTGGTGAAGAAGGCCGAAGCGTTGGAGGTCTTCGGCAAGGTGGATACGCTGGTGATCGATAAAACCGGGACCCTCACGGAGGGCAAACCGAAACTGTTGTCGGTGCGTTTGATGCCACCCTGGTCCGATGTCGATCTGTTGCGGCTCGCCGCGAGTCTTGAACGGAGCAGCGAACATCCGCTGGCTGCAGCGGTGGTAGCGGGAGCGGAAGGACGAGGGATCGCATTCGACCATGTTGAGCAGTTTCGTTCAGTGACGGGGAAGGGTGTAGCCGGGACGGTCTCTGGGCATCGCGTCGCCATCGGGACAGCTACATTCTTGCGAAACGACATTGGGATATCCGGTCAGAGCCTCACGCAGTTGGATGAAGAAGCGGCTTCGCTTCGTCGTGAAGGACAAACCATCCTGTTTGTCGCCGTCAATGAGCAGGCTGCAGGTATACTTGGCGTGGCAGATCCGATCAAGGCATCTACGCATGACGCGGTGCAGGAGCTCAAGGCCGAAGGCATTCGCGTCGTCATGGTGACGGGAGATCATCACGATACAGCCGAAGCAGTGGCCAAGCAGCTCGGCATTGAGGAGGTCATGGCTGGTGTCTTGCCGGAACAGAAGGGACAGATCATTGCCGACCTCAAGTTGCAAGGCCGTGTGGTGGCAATGGCCGGCGACGGTGTCAATGATGCGCCGGCTCTTGCGTTAGCAGATGTTGGGATTGCCATGGGAACGGGAGCGGACACGGCCATTGAGAGCGCGGGGATTACGCTGGTGAAAGGGGATCTACGTGGGTTGCTCCGTGCGCGGAGGCTGAGTCAAGCTACGATGCGGAACATTCGGCAAAATCTCTTGTTTGCTTTTCTCTATAATGTGATTGGGGTACCGATTGCGGCCGGCGTGCTCTATCCGGTCTGGGGAGTCCTATTGAGCCCCATGATCGCCAGCGCCGCCATGACTTTCAGTTCCGTGTCCGTCATCTCGAATGCCCTTCGCCTGCGTCATGTGGAATTGTGAGTGCGACTCCGACTCACGCATGCTAGGCTACAGGCGTTTGCTGTCAATCGGGTGAAGGCTGTTTTCAGAAAGGATCGTGAGGTGTTTCGACCCAATCTTCTATTGCGAATCATGATCGGGCTTTGTATGTGGGGCTTGATCGTCGGTGGCACAGCTTTGGCCGAGAGTCGCACAGTTCCTGTGGCAGGCGGGGGCGAACTCCAGGCGCAGGTCAAGGCGACCGCGATCAAAGTGATTCCTGCTGTCGTCAGCATTGCCTCTACGGTGATGGTTCGAGATCAAGCATTCAGCGACGAAGCTCTGCCGTTCGGATTGTTCAAGGATGTCCCGTCGCGGCGGCAATATGGTCAGGGCTCCGGTGTTATTGTGTCGTCGGATGGCTACATTATGACGAACAACCATGTCATTGCCGATGCGGTCGATGTGGAAGTGATTCTCGCCGACCGGCGGCAGTACAAAGGACGGGTGGTGGCCACTGATCCAAAGACCGACGTGGCCGTGGTGAAAATTCAAGCGACCAATCTACCGACGGTGACGTGGGGGGATTCGAGCACACTCGCTGTCGGCGAATTTGTGCTCGCGATCGGGAACCCGCTTGGGTTGAGTCGCAGTGTGACGTTCGGCATTGTTAGTGCCGTCGGTCGCGCCGATGTCGGTGTCGCCGACTTCGAAGATTTCATTCAAACCGATGCCCCTATCAATCCGGGCAACTCCGGCGGGGCCTTGGTGACCCTCAATGGAGAATTGGTGGGGATCAATACGGCCATCGCCAGTCCCACGGGCGGGAGCGTCGGTGTGGGCTTCGCCATTCCAAGCAATATGGCCCGGGCCGCCATGCAGAGCTTGCTCAAGACCGGTCATGTTGTCCGTGGGTTCCTTGGCGCTTCAACGCAAGATGTCACACCTCTATTAGGCAAGGTTTTTCGTCTCCCCGATGTGAAAGGCGCGATTGTGACCGATGTGCAGGCGAAAGGGTCCGCTGAGAAAGCAGGACTCAAGCGCGGCGATGTGGTTGTGCGATTCGACGGGCGTGACGTGATGGACAGCGGACATCTTCGGAACCTCGTGGCTGCGTCGACGATCGGGAGTAAGCACCGACTGGATCTCATGCGGGAGAGCAAGCCGTATCAGACTGAGCTGGTTGTGCAGGAGGCTCCGCGTGAAAGGACGAAGAAGAGCCAAGCCGCATCGGCCTCAGCTGCCACGGCCCATCCCCTCACCGGCGTCGTCTTTGACGACGTGACCGCGCCGTTGGCCCGGCAGATGGATCTGGCTGTCACCAGCGGGGTGGTGGTGACCGACATTGAAGAAGGCAGCCTGGCCGAATCCTCCGGTCTCCAGCCGGGCGACGTGGTGCTGGAACTCAATCGTCAGCCCATTCCCAACTTCGACGTGTTTCAGCGACTGGCTGATCCGATTAAGCCATCTGATCTGGCGCTCCTGCTGATCAATCGGCAGGGGAATGTCATGTACATCCCCGTGAAGGGCGAATAGGATTGTGAGAGGGCCGACTAGACGGTCTCCTGTGCTCGTGCAACGCGCGGTCTCAGAAGACCCTCGTTGGACACGCTCAGTGGGAGACCATCTATAGCCCGCCCTCAAGTGAGAAGGTAGGACGCGCGCAATCCGAGACATCCCGCGCCCCCTGCCTGCGAGAGTGAGGGCACGAACGGAAGACGCAGGTTCTCACCCGCCTACCTCCGATGCACCAAGACGCACCGATTATTTCGCAGATGGTGCTCGATGGATGCCCGCAGTTCGAGTTAACCCACGCCCCTACCTGCTGAAGGCATAAATTTCAGCCAAGTGCGTCCCCTGTTTGATTGTGACGACGCTGCATTGACTTGTGTTTCATGGGATGCTACGTTTATAAAAATCGTGCCACTCATGATAATGCCATGAAGAAGCTTATTCGATTCGGCGTGTCGTTAGACCATCATCTCCTCGATGATTTCGATCTGCACATCAAAAAGCGCAAGTATACGAACCGCTCAGAGGCACTACGAGATTTGATTCGAGACAATCTGGTTGGGCAGGAGTGGGACGACAATAAAGAGACGGTCGGGACCATCACGTTTGTATACGATCATCATGTGCGTGACCTGACAAGGAAACTGACCCATATTCAGCATGACTTTCAAGGCCACATCATGGCCGGAATGCATGTCCATCTCGACCATGACCATTGTCTTGAGGTCTTGGTGGTGAAAGGGAAAGGGTCTGAGATCAGGAAGGTGGCGGACGCTCTGGTGTCGGTCAAGGGCGTGAAGCATGGCAAACTCACCATGACGACGACGGGCACGGGGCTGGTATAGGCGATGCGAGTGTGTGTTATCGACGGGAGGGGTGGAGGGCTTGGAAAGCGGTTGATTCAGGGTCTGCTGGTCCATTTTGGCGAGTCGCACGAGATTATCGCGCTCGGCACAAATGAGGCGGCAACCAAGGCGATGAAACAAGCGGGAGCGAACCAGAGCGGGACCGGGGAGCAGCGCATCAAGCAGACAGTCCCCACGGTAGACGTCATCCTCGCGTCGCTCAACCTGGTGCTGCCGGGGGCCATGTTAGGAGAGGTGACGCCCGGCATTGCCCACGCCATTCTGGGCGCACCGGGGCGCAAATTGTTGTTGCCGCTCAATCGTGCTCAGGTGGAAGTCGTGGGAGCCGAAGCTCTCACGCTCGAGAATTTGATCGGTCGTACCATGCGTCGAGTCCAGATGCTTCTGAAGTCGTCCACGCTCGACTGAGATCGTCGAGTCATCCTGCATTCATGAACAGCCAGGCCACGAGGGTCTGCGCCAGCCGATGAGTCGGCTGTCGATAGATCATCGTGGGCGTCTCATCCGTCCACACTCCTGAGAGAGTGAGGACAGTTGACCATGTGGAGCGGCTTGCTGTTCCTGGCGATCCTAACCGCCGTTTTGACTGTCTACGAGTCGGCACAAGCCCACGATCCCGGTGTTGACGAGTTGGAAATCCCTGAAGTCTCCGTCATAGGGGAACGCCCGGTCGCGGCCTCCTCACAGCAATTCATTCCGGACAAAGAGATCCTGCTCCAGCCGCAAGGCCGGCCCGCCCAGGTTCTGCGGTTGATTCCCGGGTTCATCACCGTGGAGCATTCGGGCGGCGCCGGGAAGGCGGATCAATATTTCTTGAGAGGCTTTGATGCCGATCATGGCACGGACGTGGCGTTCTTTATCGACAACATGCCGATCAATTTACGCACGCACGGGCATGGCCAGGGATACACCGACCTCAATTTCATCATTCCAGAAACGATTCAAGGCGTCGATGTGGTGAAGGGGACCTATCACGCCGAATTCGGGGACTTCAATACGGCCGGCGCCGTCCGGTTCAAAACTCGCGAGGTGCTGCAAGAGAACATGGTGCAGGGAGCCGGTGGGCAGTTCGATACGCAGCGGTATCTCTTGATGCTGTCGCCCACCAGGGACAAAGTCCGGACGTTGTTTGCCGCGGACGGCTATTATACGAATGGACCATTTGAGCACGACAATCGCTATTTTCGCTTCAATGTCATGGGCAAGGCGACCATGAACCCGACGGTTCGCTCGGAGTTCAGCGTCACAGGGAGCTATAACAAAGCGAACTGGAACGCCTCAGGGGAGATTCCCTTCCGTAAGATCACGGACGGAACGATTGGTCGGTTCGGTGCGATCGATCCCTCGGAAGGAGGCAAGACGGAGCACGCGATCGGTCGAATGGAGTACCACTACGATACACCCTCCAATGGGCGGTTCTTTGCCGATGCCTATCTGATGTATTACAAGTTGGACCTCTTCACTAATTTCACCTTTTTTCTGGATAACCCGGTGAACGGCGACGGCATCAATCAACAGGATCAGCGGTACATGTATGGCGGGAATCTGGGCTACCAGCACGCAGGAGAACTCTTCGGCATGCGCAGTGCCGCGACGGCAGGGTTTCAGGTCCGCAATGACAGTATCTCCAATATCCGGCTCGGGACACAGACGACGCGTGTCCCTACTGGGACTATTGTGCAGAGTGCGGTTGATGAAACGTCCTATTCGCCGTATGTGAAGCTGGAGCTGCAGCCGCTGCCGTGGATGCGGGTGGTCGGCGGTCTCCGTGCCGACTACTTTACCTTTGATGTCCGCAATCTCTGCGACACCTGCCCCGAACAGCCGGCCGGCACAAAGAACTCGGGCCAAGTCAATCCGAAGGCCAACCTGATCCTCGGTCCCTGGTTCAATACCGAACTCTTCGTGAACTATGGCACCGGATTCCACAGCAACGATGCGCGGTCCACGGTCGTGGGTGGGAGCTCGCCTCTTGCCAGGGCGCAGGGCACAGAGGTCGGCGTGCGATCAAAACCCTGGGGCCCGGAGCAGATGGAATTGATGGCAACATTCTGGTGGTTGGATATGAACTCCGAACTCGTGTTTGTGGGAGATGCAGGCACCACCGAAGCCCGTGGGCCCACAAGACGCTACGGGGTAGAGGTGGGAGCGCGTGGACAGATCTACGGACCGTTCTATGTGAACGGCAGCTTCACCTGGACCCATGCCCAATTCAAGGACGGACTCGCCATTCCGTTGGCGCCTGACTTAACCGCATTTACGGCATTGATCATGCGATGGCCTGAAGGTCTCTCTTCGCAGATACAAATGACCTATCTCGGAGTGAGGAACCTGACAGAGGATCGCACGGTCAAAGCGCCATCGTGGCTCGTCTTTGATTTGACCGAACGCTATCAACTGCCGGTCAAGCTCTCCCATGGGCGCCTTGAGGCCTTTCTGTTCGTCCAGAACCTTTTCGATTCCCACTGGGAGGGGGCTACGTTTTCATTCAATTCCCGTCTGCCCAACGAGCCAGCGGGAGGAGTGCAGGACATTCACTTCGTGCCGGGGAATCCACGCTTCTTCATGGGCGGCCTCGCATGGTACTTTTAGCAGCCGCTGAAAATGACCACCAGCAGCGTTCTCGGCTACCGAAACTCCTCAACGTACCCGGAGGGTACGCTTCCGGGTTTCGGGGCACCTGCGGCCTTGCTGGATGCCCATTTTGAGCGGCTGCTCATTCACTGACACGATCTCCAATTGTGTGCTTGGGTTGAAAACATTCTCCCCGTGCCCCACCGAGAAAGAGCTGCTCTTGCAGCTCGGGGTTGGGCGGGTGAGAATGCCTACGCTTCCGGTGCTTTCTTCTCCTGCGGCCTTGCCTGGGGCAAGGCGCGTCTCGGCAAGCTAAGGGTTGGGTGGGTGAGAAAGAAGATCGTATTGAGCGGTCTATAGTGAAGTCATATGAAGCCAACGCAAAGAGTTTTGCCACGCATCTATTTCAACCGTCCCACCGTGCAGGTCGCGCGGGCACTGATCGGCAAGTATCTCGTACGTTCGATCGATGGGCGCATGCTGGCGGGGAAGATCGTCGAAGTGGAGGCCTATGTGGGGTCGCAGGACAAGGCTTGCCATGCGTCGAAAGGGAGAACACAGCGGACGGATGTGATGTTTGGCCCTGGCGGGGTCGCGTACGTCTACCTCATTTACGGGATGTACCATTGTCTGAACGTCGTGACGGAACGGGAAGAGTTTCCCTCTGCCGTATTGATCAGGGCGATTGAAATCGATGGAGAGTTGATCGATGGACCGGGGCGGCTCTGTCGCGCGCTGCAGATCGATCGCAGCCTCAACCGTGTAGATCTCACGACCGGCGAATCCATCTGGTTCGAGGATCGAGGGGTATTGGTCAAGAAAGGAGAGGTGGGGACTCACCCTCGAATCGGTGTCGATTATGCGGGCGAGTGGGCTAAGAAACTCTGGCGATTTCGGTTACGGACAGTCACAGACGCCGCTCGGACGCGACTCGCAAAAAAATAGGGAGGTAGCGGATGGGTCCGTTACCTCCCTGTGTATCTCGCTGAACGGCTCGACTACTCGATCTTTCGATCGCCGGCGATCTTCGTGGCGGAAGTGACCGGAGGAGCAATCTTGATCTGTGGTCCCTGCACGGTCGGGAGCTGATTCGCTCCCTGGCCTGTGGTAATCCGCGCATTGTCCGTCTTCATTAGGTTCTGCTGGGCGCTCTTCACGGAGTCGGCTGATTTCATCAACGTACCTTCCCCACGCGCATCGGACTGGCCAGGATCGTTGGCGGTTGGCTGGCCTGTCACAGGACTTCCGCTGTTCTTCATCGGGTAGCCTTCATGTTTGGGGAGGAGAGAGGGATTCGCCGAGGCCATCGATAGCGCAAAGAGGACACCGGAGACGGTCGCAACAGTGCCGATTATGAGCTTCATACGCCTACTCCTTTGAATAAATGATGGTGGCTGGAGAACATATGGTTTTCAACTTCAAGGCCAAATCAAGTAGCGAAGATCATAGCCAGAAGGGGGTGGCTCTGTCAAAGAAAGAATGGGAGGGGAGTGGCCAGGTGCCCTTCTTGTTCGCAGAACGGAGGAAGGGATGGAAGCTGATGAACTTCTGTGCTCGCGCAACGCGCGGTCGCGTACTCCCCTCGTTGGACGTGCGCAGTGGAAGATCAATCAGCCCCCATCCCTGGAGAGAAAACGAGCAAGCTTGGAGGGATCGTACATATCGTCCGATGCGCGCAGTGAAGGGCAGACTCGGCCACCCCCCAAGAGAGACATAGGGGAGGATCTCCCTGGCTCCACAGCAACGTCAAGACAACGATGATATATATTCATGTCCTCAATCGCGGCCCGGCAGACGTTCGTAGTCCGCTGAAAGGACTTTGAGCCCCCTTACGGAGGTGCTGTTATGCGGGTCAGCATAAACATTATTGGGTAGGCATTGGTAGGAGTTCTTGAATATGGCATTTGGGGATAAGATTAGCCGAACAAAAAGCGACATCGAAATTCCTGGCTCATTTACCCGCGCCTTTATCCATAATGGCGGTACGTACTTTCTAACCGAAATTAAAATCTACAAAGATGGAATGATTGATTGTTGGGGCTTGGTAAATTTCGAAGAATTTAAACAAAAGGTTGTGCAAGGTTGGGTTGTAACCACTTTGCCGAACAACGCTGAGGTTTCTGTTTCATTTCTTGCAAATTTCAAGGCTACTGAAGTGCAGGCATGCGTAAAAGAAGATGAATTCATCAAGGAAGTGGCAGATGAGATTGAAAGACTAAATGAACGCCCAACATCGTCGTGTAAATG
Organism: uncultured Nitrospiraceae bacterium; assembly: GCA_963742465.1. Taxonomy (GTDB): domain Bacteria; phylum Nitrospirota; class Nitrospiria; order Nitrospirales; family Nitrospiraceae; genus Palsa-1315. The sequence continues at coordinate 4,760 of CAVUMA010000027.1, read as the reverse complement.
CATGAAAGCCTATCTGCATTTCCAAAGTGAGCAAAGCGAAGAAGCAAGACAATTTCTTAAAGAGACTTACGAAGCCGTTCCAGAACATTACCGCCGTTTTATTCTGGGTGATATGGATCTGAAAGACATCCCAATTCGTATGATCATTTACGGTGAAGGTGAAATTGAAAATTGGAGCCACAGACTTGTTGCCCGTCAACTAGATATAAAACCTTTGCCAAGTATTAATGTCAAAGGTGCATTAAAAAAGAAGGGTTCGTAGCGCAACCCATGCCTGCCCAGCAAAGCGTGCACTGGGTTCTACCCCGATATCACGGATGGTTGAGTTAAGAGTCACTCTGCCTGTTGCTGCATGTCGAGTCTCCGTCGCTGGCGCGAGCTAGGACTTCGATTGTTCACACGAGTGGCTCAAGTCCGGCCTGTCTGGTTCAACCAAATAAACAAGATAAACCAAACAAACCAATTAGACGGGATGCTAGGCTGGGCGACGTGCGGGTGGCCGGCGACGGCCGCGTCCGCGATAGGAAGGACCGTGGCTGAGACCGGGGAGGCGGATGGTGACGGTGGTCCCTTCGCCAGGCGCGCTGCCGATGGCAATCGAGCCGCCATGTTCTTCGACGATCTTCTTGACCGAGGCGAGACCCAGACCGATGCCGGTTCGCTTCGTGGTAAAAAACGGCTCAAAGACCTTATCGACGATTTCTGCCGGAATAGGGGCTCCGTCGTTCTTGATGAGGATCTGATCTTCCACGCCGCGCCCCGCGCGATGCTGGGTGACCTGAATGTGGAGATGTCCGCCGGGATTCATCGCTTCACCCGCGTTCTTGAAAATACTTAGAAAGACTTGCTGGAGCTTGGCTTCGTCGCCGCGGACCGGTGCGATCATCGTCGCATAGTCCTTGGTCACCTGTATCCTGGTGACTTCGAGGTCGGTCGCGATGACCGTGAGCGCGCTCTCGATCACTTCGGGAATGCGGAGGAGCCGCCGAGTCAACTCGAGTGGCTTTGCAAAATCCAAAATCTCGTTCAAAATAACTTCGATCCTGATCAAGTCGCGCATTGCGCTTTCGACACGCGTCTGCGGGTCGAAGTCGAGGATGCCTTCCCCCGTAACTTCCTCCAATTGGGCGCGGATCGAGGCGAGCGGCTCACGCACTTCTGTGGCGAGGAACATGCTGAACTCACCGATCGCCGCCTGCCGCTCTTGTTTTCTGATAATAGGCTCCGAGGGACCTGGGCCTATTGCCGCCCCGGGGGAGGCCGCTGGTCCAGCGGCGGGGGCCTGACTGGTCGGCACCGGTGCCGGCGCCTGGAGAATGTCCGCGATCTTCACAATCGTGGGCTCAAGCGTGCGAGCATCCGTCTGTTGGTAGCGTCCGGCTTCTTTCGATGCCAGGGTGATGGTCCCGCCCACTTGTCCACGGACGAAGAACGGCACGACGAGCGAAGAGAGAAGCCGGTCCTTGAATAGATACTTGTGATCGAGGAAGCGCCCCTGTGTGGAGGCGAGATCATGATCCACGCGTGGCTTACGATGGCGAACCGCCCACCCGGAAGCTGAACTGTCGAGCGCAAGGCGGTGGCCTGGCTTCAGATCTTTTTTCCCGTCCTTCTGTTCGCTTTTCAGATCGCCGGCTAGTCCCAGGACTTCGACATTGCCTGCCAGGGGATCGTAGCGGCAGGCCCAGATGCGATCGTAGGCGACGTATTGGTTGGCATCCGTCAACACGGCAATAATCTTGTCTTGGAATTCCGGTGTGAGCTGCGAGGCCGGAGCCGTGAACATCTCCACCGGAGAGGGCGGCGGAGGGATCGGCTCGTGCGCGACAAACGGGCGGCTGAGTAGGACATTCATATCGAACAGGCCTTCGCGCTCCAGCGCTTTCGTCACCTCGTCGCTGGCCTGTTCCATCAAGCTCTTTTCTTTTTTCGCGAACGCGGCGCTCTCTTTTCGCCCGATGACGAGGAAGCCGTATGTCCGGTTCCGATGCAGAAGGGAAACTCCGAGCAACGACTTCGTGCCCGGTGTAATCAAGCGGAGGCGAATGGTGTGTCCGCTCTCCTGATCGTTCGCAGGGGTCGATGCAGCCATGATGGAGGCCGAAAGCGTTCTGAGGATGGCTTGAATATCGCGAGGTGTGAAGCCTCGAGCGGCGTGGCTAACCAGCGGGCCTTGGTCACGGTGGAACACGGCGGCGAGCGCCGCGTCGACCGGCAGCTCGTTGATGACGGATGTCAAGGTCCGCTGGAGATGCGTCTCGGGAATTGGTTTACTCTGTGGAGCTGTGGGTGTCATTCGTGAGTTCGGGTAGCCACGCGCGCGCATTGTAACAACGCATGACGAGCAATTCAATGAAAAGGAGTAGGCCCCGCTATTCGTCTGGATTGATAATCTTGGGCGGGCGTTGGGGGAACGAATGACGCTCCGCCGGGCGGTGGTCAGAGGTCCATGCGTTGAGGATCATAGTGACAAGACTGATCACGACCGCGCCGCCGACCGCCGACCAGAATCCCGTTACCGAAAATCCTCCGACCAGGAATGAAGTGAGTTCAAGCAGGAGCGCGTTGACTACGATGAGAAAGAGCCCCAACGAGAGGACGATCAAGGGAAGAGTCAGCACAAAGAGAATAGGTCGGACCAATAGGTTCAGAAATGTGAGCACCAGGACCGCGGCGAACCCGGCACGGAACGAGTCGACTTCAAGGCCGGGGACGATCATGACCGCTAGAAATACCGCGATGCCCGTAATCAGAACTCGAATGACCGCCGCACGAAATCCACCGCTAAATAAATGGCCATTGAGATTCCTTGAGACGTGTAGCGTCGGCATGGCTCATCCTACTGAACAGGAACCGGCGGCATGGGGGCCTGTACGCGCTTGGCCGAAGAAAAATGGATTTCGGTGGCGAGCAACACGTTGTCACCTTTTTTTTCACCCTTTTCGGCCTTGATGACGACACGATCACCCACCTCGGGCATGCTGGCGCCTTTCGGGTTCCGTTCGTCTTTGTACCGAGTCTTTTTGTTGACCTGCACGTTCACCGACTGGCCCTTGGTTGTTTTGACTTCGACATGGGTCGCGTCGATGGCCATAATCGTCCCAAGCACATGTTGGTCGCCACCGTGGGCGAAGCTTGGCGTCGAAATGAACAGGCATATGAACGTGACAATCAGACGTAACCACATGGTGAATCCTTTTCTAGTCTTGTCGTCGATGAATTAGTGATGGTGGCTGGTATCGGTCCGTGCGGCTGCCCCATCGTTTCCCTGCAGGAACTGCCCGAAGGCGGCTTCTTCTTCCCGGTCTTTCTTCGTCGTGGGATTGAGCGCTTTCATCTGGTCGAGCTCTTTCGGCGTCAGTTGTGGGAGATGGCGAATGAAGTGGACCAGCTTCCAACTGTCCTTGTCCTCCGCTGGGGTACCCTCTCCCCAGGCCGGCATGGCGGTGAAGCGGATACCGTTATGGATCACCCAGAAGATCTCACCGTCCGACATCGATTGGATGTTGGGTAACCGGAGGTCCGGCGCCCTGGGGTTGACATTCTTGCCGATGGGCGTCTCTCCACTCCCGTCATTCGCATGGCATAGCGCGCAGTGGTCGGCGAAGTGTGCCAGCGATTCTTTGATCACGCCGGGGCTCAACGGGATGGGATTCTGCGCGTTTCGCTGTTCGATCGGGATGGCCAGATGGCGGATTTGCCGCGCGATGAATACTTCCAGGACATGCGGCTCGGTTTTGGCGCTAAAGCCACTCGTGAATAATTGATACCCCGTCCATGCGAAGGCGCCGACAATCCCGATGCCCACGACGGTGATGAAGACGATCAGTTTCGTTCGCATGGCTACTGCTGATCACTATACAAAGTCTCCCGTCTTATTGCCACCGGCCCCGGTCGATCGTTCGGTCACCGGCTGGTTCGTATGGTGAGTGGAGAAACCCCATGAGGCGAAGAACGACCCATACCGTGAGGGGGAGGTACATCAAGATGCCGCTGATCCCCAAGTGCCATTCACCGATCCAAAATGTCACGCTGATGATAAAGACGAGCACGGCGTAATATATTCCCACGCCTAAAGAAGGCGATGCGTAATCGATCCGTTGGTGCGCGGCTGGAGGGAGGGAGTCGGCGGTCGATGGGAAAATAGATGGCGAGCGAGATCACTCCGACCGCGAACCACCCGAGATAATTTATTAAGGGGACCCCGAAGTGAATGCCGGGATCGAGATAGTTGTAGATCTTGCCCAGGAACCAACGGTCCCCGCGTAGCGCAACCGGGTCGATCACCACATCGAGCAATGCAAACAGGGCGGCGGTGAGCATAAGCGCTGGCCAGCCTGTCCGTACGGCCAGATCGAATCGCAACGGCATGACGGATGGTCGGGTGGGCGTCGACGAGTGTTCGACGGGGAGAAGGACGTAAAGGGTCAGGCAATAGGCGGCATAGAGGAGATAACTAAATGAAATCGTCGCCATGAAGGGAATGTCAGAGATATAGAGCTCTTGGCCAACCGTCGAGCCGTTGTAATTGTACCAGCCGAAGGGGATTCCGGTGCGAGTCGAGGAATATTCACAGACGAAGGCCGTGGTAAAGCTAATTAGCCAGAATCGCCATGTCCTAGACCAGCCAAGCAGTTGAATCGAAGCAAACAGAAAGGCAGCGACGAACATGAAGACGTAGGGACGGAGGAGGACGGTGTTCAGAAATAGGGCGAACAAGTCCATTTTTAATCATACCAGTTTCGTGGTTAGACGTAGCC
>CAVUMA010000026.1:0-23864 GCA_963742465.1 uncultured Nitrospiraceae bacterium | reverse complement strand
GAAGGCTCTGGCAGGAAGAGCATTGCGGCGACTCTGTCGTCCGCTTGTCATCGGCTCCTTTCCGGTGATGCAGCAGGCGGTCCAGAGTCTGAAGCTCAAGATGAACGTCATTCGCGTGGAGGGTCACGAACCTACCTCCCCCGCGCCGAATGACCTCGCCGTGCTCGATCCCCTCGACCATCCCCTTGGGCGGTTCACGCGCGGAGTGGCGGCGATTGAAACCGGGGCAGCCTCCGTGCTGTTCATTAAGAAAGCCGTGGAACTGGCGCAGCTTCGGCTGCATCGACGGCATGGTCACTGCACCGATCAACAAAGAAGCGATCAACATGGCCGGCTGTCATTTCCCGGGCCATACGGAACTGCTGGCAGACCTGACCGAGGCGCAGGAGTCCGGCATGATGATTATCGGAGGACCGCTTCGAATTATGTTCGTGACGACCCATGTTGCGATCAAAGACTTGCCGTCGCTCCTCACCCAGGCCAAGATTGAAAAAGCCATCAGGCTGGCTCATCTGGCGTTGAGGGACCTGTTCGGAATTAAGAAGCCGAGGGTCGGTGTCGCCGCGTTGAATCCTCATGCCGGAGAACATGGACTGTTCGGAGACGAAGAGGCGCGGGTCATTCTCCCCGCGGCTCGTGCGGCGCAGGCCCAGGGCATTCGTGCCAGCGATCCCTTGCCGGCCGATACGTTGTTCGGCAAGGCGGCGAGGGGTGAGTATGACGCGGTGGTGGCCCTGTACCATGACCAGGGGCTCATTCCCCTCAAGCTCGTCGCGTTCGGCACCTGCGTGAACCTGACGGTGGGGTTGCCGATCATTCGCACTTCGGTCGATCATGGGACAGCGTTTGATATCGTGGGAAAGGGCATTGCAGACCCCGGCAGTCTGATCGAAGCGATCAAGCTGGCCGCCAGGCTAGCCAAAAAACGACGGTGAAAGGTCTATCTGGTCTATCTTGTCTGTTCGGTTGCGGCCAGTTTGGACCGAACCAGATAGACCAAACAGACGAGATAGACCGAATAGACCAGACAGACCAGATAGACAGGAGAGAACAGATGACCAACCAATCGGGTGCGGCAAGTGACATACTTCAGAAGCAACTGAAAGAATTGGACCAGATTTTCCAGGACACCATGCAAACGCTGAACGTCGCTTCTGGAACCGAGCGAGTGGCGAAGTGGAAAGTCAGAACCGTCTCGCTCATCGCTGAGTGCTTGGGCCAGAAGGAAGGGCAGAAGTTTGCCGCCCTTCAGCCGGGGCCCTCTTTTACCAACGACCTGACCGAAGAGTTTACCGACCTTATCGATTATTTCAAAACTCCGCTTACCGATTTGGCGAAACGGATAGCGCAAACAGCTCCTCCTTCTTCCCGCGGGAATTAATCTGTGCCGATTGCTAATCTCCCTCCTCCGAACAAGCGGCTCGGCCAGAACTTTCTGATCGATCCGAACATCGTGCGCAAAATCGTATCGTTGGCGCAACTGGACCCAAACGACCATGTGTTGGAAATCGGCCCAGGTCGCGGTTTCCTGACGGAAGCGCTGTGCCAGGCCGCCGGCCGTATCACGGCGGTCGAAGTAGACCCGCGGCTGCATGCCTATCTCGAAACCAGGCGGGCGGAGCTTCCGAACGTGGAGCTGGTCTGTGAGGACGCGCTGACCTATCCGGTCGAGAGTTTGCCGACTGGTACGGTTGTCGTGGCGAATCTGCCCTACTACATATCGACGCCCCTGCTCTTCCGACTGCTCGATCAACGAGACCGGTTTCCGCGTATGGTCCTCATGCTTCAAAATGAAGTGGTAGATCGATTGGTGGCAAAGCCCGGCGGCTCCGACTATGGGGTGCTCTCGGTCATGGCGCAGTACGCAGCTGTGATGACGAAGGCCTTCCGAGTCTCAGCCCAATGCTTTCGCCCCAGGCCGGATGTCGGCTCGGCAGTGGTCTTGCTGCGCGCGAAAGACCGCACGAGGCTCAACCACGCAGGAAGAAGCCGCGTTTCGCGCACTCGTGAAGGCGGCCTTTCGCGCATCGGAGAAAGACGCTCGTCAATTCCCTGCGAGACGAAGGGTACGCACCTCATCCTCTTGACGAGACATTGCAGCGACTCGATATTGCCCCGACTCGCCGTGCAGAGACGTTGTCGGTCGAAGAGTTCATTCAGCTTGCTCTTGCGCTGTCCCTCTTCCACCGCTCTCTCTCAGGGATGGGGGCTGATTGATCTTCCACTGCGCGCGTCCAACGGATGCTTGTTCATTTGGTCTATCTCGTCTATCTGGTTTGTTTGGTTGATCGGACTGGAAATTCATTCAGAAGAACCAGACAGACCAGAAAGACCAGCCAACCAGACAGACGAGCCCGAGCGCGTTGCGCGAGCACAGAAGATCATCAGGCTCCATCCCCTCCTCTCGTTTGAATTGATCAATCCCCTGTGCCAGCATCGCGGATCATGGCTGTCACCACATCGGCCAAGCGGGGCGAGGCCCGCGGCGCCGCTTCCCCCCCATCACACATCAAGCGAGAAGTGATCGGAGTCGTCCTGATCGCGTTGGCGCTCTTGACGCTTCTCAGTCTGCTGTCCTTTGTGTCGAGTGAACTCAAGGCCGGGACATCTGGGGCGCCTCCCTCCAGGAACCTCATCGGGGCGGTCGGCGCATTTTTCGCGTCCACCATCTTCTGGACGATCGGCGCGGCAGGCTACATGTTTCCGATACTCCTCGGCCTCATGGGTGTCCGTTGTTCTACACAGGACAACCTGTCGATCCGTCTGCGGAACGCTGCCGCTTCGCTGGCGGCATTGCTGTTTCTCGCGGGTTTTCTCCATCTCGAAGTCACGGGGGGTGCCGACCGTCTCCAGCGGCCTCATTTATCGAGGCATGGCGGGGGGTGTTTTCGGGCGGGTGTTGGCTGAGAGCTTGCGCATCTATTTTGCGAGCACCGGCGCTCACATCCTGATCATGGCGGGACTCCTGGTGTCGCTCCTCTTCACGACATCTATCTCTCTGGCGGTGATGGTTCAGCGGATTCCCGGGTTTGGGCAATCGCATGTTCAACAGGGCTCGTACGTTGATTCCTGACCGACCGGTGGAAGAATCCGTTCCTGAGTCCCCACGGAAACCCAAACAGAAATCGTCGAAATCTATCCGTGCGGTGATTGAGGAGGCGCTTCCTGAGGCAGCTGCGGAATCTGAGTTGGATTGGCCGGTCATTCAGCCATCAGGGCGACCGACTCCTGAACCGGTTGAGCCGGTTGCACCAGAACCAGATCAAGAGGCCGTTGTCGCTCAAGGGAAGGCCGGGGACTATATCTTGCCGGATCCGGCCCTTCTCCTGAGTGAACCTTCAGGCCCTCTCGGACGTGTCACGGAAGAGGAAATCAAGGCACAATCCGATGTGCTGACCCGTGCCCTGCTCAGTTTCGGCATTGCAGGGAAGGTCACAGAGGTTCGCCCTGGACCGGTCGTGACGATGTATGAGTTCGAGCCGGCGTCGGTACGAAAGTCGCGCGCATTGTGAATTTGGCTGATGATCTGGCGTTGGCGCTGAAGGCGATCAGTCTTCGAATTGTTGCGCCGATTCCAGGAAAATCGGTCGTAGGGATCGAGGTGCCGAATCTCTATCGCGAGACAGTATCGATGAGAGAGGTCGTCACGAGCGAGGTGTTTTCACGTGCCAGATCGAAGCTCAGCTTAGCCTTGGGGAAGGATATCTTCGGAGCCCCCATGATCGCCGATCTGAAAACGATGCCACATTTACTGGTTGCCGGTGCCACAGGAGCCGGGAAAAGTGTCAGTCTCAATACGATGCTCCTGAGCCTCTTGTTTTCGGCTCGACCGGATGAGGTCAAGCTCCTCCTGATCGACCCCAAGATGCTTGAATTTCCAAACGTATGACGGCATTCCTCATCTGTTACGTCCGGTCATTACCGATCCAAAATCAGCGGCGCGTGGACTCAGTTGGGTCGTAGCAGAAATGGAGCGGCGCTACAAATTGCTTGCTGAGGCGGGGGTGCGAAACATCGATACGTATAATCGGAAGGTCGCAGGGGCGCAGGGTGTGCTCGAGACGGAATCGGCGGCCAAACTGGACCAGCCGGAATCGCCCATGCAGTTTCTGTCTGAAGAGGAGCGGCTTTCTGCCGGAGAGACAGCGCTTCCGGACGGCAGCCCCGGATCGTTCGGTGCCGCCGCCGACTCCGCCGGAGCCCTTGCCCTATATCGTCGTGATGATCGATGAATTGGCGGATTTGATGATGGTGGCGCCGAAGGAAGTGGAAGACAAGATTGCGCGCTTGGCAAGATGGCCCGCGCATCGGGCATCGATCTCGTGCTGGCGACGCAGCGCCCGTCGGTTGATGTGCTGACCGGTTTGATCAAAGCGAATTTCTGCCCGCATTGCTTTTCAAGTGTCGTCAAAGACCGATTCACGCACCATCCTGGATGCGAACGGCGCGGAAGCGCTCCTTGGTCGCGGGGAATGCTCTATATGGCCTCGGGGACCGGGCGTGTCATGCCGGCTGCACGGCTCGTTTGTGTCGGATGACGATGTCCGCCGTGTGGTCGAGTTCGTGAAGGATCAAGCCAGCCCCGCCTACAATCAGGAGTTGCAGATCGCGTTGAAACAGGAAGGGGCGAAAGAGGAAGAATCATTGGGCGAAGTCTACGAGCAAGCCAAGGAGTTGGTCTTATCTACCGGTTCAGCTTCTGCGTCGCTGATCCAGCGCCGGCTGCGAGTGGGCTATCCTCGGGCGGCTCGGATGATCGAACAAATGGAGGCAGATGGCCTCGTGGGTGCGGCTGGTCGCGATGGACGGAGAGAGGTCGTGGGGCGGCGTGGGCCGGTGGGAGCAGAAGAGGCGTGAGGGGGATGGAGCCTGATGATCTCAGTGCTCGCGCAACGCGCTCGGGCCGTCAGATGGTTGGCCGGTCTTTCTGGTCTGTCTGGTTCTTCTGAAGGGATTTCCAGTCCGATCATCCTCTGCTCCAGAAGACGCGATAGACCAAATGAACAAGTATTCGTCCGACGCGCGCAGGGAAGATCAACCTGCGCCCCTCCCCTAAGAGAGATGAGCGAGCTTGGAGGGATCAATTGAAGAGATCGACGCTGCTCCATTATGTGCGCAGTAAGGGCCAGCCTTGGCCGCTTCCCTTGCGATTGGTATGGTGAAGAAATTGAATTGGACATGTGTTGTCGGGGGCGTGCTCGTGTGTGCGTTGAGCCTATTTCCCTTGCCGACTCTCTCCGCCGCTGAAGAGTTCGATGAGAATGCCTTGACAGAAGTACGAGAGGTGGTCAAGCAGCTCCAGACGCGGTATGAAAAAACAAAAGATCTCCAGGCAGATTTTACGCAGAAGACCATGATCGAGGGGTTCGAGCGGTCCATCTCGTCCTCCGGGAAGGTCTACATTAAAAAGCCCGGCCGGTTACGGTGGAATTATCTCGATCCTTCGGTCGAAGATATCTATGTCAATCGGGACGATGTCAAAGTGTATGTCCCGGAGCATAAACAAGTGCTGGTCGGGAAGCTCACACAAATGGCAGCCTCCAAAGCCCCGTTGGAGCTGTTGCTGGGTGCGGCCAAACTGGATGAGTCCTTCGACATCGAACCGACGCCTGGGAAGGGGCGTGGCGTGGGAGGAATCCGGTTACTCACTCTCCTGCCGAAGTCGCATGAAGGTGACGCGGGGAGATCGTTACAACGGATCGTGCTCGAAGTATTTCCGAAAACCTATTTCATCCGTACGATCTCTCTCTACGAAGTCAGCGGCAATGTCGCGAGTTTTGAATTTTCGTCGCTTCAACCCAACACGGGACTTGGCGACTCACTCTTCGATCTAAAGCTGCCGGCCGGTGTGGAAGTGGTGAAGGCTCCCGTGTTCAGTGCTCCACAGTGAGTGCGGAACAGAGATTCGTGAGAAGACCAAGCCAAACTAGCCAGACGTTCAAGTAGAGGGCTGATACGTTGCAGGTGACCCGCTGAGTAACTGCATACAAGGGAAGGAAACAAGATTCCCACCTGTTGTCTTGGTTCCTCTAGGCCGGAGAAATTCAAAATCCTCAAACGACCACTCTTACGAAATGATTCGGTGGAAATCCAATCGGTAGCCCACAACAATCACAAGAGAGCGTTCCAGCTTTCCCACTCAAAAAAATATGAGGTCATTGTAATTCAATACCTGCACCTTCCCGCTGGTAGTCGTTACCATCTCGTCGAGTCGGCTGCTCACCCTGCGAACGTCTCTCCGCATTCCGGTCTTACGCAAGTATGTGCTTCGTTGATTTCATGGTTGTTGCCGTCTATAGTTTATCGGACTGGTGCGGGGCTAGTTTGTTTTGTTTATTCGGTTGATTTGGTCCATTTGATTAGTTTCGTCCAACCAAAAAGCCAGATGAACCAAATGGACAAGACAGACAAGCCCACCGTGAATCGCTTCTTCCAGCAGAGTGCCATCGTGCTGTTCACCTTGTGCCTGGCCGTGGTTTCTCCTCTTATCCCGGTCCCGGCGGCGGCTGAGCAACCGGATGCTGCGCTGCGGCACTACGAGCGAGGCATCGCACTGTTGCGGAAAGGTGATCTTGCTGCGGCATCCGAGGCTGCCAGGAAAGCCATCGAGTTGAATCCCTCCTCAGCTGAAGCGCACCACCTGCTCGGCGTGGTCTATTTCAAAGAGAAGAAGCTGGATCAGGCTGCCGATGCCTTCACCCGCGCGCTCAAGCTGAAGCCGGCCTATCCCGATGTGTTGAACGATCTGGCCGAGGTCTATCGGATCCAAGGAAAATCGGTCGAAGCGGAGCAGGCTCTCAGGCGGGCGATTGAGATCGATCCTCGCCATGCCGATTCGTATATCGACTTAGCCAAGCTGTACGAGCAACGTCGTGATTTCGCCGCGGCCACTCAGACCTATCAAGCCTTGTTGGCCGTCCATCCGGACCACCGTGACGCTCTGTACAATCTCGCCTTACAGTATGAGGGGCAGGGAGACAGTCGTGGAGCGCGAGAGACGGTGGGCCGGCTGCTCAAGCTCGATCCCAAGTATGCCGATGCCTGGTACCTCGCCGGGCGGATGGCGGAGAAGAACAACGATCTCGTGGAAGCCGCCTATTCGTATAGACAGGCTATTGGGGTGAAACCCTCGTTAGTGGCCGCGCACTATAATCTCGCGTTTATTCATCGGAGCCAAAACAGGCCTGTGGAGGCGGAGCGGGAATTTCTCGAGGTTTTGCGGTACCGCCCGGAGTATGCCGAAGCGCATATGAACTTGGGTGTGATCTACACCGATTTGAACAGGTTTGAAGAAGCGGAACAGTCCTACGAGAGAGCCGTCGAGTTGAAGCCGGATTCTGCTGAAGCGCACTACAACTTGGGTGTCTTCTATGAGTTGCATCGGAAGGACCTGCCGAGAGCACTGGCCCAATATCACACGTATCTCGACCTTGGTGGGCGCGACGATCGTGTTGAGCGGATCGTCGGGTCGGCGGGGCGGTGAGCAGACGAGACGCGCGGGAAGGGCGAGACTTGCGAGAAATGTCACAGCGGAAAGCAGAACGCAGGTTTGGGCCCGTCTCGCTCGTCGCGCGAGTCCCGCTTGTCTCGCTTACCAGTAAGGCCAGGGCCGCCAGTAAGGTCCCCAGTAAGGTCCCCAATAGGGGCTCCAATATGGGCCTGGACCCATGCAGAGGTGGCTACAGGGGGCCACGTCTTCCGATCTGGTCCAAACGTGTAGTTGCTTGATGTCGATGACAGGATAGGTATAGTCCGTTTCATCCAATGGCAGCGTGACGGAACCGGAGATCTCGCCGGTCACGGTGAATCTGGTCCCTGGTGGGAGGGTCGCGGGATCAAGGAATTCTCGCTGGAAGGCGATAAAGCGGCCTTGTGATCGGGTCAAGTCGTATCCGGGACGCGTCGATCGATCGAGCGGCAGCTGTAAGATCTCGATCCTCGTGCCGTCTTTCAGTCGTCGGCCTGTCAACACTTTGCCGCCGAAGACCACCGCTTGGCCTTTCAAAGAGTCCGGTGCTGCCTTGACTTGGAGAAAAGGGAGTGACTGTGTCTGTGCGTCCGAGCCGTCCCCCGCCTCTTGCGTCGAGGCACAGCCTGTAAGCGTGACGAGCAAGGCGACGGTAGAGAGCAGCGTACGTGTTAAGAGCTTCTCCGACATTGTCATTCGCAACAGTAGAACGGTCAACGTCTGACAGGCTTCTTGCATACCCATAGTATAACAAAGAGTAAGGAGTATGTTCCCGGCACATTCGCTATAATGAGCGATCAGTGTTGATCCACGCATGACCGTGGGAATACCATCTTGTACAGAGGGCCGAACCGCTGCGACGGCTGCCAGGGTTCGGAATCAGAGGAGAACACAAATCGCAGGATCCTCAAAATAGGTCGCACCAGCACGGCCGCAGCGAGCTGAAGACCCGAATCGTACCCCTTGGGGTACGTTGCAGGGCATTGAGCAGCGAGAACGAAGCGGGCAGGCTTATTTGGCGTCCCGAGAAAGGGAGTCGATATGGTGACGAGACCGCTGTGCGCAATGGGTCTCGGTCGTCTGTGCGGTTGTATGGGGCGTTGTCGTCCTGTGGGTCGCACCAGCCACTGCCTTGCCCCTCGATTTAAAGGGCAAGTTCGAAATCCTGACTGGTGAGGTGTCCACTCATACGCCCGGCAAGGTGAAGCTGATCGAGTTCGCCGACTTCTATTGCCCGCATTGTCACCACTTCGATGAGACAGGGTTGCCGCTGCTCGTGAAAGAGTTCGGGAATAAGTTGGAGATCACGATGGTCGGGTTCCCTGTCATTCGTGGAAAACTCCCGACCGCATTCGATATGTATGAGCAGGCGAAGGTGATGGGTAAAGGCAACGAAATGAAGACGGTCTTGTTTCGCACGATCCACAAAGACAAAATTGATGGAGTGCTGGATCGCTCGATACGGGAAGTTCTGATTAAGGAAGTTGGTCTCGATCCGAAAGCGTTCGAAGAGGGAATGGCCAGCGGGAAACCGGCCAAGGCCGTTGAAGACGGCCGTAAGTGGGGAGAGCGGATTCAGGTGTCGTCAACTCCATCGATCTTGTTGGACGGCAATATCAAAGTCGATGGCGCGAACATGACCCAGACAATGTCCTTACGATCATTCGGAGCATTCTGGATGCAGATGCAAAGAAGTAGACTCGAATGTTCTGCGTGCGTGAGTTCTGAGTGTTGAGTTTCGGGCCTGTCCGAAAACTCAGCAACTCAGAACTTTCAACTCAGAACTCCTTCTGAGGGAGAGATGGCGATCGATCCAATCTGTGGGATGACGGTTGATCCGGCTTCGGCAGCCGGAAGTCACGAGCATAAAGGCCAGCGCTACTACTTTTGCGGCCTGTCCTGCCTGGAGCGATTCAAGGCCGATCCGGAGCGGGTGTTGCAGCCTCGAGTTGGTGAGTGCTGCAAAGCCGACCACAAGAAGACCCCTTCCCATGATGCAGCCTGCCCCGGTCATGATGGGGCCTGTGGCGATCGATCCCGTGTGCGGGATGACGGTGCAGCCGGCCACGGCAGCCGGCTCCTATGAGTATCAAGGGAAGACCTACTACTTCTGTGCGACGAGTTGCCTGACCAAGTTTCGGGCTGAGCCGATCCACTATCTGACTCCCCCTGAACAGCGCACCCCACGCGTGACGCCGGTTCCATCCGGTGGAGTGGTTGAGTACATCTGTCCGATGGACCCGGAGGTGCTGGAAACCAAACCGGGCGCCTGCCGGATTTGCGGGATGGCACTGGAGCCCAAAGTCGTCTCGCTCGACGATGAACGGAACCCCGAACTTGAGGACATGACCAGGCGATTTTGGATCTGCCTCGGACCTTCAATCTTGGTCATGCTCTCGGCGATGGTCGACATGGTCCCCGGCTTCTCCTTTCCCGAGGCCCTCACCGGTTCGACAAGGAACTGGGTGCAATGGCTGCTGGCGACGCCGGTGGTGCTCTGGGGCGGCTGGCCATTTTTTCAGCGAGGATGGATCTCAGTGGTGAACCGGGCTCCCAACATGTTCACGCTCATTGCCATGGGAACGGGTGCGGCCTATGGCTACAGTACTCTTGCCACCGTCGCGCCGACGCTGCTTCCCAGTTCATTTCGACTGCATGACGGCTCGATCGCGGTCTATTTCGAGGCCGCGGCCATCATTACGCTGCTCGTCCTGCTTGGCCAGGTCCTTGAGTTGAAGGCTCGAAGTCAGACGAGCTCCGCGATTCGTGCCTTGCTGCGGCTTGCGCCAAAGACAGCCAGGCTGATCATGCCGGACGGACAGGAAGAAGATGTACCGCTCGAGCATATTCGAGTGGGCCATCGGCTGCGCGTCAGGCCGGGAGAACGAGTGCCGGTGGATGGGATGGTCCAAGAAGGTACAACTGCTGTGGATGAATCCATGATCACGGGCGAATCGATCCCGGTCGAAAAACAGTCGGGATGAGGGTGACCGGGGGAACCATCAACGGCACAGGCGGGGTGGTGATGGTCGCCGAACGAGTCGGGCGAGACACGATGCTTGCTCGGATTGTGCAGATGGTCAGTGAGGCGCAACGGAGTCGGGCGCCGATCCAGCGCCTCGCCGATGTGACCGCGGCGTACTTTGTCCCGCTGGTGGTGGCTGCGGCGCTGATCACGGCAGTGGCCTGGGCGATCTGGGGCCCGGAGCCGAAGTTGGCCTATGCGCTGGTCAACGCCGTGGCGGTCCTGATTATTGCCTGTCCCTGTGCGTTGGGATTGGCGACGCCGATGTCGATCATGGTTGGGACCGGTCGTGGGGCGACGGTGGGTGTCTTGGTGAAGAAGGCTGAAGCGTTGGAGGTATTCGGCAAGGTGGATACGCTCGTGATCGATAAGACCGGCACCCTCACGGAGGGCAAACCGAAACTGCTGTCGGTGCTGGTTGTGCCGCCTTGGTCCGAGGTCGACCTGTTGCGCTTTGCTGCGAGTCTTGAACGGAGCAGCGAACATCCGCTGGCTTCAGCGGTGGTGGCGGGAGCGGAAGGGCGAGGGATCGCCTGCTGTCCCGGTCGAGCAGTTTCGTTCGGTGACGGGGAAGGGCGTGACGGGACGGTCGCTGGTCGTCGTGTCGCCATCGGGACGGCAGCATTCTTGCGAAACGACGTCCGGGTATCCGGCCAGAGCCTCACGCAGTTGGACAACGAAGTGGCTTCGCTTCGACGTGAAGGGCAAACGATCCTGTTTGTCTCCGTCGATGAGCAGGTTGCCGGCATTACTTGGCGTGGCAGATCCGATCAAAGCCTCCACCCGCGACGCGGTGCAGGAGCTCAAGGCCGAAGGCATTCACGTCGTCATGGTGACAGGAGATCATCGCGATACGGCAGATGCCGTGGCCCGGCAACTCGGCATTGAGGAAGTCATGGCTGAAGTCTTGCCGGACCAAAAGGGACAGATCATTGCCCGTCTCAAGTCGCAAGGCCGCGTGGTGGCGATGGCCGGCGACGGTATTAACGATGCCCCAGCCCTGGCCTTGGCCGATGTCGGGATTGCCATGGGAACAGGAACGGATACGGCCATTGAGAGCGCGGGGATGACGCTGGTGAAGGGGGATCTGCGCGGGCTGCTCCGTGCGCGGAGGCTCAGTCAAGCCACGATGCGGAATATTCGGCAAAATCTCTTGTTTGCCTTTCTCTATAACGTAATCGGCGTGCCGATCGCGGCCGGTGCTGCTCTATCCGGTCTGGGGGGTCCTGTTGAGTCCCATGATCGCAAGCGCCGCCATGACCTTTAGTTCCGTGTCTGTGATCTCCAATGCCCTTCGCCTGCGTCATGTGGAATTGTAAGTGCGCCTCTGACACACGCATGTTAGAGTCGGCGCGAGCTGGCGCGTCTAGCTGGTCTGTCGAGTCGGTTGAGGGTTCGATGTTGTGCGAACCTGAACCACGAACCTTGTCGCGAATTCGCGTATGACTGCGATTCTCCGTTAGAAAGGCCCGATGCGTGTTTCGACCCAATTGTCTATTGCGGATCGTGATTGGGCTCCTTGTTGGGAGTTCGATGGTTGCTGGATCAGCTCTGGCCGGGAGCCGTGTGATTCCTGTGGCCGGGGGAGGTGAACTCCAGGCGCAGATCAAGTCGACCGCGACGAAAGTGATCCCCGCTGTCGTCAGCATTGCCTCCACGGTGATGGTCCGCGATCAAGCATTCAGCGACGAAGCGCTGCCGTTCGGACTGTTCAAGGATGTCCCGTCGCGGCGGCAATATGGCCAGGGTTCCGGTGTCATTGTGTCGCCGGACGGCTACATTATGACGAATAACCATGTCATTGCCGATGCGGTCGATGTGGAAGTGATTCTCGCCGACCGGCGGCAATTCAAAGGGCGAGTGGTGGCTACCGATCCAAAGACCGACGTGGCTGTGGTAAAAATTCAGGCGACCAATCTCCCGACAGTAACGTGGGGGGATTCGAGCACGCTCGCCGTCGGCGAATTTGTGCTCGCGATCGGGAACCCCCTTGGGTTGAGTCGTAGTGTGACGTTCGGCATTGTCAGTGCTGTCGGTCGCGCCGATGTCGGTGTCGCCGACTTCGAAGATTTCATTCAAACTGATGCCCCCATCAATCCAGGCAATTCCGGCGGAGCTTTGGTGACCCTCAATGGAGAATTGGTGGGGATCAATACCGCTATTGCCAGCCCACCGGCGGGAGCGTCGGTGTGGGTTTTGCTATCCCGAGCAATATGGCCCGGTCTGCCATGCAGAGCCTGCTCAAGACCGGTCATGTGGTCCGCGGGTTCCTCGGCGCCTCGACACAGGATGTCTCGCCTCTGCTAGGCAAGGTCTTTCGTCTCCCCGATGTGAAAGGTGCGATCGTGACCGATGTGCAGCCGAAAGGGTCCGCCGAAAAAGCCGGGCTCAAGCGCGGGGACGTGGTTGTGCGATTCGACGGGCGTGACGTGATGGACAGCGGACATCTTCGGAACCTCGTGGCCGCGTCTACGATCGGGAGTAAGCATCGGCTGGATCTTATGCGCGAGAGTAAACCGTACCAGGCTGAACTGGTTGTGCAGGAGGCGCCGCGTGAACGGACCAAGAAGCAGCCAAGCTGCTTCGGCTTCAGCGGCCACGGCGCATCCCCTCTCCGGCGTCATTTTCGACGATGTGACTGCGCCGTTGGCCCGGCAGATGGATCTGTCTGTCACCAGCGGGGTGGTGGTGACGGACATCGAAGAAGGCAGCCTGGCCGAATCTTCCGGCCTCCAGCCTGGCGATGTGGTGATGGAACTCAATCGTCAGCCCATTCACAACTTCGACGGTGTTTCAGCGACTGGCCGACCGATCAAGCCATCCAGCCTGGCCCTCCTGCTGATCAATCGGCAGGGGAACGTCATGTACATCCCAGTCCAGAGCGAATAGAGTGGAAGAGCGCCGCGTGGCGATCCCTCTGCTCGCGGAACGCGCACGATCAGAAGTGCTCGTTCGACGGCCGCAGTCGGACCAGCACGGGCGTCATTCCTCGGAAAGAAACGAGCACGCTTGGAGGGATCATATCGATGGATGTTGCTCGTTGGACGCGCGCAGTCCGAGCAGCCTGGCCACCCCGCTTTGAGGAGAGTGGAATTCAAGCGGAAGGCGCACGATAAATTGTTCTCGTCGATGCGGGCAATGGAAGACTCCCCGCTCACCTGTCTACGTGGTGAGAGAGAGAAACGTCCTCGATGGGTGCCCGCAGTTTGAGTTAACCCACGCCTCCACCTGCTGAAAGCATAGATTCCTACCAAGTGTGCCCTCTGCTTGATCGTGATAGTTATGTATTGATTTGCGTCTCACATAGTGCTACGTTTTAAAAACGTGCTACTACGAGGGTGCCATGAAGAAGCTTATTCGATTCGGCGTGTCGTTGGACCATCATCTGCTCGATGATTTCGATCTGCACATCAAGAAGCGCAAGTATACGAACCGCTCTGAGGCATTGACGGGATCTGATCCGGGACAACCTGGTCGGGCAGGAGTGGGACGACAATAAAGAGACGGTCGGGACGATCACGTTTGTATACGACCATCATGTGCGCGACCTGACAAGAAAACTGACTCATATCCAGCACGACTTTCAAGGCCACATCATGGCCGGTATGCATGTCCATCTCGACCATGACCATTGTCTTGAGGTCTTGGTAGTGAAAGGCAAAGGGGCTGAGATCCAGAAGGTGGCGGACGCTCTGGTGTCGGTCAAGGGCGTGAAGCACGGGAAACTCACCATGACGACGACTGGCAAGGGGCTGGTGTAGGCGATGCGCTTGTGTGTTATCGACGGGCGTGGTGGTGGACTTGGTAAGCGGTTGATTCAGGGATTGCTGGCCTATGCTGGCGAGTCGCATGAGATTATCGCGCTCGGCACAAATGAAGCGGCAACCAAGGCGATGAAACAAGCGGGGGTGAGCCAGAGCGGGACAGGGGAGCAGCGCATCAAGCAGATGGTCCCTACGGTTGACGTTATCCTCGCGTCGCTTAACCTGGTGTTGCCAGGCGCCATGTTAGGAGAGGTGACGCCCGGCATCGCCCACGCCATTCTGGACGCGCCAGGGCCCAAGCTGCTGCTGCCGCTCAATCGTGCTCGCCTGGAAGTCGTGGGAGCCGAAGCTTTCACGCTCGAAAATTGATCGGTTGTACCATGCGTCGAGTCCAGGTGCTCCTGAGATCGTCCGCGCTCGACTAAGATGGTCGAGTCATTCTGCAATTATGAACAGCCAGGCCACGAGGGTCTGCGCCAGCCGATGAGTCGGCTGTCGATAGATCATCGTGGGCGTCTCATCCGTCCACGCTCCTGAGACAGTGACGATAGTTGACCATGCGGAGCCGCTTGCTATTCCTGGCGTCCTAACCGCCGTTTTGACTGTCCACGAGTCGGCACAAGCCCACGATCCCGACGATACCGAGTTGGAAATCCCAGAGGTCACGGTTAAGGGAGAACGCCCGGTCGCGGCCTCTTCACAACAGTTCATTCCGGACAAGGAAATTCTTCTCCAGCCGCAGGGCCGTCCGGCGCAGATACTGCGTCTGATTCCGGGTTTCATCACTGCTGAACATTCTGGCGGCGCCGGGAAGGCAGATCAATATTTCTTGAGAGGCTTCGATGCCGATCATGGAACGGACGTGGCGTTCTTTATCGACAACATGCCGATCAATTTACGCACGCACGGGCACGGCCAAGGCTACACTGACCTCAATTTCATCATTCCGGAAACGATTCAGGGCATCGACGTGGTGAAGGGGACCTATCACGCCGAATTCGGCGACTTCAATACGGCCGGCGCCGTCCGGTTCAAAACTCGCGATGTGTTGCAAGAGAACGTGGTGCAGGGATCCGGCGGGCAGTTCGACACGCAGCGGTATCTCTTGATGTTGTCGCCCACCAAGGACAAGGTGCGGACGTTGTTTGCCGCGGAAGGCTATTACACGAATGGACCGTTTGAGAACGACAATCGCTATTTTCGCTTCAATCTTATAGGCAAGGCGACCGTCAACCCGACGGTTCGGTCGGAATTGAGCATCACAGCAAGCTATAAGAAATCGAACTGGAATGCCTCAGGAGAAATTCCCTTCCGTGCCGTCACGGACGGCACAATCGATCGCTTCGGCGCGATTGATCCCTCTGAAGGAGGCAAGACGCAGCGTACGACCGGCCGACTGCAATACCACTATGACACGCCTTCCGGTGGGCGATTCTTTGCCGATGCCTACCTGATGTACTACAAGCTGGACCTTTGGACCAATTTCACCTTTTTTCTGGATGACCCGGTGAACGGCGACGGCATCAATCAACATGATCAGCGGTACATGTATGGCGGGAATCTGGGATACCAGCAAGCAGGAGAACTCTTGGCATTCGCAGTGCCGCGACGGCGGGGTTGCAGGTCCGCAATGACAGTATCTCCAATATCCGACTCGGGACACAGACGACGCGTGTTCCGACCGGGACCATTGTGCAGAGTGCGGTTGAGGAAGCGTCCTACTCGCCTTATGTGAAGCTGGAGCTGCAGCCGATGCCGTGGATGCGGTTGGCCGGCGGTGTCCGTGCCGACTACTTCACGTTCGATGTCCGCAATCTCTGCGATACCTGCCCTCAGCAGCCGGCCGGCAGCAAGGACTCGGGCCAGGTCAGTCCGAAGGCCAACCTGATCCTCGGTCCATGGTTCAATACCGAATTCTTCGTGAACTATGGCACCGGTTTCCACAGCAACGATGCGCGGTCCACGGTGGCGGGTGAGAGCACGCCTCTCGCCAGGGCGCAGGGCACAGAGGTCGGTGTTCGTTCAAAACCCTGGGGCCCGGAGCGGCTGGAATTGATGGCAACGTTCTGGTGGTTGGATTTGAACTCCGAACTCGTGTTCGTGGGAGATGCAGGCACCACCGAAGCCCGTGGGCCCACGAGACGTTACGGCGTGGAGGTGGGGGCGCGTGGACAGAGTTACGGACCGTTCTACGTGAACGGCAGCTTCACCTGGACCCATGCCGAATTCAAGGACGGACTCGCCATTCCGTTGGCGCCTGACTTAACCGCGTTCACGGCATTGATCATGCGATGGCCGGAGGGCCTCTCCTCGCAGATACAAATGACCTATCTCGGAGTGAGGAACCTGACAGAGGATCGTACGGTCAAAGCGCCATCGTGGCTCGTCTTTGATTTGACCGAACGGTATCAGTTGCCGATCAAGCTCTCTCATGGGCGCCTTGAGGCCTTTCTGTTTGTCCAGAACCTTTTCGATACCAACTGGGAGGGGGCCACGTTTGCATTCGCATCTCGTCTGCCCAACGAGCCGGCGGGCGGAGTGCAGGACATTCACTTCGTGCCGGGCAATCCACGCTTCTTTATGGGCGGCCTCGCATGGTACTTTTAGCAGCACAGCCGCTGAAAATGACCTCCAACTGCGTTCTCGGCTAGAAACTCCTCAACGTACCCGGTACGCTTCCCCGACTCGGCGGCGCGCACAGACTTGGTGCTCGCTAATTCGTCGCAGCGTGCGCCCCAAGGGTACGCCTCCGGTGCTTTCTTCGCCTGCGGCCTTGTTGGAAGATCGTTTTGAGCGGTCTATAGTGAAGCCATATGAAGACCAAGCAAAGAATTCTTCCACGCATCTATTTCAATCGTCCCACGGTGCAGGTCGCGCGGTCACTGATCGGCAAGTATCTCGTTCGGGCGATCGATGGCCGTACACTCGCGGGTAAGATCCTCGAAGTGGAGGCCTATGTCGGACCGGAGGACAAGGCCTGCCATGCGTCGAAAGGGAGAACGCAGCGGACGGATGTCATGTTTGGTCCAGGCAGGGGTTGCCTACGTCTACCTCATCTATGGGATGTACCATTGTCTGAACGTCGTGACGGAGCGGGAAGAGATTTCCCGCAGCCGTCTTGATCAGGGCGATTGAAATAAATGGAGAGTTGATCGATGGACCGGGGCGGCTCTGTCGTGCGATGCAGATCGATCGAGGCCTCAACCGTGCGGATCTCACGACCGGCGAATTGATCTGGTTCGAGGATCGAGGGGAATTGGTGAAGAGAGGTGATGTGGGGACCCATCCTCGAATCGGTGTCGACTATGCAGGCGAGTGGGCCAAGAAACCCTGGCGATTCCGGTTGCGTACGATGACCGCCTCCACTCGGACGCCGGCACAGAAAAAACAGGGAGGTGCCGGATAGGTCCGGCCCCTCCCTGTTGAAGCCTGCTGAAGGCTCGACTACTCGATCTTCCGATCGCCGGAGATCTTTGTGGCCGAGGTCACCGGAGGAGCGATCTTGATCTGTGGTCCCTGCACGGTCGGAAGCTGATTCGCTCCCTGGCCTTTGGTAATCCGCTCATTGTCTGTCTTCATCAGATTCTGCTGGGCGCTCTTCACGGAGTCGGCTGACTTCATCAGCGTACCTTCGCCACGCGCATCCGACTGGCCAGGATCGTTGGCGGTCGGCTGGCCCGTCACAGGACTTCCGCTGTTCTTCATCGGGTAGCCTTCATGTTTGGGGAGGAGCGATGGATTCGCCGAGGCCATCGACAGCGCAAATAGGACGACCGGAGACGGTCGCAACAGTGCCGATTATGAGCTTCATACGCCTACTCCTTTGAATAGATAAATGGTGGCTGGAGAACATACGTTTTCAACTTCAAGGTCGAATCAAGTGGCGCGAAGATCATAGCCAGGAGGGGGTGGCTCTGTCAAAGGGAGAATGGGAGGGAGTGGCCAGGTGCCCTTCTTGCTCGCAGAACGCGCACGATCAGAAGGTGCTCGCTCGATGCGCGCAGTGAAGGACAGTCTGGCCGCTCCCCTTGAGGGGCAGTGGAGGATACGGGATGAGATGGAGGGCTCCGTTGGTCTCCTGTGCTCGCGCAACGCGCGGCCTGGGAAGGATAGAAAGGGCAGCCTAGTCGTCCTCCTGCTCGCGGAACGCGCACGATAGGAATGTGCTCGTTCGACGCGCGCAGTCGAGGATCGACCAGGCTACCCTTGAAAATGTAAATGGGGAATTGAAAGAACACGTGCAGTAAAGGGCAGCCTCGTCCATCCCCCAAAGGGAGGCATGGGCGAAGATCTCCCTGGCTTCACAGTGACGTCAGAACAGGCGATGAAGTATATTCGTGTCTTAAACTGCGGCCCTGCGGGCATTCGCAGTCCGCTGGATGGACTTTGAACCCCCTACGGAGGTGCTGTTATGCGGATCCTGCCTAAACATTGTTAGAGTCCAGTCCCAACTTAGAGTCATATGAAGATCAAGGGCGCCCACGTAGTATTTCATCGGTTGTTGAAAACCAACTTGGATTCGTCAGTCTGCGCTGTCCTACTTTGCAAGAGAACGCAGGACGCGCCAATGCACCCGGGTTATTGGGGGTTGATTGGCGGAAAACTGGACGTCGGCGAAGAGCCGCGCGCGGCAGCGCTGCGAGAAGTGGAAGAAGAGCTAGGGATCGCTTCAAGCGAGATCGCGTTGAAATCCTTATGCGACATTAGGATCCGACGAGATGCTGGTTCTGATGAGATTGGCGCCAGATATTTCTGTTGCCACACTTGACCTTGGCATGGACAAACTGAGCTCCGAGGTACAACGCCGAAGAGGGAAAGGTCGAAGGGGAAGGGCTGGGCTGGTTTACAGCCGAGGAGATTTATCACATGTGGCTGCGGCCTGAGGATCGAGCCGCTGTAGTCAGGTTCTTTGAAACAAGTGGGCTCTAACATCGCGTTGCAGGGGAGCCACAACAGTGGCGCTATCGCTGTTGCATCCCCTGCAACGCGGGCGTTAGCTGTCATGAGCCATATTGTCGGCAAGCTTTAACAATACTTGTACGCACAACCTGTCGGGAAAGGGCACAACGGGTTTAAGTGTCATATGTCTCCACTTGTAGTCCGTAAGCGATCGTTCATGCCCAGCCGAGTGAGGTTTTCGCCTTCCGGAGCTACTCAGCGAAACGTACACAACCATCTGAACTGGCGGCTTTGGCCTCGGATACGGAGCGAGGCGGGCTAGGACTTGATGGCTTGCACGAGTGGCACAAGTCCGGTCTGTCTGGTTCAACCAAATAAACAAGACAAACCAAACAAACCAATTAGACGGGATATTAGGCCGAGCGACGTGCGGGAGGACGGCGGCGGCCGCGTCCACGATAGGACGGACCATGGCTGAGACCGGGGAGGCGGATGGTGACGGTGGTTCCTTCGCCTGGCGCGCTGCCGATGGCAATGGAGCCGCCGTGCTCTTCGACGATCTTCTTGACCGTGGCGAGGCCCAGACCGATGCCGGTTCGCTTCGTGGTAAAAAACGGCTCAAAGACCTTATCGACGATTTCTGCCGGAATAGGGGCCCCGTCGTTCTTGATGAGGATCTGATCTTCCACGCCGCGCCCCGCGCGATGCTGGGTGACCTGAATATGGAGATGCCCGCCTGGATTCATCGCTTCACCCGCGTTCTTGAAAATACTGAGAAAGACTTGCTGGAGCTTGGCTTCGTCGCCGCGGACCGGCGCGATGATTGTCGCATAGTCTTTGGTCACCTGTATCCTGGTGACTTCGAGGTCGGTCGCGACAACCGTGAGCGCGCTCTCGATCACTTCGGGGATGCGGAGGAGCCGTCGAGTCAGTTCGAGTGGTTTGGCAAAATCCAAAATCTCGTTCAAGATAGCTTCGATCCGGATCAAATCGCGCATTGCATTCTCGACGCGCGTCTGCGGGTCGAAGTCGAGGATGCCTTCACCCGTGACTTCCTCCAATTGGGCGCGGATCGAGGCGAGCGGCTCACGCACTTCTGTGGCGAGGAACATGCTGAACTCGCCGATCGCCGCCTGCCGCTCTTGTTTTCTGATGATAGGCTCTGAGGGACCTGGGGCTATTGCCGCCCCGGGGGAGGCCGCTGGTCCAGCGGCGGGGGCCTGACCGGTCGGCGCCGGTGTCGGTGCCTGGAGAATGTCCGCGATCTTCACAATCGTCGGCTCAAGCGTGCGAGCGTCCGTCTGTTGGTAGCGTCCGGCTTCTTTCGAGGCTAGGGTGATGGTCCCACCCACTTGTCCCCGGACGAAGAACGGCACGACGAGCGAAGAGAGAAGCCGGTCCTTGAACAGATACTTGTGATCGAGGAACCGTCCCTGTGTGGAGGCGAGATCATGATCCACGCGTGGCTTACGATGGCGAACCGCCCACCCGGAAGCTGAACTGTCGAGCGCAAGGCGGTGGCCTGGTTTCAGATCTTTTTTCCCGTCCTTCTGTTCGCTTTTCAGATCGCCGGCTAGTCCCAGGACTTCGACATTGCCTGCCAGGGGATCGTAGCGGCAGGCCCAGATACGATCGTATGCGACGTATTGGTTGGCATCCGTCAACACGGAAATAATTTTGTCTTGGAATTCCGGTGTGAGCTGCGAGGCCGGAGCCGTGAACATCTCCACCGGAGAGGGCGGCGGAGGGACCGGCTCGTGCGAGACAAACGGACGGCTGAGTAGGACATTCATATCGAACAGGCCTTCGCGCTCCAGCGCTTTCGTCACCTCGTCGCTGGCCTGTTCCATCAAGTTCTTTTCTTTTTTCGCGAACGCGGCGCTTTCTTTGCGCCCGATGACGAGGAAGCCGTATGTCCGGTTCCGATGCAGAAGGGAAACCCCGAGCAACGACTTCGTGCCCGGCGTAATCAATCGGAGGCGGATGGTGCGCCCCCCCTCCTGATCGTTCGCGGGGCCGATGGAGCGATAACGGAGGCCGAAAGCGTTCTGAGGATGGCTTGAATATCGCGAGGCGTGAAGCCTCGTGCAGCATGGCTGACCAGAGGGCCTTGGTCACGGTGGAACACGGCGGCGAGCGCCGCGTCGACCGGCAGTTCGTTGATGACGGATGTCAAGGTCCGCTGGAGATGCGTCTCGGGAATTGGTTTGCTCTGTGGAACTGTGGGTATCATTCGTGAGTTGGGGTAGCAACGCGCGGCATTGTAACAACGCAGGACGAGCAATTCAATGAACATCCGGTTGGTTTGGTTTATTTTGTTTATTTGGTTCATCTGGTAAATCTTCTTCAACCAAACAAACGAGACAAACCCAACAAACCAAATAACGGTTTTCCTATTCGTCGGGATTGATAATCTTGGGCGGGCGTTGAGGGAACGAATGACGCTCCGCCGGGCGGCGGTCAGAGGTCCATGCGTTGAGGATCATAGTGACCAGGCTGATCACGACTGCGCCGCCGACTGCCGGCCAGAATCCCGTTACCGAAAATCCTCCCACCAGGAATGAAGTGAGTTCAAGAAGGAGCGCGTTGACCACGATGAGAAAGAGCCCCAACGAGAGGACAATCAAGGGAAGAGTCAGCACAAAGAGAATAGGTCGGACCAATAGGTTCAGAAATGTGAGCACCAGGACCGCGGCGAACCCGGCACGGAACGAGTCGACTTCAAGGCCGGGGACGATCATGACCGCTAGAAATACCGCGATGCCCGTAATCAGAACTCGAATGACCGCCGCACGAAATCCACCGCTAAATAAATGGGCATTGAGATTTCTTGAGACGTGTAACGTCGGCATGGCTCATCCTACTGAACAGGAACCGGCGGCATGGGGGCCTGTACGCGTTTAGCCGAAGAAAAATGGATTTCGGTGGCGAGCAACACGTTGTCACCTTTTTTTTCACCCTTTTCGGCCTTGATGACGACACGATCACCCACATCGGGCATGCTGGCGCCTTTCGGGTTGCGCTCGTCCTTGTACCGGGTCTTGTTGTTGACCCGCACGTTCACCGACCGACCCTTGGTTGTTTTGACTTCGATATGGGTCGCGTCGATGGCCATAATCGTCCCAAGCACATGTTGGTCTGCGCTGTAGGCGAAGCTTGGCGTCGAAATGAACAGGCATATGAATGTGACAATCAGACGTAACCACATGGTGAATCCTTTTCTAGTCTTGTCGTCGATGAATTAGTGATGGTGGCTGGTATCGGTCCGTGCGACTGCCCCGTCTTTTCCCTGCAGGAACTGTCCGAAGGCGGCTTCTTCTTCCTGGTTTTGCTTCGTCGTGGGATTGAGCCCCTCCATCTGGTCGAGTTCTTCCGGCGTCAGTTGCGGGAGGTGGCGAATGAAGTGAACCGGTTTCCAACTATTCTTGTCCTCCGCCGGGGCGCCTTCTCCCCAGGCCGGCAGGGCGGTGAAGCGAATACCGTTGTGGATCACCCGGAAGATCTCACCGTCCGAAATTGATTGGATGCCGGATAGCCGGGATCAAGGTTTTGGAGATGATGAAGACGATCAGTTTCGATCGCATGGCTACTGCTGATCACTATACAAAGTCTCCCGTCTTATTGCCACCGGCCCTGGTCGATCGTCCGGTCACGGCTGGTTCGTATGGTGAGTGGAGGAACCCCGTGAGGCGAAGAACCACCCATACCGTGAGGGGGAGGTGCATCAAGATGCCGCTGATCCCCAAGTGCCATTCACCGATCCAAAATGTCACGCTGATGATAAAGACGAGCACGGCATAATATATTCCCACGCCTAGAAGAAGGCGATGCGTAGTCGATCCGTTGCTGCGGGCTGGAGGGGGAGGGAGTCGACGGTCGATGGGAAAATAGATGGCGAGCGAGATCACTCCGACCGCGAACCACCCGAGATAATTTATTAAGGGGACCCCGAAGTGAATGCCGGGATCGAGATAGTTGGTAGATCTTCGCCCAGGAACCAACGGTCCCCGCGTAACGCAACCGGGTCGATCACCACATCGAGCAAGGCAAACAGGACGGCGGTGAGCATAAGCGCTGGCCAGCCTGTCCGTACGGCCAGATCGAATCGCAATGGCATGACGGATGGTCGGGTGGGCGACGAGTGTTCGACGGGGAGAGTATGTAATGGGTCAGGCAATAGGCGGCATAGAGGAGATAACTAAATGAAATCGTCGCCATGAAGGGAATATTGGAGATATAGAGTTCTTGGCCAACCGTCAAGCCGTTGTAATTGTACCAGCCGAAGGGGATTCCGGTGCGAGTCGAGGAGTATTCACAGACGAAGGCCGTGGTAAAGCTAATTAGCCAGAATCGCCATGTCCTAGACCAGCCGAGCAGTTGAATCGAAGCAAACAGAAAGGCAGCGACGAACATGAAGACGTAGGGACGGAGGAGGACGGTGCTTCAGAATTAGGGCGAACAAGTCCATTTTTAATCAGGGTCTTTGTATCTTTGAGCGGGGCCTTCTGTGATCCGATCCTATATGAACGTCTTGTCGGAGGCGGCGTTCCTGGAGTAATCCACCGCTTGAAACTGGGGCCGATTCTAGCAAAGAGTCACCGCATGCAACAACCCCACACCAATCCGCACCCTTTCTCGCTGTCGGCGTCGCCTAGCTGGCCTCCGCAAGTTCGACGAGGTGCGAGCGATATGAGGTAGCGTAATGGAG
>CAVUMA010000025.1:0-84555 GCA_963742465.1 uncultured Nitrospiraceae bacterium | reverse complement strand
CTGGTGAGGCAGGGCAGCGATTTGGCGTCCTGGCGAAGAATATTGTGCGAGTGGGCAAACCGTTGCAGAGGCCTTGCTGTGTGGTGGCCGGTGGGGAAACCACCGTGACTGTCACTGGAAAAGGAAAAGGCGGGCGTGCCCAAGAATTCGCTGCAGCTGCCGCGCTTGAAATTGCCGGTCTGGCCAGGGTGTGGGTAGTGGCCATCGGCACCGATGGCACCGATGGTCCGACTGATGCGGCTGGGGCCGTTATCGATGGTAATACCGTGGCGCGCGCGCAGCGCCTCTCCGTGGATCTCAAGGGCGCGCTGAAGCGCCACAACACCTATCCCGCATTGAAGCAACTCCATCAGCTCATCTTCACCGGGCCCACCGGCACGAATGTGAATGACCTGTACCTCCTCCTCGTGCTGTAGCAGGATGCTGAAAAATGCCCTCCAGCGGCGTTCTCGCTTTGCTCAGAGGCTCAACGTATAGAGGTGAGCCTCTCAGACATCGGAATCACTGGAGGGGGTTTTCCGTTCACCAAGATCAATTCAAAGGGCGAACGGCCCACACGAAGTGCGGTACGTACCTCCTGCCTCTTCGCTTGCTGCGGCCTTGCTGGGCGGCCTTTTTGAGCATCCTGCAGGGTGTTCTTCCGTTGTCCCAGACGTGCGGTCCAGTGAAGTTCTGGCGCACCCCCATAGTTTTTCCGCAGCCTGCTAGGTAGTATCCATTCCAATGGATCGCCCTCTCGTTCTTCCTTTGGCCGCCTGCACTGAATCCTCTCTTGTCGGGGGGAAAGCCTTAGGCTTAGCGCGTCTGCTCGCAGGAGGATTCCCTGTTCCCTCCGGGTTCTGCGTGACGACGGAGGCCTATCATCACGCGCTTATGGCGCCGCGATTTTTCCCCGGAGGAACAGTGGCAGGCGGCCCTGCGCTCCTCCGGGGACGAACGCCAGCGGATACTCGCACACTGTCGCACTATCATTCAGAATTACGATATCGTTGGATTGACGAGTCAGATTGTCGAACAGGTCCGCCGGATGGATCTGCCATTGTCTGGGCTGTGGGCTGTGAGGTCGTCAGCGACGAATGAAGACGGAGCTCATGCGAGTTTTGCTGGAGTGTACAGGACGCGCCTTGGTATTCCGCTGGATGAGGTCAGTTCTGCAGTGAAGGACTTGTGGCTGTCGATTTGGGATGAGCGGGTCTTGAATTATCATGTGGCGTCAAAATTGAGCGGAGCACCTCCCTCTATGGCTGTTGTGATCCAACCGCTGTTAGAAGCGCAAGCCGCCGGTGTCGCCTATTCCATCCATCCTCTTACAGGCAGGGAAACCCAGGTGATGGTCAATGCGGTTGCGGGGCTTGCGGCAGAGCTCGTCGATGGGCGCGTATCGCCGGACCAGTATGTGGTTGAGATCGCCGAGAACAGTCAGCCCATCCGGATCAGCGAACGGACCATCGCCGGGCAGACTCAGGCGTTACGGATGACCGGCCAAGGTCTTCAACATATGCCGCTGTCGGATGAGGCTTTGGGTCGCGCAACGTTGTCGGACGACCGACTGCTTGCCCTAGCCCGTAAGGCTAAACAGATTGAAAAGACATTCGGCCATCCAGTGGACCTTGAATGGCTTTACGATGAACGTGGCCTGTGGCTGCTCCAAGCGCGCCCCATACCGAGTCTGACTCGATCCCCGCAGCTGACCAATGATGACTGCGAATGGTCGCGTGCCAACTTCAAAGAGACGTTGCCGGAGTTGCCGAGCCCGCTTGGCCTGTCGTTTCTTGAGTTGTTCATGGAGCGCTACATTCTTTTACCCTATCGGCGTATGGGGTGCCAGATTCCAGAGGGGATCTCGTCAGTTCGCACCTTCAAGGGACGTCCCTACATCAATATGACGCTGTTTTATTCCCTCATTGCACAGCTGCGGGGAGATCCCTCCTTACTGACGGAGCAGATGGGAGGGGAAATCCTTGGCCAGGCCACCGGAAGCCCGTCCGCTTGGGTGGTTCGCGCTCGCCCGTGCTGGTGTCGTGATGATGGCTGAGATGAGAAAGGCTGTACGCCATGGGCCGTCCTGGTTTGCGGAGATGAAAGCGATGGCGGACGAACATCATGCCGATCGGCTTCGAGTCTTTCAGGCGAAGAGATCGCTCTGCGCCTCGACGCCCTAGCGAAATGGCTCGATGAACGAGAACTGACATTTGGCATCGCGGGAGGGGTTGCGCAGTGTTTGCAAGCGTTAGGCGGATTGCTGCCCCGTTGGCTAGGCGAAGACTGGAGAGCCTTGCTGAACGGGGCGTTGCAAGGCCAGGCGGCAGTGATCAGCGCGCAGCAGATTGTTCGGTTGGCGGAAATCGTAGACATGGTTCGGCGCGACCCGTCAGTGACTTCGTTGTTTGCCGCAGAGGGGTGGGATCCTGATGAGATTCGCCGCAAACTCGATGGGACAGACGTTCTCCGTGCCTTCGACCGGTATCTCGACGACTATGGCCACCGCGGAGTCGGTGAATCGGACGTCATGGCGCCTCGGTTCGCAGATCGACCGGACCTGTTGCTGTCGGTATTGCGAACGCAGATTCTGGTTCCAACCAGCGCCACTCCGGCGGACATTCTTCAACGCCAAACAATGGTACGGGAGCGAGCGCTCGCAGAGATTCACTCCAGGCTCGGATGGCGACTCCATCGACGGGCCATCTTCTCTTGGTGGTATCGGCGGTTGTGTCGGTTCTTCGCCCTTCGGGAAGCGAACCGGCATCATTTGATGTACTACTCGGCGGCGACAAGGAGTCTGCTGCTTCGCTTGGGTGAATGGCTGGTCGAACGGGGGCGACTCTCGTCGCAGGAGGATATTTTCTACCTCACGATCGATGCACGTGCCGACTTGCTAACTGGAAGAGCAAGTGATTGGAAAGGGATGATACAGGCTCGGCGGGCTGAGAGAGAACGTAACGCTAAGGTCAATGTTCCAGACACGATTCAGGATTGGCAGGATATGGTCCGAGGTACGCACACATCGTCCGTGGTGGCTTTGGAGGGAATCTTCCGCGGTATTCCCATCAGCGGAGGGCAGGTCGTGGGACCGGTTCGCTTCGTTCGATCGATGGAGGATTGGAGCCGAGTCTGCCGGGGCGACATTCTTGTGGTCTCGGTCATCGACCCCGGCATGGCTCCGTTGTTTGGCGTGGCAGCGGGGTTGGTCGCCGAAATGGGCGGGACACTGTCCCACGGGGCAATCATTGCTCGCGAGTACGGATTGCCGGCGGTCGCGAATGTGCCTGGCATTACCACTAGACTCAAGGAAGGCGATCGAATCAGCTTGGATGCGGAGCGAGGAGAGATCATCGTTCAAGAGCGTGAAGGAGACTTGTTTGCGAGATCGGAGCCATCCAGCACAGCATGATGTGATTTTGTAGGGCTGAATGTCTCTGGTCGTCTTGTTGTCTTGATCTTTCACGGGAGTTTACGTATTCTTCAAAATCATTCTTTTCTCATTGCAACACCCAACAACGTGGTTGAATATGGGGCGGCGGTATGATGTGGACAGTCACCCATGATTGATGTCACAGCCTTTAGTGTGGGGGTTCTCGTCGGAGGCCTCCTCGGGGCGCTGATTGTCGGGTTCTGGGTTGCGTCCCGCATACGCGCGAACATGCAGACACAGTTGGTGACTATCGGTGAACGGGCGCAGCGGGCAGAATCGCTGGCAGATGAATTGCGCCGGCAGGCGGGGCAGGATCGCCTTGATCTTGACCGGATCAGACAGGACTTTTCAGAGGCCTCCCGGGCCCGTGCGGTGGCGGAGACAAAGGCCGTTGAGGCCGCACTCCATCTCAACGAACAAAAGACTCAGCTGAGCCAGGCCCGGCAGGAATTGGCCGAGACCTTCCAGGCTCTCTCCGGCGAAGCCCTCAAACAGAACAACGAAGCCTTTCTGAACCTCGCGCGCAGTTCATTCGAAACGCTCCAAGCCGAGGCCAAGGGCGATCTCGCACAGCGACAGCAGGCGATCGATGGTCTGGTCAAACCTCTCCAAGACTCGCTGCATCGATACGACGACCAGTTAAGGCAGCTGGAGCAATCGAGGCAAGCGGCCTATGGAGGCCTTGATCAGCACCTCAAGCTCCTGGCCGAGTCGCAGCAGCGTCTGCAGTCGGAGACCGGCAACCTTGTGAAGGCACTACGAGCGCCGGCTATCCGCGGCCAATGGGGTGAGATCACGCTCAAGCGCGTGGCCGAGTTATCCGGCATGGTGGCGCATTGCGATTTTTTCGAGCAGGAGTCTATCACGGTCGACGGTAGCCGTCTCCGACCCGACATGGTGGTCCAGTTGCCTGGTGGGCGGCAGATCATTGTTGATGCCAAGACCGTTTTGGCAGGCTATCTGGACGCGCATGAAGCCTCGACCGAGGAGCAACGTCTCGAGGGTATGCGCCGTCATGCTGCACAAGTCCGGTCGCGCATGGACGAGTTGAGCCTGAAGGCCTACTGGAATCAATTCGCGCAGGCACCGGAATTTGTCGTGCTGTTTTTGCCGGGCGAACAGTTTCTTGGCGCCGCACTTGAGCATGATCCACGACTCATTGAGGATGGATTTCTTCGGAGCGTGGTCCTTGCCACCCCGACGACGCTCATGGCGCTCTTACGGGCGGTCGCCTACGGGTGGCGGCAGGAGCAAATGACAGAGCATGCCGAGGAAGCCGGGCGGTTGGGGAAGGATCTCTACGAACGGATGGCTGTGCTGACAGAACACTTGAACGATGTCGGGCAGGCGCTTGGGAAGAGCGTTCTGGCATACAACAAAGCGGTTGGGTCGCTTGAAACCAGAATTCTACCGGCGGCCCGTCGTTTCAAGGAACTCGGCGTCTCGTCGGATAAAGAGATCCCCATGTTAGATCCGGTGGAACTCGTTTCTCGGAAAGCGCTAACCTTTGATAACGAATAGGGACCCCCTCATGGCCGACGAGCAGGCGATGGTAGAAGCCTTCCACCGGACTTTCGATATTGTCGTCAATCCGGTCCCGACAGTCGTCGACGGACGGACGCGTGCGCTGCGTGTAAAACTCATTCAGGAAGAATTCGATGAGTTGAAAGAGGCCCTCGAGGCAGAAGATCTCTCATCCATTGCAAAGGAGATGGCCGACCTCCTCTACGTTGTCTTCGGTACCGCGGTGTCCTATGGTATCGACATGAATCCGGTCTTTCGAGAAGTCCATCGGTCCAACATGAGCAAGGTCGGTGGCTATAAGCGCGAAGACGGGAAATGGGTGAAGCCGGCCACATACTCTCCGGCGCTCATCGATCCGATTGTGGCGGAGCAGGGACCGGTCCAACGTGAGGTCCGTTCTGGTTCATGAGACAATTGCACTGTCCAATTTGCGGGACTCCGTTCGTTCGCGTGACCTATCAGGAGGGTAGGGTCGAGCACCTGTTGAGCCGCGTCAATGTGTTTCCGTTTCGATGCCAGATGTGCACGAATCGCTTTCGTGCGTTCTATTCCGGTGCGCGCCACAATACGCAGGCGTTTGATCGGCGTCAGTACACACGACTCAGAGCCTCCATCGAAGC
This sequence comes from uncultured Nitrospiraceae bacterium, assembly GCA_963742465.1. GTDB lineage: Bacteria > Nitrospirota > Nitrospiria > Nitrospirales > Nitrospiraceae > Palsa-1315. The sequence continues at coordinate 78,999 of CAVUMA010000025.1, read as the reverse complement.
CCAGGTCTTCAACCGTAAGCAGCTGCCATTGACTAACCAAATCACCGATATTTCGATGGATGGCTGCGCCCTGCAGACGACGGGGTTCCCGGAGGGGGCCTTTATCGAATTAGTCTTGAAGCCAACGGTGGAGGAGGAAACGATCCGTATTGAGACGGCGATGGTCTGTTCCGTTCGGCCGTCATCAATGGGTATCCGCTTTCTGGAGGTCCCGCCTGAACATCACCGCCGTCTGGCTCAGGTCGTCCTTGGGCTCATAGTCAGTCAAGGCCTTGATCCTACGCTCAATTCGTAACGCGACGTTTTCCACCAGGAATTTTCACCAGCAGATTATCGATCAAGCGGATCGACCCGATCCGGACTGCACCCAAGAGTACCGCACGAGTCAAGACGATGGGCAGAGGCTCCAGACTGTCCGGATCGCATACGGCCAGGTACTCGACATGAATGGCGGGTGCCTGCTCGACGGTCTGCCGCATGATCCGCTCGATCGCCGCCGCGTCGTCCATTCCATCCAGGATCATCTGTCTACCGGATCGGAGCGCCTGAGAAAGCAGGGGAGCAATCCGACGTTCGTCCGCGCTGAGATAGACATTGCGCGAACTCATGGCCAGCCCATCTTGCTCTCTGACGGTCGGCCGGACCCGAATTGCCACGCCGAGATTGAGATCGTTCACAAGTTGCCGAACCAGCGCTGCTTGTTGGTAATCTTTCCGGCCGAACAAGGCGAGGTGGGGGTGCACGATACCGAAGAGTTTCGTCACCACCGTGGCGACGCCGGCGAAGTGATGAGGCCTGGCCGCTCCTTCCCATCGATGGGCGATTGCAGGCAGCGTCACAATAGTTTGAAAGCCGTTCGGGTACATGTTGCGGACTGTCGGTTCAAAACATACATCCACCCCTTCTTCGCAGCACAGCGCACGATCGCGGGTAATCGGGCGGGGATATGCGGATAAGTCTTCGGTCGGGCTGAACTGTGTCGGGTTCACGAAGATACTCACGACGAGTGCATCACATTGTAATCGTGCGGCTCGAATGAGGGAGCGATGGCCGTCATGCAATGCGCCCATCGTGGGCACGAACCCGACGGTCACACCTTCCCGGCGTAAGCGTTCGCTCCATGCAGTCATGGATTGTGCGGTGCGGATAATCTTCATGAGCCTGGAGGCGGGCTGCAAGCAGGGCGTGAGCCATAGCGGGTCGAGGGCTGGGGGAACAGGAGGCGGACCTCCGGCTGCTTCCCGACCTCGGCGAGCAACTGGCTGATCGTGCGCTGGAGTGAGGGATGAAGATACAGCGGATCAAGTTCGCTCAACGGCATAAGAACGAACCGGCGTTGGTGCATGCGAGGATGCGGGACCACGAGACCTGGTTCGCTGATAATTCGCTGGCCGTAGAACAGGATGTCAAGGTCGATGGTTCTGGGTCCTGATCGGTCCTCCTCATCCCGGCCGAGCGCTCGCTCGATTTCACGGAGAATAGCTAAGAGGCTTTTAGGCGTCACATCCGTCTCAAGCTGCACGACGCCGTTCAAGAACCAGCCATCGCCAGGTTGGGCATGATCCTTCACGGGCTCGGATTCATAGAGCAATGACACTCCCGCGACTTGCGAATGTGGCAGCAGGCTTAGCAATGTCACCGCCCGATCGCAGAAGTCGACTCGATCGCCGACGTTCGAACCAAATCCGATGAAGACCGTTTCTCTTCCCACTCTCTCTTCCCCCAGGGATGACCGTGACGCGCGATGGCAGAGGCGTCGAGGTGAGGGGCGACTGCGCGCGTCGAACGAGCACCGTTTCATCGTGCGCGTTCCGCGAGCAAGCAACTCGCCTCGACGCCTCTGCTCTAGCCTAGAACCCCGACTTCTTAATACGTTCCACCGCCTCCGCTAATCGCTCTTTCGACGTACAGACGGTCATCCTGATATATCCTTCGCCCGGCGCGCCGAAGCCGTTGCCCGGTGTCGTCACAATTCCGGCTGTCTCAAGCAAGTGAGCTGTGAAGGAAGCGGAGGTGTACCCCTTCGGTACCGTGACCCAGATATAGAAGGCAGCCGGTGGAGGATCGACTTCAAGTCCAAGCTGCTTGAGGCCAGGGACGAGGGTGTCGCGCCGTTCCTGATAGATCTTGCGCAAGCCATCTGTCACAGAATCATTCAGGCTAAGCGCGGTAATGCCGGCCTCCTGAATGGCTTGGAAACAGCCGGAGTCGAGGTTGCTCTTTACCTTGCCGAGTCCAGCCAACACCTGCTTATGCCCGACAGCAAACCCGATGCGCCAGCCGGTCATGTTATACGTCTTCGACAGCGAATGAAATTCGATTCCTACATCCTTTGCACCATCGACTTCCATGAAGCTCGCAGGCGGCTTGCCGTCGTAGAAAATTTCAGAATAGGCTGCGTCGTGGCAGACGATGACCTGGTTCTCCTGGGCGAACTCCACTACACGCTTAAAGTAATCCTTGCTCATGATGACCGACGTCGGGTTGTTCGGCGAATTCAGGAACATCAGCTTTGCTTTTTTCGCCACGTCTTTCGGGATGGCATGTAGATCAGGCAGAAACCCGTTCTGCTTCGTGAGCGGCATGAGGTGCGAGACACCTCCGGCGAAGCTGGTACCAACGGGATACACTGGATAACCGGGGCTCGGGACCAGCACGATATCGCCAGGATCGACGAATGCGAGCGGAATATGCCCGATGCCTTCCTTCGAGCCGATCAAGGTCAGGACTTCATTAGCCGGATCGAGCGTCACGTTGAATCGCCTCTTGTACCAGTCCGCCACGGCTTTCCGGAACGACAGCATGCCCTCATACGAAGGATATTGGTGGTGCTTGGGATCCTTGGCCGCTTTCGCCAGGCTGTCGATGATCGGGGATGGTGTTGGTAAATCAGGGTCACCGATGCCAAGATTGATGATGTCAACGCCCTTGGCAATTGCAGCCTGCTTCATCTGGTCGATGGCGGCGAACAGATAGGGAGGCAGGGTCTTGATTCTTGTGGCGACTTCGATGGGAAAACCAGACATTCCTCGAACTCCTTTCGTCATGACAGCAAGGGGTAAAGGGCGGAGGGCGAAAGGAACATGTGCCCCTCGGTTCGGGCCTCTTACCAATTGGCCTGCACAGGGTACTTCAGAGCAGTGTCGGCAATCAACGCTGAGAATCGAGCAGATGGCCGATGAGCCGATCAGCGATCTGATGGAGTTGCGGTAGATGGGGGACGGCTGTTGTTTTCACCTGTTGCGTGGTCAAGCCTGCTTTCGTGAGATCCGGCGCACATTCTTGGCATAACGATTCGATGCCGTTCTCTTCCATTTCCAAATGAAACAGAAGCCCATAGGCACGAGCGGCATAGCGGAAGGCTTGCAGCGGGGCGATGTCGGAGCCGGCCAAGGGCACACAGTCCTTGGGGAGGTCGAACACTTCGCCATGCCACTCGAAGACTTCGAATGACTCCGGCAGCGTGCTGAAAACCGGATCCTGTTTCGCCTCGGCCGTCAACCTGACCGGTGTCATGCCGATTTCCAAGGCCTTACCCTGATGTACGGTGGCACCCAACGATTTCGCCATGAACTGACTTCCGAGACACACTCCAATGACGGGCTTGCCGGCCAGGATCACGGATCGAATGAATTCCGTCTCCTCCGCAATCCAAGAATCAGAATCGTTCACCGACATCGGTCCGCCCATGACGATCAAGAGATCCCCCGCATCTTTGGGCAATCCGTCTTGTGGCACGAGATACCGTTCCAGGCTCATGCCGCGCTCGGTCAGCGCCGTCGCGAAGGCTCCGGGCCCTTCAAAGAGAACATGTTTTAGGCAGACTGCGCGCATCAAAATACCATAGCTCTTCTAATCGGAAACATACACGGTCGCAGTATTGACAGCAAGGGCTGTCTCATCGCAGAAGGTCGTGATGGACGGCTGCATCTCCAGGATTTATACTAGCAAGGCTTGAGGAAGCCATGGGTGGTTCCAGCGGCCTGTTAGGCGGAGGACACATGTCATTCCCGACCGAAGAACAGCAACAGATCCAGCTTGAGCTGGAGGGGTTGAAGCGAACGCTGGAGTGGACAGAGATTCAGCGTGAACAGCTCCTGGATCGCTTAGACCTGCTTCGGCTCGAGAATGCCCGTTTGCAGGATCGCGTGGAGGAGTTGGTGTGTCAGGTGGATGGGCTCAAGCAGCAACAGCCATTGTTCTAGCAGGATGCTGAAAAAGTCCGCCAGCATCGTTCTCACCTCGAAAGCATCCTCAACGTAGCCCAGAGGCTACGCCTCCGGTGCTTTCATCGGCTGCGGCCTTGCTGGGCGAACTTTTTGAGCATCTTGCGGGAGAGTTCTTCTGTTATGTCACATGTGTCGTCCAGCGAAGCTCTGCTGAGTTGAAAAGGTTTCTTCGCAATCTGCTAAGCTCATCCGAAGATCACAGATATATATTATGAAATACCATGTTGCGAATATCGAAGACTTGCGTTGGCTGCTGGGCCACACCGGCGGGTTCCGTGGCGGCTATGTGACGGATGTGCAGGTGTCGAAGCGACGGCTGTTGGACGAAGCGTCGGGCCGCGAGGTGCCGGCGGGGACCACGGTCACGGTCGTGATCCGCTATCGAATTCGCCAGATGGTTCGCGTCGCGAAACTCACGATGACCGGCGTGACGGATTTTTCGATGTTTGAACAGGAAGGGGCCGATTGCTCGACGCTGGGGGTGATCCAAGTGGAGTTGAATGACGGGAGACTCCGATTCTGGTTCGATCCGCAGGGCGAACTCTATGTGGTGTGTGAAGAAGCGCAACTGGAGGAAGTGGCGGCGCCGAGTCTCGAACCCTTGTCGCTAGAGCAGGTGGCTCAATGGACGTTTCAAAGTGGGATGCCAGATTCCCCGACGGTAACATGGCTTTTGGCGGAATTGGATGTGGCAGGAGTTCCCTGTACCTGGCTGGCTACTACTTCGCCATCCGGGCGTCATCCTTCCATTCAGTGGGAAGGGGATCTGCTTCCAGCCTCAATGCAGGGAGCAGTGGGTGCCGCAGGGGTTCACTGTATGTTGTACGGGTCGCTTGATGAGCCAGGGTTCGGCGTGGTGCTGCGGGTCCGTGGGGTGCAGGATCGCCGCGCTGGTGAAGTGCTTTCGCTTCTGGCTGACCTGATCGTTCATCGGTTTTCTGGCCAGTGCTTGGTGGGTAATACGATTATTCCAGGTGGGGAATGGCAGAACTGGAAATCATTCGAACAGCATCGTGCGACTGATGTGTAGGGCGTAAAGCCGAGGCGGATGAAGGCTGTTATTTGGTTTGTTTTGTTGATCCAGATAAGCCAGGCTAGCCCACTGCTTGTCCACTGGCCTGTTCCGACAGGCGTGTGCCGTTAATGTGCGCGTAGGCTGCGGCGCCGTTGCCGTTTTTCACGCCGTTGATGTGTGTCTTGCCATTCACGTTCTTTTTGTTCACACATTCCACCAAGGCCCAGAGCCGCAACGGATTCACATTTTGTCTCCTGGCGACGTGCAGCGGCGTCCCGTCTAGCACGGTCTGGAGCGCCAGGTCAGTTCGCCACCCTAAGTGCTTCGTGAGAGGGGAAAGTACTCTCTCCACGGCGGCGATAACCTTATTGTCGTTGGCGAAGTGATTCAGCATGATAATCCGTCCGCCGGGTCGGCAGACGCGGATCATTTCGCTGACCACCTTGCGGTAGTCGGGAACAGCAGTCACAACGTAGGCCGCGACGACGGTGTCGAAACTATCGTCTTTGAATTCCATCGCGCCGGCATCCATTCGGTGCAATTGCACGTGGCCCATCTGGTGCTCTGCCGCTTTCTGCTTCGCTTGATCCAGCATGCCCTCGGAAAAATCGATACCGACGATCTGGCAATGGCGGGGGTACATCGGCAGGGCCAAGCCGGTTCCGACTCCCACCTCGAGGATTTTTTCATCCGGCTGGGCGTTCAAATTCTGAATGATCGATTGGCGCCCTTCGTGAAACACTTTCCCGAAAATCCGATCGTAGATCTTGGCGTATGACGTGTAGACACGCTCGACCTTCGCTAAATCCATATCACCTCCGACTCCACATTAAAGAAGACTTGCGCTCCTCGACAAACGAGGGATGAGCCGATTGCCGCAACGACAGAGGGGAAAAACTTGTGCGGCGGAGCACCTGAGTGGAGCGAGGGGACCCGCCTGAACAGCACTCGCGCTACTCTAGCCAACTCGCTGCGACGAGTCAACAAATTATCTCGGTTCCATCTCTTGATTCACCCGCGGCCCCTATGGGATAGGTACGAGTATGATTTTCGCTGGCTTTTTCGCCGGAGCATTGTGTCTCGGGCTCATTCTGGGAGACTGGCTCTATTTCATGCGTCTCACGCCGGATGCGAGTCGTTACGGATGCGGGATTGCCCGCACGCACGATCGATTCACGCATACGACCATGAAGCAACTGGCCAGCCGGTTCGATGCTGGCGGTTTTTTGATATTGCCGCATGGCACCGCCCGGCTCTACCAGGGGCTGAACCAGATCGTGATTCGCCAGAAATATCGGCTGTTCGCCCTAGGCTTTCGGACCCTGTGGCCATTGAAAGGGTTGATCTTCCTGTCTCCGGAAGGCGACGCGCTCGCGGTGCTCTGCCGAAAGCTCACTCCCTGGTCGTCGGCTCTTCTCACCGGCATCTGGTTTATCGTGGTGGTCGTGGGTACGGTAGGGGCCGTGATCTCATTATTCATTGAGGGAGAAATGGCGGCATCCGGCGGAGTGGTGTTGGCGTTCGGGATTATAGGATTGGGAGTTGTTTTTTTACTGTCCGGAGCTATTACGGTTGTGTTTGCTTATCGGCTGGAGAATTCCCGACTTATGACGGTGTATCAAGAACTCCGGGAAGTGCTCGAAGGATCCAGGTTGCCGTCCTGAGACAAGCCTGGTCTATCTGGTCTGTTCGGTCTTTCTTGTCTGTCTGGTCCATCTGGTTAGTCTCCGGCAACCAAACAAACCAGACAGACCAACCAAATGAACCAAATTAGGAGAGATATAGACTTAGGAACTGATCGTATTCGGCTGGGAGGTTCAGCTTGGACCGGTTGCGGGCGAGACCTGCAATAATACCCCGATGTTTCTTACTGAGGCCGGACGATTCAAAGGCCTGGCGAAAGTGCAGCCACCGGGCTGTAGCGTCGCTGGCTAGATTCGCGCGCTCCAACGGCGGCAATGCATGGACCGATGTCGTGAGGAAACGAATAGCCTTCTCGACGCTCTCATAGGGTGGCGCTAGTTTGAGCTGGGCGTAAAATGTTTCGAGGTGATGACGGAACTCTTCTCGAAGAGCTAGAGTGTGATCGGTTGAGGAAGGAACAGGTTCAGACATGGTTGCCGAATGATGATACGGGAAGAGCCGGTGTTGTGACAACAGACTAACAGGATGCTGAAAAAGTCCGGCCTCTTCGTTCGTGAAAGGTGAAACGTAGGATTGTCGAGTGTTCTCCTTCCGAAACCTATCACGTTTTACGTTTCACCTTTCAAGTCGACAAGGCTAGCCTTGTTGATCAGCCCTTGGACCTATTTGCGTCTAACTTCGAGTCGGTGCGGCCTTGAGCGGCAGAGGCGTCCAGGTTGCGCCGGCGTCGGTCGAGCGATAGAGACCGCTGCCGTTTGTGCCGGCATAGAGAAGGTGCGAATCGCGCTGGCTCATCGCGAGGGTGCGAATGTTCAGTGAGCCCAGTCCGCTATTAATGGGGCTCCAAGATTGTCCGCTGTCGGGGCTTTTCCAGACTCCTCCCGGCCCTCCGATGTAGAGGGTCTTCGGCTGGGCCGGGTCGAGGAGGATACTGCTTACGAACAGATCGGGGAGCGATTGCCCGATCCGCTCCCACTGCTCCCCCCGCGTCGCGGTGCGAAAGAGGCCCTTCGTGGTTCCGGCATAGACGATGTCCGGATTAACCACATCGAAGACGATCACATTCACCCCCAGCGCCATTCCCCCCATCAGCTCCTGTTCCGGAATCAGTCCAGTATTGACTTTCTTCCATTCCATTGCCGCGTTATCGGATCGGTAGACCCCTCCCGTCGTTCCCGCATAGAGAACACGAGGATCGCGGGGATGAATAGCAATGGAAACCACGATGTGGACCTCCTTCATCCCCGCCATGCGTTCTTCCCATTCGCGCCCGCCGTCTTTGGTATAAAAGGCGCCGACGGTCGTGGCCGCGTAGATCTGCTCGTGGTCAGTTGGATGAAAGACGAATTGATTGATAAAGGATACGTGTTCTTTGAGTCCGACGTTGTGAGGGAGCCAATGTTGCCCGCCATCCGGACTCTTGTAAACGGCATCGGCCATCGTGCCGGCATAGATTGTGGCGGGGAATTCAGGGTCGATAGCGAGCGTCGTCACCCGCCTGGCGCTGAAACTCGGGAACCGTTCCCACAGCTGGCCCTCGTCACGCGATTTATAGACCGCGTCGTTCGTCGCCACATAGAGAATGTTCGCGTTCGTCGGATGTAGGGCAATCGAGACGATCGCCTCGCTTTCTTTCTGACAGCCGGCGCCGGCTAGGCAGAGGAATATGGCGAAAGTGTAGGTGAGTAACCGTGGCTGGATCTGGTCGGCCCGAAGCATCGTCATCATTAGAGAATTGCTTGTCCTGTGAAGTTGGCGAGAGACCTAATCACAGCGGTCAGAGGGGAGTCAAGGTGCTAACGGAGTGAAGGGAAATAGTAGGTGTGAGGTGTGGAACGCGTGAGTAGCGACGACGCAAGTGAGTCCGCCTACTTCCTGATGCGCGCAGCTTTGGCGAAGTCGGTCTCAGAGGCTGCGGGGTATATCACTCAGAGAGGTCTGGTGGAAGAGGGCGCACCAGCAATCGTCAGGCTTATTACGCAGTTGGCTATGCGCTTTGGTGTGGATGTTTCCGAGAAGGTTGCTGCGCAAGCCGTACCTGTGATTGGTGCTGCCGGAGGCGTCGCGATCAACGTCATGTTCATCGACCACTTTCAGGAGATGGCACGGGGTCACTTCATTGTCCGCAGGCTGGAACGAACCTATGACCCGCAGTTGGTGAGGGCAGAGTATGAGCGGTTGTAATTGACCAATCAGGTGTTGACGCGGCGACCGCTCAGAGCTCGGTCGTGAGAGGTTTCAGGATATCCTGACGGAGCTGCTCGATCCGTGTCTCAATCCCGCAGTTCGTTCGGCCATCTCTTGAGAAATCGTCGCTCCGGCTCCTGCTGGGTGTGACCGAGGGCTCGTTGGTAAGAGGTGAGAGCTTCTGCAGTTCGTCTTAGTTGGCAGAAAATATCCACTCGCACTGCGCACGCCAATTGGTATTTCTCTAAATCCTTCCCCACGCGAGGATCGCATCGACCAACTTTGGATCGGGCAACAGGCCGTCACGCATTATCACCACGACCGCGCGGATTAGGTCGCGCCAGGAAATGGGGCCAGGCCCTCTTGTCTTTTTCTGACACGGGTTGATTTCAATTGGTTGCGGAATCGGGCCGGTGGGAGGCTGAACTCACGCTTGAAGGCGCGATTAAAAGAGGGCTCCGACTCATAGCCGACCTCAGCAGCGATCTGCGCGACGCTATTGCTCGTGGAGGTGAGCAGTTGCGCGCCGAGCTGTAGCCGCCAGCGAGTGAGATACGCCATGGGGGTTTCCGAGAGATAACTCCGAAAACGCTCGGCCAGGACGGATCGCGACATTCCAACTTCGTTCGCGAGTGCTGCAATCGTCCAAGGAAGGGCCGGCTTGCGATGCAGCAGGGCCAAGGCTTTCCCAATTTCCGGATCGCGGACCCCGGCCAGCCACCCAGTTTGCTTCGGAGGAAGCAGCGCGATGTAGCGCCGTAGCGTTTCAATGAACAAGACTTCCGACAACTTGGCGCGCACGGCTTCAACTCCTGGCACGCCAGCGTCCGCACGGCCGACCGCATGGCGGATGGACTGTTCCAGCCATTGGCCGGACTCGTCGTGGCGGATATTGACCTTCAGGATAGAGGGGAGTCCGCCAAGGAAAACTCGGCTCAAGTGCAGATCGCAGGTCATATAGCCGCAGATGAGTTTCGTCAGCGCGCCGCCGCCGCCACAGCGTGAGACCGTCAGTCCCTCCGACAGCACACGTTTCAATTCGCTGGCGTTATCCATTGGCGCGACGGGCGAGCCGTTACCTATGATATGCGCATCGCCCTGAGGAAACACCACGATGTCCCCGGCAGTGAGCGGAACCGGCTGGTTGTCTCCCTCCACCCGCGCATAGCCATGGCCCTCAGTCAGCAGGTGAAAGATGATGACATGTTTGGAAGGGGTCGAGAGATAGGATGCCATCGTGCGTGAGTCGGGTTCGTGCGCACACCATGGTGCGGAGAACTCGCCGTTGTAGAAAACGGCGCCGTCGAGCTTGACGGCCTTGAGGACTTCGGACAAGACATCCATACCAGTCACCCACTGCGCAACGGTGTGTCGGCAAAGGAAGCCGGACGGCTGATCAAGGGAAGCGCAGCATAGCAGGCTCAGGCTAAGAGAACCAGACTGCCGGATAAGGGTATTCCTCTTTCGTTGTACTACAGTGCGCCATGCGGTTTAGCGTCGTGCTGAACCGTTCTTTAATCAGAGCACACACAAAGGAGGAGTCCCATGCCTGTCAGCGCATATGCATCGCAAGTCGAGACGCTTTCTCGAAATTATTCCATGCCGCTCCGGCTTCTCTCTTTTACCGTTGGACTGCTTCTCTCGTGCGCTTCGCTGGCTTCGGCCGAGATCCTCGCTCTGTTGAATTACGAGAGTAAGTCCGGTCAATCGGTGCGGCGGGAAGGGATCGCGATCATGGAGATTGATCCCGAATCCTCGGACTTCGGGAAAATCCTGATGGAGATTCCGCTTCCATCCGACCTCGTCGCGCACCACATCTTCTTCAACCGCGATCGAACGAAAGCCTACATCACGGCGTTAGGCAAACCCGTGCTGCACGTCGTGGATCTCACCCGCTTCCCCTATCGCCTACAAGCCATTGCAGTGCCTGACTGCCAGGCCTTGGAGGATTTGGTGGTGTCGGAAGATAACCGGACCTGGTTCCTCACCTGTATGGGCTCGAGCAATGTGATTATGGGCGACGCCGTGAAGGATCGGCCGATCAAAACGATCAGCGCGGCTGAACCGGCTGCAGCTTTTATCCTGTATCCCCACGGCATTGCGATTCACAATGGCATTGATCGGGTTCTCATCACCAGCACCATCAAGCCGGATGATATGGCGGAGGCGGGTGAGACGGTCACGGTGTTGGAGGCCAGCACCGGGAAGGTGCTGTCGACGCACAAAGTTTCATCGAAACCGTCTCCCGCCAAAGCCGCCCCTGTCGAAATCATGTTTGCCCCGAAGGCGAATCCGCCGGTCGTGCACATTACCAATATGTTCGAAGCGACGCTGTGGGCCGGGATCTGGGATCCGAAGGCCCGGTTGTTTTCCTTTTATCAGGTGGACGACTTCGGCGCGAGAGAACAAGGCATGCCGTTGGAAATGCTCTATAACGCGAAGGGGGACCGCTTGTACGTCACCACGGCCAAGCCGGGGTTTGTCAATCTGTATGACACCACTGATCCGCGACAGCCGAAGTTTCTTCAAGCCATTCCCGCCGCTCCAGGCGCCCATCATAGTGTCCTGTCGCCCGATGAACGGTATCTGTTCGTCCAGAATAGCCTACTCAATTTGGAAGGCATGAGCGATGGATCCATCACCGTGATCGACCTGGCAAAGGCGGGAAGGTGCTGGGGAGTATTGATACCTTGAAAAAGCAGGGCTTCAACCCCAACTGCATCATGCTGCTGCCGAACCATTTTCAGCAGGGTGGATTGCGCGCGAGCGCTCGCTAAACAGAAGAGTTGGACAGCCGCTGTTGCAGCGGCGATGCCGAGCCGCTCTTCGATCTGAACACACACACAACAAGGAGGAAACCATGTCTACCAGCGCGGTATCACCAGACGTCGAGAGGACGAAGGATCGACTGAAGACAATCTGGATGGCCGGAGACTACGATCGATTCTCGCGGTATTTGGAAGCTGGCGCGCGAGAGTTCTACGAGCGCCTGCAGGTCGCTCCTGGATGCCGGTTGCTGGATGTGGCCTGCGGTTCTGGCCAGCTTGCATTGATGGCCGCAAAGGACGGTCTCGAGGTGATCGGCGTGGATATCGCAAGCAATTGGGTGGAGCGGGCACGGGTGCGCGCGCAAGCAGAAGGGTTGCACGCTCGCTTCGAGGTAGCCGATGCAGAGGCGCTGCCCTTTGGGGATGCGAGTTTCGATGTCGTGGCGAGCCTGATCGGCGCGATGTTTGCCCCGCGACCGGATCTGGTAGCGAAGGAGTTACGGCGTGTGTGCGTACCAGGGGGAACCATTGCGATGGCCAATTGGACGCCGCAGGGGTTTGTTGGCCAGATGTTCAAGGCCGTCTCGAAATTTATCGCGCCCTCCGGCATGCCGTCGCCAGTCCTGTGGGGCGATGAAGCCACGGTTCGCAAACGCCTCGGCGAGGGTCTATCCGAGCTCCTTCTTGTGCGGCGTCAGTACATATTCAGCTATCCCTTCCCTCCCTCGGAAGTCGTCGAACTCTTCCGTCTCTGTTACGGACCGATCAATCAGGCGTTCAGGCTCTCGATGGCACGGGTCAGGACCAGCTTCGCCGAGAACTCGAAGCCCTCTGGTCGTCTCACAATCGAGCAGGTAGGGATTGCACGACTGTCCTGGGGGAATATTTGGAAGTTATCGGCGTGCGTGCATGAAACCAGAAGAGTCGACACAAAGGAGAATCACAATGACAAACACGACGCAACGGAGTTGCAACGGGAAACGGGCCTGTACGATATGAAGAATCTGAGCAAGATGAAGCATCTAGAGGCGCATGCGCCCGAGGCGATGAAAGCGTTTGTAGCGTTTGATAAGGCAGCTTTGGCTGAATGTGAAGGCTCGTCTCAAGAATATCTGGGCGGACCAGTTCACGAAGAGAGGAGCGCTCGTCGTGATTCCATCAGGCGTGAGGCATTCGCGATCATGGGTTCATTGGCTATTCATATCGGTGAGTTGTCGTGCCTTCGAGGAAAAGGTCCCACGACAGACACAAAGAGACACCCTCTTCTAGGAGTTGGAAAGCACGCGTTCACTCCTACTTCGGTGGAAGGCGTTATGAGCAAAATATATCGGTCCATGGCAATACTGGTGCTCGCGCTCATTGGTCAGGTGGGCTGTGACTACGAAACGCGAGCCGTCGGGAATGCGGATCCAGTCCGCGTGGCGGAGATGAGACAGACCTTTCGCGACCTCTGGCTTGGACATATCTATTGGGTGCAGCACGCCGTATTGAACAGCGAGACAAACAGTCTGAGGAATCGTGATGCCGTTGAGAAAGAAGTCTATGCCAATACGAAACAGATCGCGAACATGATTACGCCGTTTTACGGTGATGCCGCGTCGCGGAAACTCTTTAGTCTTCTAGACATCAATATTGACGCGGTTAAAGAATACTCAGAAGCCACCATCGAGGGGAACGTGTATCGGCAGGATGCCGCGCTGGCCCGCTTAGCGAACAATGCCGACGACTTTGCCGAATTCCTTAGCGGAATCAATCCCTACCTGACAAAAGATGAAATTCGAGGCCTGATCGCGGGGCATGGAGCCCACCATGTTCTTCAAATCAACCAGTACAAGAAAAAGGATTATGCGTACCTAAATGAAACCTGGACGATGATGCGGCAACACGTCTATGTCATTGCCGATACGCTCACGACGGCATTGGCGAAGCAGTTTCCGGACAAGTTCTCATGATTGGTGAGGGATTTTGTCGCCTGCGTTGATCCCAAGGGAAGAATACAGAGTGGTATGCGGACCCACTTGAGATCGCTGATGAAACGGACGGGCCCTGCATTCGTGGATAGTAATAACAGAAGGGAAAGTGACCGGCATTGGAGCGTGACATGCCCATAGAGAATGAGCCTGGCATATCGTATTCAACAACTCAATATCATCAGGAGGTGGTTATGTACGACATGAAGAATCTGAGCAAGATGAAACATCTAGAGGCGCATGCGCCTGAGGCGATGAAAGCCTTTGTGGCGTTCGATAAGGCAGCCCTGGCTGAGGGAGCGATTCCGAGAAAGTACAAGGAACTGATGGCGCTTGCAGTCGCGTTCACGACGCAATGCCCCTATTGCATCGAGCTTCACTCGAATAAGGCGCGTGAGCTCGGCACGTCAGATCAGGAAATTGCCGAAGCCGTTCTCCTCGCTGCGGCGTTGCGCGCAGGTGCGGCAATCACCCACGGCACACATGCTATGAAGGGAGCCTGACGGCTCATTGTCTACCCCACGAACAGGACACAAGGAGGAGCACCCATGGGTAAGTTTGATCGATACGCCTTCAGCGCGAGTCCATCGTATGATGAAGCAGAAACGCGAGCGGCCTTCTCTCGCGCGGTCCCACTCAAAACACTGGTGATCTACTGCTACGATCCGAGGGCGGCTGAAATCCCGCAGGCCGTGGCGGAGCAATTGGACAACGAAGTGTTTCCCGGCCAGATCATTCACGACGCTTCGGGCGATCGCGTAGCCTCGTCCACGACCATGTTCCCCATCATCGTGGCCGGAGGGCGTGCCATCGATGCGTTGCGCTCCATTACCGTCGCTCAGCATCTGTTCGGCATTCAGAATGTCGTTGTGGTTCATCACTCGCATTGTGGCGCGACCACCTTCACGGTCGACGGCATTATCGACGCCTACAAACACGAGCACCACACCGACATCTCTGAACTCTACGAGCGAGGCAGCATCTGCATTGAGGATTATGAGGCTTCGCTGAAGCGGGACACCGCGCGTATTCGGTCGCATGCTGGGACACCAAAGCATGTGAACATCTTCGGCTTTTTCTATAACATCGACACCGGCGTGCTCACCGAAGTCGTGAGGGACAAAGCCGAGGCAGCTCAGCGAGCCTGATTGGATTGGCTCGATAGCTGCAAGTTACTACTGGCGGCTGTTGAGCTGTTGCAAGACGTCCGGTTTCGAGGGGTAAAACGTGGGGATATTCTACGTCTTCAGCTCGCTCAGCCGTCGTCCCAAAAATCGTCGTTCAGGTTCCTGTAGGGTGAGGTTGAGTGCCCGTTCATAGGAGGCTCTGGCTTCCGCTGTTTGTCCCAATCGGCGGCAGAGATCCGCTCGTGCCGCATGGGCCAAGTGATAATTCTCCAAATCCCCCCTGGCGAGGATCGCATCGATGAGGGTGAGTCCCGCCGCAGGGCCGTCACGCATGGCGACTGCGACAGCGCGATTGAGTTCTACCACTGGTGAGGGATGGGCCTGAAGCAGTAGAGTCATAGAGTGCCACGATGTGGCTCCAGTCCGTGGCTGCAGCGCATTGGGCGCCTGAGCGTGCGCCGCTGCGATCGCGGCTTGGATGGTGTACGGACCGACTTGGCCTGACGACAGCGCTCGCGCGACCAGCGAGATCCTTCCGTGATCTGATCCCGATTCCACAGCGCGTGATCCTGAGCCTTCCAAAAGAATCAGATCGCCAGTTCGGCGAGGTGCGCGCGGCACGCCGCGAATCGTGAAGCAACATGAGTGCCAAGGAGTCCTATCGCCTCAGGCTGCTGGGAGCAACTCGATCAGCACTCGCCCCAACCGGATCGCTTCGCCTGCAGAGATCGTGCCGCGTGATCGCGCCACCGGATGACGCGGAGTATCCCTCGTTGAAGACGAGGTAGATTACCCGGAGCACAGCGTCCAGTCGATCCGGCAGCTCTTTCTCCGACGGCACTTCGTAGGGAATACGGGCATCGCGGATCTTCGCTTTCGCCCGCACGATCCGCTGGGCGATCGTGGGAGGTTTCGTGAGGAACGCGCGCGCGAGTTCCTCGGTCGCAAGGCCGCAGACTTAACGGAGCGTCATGGCGGCTTGTGCCTCCGGCGACAAGGCCGGAAGGCAACAAGTGAAGATCAACCGCAGCAGGTCGTCTTCAATGCTCTCCTCGTTCCACTCTTCGGGGTCGCTGGTGCTGTGTTCGAGTTGTTTGGCAAGTTCCGTCAGCGACGTGTCGAACCTGGCGCGCCGACGGATGCCGTCGATGGCTTTGAAACGTCCGGTCGAGACGAGCCAGGCACGTGGATTTGCCGGTACGCCGTTGCGCGCCCATTGTTCGACTGCGACGGCGAACGCATCGTGCAGCGCCTCCTCGGCCGTCTCAAAGTCTCCGAGGAGACGAATCAGCGTGGCAAGCACCTGGCGCGATTCAGATCGATAGATCGGCATCCACCACTTCATGCACGTCTTTGACGTCATCTTGGCTCATCGGCACTGAGTCTCCACGAACCTGTCGTGTTTATTTGGTCTACGTCTGTCTCGTTCTATTCTCTGGTTTCCTGTTATTTGGTCGAACCAAACCAATTCGATGAACCAGACAAACCAGATAACCAAATAGACCAGACAAACCAGTTACAGTTTCTGCATGATCCGTTCCGCGTAGC
Source organism: uncultured Nitrospiraceae bacterium (assembly GCA_963742465.1). Taxonomy (GTDB): domain Bacteria; phylum Nitrospirota; class Nitrospiria; order Nitrospirales; family Nitrospiraceae; genus Palsa-1315. The sequence goes on along the minus strand of CAVUMA010000025.1, from coordinate 62,511 downwards.
CGGTGAGTTCCATATAGCCCTGTCCGTGAATTGGCTTTCCCTGTGCCGTGCCGGTTGTCTCGATGGCGCCTTCCCAATAGGTGATTTGTGTGCTGCGTTTGGGGGAGAGTTCTTGCTCGGCCATGCGAGGCACGAGTTCCAGTGAAAGTTGTTGTGAGGGAATGGTCAGACGCCAACGCTGCGGATAGCGGGCCTTGCTCGTAGGGCTGGTCCAATAACTGGTCGGTTCGAGCGTGAAGTCTCCGAGCAACAGATGGTGCCCCCGTCCGTCGCGATCGATCAACGTGCCGCTTGAGGCTGGATGGGCTGATCCGTCCGCCCGGCGGAGCCGATAGAGCATGAGTTCTCTCTGGTCGTCGAGTTGCAAACTGAACCAGTCCCATCCGACCAGATCCTTGTCGAGATCGGCGGACCCGAACTCATGGTCCATCCAACTTGTGCCGGTCACGTCGAACGATTCATTCCCGATCGTGACGGTGCCGGTCGTGGCCAGTCTGGTGAAGGAATAGTAATGAGAGGCCTGTCCCGCGGCCGAGCCTTTGCGGCTGATCCCGTCGGTGCCATGTACGACAAGTGGTTTTTCCGGCGAGACCGTGAATTGGATGGCCATGTCGCCCTCTGCTGCCTGGAGGATTTGAGTGCCGGGAGCGGCCGATGGCGATTCGGCGCTCCAACGATCGATCCAGACGTGGAGCCGATCCTGCGCCGCACCGGCCTTGCCCAAACCGGCCCGGCTCATTTTGTCCGCATAGTGAAACCGGCCTTTGCTGAGATCGCTCACAGCGAAATGGGCCAGGTATAGATGCGTGACGGCCCATTGTGACGGCAGGGTTTTCGTCTGATCGCGCGGCATGCCACGGCGGAAGAAGGTGAGTTCATAGCCGAATGGCCGACCGTTCTTCGCCGTGACCTGGCCGGTGTAGTACCACCATTCGGTGCGAAACTCCTCATGCGCCCCGTGATCGCGCGGGAATGAATATCGATAGCCTTCCGTGGCGAAGCGGAATTCCTCTGCAGTATCGGCTGCGAGTCCTGGCACGACCACCATCAGACTGCTCGCAAGGACCAGGATGTACCGGAGATGGCACGGCAATTTGTTCATGTGGAATGGACAGCTCATGAGGTGAAGGACTCGTGCGTGCGCTTATATCATGCTTCGACAGGTGGCACAAATCTCCTGTGTTGATAGGGGTTTTCATCGACTCAATGGGTGAACGACGCACATCTCGCGCCGTTGACAACTTTGTCGGCCATCAGCTATCGTGAGCCATGCAGACCGATCACGAGCGAGAGCACCACGGACGCGACCAGCCTCCCAGTGCGACGCCGTTTCCCATTCCGGCTCGAATTCCGGTGTTTCCGCTTCCGAATGTCGTGCTGTTCCCCAAGACCTATCTCCCCCTGCATATCTTTGAGCCGCGCTACCGTGCCATGGTCTCGAATGCGGCGGCGAGCGGGCAGTGCATCGGCATGGCCCTGCTCAAGGATGGATGGGAAACGGACTATTATGGCCATCCGCCCGTGTTCTCGATGGGCTGTGTCGGTCGATTGGCCAGCGTGCAACCGTTGGCCGATGGTCGTTTCAACATCCTGCTGCAAGGGCTGGAACGGTTTGAGATTGAACGCGAGTGGTACGACAACGCCTATCGCGAGGCCACGATTGCTGTGACTCCTCGGGGCACAGAGACGTCGCTGGATCCCGCGGTTCGCAGGCGCCTGTTCACCACCCTGGAGTCCTATCTCCAGTCCCGCGATGATGTGCCTACATGGCAGGAGTTGTTTCGGGAAGAAGTCAGTGATGAGATTTTCGTCAATACCCTATCCACCTACTTGGAGTGCACGCCCTTGGAAAAGCAGTTTCTGTTGGAAGCAGACAGTCTCCACCAACAGGCCCGCCGTCTCAGCGACCTCATCGAGTTCATGATGCACGATCGATCCGGCGCGAAGGGCTGGGGTTGATGGATCGCGCCATCGCGATCCAGGTGTCCCGGCTCACGAAAGCCTACGATGGCCATACGGCCGTCTCCGATCTGTCGTTTGAGGTCTATGCAGGCGAGATTTTCGGTCTGCTGGGGCCGAATGGGGCGGGGAAAAGCACCACGCTCCGGACGCTCATCACGCTGCTGACGCCGACGTCTGGCACGGCCAGCGTCTTGGGCCACGATACGGTGCGCGAGGCGGATGTCGTCCGGCAGACTCATCGGCTACGTGCCTCAAGAGCGGGCCATCGATCGTTTTCTCACCGGTCGGGAACATCTCGAACTTCTCGGTGCGCTGTACCACTTGTCCAAGGCCGAAGCCGCGAAACGCATCGCCGAGTTGTTGAAGCTCGTGGAATTGGAAGAGGCTGCTGATCGCGCGGCGAAAACGTACTCCGGGGGGATGAAACGGAAGCTCGACATTGCCTGCGGTCTCTTGCCGGATCCCAAGATTTTGTTCCTCGACGAGCCGACACTGGGCCTGGATGTGCAGAGCCGGCTCCGGATTTGGGACTATGTGCGGATGTTGAAGGCGCGCGGCATGACGATCGTGATGACGACGAATTATTTGGATGAGGCGGATCAGCTCTGCGATCGGCTGGCCATCATCGACAAGGGAACAATCAAGGCGCTCGGATCGCCGGTTGAGCTGAAGATCGGACTGGGCGGCGATATCGTGTCCTTGACCTTGAAGGATCAGAGTAAAATTTCCGACGTTGGTGTCTGCGTTGACGAAACAACCGGCTATGCGAGCGGTCAAGGCGACGCCGACTGGCCTGGATATCCGGGTCGAGTCGCCCGAGAAGGCCCTGCCCGCGATCCTCGAGTCCGCCAATCGATTGGATTGCCAACTGGAGTTTATCGAGTATCACCGGCCACGGCTGGACGACGTGTTCATCGCCCATACAGGACGGTCCATGACCGAATCGGTCCAAGATATTCAGGCAGTATAAGGAGAGACAGTGGCGGAGTACTGGCAAGAAATTCATGCGTTGACGATGCGGTGGGTCCGGCGGCTCAGCCGTGAGAAATTCAGCATGTTGTTCACGCTCGTGCAGCCGATGCTGTTCTGGCTGATCTTCTTCGGCAACCTGTTCCAGCGGGCCGCGGATGTGCAAGTGACGCAGGCCCCGGACTACATCAGCTTCCTGACGGCCGGCGTGGTCGTCATGACGGTGCTCAACAATGGACTCGCCGGAGGCGTCGATCTGCTGTTCGACAAGGAGAATGGGTTTCTGGAGCGGTTGATGACCACGCCGATCCATCGGAGTTCCGTGATCCTGAGCCGCTTCATCTTCGTCATGACGATTACCTCGCTCCAAGTGCTCGTGATCCTCGGGGTGGCCTTTCTGTTCGGTGTTCAGCCGGCGACGGGGCTCCTTGGTATCGCCACGATCCTGATGATCGGGATGCTCTTTGGCGTCGGTCTCACCGCGATTTCCATGGCCATGGCCTTTTCCGTGAAAAGTCACGGCGACTTCTTTTCGGTCCTGGGATTCCTGTCGCTTCCGACGATTTTCTTGAGCTCGGCCTTGGTGCCCTTGGCTGGGATGCCTGCCTGGATGGGGTTCCTGGCGCGCTTCAATCCGATGACCTGGGCGATCGACGCGGTGCGGCCGCTGATCCTTACCGGCTGGACCGAGGCGCTTCCTCATGTCGGGATGGTGGTCATCGTCATGGTGATTTTCGACGCCCTCTGTCTCTACGGGAGCGCTAAAGTATTCCGTCGGGCGATGGGCTAATGGGCGGGCTTTCCGGGGGTCCCACCATGCTGGTAAACGAGAGCCAAATCCGGGCCCTGATCCGGCTGCTGTCCGATGAGGACGAGAAGATCGTCCAGACCATCAGCGGAAAACTCATCGACATCGGTCCCACTGCAGTTCCCCTGCTTCAGGAAGCGGAAATCGAACAGCCGGAAATGGCCGACCGTCTTGTCTCGGTGCTCGAGGAAATCCGTGGTGGAAATCTCGAAGATGAACTCACGCAGCTGGCGGCGCGGCCGGATGGCCCGATGGATCTCGAACAGGGCGCGTTTCTGATTGCCCGGTATGCCTATCCTTCCCTGGCCGTTACCTCGTATACGCGACAGCTCGATGAAATGGCGCAGGAAGTACAAGATCGGATCGGCCCTCGAGCCTCGGGGGAGGAAACGATCAAGACGTTGAACCGATATCTCTTTACGGAGCAGGGGTTCAAAGGCAACACAAAGAATTATTATGAGCTGGAGAATAGTTATCTCAACTGCGTGATCGACCGGCGAACGGGTATTCCGATCAGCCTCTCGACGGTGTACCTCCTCGTCGGGAAGCGGCTGGGTCTTCCGGTTCATGGGATCGGGATGCCGGGTCATTTCTTAGTGAAGTACGAATCGGATCGCTACAAAGTCTTCGTCGATTGTTTCAACGGAGGAGCGTTGCTGACCGAGAAGAATTGCCAGCGGTTTCTCACGGAAGCCGGCTATGGATTCGACGAGAAATATCTGCAGCAGAGTCCGGTTCGTTCAATTCTCTCCCGCATGATCAAGAACCTCTTGGCCATCTATGCCAAACTCGACGACCCCCTCAAGAAGGCCCGCCTGACGAAATTCATCGAGATCCTGGGGTGCGACAACCGCGAAGGCGGACTGTAAAGCGCAAGCTGCGCAGATGGTTTGTCTGGTTCATCTGGTCTAGTTGTGAATTCATCCGGTTACGAGTCCTTCGAACCAAGATAACCAGACAGACTTCGAAGCGAGAACGCAGATAGACCGGACAATTCAGCAGCCTGCTAAAGTTTGATTGCCATTAAGTCCCGCCCTACCACAATCTTTCCCCCGAACGCTTCCCCTGCCTGTTCCTGCACATCGTACCGGTCGGTGATCGGGTAAAAGTGCGACAGCACGAGTTGGCCGACTCCGGCCTCTCTGGCCACCTGCCCACATTGACCGGCATGCAGATGGACAGGGCTTGGCCGACTCGCCGGGAAGGAACAGTCCAGCACCGCGAGATCGACGTCTCCGCAGAGGCGCACGAGATTGTCGCAGTATTGCGAATCGCCGGAATAGGCCAGGGCCTTCCCTCCATATTCAATTCGATACCCCAGGCAATGGAGGTTCTGCGTGTGGGTCACCGTTCGGGGAATCACGGTCGTCTTTCCGATCATAAACGCCCGATCGGCCACTTCTTTGAAATGAACCGCGAACGGCGCGTGGGTAAAGCCTGGCAAGGTGGCGAAGAGGGTCCGGAAGAATTTCTTGGTCCCGCGAGGGCCGATGACAGTGAGCGGCGGCCTCGTTCCTCCTTGGTATTTGGTAAAGATCATCGCATCGAAGAAATAAGTGATGAAGTCGGAAAAGTGATCGGCGTGGTAGTGGGAGAAGAGAATGTGGGTGACCCGATGGCGATTCACGCCGGTTTTTAGCAAATTTGCCAACGTGCGCGGGCCAAAGTCCAACAGGATCGTATGGTCGGTGCGGACGAGATAGCCCGCGGCTGCTCGCGTGGGGTGGATATTCGTGCCGGAGCCGAGGATGGTTACGCGCATATCATCAGATAGGTTAAGGTTGAGGCTGAGGTTGAGGGTGCCTTTCGGCAATAAGGTCTTGTCTCACCTTGACCTTAGCCTGAGCCTCAGCCTCCTTGTCGAAAACTATCCCGCAGGCGCAGGAGCAGCGCGCGAGCCTGGTCCACTTCTTTGGGGCTCAAGGCCCGCTCAAAGAATGGACGTAGAAAGGCCAAGTGGGCTGCAAAGGTCTTTCGAAAAAGCACATCGCCTTTCGCGGTTAACGAGATCCTGGTGCAACGGCGGTCGTCTTTCATGGCATCTCTTCGGATCAGGCCTTTGGAGACGAGGCGATCGAGGACGCCGGTGAGCGTGCCTTTGGTGACGAGCGTCTGGGTCGAGAGTTCCGAGCAGGTCATGCCCTCCGTATCTCCCAGCGTGGCGATGACATCGAACTGTGAGGGCGTCAGCCGCAGAGATTTGATATGGCGAATGTCGATGCGCCAGAAGGCCAGATAGGCCTCGACGAGCGGTCGCAACACTTTCAGATAGGGATCATCCTTCAGATGCGGTAACTCCATGCCGAGAGGATAGTCCGTGCTAGGACGAAGATTCAAGAGGGGAAGGGGATGGAGCCTGATGATCTTCTGTGCTCGCGCAACGCGCGGCCTGAGAAGGCCCTCGTTGGACGCGCGCAGTGGAAGATCAATCAGGCCCCATCCCTGAGAGATAACGCGGAAGTTTCGAGAGGCGGGAAAGTATGGCCAGGTGCCCTTCTTGCTCGCAGAACGCGCACGATCAGAATGTGCTCGTCCGATGCGCGCAGTAAAGGGCAGCCTTGGCCACTCCCCTTAGGGCAAAGTGGGGGATAATCGGAAGGCCCTCGTTGGACGCGTGCAGCGGGAGATCAATCAGCCCCATCCCTGAAGAAAGAACGAGCAAGCTTGGAGGAGGGAAGGGGCGCGGCCAGGTGCCCTTCTTGCTCGTGGAACACGCACGATAAGAATGTGCTCGTGCATCGCGCGAGCACAGAAGAGCATCAGCCTCCGTACTCTCCCTCCCATCCCTCCCCCCATCCTGCTATGATACTTTCCCCATGAGCACTCGTTCTGAATCGGGCAAGACCAACCTGGCTGCCATTGCAGTCCTCGTCGGCCTCGTCATTACCGGCGTCTGGGTGTGGAAGCGTCTGTCGCTCGATACCCAGGAGTATGTGATCGATCAAGCCATTCCCGTGGCGTTCGTGGGGTTGGTGGTCGCGGCGGGGCTGTTTCTGTTGGTCCGGGCGTTCAACCGCCGCAGGGCGCAACGGCGTGAACGTGCGAAGTTATTGGCCGCGTTCGAACGGGCCACGGTACAGGAGAAGAAGCTGGAGATCGCCTTTGCACTGATTGAAGTAAATGGGTACCGCGCCAAAGGCTTGGAATCCGTGACGCCCGCGTTACGAGACCTCTTCGCGACGACGTTGGAGCGGGCGCTGGGTGACAAGCAGCACCGGATTCGAGGGATGGCGGCCAGTCACCTTGGCGTCTTGAACGATGCGACTGTCGTTCCCTTGCTGCTGAAGGCGCTGGAAGATGAGCATGCCTATGTACGTTCCAGCGCGGCGTTGGGATTGGGCCGTTTGCGCGCCAGTGAGGCGAAAGAGAAACTGACGACTGCCATGGAGAAGGATTGGGATCAAACCGTCAGGAGCCGGTCGAAGGAGGCGCTGGAACGGATCAAGCAGTCATGAAATCGTTCGAACAGGCGAAGCAGGCTAAAGGCGAAGACCAAAGGCTGAAGTATTGGGACTTCGAATCCTGACCGTCGGCCTTCAGCCTTCAGTCTTTTGGCTGCACCTGTTCGGGGATCCATTCGATGCAGGCGATTTCCGGTGTGCAATTCCACCGCAGGGGAAGAAACGACCATCCAAGCCCACGATTGATATAGAGTCGGCGGCCAGGCTCTCCGTGATGTCCCTCGATCCGGCCGTTGCACCCGGGCGGGAGCCAGAACGTCGGCACGCCGGGTATGCGCCACTGGCCTCCGTGGCTATGCCCGCAGAGGATCAGATCGACGGCGTGGTGGTCTTCCAACTGGTCGAGGATGTTCGGCGCATGGGCCAGCAAGAGCGTGTAGCGGTTCTGTGCGCTCGGCGGCAGACAGCTCAGGTCGGCCCGATGCAGCGAGGGATCATCGACGCCGACAATGGCGATCTCGCCACAGTCCGTAGAAATGAAGGTGGCTTGATTGATCAAGAGAGTGATTTTGTGGCGGTCGGCGAGTTCGCAATACTGATCGATCGGCACACCGCTGTAGTGATCATGGTTGCCCAAGGTGACGAAGACCGGCGCAATTTCGCGCAAGCCGGCGAGAAATCGAAACACATGCGGCAGTCCCTCCGGCACGTTGAGCAGGTCGCCGGTGACAAAGATCCAGTCGGGGCGGAGTTCGCCGATGGCGGCGACGATGAGATCGTGCCGTGGCTGATAGCGGTCGAGATGCAGATCGCTCAGATGAACGGCCCGCCGGCCGGCCAAGGGCCCGTGCGCATAGGTGAGCCGGGAAATCTCGTGTGTGGATAGTCCGATTTCCCAGTGGGGAACGAGACTGAAGAGACGATAGAGCGGTTCGCTCAGACAATATCCGATGAAGGAACGGGCTTGATCGGGCCAGGACCTTGTGCGTCGTGTCATCCCATCACCCGATCCAGTTCGACACGATCGGAGGGGGTCACGCGATAGCCTCGTTCATAGAGATCGCTCATGCCTTGCATCAAGGCGTCCATGTTGCGGCTGCGGTACCAGCTGTCGAACCGCTCCATGAGTGCTGTGACCTGCTTCGGGGTCGGCTCCCCGTCATGGTACGAGAGAGTGAGGGAGCGGAGCAAGTCTTGAAGTTCGACGGGACTGTAGATCGCATCGTCATTCCGGTCGGCGACCAGGGCGAATTCGTAGAAAGTCAGACTGACCGAGAGCAACGCCTGTGTCTTGGCAAGATCGTCTCGCGCATCGTCCATTCCGCTTGGGATAGTTGCGAAGACAATCAACTTCGAGCTGGGATGAAGGAGTGGGGTTCCAGCCGATTCCCTGCACGGTCGGGGGAGGCGTCTTTTTCAGCCTTATAAAACCATGAGACGCAGGTGTTCGCCTGTGCAAAGGCCTGTTTGTCTTTGTGGATCTGCCTGCCGATGTGCTGGGTGAACTGTTGAAAGATCGCATTGTCTCTACCCAACGAGTCCCCTGGGAACAGAGCACAGATCAGAACGGTGAGGAACACCCCTGCCGCGAACAGGCGGTACCTTAGGCCGTTGGACCATCACTGGGCGGAATAACATAGGAAAAGTATACCATGCGAGTGCGTCTTACCCCCATCGAGATCGACTGAGTGGTGAGGGTGATCACGTGCGAATGAAGAAGGGGCCTATTGCACCATGACCATGCCTTTTTTGACAGCGGCATTGCCGGGCATCGGCGGACAGATGCGGACTCTTCCGGAAGACTTCCAGGTCGAGGAACGTCCGCTCTATCTTCCTTGTGGAGAGGGCGAGCATCTCTACATCAAGATCAGAAAGCGCCTGCTCTCGACTCCGGATCTTGTCCTGCGATTGTCCTCGGTCTTAGGTGTGAAAGCGCAAGCGATCGGTGTGGCGGGGCTCAAAGACGCCAGGGCCGTGACTACGCAGATGGTCTCGCTTCTCGGCGTCACGCCCGAACGGCTGGATCGACTGAAATTGGACGAGCAGCTATTATCCGTGGAAGTGCTGGGCCGGCATCGCAATCGCTTGCGTCCGGGGCATCATGCAGGCAATCATTTTCGGTTGGTGATTCGGGACGTCGCCACGCACGCCATCGAGACGGTGCCCCTGGTCACAGACATATTGGTGCGACGAGGCGTGCCGAACTATTTCGGCCCGCAACGGCAAGGGCGAAGCGGACAGAATTACCAGACCGGGGCCGAACTCCTGGTGGATCCTGCTCGCCGAAACAGGCTGAGCCGATCCAAGCGCATGTGGTACCTCAACGCCTATCAATCGCATTTCTTCAATGACATGTTGGCTCGACGCCTGGATCGACTCGATCGTATTCTGGTTGGAGACTGGGCTATGAAAATGGAGAACGGCGCCTGTTTTCTGGTCGAAGATGCGGTGAAGGAACAGCCACGGGCCGACCGGTTCGAGATCAGCCCGACCGGCATCTTGTTCGGGTCGCGCGTGTCATGGGCTGGCGGAGAACCGGGCGAGATCGAACGGGCCGTGGTTGTCGAGAGTGGGGCGACGCCGGAGGGTCTCACCGAAGCTGCGAAGACCTGCGGGTTTCGCGGTGAACGGCGCTCGCTCCGAATCCCTCTTGCCGATTTGGAGTGGGCACTGGAGGGGCCGGTGCTCACTCTCTCCTTTTCACTTCCCCCCGGCGCCTATGCGACCAGTGTTCTACGCGAACTCATGAAAACCGACTGACAGGCTGCTGAAAATGACCTCCAACTTCGTTCTCGGCTCGAAGAAATCCTCAACGTAGCCGAGAGGCTACGCCTCCGGTTTCTTCTCGCCTGCGGCCTTGTTGGCGGACCATTTTGAGCAGCCTTGCAAGAGTGCATAGGCTGACGTGAGCATGCTCTGCGAGATGTTCGAGCCACAGGCAGATCTGATCGGCAGCGGTTGAAACTGGGTGGTAGAATCTGTGCGGAGCCTATCCATGTAGAGTGGAGTCTGACTTATGATGCATGACCAAGAAACCGTCCTGCTCCAAGGCCATATCATCGATTCGTTGATCCTGGCGAAGGTCCTGGACACGATTCTGATGATGGGCGGAACATTCGACCTTCAAGATATGCAGATCGGCAAAACCCGCGAGGAGCCGTCGCGCGCCAGAATCGTCGTGCGGGCCTCCTCTGCGAAGCTGCTCAGCGAGATTCTCCATGCCATTCAACCTCACGGTGCGTCGGTCGAGAGTGAACGGGATTGCCGGCTGAGTGCGGCGCCGGCGGACGGCATCTTTCCCGACGAGTTCTACGCGACCACCCATTTACCCACCCAGGTGCGAGTGCGCGACCAGTGGGTAGAGGTGGAGGGGATCGAGATGGACCTGGGCATTCGCGTGGACCCAGTGGGCCTGACTGCCCGCACCATTCCGATGGGAGAGGTGAAGCGGGGAGATCAGATCGTGACCGGTCGTGAGGGTGTGCGGGTGATTCCTCTCCAACGGCCACGTGACCGCGATGTGTTCAGCTTCATGGAATCGCAAGTCTCGTCCGAGCGTCCCCATGGGCGTGTCATCAGCGACATTGCCAAGCGCCTTGAGCAGCTGCGAATTGGATTCCGGGAGGGGAAAGCGGGCAGCAAGGTACTGCTCGCAGGAGGCCCGGCGATTGTGCACGCCGGAGGGCGCGAGGCGCTGGCATGGCTCATCGATGAAGAATTCATCCATGTCTTGTTCTGCGGGAATGCGCTGCCCGCTCATGATATGGAGGTCGATCTCTACGGCACGTCCCTCGGCTATGGGCATGCGGCCGGTCGCGTCGTGCCGCATGGGCATGAACACCATCTGCGAACCATTAATCGGATCAGGGCCATCGGCAGCATCGAGGCAGCGGTCAGGTCGGGAGTCGTCAAGACCGGAATTATGGCGGCCTGCGTCAGACGGGGTGTCCACGTCGTCATGGCCGGCACGATCCGTGATGACGGCCCGTTGCCCGGCGTGATCACGGATTCGGTAGAAGCCCAGGCAGCCATGCGTGCGGCAATTCCCGGTGTCGGACTGGCCTTGCTCGTCGCCTCGACGCTGCATGCGGTGGCGACAGGCAATTTGTTGCCTGCCACGATTCCATCCGTCTGCGTCGATGTCAATCCGGCCGTCCCGACGAAACTCGCGGATCGAGGAAGTTTTCAGGCTGTCGGGCTGGTCATGGACGCCGCGTCGTTTCTGCGCGAGCTGGCGCGCGAGTTGGGGTGGAAGTCATGAGTCGTCTGCTGGTCTGCCCGCCGGACTATTTCGGGATCGAATATGAGATTAATCCCTGGATGCGCCGTTCGAACGCCGTCAATTCAGACGAGGCCGTCCGCCAATGGCATCACCTCATGCAGGTGCTCGAACAGGACGTGGGCGCGATCCTGGAACGGATGAAGCCGGTGCCGGGACTGCCCGACCTGGTGTTCACGGCGAATGCCGGCATCGTCGTTGGGAGGCAAAGCGGTGCCGAGCCGTTTTCGCTATGCCGAACGGCAGAAGGAAGAGGCGTACTTTGAGGACTGGTTTCGTGGCCAGGGGTACGAAGTCGTCACGCTGGATCCAGGCCGCTTCTTCGAGGGGGCCGGGGACCTCTTGGGATTTCCCGACACCTGGTTCGGTGGCTATCGGCAACGATCGGATATCCGTGTGTTCCCGACGCTCAGCGACTGGTTTCACCGAGAGATCATTCCACTCGAACTGGTCGACAACCGGTTCTATCACCTCGATACCTGCTTGTGCCCCTTGAGCGGTGGCGAACTCCTGTACTTTCCTCCCGCCTTCGATCGCTACGGACAGGAGGCAATTGCCGAACGGATCGATCCTTCCAGGCGTCTCGTGGCGCCGGAAGTAGAGGCTCTCAGGTTTGCCTGCAACGCCGTCTGTGTCGGGAAACACGTTGTGCTGCCTGCAGGCTGTCCGGAAACAGAATTCCTGTTGACCTCGCGCGGCTATCTCTCTCATCCAGTCCCGCTCGATGAATTCATGAAATCGGGCGGCTCGGCGAAGTGTCTGACGCTGGCGTTAGACTGAGCAGTGTCGCTGGTCAGTTGTTAATAGCCACTCGCCAATGGCTGAGGCAGCCCACCTGCTTTTTACCTACCGATATGGATGACTATAGTGCGCCACGCAAGATGCTCAAAAAGCTTGTCCAGCAAGGCCGCAGTGAGTGAAGGGCCGAGGCGTACCCTTCGGGGTACGTTGAGGGTCTGAACGATACGAGAACGCGGCTGGCGGGCTTTTTCAGCATCTTGCTAGGGTTTTTTCTGCCGGAAGAGGAAAGATCCATAGAGCCCGGCGATGGCGATGGTGACGAGTTCGATCGTCAGCAGCAGTCGGCTCACAATGGCGTCCGATGTGGGGGGCGTTAAGATGAAATGCAGGCCGAGGAATTCGGGGGCCTGTGAAGGCGGGGTTTCCCAGGGTGGGAAAAGAATCGCGAGGGACAGCATCGCCACCATGCCATAGAGAAATTCAACGTTGAGCTGTCCCGGCTCAGCTGTCGCGCTTGGTGGTGCTGGCGGCGGGGGAGAAACGTCAACGTGATCTGCGTGAAGCCGCTGGCCGCATTGCGAGCAGTAACGGCTGATCTCCGGGAGTTCCTGTCGACATGATGGGCAAAGTTTCATGGGCGGTTCCGAGCCTAGGCTACACGGAACCACGTCGGTTTACTAGATGGGGGTGGGCTTTAGAATGGCCCAGTACTTAGAAATGATAGCCAATGCCGATGGAGAGGATGAAGGCACTGTAGGTCGCTCGAAATCCGAATGGGTCAGCGTTCGAATCGCTATGGTTTGAGGAGTAGTTCATGCGGGCGTAGTTGTATTTGCCTTCCCCGAACAGGGTCCAGTGACGCGTGACGTAGTATTGTACACCTCCTTCAACGTTGAAGCCGATTGAGGTGGCCGATTGTCCTGGAGGTGCGTCGGGGCCCTTTAGCGCTGCAAAGTATAAAGAGGGGCCGATTCCGATATAGGGCTGGAGCCGGTAGCCGGGATAGCGAAAGATTAGATCCGTGTCCCATGTAATTATGCGTTGGTGAACGCCCGATAAACTTGGGGAAGTTGCCGACCCACCAGGGCCCGAAAAAGTAAGCGACCCTTGTTCAATATGTGGGGTTGTGTAAGACAATCCGGTCTCGATGCCCATCCAACGGGCTTTCGTGAAGTAGTGTCCGAGCTTGGCACCCACCATCGCGGAGTTTTTTAAGGGCTGGTTTGAGATATCTAGTCCCCCAAATCCATCTTGTGTGACCTCGCCGTTGCTCAGGCTCTGCGGGAGGGTCACGCCGAACTGCCCCGCCACGTAGGACTCTGCATACGCCTGAGGCGCAAAGAGAACAATCGGTACCAGGAATGCAAACAGAATCGTGGTCACGAAACGCCTTGACAATTCGGTGGTTTTCATCGCCATCCCCCTACTTTTACCTGTAACGATGTCCGCTTTCATACTAATCGTCCGGTCCTTCCGGACGAAGGAAATTGTGAAATCGTACGAGGAAGGAGCAAGGCATGTGCCACCCCATTCTTCCTGCACTGTTTGGCAGGGCTGTGGAGCCTGGCCGGACTTGACAAACTTCAAAGACTGTCTCTCATTTATTGACAGGTGAAAGAACCGGTTCCTATAATCCGCGGGGCTTATAAACCTTGTTGATGTCACCCCTTCCGTCATAATCACTTTTCAATCATGCCATCCATCCATCGAATAGGTGTCATTGGGGCTGGTGCCTGGGGTACTGCCCTGGCAAAACATCTGGCGGAGAAAGGTCTTGAAACTCGGCTCTGGGCTTATGAACGAGAAGTCGTGGATACGATCAACGGGAAACACGAGAATCCGGTCTTTCTGCCCGGCGTGGCGCTCCCCCCATCGCTCGTCGCTACCGGATCGTTGGTGGATCTCACAGAGCAGTGCGAGGGACTATTTTTCGTAGTGCCATCCCATGTCGCACGTCCTGTATTGCGCGAGCTGGTTCGGTCCCTTTCCACCTCGATCCCGTTCATCAGCGCGACGAAGGGGGTTGAAGAAGACACGTTGAATTTGATGACTCAGGTCATGACCAACGTCCTTCCTCCTGCCATGCACCGGAACCTCATGGTGTTGTCGGGCCCGAGCTTCGCGACAGAAGTCAGCGCTGGGAAGCCGGCGGTGCTCTGTTTAGCGGGGAGCAACGAGGGACTGGTCAAGACATTTCAGGCCGCATTGATGACACCAACTTTTCGGGTGTACGCCGACAGCGATGTGCTGGGCGTCCAGCTTGGCGGCGCTCTCAAGAACGTGATGGCGCTCGCGGCTGGCGTAGTGGATGGATTGGATCTCGGTCATAATGTGCGGGCCGCGTTGATTACGAGAGGATTAGCTGAGATGGTGCGGTTGGGCGTCGCGATGGGCGCTGATCCACGAACGTTTTACGGACTGTCCGGTGTCGGTGACTTGGTGTTGACCTGCACCGGAGCCTTGAGTCGGAATCACACGGTCGGCGCGAGACTGGGGAAGGGCGAGCGGCTGGAGACGATCCTCGGAAGCATGCAGGCCGTGGCCGAAGGTGTGCGGACGGCGAAGGCGGCGTTAGGACTCGCGCGACGTCATCGTGTCGACATGCCGATCGTGCAAGAGATCAATGCGGTATTGTTCGAAGGCAAGTCGTGCCGCAAGGCGGTGACTGATCTGATGGAGCGCGACGCAAAGCCGGAGAAAGGGCAGCCATGAATCCTGAAGCGCTCGAACAACTGCTGACCAAGGTGCAAACGGGTACTCTGTCCGTAGCAACGGCTATTGGGCAACTCCGCACCCTGCCCTATGAAAATCTTGGGTTTGCTTCGGTCGATCACCACCGGTCGTTGCGGCAGGGGTTCCCCGAGGTCATTTTCTGCGAAGGGAAGACGTCGGCCCAGGTCCGCGCCATTGCGAAGGCGTTGTTGAAACATCATCGCCCGTTGTTGGCGACGCGCGCGACCCGCCAAGTGGCCACGCTCATTAAACGGCTTGATCGTCGAGCGGTCTATCATGACGAGGCGCGCATTGTGTCGATCCGTGACCCTAAGCGGCAGCTACAGGGGCATGTCTTGGTGATTACGGCCGGTACCTCGGATATTCCTGTCGCAGAAGAGGCGAGAGTGACGGCGGAGGTGATGGGGAGCCGGGTTGAGACACTCTATGATGTGGGCGTAGCCGGCATTCATCGGTTACTGGAGAGGCAGAGCCGGCTGCTGCAAGCCCGGGTGGTCGTGGTGGTGGCAGGGATGGACGGGGTCTTACCGAGCGTGGTCGGCGGGTTGGTTCCCTGTCCGGTCGTTGCTGTGCCGACGAGTCGGGGCTACGGTGCGAGCTTCGGCGGACTCGCTGCGTTGTTGACGATGCTGAACTCCTGCGCGGCGGGGGTCGGGGTGATGAACATCGACAACGGATTCGGGGCCGGCTGTCTCGCGCACCGGATCAACGTAATGGAGCAGGCGTGAATTGCGAGACGTGAAAGGTGGAACGATAAGACATGAGTTCTTGATGAGCACCTCTCACGTTTAACGTTTCACATTTTACGGTTGTTATTTCACTTCTATCGTTCCCCGTTTCGGCCAGGCAACCATCTGCGTTCTAGGGCCTTTCTCGCCGTTCGCCAGTAACTTGGCCCGCACTTCGAACTGATAAAGCCCTGCTCCCGACGGGGTTTTCTTATGGTCAAGCCCGTCCCACGTCAGGAGGACAGAGATTTGTGGAGGGGCGGCGCCAGTCGAGGCGGCGTGCGGCTCCAGTGCGGTACGCGTGGTCAGAAAACGGAGTGAATTTTTCGATGGTGACGTGATGAATGAGGAGAATTCCAGCAGAGTTGCGCCGTTCAGTTCCTTGGGCAGCTGGACCAAGGCAGAAAACTGCAACGAGCCAGACGATATTGTATAGGGGTTGGGGGAGACGTTCAGGTCGAGAATCTTGAGTTCTGGTTCGGGACGCGGGGCCCGGTGGGGTTTCGATTTTGCCGAGGCAGCAAGCGGGGCCCAGAGCAACATCGCGGCGCAAAGCAACGCCAAGGCAACTCGACCATTCCACGATCCGAATAACTCTGAGTTGGGCGTGATCAAGGACCGGCAGATTGTCATAGGGGGATACGCACGTCACCAGCCTATTGTTAGGAAGCGCCTAATCGGTAAGCGAGTCCAGTGGGGATAACATAGCGTCGATAGGCTGTCAATGTGTTCAAGTGAGACGGGCGAGACTGGCGGGAAAAGCGCAACAGGCGTGACATGAAGCTTGTAGGCTGAAGTCCGAAGGCTGAAGGTCGGGGTTCGGAGTTCCGAATACTTCAGCCTTCAGCCTGCTAGGCTTCTGAACCGATTGCCGTTCGCAGGCGGCTTGGGTAAGATGGGCGCGGTCTGAATTGAGGAGTGAAAGGACGCACGTGGGCGCGCATCTCCATTTTGATTGTTATTCCGGCATCAGCGGCGACATGATCCTCGGCGCGCTTGTGGATGTGGGAGTCCCGTTTCCCGACTTGGTGAGCGGGCTGAAGCGACTCCGACTTTCAGGGTTCACGCTACGGAAGCGGCGGGTGCATCGAGGGGCGATCCACGCCACGAAAGTGGATGTCGTGATCACGTCAGGATTGCGCAAGCCGCTCTCGCTTCATCGGATCCACGCCATCCTCTCCGCGAGTCGGCTCTCCGACAAGATCAAGCAGCAAAGCCGATCAGTGTTCGATCGATTGGCCGAAGCGGAAGGGCATGCCCATCGTGTGGCCAAGGATCACGTCCATTTCCATGAAGTGGGGGTCCTGGATTCATTTGTCGATATCGTCGGCGGGCTGATCTGCTGCGATCTGTTGGGCGTAACACGCGTAACGGCCTCCCCCGTCAATGTTGGAACGGGGACGCTGCAATCCGCTCACGGGATCCTGCCGGTACCTGGTCCGGCGGTCGCCATTCTGGCGAAAGGGATTCCGATATACAGTGCAGGCCCTCCCCGTGAACTCACCACGCCGACCGGCATGGCGTTGTTGCGCACGCTGACATCGGAGTTCGGCCCTATGCCGGTGGTGACGCCGACAGCCATCGGCTATGGAGCGGGCGATGCCGATCCCGACGGCTGGCCGAATGCCTTGCGTGTGTTTCTCTCGCGACCGTCATCCCGAGGAGTGCGCGAACGGGATACCGTGCTGCAGCTTGAAACGAACCTCGACGATGTAAACCCACAAACGTATGAGTATGTCATGGAACAGTTATTCGCATGTGGGGCGCTTGATGTGACGCTGGCGCCGGTCATTATGAAACGCGGGCGACCCGGCATTGTCCTGACCTGTCTTGCGGTTCCGGCGCAGCTGGATCGGATTCTCGACGTCTTGTTTCAGGAAACGACGGCATTGGGAGTCCGGATTCGTGAAGTGATGCGACAGATCCTCCCTCGGCGATTTATCTCGGTGAAGGTGCGTGGGGGAGTCGTCCGGATGAAGATCGCCGATGTGAACGATGCGACGACGGTCAAGGCGGCTCCGGAATATCTCGATTGCAAGCGGATAGCCGAACGAACGGGCCGTCCCGTGAAGACGGTACTCGAAGATGCGGTCCTTGCCTATGCCAAACAGCGGGTCAGCTCGGCCGACGGGCCGGGGATGACGGTCCTACTCTATACCCTCCTGTTCCTCGTGTCCGTCGCGGTGACGTTGGGCGCCTGCACGCTCTTCACGAACGCCATCGAGTGGTTGGGCAAGCGATTCAATCTGTCCGAAGGCGCGGTCGGCGGCGTGTTGGCGGCCATCGGCACCACACTTCCTGAAACGTCGATCCCCGTCATTGCCATCTTCTTCGGGGCCAGCCGTGCCGAAGCGGAGGTCGGGTTGGGCGCGATTCTCGGCGCTCCCTTCATGCTGACCACTCTGGTGATCCCCATCTTGGCCATCTTGCTGGTGGTCTATGCAAGGCTAGGGAAGCGAACCGCCGCCTTCCGATTGAACTATCGCGATGTGAAGGGCGATCTCTCCTTCTTTGTGGTGGCCTACAGCGTCGCGTTGGCCTGTGTGTTCATTCCGTCTCGACTGGTGCATGCCGTCGCCGCCGTCGGGTTGATAGGCCTCTATCTCTATTACGTCAAGCTGAAGTTCAGTGAGACTGATGAGGAGGGGGGCGAGGGTGGTGGCTTGAGCCGCTGCTCTTTGCCAGAAAGGCGGCAATCCCGTCGTTTGGACTTATCGGTCTTCAAGCAGTCCTTGGTTTGGCCGGGCTCGCGCTCGGAGCGCATCTCTTCGTGCTCGCCGCAGAAACGATTGCGGGAGCCTTGTCGATTTCCCCATTAATCCTGGCCCTTCTCGTCGCGCCCCTGGCGACCGAGTTGCCTGAGATGTCGAACAGTTTTCTCTGGCTCTACCGAAAGAAAGATCGCTTGGCGGTAGGGAATGTCACCGGCGCGATAGTCTTTCAGGGTACCATTCCGGTCTCGATCGGGCTTCTGGGCACGGACTGGGCGCTGGCGCCGACGGCATTGATTACCATGGTGCTCGCTGTAACCGCTGCTACCTTCTTGTTGGCGCAGGCTGCGTGGGGCGCGCTCTGGCGGCCCTGGTTGCTGAGTGGGAGTGCCATCCTTTATATAGGGTATGTGGTGTACCTGTATGGTTTGTAACCGGGCTTAAGACGGTTTATTTGGTGCGTCTGGTTTGTTTCGTTTGTTTGGTTCAATGGGGAGTAGGTTAATGAAGAGCACAACAAAACAAAGAAGAAGCCAAATAACCAAACAAACCCCTTCTCGGGATCACGATGGGAGATCCGGCGGGGATCGGCCCCGAGGTGATTGCGAAGGCCTTGGCTGTGGCAAAGGTTGCGACGACTCTGTCGTCCGCTGGTCATCGGCTCGTTTCCGGTTATGCAGCAGGCGGTCAAGAGCCTGAAACTCAAGATGAACGTGATTCGCGTGGAGGGTCACGAAACAGTACCTCTACGAGCCGAACCATCTCGCCGTGCTGGACCCTCTCGATCATCCCCTTGGGCGGTTCCCGCGAGGAGTCGCGGCGCCTGAAACCGGGGCGGCGTCCGTGCTGTTCATCAAGAAGGCTGTAGAGCTTGCGCAGCTTGGTTGTATCGACGGTATCGTCACCGCGCCAATCAACAAAGAAGCGATCAACATGGCCGGCTGTCATTTCCCTGGCCATACGGAACTGCTGGCGGACCTGACCAAGACACAGGAATCCGGCATGATGATCGTCGGCGGACCACTCCGAATCATGTTTGTGACGACTCACGTCGCGATTAAAGACTTGCCGGCGCTCCTCACCCAGGCCAAGATTGAAAAAGCCATCAGACTAGCTCATCTGGCGTTGAGGGACCTGTTCGGAATTAAGAAACCGAGAGTCGGTGTCGCCGCGTTGAACCCTCATGCTGGAGAACATGGACTGTTTGGGGACGAAGAGGAGCGGGTCATTCTCCCGGCGGCTCGTGCGGCGCAGGCCCAGGGCATTCGTGCCAGCGATCCCTTACCGGCCGATACGCTGTTCGGCAAGGCGGCGAGAGGTGATTACGACGGTGTAGTGGCCCTGTACCACGACCAGGGGCTCATTCCCTTAAAGCTTGTCGCGTTCGGCACCTGCGTGAACCTGACGGTGGGGTCTGCCGATCATTCGCACCTCGGTCGATCACGGGACCGCGTTCGACATCGTGGGGAAGGGCATTGCAGATCCTGGCAGTCTGGTCGAGGCGATCACGCTGGCCGCCAGGTTAGCCAAAAGACGTGGTGAAAGGTCTGTCTGGTTTGTCTGGTTCAAGCGTCTGGTTGATCGGACAACTCCAACAGACCAGACAAACCAAATAAACCAAAGACCAAACGAGACAAACCAAATAGACCAGAAAAACAGGAGCCTATTGATGACCAACCAATCGGGCGCGGCGCATGACATGCTTCAGAAGCAGTTGAAGGAATTGGATCAGATTTTCCAAGAGACCATGGAGACGCTCAATACCGTTGCCGGAGCCGAACGAATGGCCAAGTGGAAAACCAGGACGATTGCGCTCATCACCGAATCCCTGGGCCAGAAAGAAGGGCAGAAGTTTGCCGCCCTGCAGCCGGGGCCCTCTTTTACCAACGACTTAGTGGAAGAGTTTACCGACCTCACCGACTATTTCAGAGTCCCGCTTACAGATCTGGCGAAACGACTGGCGCAAGCAGCGCCTCCTCCTTCCAGCGGGAATTGACTGGTGTCGATCCTCGATCTCCCTCCGCCGAACAAACGGCTCGGCCAAAACTTTCTGATCGACCCCAACATTGTACGCAAAATCATTGCGTTGGCGGAACTGGACCCCAGCGACCACGTATTGGAAATCGGTCCAGGCCGCGGCATCCTGACAGAGGCGCTGTGCCACGCAGCCGGTCGTGTGACGGCGGTCGAAGTGGATCCACGGCTCCATGCCTATCTCGAAACCAGGCAGGCGGAGCTTCCGAATGTGGAGCTGGTCTGTGAGGACGCGCTGGCCTATCCGGTCGAGAGTCTGCCGATCGGGACGGTCGTCGTGGCCAATCTGCCCTACTACATTTCGACTCCGTTGCTCTTTAGACTACTCGACCAGCGGGGCCTGTTTCCCCGCATGGTGCTCATGCTACAGGACGAAGTGGCCGATCGTTTGGTGGCAAAACCCGGCGGATCGGACTATGGGGTGCTCTCAGTCATGGCGCAGTATGCAGCCGAGATCACGAAAGCATTTCGTGTCTCAGCCCAATGTTTTCGCCCCAGGCCGGAAGTCGCCTCGGCGGTGGTGCTGTTGCGCGCGAAAGAGCGCACGAGGCTCAGCCGGCAGGAAGAAGTCGCATTTCGCGCGCTCGTGAAGGCGGCCTTTGCGCATCGAAGGAAAACGCTCGTCAATTCCCTGCGAGACGAAGGGTATGAACTGCGTCCTGTTGCCGAGTCATTACAACGATTGAATATTGCTCCGACCCGCAGGGCAGAGACGCTGTCGGTTGAGGACTTCCTCCGGCTCGCTGTTGCGCTCGGTTGACGAGGTGCGAGGGTATGTGGCAATGCCTGTCCCGCTCTTCCACTCTCCCTCCACCGTCTTTAGGAGGTGGTCGGGATTGTCCTCCACTGCGTACGTCGAGCGACCACCCTCCATCTAAATGATCCCTCCAAGCTCGCTCGTTATTTCTTCAGGGATGGGGGCTGATTGATCTTCCACTGCGCGCGTCCAACGAATGCTTGTTCATTTGGTCTATCTCGTCTATCTGGTTTGTTTGGTTGATCGGACTGGAAATTCATTCAGAAGAACCAGACAGACCAGAAAGACCGGCCAACCAGACAGACGAGCCCGAGCGCGTTGCGCGAGCACAGAAGATCATCAGGCTCCATCCCCTCCTCTCGTTTGAAATGATCGATTCCCTGTGCTAGCATCGCGATCATGGCTGTCACCACTTCGGCCAAGCGGGGCGAGGCCCGCGGCGCCGCTTTCCCTCCTTCACACATCAAACGAGAAGTGATCGGAGTCGTCCTGATCGCGTTGGCGCTCTTGACACTTCTCAGCATGGTGTCCTTTGTCCCAGGGGAACTCAAGGCCGGGACAACTGCGACACCTCCGTCCAGAAACCTCATCGGGTCGGTCGGCGCGTTTTTCGCGTCTACCTTATTCTGGTCGATCGGCGGGGCCGGCTACTTGTTTCCCGTTCTCCTCGGTCTCATGGGTGTCCGCTGTTTCACACAGAGCAACCTGTCGATCCGTCTGCGGAACGCCGGCGCCTCGCTGGCGGCATTGCTGTTTTTCAGTGGCCTGTTTCATCTCGAAATTATGGCGGTGCCGACCGTCTCTAGCGGCCTCATTTATCGAGGCATGGCAGGAGGTTTCTTCGGGCAAGTGTTGGCCGAGAGTTTACGAGCCTATTTTGCGAGTACCGGCGCCCACATTCTGATCATAGCGGGGTTATTGGTCTCGCTCCTCTTCACGACGCCCATTTCTTTGTCGGAGATGGCCCGGCGGCTTCCTGGGTTGGGTAGCTGGATGTTCAACAGGGCGCGTACGTTGATTCCGGACCGGCCGGTGGAAGAAGCCGTTCCTGAGTCTCCACGGAAAGCCCGACAAAAATCCGCCACAGCCATCCGTGCGGTGATTGAGGAGGCGCTTCCTGAGGCGGCAGCGGAGCCGGAATTGGATTGGCCGGTCATTCAGCCATCACGACAACCGACTCCCGAACCGGCTGAGCCGATCGGTTCCGAACAGGACCAACAGGTCGTAGCCACCCAAGCGAAGGCGGGGGACTATATCTTGCCGGACCCGGCCGTGCTTTTGAGCGAACCCTCAGGTCCGCTAGGGCGTGTCACGGAAGAAGAAATCAAGGCGCAATCCGATGTGCTGACCCGCGCTCTGCTCAGTTTTGGCATCGCAGGGAAGGTAACGGAAGTTCGTCCTGGACCAGTCGTGACGATGTACGAGTTCGAACCGGCGCCGGGGACCAAGGTCGCGCGCATTGTGAACCTGGCCGATGATCTGGCGTTGGCGCTGAAGGCGATCAGTCTCCGGATCGTCGCGCCGATTCCTGGAAAATCGGTGGTAGGGATCGAGGTGCCGAACCTCTATCGCGAGACGGTGTCGATGAAGGAAGTGATGACGAGCGAGGCGTTTTCACGCGCCAGATCGAAGCTCACCTTGGCCTTGGGGAAGGACATTTTCGGGGCCCCCATGATCGCCGATCTGAAAACGATGCCGCACTTACTGGTAGCCGGTGCCACAGGGGCCGGGAAAAGTGTCAGTCTCAATACGATGCTCCTGAGCCTGTTGTTTTCGGCTCGACCCGATGAGGTCAAGCTACTCCTGATCGACCCCAAGATGCTCGAGTTTCAAACGTACGACGGCATTCCTCATCTGTTACGGCCGGTCATCACCGATGCCAAGTCGGCGGCGCGGGGGCTCGGTTGGGTTGTGGCTGAAATGGAACGGCGCTACAAATTGCTCGCTGAGGCGGGGGTGCGAAACATCGATACGTATAATCGGAAAGTCGCCGGGGCGCAAGGTGTGCTGGAGGCGGAATCGGCGGCCAAACTGGACCAGCCGGAATTGCCCATGCAGTTTCTGTCTGAAGAGGAGCGGCTTTCTGCCGGAGAGACAGCGCTTCCGGACGGCAGCCCCGGATCGTTCGTGCCGCCGCCGACTCCGCCGGAGCCCTTGCCCTATATCGTCGTGATGATCGATGAATTGGCGGATTTGATGATGGTGGCGCCGAAGGAAGTGGAAGACAAGATTGCGCGCTTGGCACAGATGGCCCGCGCATCGGGCATCCATCTCGTGCTGGCGACGCAGCGCCCGTCGGTCGATGTGCTGACCGGTTTGATCAAGGCGAATTTTCCTGCCCGCATTGCTTTTCAAGTGTCGTCGAAGACCGATTCACGCACCATTCTGGATGCGAACGGCGCGGAAGCGCTCCTTGGTCGTGGGGATATGCTCTATATGGCCTCGGGGACCGGGCGTGTCATGCGGCTGCACGGGTCGTTTGTGTCGGATGACGATGTCCGCCGTGTGGTCGAGTTCGTGAAGGATCAAGCCAGCCCCGCCTACAATCAGGAGTTGCAGATCGCGTTGAAACAGGAAGGGGCGAAAGAGGAAGAGTCATTGGGCGAAGTGTACGAGCAAGCCAAGGAGTTGGTCTTATCTACCGGTTCAGCTTCTGCGTCGCTGATTCAGCGCCGGCTGCGAGTGGGCTATCCTCGGGCGGCTCGGATGATCGAGCAAATGGAGGCAGATGGCCTCGTGGGCGCGGCTGGTCGCGATGGACGGAGAGAGGTCGTCGGGCGGCGTGGGCCGGTGGGAGCAGAAGAGGCGTGAGGGGGATGGAGCCTGATGATCTCAGTGCTCGCGCAACGCGCGGGCTCGTCTGACTGGTTGGCCGGTCTTTCTGGTCGTCTGGTTCTTCTGCATGAATTTCCAGTCCGATCAACCACAAACCAGATCGACGATAGGCCAAATGTACGCTTCGTTGGACGCGCGCAGTGGAAGATCAATCAGGCCCCATCCCCTAAGAGAGATGAGCGAGCTTGGAGGGATCATTTAGTAGATCGACGGTGCCTTCGATGCGCGCAGTAAGGGCCAGCCTTGGCCACTCCCTTGCGATTGGTATGGTGAAGAAATTGAATTGGACATGTGTTGCCGGGGCGTGCTCGTGTGTGCGTTGAGCCTATTTCCCGTGCCGACTCTCTCCGCCGCTGAAGAGTGCGATGAGAATGCGTTGACAGAAGTGCGGGAGGTGGTCAAGCAGCTCCAGGCGCGGTATGAGAAAACGAAAGATCTTCAGGCGGACTTTACGCAAAAGACCATGATCGAGGGGTTCGAGCGGCCCATCACGTCCTCGGGGAAGGTCTATATCAAAAAGCCGGGCCGATTACGGTGGAACTATCTCGACCCGTCGGTCGAGGATATCTATGTCAATCGGGATGATGTCAAAGTGTATGTGCCGGAGCATAAACAGGTGTTGGTCGGGAAGCTCACGCAAATGGCGGCCTCTAAGGCTCCGTTAGAGCTCTTGCAGGGGGCAGCCACCTTGGAGGAGTCGTTCGACATTGAGCCGACGCCGGGGAAGGGACGTGGCGTGGGAGGAATCCGGTTACTCACCCTCCTGCCGAAGTCGCGCGAAGGTGAGGCGGGGAGATCGTTACAACGGATCGTGGTGGAAGTGTTTCCCAAGACCTATTTCATCCGGACCATCTCTCTCTACGAAGTCAGCGGCAATGTCGCGAGTTTCGAATTCTCGTCGCTCCAATCCAACATAGGTCTCGCCAACGCACTCTTCGACCTGAAGTTGCCGGCCGATGTGGTAGTGGTGAAGGCTCCCGTGCTCAGTGCTCCGCAGTGAAGGTTGTGGCATGTGCCGGAGGATGCCTCCTGCAAGTTGAAAGGCCTGTATGAATCAGACGATGGTCGGTTCCTTAGTTGAAACGGTCGATGAAGCAGTGAAGCGATTGGATCTCGATCGACTCTCGCGTGAGTATTGGGATCAGAACGAGTTCCTCTTCGTTCCACAGTTTCTTTCCCGGTCGGTGGTGGAAGAGTATCTTGTTCCTCAAGCGCAGGGGGTGAAAGGCGAGCTGAATCGTAACTATATTCCCGGCCATAAAAAAGGTGGGAGTGTCAGCTACTATACGGTGATGGAGAAGGCCCCGCGCTTTCTCGATCTCTATCGATCCGGGGCCTTCATCGAATTCTTGAGCCGCCTGACAAGGGCCAAGCTCAGTCTCTGTCCCGAGAGCGACCCCCATTCCTGTGCGCTCTACTACTATACGGAGCCGGGGGACCATATCGGGTTTCACTATGACACGTCCTACTATAAGGGGGCTCGCTATACCATTCTGATGGGGCTTGTCGATAGGTCTACGCAATGCAAACTGGTCTGCGAACTGTTTAAGGATGATCCTGTGAAATCCCCTAAACATCTTGAGCTGATCACACAACCAGGGGACCTCGTCATTTTCAATGGAGATAAACTCTGGCATGCGGTGACTCCGCTCGGCGAGGGGGAAGAACGGATCGCCCTCACGATGGAATATGTCACCGACCCTGACATGGGAGCTTTCAAACGGCTCTATTCCAACCTCAAAGACTCCATCGCCTACTTCGGCCTCCGCACGGTGTTTAAGCAGGCCGTCTATAGTTTGCTGACTGTTGCGGGTCTAGCTGGTTCATCTGGTTTATTTGGTTTGTTTGGTTCATCTGGTTGGTTTGTTCAACCAAACAAACCAGACAAACCAAACAAACAAATGAACAAGACAGACTGACCATGAATCGCCTCCTCCAGCATAGTGCCATCGTGCTGTTCGCCCTGTGCCTGGCCGTGGTTTCTCCTCTTGTCCCGGTCGCAGTGGCGGCTGAGCAACCGGATGCTGCGCAGCGTCACTACGAGCGAGGCGCTGCGCTGCTGAAAAAAGGCGATCTTGCTGCGGCATCCGAGGCTGCCAGGAAAGCGATCGAACTCAATCCCTCCTCAGCTGAAGCGCACCATCTGCTCGGCATGATCTATTTCAAAGAGAAGAAGCCGGCTCAGGCTGTCGATGCCTTCATCCAGGCGCTCAAGCTGAAGCCGGCCTATCCCGACGCCTTGAACGATCTGGCCGAGGTCTATCGGATTCAAGGAAAATTGGCCGAAGCGGAGCAGGCTCTCAAGCGGGCGATTGAGACCGATCCTCGCCATGCCGATTCGTATCTTCGACTTAGCCAAGCTGTACGAGCAACGTCGTGATTTCGCCGCGGCCACCCAGACCTATCAAACCTTGTTGGCCGCCCATCCGAGCCACCGTGACGCCCTGTACAATCTCGCATTGCTGTATGAGGCGCAGGGAGACAGTCGCGGAGCGCGAGAGACGGTGGGCCGGCTGCTCAAGCTCGATCCCAAGTATGCCGATGGCTGGTACCTCGCCGGGCGGATGGCGGAGAAGAACAACGATCTCGTGGAAGCCGCCCATTCGTATAGACAGGCTATCGCGGTGAAGCCTTCGTTAGTGGACGCGCACTATAACCTCGCGTTTATTCATCGGAGCCAAGGCAGGCCCGTGGAGGCGGAGCGGGAATTTCTCGAGGTCTTGCGGTACCGCCCGGAGTATGCCGAAGCGCATATGAACCTGGGTGTGATCTACACCGGTCTGAACAGGCTTGAAGAGGCGGAACAGTCCTACGAGCGAGCCGTCGAGCTGAAGCCGGACTATGCTGAAGCGCACTACAATTTGGGTGTCTTCTATGAGTTGCATCGGAAAGATCTGCCGAAAGCGCTGGCCCAATATCACGCGTACCTGGACCTCGGTGGGCGCGACGATCGTGTTGAGCGGATCGTCGGGTCGTCGGGGCGGTAAACAAGCGAGACGCGCGGGAAGGGCGAGACTTGCGAGACAATGTCACCGCTGCGGAAAGCAGAATCGAACAAGATGACGGCGCCGTCTCGCTCGTCGCGCAAGTCCCGCCTGTCTCGCTTACCAATAAGGCCACGGCCGCCAGTAGGGGCTCCAGTAAGGTCCCCAATAGGGGCCCGGGCCTGGACCCATAATAGGGGCGGATACGGGGGGCCACGTCTTCCGATTTGGGCCACACGTGTAGTTGCTTGATGTCGATGACGGGATAGGTATAGTCGGTTTCATCCAATGGCAGCGTGACGGAACCGGAGATCTCGCCGGTCACGGTGACTCTGGTCCCTGGTGGGAGGGTCGCGGGATCGAGGAATTCTCGCTGGAGGGCGATGAAGCGGCCTTGTGATTGGGTCAAGTCGTATCCGGGACGCGTCGATCGATCGAGCGGCAACTGTAAGATTTCGATCCTCGTGCCATCTTTCAGTCGTCGGGCTGTCAACACTTTGCCGCCGAAGACCACCGCTTGACCTTTCAAAGGAGTCCGGTGCTGCCTTGACTTGGAGAAAAGTGAGTGCCTGTGTCTGTGCGTCCGAGCCGTCCCCCGCCTCTTGCGTCGAGGCACAGCCTGTGAGCGTGACGAGCAAGGCCACGGTAGAGAGCAGCGTACGTGTTAAGAGCTTGTCCGACTTGTCATTCGCAACAGTAGAACGGTCAACGTCTGACAGGCTTCTAGCATGGCCACAGTATAACAAAGAGTCAGGAGTATGTTTACGGCACATTCGATATAATGAGCGATCCGCGTTGATCAAACCCGCATTACTCATGAATACTATCTGCTACGGAATTACCGATCCGCTGCTACGGCGAGCCTTCGGCCAGAGGGCTCGCCTCTCGGACCCTCAACCTACGTCGCACAAGCACGCCTTAGCGTCCTCAGGGCTCCGCGCGTACCGGCCTCGCAACTTACGGCTCAGCGATTTCGCGACGAACCGTCATGCATAATCCTGGCTAAGAAAGGAGTCGATATGGTGAAGAGACAGTGTGCGCAATGGGCCTTGGCGGTCTGTGCGGTTGTATGGATGGTTGCCGTCCTATGGGTCTCACCAGCCACCGCCTTGCCCCTCGATTTGAAGGGCAAGTTCGAAGTCCTGACGGGTGAGGTGTCGACGCATACGCCCGGCAAGGTGAAGTTGATTGAGTTCGCCGACTTCTATTGCCCGCATTGTCACCAGTTCGATGAGACAGGATTGCCGCTGCTCGTGAAAGAGTTCGGCAACAAGTTGGAGATCACGATGGTCGGGTTCCCGGTCATTCGTGGAAAGCTGCCGACTCGCGTTCGATATGTATGAGCAGGCGAAGCTGATGGGAAAAGGGCAACGAAATGAAAGCCGGTCTTGTTTCGCACCATCCATAAAGACAAGATCACCGGAGTGCTGGATCGCTCGCTACGGGAAGCCCTGATCAAGGAAGTCGGCCTCGATCCGAAAGTATTTGAAGAGGGGATGGCCAGTGGGAAGCCGGCCAAGATGTTTGAAGAGGGGCGCAAGTGGGGCGAGCGCATCAAAGTTCAGTCTACCCCGACCGTGCTCATCGACGGGAACATAAAGGCGGAGAGTATCGACCCGGAAAATCTCAAGTCGATCATCCAGAGCATTCTGGATGCCGATGCGAAAAGATGATGGGTAAGCGCGAGACGAGCGGGAAAAGCGGGATGTGCGAGAGACTTGCGACTCGCCGCATTTCCAATTCTCGCAAGTTCTTCCTTGATTGTCCGTCGCGCCATATGCCTCACGTTTCATGTTTTACGGTGCTGTCATGGCGATCGATCCAATCTGCGGGATGACGGTCGACCCGGCCACGGCAGCCGGAAGTCACGACCATCGAGGCCAACGCTACTACTTTTGTGGCCTGTCCTGCCTGGAACGATTCAAGATCGATCCGGAGCGGGCGTTGCAGCCACGGCCAGTCTAGCTCCTAGTAATCCGACCACAAGAAGACCCCTTCCGATGATGCAGCCTGCTCCGTCTGCGACCGGAGACTTCGGCCATCGATCCCGTGTGCGGGATGACGGTGCAGCCGGCCACGGCAGCCGGCTCCTATGAGTATCAAGGGAAAACCTACTACTTCTGTGCGACGAGTTGCCTCACCAAGTTTCGCGCTGAGCCGATTCACTATCTGACTCCTCCTGAGCAGCGCACTTCTCGCGTCATGCCGGTTCCCTCCGGTGGAGTGGTCGAATACATCTGTCCGATGGACCCGGGAGGTGCTTGAGACCCAACCAGGAGTTTGCCGGATTTGCGGGATGGCGTTGGAACCCAAAGTCGTCTCGCTCGAAGACGAACGGAATCCCGAGCTTGAGGATATGACCAGGCGGTTTTGGATCTGTCTCGGACCTTCTCTCTTGGTCATGCTCTTGGCCATGGTCGATATGGTTCCCGGCTTGTCACTGTCACAGGTCCTCACCGGCTCGACGAGGAACTGGGTGCAATGGCTGCTGGCAACGCCGGTGGTGCTCTGGGGCGGCTGGCCATTTTTTCAGCGAGGATGGAGCTCAGTGGTGAACCGGGCTCCCAACATGTTCACGCTCATTGCCATGGGAACGGGTGCGGCCTATGGCTACAGCACTCTTGCCACCGTCGCGCCGACGCTGCTTCCCAGTTCATTCCGACTGCATGACGGCTCGATCGCGGTCTATTTCGAGGCTGCGGCCATCATTACTGCTGCTCGTCCTGCTCGGCCAGGTCCTTGAGTTGAAGGCTCGGAGTCAGACGAGCTCCGCGATTCGCGCCTTGCTCCGGCTTGCGCCAAAGACAGCCAGGCTGATCAAGCCGGACGGACAGGAAGAAGATGTGCCGCTCGAGCATATTCGAGGTGGGCCATCGGCTGCGCGTCAGGCCGGGAGAGCGAGTGCCGGTAGATGGGATGGTCCAAGAAGGTACGACTGCGGTGGATGAATCCATGATCACGGGGGAATCGATCCCGGTCGAAAAAACAGTCGGGGTACGGGTGACCGGAGGGACCATCAACGGCACAGGCGGGATAGTGATGGTCGCTGAACGAGTCGGGCGAGACACGATGCTTGCTCGGATCGTGCAGATGGTCAGTGAGGCGCAACGGAGCCGGGCGCCGATCCAGCGTCTCGCCGATGTGACCGCGGCGTATTTTGTCCCGCTGGTTGTGGCGCCGCGCTGATCACGGCAGTGGCCTGGGCGATCTGGGGTCCGGAGCCGAAATTGGCCTATGCGCTGGTCAACGCCGTGGCGGTCCTGATTATTGCTTGTCCCTGCGCGTTGGGATTGGCGACGCCGATGTCGATCATGGTTGGGACTGGTCGTGGGGCGACGGCTGGTGTCTTGGTGAAGAAGGCTGAAGCGTTGGAGGTATTCGGCAAGGTGGATACGCTCGTGATCGATAAGACCGGGACCCTCACGGAGGGCAAACCAAAACTGCTGTCGGTGCGTTTGTGCCACCCTGGTCCGATGTCGATCTGTTGCGACTCGCCGCGAGTCTTGAACGGAGCAGCGAACATCCGCTGGCTGCAGCGGTGGTGGCGGGAGCGGAAGGGCGTGGGATCGTGTGCGCCCCGGTTGAGCAGTTTCGTTCAATGACGGGGAAGGGTGTAGCCGGGACGGTCTCCGGGCATCGCGTCGCCATCGGGACAGCTGCATTCTTGCGAAACGACATTCGGGATATCCGGTCAGAGCCTCACGCAGTTGGATGAAGAAGCGGCTTCGCTTCGTCGTGAAGGACAAACCATCCTGTTTGTCGCCATCGATGAGCAGGCTGCCGGTATACTTGGCGTGGCGGATCCGATCAAGGCCTCTACGCGTGACGCGGTGCAGGAGCTCAAGGCCGAAGGCATTCGCGTCGTCATGGTGACGGGAGATCATCGCGATACAGCCGAAGCAGTGGCCAAGCAACTCGGCATTGAGGAAGTCATGGCTGGTGTCTTGCCTGACCAGAAGGGACAGATCATTGCCCGACCTCAAGTTGCAAGGCCGCGTGGTGGCGATGGCAGGCGACGGTGTCAATGATGCGCCGGCTCTTGCGTTAGCAGATGTTGGGATTGCCATGGGAACGGGAGCGGACACGGCCATTGAGAGCGCGGGGATGACGCTGGTGAAAGGGGATCTGCGTGGGTTGCTCCGTGCGCGGAGGCTGAGTCAAGCTACGATGCGGAACATTCGGCAAAATCTCTTGTTTGCTTTTCTCTATAACGTGATTGGGGTACCGATCGCGGCCGGCGTGCTCTATCCGTTCTGGGGAATACTCTTGAGCCCCATGATCGCAAGCGCCGCCATGACCTTCAGTTCTGTGTCCGTCATCTCGAATGCCCTTCGCCTGCGTCATGTGGAATTGTGAGTGCGACTCCGACTCACGCATGCTAGGCTACAGGCGTTTGCTGTCAATCTGGTGAAGGCTGTTATCAGAAAGGACCGTGGGGTGTTTCGACTCAATCTTCTATTGCGAATCATGATCGGGCTTTGTATGTGGGGCTTGATCGCCGGTGGCACAGCTCTGGCCGAGAGTCGAACGGTTCCTGTGGCAGGCGGGGGCGAACTCCAGACGCAGGTCAAGGCGACTGCGATCAAAGTGATTCCTGCTGTCGTCAGCATTGCCTCCACGGTAATGGTTCGAGATCAAGCATTCAGCGACGAAGCTCTGCCGTTCGGATTGTTCAAGGATGTCCCGTCGCGACGGCAATATGGTCAGGGCTCCGGTGTTATTGTGTCGTCGGATGGCTACATTATGACGAACAACCATGTCATTGCCGATGCGGTCGACGTGGAAGTGATTCTCGCCGACCGGCGGCAGTACAAAGGACGGGTGGTGGCCACTGATCCAAAGACCGACGTGGCCGTGGTGAAAATTCAAGCGACCAATCTACCGACGGTGACGTGGGGGGATTCGAGCACACTCGCTGTCGGCGAATTTGTGCTCGCGATCGGGAACCCGCTTGGGTTGAGTCGCAGTGTGACGTTCGGCATTGTCAGTGCTGTCGGTCGCGCCGATGTCGGTGTCGCCGACTTCGAAGATTTCATTCAAACCGATGCCCCCATCAATCCGGGCAACTCCGGCGGAGCCTTGGTGACCCTCAATGGAGAATTGGTGGGGATCAATACCGCCATCGCCAGTCCGACCGGCGGGAGCGTCGGCGTGGGCTTCGCCATTCCGAGCAATATGGCCCGGGCTGCCATGCAGAGCTTGCTCAAGACCGGTCATGTTGTCCGTGGGTTCCTCGGCGCCTCGACGCAAGATGTCACGCCCCTATTAGGCAAGGTCTTTCGTCTCCCCGATGTGAAAGGTGCGATCGTGACCGATGTGCAGGCGAAAGGGTCCGCCGAGAAAGCCGGACTCAAGCGTGGCGATGTGGTCGTGCGATTCGACGGGCGTGACGTGATGGACAGCGGACATCTTCGGAACCTCGTGGCTGCGTCGACGATCGGGAGTAAGCACCGACTGGATCTCATGCGCGAGAGTAAGCCGTATCAGGCTGAACTGGTTGTGCAGGAGGCGCCGCGTGAACGGACCAAGAAGAGCCAGGCTGCATCGGCCTCAGCTGCCACGGCCCATCCCCTCGCCGGCGTCGTCTTCGACGATGTGACCGCGCCGTTGGCTCGGCAGATGGATCTGGCTGTCACCAGCGGGGTGGTGGTGACCGACATTGAAGAAGGCAGTCTGGCCGAATCCTCCGGTCTCCAGCCGGGCGACGTGGTGCTGGAACTCAATCGTCAGCCAATTCCCAACTTCGACGTGTTTCAGCGACTGGCCGATCCGATCAAGCCATCCGATCTGGCGCTCCTGCTGATCAATCGGCAGGGGAACGTCATGTACATCCCCGTGCAAGAGCGAATAGAGTGGAGCAGGAGCGCGCCGGGCGTCTCGCGTGCTCGCGCGAACGCGCACGCTCAGAATGTGCTCGTTCGACGGTCGTTGTGGACCGCTCGGGCTTCATTCCAGTGCGAAACCAAACAAGCCCGCTAGACGAGATCAGATCAAATGGACGCTCTCGTTGGACGCGCGCAGTCTGAGGCAGCCTGGCCACCCCGCTTTGAGAGAGAGTGAGAGTCCAAACGGAAGGCGCACGATGAAATTGTTCTCGTCGATGCGGGCAATGGAAGACTCCCCGGTCACTTGTCTACGCGGTGAGAAGAGAAGACGGTCCTCGATGGATGCCCGCATTCGAGTTAACCCACGCCTCCAGCCTGCTGAAAGCATAGATTCCAGCCAAGTGTGCCCCCTGCTTGATCGTGATAGTTATGTATTGATTTGCTTCTCACTGATGCTACGTTTTAATAAATCGTGCCACTACGAGGGTGCCATGAAGAAGCTTATTCGATTCGGCGTGTCGTTGGACCATCATCTGCTTGATGATTTCGATCTGCACATCAAGAAGCGCAAGTATACGAACCGCTCGGAGGCATTGAGGGATCTAATTCGAGACAATCTGGTAGGGCAGGAGTGGAACGACAATAAAGAGACGGTCGGGACCATCACGTTTGTATACGATCATCATGTGCGCGACCTGACAAGGAAACTGACTCATATCCAGCACGACTTTCAAGGCCACATCATGGCCGGTATGCATGTCCATCTCGACCATGACCATTGTCTTGAGGTCTTGGTAGTGAAAGGCAAAGGGGCTGAGATCCGGAAGGTGGCGGACGCTTTGGTGTCGGTCAAGGGCGTGAAGCATGGGAAACTCACCATGACGACGACTGGCAAGGGGCTGGTGTAGGCGATGCGCTTGTGTGTTATCGACGGGCGTGGTGGTGGACTTGGTAAGCGGTTGATTCAGGGATTGCTGGCCTATGCTGGCGAGTCGCATGAGATTATCGCGCTCGGCACAAATGAAGCGGCAACCAAGGCGATGAAGCAAGCGGGGGTGAGCCAGAGCGGGACAGGGGAGCAGCGCATCAAGCAGATGGTCCCTACGGTTGACGTTATCCTCGCGTCGCTTAACCTGGTGTTGCCAGGGGCCATGTTAGGAGAGGTGACGCCCGGCATTGCCCACGCCATTCTTGACGCGCCGGGGCGCAAGCTGTTGCTGCCGCTCAATCGTGCCCGGGTGGAGGTCGTGGGAGCCGAAGCTTTCACGCTCGAAAACTTGATCGGTTGTACCATGCGTCGAGTCCAGGTGCTCCTGAAATCATCCGCGCTCGACTAAGATCGTCGAGTCATTCTGCAATTATGAACAGCCAGGCCACGAGGGTCTGCGCCAGCCGATGAGTCGGCTGTCGAAAGATCACCGTGGACGTCTCATCCGTCCACACTCCTGAGAGAGTGAGGATAGTTGACCGTGCGGAGCCGCTTGCTGTTCCTGGCGATCCTAACCGCCGTTTTGACTGTCCACGAGTCGGCGCAAGCCCACGATCCCGGTGTTGACGAGTTGGAAATCCCTGAGGTCTCTGTCATCGGAGAGCGCCCGGTCGCGGCCTCTTCACAGCAGTTCATTCCAGACAAAGAGATCCTGCTTCAGCCGCAAGGCCGACCCGCCCAGGTTCTGCGTTTGATCCCCGGTTTCATCGCCGTTGAGCATTCCGGGGGCGCTGGAAAGGCGGATCAATATTTCTTGAGGGGCTTTGATGCCGATCATGGAACGGACGTAGCATTCTTTATCGACAACATGCCGATCAATTTACGCACGCACGGGCATGGCCAGGGGTATACCGATCTCAATTTCATTATTCCGGAGACAATTCAGGGAATCGACGTAGTAAAGGGGACCTATCACGCTGAATTCGGCGATTTCAATACGGCCGGCGCCGTCCGGTTCAAAACTCGCGAGGTGCTGCAAGAGAACGTGGTGCAGGGAGCCGGTGGGCAGTTCGATACGCAGCGGTATCTCTTGATGCTGTCGCCCACCAGGGACAAAGTCCGGACGTTGTTTGCCGCGGATGGCTATTACACGAATGGACCATTTGAGCACGACAATCGCTATTTTCGCTTCAATGTCATGGGCAAGGCGACCATGAACCCGACGGTTCGCTCGGAGTTCAGCGTCACAGGGAGCTATAACAAAGCGAACTGGAACGCCTCAGGGGAAATTCCCTTCCGTAAGGTCACAGACGGCACGATTAGTCGGTTCGGTGCGATTGATCCCTCTGAAGGGGGTAAGACGGAGCACGCGATTGGTCGAATGGAGTACCACTACGATACACCCTCCAATGGGCGGTTCTTTGCCGATGCCTATCTGATGTATTACAAGTTGGACCTCTTTACCAATTTCACCTATTTTCTGGATAACCCGGTGAACGGTGACGGTATCAATCAACAGGATCAGCGGTACATGTATGGCGGGAATCTGGGCTACCAGCACGCAGGAGAACTCTTTGGCATTCGCAGTGCCGCGACGGCAGGGTTCCAGGTCCGCAATGACAGTATCTCCAATATCCGACTCGGGACACAGACGACGCGTGTCCCTACGGGGACCATTGTGCAGAGTGCGGTTGATGAAACGTCCTATTCGCCGTATGTCAAGCTGGAGCTGCAGCCGCTGCCGTGGATGCGGGTGGTCGGTGGTCTCCGTGCCGACTACTTCACCTTTGATGTCCGCAATCTCTGCGATACCTGCCCCGAGCAGCCGGCCGGCACAAAGAACTCGGGCCAAGTCAATCCGAAGGCCAATCTGATCCTCGGTCCCTGGTTCAATACCGAATTCTTCGTAAACTATGGCACCGGATTCCACAGCAACGATGCGCGGTCCACGGTCGTAGGTGCGAGCACGCCTCTTGCCAGGGCGCAGGGCACGGAGGTGGGTGTGCGATCAAAACCCTGGGGCCCCGAGCGGCTGGAATTGCTCGCCACGTTCTGGTGGTTGGATATGAACTCTGAACTCGTATTCGTGGGCGATGCAGGCACCACCGAAGCCCGTGGGCCCACGAGACGCTACGGGGTAGAGGTGGGAGCGCGCGGACAGATCTACGGACCGTTCTATGTGAACGGCAGCTTCACGTGGACCCATGCCCAATTCAAGGACGGACTCGCCATTCCGTTGGCGCCGGACTTAACCGCATTTACGGCATTGATCATGCGATGGCCGGAAGGTCTCTCTTCGCAGATACAAATGACCTATCTCGGCGTGAGGAACCTGACAGAGGATCGTACGGTCAAAGCCCCATCGTGGCTCGTCTTTGACTTGACCGAACGATATCAACTGCCGATCAAGCTCTCTCATGGGCGCCTTGAGGCCTTTCTGTTCGTTCAGAACCTTTTGGATTCCAACTGGGAGGGGGCCACGTTTTCATTCGCATCTCGCCTGCCTAACGAGCCGGCAGGCGGAGTGCAGGACATTCATTTCGTACCGGGGAATCCACGCTTCTTTATGGGCGGCATGGCCTGGTACTTCTAGCAGTTCTTACAGGCTGCTGAAAATGATCTCCAACTGCGTTCTCGGCTTGAACAGCATCCTCAACGGGGACCCGGCCGCCTCACCACTCGGCGGCGCGCACAGACTTGGTGCTCCTAATTCGTCGCACCGTGCGCCCCAGAGGGTACGCTTCCGGTGCTTTCTTCGTCTGCGGCCTTGTTGGAAGATCACTTTGAGCGGTCTATAGTGAAGTCATATGAAGCCAACGCAAAGAGTTTTGCCACGCATCTTTTTCAACCGTCCCACCGTGCAGGTCGCGCGGGCACTGATCGGCAAGTATCTCGTACGTTCGATCGATGGGCGCATGCTGGCGGGGAAGATCATCGAGGTCGAAGCCTATGTCGGTCCACAGGACAAGGCTTGCCATGCGTCGAAAGGAAGGACGCAGCGGACGGATGTGATGTTTGGTCCTGGCGGGGTCGCATACGTCTACCTCATCTACGGGATGTACCATTGTCTGAACGTCGTGACGGAACGGGAAGAGTTTCCCTCTGCCGTATTGATCAGGGCGATTGAAATCGATGGAGAGTTGATCGATGGACCGGGGCGGCTCTGTCGCGCGCTGCAGATCGATCGCAGCCTCAACCGTGTGGATCTCACGACCGGCGAATCCATCTGGTTCGAGAATCGAGGGGTATTGGTCAAGAAAGGAGAGGTGGGGGCTCACCCCCGAATCGGTGTCGACTATGCGGGTGAGTGGGCTAAGAAGCCTTGGCGATTCCGACTGCGTACGCTCCCCGCCTCCATGCGGGAGCGCCGGGCAAAAAAACAGGGAGGTGCCGGATAGGTCCGGCCCCTCCCTAATTGAAGCTTGCTGAATGGCTCGACTACTCGATCTTCCGGTCGCCTGCGATCTTGGTGGCTGAGGTCACCGGAGGAGCGATCTTGATCTGTGGTCCCTGCACGGTCGGAAGCTGATTCGCTCCCTGGCCTGTGGTAATCCGCGCATTGTCCGTCTTCATCAGATTCTGCTGAGCGCTCTTCACGGAGTCGGCTGATTTCATCAGCGTACCTTCCCCTCGCGCATCCGACTGGCCGGGATCGTTGGCGGTTGGCTGGCCCGTCACAGGACTTCCGCTGTTCTTCATCGGGTAGCCTTCATGTTTGGGTAGGAGAGAGGGATTCGCCGAGGCCATCGATAGCGCAAAGAGGACACCGGAGACGGTCGCAACAGTGCCGATTATGAGCTTCATACGCCTACTCCTTTGAATAAATGATGGTGGCTGGAGAACATACGGTTTTCAACTTCAAGGCCGAATCAAGTAGCGGAGATCATAGCCAGAAGGGGGTGGCTCTGTCAAAGGAAGAATGGGAGGGGAGCGGCCAGACCATCCTTCTTGCTCGCTGAGGCCGCACGATCAGAATGTGCTCCCTCAATGCGCGCAGTGAAGGACAGTCTGGCTGCTCCCCTTGAGGGCAGTGGAGGATGAGAAGATAGGGAGGGCTCCGTTGGTCTCCTGTGCTCGCGCAACGCGCGGCCTGGGAAGGATAGAAAGGGCAGCCTAGTCGTCCTCCTGCTCGCGGAACGCGCACGATAGGAATGTGCTCGTTCGACGCGCGCAGTCGAGGATCGACCAGGCTACCCTTGAATATGTAAATGGGGGAATTGAAAGAACACGTGCAGTAAAGGGCAGCCTCGTCCACTCCCCCAAAGGGAGGCATAGGGGAAAATCTCCCTGGCTTCACAGTGACGTCAGAACAGCGATGAAGTATATTCGTGTCTTAAACTGCGGCCCTGCGGGCATTCGCAGTCCGCTGGATGGACTTTGAACCCCCTACGGAGGTGCTGTTATGCGGATCTGCCTAAACATTGTTAGAGTCCAGTCCCAACTTAGAGTCATATGAAGATCAAGGGCGCCCACGTAGTATTTCATCGGTTGTTGAAAACCAACTTGGATTCGTCAGTCTGCGCTGTCCTACTTTGCAAGAGAACGCAGGACGCGCCAATGCACCCGGGTTATTGGGGGTTGATTGGCGGAAAACTGGACGTCGGCGAAGAGCCGCGCGCGGCAGCGCTGCGAGAAGTGGAAGAAGAGCTAGGGATCGCTTCAAGCGAGATCGCGTTGAAATCCTTATGCGACATTAGGATCCGACGAGATGCTGGTTCTGATGAGATTGGCGCCAGATATTTTGTTGCCACACTTGACCTTGGCATGGACAAACTGAGCTTGAGGTACAACGCCGAAGAGGGAAAGGTCGAAGGGGAAGGGCTGGGCTGGTTTACAGCCGAGGAGATTTATCACATGTGGCTGCGGCCTGAGGATCGAGCCGCTGTAGTCAGGTTCTTTGAAACAAGTGGGCTCTAACATCGCGTTGCAGGGGAGCCACAACAGTGGCGCTATCGCTGTTGCATCCCCTGCAACGCGGGCGTTAGCTGTCATGAGCCATATTGTCGGCAAGCTTTAACAATACTTGTACGCACAACCTGTCGGGAAAGGGCACAACGGGTTTAAGTGTTATATGTCTCCACTTGTAGTCCGTAAGCGATCGTTCATGCCCAGCCGAGTGAGGTTTTCGCCTTCCGGAGCTACTCAGCGAAACGTACACAACCATCTGAACTGGCGGCTTTGGCCTCGGATACTGAGCGAGGCGGGCTAGGACTTCGATGGCTTGCACGAGTGGCACAAGTCCGGCCTGTCTGGTTCAACCAAATAAACAAGACAAACCAAACAAACCAATTAGACGGGATATTAGGCCGGGCGACGTGCGGGAGGACGGCGGCGGCCGCGTCCACGATAGGACGGACCATGGCTGAGACCGGGGAGGCGGATGGTGACGGTGGTCCCTTCGCCAGGCGCGCTGCCGATGGCAATGGAGCCGCCGTGCTCTTCGACGATCTTCTTGACCGAGGCGAGGCCCAGACCGATGCCGGTTCGCTTCGTGGTAAAAAACGGCTCAAAGACCTTATCGACGATTTCTGCCGGAATAGGGGCTCCGTCGTTCTTGATGAGGATCTGATCTTCCACGCCGCGCCCCGCGCGATGCTGGGTGACCTGAATATGGAGATGCCCGCCTGGATTCATCGCTTCACCCGCGTTCTTGAAAATACTGAGAAAGACTTGCTGGAGCTTGGCTTCGTCGCCGCGGACCGGTGCGATCATTGTCGCATAGTCCTTGGTCACCTGTATCCTGGTGACTTCGAGGTCGGTCGCGATGACCGTGAGCGCGCTCTCGATCACTTCGGGAATGCGGAGGAGCCGCCGAGTCAACTCGAGTGGCTTTGCAAAATCCAAAATCTCGTTCAAAATAACTTCGATCCTGATCAAATCGCGCATTGCACTTTCGACACGCGTCTGCGGGTCGAAGTCGAGGATGCCTTCCCCCGTGACTTCCTCCAATTGGGCGCGGATCGAGGCGAGCGGCTCACGCACTTCTGTGGCCAGGAACATGCTGAACTCGCCGATCGCCGCCTGCCGCTCTTGTTTTCTGATAATAGGCTCTGAGGGACCTGGGGCTATTGCCGCCCCGGGGGAGGCCGCTGGTCCAGCGGCGGGGGCCTGACCGGTCGGCGCCGGTGTCGGTGCCTGGAGAATGTCCGCGATCTTCACAATCGTCGGCTCAAGCGTGCGGGCATCCGTCTGTTGGTAGCGTCCGGCTTCTTTCGAGGCCAGGGTGATGGTCCCGCCCACTTGTCCCCGGACGAAGAACGGCACGACGAGCGAGGAGAGAAGCCGGTCCTTGAACAGATACTTGTGATCGAGGAACCGTCCCTGTGTGGAGGCGAGATCATGATCCACGCGTGGCTTACGATGGCGGACCGCCCACCCGGAAGCTGAGCTGTCGAGCGTGAGGCGGTGGCCTGGTTTCAGATCTTTTTTCCCGTCCTTCTGTTCGCTTTTCAGATCGCCGGCCAGTCCCAGGACTTCGACATTGCCTGCCAGGGGATCGTAGCGGCAGGCCCAGATGCGATCGTAGGCGACGTATTGGTTGGCATCCGTCAAGACGGCAATAATCTTGTCTTGGAGTTCCGGTGTGAGCTGCGAGGCCGGAGCCGTGAACATCTCCGCCGGAGAGGGCGGCGGAGGGACCGGCTCGTGCGCGACAAACGGCCGGCTGAGCAGGACATTCATATCGAACAGGCCTTCGCGATCCAGCGCTTTCGTGACCTCGTCGCTGGCCTGCTCCATCAAGCTCTTTTCTTTTTTCGCGAACGTGGCGCTTTCTTTTCGCCCGATGACGAGGAAGCCGTATGTCCGGTTCCGATGCAGAAGGGAAACCCCGAGCAACGACTTCGTGCCCGGCGTAATCAAGCGGAGGCGAATGGTGCGCCCGCCCTCCTGATCGTTCGCAGGGGGCGCTGCAGCGATGACGGAGGCCGAAAGCGTTCTGAGGATGGCTTGAATATCGCGAGGCGTGAAGCCTCGTGCGGCATGGCTGACCAGCGGGCCTTGGTCACGGTGGAACACGGCGGCGAGCGCCGCGTCGACCGGCAGTTCGTTGAGCACGGATGTCAAGGTCCGCTGGAGATGCGTCTCGGGAATCGGTTTGCTCTGTGGAGCTGTGGGTGTCATTCGTGAGTTCAGGTTACAGCTACGCGGCGCGCATTGTAACAACGCAGGATGAGCAATTCAATGAACATCCGATGGTTTGGTTTATTTTGTTCATTTGGTTCATCTGGTAAATCTTACTTCAACCAAACAAACGAGACAAACCCAACAAACCAAATAACGGTTTTCCTATTCGTCTGGATTGATAATCTTGGGCGGGCGTTGAGGGAACGAATGACGTTCCGTCGGGCGGTGGTCAGAGGTCCAGGCGTTGAGGATCATGGTGACCAGACTGATCACGACCGCGCCGCCGACTGCCGGCCAGAATCCCGTTACCGAGAATCCTCTGACCAGGTATGCAGTGAGTTCCAGAAGGAGCGCGTTGACCACGATGAGAAAGAGCCCCAACGAGAGGACGATCAAGGGAAGGGTCAGCACAAAGAGAATGGGTCGGACCAATAGGTTCAGAAATGTGAGCACGAGGACCGCGGCGAGTCCGGCGCGGAACGAGTCGACTTCAAGGCCCGGC
Source organism: uncultured Nitrospiraceae bacterium (assembly GCA_963742465.1). Taxonomy (GTDB): domain Bacteria; phylum Nitrospirota; class Nitrospiria; order Nitrospirales; family Nitrospiraceae; genus Palsa-1315. Next base: position 21,189 of record CAVUMA010000025.1, on the reverse strand, counting down.
ACGATCATGACCGCCAGAAATACCGCGATGCCCGTGATCAGGACTCGAATGACCGCCGCGCGAAACCCGCCGCTAAATAAATGGTCGTTGAGATTCTCTTGAGACGTGAAGCGTCGGCATCGATCACCCTACTGAACCGGAACCGGCTGCATGGGGACCGGTACGCGCTTGGCCGAAGAAAAATGGATTTCGGTGGCGAGCAACACGTTGTCGCCTTTTTTTTCGCCCTTTCTCGGCCTTGATGACGACACGATCGCCCACCTCAGGCATGTTGGCGCCTTTCGGATTGCGCTCGTCCTTGTACCGGGTCTTGCTTGTTGACCTGCACGTTCACCGACTGGCCCTTGGGTGTTTTGACTTCGACATGGGTTGCGTCGATGGCCATAATCGTCCCGAGCACATGTTGGTCGGCGCCGTGGGCGAAGCTTGGCGTCGAAATGAAGAGGCATATGAACGTGACAATCAGACGTAACCACATGGTGAATCCTTTTCTAGTCTTGTCGTCGATGAATTAGTGATGGTGGCTGGTATCGGTCCGTGCGGCTGCCGCATCGTTTCCCTGTAGGAACTGCCCGAAGGCGGCTTCTTCTTCCTGGTCTTGCTTCGTCGTGGGATTGAGCCCCTTCATCTGGTCGAGTTCTTCCGGTGTCAGTTGTGGGAGATGGCGAATGAAGTGGACCAGCTTCCAACTGTCCTTGTCCTCTGCTGGGGCGCCCTCTCCCCAGGCCGGCATGGCGGTGAAGCGGATACCGTTATGGATCACCCAGAAGATCTCACCGTCCGACATCGATTGGATGTCGGGTAACCGGAGATCCAGCGCTTTGGGGTTGACGTTCTTGCCGATAGGCGTCTGGCCGCTCCCGTCGTTCGCATGGCAGAGTGCGCAGTGATCGGCGAAATGTGCCAGCGATTCTTTGATCACGTCGGGGCTCAACGGGATGGGATTCTGCGCGTTTCGCTGTTCGATCGGGATGGCCAGATGGCGAATTTGCCGCGCGATGAAGACCTCCAGGGCATGCGGCTCGGGTTTGGCGCTAAAGCCGGTCGTGAACAATTGATACCCTATCCATCCGAAGGCGCCAACAATCCCAACGCCCATGACGATGAAGAAGACGATCAGTTTCGTTCGCATGGCACTGCTATCACTATACAAAGTCTTTTGCCTGATTGCCACCGGCTCCCAGATGGATCAGCGCTACGCTGGTTTTGAGAGGCGAAACAGCAGCAGAGCGATGACGGGGAGATGCATCAGAGCCGCTGATTCCCAAGTGCCATTCACCGATCCAAAATGTCACGCTGAGATTGAAGGCCAGGACGCCATAGTAGAGGCCGACGCCTAAAGAAGGTGAGGCGTGACCGATCGGAGGCGGCGGAGGGGAGGGAGTCGTCGCTCGATCGGAAAATAGATGGCGAGCGAGATGACTCCGACGACGAACCACCCGACATAGTTGGTGAATGGGACGCCGAAGTGAATGCCTGGATCGAGATAGTAATAAATCTTTCCCAGGAACCAGCGGTCGCCGCGGAGGGCCACCGGATCGATCACCATATCGATAAATGCAAACAAGAAGGCGGTGAGCAAAAGCACGGGCCAACTTGTTCGTGCGGCCAGATCGAATCGCAACGGCTTGAGTATGGTCGGGTGGAAGCGAGGACGTGTTCGATGGGGAGAACGAGACAGAGGGCCACGCAGTAGGCGGCGTAGAGCAGAAAACTAAACGAAATCGAGGCCATGAAGGGAATGTTGGAGATGTAGAGTTCCTGGCCGACGGTCGAGCCGTTGTAGTTGTACCAGCCGAAGGGAATGCCGGTGCGAGTGGACGAAAATTCACAGACGAAGGCCGTGGCCCAGCTAATCAGCCAGAATCGCCAGGTTCTCGGCCAGCCGATCAGTTGAATCGCAGCAAACAGAAAGGCGGCGAGGAAGATGAAGACGTAGGGGCGGAAGAGGATGGTCTTGAAGCAGAGTCGACGATTTCCATCAGTGCTGAGTGCTGAGTGCTGAGCTTAAAGTTGTAGGATTCAGGGTTGAACCAGTTTCGTGTTACACGTACCCGTGATTCCGGAACCACCGCACGGCTTTTTCCAGTGCTACCTCCGGCGGTGTGTGCGGAATGCCGAGTTCCCTGGATCGCTTTACTGCAATCGTAGTGCATCTTGTACTTGGCCATCTTCACCCCTTCGAGCGGAATCCGAGGCGGCTGGCCGGTGAAGTTGGCGATCCATTGATTGAGATAGGCCAGGGGAAGAATCGCGAGTCGTGGCAGCTTGATCGTGGGCGCCTTGATGCCGGTCAATCGGCTCAAGATCTCAAACACCTCGCGCAGCATCAAGTTCTTGTTGCCCAGAATGTAGCGCTCGCCGATCCGACCCTTTTCCATCGCGAGCAGATGGCCGATCGCCACGTCATCGACGTCCACGATATTCATCCCGGTTTCGATATAGGCCGGCATGCGGCCTTTCATGAAATCCACGATGATCTGCCCCGTCGGGGTCGGTTTCACGTCGCCTGCGCCGACCGGGGCACTCGGATTCACGATGACGACCGGCAGCCCGGCCTTCGCGAGCGTTCAAGACCTCTTGCTCGGCCAGGTACTTCGACCGTTTGTAGTGGCCGGCCATCTGTTCGAGCGAGACGGGCGTCTCTTCCGTGCCGAGCCCTCCGCCTGGCGGAAGGCCGATCGCGCCGATGGTGCTGCAGTAGACGATCCGTTCGGTGCCGACGTCGCGGGCCGCTTCCAACAGATTCTTTGTGCCGGTGACGTTGACGTCGTAAAAGATCGACGGATCTTTGGCCCAGAGCGCATAGTGCGCTGCCACATGATAGAGCTGTCGGCAACCGGTGAGCGATTTGCGCAACGAGGCCGGATCACGCAGATCGCCTTCGACCCGCTCGACGGGCAGATTCTGAAGATTCTGGAGGTCGGCTCCGGCGCGGGCCAGGACACGGACGTCGATGCCGCGTCTGACCAGCGCTCGTACCACTGCGCCGCCGACGAATCCGGTTGCGCCAGTGACGAGAGCTTTCATCTTGAAGACGTGAAACGTGAAAGGTGAAGCGTGAAAAGTGAATAGCGCGAAATCATAGACTGAACGGGAGAGGGTTGCGTTTCAGGTCTTACGTTTCACGCCGCACGTCAGTTCTTCCGCGACGTGATGTAGCGGGCCAGTTCGCGGAGCGGGTCGGCGGCCTGGACCGAACGGGGAGAGGCGCGCGATCGCGCGGGCCACACAGTCGTCTGCCAACTTTCTGGCTCCCTCGGCTCCGTAGAACGTCGGGTAGGTTTTCTTCCCTCGCTCCGCGTCGGTATTGGGGTTCTTGCCCAGTTCCTCGCGCGTTCCCGTCACGTTGAGCACATCGTCCGCGATCTGAAAGGCCAGTCCGACATCCTCGGCATAACTCGTGAGGTCGTCCAGTTGGTCGATCGTTTGCGCCGGCGGCAATCGCGCCCATCCGCACCGCTGCGCGAATCAACATGCCGGTCTTATGCTTGTGGATGTTCTGGAGCGTCGGAAGATCGATGTCTTTGTTTTCAGCCTGGATATCGAACACCTGACCGCCCACCATCCCCATGTTCCCTGAGCCGTAGGCCAGTTCTTGAATCAGCCGTACTTGGCGTGCCGGGTCGCAGCCCTTCATCAGATCCGGACGGCTGCAGAGATCGAACGCCATCGTCAGCAACGCATCGCCGGCCAGGATTGCCATCGCGTCGCCGTACACTTTGTGATTCGTCGGCTTTCCACGCCGGAAGTCGTCGTTGTCCATCGCGGGCAGGTCGTCGTGAATCAAGGAGTAGGTGTGGATCAGTTCCAACGAACAGGCGATCGGCATCAATCCCGGTGCCGGCTGTCCCACCGCTTCTGCCGCGGCAATGGCCAGGATCGGGCGGACTCGCTTCCCTCCCGCCATGAGACTGTACCGCATGCTCTCATGGAGTGTGGTGGGCGGCGTGGCGGCGCTGGGCATGACGGAATCGAGAAATCGATCCACATCGACCCGCTTCTGTTCGAGGTAGTCCTTGATATTCATGAGGGTAAATTGCACTTGTCGTAACAGGTCCTGAATCGGCGCGGAGCGTAACAAAAGGTCTGGGGGCTGTCAAACAGGAACGGGGGGAGCGGCCAGGTGCCCTTCTTGCTCGCAGAACGCGCACGATAAGAATGTGCTCGTTCGATGCGCGCAGTAAAGGGCAGCCTCGGCCACTCCCCCTAAAGGGAGTGTAGGAAATTGGAAGGCCCTCGCTCGGGCTAATGGCACGTCTCGGCGTGCCAATGGGTGGGCGGGTGAGAAAGTTGCGCGCAGTGGAAGATCAGTCAGCCCCATCCCTAGAGAGAAACGAGCTAGCTTGGAGGGAATATGTATATCGTTCGATGCGCGCAGTAAAGGGCAGCCTTGGCCACTCCCCTAAAGAGAGGTATAGGGAATCGGAAGTTCCTCGCCTGGGCTAAGCGGGAGGCTACCTAGACCACCCTCCTGGAGGAGGATGGAAGGGCGGTGCTCGCTTGATGGGCGCGGTGGAATCAATCACGGGCGCCGACCCAAGGGGGTAAGGGGAGGGTCATCTGCCGCTCTCCAACAGTAACGCACCTATCCACTGCACGCCCCTTTTCCGCCCCTTGCCTCTCGCTTTGTGCCTTCGCTATACTTCATAGTATGAGTATCAGAAAAGGCGGCGGGACTTGGGAGCCGATGCTGTTGGGGATTGAGCCCCGGAACTGCACGGTCTGCAAGGAAGGGCTCTACCGCAACAAGACGATGTTCTCCGGCGGCTGGTCTCGTTGCGCCTTGTGCGAGGAGTTTGTCCATTACAGCTGTCTGGCCAGCGGCAAAGTTTCGTTTCTGAAAGCCCGCCCCCGTGTGTGCAAGACCTGCCGCGCCGCTCAAGGGGGAATCCCCTCTCCTTCGCCGAAGGCAGCGACTCCTGTGGCCGTCGGGTCGTGAATCCCAGCTCACAATCAAGTTCAGTGGAAGCCCGTCCGGGCTGGTCATGCCTTTTTCCCCAACACAGTCCGGTTCGTTCTGGCGCCGCTGATTCTCCTCTTCAGTGGATATTTCACGGCGAACTTCATTATCAGTGGTGTCTACACCTGGTCGCGGACAAGTCGGACGTTGGGGCTGATGCTCACGGTGCTGATCCTCTCCTATGAATTCGTCTACAAGGAGCAACTGTCGCGCAACGAGTCGCCGGGCCGGGCGCGGTCGGCGCTGCTCTATTCTTGTGTGCTCCCCTATGTGATCGGCTGTGTTGGTGATGCTGGCCCTGTGGGCGCTCTAGTAGATCGTTGTTTGGTTTGTCTAGGTCGTCTGGTTTTTTTGGTTGAACGAAACTTGAACCAAATAAACCAAATAAACCAAATCAACCAGATGACAGTCTGCTTCGGTGTGAGGACGGTCGATGGCAGAGATTATCCGCAGCGGCGCCTTTCTCCAACAATGTTGGTCGGTGCATCCGCTCTGTCTGACGGTCAAGCGCGTGGAGCCGGAGCGCATTGTGGTGCTGACGTGCAGTTCCTGCCGCATGGTGCATCGGGTGACCACCGGTGCGATCACCAGACAAGTATCGACAGGGGATTCTTCCTTGCCTGAACCGGATCCTACGCAGCCGGATGGGCTCGTGGCGCTCAAGACTTGTATGGGCACCCATGCTCCCGCCCTGTCGGTTCGGGAGATGGATGTGTTTCAAGATGCGGTGTGGGTCCGCTGTGCGGAATGCCGGGCGCAGTATGACCTGACGGTCTCCCTGTTCGAAACGCATCAGAAATAGCCGGCGCCCTTCGAGCCGGTCGTCCAGCCGATCGAGGACCATGCCATCACAGTTTACTCACGAAGAAGCGGCCTTGATGGCCGATCAGCACTTCTTTCTCGCCAAGGCGCAGATCATGACGAAGGTGCGCCGCTTGCTCGCGGCCACGCATGCATCGTTGAAAGAGGAAGTCGCGTCGGCCGCTGCTCGTGACCCCGCCGGATTTCGATCCTGCCAACTGCCACATTGTGAAGGGAGAACATCTCGAATCCTTTCCCTACCAATATCTGGACTTTCCGAAACACTTTCACGACTCGAACGCCTTTGCCTTTCGGACGCTCTTTTGGTGGGGGCACCACGTCGTGTGCGCCTTGATGTTAGAGGGGGAGGGGATCAAGCAGCACAAGGCACGGATCGTGGACCGATTTCATCAGCTCGCCGGGCAGGGGTTGGAACTGTCGTTGGCGCCGACGTTGTGGGAATGGAAACGCGGCGAGGGGTATACATTGCCGATCACCCACGATCGCAAGGCGCAGATTGCCGCTGTGTTGGCCGAACGGTCTTTTGTGAAGATCGTCCGTTTCCTACCGTTCACCGATCCGCGGATTCAGTCTGGTCAGATGGCGGAATTCAGCCGTGAGACCTTTCGGGCCATCCTCCCGATCGTCACCCGCTAGCAGGATTGCTGCGCGAGATTGGCGGGACGAGCGAGACGGGGGAAAGTTCAAGCTTCGAAGGTCTAGGCTTTCGGAACTTCAATAACAGGGGCTAGGGACGCCAGAATGCCTCCCAATCTTCTTGCCGAATTTGCAGCGCTCGAAGGACATCTACTGGAAGACCTGTGGACAGTTGAGCTTGGGCTTCGTAACCCACTATTTGTTTGTGCAAAATGAACGCCATGGCTTTTAAATGTTGAAGGCTCAACCGAATAGTGGCAACACGTTCAATTGGTGGCGGAGAGCCTGGAGCTACCGGATTGGCTCCAGAGACTTGAAAATTCAGCGTGCACCCAAGCGGCCCAAGGTTGAGCTGAAATTGGTCGGCATATACGTCAGGGGCTTCAGCCATAGATCCTCCTTGGAATTGAGTTCATTGAGCCGAGCGATATTAGCCTCCATTCTAGGATTTGGTCAATGGAGTCATGTTGTACTAGTACCTGCGGGCCTCGGTATTTGTCTCTGGTCAATAACTTGGATACACTGAGCCTGCTTCAACGGTGGGACAGCCAATTGCAAGGAGGATGATATTGTGAAACAGACAAGGGGACGGCTGGGCGTTGGTATCGTGCTCATGGCAAGTCTGCTGATGGGTGCGGGCTGCGGGGGTACCGGGAAAACGTTCTATCTGGATCTTCAGCAGAAACAAACGGCGGCGCAATATCATGGAGCCGGAACCGGTCAGGATCGTCATCGAGCCCTTCGAGGATCGGCGACTGGAGCGGAGTCGACTCGGTCTGCGGACCCATTTGTGGGGCGGGGTGACCTACTTCAATGTGGCGGGTGCGCGGCTAGGAGACGTGATGGCTCAGGTCCTCGCAGATCGTCTGAAAACGCGCGGATGGAAAGATCAGGCCTGGACGGTGCGCGTGGCTTCCAGCGGGGCCGTGACGAATCTGAACGATGCCGACATTGTCATCAGCGGGCAGTTGCTCGATTTTTCAGTCAACGCGAAGAGCCGGCTCTTTTCGACGGTGGTGAACACGAACAGCAATCTGGTGATTACCGCAAGGAACATCGGCGACCAGAGCTCGACGACCAGACGTGTCGAGGGAGCACAACGTGAAACCGTGTTCTGGTTTAGTGAAGACGATGTACAACAGTTACTGGCGGCGACACTGAAGGATGATATCGATCGGTACCTCGCCGATACGACGATTGAGCAGAAGGCTCTGCGACCGGCACGTTGATAGGCCGGGGGAGGAGATGACCCACTGTGCGTGAACGTCGTTGGGAAACGACGACCCCGCTGACCTTCGGTCAGGTGCTTGCCGTGGGAGAACGGTTGGCTGCATTGGGGTTGAAGCCGGCAGTGCCTGCGAAGGACGTCATCTGTTATGTCGAAGAATGGACGGTCGAGTCTCCTGAGGATTTCGATCAGCTGGACGCGTGGTCCACGGAAGATGTGACCCTGATCCACGTCCGAGAGGGTTGGTGCGGCGACTTTTTTCTCCTGGCCGGGGCCTACCATACTGTGTACCAGCGCTATCAGGATGTGGGCACCTACTGCTCGATCAGCCATCCCTGGCGTATTCGCGATCCGTTACGGCTGCACGACCCCCGCAGCATGCTCTGGCTGGGATTTCGCCACGCGCATTCGTTTATCCGCATCCGTCTTCAGACCCAGGAAGTTATCACGCCGGGCGAAATACGCGGCGATGCCGAGCGGGCGCAGTGGCTGGAGGAGCGGCGCACAGCATTTCTCGAAGCGATCACGCTGTTGGATCTTCCCATTGAGACATTGGTTGAGAAGCAGCAGTTGGTGCTGCGTCCGGTCGATCCCTCCGTGCCCTTCTTCTGCTCCTGGCCCGACGCCTTTGGGCCCTGTCAGTTTGAATACAACACCACAGACGCCTACGAGTTCCTGGTGCCGGCCAGTAAATTGGCCGCGACTTCTGGACCGGAACCAGCCGGCGTCCGGGCCTACCTGACGGGGTTTTCAGAGGACGCGCTCGGTGACTTTCAAGCGATTGAACCCACCGCCCGCTCCGTCTATCGTTGTTCGGTGCATTGCCCGCTCGACGACTTGCCGGAGATTCGATCTGCGATCGATCCCGACGGCCGCCTCTACAGCACCCTCTGTGAGTTTCAAACACAGGAACTGCTTCCCGAATGTGATGACGCCTCGGCGATCATCGGTGTAGTTGGATCGCGCACGGGTTTTGGCATCGAGGCCCGTTTGAACAAGGCACCGCTGAAAGAAGAGGCGATGGCGGGATGGCTGGAACGACTCATCGGTCACCCAGTCGTCTATGCGCCCTTGCCCGCGTTTGTGTGACATGCCGTGAAGCGTGATGCATCCCTCGCGAACAACGATTAAGTAAGACGGCGCTGCCGAGCGGGCCGTCGAGACCCTGTTCCTGAATCCAACTTTTCATTGAACAAACCACGGAGATTTCGCACAGTGAGGGCATGAGCCCACTGGCCAAGGTCCAATCCATTCTCGCCAAGCCCTTCATGTCGGGCCTATTCTTTGCCTCAGGCGTCACCTACGACAGCTTGACGCTGACGCGCATCGATCGCCTGCAAGACAATCTCATTCTCCTGCTCTATCTCGTGGCGCTCGGGTTTCTCATCGTCCTCACCGGTCGTCTGGGCATGGCCGCGGTGGAGACGTCCGGAATCGAACCTCAAGGCTCGTCGTTCGCCAGATTCCTGATCAAGGCTCGGCCCTACTACCCGATGGCGATGCAGTTTCTCCTGGGCGGGCTCTTCAGCGCGTATGCCGTTTTTTACTCCCGCAGTGCAACGCTCACACGCACGGGGGTTTTCCTGGGTGTGCTTGTCTTGTTGCTGATGGCCAACGAATTCTTGCGCGACCGACTCTCGAACCTGCGCCTGCTGGTCGCGCTTTACGCCCTGGCCAGCTTCAGCTTCTTCACGTTCTTCCTCCCTGTCATGGTCGGGACCATCGGAACGTGGGTGTTCCTGCTCGGAGCCGGGCTGAGCGTGGGAGTGACGCTGCGTGTGGTCCAGCTGATCTATCAGCGAAATCCGGACCGGTCGCAGAAGGAAGCGATATTGGTCGGAGGGCCGGCGATCGCCCTTATTGGCATCCTGATCGGATTTTATTTTCTGAACTGGATTCCTCCTGTGCCGCTCTCGATGAAATTCGGCGGCATGTATCGGGAAGTGCAGAAGCAAGACGACCGGTTTGCGCTCAGCTTCGATCGCGAATGGTATCAAGTGTGGAAGCGCTCGCAGAGTCCTTTCCCGGCGAATGAACCGATCTATTGCTTCACCGCCGTTTTCGCTCCGGTTGCGCTGAACACCACCGTCTACCACCATTGGTACTTCCGAGCGAACAGCGACAAGCCCTTCATTCATGCCGACAAGATTCCGATCAAGATTACCGGCGGTCGGGAAGGCGGTTACCGGGCCTATAGCTTCAAGCAACGGCTCGACCCAGGAGATTGGCGTGTGGACGTTGAAACCGAAGACGGGCGGATTGTCGGGCAAGTGTCTGTTGAGGTGGCAGAGCAAGGAGAGACAGAGGCAACGGCCAGAATATTCTTGTACTAGTGCCATGAAGCATCTGAGTGGGCTCAAGCTGCTTGAGGAACGAGAAGGCGAAGGGACGCCTGCGAACAAAGGCGACCGCATCGTTTGCAATAGCAGACTGTTCCTGAACAAGGGAGACTGAGGTGCTTCTTAGTCCGAAGCTGGCGGAATACATTCCAAAGGAAATGTTCAGAGTCGAAGGAGGCGTTACCTTCGTCGACGACACAGCCGTACTTGGAAGCCGTCAGGTGATCGCCGGAATCGAGCATGCGCTGATGGGCATGAAAGTCGTGGGCTATCGGAAATTCCGCGTGAGCCCTCACCTGGCCTATCGAGACAAGGGCATCCCGGATCTCATTCCCCGAATTCGGTCTTGATTTGTGAGATCTGGTTACGCAAGATTGAGGGCCTATCCTTGGTTGAATCATTACCAGGAGTTTCATGAGCCCTCGCACCTTAGCTCCTTGCCCCTCCAGCCCCAACTGCGTGTCGACCCAGGCTCAGGACGAGGGCCATGCCATTGCCCCCATTTCGCTATCGTAAGACTCGAGCTGAAGCGAAGGAGGCACTGAAGGAACTCATCCGTTCCTTGCCCCGCATGCAGCTCGTCGAGGAAGACGAGACCTATCTCCACTACGAGGCCACCAGTCTGTTGCTTCGCTTTGTTGACGATGTCGAATTTCTGTTCGACGACGAAGCCAAGACCCTCCACTTCCGCTCCGCCTCCCGAACCGGCTACGGCGATCTGGGCGTCAATCGCAAGCGCATGGAGCAGGTACGTGCCCTTGTAGGTGAAAAGCTGTAGCTCTATTTGGCAATTTTCTTTGGAGTTGTGCGGCCTCTTGTTATGATTGCGAAAACAGGAGACTGAAGCCGATGGGGTTCAAGCGAAAAGGGTCACGTATCGAGGTGAGCCGGGGCGGTCGTCTGCAGCGGGGAGCTCTCTCGGCGCCGTGCAAGATTCTGGATGTCAGCGAGACCGGTGTCCGGATTGAGAGCCGCTTGTTCGTGAAGAGCGGCGATGCGCTTCAACTCGTGATCGAGCTTGAGCAGGGGAGAACTTTGACTTGTAGCTTGCAGGTCGTCCATGTGCGTTCCCCTAAGTTCGGCGCGAAGATCACCTCGATCAGTCCGGAGGACAGGGAGAGACTAACCCATATCTTTGACGATCACGTGCAGACAAGTTTGTCACGCCGGTAGCCGGTCTTGTTCATTTGGTCTGTTGGGTTTATCTCGTTTGTTTGGTTAAACGAAGACCAACTGGATGAACCAAACAAACCAGATAGACCAGATCAACCAGACAGACCGGGCTAGTGCGCGGGGCTAGGTGGTTTTGGGCCGAGCCTGGTTGTGTGCTGGAAGACGCACTTCGGGCAGGTGTAGTGGACGAACTGCTTGCCACCGACGTGACGTTTCTTCATCGGAAGCTGGCACCAAGTGCAGAGGCGATCGGGGAGATCGGCTGAGGGCGGAGTCGGGTTCGGTTCTGATGAAGTGACATTGGCCATGTGCGGCATTCTCTCCGACCGCCGAGAACCTTGTCAATCGATCGAGTGGCTCCTGACCACCTCGGTGTGAAAAAAAGTTTCTCCATCCTCTCTCGATGTGAAAAATTTCGTGGTATAGTCCGAAACAACGGTCTATCGTCACAGTTTTTTCACCATCCTAACAGAAAGGTGTACAACCTCTATGAGTAGCTCGCCTGATTCCGAGTCCGCGATCTTTCCAACCGAGTCCCCAGTAGCCGCTTCCATTGCCCCCCAGGAGATGGTGGGTGAAGGGAAAGCGTGGGGACTCTGTACCGCCGTCGATCTTCAAGATTGTCAGCCCGACCTGATTCGCAATGCCGACCATATCCGTCGCTATGTTGTCGAGCTGTGCGAGCTCATCGACATGAAGCGTTTTGGCGAGTGCCAGGTCGTCGATTTCGGCTCAGGCCGCGTTGCCGGCTATTCCATGGTGCAGCTGATCTCGACCTCATTGATCAGCGGCCATTTTGCGAACGATACGAACAACGCCTACCTCGACATTTTCAGCTGCAAGGGCTATGACCCTGCCGTTGTCGAGGCGTTCTCCAAAGACTTTTTCGGCGCGCGTCGCAGTACGGCGACGGTCACGCTCCGTTATTAGGAAGGGACCGGGAGCCGCGGCACCGCGGCTCCCGGTATCGATCCGAGCAGCCCTCGCCTTCCCGACGAGCCATGAAGCCCCACCACCAGTCAAAGAGTTTTTTCAGCTCCTCCCGGGCCAGCTCGATTCAGATGCCGCCGAAGATCTCGACGCGGTCTACCAGTTCGATCTGAGCGGCGCGCAGGGCGGGCAGTACATTCTCACAATCCGGGAGGGGGTCTGTCAGGTCGCAGAGGGGATGCATGAGGACCCGCACGTCGTGCTCTCGATGGCGGGAGAGGATTGCATCAAGATTCTGAAGGGCCAGTTGAGTGGGACCAGCCGCTGCCATGTCGGGCCGGCTCAAGATCAGTGGAGACATTGGCTTGGCGATGCAACTGAAGGCGCTCTTTCCCAACTGTCGGGTAACCAACCAGCTCCGCTAAGCAGGCCAAGGTTGAGGTCGAGAGTGAGTGAAGAATCAGATCATTTTTCGCTCAGCCTAAGCCTCAACCTTCTAGTATTCCGCCTATCGACCAGCCGGCTCTGCCGGTATCCAGTCGACATCCTGTGGCGCCTTGTCCGCATGGCGGGGGAACCGTTCCTCTAAGATCACATAGATCGTGGGGATGAGAAAGAGCGTGAGGATCGTCGAGACGCTGAGTCCTCCGACGACTGCGCGCGCTAACGGGGCGTTCGTTTCACCGCCGGTTCCCCAGCCGATGGCCATAGGGAGCAGTCCTAACACGGTGGCGAGGGAGGTCATCAGAATGGGCCGGAGTCGCGTCCGTGCAGCGGTGACCGCCGCGTCGTGTAACTCCCGCCCTCGCCGACGCAGTACGTTCGTATAATCGACCAGCAGGACGCCGTTTGAGACCACGATGCCCAGCATCATGATGATACCCATCATCGACGTGGTGGAGAGGGTTGTATCGGTCAGGAAGAGGATCAGGATTACGCCAGGGAAGCCCATCGGGACCGAAAACATGATGACGAAGGGATCGATCAGCGATTTGAACTGCGCGGCCATCACCATGTACACGAGGACCAGCGCCAGAACCGTTGCAAACAGCAAGCCCTCAAACGTTTCTCGTTGTTGTTGAATCTGGCCGGCCAACCGGATGCTGAAGCCGGTGGGGAGCTGGATCTTGGCAATGGCCGCTTCCAGGTCGGCGGCGACGGCGCCGAGATCCCGGTCCACAGGGTTGGCGGTCACATGGACCACCCGCTGAAAGTACTTGCGGTCGATCTTCACCGGGCCGGCATTGAGCTTGAGTGAGGCGACGTTTTTGAGAAGGACTGGCTCTCCGGTTCGTGCGGTCAAAATGATATTCTCGATGTCTGTGAAATCCTTTCGGTGTTCTTCCGCGAGCCAGGCGCTGATGTAGTATTCGTTCCCATTTTGGGGGTCGGTGTAAATGATGGGGTCGGTTGGGCCGTTGCCGTTGAGTGAGAAGAGCACGGCGTTGGCGACGTCCGTTTCGCTGATGCCGAGGAGCGCGGCCTTCTCTCGATCCACCACCACGTTGACCTCGGGATAGTTCTCCTCGCGGCTGACTTCGATGTCGGCCAGGCCCGGTATTTGGTGCATCACGCTTTCGACCTGCCGGATGACCCCCCGCGCTTTCTCGAAATCGTAGCCGTAAATTTCCACGTCGACGGATTTTTGCGACCCAAAGCTGGTGACTCGTTTGATGAGCCCGCCCGGATCGAAAAACATCGCGACGCCCGGAAAGAGCTTGAGGACTTTGGGCCTTACGTCGTTCATGATTTGCACTTGGTTTCGTTTCCGTTTGTCCGGCGTGACGAGATGGACGGAGATGCTCGACGTATGGGGGCCGGTATTCGGATTGAACAGGGAGGAACGGCCCTGGGCTAACACGCCGGTACTGGAGACGATGGTTTCCAGCTCCTCGGCAGGGATCTGTGCCCGCAGTACCCGTTCGATCTCAGCCACTTGCTGCTCGGTTTTCTCCACTCGCTGACCGACCGGTCCGCGCAGGACGATGCGGAACTGGCTTTCATCCGACACCGGCAAAAACTCCGTACCGATCTTGGGCGCCAGCGCGAGCGAGGCAGCGAAGAGGAGCAGAATGCCAGTGATGAAGCGCCAGCGATGGGCCAAGACCCAGCGGAGCGATTCCTCGTAGCCTTTGTCCAACGACTCATACCGTTCGCGGCTCCAATCCATCAGGCGCACGAACCATGCCGGCATCGAACGGTGAGACTCCTGTTCCGGCTTGAGGAATTTGTAGCAGAGCGCCGGGGTGACCGTGCGGGAGACGAAGAAGGAGGTGAACAGCGAGATCGCGATCGTGATGGTCAGGGGAATCAGGAGCAAGCGGGCAATCCCGGCGACGAAGAAAATCGGGAGGAAGACGACGACCGTGGTGACCGTCGAGGCGAGAATGGGCATCGCCACCTCGCGGGCCGCTTCCAGGATCGCATCCCAGCGGCGGGGCGTGGTGTTGAGATGGCGTTGAATGTTTTCGAGTTCCACGATGGAATCGTCGACGAGCCGGCCGATCCCGAGGGCCAAGCCTCCCAGGGTGAACACGTTCAGGGTTTGCCCGGAGAAGTACAGCACGATGAAGGTCACCATGATCGAGAGGGGAATGGCGACGGAAATGATCAGTGTGCTCGTAAAGTTACGGAGAAAAATCAAGATGACCAATGCGGCCAGCAGCGATCCGTGCAGCGCCTGTTCGATGAGGTTGCTGATCGACTGGCGGATATAGACCGATTGGTCGAAGGAAATGCCGACCTTCACGCTGGGCGGAATGCCGACCATCTTCGGCAGGGCCTTGCGCAGCGCGTCCACCACCGCCACGGTGTTGGCGATGGGCTGTTTGTTTACCCGAAGATACACGGCCCTGGCCCCGTCCGTCCTGACGATGTTGGTCTGAATGTCCGACGAATCGGTCACGGTTCCGACATCCCGTACGCGCACGGGGCTGCCCTGCTGGTTGACCTTCACGATCACATCCTGAATCGGGTCGACCGAGCGGAACTGATTATTGGTGAAGACGTTGTAGTCCAGATTGCCGGCTTTGATGTCGCCCGAGGGAAGGATGAGGTTGGCGGCCTTCACGGATTTGACGACGTCGAGGATCGAGAGGCTCCGGGCATTCAACAGTGCCGGGTCGAGGTTGATGTTGATCTGGCGGATCTTTCCGCCTTCCACGGTGGCGGCGGCGACGTTGGCGATCTGTTCGATCTGCGGCGCAATCGTATTAGAGGCCAGGTCGTACAGGGCCCGTTCGTCGAGATCGTCGCTGGAGACCGTCACGAGGGAGACAGGGATATTGGAGACGTCGAACTTGACGATGAAGGGTTGCAGAATGCCGGGCGGGAGACTGTTGAGAATTTGGGTGACGCGTTGCATCACCTCCATCTGGCCGACGTTAATGTCTGCGCCCCAGTTGAACCAGATCTGCACCGCGCCGATGCCCTGCTTTGCGAACGACTCGACATGCTCGACGTTCGACGCAGAACTGACGGCTTTCTCGATGGGATAGACGACACTCTGTTCGATGTCGAGCGGCGGCGCGCCTTTATAGATGACGCCAACGAAGGCGACGGGCACTTGAATTTGCGGAAAGAGATCGACCGGCAGCCGCTGGACGGAGGTGGCGCCCAGGATCACCATGGCCAGGGACAGCATCAGGATGCCGATGCCGATTGCGAAGTGCGAGGAGGGTCAGCCACATGATGAAGATGTGAAACGTGAAACGTGAGGAGTGAGGCGTAAGGGACAAGAATGAAAGTCAAGCGTGGGTCAGCATCTGAGGCAGGATGCTGAAGTCCGGCTATCCTTACGCCTACGCTTCACCTTTCACGGCATTCAGTCGGCTGCGTCTGCACGGGGCTGCCTTCGTGTACAAGGTCCTTCCCGGAGACGATCACCTGCTCCGACCCGTCCAAGCCCTTGGTGATCTCCACCCGGTTCTCGTCGCGGACTCCGATTTCCACCGGCACCCGCTGGGCCTTTCCTTCGCGCACAATGTAGACATATTGGGAGTCCTCCAATCGACTCACTGCATCGATGGGGATCTGAATCGCGTTTCGATGGGTGCCGACCAGGACCTCTACGCGGGCGAACATGCCGCCTTTCAAGACATGATCTTTGTTGGGGAGATCCACCTCGATCGTCATCGTGCGGGTGGCTCGGTTCAGCGCTTGGACGACACGGGTGACCGTGCCTTCGAAGACGCGATCGGGATAAGCCTCGGCGCGAACTTCTGCCCTTTGGCCCACATGGATGAGCGGGACATCTTTCTCGACGACCTCGATCAGAATGCGAACCGTCTGAATCTCATGGAGGGTGAGAATCCCGCGCGAGATGGTAGAGGTGCCGGCGGTTGTCCCGCTGACATAGGCGCCGAGGTCGAGGTTGCGCTCGGCCACATAGCCTGCGAAGGGCGCACGGATATACGAGTAGGCCAGGTTCGTCTCGGCCTGTGCCAGGGCGACTTCCATTTGCTGGACCTGTGCGCGGAGCGAGTCGAGCGCCGCCGCCGCCGCGTCGTATGCGACCTGGGCGTTATCCAGATCTTGCTGCGAGACAAACTGGTCTTTGATCAACGCCTGCATCCGATTGAGCGTAAGGGTAGTGTTGCGGACGCTGGCGTCCTGCTGCGCGACTCTCGCTCTGGCTGCAGCCAGGTTTGCCTTGGCCTGGTCGACGGCATGCCGATAATCCGAGTGATCGATCTCGATCAGGAGCTGGTTCGCTTTGACCAGGTCGCCTTTATCGACGTAGACCTTTGCGATGTAGCCGTCGACCCGTGAGAACAGATTGACCGCTTGGTTGGGGCTGATGTCGGCGGTATAGGTGAGTCGAATGTCGAGATCCTGTTTCAGCGGTGCCAGGTGGCGACGGTGATGACGCGAGCTTTGCGAATGTCGGTCTTGGCGCCGCTGCTGAGGCGAAATACGACGAGGGCCGTGATCGCAAAGAAAATGATCACCCCGAGCGTGACGATCGGATGTTGTTTCAGGGGATTCATCGCGAACGTCTCCCCGGGGTCTTACGGTTGGCCGGTTGCTTGATCAGTCCGGTGAGGAAGAGATCGACATAGGTCGCCACTGTGTCCTCATGGGATTGGTGCATCGGGACTCCGAAGATCTCATGGAGCAGACGGTGATGGACGACCATGCCGATGAACGCACGGGCTGCCAGAAGGGGATCGACCGGGCGAAACGCGCCATCTGCAATCCTTGTGCGAATGTATGTGGCGAGGTGATCGTAGAATACTTTGTGGTGTTTGCCGAAGAACATCTCGGATAGTTCATGCCCTTCCAGCGCACTGAACAAGAGGAGCCGTAAGAGCGTCGAATCGACGCCGGGGCGAATGCGGTAGCCTGCGATCATCGTAAACACACGATGGTCGTCGTGTTTTTGGGCCGCCGTCTCCACTGCTTCGAGCAGTTCGTTGACGGTCACTTTTTCTGCCAGGATTGCGGCGTAGAGTGTACGTTTGGTCGGAAAGTATTTGAAGACCAAGGCCTCGCTTACGCCAGCCGCTTTGGCAATTTCTTTTGTGGTGGTGCCGTTGAACCCCTTCGCGGCGAAGAGCGAAGCGGCGGCCACGATGAGGCTGGCTTGGCGATCGCGCGCAGAAGCCCGCTGCGCGTTCCCGTTCGTGGTCTGTGTGGTTCGCTTCTTCATGGTAAGTAAGTCCTCACTCACCGAAATCCTAGCACGCAGCGCTTCTAGAGGACAAGCATTGGATAAGAATCGCAGGGGAGCTGTTTCAGGTAGGGTTTAAGCGTCGAGTTGTGAATGCGAAGAGGAGACTGGCAAGCCCCCGAATCACGGGCCGTGCCCATCGGGAAAGGATTCTACCGGCATCATGATCGGCGAAGAACATGGAAGTATTGCCTAACCTTCCTACGTAAAAATCACTTGACAGAGAAAAGTGCTCTGCCGTATAAGCCATCCTTCTCGCGAGGTGGTTCTAGAGCAAGCCCAAGGCGGATATCGCCCATTAGAGGATTGCCCGCATGGATCTCACCGGTGTTCAACGATTGGTGCACTCCCTGCCGCCGGCCTCCCGTTTGCCTGCAATCATTCACAACTTGAAACCAAACCGTGCGGCCATCATCTTTTTCTATGATGGGCCTGCCTCTGCGGGGTACGCAGACAGGTGGGTCAGACTCGGACCGGCTTCAGATACAGCGCCTCAGCAGCGACATCCTCATGCAGACCGTTCCCGCTCCAGCCTCGGGCATGTCACCTGAAAGGGCTGAGGACAAGGGTCCATTGTAACCGTGCCTGCGTCTGCTGTGTCCGGGCCTGCGCTGCTATTGAGCCGATGCTCCTCAAGCGGTTCTCACGGATTGCCGAGTCTGACAACGCATGGTACCTTGATCCGTGCGCGCTCGTGGGCCATCCGCGACTGCCGAAGGAGGGTCCGCTACCACGCTAAGACCCATTCACATCGGCGGTGGGCTACTTGGCTTAAGTCTGTCGGGCAAGGAAAGGTCGCTCGATTGGTATAGGCGCGGGCGCTGGAGGCCGTGAGCTGATAGCGAAGAGCAAGCAGCAAACAGCCAATCGTGAAGAGCTGGTTGCAAAGGAAGCGGAGCCAAGAGTCGAGGGGGCTCATGAACGCCTCGCTCGACCGAGCTTGTTGTAGGTGTCCTTACAATGGGAGGAGCTCTCCGGAACGTAGAAGGGCAAGCAGCAGTCAGTACCATATCAACATATCCAACAAGGAGGGAGTGATGAAGAGTCGACGGTTTCTAGCAGTGAGTGTGGGCACGCTCGTACTCGGAGTGTTACTCCTGGTGATCGGAGGTCCAGGAGTCACGCCTGCTGGGGCTCAGAATCCAACTCCTCAGCAGCAGCAGCTTCGGCAGATATTGGACAAGCTCGATCAGGTTCTGGCGGCCACTAAGAGCAGCAGTGGAGGCGCAGAGGCCACTAAGAGCGGTGATGCCGAGGATAATAACACGCTGCGGTGGGACCAAGTGCTGCCGGCCTCACAGAGGTTCGTCGTTCTCTCAGCCTTTAACAACGACGCGGTGTTGGATAAAGAAACCGGTCTGGTATGGGAGAAGTCCCCGCAGCCGGCCGCGGTAGCTTCGTCAAATGCCCGCTTAACCTGTGCCAACAAAGCCGTCGGAGGTCGAAAAGGTTGGCGTTTGCCGTCTCTTCCAGAGTTGTCCAGTCTGGTGGACCCCTCCGTAGTTTCTCCGGGCCCGACTCTTTCACCGGGCCATCCGTTCCTGACCGTCCAGTCGGCCAACTATTGGTCGGCCTCGGCACATACAGATAATCCCACCCTCATGTGGGGCGTGGGCTTCAATAATGGCGTCGTGCTCGGCGTCAGTAAGGCATTCGATCAGCGTGTCTGGTGTGTTCGTGGTGGCATGAGTGCGGAGTAGCATTGAGTCTTCGATGATGGGAATGACGCGACAATTGGGGGTTAGGCGAGGATAGGGTTCCGAGATTCTACCTCACACGGCCTCGCGCGACGGAACTTGTCGCAGGATCCCGGTGTGCTTCGAACGGTGGCCCCTTCCCAGGACCGTGATGGGCATGACGGGTTACGCGAGCAGGTGGTGTGCTGTGTCAGCCGGTACCGCAAGGAGAGGGGAGCAAAGGTCAACGGTAGTTGAACCGGGAGTTTGGTGATCGTCTGAGTCATCGCTGCAGGAAGAAGGTCAATTTCAGACAGGCTCCTAGGGTAGTGATTTAAGATGTGGCCGTCGTGGACTTGAATGGTCAACGAGGGTAAACAAGGGAGGCCCACCTCTGACTGTGGAGCGGTTCATGTGCTTCCAGATAAAATGGCGTAGCCGGGTTCGCTCTCGTGCCGTGACGCGAAGAAACTCGATTCCGTATTCTTTCCCCACGGCTCGGATTACCCGAACCTCCGAGATGAGAACCGGGCGGGACGTCTCAGGGACTGTCAGATAGAGATCCCAGAAACTTCCTATGGGCAACGTCTGTACGCTGCAGAGTTTGCACCCGCTCTCGGACAGGTCAAGGGCCACCTCATGACCAACATGTTGGAAGCTATCCGTCGCTGAAAATCGAACCATGATTTGAACAGAGACCCGCTGAGCCGCTCTGCGGTCAGTGGCTTGAATTGGGAAGTGGGTCGTCGCTCGTTTGTCTGTCCTTCGTCGTGCGGTCATCGAGTTCTCCCTGAGCAGGCGATCGATCTAATCGGAATGCGCAAGATTCGAGCGTAAGAAGTAGCTGAGTCGGTTTCGTTCCCGCAGGTTCATCTTGAGGATTTCGACTCCGAACCGGC
This sequence comes from uncultured Nitrospiraceae bacterium, assembly GCA_963742465.1. GTDB lineage: Bacteria > Nitrospirota > Nitrospiria > Nitrospirales > Nitrospiraceae > Palsa-1315. The sequence goes on along the minus strand of CAVUMA010000025.1, from coordinate 852 downwards.
GTCCGGAAGTCCAAGCCACCCTCGCTTCCATCACGAACAGCGGGTCTTGCCCGTCGGGGAGGTAGAGAAAAATTGTGAGGTCAATCCCCGGGGTGACGGGGGCGTTGCCGCGAATGCCCAATCCCATAGGCGAGAGATCCGTGACCATGCCATCGCCCATGAGGATCTCGCCGGAAGGGTCTTGCGCTGAGTACATCAATCCAAATTCTACCGAGGGCCGGGGGGTCTTGTCTCCGGTTGACCGCCTCCGCCACAGACTGAGGGCTGTTTCTAGATGCGATCTGTTCTCGTTTCATGAGGGCACCTCCTTGTTCCTGCTACGGTCTCAGATGCTACCGTCACGGTCTGAGGGGCGTGACGTATCCCCTACAAGAAGAATTGCAGATGTTTCTTCTCCTCCAACCTCAAGGACCCCAGCGCCACGCCAAATCGATGCCCCGCCACCCAGGAGCAGACCCCACTCTGAGCAATGCACAGTGGCTCTTCCAGTCCCGGAAGGTCGATAAAGAGCGCCATTTCCATGCCGAGCGTGACCGATTGATTCCCGCGAATGCCGATGCCGCCGAGGAGAGGTTGGTGACAAGGCCGTCACCTATCAGCATCTGGCCAGTGTCCCTGCTGGAATAGAGCAACGAGAAGAGCGCCGGGGTGCGGCTTGCCTTGCCGCCGATCGGATTGACCGGGGGAGTTCAGCTACTGTATAGTGACTGGAGTGGCGATGGTCAGAGGACTCATGCATATACTCCGTGACGTTGGACCGATGCTTAGATGATAACGGAATGCCGTTCGTCGATCGTCCAGGGATGACACGCTGATATTTTTCCAGATAACTTCTTGCAGCCGCTTCCTTTC
>CAVUMA010000024.1:0-143652 GCA_963742465.1 uncultured Nitrospiraceae bacterium | reverse complement strand
TGGTTGTACGACACCACATTTTGCATGAACTGCTCTGCCTTGAGCGTTGCGAAATCATGGGGGCCTATCATGTATTCGACGCGTCTCATACTCAGCACCTCCTACTTCGGGGGTCTGGTTGGATGAATGACTAGACCATTATTAATTATACGTGCTTCCTTCTTGCCGATGGGATCTTCCTCATAGCCCGTGCCTCTTCTCGTCTCGGTTCCGACAAGGCAACCTGGTGTTGCCCCATTTTTATCCGATCATCACGACCGCGAACCATAAAAAAGTACTATCCATCGCTATCTTGGCGCATGAACCATACCTGGTTTTGACTGAGCGGTGTACTGGCGTGCTCTTTCATAATTCCAATGACTTGACGCATTCTAGGAATGAAACTGAGAGGGCAAGGTCCAGCTCGGAGAGGCAAGGGTCCACAGTCAAATGAGAGGAGATGTAGCTATTTGCCACGACAGCACCATGCAGCTTCATGCTTGGAGGGATGGGGATGGGATGGAATCGTTAGGAGGACTAGAATCGAACATCGTTCAGGAAAAATCAATTGACCAAAACTAAAAAAGTAGGCTAGCGGCAGCCTGAGGAAGAAACCCGAGTGGTACGTGACAGCGCTTTGCCCAGGGAAACGACCATGGAAACAAAGCGTGAAGGGCATAGGGGTCTCGCAGGGAGGCGTATTCTAAGGGTGACAGATCAAATTGCAAGGCGGGACGTGGAGAAATGCGTGTACTGATGGGCGGACGTTGTCAGAGGTCGCCTGGATGATGATGTTTCAGTCTTGCTCCTCACTGGAGGATCCACCACGATCCGGCAGGTCAGCATTCCGTGTGCTCCGTTGTCCGAGAATCTCATGCTCCGCCTGAAGCCAGTCATCCAGTGGACCGAGACGTATACGACGTTCGTAGATCTCACGGGCTCGTGTATCGATCCGTTCGTGGAGCGTGGCTGACACGGAAGGGGTGGAAGAATCTGGTGTCGTTCGACGGACGGGTCTCTGACGCATCGTCTTCGGTGTGCTCGGAGTCTTCAGTTTGATTGGCTTCTTCGATGTCACGAGTTCCTCCCCTATCATCCACCACGAATCAGATCCGTAACGGCAAGGCTAGGCCGTCCGTGGGGTGGTGTCAAGGTGCTCAGGTGCGTGTGGGATTAGATCGTGCTGGGCTTGCTCAAATGGGTAGAGGTCTGAGCGCTTAATCAGCGCTCCGCTGATGGGCGATCAGCGGGCCCGTGTCGGCGCCGTGTAGGCGGGCGTCGTCGCGCGGCGGACGACGGGTGTGCCGCTTCCACTGGCCCGGGTACCCGCCCCGCTGTCTCGTGCCGGGGTTCACTCCAGAGGGGTTCACCCCAACCGATTGTGCTCATTTTGTGCGAAACCCTATCCAAATCGACCGTAATCAATAGAAGCAGTGGAATAAATGTAACACTCCCCAGTCATTGGCACACAAAGATAAAGCAGAAACCAGAGCCAAAACAGGGAGTTACATATTTCTACCTAATCAGCCCTCTAATCCGCGGGTCGCAGTTTCACACCTGATCCGCATCGCCCTACTGCCAGTTCGTTGGTGTTGTGATTGCGTTTCAGCGGGCCGGACGAATCGTCCAGCGAGTTCAATGGCTTAGCAAAACCGGCTACTGAGAAACTACCAAACTTCCAAAGATTACTTAGCCTCCGCATCACCGCACACCCTGTCTCGCTATCTGAGATGAGTAAAGATCTACTATAAGAGAATATGCGCGACAAGCTGCTCGCCAACACCAGAAAGTTCACTAAACTTCTGGTTTATGACCATGTCTGCGCCTCTTCTCATCCGCTGATTTAAGGCCACCTTAGCGTCAGAGCATTCGGCACCGTTTGTAGACAGGAGAGGAGATACCCACGAAATCCTGCTTTCCCTTTCGTCCACTCTCCTCCGACGACTCGCATCACGTCGTGGGCCGATGCTTCCGGCAGGGTAAAGGCGAGCCAATCGATGGTCAGCGTGAAGGCCTGGTTTGTGGATGCAGGCGAACCGTCTGTCATGATGTCAGCCAAGCCCCCGTGTTGCCCCCGTGTTACCAATCCGGGGGCGTTTCGTGCGGCGCGCGGGCGGCTCTTGCCGCCCAGCGCGCTCGCCGAGCGTGTCCCAAATCTGGCCTCCGCGTTCCGCTGCATTCAGGTGTGGACTTCCTGTAAATCAAACCGTAACGCGGTTTTGACACTAGAGCAGTCGGCGCGTAAAGCAAAGCTCGGGCTGTGGACTGATCCTGCGCCTATTCCACGGTAGGTCAATCGAGCCTTATCAGGTGTCCGTAAAAGCGGGGCAGAACCCGTGGAAAGAGAATCGGTTCAGAATAAGTCGGGGTTGATCGCCTTACTTCTCAGGGATTGGCAGTTCTGGAACGGTCGTATTCATGACTCTGATAACTTGTCCCTGATCATCCAGACGTACAACGATGCGTTCTCCTACCGACAATCCCTTAAACAGGTCAGGACTCTTTATCGTGAATGCGACCGTCTGTTCTAGATCTGTCTTAATCATTCCGCTCATCGTGGACACATCGAGTTCCTCGAGCGTCCCAGTGACGACATGCGAATCCTGGCCCGTAGGCTCAGGCGATGCTGCCATTGTCGTCGCCAAAGAAGGAGCACAGAGTAGCACGGCGAGCAGACCGATAATCTTTACGGTCATCATGTCTCCTAGGTGCAGGGCAGAATGTGGTTCGGCAATTTTGGCTCAGGGGGCCCCGGTGACGGTGAAGTAGGTTTGGGGAGAGGATCTGTCGGGCCTGGTGAAGGCTGGGGGGACTGGTTCGTCTCCATGGCGTTGGAGATGTTGACGATAGGGCCCTGGAGAAATAGTGCCGACAATATCAGCACCTCGATCATTCCGCGTCTCATGACTGCTCCTTTCCCCGACGGGTAGGGTACCGAAAGCGGTGTAGCGAAACTCGTCACGTTCGCCCTCCCTCTAAAAACAAGCGTTCGGCGTCCCTACTGTGGCTTGTTGATACTAGCCTACACGAAGAAGTTCCCCTCTGCCTGTTCAAAACAGCTCACTACCAATTCATTACGCGGTGATGATCTGCCTGGCTCGAAGAATCGGTAGGTCGCTAGCCTATGAAGTAGGGACCTGCCCACGATCACTGAGACGATTCCTACTGCCCCATCGAACCGGGCTTGCCTGATTCAAGAGTGGAGTCATTCATACGGCTGGCGTCATTTCGCGTGATCGGCATCAGTTTCGTGGAGCGAATCGCGGCCGGTTTCCTTTCCGTTACCGGCATCAGTTCCTCGGGCCAAGTGAATCGATAACGCGTGATTCTCATCGTTCACCTTCGCCTCAATACGATCACCCTGCTTAAAGATTCCGATTGTCTCGGTAGTTTTGTCGATATGCATGCGCACTTCCTTACCGTCCTGCCCCTTGACGAAATAGTTATCCCCTTCGACGCGCAACACTTCGCCCTTGATCATCTTACCGTCTTTTGACTGGTCACCCTTCATCTCATCGCTCATTTGCTTTTCACCAGCTTCCTGACCGCCTTGCCTACGATCAGATTGGTCAATTTTCATTTCGTCTGTAGTCGGAGCCGCATTACCTGCCTGCGCGACATGGGACAGACCAAGGCACAGCAGGAAACCACACGACAGGACACCGACGACTTTGGGAATAGATACCATGGGAGCCTCCTGGGTTAGATGTCAAAAAAACTCATACCGGTAACTGTATGCTCTCCGGAGTCATGCTCTCTGAGCAACTTTGACCGGTCCGCGGAAATTTCCTGGTTTTTTGGTGACGAGTCCCTAGCCCAGGAACAAAATGAGAGGGTAAGTCGCAATTTAGTAAGCGTATTTGGGAGCGGAGGAATGTGCGCTTGAGGCAACCGACGCCACACTGAACCCTCGTCCTGCGGCGTGAGTTCGGCACGAAAGTGGGGCGATTCGCTACTGATTCTTATTGAGCATGGGCCGCTCATCGACAGCGGCTCTGTGAGCTTGCCCACGAACATTCTCCCACACCTCGAAAGCCTCTCGCTCTAGTCCCTATTGCTCCACCTCGAGGCCCACGTGATAATCCGCATAGAAAGAAGACGACGGACAGGCCACCTGAGGACCCGCTTCGCCTCCTCCACTCGGCCTTGTGCCTATAGAACCGTGACCGGCCTAAGGTCGTGCTCACCCAGCAAGCGTCTTGCCGAATGGCCGCTCGATCGGGGCAGCCAATATACCAGCCAACCTTTCCAGAACACGCTGAAGGCCTACGGCATGAATGGTTCCATGAGTCACACGGGGCCTGACTGGGATCACGCGCCAACCAAAACTGGGTTCAACCGTGTCAAACACGAGCGGGGTCACGGGCTGCACGAGCAATACGCGCAGAGATGACGGCGGCGAGCTGTGAATACATTGAGGTGGTCTACAACCGGACGCGACGGCGGTCGACGCGGGGCAACACTGGACCGATGCAGGATCTGGAGAATTGGCATATGGCTCAACACGATGAAAACCTGGTAGCATGAAACCTGCTCGATGGAAGGCAAACAACAGAGGGAAGCTCAAAATAGTAGCCACTGCGGAGAAGAAAACTATCCGAGAGTTGTTACTCAAGTTGAACGAAGATAAAATTCAAGCGCTGGAAAAGACGGGCCTCCTGCCGAAGGGGAAGGGCTAACCGTATGAGCAAGAAAATCAATTATCGGGAATACACCATCAGCTCTGTCCCGTTGCAACAGTTGGAAAGAGGCGAATGGAAACCGGAGATTTTGATTTCCTCGGAGCGTGAAGGGATCGTGACATCGGAGCCTTATGCGGATGAGACCACATACACAACGGAAGAGGCAGCTGATAACCATGGGATCAAGTTGGGCCAAGATATTATCGACGGAAAGGTCCCAGAATTGTCGGGGAATTACGACGAGCACGAGCCTTTTAAAGCAAGCACGCCATTCACCGATCGGAAGTAATGATAGAGAGAGGCTTCAAGGATCGAACGCCTTCAGTGGCGTTGCACTATGTATGATAGTACCTCTCAGCCCCAATCAACATTCTTGCCACCACGCTGCTATCGAAACAGGCCAATCCATCCCTATTTATCACGAGGATGGTTCTTCCGATTCGTCATTTTTACCTTGGGTTAGCTCTGCGTGGGTCGTGTCAGATTGGGTTGAGTCGATTTTGCAAACCGCAGATATACTTCAAACAATATAGACGCTTGCGCGAGAGTCCTTCCGTTGTGCATCTAAAACAAGCCATTTCTAGATAGAAACCCTACGTGTTCCCGGCGTGTTCATTCTACGGCAAAAAACGCCCAAAACGGACCTCACTCCACCTGAATAGAACACAATGGTCAAACCGGCGCAAAGCCAGCTCTAGGATAGGCGTTCGGCTCTGCTGACAAGGGTTTGCGTGGAAGTACTGGAAAGGCTTAGAAGGCTGATGCTCTATCCGACTGAGCTATAGGCTGACGTCTTCCGCTCGTTCACCTCACTTACTGGTGCCAATCTGATGCCAAACGTTCCTAATTCACCATGACCTATGATGATAATGAATCACTCCTCACCCTCGCTATTCTTGAAGCACTGAGTTGCTTCAAAGGGAAGACTCCGGCCCTCCGGGGGCTTCCTTCATAATCGATCGAAAACTGCCGTGGTGTTTTATGTGGAACGCGAGGATCGGCGGTGTTATGCAACTATCTTTCTCACATCTTTCAGCAGAATCAACAGATGTAACGGATCGCTAGGTGAAGGAATGAAGTCAAAGTGCTGGTAGAACAGGGTTGCATGATGATCTTTGGCATGGACCAGTAGGGCGCGAATTCCCACAATGTCTGCGGCTTGAAGCGTCCGCAGCATGGCATCTTTGAGAAGTCCTTCTCCGACCCCTTTTCTTTGCCATTGCTGGTCTACGGCTAGTCGTGCGAGCAGCATGACAGGAATGGGATGATGGGCGAGCCCTTTCGTGACGCGTTCTGGGGCCTGTCCATACTCCACCGATCCCACAGCCAGAGAGTAATAGCCGATCACTGTTTGATCAGTCAATCCTACATAGGTGGTTGAAGCCCCGCTACTTTGATTCGGGAGCGCGTACTTTTGTAGGAAACGATTGAGGTCTTGGTTGCTACAGTCGAACGCCTCAACGGCGTGAAGCGGCTGAAGCTTTTCGATCCTGGGAATCAACGCTTTTCTGTAGGGGCAGGAACAGCGTCAAAGAATCCCGGCTCAGTCAACAAGCGCTGCAGACGAGGGAGAGACCGAATTGGCGCATCAAGTGCCCGCTGAAACTCAGACCATTTTGTTTTACTCAGCACGAATGTGTGGCGATCTGCTAGCGTTTGATCTGCCTGAGACAGCGCGCTTTCAAGGACAAATGCACTCAGCGAACGACTGGCAACGGATGCCGCAGCTTCCAATCTCCGCTTGGCCGCGGAGCTCAGTCGAAGATCCAGTTTTTCAGTACGAACTGCCCGTGCTGCCATGTTGCTACCTCCCATGGGTTCTGATCGTACCTTCATAATTAATTCATGTCAAGACAATGTCATGACACATTTTTGACTTCGAAAACAGTGAGGTGCCACTAGTGGACCCTGCCTCTGTAATTCATTGATTTTGCATGACATAAAATGTCACTTTTTGAATTATATTATTGTTGTATATTGTTGTTTTTGTTAATCTTGTTTATACAATTAAAAGGCTGTTGCCGACAGTTACATTCTGTCCATCGGCACCACCATAGCTACCTCAGAACATTACTGATTTCTACAAAGTCTCCGCTATCGGCGAAACAGCTAAGACCCTCCATAGAAGCGGGTGTGTCCGTAGGATGGGGTGAGCATGAGAAAGCCTCGGCCTAGCTTCGCATACGCCGCATACGGGCAGGTTTAGGATTCAAACGGTTTTTATGTAATTCAGGTGCACTATGCGAATAAAATCTTGGCCGTCCTCTTCAAGAACCCAACCATGAGCAAACATGTGTTTGTTCTGGCCGTCGCATGATGATGCCGCTGCTAAATTGCCAGACGATGCGCGATTGCTTCAACGCGGATTCTTGCATCTACGATTCTGGTCTAAAGCAATGGTGTCGGGACTCTTTTTTGATTGTTTCTCCTGAAAATCTGTCCTAATACCCTACTTGATCCGATCTATTTCTTGCTCCTCACGCCTGACGTTTCACGCCATTTTGGTTTCGCGGCGCACGGCAATCCCGGCTATCGATACACTTCGTCGTGGCTTCCGATATCGACCAACGGGGTCGGGAGTCCTTTCAATTACAATATGCTGAAGATTTGTCCGACAACCCTCCCTCCCGCGGCAGGACCGAACTCCTCTTACCAACCATACCCCTAACCCCTCGCGCCTATCGCGACTTACCCCTTACCCCCTCTGACGCCGGTTTGACTTCCGGCCATGAGAAGGCGCAGCATGGCTTCACTTATCCACACGACACAGAGGTGTATTGTGACTCCTTGCTAGCTTCGCCCAATCCAGCCACACAGAATCGTTCAAGAACTGAATCGCGCCCTCTTGGCAGACTTCGCCATGAGGGCGTTGTTGTTTGTGCAACAGTACCGGCCACCGGCATGAAGTCCCGTGTCTTAACCTCATCGAAATGGAGCGCGTGATGAAACGATTAGCAGCCCTTTCAGCCGGACTGATCCTGGGATCGCCTGCACTCGCATTGGCAGCGGAACATAGTGCGGGATATCGGGGTATCGGGCAACTCTACTTCTTCTTCATGGGCGCGATCTTGATCTATGGCGTCTACGATAGCTTCGGCAAGAAGGCGATGTATGTCATGGCGCCGATCATTGTGGTCGGGCTCTATATGATGTTGCCCGAGAACTAAATACCGACGATCAGGATACGATGCAAGAGACCGGCTCGGCTTAATCCAGCCAGTCCTTCTCTTTCAGTTTTCGTGGAAGATATTTCTTCGTGAGGTACTGGAAGTCTTTGTTGGCGAGGGCGTCCAGTTCGTACTTGAGTCCGCTCGCGAGCATCCGCTTGATTTCCGCCTGCCAGGCCGGTTTCTGAAACCACTGATAGTTGAGAAGCTCTTTCGCGCGGGCGATGTCCTTCTCATTCAGTTTGATCCCGACGTTACGCGGAAGTTCGTACCGTTCGGGGTCGGCGCTGGAAAGCCCGATGAACTTGGCTTTGGGAATCGCCATCCGTTGGCTCTCGAAGGCCAGATTGATCGAGCCTTGCTTGACGACGGAATAGATATAGTACCCCCAGGGGTCGTTATCGACCAAGACATAGACCGGGAGCCGATATTCTTCGTGCAATCGCCGAGCTAAACGGCGAACCCCGCGTGGCGGCTGTCCATTTCCCGTCAGCAGCACGCAGTTATACCGACGCCAGAATTTGTCTTCCGAGAGGCGATTCCACTGCGTGCCCTTCTCCACCAACAGTACGAAGTCTGCCGTGCAGCGGCGAATCTCCACATACTCCGGCTCGACAATCGACGGAACCGAGTAGCCGCCTTTCCCCAGCTTGGCACAATCCACGCGATCGCCGTCGTCACCGAGCACAAGCGGGCCGACGACACTCCCCCCGTTCTCTGCTCGCACATGTAACTCTTCACGGAGCGCCGTGAGCGACACTTCCAGATCCTCGATGATCGGGTCCGATTCGTCCTGGGTGTCGAACGTATTCTCGTGCGAGTCCTGGATGGTGTGTTTGGTCCGGTAGTAGATCTCTCTGAGCGACGTCGTCAGTTCCGCGCGCTGCAATTCGGAGAGAGCGTCCGCGACTAACATGGTCTGCATGAATTTCTTGGCCATACCGACGTTGAAGAATGAACGTGCCTGTTTCTTGCTTCCCATCTCGAGCAGGCCCTTGCGCTCGTTAAAGGTCACGTTCGAAAGGGCGCGAATCGGAATCGCCATCGTCGGATCTTTTGCCCGCTGCGCGGCGGTGATCACGAGATCGGCCAGTCCGATCAATTTCTTCTCGACCGTCCCATTCCTTGTTAGTCTTCGTTTTGGCCATGTGTCGTCCTACTTTTTCTTCCCTGTCCGGTGAGTCTTGCGACTGCTGCGAACCGCTCCTGCTTGCTGCTGTGAGGAAGAGCCCTTCTTGGGAAACGATGGGGCTGGTGCGGCCTTCCAAACCCGTTTCTTGCCAGTCATCGGCTTTGTGATTTGCTTCCGTTCAGGTTTCGAGGAGAGCGGCTTCTCTTCGATGTGTATCTCATCGGGAAGATCAGCCACCGCGCACCAGCACGTGATGCGTCAAGCATCGGCGAGACATCTCCTTCAATGCCTTCTGCCGTAACAATGATGGAATGCGGCAGGCCTTCCGGTCCAGCACCAGTCTTGCCGAGTGTTTCGTCCGTCTTGATGCCGCCGGTTCGCGAGGAGGCAATCTTCTGCAACTGCGCTTTGAGCTTCTCGGTCGGCAGCTTCCCGCCCTTCAACCGGTTACAGGCTGCGACGACTTCCTCAATATAGAGTTCGAATATATTACGCCGCCGGTATTCACTCGCTGCCCGCTCGCGGCGTCGCAGAAAGAGCCCAAGCCGCCGTCCGCACTCGCGAAGCGCCAGGGTAATTTCCTTGTGGATCTCGTCATACTCCGCGATCGCCTCTTTCGACTCGCTGGTAAAGGGCACCCACACGGAAGCGATATGCACGAAGATGACCATCGGCCCAACCGGCAGAGCCCCGCGTGATTGGCTGATTCCATAGTTGCGCCAGGTCGTGGCGAGCACCGCCTTGAAAATGGCACAGGCAGATTGCTGATACAGCAGCGGAACCCGGTTGGCGTAACGAATCACCCGTGCGAGTTCCGAGTCTCCTTCTTCCTGCTCCCCTTCCGCCAGCGGCATCGCCGGCCTCTCTGGCTTCGTCGCACTGTCCGGTGCTTTCCCGAAGGCCAACCCTGCTTCGATGATGAAGGGGTTGCCGCGATAAACGGAAGGAGGCCGGCTCACCGCGGTATAGAACTCCCCTTTGATCTGCTTGTAGAGACCTGAGAGGATCGCCTTCTCGCCGATCGGCGACAGACAATTGGTCGGCGGCGCCATGATCTTCGTCGCTTGAATCGTACGATAGAGCGTTTCGGCGATCGCGCCGCGAATGTCACGAGGCTTCGCCTTGGGCGAGACCTTCGCCGTCTTGCACATTTCATCCGCGAGCGCCGGCGTTACCCGGCAGAAATCGCTCGACAAAAATCCCGAAAGGGTCTGGCTCTTGGTCTCCTGGAGCATCTTGAGGAGCATCCCAAACTCGATGCCGTAGGGATGGGGCTTGATTTCTTTCGGCGAGGGCGGCAATTCATGATAGGCCCGTGGATATTCCTTCGTCTCGCCTTCCGGCGTTCGATAGATGAGTCTCACGTGCGGATTGGCAATAGACGTCTGTTCGAGATACTCGTCTACCGACGCGCGGCCTTTCTGATAGCGGCCTTCGACTTCGATCGCCACCTGTGTGCCGCGAGGCTGGTCCCATTCGATCTGCTTATTCTCATGTACCAGGGGTTCGTTCTTCTTCGTATCGATCTGCACTTCGAAGTAATGCGCCGAGGCTTTGGGGCCGATACGCGAGATGATCTTCACCGGTTTGCCGGTCGTCAGTTGGCCATACATCCCTGCGGCTGAAATGCCGATACCCTGCTGGCCGCGGCTCATGCGCAGGCGATGGAACTTGGAGCCGTACAAGAGTTTTGCAAAGATTCTAGGAATCTGCTGGCGAACGATCCCGGGGCCATTATCCACCACCGTCACTCGAAAACGTGTCGCTTGGCTTGCGGGTGGCAGAGCTGAAGATCCGACAGCCACGACCTCAAGCTGTACCGTCACTTCGGGAAGAATCCCGGCTTCCTCACAGGCATCCAAAGCGTTGTCGACCGCTTCCTTGACGCAGGTCAGCAAGGCTTTGCGCGGATTGTCGAAGCCGAGTAAATGCCGGTTCTTGGTGAAGAACTCGGAGACGGAAATCTCGCGCTGTCGCGCGCCCATTTCCACCGCCGTCACGGCCAAGGATGCACGGGGGTCAGGTTTGGGGGACGCAAACGGTTGAGGCCGTGCTTTCGATGGAGATACAGGTGGCTTGTGCGTGGCCATTCATCCTCTCACATCAATCATGTGACGATACCGGACAGACACTGTGCTCAGATTGCTCCAATCACCAACCTCTCCCATGCATCTCTCTCGATTGAGATGACACAGCGAACCTCTTCACGGTAGTGAAAGGATCGCTGTAGCCCATGGCGGGGTGGTGAAACGCAGGAAACCACCAACCTGAATGAGCGGGAGATTAGGGTGGGAGGAGCGCGCACCTACCGAGGACAGCATAGGTACGACGGAGATCTTGGCGGGACTTTAGGCTTCCCAGTCAAGCCGGGCTTGCACACCATCCCGACGCTCGATCCCCTTATGAACCATATTCCCTCGGGGCGTTAAGCTCCCCCCACAGGGATACGATATTCTTCCGATGCTGGCGAGTCAAGGATTGGCTTACTATGCGTGACCGCTGTCTTCTGCCTCTTCATATTCGTCGATGAGTTGCTCAAGTTCATCGAGTTCGTCTGGCCGGACGTTCTGAAACGAGACCCCGAATGTGTCCCCTTCGACCCATTGCACGCGCCCTTCTTCGATCGAAACCGGTTCCTCCACACCGGGAATGACCAACCGCACACGGATCACCTTGCCGGGGTAGACTTCGAGGTCACAATCGAACCTGGCGCCACCGACTGAGAGGTCGAGAGTAACCGCCTCGGTCTCATGCGAGTTCCCCAGCAGGAACCCCTGCAGCTGTGCCGGCACCCGCCGGTGTTGTCGTCGCTCCATATTACTTCCCTGGTTTCCTGTTTCGCATAGGATTCAAGAGCGATACGGAGGAAGCCGGTACCGCACATCGCAGGTTCCCCACGCAGGGATGGCAAACTCCGATTACCGGAGCTTGAGGATCTTGCCGTCGAGTTTGGTGTCCGTCACGAACTTCTCGAAATTCTTGTTGTACAATTCGTTGAGCAACTCCTGGGCATCCTCCGGGTCGAACCAGAAGACTTGGTTACTCCCGGCACTGGTGACGGTCTCACGGACTTGACTGCCGTCAGTGTGATTCTGTACTTGGACGACCATCCGACTTTTAGCATTAAGGGTGGTCTGTCCAATACCGCTCGTGGCGTCCACGCTGACATCGACAAGCTTGCCGGTGATGGTGATGTCTGCTCCGTTGCCTTTGGCGGCGGTCGCATTCCAGCCTTTCCCTTTGAGATAGTCAGTGAAGGCCTGTGCCGTGCCCTCGCCGAGGGTACCGCTGGAGAGGCTGAAATGACTTTCCCCGCCCCATAGATGATGTCTGGTGCCGAGGTGAGATCGGTCGGTACGATCGTCTTCAAAAGGCTGAATCGCGATGGTTGCGGAACTCATCGCGACGGCCTTCTCACCGGTCCCGCTCGCTACGGGGACCTTAAGATCGATGCGCTCGCCCTTGTCTGCACAGCCTGCGGTTAAAATAATCCCGAGAAGCCCGATTCCTATGATGTGGACGTGACAGTGCCTCACATATTCCTCCTTCGTTCATGTCTGACACACATGGCAGATCTCCGGTGACACATACTATTTCGTATTATTTCGTCACGAAATGTGCCCGCCGATTCTGCTGATAACAGTCTTCGTTCTGCTGCTTGCAGAAAGGCCTCGTTTCTCCATAGCTCGTGATCTGAAGCTGCGAGGCCTGGACGCCTAGGTCCTGAAGGTACTTCTTCGCGGCGCGCGCCCGCTTCTCGCCCAGGACGAGGTTGTACGCCAAGGTGCCACGTTCATCGCAATGGCCTTCGATCAGCACTGACGTGTTCCCGTTGGCGCGAAACCATTGAGCATTGGCGTCCAAAACCGGCATGGCATCCTTGCGGATTTGAAACCGGTCGAAATCGAAGAACACGTCGCCCAAGCCAGTGCCCGGTGTGACTGAGAGGTCGGATGGTTGTCTGCCAGACGGCGTGGTCGCGCTACCAGATGGCCGGTCGAACGAGCGCTCCAGCGGCACCGTTTTGATCGTGTCCGGCTGGATCGCCTCGGTCTTGGCCTGACCGGACTGTGAGGACTGATCTCCGGATGAGGATGCAACTTTCTTACCAGCGCAGCCCGCAAACAGGAGTATGAGGCTCACACTCAGACACAGGCTGATGACTCTTCGATTCATGGCAAAATCTCCTATATGTCGTGATCACTCGTCGCGTTGCTTCGTCATGGTCAGGATAGTCTGGCTCTATCACCTTGGATCGCTCCCTACTCTTCTCTTCCCGCAGACAGGGAAGCCAGACTATCACTCATACTTATAAGTGCTCAACGGGTGCCCGTCAACCCCAAATCTCTCTCCCCACCCATGACTGGGTATGAGCGAGCATATTCTCTCCGAACCGGAAGTTGCATCCCTCTCCGGCTTTCGCTAATGTGCGGTTCATGACCCATTCCCTCGCGCGTTCACTCGTCCTTGCCGGCGCGAGCGGGCTGTTCCTCCCGCTGAGTTTTCCGAAATCTGATCTCGGACTGTTGGCCTGGATCGCCCTCGTGCCGTTGCATTGGGCATTGGACGGCAAGAGCAAAGCGCAGGCGTTTTGGATCGGCTGGCTGTCCGGCACGATTGCCTTTACGGGCATGATGGCCTGGGTGGTCACCGCCATGAACACCTACGGCAAGGTCCCGCTGGCGATCAGCTACGGCCTCATGTTGCTGCTCACGGCCTATCTCGGCCTGTATGTCGGTCTCTATTCCGCAGGAGCCGTGTGGTTTCGGACCCTGATTCCTCGCTACGGTCTCTTTGCATTTCCCTGCTTATGGGTGACCCTCGAGCTGATCCGGACATATGTTATAAGCGGATTACCCTGGGGCCTCCTCGGTTATTCTCAGTATCGCCAGATTGAGATAATTCAGATTGCGGATCACATGGGGGTATACGGAGTCTCATTCATTATTGTGCTGGTGAATGTCGCGCTGGCCGAATTCCTGACTTGGCTGATGCCGCTATTCCGGGGATTCCGTCCGGCAAGACTCCCCTGGGAACTCGTGGCGATGGCGGCATTGGTAGTGACGCTTTCATGGGAATATGGTCTTGCGACGTTATCGGAAGCGCCTTTTTCTGATATTCCCCGATCGTCCATCAGTGTGGGAGTTGTGCAGCCGAACGTCGATCAGGCAGTGAAGTGGGATACCGCCTACCGAGAGCAGACTCTCGCACGCTTTGACCGGCTGACGGAACAGCTCGGCCGTGCTACAGATTTGGTGATTTGGCCGGAGGCGGCAACACCGTTCGTCTTTGAGCGTGAGCCGGTCTATCAGCTACAACTCATTGCGCTGGCCAATCGAGCCCAGGCGCCGATCTTATTTGGAAGCCCCGCCCTACGTTTCTATCCTGATCGGCGGCCATATCTCATGAACAGCGCATACCTCCTCTCCCCCGACGGCCAATTGTTGGGACGCTACGACAAGCATCATCTGGTCCCCTTCGGAGAATATATTCCGTTCAAATCTTCGCTCCTGTTTTTTCTCGACAAACTGGTGGAAGGGATCGGCGACTTCGAAGCGGGAACCGGTCCGACGGTCTTGACGTTGACGCCGAAGCCCCGGTCTGCGGCTGCAGGCACGGCGGGAACGACGCCGCGACCGATAAATTTTGGGGTGGCAATCTGTTACGAAGTGATCTTTCCGAACCTGGTGCGGCAATTCGCCGCAAATGGGGCGGAGTTCTTGGTAACCGTGACGAACGATGCCTGGTTTGGCCCCTCGTCAGCTGCCTCGCAACATTTTTCCATGGTGGTGTTTCGTTCGGTCGAGAATCATTTGGCCTTTGCTCGCTCAGCCAACACCGGCATTTCCGGGTTTATCGATCCATTCGGGCGTATCGTCGAGGCGACGCCGATCTTCACGGAACAAGCTGTCAAGGCGACGTTGCGGGTCTGGCGCCCGCATACGTTTTACAGCCGGCACGGCGATGTGTTTGCCTACGGCTGTGCTATAATCTGCGCGCTTTTGTTCCTGTTCGGCCTGTTCCGCACCAAGGGATCTGAGCCGGACGCAGTGGCTGCCACTCCCGTATAACGTGAAAGGATCGCTCCATGTTGGATGAGGTAAAGAATCGCGTGCGGGCCGTCGAGCAAATGGTTATGGAACTACGGGGGCATCTTTGACTTCGCTCGCATGACGGCCGAGTTGGCACATCTGGAACAGCAGACAGCGCAGCCTGACTTTTGGAACCACGCGCAGAAGGCAGCCAAGATCGGCCGGAAAAAATCTACGATTGAGCACGACCTCCAGCAGTGGCGGGATATCGATGGGAAGATGAACGATCTGGGCGCATTACTAGAGCTGGCAGAAGAAAGCGACGATGCTGGGCTCGCGAAGGAGTTGACGCTCGAACTGGATCAATTTGAGCCGAAGCTCGCCGCCCTGCGGCTTGAACTTCTGCTCTCGGGCGAACTGGACCCCAACAATGCGATTGTGGCGATCCATCCTGGCGCAGGCGGGACGGAATCGCAAGACTGGGCACAGATGCTGCTCCGGATGTACGTCCGTTGGGCCGAGAGCAAGAAATTCAAGGTCGAAACGCTGGACCTGCTCCCAGGAGAAGAAGCAGGCGTGAAGAGCGTGACACTGTTAGTGACCGGAGCCTATGCCTATGGCTATCTCAAGGCCGAGGCAGGCGTGCACCGGCTGGTGCGCATTTCACCCTTCGATGCGAACAAGCGGAGGCATACCTCCTTTGCCTCGGTCTTCGTCTATCCCGAGGTGGATGAAGATATCGACCTCGTGATCGAAGACAAAGACCTCAAGATCGATACCTTTCGGGCCGGTGGCGCCGGGGGCCAGAATGTGAATAAGGTCGAGACCGCCATCCGCATGACGCACCTGCCGACCGGGATCGTGGTGCAATGTCAGAACGAACGGTCGCAGCTCCAGAATCGCAACGGCGCGATGAAGGTCTTGAAGGCGCGCCTCTACGAACTGGAACTGAAAAAGAAAGAAGCGGAGTTCAATGCGATCGTCGGGGAGAAGAAGGATATTGCCTGGGGCAGCCAAATTCGATCGTATGTGTTCCAACCCTATCAAATGGTCAAAGACCACCGGACCGGTTACGAAGTGGGCCAGGTGGCTGCCGTCATGGACGGCGATCTGGACGGGTTCATCGAGGCCTATCTGAAAGAGAAAATGGCCAATGGCGCGAAGCAAGATGCGCTGGATGAACCGCCCCTCTAGCCCATTGCCTCAAGCCTGAAGCAGTTATGGACGAACTGAACGAACAGCAGCAGCAACGTATCAAGAAGCTCGATGCCCTGCGTGAAGCGGGCGTGGCACCCTACGGCACGCGATTCGAGGTGAAGGATCGCGCGGGTCAACTGATCAAACTCCATGCCGAGAAAGCCAAAGAGGTACTGGAAGAAGAGAAGATCTCCTGTACCTTTGCAGGACGCATCGTCGCCCTGAGGCGATTCGGCAAGGCCGGCTTCGCGGTGCTGCAAGACGGATCCGACCGGCTTCAGGTCTATCTCAAGAAAGATCATCTCTCAGAGCAAGGCTATCGCATCTCCGAGCTGCTCGACTTGGGCGATTGGATCGGCGTGACCGGCACCCTCTTTCGCACGAAGACCAATGAATTCACCGTCGAGGTCAAACAGCTGACGTTCTTGAGCAAAGCCCTCAGACCGCTTCCGGAAAAGTGGCACGGGTTGACGGACGTGGAAACCCGCTATCGCCAGCGCTACGTCGACTTGATTGCCAATCCCGAGGTCCATGGCATCTTCGCCACGCGCAGTAGAATCATCGCCGGCATTCGTGCCTTCTTAATCGAACGAGGCTTTCTCGAAGTCGAAACGCCGATGATGCATCCGATTCCAGGAGGCGCGGCGGCAAAACCATTCGTCACGCACCATAATGCGCTCAACGTCGATCTCTATCTCCGCATCGCGCCGGAACTCTATTTGAAGCGGTTGATCGTGGGCGGCTTCCCACGCGTGTTTGAAATCAACCGCAACTTCCGGAACGAAGGTATCTCGACGATCCATAACCCTGAATTCACGATGCTGGAGTTCTACGTAGCCTATGCCGACTATCAGGACCTGATTATCCTCACGGAAGAACTCGTCTCCTCGTTGGCACAACAAATCCTCGGCAAGACGGTCATCGACTATCAGGGTAAAGAGATCACGCTCACGCCTCCCTGGCGCCGCTGGTCCTACCATCAGTCGATCCTGGAGGTGAACAAGCTAGCCTCTTCTGTCCTTGAGGATAAGGAGAAGGCCCTTGCGGCGGCCAAGAATCTTGGTATCGCGGTCGATCCAAAATGGCCGCTCTTCAATATCGTAAACGAAATCTTCGAGGAAACGGTCGAGCCGAATCTGATTCAACCGACCTTCATTACCGACTACCCGATTGAAATTTCCCCTCTCGCCCGGCGCAAAGATTCGAACCCGGCGTTGACCGACCGCTTCGAGCTCTACATTGCCGGCCGGGAAATTGCGAACGCCTTTTCAGAGTTGAACGATCCTCTAGATCAGCGGGAACGGTTCGAAGGGCAAGCAGCGCAGCGGGCGGCGGGCGACGAAGAGGCGCATCTGGTCGATGAAGACTTCCTGCGCGCTTTGGAATACGGCATGCCGCCGACCGCAGGCGAAGGCATCGGCATCGACCGGCTGATCATGCTCTTTACCGACCAAGCGTCGATCCGCGACGTCGTCCTCTTCCCACAACTGAGGCCCGAGAAGTAACGGTGGCCCTTCCCTACGAAATCTTTGTCGGATTGCGATATCTCCGCGCGAAGCGCCGGAATCGTACCATTTCATTGAACACCGTGGTTTCCATTGCCGGAATCACACTCGGTGTGGCTGCCTTGATTGGGACAGTCGGCATCATGACCGGCTTCAAGGAGGACATTCAGGCCAAGATTCTTGGAACGACGGCCCATATCATCGTACAGGATCGGATGAAGGATGGCATGAGCGAATACGATCCTGTCGCCAAGCAGGTCGCAACCGTGCCGGGTGTCGTGGCGGCAACCCCGTTTGTGCTCAAGCAGGTCTTGCTCACGACCCAAACCGGCGTGCAAGGCATCGTGATCCGCGGCATCGATCCCCAACGCGAAGGCACGGTGACCGAACTGGCCAAGAATCTCTCGACTGGACAGTTAGCCGACCTCAGCCGGCCGGTCAAGGTGAAGCAGCCGCCGGCAGACGACCCGAACGGCCCGGCGGTCGAGACAGAAAAGCCCGGCATCATCCTGGGCAAGGAATTGGCGCTACGACTCGGCGTGTTTGTCGGCGACACGGTCAATGTGGTGTCCCCTCCAGCCGGTCCGATCAGTGCGATCGGCATGGTGCCGAAGATCCGCACCTTCGCGCTGATCGCCCTGTTTCAATCCGGCATGTATGAATACGACTCGTCGTTAGCCTACATCGATCTCGTGGAAGCGCAGAAGTTTTTCAACATGGGGCAAACCGTAACCGGCATTGAAATTAAAGTCGCGAATGTCTTCAACGCAGCGGAGACGGCCCGTTCCGTGGAACAATCGCTCGGCTTCGCCTATGGGGCGCGCGACTGGATGCAGATGAATCGTAATCTTTTTTCGGCACTCAAACTCGAGAAGACGATGATGTTTTTGCTGTTGGTGCTGATCACGATCGTGGCCTCCTTCAACATCGTGAGCACCCTCACCATGATCGTGACGGAAAAACAAAAGGAAATTGCGATTCTCAAGGCCATGGGTGCAACGCGCAAAAGCATCAGGCGCATTTTCATGCTGAATGGATTGATCATCGGCCTGTCCGGGACAGCCATCGGCATTCCACTCGGCTACACGTTTCTTTGGCTGATCCAGACATTTTGGACATTCGATCCCTCGGTCTATTACATCTCGCGGATCCCCGTCCATGTACAAGCGATGGATGTCGTCCTTGTGGCCGGCTCTGCAATTCTGATTAGCTTTGCCGCCACGGTTTACCCCTCGCTTCAAGCCGCCAAGCTCGAACCAGTGGCCGCGCTGCGCTACGAATGATCATGCCGGACTCTTCATCATTGTTCCTTTCATTCTGGAGTTCCGGTGTGATCACCGTCACCGATCTGTACAAATCGTTTCCGATGGGCGGGCAGACCCTCACGGTGTTGAAGGGCGTCAATCTCCAGATTCAGCGAGGGGAGTTGATCGCGATTGTCGGTGCTTCGGGAGCCGGAAAGAGCACGCTGCTCCATATTATCGGGACGCTCGATCGTCCCACCACAGGGACGGTCCACTTCGACGGCCAGGATATGTTTCACATGTCGGAAGGTGAACAGGCAGATTTTCGGAATCGGCGTATCGGGTTTGTCTTCCAGTTTCATCATCTCCTGCCGGAGTTCACTGCGATCGAGAATGCCTGTATGCCGGCTCTGATTCAACGCCGGCATCCGGCAGATATTGAACCGGAAGCCATCGCGTTGTTGCAGGAAGTCGGGCTGGGAGCTCGGTTACATCACAAACCTGGCGAACTGTCCGGCGGTGAGCAGCAGCGCGTGGCGGTCGCACGAGCCCTCTTGCAGAAACCCGATCTCGTGTTGGCTGATGAGCCGACGGGAAATCTGGATACCCATACGGGCGAAGCGCTCTTTGCGATGATGCGTGAACTGAACAAGGCCCGCGGGACGACCTTCGTGATCGTCACCCACAACGACAAACTGTCTGCCCAAGCCGACCGGATCGTGCACATGCAGGATGGTCAGATCGTCTAAATCTTGACCAGCACTCGTTGGTTGAATACACTCGAACATAATCCACGAACGTTCATGAGAATGACGTCATGATGCAAGCACGTGCATCGATTCTGATTCTTTTATGTTTCCTGCTCTCGCTGGTGGCGACGCCGGCAGCGGCAGTGGAGTTTGCCGTCGTCGGCCCCCGTGCAGCTGGAATGGGTGGTGCCGGAGTGGCCGTGACCACCGACGCCTACGCCACCTATTGGAACCCGGCAGGACTGGCCATGGTCAAATCCATGGACATTCGGATCCAAGGGACGGTCCAGGTGACTGGCCGGGACGGTATTGTCAATGCGCTGGACGATTTGAAAGATTTCAATCCCAACGATACGTCAGCCGGCCAATCATGGCAAAGGCGCAGAGCATCGCCAATCAGATCAATCGGACCGGTGCAACGATTTCCGGGGTGGGTGCCGCCGGCCTCTATTTCAAAGGTCATTTCGGCGAGCATGCCTTTGGATTCAACGTGTCGGATGTCGCAACGTCGGGAGGATTTGTCAGTTCACCGTTGCAGGTGGCGACGGCCGGACAAGTGAACATTACCGGTCAGATGGCATTGCGAGGGCTTGGAAGCCAGGCAAGCGGCCTTCTCCTATGCCTATGCGTTTGCCGATAAAACATTTGCCATCGGTGTCACCGGCAAGATCATTCAGGGCGCTGCCTACAACAATACGACCAACCTCCAGGGCGGTAAGGATCCGAATCTCCTGGACAATTTTGGCAAGGCCAAGATCTCCACCTCCTACGGCATCGATGTCGGAGCCATGTATCGTCCCTCTTCATGGCTGCGATTCGGTGTGGTGGCGAAAGATCTCAATCAACCGACCTTCGACGCTCCGGGCGGGCTCGTAGTACAAGCTGACGCCTCAGGTACGCGGCGGTGTGGCGGTTAATCCCTGGTCGACCATGACCATTACCGCAGACATGGATATTACAGCCAATCAGACGCTCGTTCCCGGCCTCAAGAGTCAGGTCTTGAGCTTCGGTATGGAACAGACTATTCTGTCTGAATTTCTCTCCTTCCGGGTCGGAACATATAAGAACGTGAAGGACGCGGGATCGATCTTTACGCCGACAGCCGGAATCGGGCTCCGAATATATTCCTTCCGTTTGGATGTAGGCGGCGGATACGACTTTGATGAAGGTGGCGCGATTGCCTCTGGCGCGCTCGCCTGGATATTTTAGATGGTATACTGAAAAACATGTTCATGCTTCATCACCTACGACGTGCCATCACTCTCTGTCTTCTTCCTCTCCTAGTCGCCGGCTGTGGCGGCTTGCAGGAAGTCTGGGAAGGTCCAGGCGCGAAAATGTTCCGGCCGCAAGCCATTGCCGTGCTCCCTCCCATGGCGAGTCAATACGACAGCGCGCGCGAGGATATTCAAGAGGTCCTGTCCGGTGCCCTGAACAAGACCGCCAATATCGAGCGTGTGGTGTCTCCTGAAAATGTGACGGATATCTTCCAGGGATCGAAAGAAGCGTTCGATGCGCTCGTATTCTACTTCTCTCGTCTGGAAATGACGGGTCAGTCCGACAAGGAATCCGCTATGAAATTGGGCAAAGCGCTGAACGTGGATTCGTTCTTAGTCGTACGGGTGAATTCCTGGGAATACATGCGTAAGGAAGGCGATAACGTCGGTCGCGTGGGACTCAGCCTGCGGCTGGTTGATGCTACAACCGGCACGACGGTCTGGAAGGCACGGCATGAAAAGTCCAGCAGCTATATGTTTTACAGGCCAAACTTGAAGGACGTCGCCAAAGACCTGGCTACTGAAATGATCGCGACCATGCCTCCCCAAGCCAAACGATAGTCCCCACCCCGTCTGAATTTTTCTCAGTGCCGTTGAAAAAACCGACTCTCGTCAGGTCGAGCAGTGTGCGCTCTGGCTTTCAATGGGGTTAGTGTGGATCAAATGCCTAGCGTGGTTTGGACTGAACCGAACGCATGGCGGTTTTCAATGAGCGGACAAATTCTGCCACATGCTTCACCATCTCAGGTTTCTGTCGATGTGCGGCGATCAATTTGACGATTGCACTGCCGACGATCACCCCATCGGCAATGGCCGCGACCTTGGCAGCGTCCTCCGGCGTCGCAACCCCGAAGCCGACCGCCACAGGAACGTGAGTGATTTTCCTGATTTTCTCAACGTTCTTACCCACATCAGCCACGTTGACGCAGTTTCGCGCCGGTGATCCCGGTCAGCGAAACGTAATAGACGAAGCCCTGTGACTGGCGCGCCACGAAGGCCCGTCGCGCTGCCGTGCTCGTGGGGGCAAGAAGAAAAATCAATGGAAGTCCAGCCGCAGCGGCTGGTCCTTTGAGCGGGCCTGCTTCGTCCGGCGGCATGTCGGGCAAGATGAGCCCGTCAATACCGGCTTGGGCCGCCTCCTGGCAGAATCGTTCAGGACCGAACGCGTGAATATTATTGTAGTAGGCCATCAAGACCAGTGGAATCTTGGTCCTGGCTCTGAGACGTGTGACCATGGAAAGGATTGTTCGAAGCGATGTCCCGCTACGCAAGGCTCGTTCTGCCGCCTGTTGGATCACGGGACCATCGGCGATGGGATCGGAAAACGGAACACCCAGTTCAATGATATCGGCCCCGGCCTGTTCTAACTCCACGACAAGTTGTTCGGTGTCTTGCAGTGAGGGGTCGCCTGCCATCACATAGGCAATGAGGGCCTTCTCACCACGCTGCCGGAGCTGTGCAAAGGTACGGTCGAGCTTCGATGTCACAGCGTGATCCCTCGCATGTTGGCGATCTGCTGGACGTCCTTATCTCCACGACCGGATAGATTCACAACCAGAAGTCTGGTTCTTCTTCATCGTGGGCGCCACCTTCACAGTGTGGGCAATGGCATGGGCGCTTTCGAGGGCCGGCATAATCCCCTCTTCTCTGGCCAGCAGATCGAACGCGGCCATAGCTTCGTCGTCGGTCACCGAGGTGTATTCGGCTCTGCCTTGATCCCGCAAATAACTGTGTTCAGGACCGATCGCGGCGTAATCCAACCCGGCTGAAACCGAATGGGTCAAATTAACTTGTCCATCGTCACCCTGGAGCAGATAGGTCATGGTGCCTTGCAAGACACCCGGCTTTCCTCCGGCAAAACGCGCGGCGTGTTTTCCGCTCGCAACCCCCAAGCCGCCGGCTTCGACGCCAATCATTTTCACCTTTTTGTCCCGGATGAACGCATGGAAGAGTCCTATGGCATTACTGCCACCGCCGACGCAGGCAATGAGGCAATCCGGCAACCGGCCTTCCGCCGCCAGAATCTGCCGCCGAGCTTCACGTCCGATGATGGATTGGAAGTCCCGGATCATCATCGGATAGGGATGGGCACCGAGCACTGAACCGAGAATGTAGTGGGTCGTGCGGATATTGGTCGTCCAATCCCGCATGGCTTCGCTGATAGCATCCTTGAGCGTGCGGCTTCCCGCGTCAACCCCCGTGACGGTTGCGCCGAGCAATCTCATGCGAAAGACGTTCAGCGCCTGGCGCTGCATATCTTCAGTCCCCATATAAACTTCACATTGAAGCCCGAACATCGCCGCAACGGTCGCCGTCGCTACCCCATGTTGTCCGGCCCCGGTTTCAGCGATGATGCGCGGCTTCTTCATCCGCCGGGCCAGACAGCCCCTGCCCGATCGCGTTATTGATTTTATGGGCCCCGGTATGACAGAGGTCTTCGCGCTTCAAATAGATCTTCGCTCCGCCCAACCGCTTCGTGAGTCGTTGTGCAAAGTAGAGCGAAGTGGGACGCCCGACGTAGTGTTTCAAATAATAGGCCAAGTTCGGATTGGAAGCCCCGGTCTTTTTTCACACGGGCATATTCCTGCTCTAATTCGAGCAGGGCAGGCATGAGTGTTTCAGGGACATAGCGTCCACCATATGCGCCGAAGCGACCTTGTTTGTTAGGAACTGAATCTCATCGCTCGTCCTCGTACTAGTTCAGTATAGGTGCAGTATAAACAGGCTCATGTCGGAGAGACAACCCTGACGGCTCGAATGAATGCACGCACTTTCTCGTGATCCTTCTTGCCAGGCGCCCGCTCGACGCCGCTGCTCACATCCACCCCATACGGTTGTACCGTCTGAATCGCCTTCTCAACATTGTCCGGGGTGAGCCCTCCGGCCAGGAGAACGCTCGCAGCCTTGGCTGCCTCTGCGGCGAGCTGCCAATCGATCACCTGTCCAGTGCCTCCATAGGTCTGATCGGAAAAGGCGTCCAGTACGAACCCTCGAACGCCGGCCCGCCCACGAAACTCCGCCAAGGCGAGAAACGTACTTCGATCTTTCACGCGCAGTGCTTTGAGAACCGTACGACCTAACTCTTTGCAATAGATCGCCGATTCGTTTCCGTGCAATTGTGCAAGCGCGAGTCCACAGTCATCCATCAGATTCCGAACCACTTGCTGGTCTTCATTGACAAACACACCCACCGGTATCACCAAGGGAGGCAGGCTTATAATGATCTGACGGGCCAGCGTGGGCTCGATATACCTTGGACTTTTCCGATAGAACACGAATCCTAATGCATCCGCCCCTGCCTCGACTGCGGCAGCGGCGTCCTCGGCGTTGGTGATGCCACAAATTTTGACTTTAGGTATATAGCTCATCTTAACGGGTCCGTACCTCATGGATAACAGGAAAGCACCACGCAGGATGCTCAAAAAGTTCATCCGGCAAGACCGCAGCGAGCGAAGAGGCGACGAGGTCCGTACACTTCGGTACCTTGAGCCTCTGAGCGATGCGAGAACGCCGCTGGCGGACTTTTTCAGCATCCTGCTAAGCGTGCGATGGAGCCGGCACTCCTCGCAACTCACGGATCTTCGCTGCCGTGTCTTCCGCACGAATGAGCGATTCTCCGACGAGCATGGCATGGATACCGGCCTCGACCAACCGAACCACGTCGGCGCGCTGGTGGATGCCGCTTTCACTGACGATCAGCTTGCCGGCCGGAATCCGTTTTGCCAAGCGCAGCGTGATGGCCAGATCAGTCGTGAAGGTCTTAAGATCTCGGTTGTTGATACCGATCAGCCGCGCCTCCGGGAGTCGTTCCAATACCGTATCGAGTTCGCGCTCGTGATGGGTCTCGATGAGCACATCCAACCCTAACCCACGAGCGAGGGCATAAAAATCAATCAATTGCTGCCGTTCAAGCGCGGCGACAATCAAGAGAACGGCATCGGCCCCGTAGGCTCGCGCTTCGTAAAACTGGATCTCGTCGACCATGAACTCTTTGTTCAAAGCAGGCATGGGCACCAATTGTTTGATCTCGCGGAGGTAGTCGAGGCTCCCTTGGAAGAAATCCTTGTCGGTTAAGACGGACAGAGCCGAGGCGCCATGGGCATGATAGGTTTTGGCAATCTCAAGATAGTCAAACCGATCAGAAAACTCGGGACGGAGGAGGCCAAGACTGGGTGAGGCTTTTTTCACTTCGGCGATCAGCGCAGGACTGCCGCCCGTTCTCGTGGCTTCGAGGGTCACAGCAAAGCCGAGTGGACCTGGCGCGTCTTGAATCTTGGCTTTCAGCTCGGAGAGGTAGCCCCGGCTTCGCTTGCGCCTGAGCTCCGCTTTCTTATGCTCAAGAATGCGAGAAAGAATCACAATGGCGTCAGCCTTTATTCGTAAATGCAACGAGGTGAGCCAGTTTCTCGGCTGCAGCACCGGAGCTTATGGCCTCGCCTGCCACGAGGAATCCATCTTGAAGGCTTGCCGCCTTGCGCCCTGCGACAAGGGCCGGAGCGGCATTCAAACAGACAATATCCCGTTTCGGCCCTTTCCGCCCTTGGAGAATGTCGCGAGTAATCGCCGCATTCTCTTGCGGCGTCCCTCCGGCCAACTGTTTAGCTGGAACCAGTGCCAGTCCGAACTCCGCCGGATCCAGGAGGTAGTTCGAGAGAACACCCCCCTTGGCCTCCGAAATCTGTGTCTTTGCCGTCAGGGTAATCTCATCGAGTCCGTCCATCCCATGTACGACAAAACAATGTTGCGACCCTAGATGCATGAGCACATTCCCGAGCAGAGCGGTTAATCGACTTTCATAGACGCCGAGCACTTGAATGGTGGCTCCTGCAGGATTGGTCAGGGGGCCCAAGAGATTCAGCATGGTCCGGATGCCCAGTTCCTGTCGGGGCCGGCACAATGTTTCATGGCTCCATGATAGAGCGGGGCAAAGAGAAAGCCGATCCCGACCTCATTGATACAATCGGCCACCCGTTCGGTCGGCAGATCGATCTTGACCCCGAGGGCCGACAGGACATCTGCACTCCCTGACTTGGACGACACGGAACGATTACCGTGCTTTGCCACGGTCAAACCTGCACCTGCAAGGACAAGCGCCGTCGTAGTGGAAATATTGAACGTGTGGGCCCCATCCCCGCCCGTGCCGCAAGTATCCACGACCAGAGAATCTCCGACTGCGAATGCGGACGGCTTTGGCACGCATAGCCCGCACGGAACCGGAAATTTCCTCGACGGTTTCTCCCTTCAGGCGGAGCCCCATCAAGTAGGCGGCAATTTGGGCCGGAGTCGCTGCGCCTTCCATGATCTCGAGCATCACCGATTCGGCTTCTTGTTCGGTGAGAGAGCCGCGGTCGGCGAGTGTGGCAATCGCGTCTTTGATCATGGATCGGAGACCAGGCGAGCCAGGCTACAGTTTAAGGAAGTTACGGAGAAGATCCTTCCCCGCCGTAGTGAGGATCGATTCCGGATGAAACTGCACCCCTTCGATGCCCAACGATCGATGGCGCAGTCCCATGATTTCTCCCTCAGCCGTTTCGGCAGAGATCTCAAAACAGGAAGGCAGCGTCTCTCGCTTCACGATCAGAGAATGGTAGCGTGTCGCGTCAAAGGGATTGGGCAGCTGATGGAAGATCGTTTTCCCGTCGTGCCGGATCTTCGACGTTTTGCCATGCATCAACCGTTCGGCTCGAACGACTTCGCCGCCAAACGCCACGGCCAGAGATTGATGGCCGAGGCAGACGCCCAAGAGCGGGAGACGCCCGCCAAAATGCCGGATAGTCTCGACCGACACGCCCGCTTCCATCGGTGTGCAGGGTCCAGGAGAAATGACGATGCGGCTGGGTTGCAGCGATTCGATCTGGTCGATCGTAATCTTATCGTTGCGGAATACCCGAACGTCTTCACCCAGCTCCCCGAAGTATTGCACGAGGTTATAGGTGAAGGAATCATAGTTGTCGATCATCAACAGCATGGCGATACTCCTAACGTCTATGCGTCAGAGCGTAGGGGAAAAGTGTGCGAGACTCCCGCTTGATCCACTTACGACTCACGCCTTGACGCTGCTCATTCCAGTCCCTGCTCGGCCAATTCAACGGCCTTCATCATGGCCTGAGCCTTATTGCAGGTCTCTTCATATTCGTGTTCCGGATTCGAATCCGCGACGATGCCGGCCCCGGCTTGAATGAAGGCCTGGTGCTTTTTCACGACGACCGTCCGGATGTTGATGCACATATCCATGTTGCCGGAGAAACTAAAGTAGCCCACTGCGCCGGCATAGGGACCGCGCCTCGTGGGCTCGAGTTCATCGATGATCTGCATCGCTCGAATCTTCGGCGCACCGGAGACCGTGCCGGCAGGAAAGCAGGCTCGCAACACGTCGTAAGAGGTCTTCGATGCATCCAGTTGTCCCGTCACATTCGACACGATGTGCATCACATGTGAATACCGCTCGACGTGCATGAGCGAATCCACAGTGACCGAGCCTGGTTTCGCCACGCGGCCGACATCGTTCCGCCCAAGGTCAACGAGCATCACATGCTCGGCCCGTTCCTTTTCATCCGCCAATAGCCGCCGTTCCATCTGTTGATCTTCTTCAGGCGTGACGCCGCGACGGCGCGTGCCCGCAATGGGACGGACGGAAATAACACCGTTTTCACAACGAACGAGCGTCTCCGGAGAGGAGCCGACCAGTTCGACCCCCGCGATGCGCAGGTAATACATATAGGGAGAGGGATTCACCACGCGCAACGCGCGATAGAGCTGCAACGGCGACGCCTGCACATTGGTCTCCCATCGCTGGGATAACACCGCTTGCACGATATCGCCGGCCCGAATGTATTCCTTCGTCCGCACGACCATCTTCTCAAAGTCTGCCTCTGCTCATGTTCGCCGTAAAGGTCACCGGACGGCGGCGGCGATGCGGACGCGTTCGGCGGAGCGGACGTTTGAGTCTCGCGATCGTGCGTTCGATCCGTTCCGTTGCCGATCGGTAGGCGGCCTTGATGCCACGTTCCCCCTTTGCCGTGACATGGGCGGTGGCCACGACTTTAATCTTCTGAGCGACATTGTCAAAGATCAACATCGTATCAGTGAAGCAGGAAGGCAAAGTCCGGAAGACTGAGCGGGTCCTTCTGCCGGGCAGCCAAGTCCTCAAACGTGCGCACCATGTCGTAGCCCAGATATCCGACGGCGCCGCCGACGAACGGGGGAAGATCCGGCACGGTCACCGGACGATAGCCGTCCATCATCTCCCGCAGACGTTCGAGAGGGTTTCCACGGCTAGGAATGCGCTTCTTGCGCGTGCCCTGCACGACAAGAAGGTCGCCACGATCCTCGTACACGACAACGGGCGAACCACTGCCGAGAAAGGAATAGCGTGCCCACTTCTCACCACCCTCAATGGACTCTAGGAGGTAGGCTGAGGGGCCATGATCAATTTTGGCAAAGGCAGAAACGGGGGTCTCATAGTCCGCGAGGATCTCTCGATAGAGCGGAACGAGATTACCCTCTCTGGCATACTGCCGAAATTGGTCGAGACTGAGTGAGTATTGCGGCGGGGCCATGCGGCCATCCTATTATTCTTGGCCCACGATGAGCCTCTGTCCTACCTCGATAATATCGTCCGGCAGCTTGTTCCACTTTCTGACCTTGTCCACCGAGACGCCATACCGCCGACTGATCCGATAGAGCGTTTCACCAGGCTTCACGACATGAACGGTGGACGATTCCATGCCTTCCGGCAACGATTCTGTTTGCCCAGGCACAGCCGGAATCTCCGGAGCGATCCCGAGAGCCGATGCGCTCAGATCCACGGAATCGGCGCATCGGTTCACCCGGCAATGCTTTGCGCATCGGTTTGAGTCCACGCTTCATATCGGCTTTGGCTTTTCGATCCAGCAGCGCAGATTCCTTCATGGCCTCGGCTTCTTCCTGCACACGAGCCATTTGTTCCCGAGCGGCTTGCACCTGCGCCGTGAGTTCGCGATTCCTGGCTTCATACTCCATTAATTCATTTTTGCTTCGCTTCACTTCACTATCGAGTTCACCGGTACGTTTTTCTTCCTGGGCCAGAAGGCGTTGAAAATTCAGGCTGCGCGCCTTTTCCGCATCGTATTTCTCTGCCATGACACATCCGCTCAGCAACAGCCCTCCACAGACGATGGTGACGATTCGATAGCCGGATCTTGGCCTCAACATGTTCATGCAATTCTCCCCTTTCATGGATACCTCCTTTGACGGTCGTGAGGAAGTTTCCCTCCCGCCACAAGGGATGGATACTGGCTGCCGATCAATGAAAAACCGACTCAATTATGTTTCTTACAATAGTGTCTATCGCGGCGAAAGTCAAAGTGAATATGGCGCCTTCGCCGTTTGACCCACTCCCTAGCCCTATGGTACGGTCGAGTCCGTCACATTCCTCTGTTCGTCACCATCCAGTCGCTATGGCCCACGCCGATATCCTTGCCAGACTGATTGCCCTCAGGGACGAAATCAGGCGCCACGACTATCTGTACTACGTCAAGGATCGCCCGGAGATTTCTGATTCCCAGTACGATCGCCTTTTTCGAGAGCTGGTCGAACTGGAACAGGCCCACCCTGAATTGGTGACACCAGATTCTCCGTCCCAACGTGTCGGCGCACCACCGCTCCAGGAACTAGTCAAGGTTCCCCACGAACAGCCGATGCTCAGTCTGGACTCAATTGTAGAACAGAGCGAGGTTCAGGCATTCGACCATCGGATAAAACGCGAACTGGAAGTCTTGTCCGTCGAGTACAGCGCAGAACCAAAATTCGATGGGTTATCAGTCGAACTGATGTACGACCATGGAATCTTTACCCGTGGAGCGACCAGAGGTGACGGAACGACTGGAGAGGATGTGACCGTCAATCTTCGCACGATCCGTTCACTGCCTCTGCAGTTGCACGCGCAATCCGACCTCCCTGATCATCTTGTCGTGCGGGGCGAAGTGTATATGCGCCTCGACGATTTCCAGGCATTGAATCGGCGCATGACGGAACGGGGTGGTGACGCCTTTGCCAATCCGCGCAATGCGGCCTCTGGTTCCCTCCGACAACTGGACTCCACGATTACCGCCACCCGTCCGTTGGTCGTGACCTGCTATGAAATCATGGCGCATGTCAGGATCTGTCCCACCGACACATTGGGATGAGCTGGAGACAGTTGGCCCAGTGGGGTCTCCCTGTGCCGACGCATCGGCGTCTCTGTGCGTCAATCGATGAGCGTGATGGCGTTTCACCGTGAAACGGAATCAATGCGCGACCAGCTGCCCTATGAAATCGATGGCGTGGTAGTAAAGGTGAACCGCCGAGACTGGCAAAGCCGCCTCGGCATGAAATCTCGCAGTCCTCGTTGGGCCATCGCTTACAAGTTTGCACCACGCAAGGAAATCACCATCGTGCAGGATATCGTCGTTTCTGTCGGAAGAACCGGCACCCTGACGCCCGTCGCATTATTGAAACCGGTGGAGGTCGGTGGCGTTACCATCAGCCGAGCCACCTTGCACAATGCCGATGAAGTGGCGCGGAAAGACATCCGGATCGGCGACACCGTTAAGGTAGAACGGGCAGGCGATGTGATTCCCGCAATTGCCGAACGCGTTCCAGTCCTTGGCGAGCAACGCCACACCCCCTTTTGCATGCCTGATCACTGCCCGGTCTGTGGATCCAGTGTCGGTCGCGACGGCGCTTATTTCTACTGTACCGGCCAATCATTCTGCGGCGCCCAATTGAAGGGAGCGATCGAGCATTTTGCTTCCAAACATGCACTCAACATCGAAGGCTTAGGGAAAGAAGACCGTGGCGCAGCTGGTCGACGTAGGATTGATACGATCACTCGTCGACCTCTATCGATTGACCAAAGATGACCTCGTCAAACTTGAAGGATTTGCCGATCGATCCGCCACGCTCCTCTTGGAATCGATTGCAGACAGTAAAACCGTCTCTCTGGATCGCTTTCTGATGGGACTCGGGATCCGGCAAGTCGGACAACATATCGCCAAAGTTCTGGCCCGTGAGTTTGGGTCTCTCAATGAGATCATGTCGGCAGATCGCGAACGGTTTCAACAAATTCGCGAGATTGGTCCTGAAATTTCGGAGAGCTTGGCGGTCTATTGGTCTGAACCGCGCAACCGAGAGGTCATCGCACAGCTCCAGGAATCCGGCGTACAGATTGCGCCGGGCATGGCAATGGGCAGACCGGATGAAATCCCCGCTCGCAGGGAAGACGTTCGTATTTACCGGTGGGCTGGATCACTTCACGCGAGACAGCGCACAACAGGCTGTGGAAACGGCAGGAGCGCGTGTGTCCTCAAGCGTGAGTAAAAAGACGTCCTACTTGGTGGTGGGACGAGATCCTGGCTCCAAACTGGCCCAAGCCCGTACGCTGGGGGTGACGATACTGACGGAACAGGAGTTTGCCGCCCTGATCGGGGAGGACGAGAAAGGACTTAGCTGACGAGGTCGAGGTTCGGAGCTTCGACGTGAGCCGGTGATTTCTCTTCACGAAAGATTTGGACACTACGGATGGATC
Organism: uncultured Nitrospiraceae bacterium; assembly: GCA_963742465.1. GTDB lineage: Bacteria > Nitrospirota > Nitrospiria > Nitrospirales > Nitrospiraceae > Palsa-1315. The sequence goes on along the minus strand of CAVUMA010000024.1, from coordinate 112,145 downwards.
GTGGCTCGGCTTCATGGATGAGGATCCGGCAGTTGGCGATCCGCACTTCTTCTCCAACCTTGGGAATTCGGCCAAGCTCCTGTTGAATAAGGCCGCCGATCGTCACTGCTTCATCGCCGAGATCGACTTTCAGGAAGTCGTTGACCTTGCGCACTTCGGTTCTACTGTGAACAAGGATATGGTTCTTCCCTAACCGTTTGATCAATTCTTCCGTGATATCGGTTTCGTCCATGATCTCCCCGACCACTTCTTCGAGAAGATCTTCAAGCGTGACAATCCCCATCACGCCGCCGAACTCGTTGACCACGACAGCCATATGCCGTTTCTCCTGCTGAAACTGCTTCATGAGGTCATCCGCCGTCTTGCCTGCGGGAACGAACAGCGGGGGATAGGCAATGTCCTTGAGTTTCGACCTCATTCTGCCCCTTGGCGAGTTCGGTCAATGCCCTCGTCTTGTAGAGAATGCCAGTAATGTTATCGTGCGTCCCGTCATACACTGGGATCCGCGAGTATTTCGAGTTATAGAGGAGTTCCTGAGCCTCTTTCAGACACAGGTTACCATCCAATGAAAAGACATAGAGACGAGGGGTCATCGCGTCTTCAGCTGTGATGTCTTTGAGCTGGAAGACGTTCTTGATCATTTTCACCTTCTCGAACTCAATCGTCCCGGTCTTCCCCCCCTCATCCAGCATGATCTTCAGCTCTTCCTCAGTCACGAGGGGAAGCGTCAGACCTTTCCCTCCGGTCAATTTGTAGATCATCGGCACGATCACAAACAAAAATGGCTTGAGAAGTAACTGAACCACGTAGACAGGGTAGGCCATGTTCAGAGTGACCGGAACCGCAAACTTGGCTGCTAACGTTTTAGGAATCACATCAACGGCCACCAAGAGCACAAAGGTCAGCAGGCCGACCATGACGGCAATCGCCTCGTCAAAAAATGTTTGGCCTCCATAAATATTCAGGGTCAGAAAAGTGGCATACATCGGCGTCGCGACGCCGACCAGGCGGTCGCCGACTAAAATGGTCGACAGGAGCTTTTGAGGGTCACTACGGAGATGGAGAGCCAACTTCGCTCGAGTATTCCCAGTTTGGGCGAGCGCCTTTAGCTTCGTTGAGTTGACCGAAAAGAAGCCGATTTCGGCCGTGGAAATCACGGCTGACAGAATAATAAGACCTAAGAGGATTAGAACATCCATGGATTGTAATGTACTAGAGGCGACCGACTATACCGATCGGCCAGGAATACCGGAGAATCCAGGGGCTGTCCCCTATCGCCTGGGATCGGCAATATAGGATTTTGCAGAACAGAGTGACTTGATAGTGACCTATCGGACCTGTTTCCATCGGACTGTACATGTACCATAGGACGGGGTGGCGAGCAAGCATATGCTGAAAACACGCTACAATATCAAGTGGTTGCGTTGCATGTCTGCGGAAAAACTGAAGAATTGGAATGGTCAGCCTGATAAGGCTGGCTTATTAATTATGAGTCGTCTCGAAATACAAAAGTCTGGAGTCCAAGGGATGACTCGATGTGGGAGGCAGCGGCTTCTGCCTGGGCTTCTCTGGAAAACTGACCAATCTGAACTCGATATCGCTTTCCTTCTGGTAGATCGACAACCTGGACTCTGCCGGCTGAGTAGAGTTGTTTCGTTCGCTCCAAGAGGCTGAGGGCATTCTGCTGATCAGAAAAGGACCCGACTTGCACTCGCAAGAACCCCATATCAGCAGTCCGCCCTTGATATCCAACCACTCGTAATTCAATCTGATCAGTTCCAGCCCCGGTCATCCCCAGCGCGTGCGCTCCAGCGAGTGAGAGATCGAGCACCCGTCCCCTGGCGAAGGGACCACGATCGTTTATACGGACGGTCACCTGCCGACCAGTACTCATTGATCGAACCACAGCAATTGAACCGAGTGGCAAGGTCCGGTGAGCAGCCGTTAGCTGATGCATGTCGTACCGTTCGCCATTGGCCGTCTTGTTTCCATGAAATCCTGGGCCATACCATGAGGCGACCCCTCGCTCGACAAACCCAACAGGATAGCCTGGGAAATAGACAGGTTTGGGAGCACCGCTGCAAGCAGCCAGGGTACCGACCAGGAGGGTCGCGAGAAGAAGAACCGGCCAGCAAGACCGGCAGGGTCGAGGTCTGCGAGACATGTCTAAAACTCGTCGAGCGATTGATCCTGCAGGATTGTAAGCGCTTTAGCTGTGTTTGAGACTGTTAGAACCACGATCGCGCGCTTTCCCTCGCGGGATGGAGTGCAATAACCGCATTTAATATTGATGCGCGCTTTGGTTAGCAGATCCGCCACTTCTTTCAAAGCCCCTGGCTTATTTTCAAGGCTCAACAGCAAGGCCGTTTCCTCTGTAAACTTGATTCTTGCTGTTTTCAGCGCCGCACGAGCCCCTTCCAGATCCGCGACCAACAATCTCAGCTTTCCCGTTCCGGCGACTTCTGGAGCAGAAAAAGCCTTGATGTTGACCTTCGCCTCACCGAGGACCTGGGCCACTTGAGCCATAACGCCGGGCTCTGCTCAATCCGCTAATGACCAATTGTGTCGTTGTGGGCATAGGAATTACTCCGTAGCATGGAGCATGTGATGATGACGATCTCCTTACCGATCCTCGACGATCACCACTCTCCTTTTAGAACCGGAAAGAATCGATTCTATCAGAACCAAGGCCTGTATCGTTGATTGATGAGCCAACCGTGTTGAACAGATATCGGTTAGCGCACCTGACATAAACCGTTCACAAACGTGTACTCGTAAATACCGCTAACAGGGACAGCGGCATCCCCTGCCAGCTTCTGTGCCGACTCCTTGAGGCCGCGTGGCACGAGCAAATAGAATGGGATACCGCGCACAACCGTCTCTTTCCATTCTGAAACGGTTGCGACATCTTTGATCGAATCATCGGTTTCCACCTCAGCCATCCATTCCATCGTATTGCCGGTTGAACTCACCTGCCACCCGACGATATCGCACTGTTGCTGAGGATCAGCCCAGGGGTTCTGCTCAAGACTGGTATGGATGGTGACCTTACAATGAAATGCCTTCGCCCATCGCTGCGCGACCCAACTCACGACCTGATCGTGGACCGTGACAATCCCTTGCTCGCGAAGTACCGTGCTCATTGAGTCCTCGCTCTTACGAACAGCCGCTCGTGGTACCGCAGGTTTCACACTTGAGACAGGTTCCGTTTCGTACCATAGTGAACTGCTTACACTCGGAGCAGGGATCTCCCTCATAGCCCTTTTGGCGTGCCATTTGGATGGCGGTCAAGGTCAACGTTTCACGCTTCAGTTCGACGGTATGGGCTACGTTACCGTTTCCATTTCCGTGGCCATTGCCCTTATGCCGCGGTATCGCCCCACGTCGTGCAGGAAACAGGTCAGTGCTGATCGATGCCGAAGCCAGCGTTTCAGGAGTGGCCTCCTCCTCGACACATTCAGGATCTTGCTCGTCCATTTTGACAGAGTCCATTCTAAGATCCTCTTCCTGGACCTGTGCCAAGTCATAGCGGTCAAGATAGGTCACGGCAAGCTCTCGGAAGATGTAATCGATGATCGACGTGGACATTTTGATACGGTCATTCAATTTAACCGGCCCATTCGGCTCGAAGCGGGTAAACACGAACGCTTCGACAAACTCCTCCAGCGGGACGCCATGTTGGAGGCCCAGTGAAATAGCAATGGCGAAACAGTTCATGAGGCTGCGGAATGCGGCCCCTTCTTTGTGCATATCGAGGAAGATTTCGCCGCAAGTGCCATCCTCATACTCACCCGTGCGCAGATAGAGCTTGTGCCCCCCGACGACGGCTTTCTGCGTGTACCCATTGCGTCTAGCCGGGAGCGGTCGGCGCTTCGCTAGGTACCGTACCAACACTCGTTCTGTAATCTTTTCCGCAATCGACAATATTTCTGACGAGGCTTCGACGGTCTTGCCGCTGTCCGTTGAGGCCGATAACGGCTGGCTCAACTTCGAACCGTCGCGATACAGAGCCACGGCCTTGACCATGCTTTTCCAGGCAAGCAAATAGGCCGATTTCACTCCTTCCAGCGTCGCATCGGCTGGCATATTGATCGTTTTGCTGATGGCGCCGCTGATGAATGGTTGTGCCGCCGCCATCATACGGATGTGCGCATCGACGGCGATATATCGCTGACCGATCCGGCCACAGCGGTTGGCACAATCGAAGATCGGAAGGTGCTCGGCTTTGAGATGTGGGGCCCCTTCCACCGTCATGGTGCCGCAGCAATAATCATTGGCAGCGGCGATTTCTTCTTGTGTAAACCCCAGCGCTTTCAGCATGTTGAAATTTGATTCATTCAATTGCGCGTCAGTCAATCCCAACTTTTCCCGGCAGAAGTCCTCACCCAACGCATACTTATTAAACGTAAATTGAATCTCGAAGGCCTGGGACAAACCGCCTTCCATTCGTGCGAGAGCGGCGTCGTCGAACCCCTTCTGTCTCAGGGTCTCATGGTTAATGAATGGTGCGGTCTGCAAGGTTTGCCGGCCAACGCAATAGTTCACGATGTCCTGAATCTGAGACTCGGTATACCCCAAGGTTCTGAGTGCAGCGGGTATGCTTTGATTGATGATCTTAAAATAGCCTCCGCCTGCCAGTTTTTTGAATTTGACAAGCGCGAAATCCGGTTCGATGCCCGTCGTATCGCAATCCATCACGAGTCCGATCGTGCCCGTAGGAGCAATCACCGTGACCTGCGCATTGCGATACCCATAGGCCGTCCCCAATTCGAGGGCACGGTCCCAGGCCCGACGTGCCGCCACGAGCAACTCGGGAGGACAATGCTCCGGCTGAATCCCGATCGGTGTAATCGTCAAACCTTCATATTCTTCCGAGAGCGGCATTGTACGAGGCTCGTCGGTGATTACGGATGACGCGCAACATGGCCTCGCGGTTTTTGGCATAGCCTGGGAAGGACCACAGTTCTGCAGCCATTTCAGCCGATGTGCCATAGGCCTCGCCGGTCATGATAGCGGTCAGCGCACCGCCGATGGCCAGCGCCTTGGGAGAATCGTAAGGAATGCCTTGCCGCATCAGCACGGTACCTAGGTTGGCATAGCCGAGCCCCAGCGTTCGGAACTCAAAACTCTTCTCGGCAATAGAGCGGCTGGGAAACGAAGCCATGAGTACGCTGATCTCCAGTACGATCGTCCAGAGGCGCACGGCGTGGCGGAAATTCTCCAGCTCGAATTGGGCGTCGGTCGAGAAGAATTGGGCGAGGTTGATCGAAGCCAAATTGCACGCCGTATCATCGAGGAACATGTATTCGGAGCAAGGATTGGAGGCATTGATACGGCCATCCTCCGGGCAAGTATGCCATTCGTTGATCGTGGTGTCGTATTGCGTGCCTGGATCCGCGCAAATCCAGGCGGCCCAAGCGATCTGATCCCAGAGATCCCGCGCTTTGATGGTCTTGGAGACTTTGCCGTCGATCCGTCGCTTGAGTTGCCAATCGCCGTCCGCCTCCAACGCCGCAAAAAAATCGTTGGGAATACGCACGCTGTTGTTTGAGTTTTGGCCGGACACCGTTTGGTAGGCCTTGCCGTCCCAGTTCGTGTCGTACTCATGAAACACAAAATGTGTGAACCCTTGCTGCGCATAGGAAAACATCCGCTGGACATAGGCCTCTGGAACCGCATCCCGCCGGGCGGCAGCCAGGGCTTCCTTGAGGATCGGATTCTGCTTGGCATCGATCTCGACTTTTCATCTGACCGGCACCATCGACGACGTGGCAGGCCTTGAGAACGGCATTGAGGCGTTGTGCGCAGATTTTCGAGCCGGTCACCATAGCGGCGACTTTTTGCTCTTCCACCACCTTCCAGTTGATAAATTCCTCGATGTCGGGATGATCCAAATCGAGGCAAACCATTTTGGCAGCCCGTCTGGTCGTCCCGCCGGACTTAATGGCGCCTGCCGCTCGATCGCCGATACGAAGGAAAGACATCAATCCAGACGAGCGGCCGCCGCCGGACAACGGTTCAGCATCGCCGCGAAGCTTGGAAAAGTTGGTGCCGGTCCCCGATCCGTATTTGAACAGGCGCGCCTCTCGCACCCAAAGATCCATGATGCCGCCCTCGCTGACCAAGTCGTCATCAACGGATTGAATGAAGCAGGCGTGCGGTTGCGGATGCTCAAATGCATTGGTGGCTTTGACGACTTCACGAGTCTTGGGGTCGACATAATAATGCCCTTGCGCAGGCCCTGAGAGTCCATAGGCATAATGAAGCCCCGTGTTAAACCACTGGGGAGAATTGGGCGCAGCCATCTGATGCGCGAGCATGTAACAGAGCTCATCATGGAAGGCATCGGAATCTTCCGGAGTCTTGAAATAGCCGAAGTTTTTCCCCCAGGAGGTCCAACAACCGGCGAGCCGTTCAAACACTTGTCGGGAGTCACGCTCTCCTCCCAACTGCGGCTTGCCGTCAGGCCCGACGATCGGATTCCCCTGCTCATCTCGCTGCGGCACTCCGGCTTTCCGGAAATATTTCTGGGCGAGAATATCAATCGCAAGCTGGGACCAGGGCTCGGGAATGTCGATATTTTCCAACTTAAACACGGTCGATCCGTCGGGATTACGAATTTCCGACGAACGTTTCACGAACGGCAGGTCTTCATAGGGACCTTGCCCTCGACGTGTAAATCGGCGTTCTATTCTCACGATTTCCCCTCCCCCAGTCTGCGTAGTTGGTATAGGACCGCTTTCAATCCCAAACAGGAACAATCTGGCTTCAGTATCAATATGGCGATGTGCTTTGAGTGCCCTAACTTTTGTGTCTTGACAGATCAATCAACCCGAGGAGTAACTACATATAGCGATCTGGATTAATTGTCAATACCAAATGTAGTGGTTGGGCTGGGGAAACGGAGGAAAGCCTGTGGATAACTGCAAATGATTGGGAAACGCCACATCTGGGGAATTTAGACCGACTTATCCACAGTAGTTTTGATCAAAAACAGAGCTATTTTCGATAGCCAAGAGATCCCCACACGGAGAAAAAACTAAAATACTCTGGCGGCCGAGGGTCAAAATGGCTTCATCCACTCCCTCAACGGGAATGAACTGGTTGCCGATGCCGATAACCACAACCCGAGTACCCAGCACCGTTGTTTCAAACCGGCTGAGGACTCCCCAGATTTTGACGCATGGTATGAGGACGCACCATGCTATTGAGCAACTCCTGACTATGCCTGCGAAAGATACTTCTGACCACCGTTCCTTCCCGTTCGGGTGTGGACTGATCCATTCGATCCATAGCCTTGGTTAGTTCGGCTTGCACGAAGCTCAGATATTGATCCGTGGTGGGATTCGTCAGTGCCAGCACGACACTCACGGCCAATACCGTCACGACTAGGCTCAAACGCAGGAGGCTCATACAGGCCCCTTAGATTGATTGCTATGAACCGCCCCGGCGCGACAGGCTCCAGGGAAACGGAAGCGCGCTATCCCCCCTTTGACAAACAACAGACGGATGATTAGCCTACGCTCGATAGGTCTGTTGCGGCAACCATGCTGCTCACATTGTTTGTATCAGGAGGATCATCATGTTTGTCTGGAGCAAACGTCTTGTCGCAACCTTGTTGGGACTATTTGTGCTCACGCTGGGAGTCTTTCTCCTCAATGCAGCTCCGGACAGCACGAGCGGCCTCAAGACTTCATACGACCGCGCTGGATGGCCCTCAACTATCTCGGCTTGATTGTGTGGGTCTTTGTCTGGATGATCGATCAAGCCCGCATGCGCGGGAAAAATGTCTGGGTTTGGCTTGTTCCCTTCGTCCTGGCACCCCTTCCGACATTAATGCTGTTCGTCTTGTTCCTCCAGCGCCGCATACAGCCGTCATAGATCGGCTGAGCCGGCTCTGGCTTGCGCATCGCGACCGGCTTCTTGATGCAACTGCGCTCGGAGAGCCCACACCAGCCAGATACCTGGTAGAGCGACCAGAAACGACCAGAAGAAAAATTGCGCCCAGCCGACCATTTCGACCAACTCGGCCGACGGACGACCGGAGAACACTCGCCCGAGCGCTTCCAGGGAAGAGAGCAACGCGAACTGGGTTGCTGTATAACGATGGTCGCACAGCGACATAATCAGTGCGACAAACGCTACGGTGCCCATGCCACCGGTCACATTCTCGACGAGAATCGATGTCGTGAGCGCCGCGTAACTCTTGCCCATCCAGGCGAGCCACATAAACCCCAAGTTTGAGACCGCTTGCAAGAGACCAAAGAGCAGTAACGACCGGACCATCCCGAGCTTGGCCATTGCGACACCCCCGGCCAATGCGCCGATGAGTGTGGCTCCGATCCCAAGGCCCTTCACATACCCGACCTCGCTGACGGAGAAGCCCATCCCTCCAATAAGAAATGCCGTTTGAAGCGAGGCCGCGACGGCGTCTCCAATTTTATAAAAGACGATGAGGGCGAGAAGCCCGACCACCCCTGGACGCGTAAAGAATTCTTTCAGCGGTCCTCCAACCGCTTCGGCCAGACTCGCCGGTGTCGCACTTGGCTCTGACGGTTCCGGACTGACGAGGATCGTGACAACTCCCGCCAACATTAATGCGGCAAGCAGCAAATAGGTGTTTTGCCATCCAATACGATCGGCCAACAGGAGGGCGCCGGCACTCGCAAGCAACAGCGCACATCGATAGCCATTCACCCACACAGCTACACCGAATCCCCGTTCCGGACGTAAGAGCACATCGGTCCGATAGGCATCGAAAACGATGTCGAGTGAAGCAGCGAGGAAGGCCACCACGAGAGCCAGGACCCCGAGTATTTCCGGACGCTGGCCTGGCCCAGTCACTGCCATAGCCGCCAAGCCGAGCGCAACACTGATCTGCATCACCAGCATCCATCCGCGCCGCCGTCCCAGCCAGGGAGGGACCAGCCGATCCATCAATGGGGCCCACAAGAATTTCAGTGTGTACGGGAGACCGACGAGCGTAAAAATGCCGATGGTCTTCAGGTCGAGCCCGACAACCGTCAGCCAGGCCTGGAGCGTCCCAGCCGTGAGGGCCAATGGCAACCCCGAGGCAAAACCCAAGGGCAACATGATGCCGATACGCCGGTTCGCAAGGATCTGAATGAACGATGGTGTTTTCATCGAGCCCTGTCAGTAGGCATGAGGGAGTAGCATATCACCGGAATGGAGGGCGGCTCAGGACATTCTCGAAATCTAATCTATCGAGAGGAAAGAAGGGCAGGTCGAAGAGGCACTGGAGAACCACTCCACGTAGCGGTGCATCGAATCTCAGCAGGGTTGTCCATTGAAGGTGCAGGGCTTATAGCGCGAAATATCAAACTCTACGTTTTCTTGGTAGACCCGTTCGTTCCCGTTCACGCCATCCTGCTCCGGATCGTTGTACATGGTGTGGTTCCACCAGTAGAACAAGGGATAGGCCTCGGTCTGATAGACCGGATTCCCGTAGTTGCTACGGGCATATTCCTGGACCAGCCGCCCCGTCACGTAGTCGACTTGACCATTGCCATTGAGTGAATACAACATCAAGAAGAGCCGAGCCTCGTGATCGTAGTGCTCGTCAATTCTTGTCGCCAGGTCAGGTTCGAGAGGAAGGATCTCCTTCGTCCACCCACCGGACACAGGGAGGAAGAGGAGAAGAGATACCATGAAGATGGAAACCGCCAACTGCGAAGGTGTCACAACAGACTCACAATAATGGAGGTGGGCCAGTCGGCGAACTCTACCATGGCCTTCCAAAGCCTTCAACCCAGGACAGCGAGCAACGCGAAGAGCTCGAGGGAGATCCTTGCTCCCATCGCAAGGATCTCCCTATAATGGCCCGACCATCATGAAACGTGCCTCTCTCCATACACTCGGCTGCCGACTGAACCAGGCAGAGACAGCCGTGCTCGCAAGCTCGCTTGCGGCGCGATGGCTACCGCGTCGTCGAGTTCGGTGAGCCGACTGACTTGCTCGTCGTGAACACCTGCTCCGTGACAGAGGATGCAGAACGGACCTGCCGATATGTCATCCGCAAGACGTTGAGACATTCCCCCGGTGCCTTTGTGGCAGTTACCGGCTGTTACGCACAGACCGGCGTTCAAGCACTGCGCACCATTCCCGGAATCGATCTCATTGTCGGCAATCAATTCAAATGGGACTTACCGTCATTTCTTCCAGCCCCCCATGCCCTGAAGAAACAGCCGGACCCGGAAGTGCTCCATACTCGCACCATCGACCGAGAGGATTTCACTCTGCCGGAGTATGGCGAACCAGACTCGACCAGAGCATTGCTCAAGGTTCAGGATGGCTGCAACATCATGTGTAGCTTCTGTCTCATCCCCTTCGCGCGCGGGCATGAACGGAGTCGCCTCCGGGATGACGTAATCCGAGAGGCTGAAATCCTTGTGGCAGGAGGTTACAAGGAAATTGTGCTGACCGGCGTCAACATCGGGCAGTATCGCCAAGGTGAGATCGATCTGGTCGGGTTAATCGCACAATTGGAGGCGATTGAGGGACTCGATCGAATCAGGATTTCGTCTATTGAGCCGACGACGATCACGAATGCTCTCCTGGATCGAATGGCTTCCTCATCGAAGCTCTGTCCCTACCTCCATATCCCCTTGCAAAGCGGAGACGACACCATCTTATCGGCCATGCATCGTCCGTACAATCTAGAAGAGTTTACCCGTCTGATCCGCCGGACCTTGGCGGCGATTCCTCACCTTGGGCTGGGGACTGATATCATGGTCGGGTTTCCGGGAGAAACTGAAGAAGCATTCGAGCATACTCTAGGCCTCGTGCGCGAGCTTCCCTTCTCCTATTTGCATGTCTTCGCCTACTCACAACGGCCCGGCACTGCTGCCTCGAAATTGCCTGACCAGGTGCCGATCACAGTCGCTCGGCAGCGTGCGAAAATACTCGCTGAGGTGTCCCGCCTTAAGCGCCTGGCCTTTGCAGAACGGCATATCGGGTCCGCCGTGTCCGTCCTATTCGAGTCAGGTGAAATAGATGGCTTCAGGTTGGGGGTGACAGCAAACTTCTTGAAAGTGGCTGTACCCTCAAGCATCGACCTCACCAATCACCTGAAAGAGGTGCGGATTATCGGAGTATCGGACCGTTGGGCGTTGGGTCAACTGACAGCGGAGTGTCAGCCCATGCGAAGGGTGCCGATTCTATGAAGGCCCCATCCACTCCTACCCACGTGCATCTGGAAACCTTCGGCTGTCAGATGAACGAATACGACTCGGAGCTCGTTCGCTCACTGATGAAACAGGATGGATTTGTGTTTACCGACGAGCGAGAGCGTGCGGACGTGATTCTGCTAAACACCTGCGCGATCCGCGAGAACGCCCACAATAAGGTCTATAAGCACCTGTCTGAACTCAAAAAACTCAAACGGCGGCGTCCGCTGGTCGTAGGCGTCTTGGGTTGTATGGCGCAAAACCTAAAAGAGGAACTGACGGACATTCAGCCGCTGGTCGATGTGCTTGCCGGCCCTGATGCCTATCGCCAGTTGCCGATGTTGATCCGCAACGCGATGCGGTCGCAAGAAGAGGGGTTGGATCAGAAGGGACTCGCGGTCGACCTTTCGGAATATGAAACCTACCACGATGTCATACCCGACCGAAACGACAGGGTGAACGCCTGGATCGCCGTCATGCGAGGCTGCGACAACTTCTGCAGTTTCTGTGTGGTCCCCTATACTCGGGGGCGTGAGCGCTCCCGCGATCCAGAAGGAATCGTTCAGGAAGCTCGCCGGATCGCCGAACAAGGATTCAAGCAGATCACGCTCCTCGGGCAAAACGTCAATTCGTACCGATTCGGCGACTGGGATTTTGCACGATTGATCACGGCCGTCGCGGACGTGCCAGGCATCGAACGCGTGAGATTCACGTCCCCGCACCCCAAAGATTTTCCGCTTTCATTGTTGGACGCCGTCGTGTCCCATCCCCACATCTGCAAGCAAATTCATTTACCACTGCAATCTGGCAGCGACCGCATGCTCGGCTTGATGAATCGCACCTATACCAATAAAGAGTATCGTGCCTTGGTCGACCGTATCCGTACCCTGAGATCCGACATCGTCCTCAGCACCGATATCATTTGTGGCTTCTGTGGGGAAAGCGATGCGGAATTCGCCGAGACCTACCGGCTTGTCGAGGAGACACGGTTTCACTCAGCGTTTATCTTCAAATACTCTGAGCGAAAGAATACCATCGCCGCGCGCAAGTTTTCGGACGATGTCTCCGAGGCAGTAAAGACCGAACGGGTAACGCGACTCTTCGACCTCCAACGGAACATTTCCTACGAACGCAACCGGGAATATCTGAAGACAACGGTTCCCGTCCTGGTCGAAGGGGATGCTAAGCGATCCGCCGCGCAGGGCATGGGAAAATCCGATGGCAACATCACCGTCATCTGGGACAAATGCGCGGTACCCTCTCAACCAGGAGACATCGTTTCCCTTGCCATCTACGATGCTTCATCCACGACGTTGTATGCGGAACCTCTGCCGATGAATTGAATCGTTGGCGCCTACCCTACTTCCCAGGAATCATTTTGGTCGAATACGCTCCAAAAACGAACACTTCTGAACAAGATCTGTTTATGAATCCCTCCCACCTCATAGATCTTCAAGAAGTGAAGTGGCGTTGCCATCTGCATGATGCTCCGCAGTGGAGCGGGAGCTTTCTTTTCCTGAATCCATGAAATAGCTCGGCACATTGTTGCGATTTAGCCCTGCATTATCATGCACTTGGACTCATTATCACTTTCTGCTTATCCTAGTCGGGACTTAGCCGGTCCACTCCGTAATAATTCCCATCTTCTCCTGCTATTGCCTAGTACATCACCGAATCTGCTTAATCCCTGCTAGAGGCATAATCTTTGCTGTGCAATGAGTCGTCTACCACGTGACCGCACACTCTCACTCTTTGAAGACGAGGCACGATCGAGATGCAAGATCACAACGTAAAAGAAAAAACAGATACCTCCATAAGCCTGGAAACCCTCATCGCGATGGGAATCTTCGGATGGATAGCACTGAGTATGGCACTGATGGGCCTGGGAATCTGGTAGTCTCCCTGGCGCATCGACACTGCAACTCGCCACGGATACTCACACACACTTGTTCCAAAAGAAGGAGCGTCGCGATGAAGAGTTACCTCCCGCTAACGAATGTGCGAAGTCCAATCATCCAGAGTCTTGTTGGAATTGCTGCCTGTGCCCTCGTCATCAGCGGTTGCGCAAGCGGGACAAAACTCGCTCAACAATTCAACATGGCAGTGTCTACTTGGAAGAAGTGAGCGATTGGTCGTATGAAGCCAGCCATCCCGCTGTGATCGATCAACTGACCATCGCAAAGATCGTGAAAGGGTTATATCGCAATGACAACATGAGCGGATCTTCGAGAATGTCCGCTGGTGGCAGCAAGCCGATGAGAATTTTCAGCGATGAGGATGCAGAATTTCTCTCTCCCCTGCTCGCACAAGGCTTATCCAAGGCGAAACCCGAACAACTTGTTGGGTTCCGTGTATCCTCATCCGCAGGGTCAGGCTCTGAACCCACCACGGGCAGTATTTACGTACAGCAAGGGATCCGTCTACTTGACCATCAGGAAGGGTGCCGAGCCGACTGGTTTTATGCCTGAGTCGACTGCTCGCATCGAACCGGCTCCGGCCTATGTCGCCGGCGGTGCACTCGGCGCCATAACGATAATCATCGACTATCATGCACTGGCCAAGACCCCGATGCCTGCCGCCATGCCGATGGCAAAAGCCTCGCCGATCGCTCCAAATGTGCCTATGAGGCGACCGTTCCGGCGAAAGCTCAGGCAGTCTCTGCCAGTGTGGGACAGGAGGCGGGACGGGACGAATTTTCGACTCAGAAACTCAGTGACTTGAAGTCAGCGAAAGAGGCGCTCGCCAAGAAGGATTCCGAGATCACTATGCTTCGCAAGGAGTCGGAATGGATGAAGCGCGAACTGCGGGACCGCGACGAGGAAATGAAAGCGCTCAGGTTGACCAAGGTATCCGCTAAACCGGCACCGAAGAAGAAACCGGCGCACGCGACACAGACTCGCTAGCCTCCCTCAATCGACATTGAGCAACTCCGGCTGGAGCAAGACCACTTCACTGGACAGGGGCTGTCGGAAATTCATCCGGCAATAACAGGCATACGTCACATAGGTATCTTGCAGGCAGTATCGAGCCAACTCAAGCCCCTGTCCCTTCCCCCACATCTCAGCTACCTGAGCCCCGCTGCCCGATTTAGTTTCGACATTCAGCGCTCGCGCCAGCACGTCGAGTTTCACCCACCCACGCATATCCCAATTGCTCCAAATCGCCATCGTGTCGTAAACCGGTTCCGTACGGAACTTCGCGAGGTTGACGTCCAGGCTCGGCTTGACCTGGTGGATGATCGATCGCTTCTTAATGAACGGGATGTCAAAACCCAGTCCGTTATGGGTGATGAAGAGAGACGGGCGATTCTGAGCCAGACGGCTCCAGAATTGTCGCAGCAACTCCCGCTCATCCCCGCCATACCAGGCCACCGACCCACGCGGCTCGAGCTGGTCGGAAAATTCCAACAGGCCGATACAGACGATCTGACTGAACGTACCGTCAAAGGCGGACTTCGCATATTGTTCATCCTCGGCGCGTCGTTGAGCTTCGGCAGCCCCTGCCGTAAACAAATCGTAACCCTCGCCTGCCGGCTCAGACTCGCCGCTTGACGGAAACTTCCCCACCAACCGCGCCCATTCTTCCCGAGGCGCTTGAATAGTCTCAATATCCAGGACGACCTTCATAAAGTCTGCCCTATGCCCTGTCGCCGTAGGGCCTCGATGATCGGGCGGTCCGCTGGGGGAAACTCAAATTCGCCCAACTCGTGTGGCCAGACCCATCGAATTTCCGCACAGTCGATTGCTGTGGCATGCCCGGTTTCGATCATACAACGGAAGAAATGCAGCTCCACAATTTTCTCCGCATACTCGTGCCGAACGATTTGAAACGGTATCGGCACGTCGATACGAATACCCAGCTCCTCGAACAACTCCCGCCGCAGACATTCTTCCAAGGTTTCACCCGGCTCGCACTTCCCGCCTGGAAACTCCCAGAAACCTGCCAAGTGCACGCCAGGATTCCGTCGGGCAATCAAGTAGCGGCCCTCACGATAGACAAGACCGGCAGCGACTTCAACGACCTTCATGCCGCACCGTCGCTCTTCTCGGCTTAGGATCGAATGGGTACGTCTTGCAAAATGATTTCATCGGACATTGCCGACAGGAGGGATTTCTTGCCGTGCAGCAGGTCGCCCCAAAGTCCATAATCGCCTGGTTGAAATCATAGCCCTTCCCACTTGGAATTAAGGCTTCCGACAATTGCCAGAGCCTCGCCTTTTGATTCTTGGGATCGCCCTTCGCCACGAACACCCGATGAAGGACCCGAATCACATTCGTATCTAGGATCGGCGCATCTGCGTTGAATGCGAACGACCGAATGGCCCCGGCCGTGTAACGTCCGATTCCCTTGAACGACAGCAATTCCTCCGCATCGCTCGGAAGTTGACCCCCATATCGTTCCACTGTCTCGCACGCAATACTATGTAGCCGCTCCGGCCGAATATTATAGCCTAGTGGGTACCACGTCTTCTTTACATCCGAGACCGGCGCATCAGCCAACTCTTCAAAGCTTGGGTAACGGTCAAGAAACTCATGGTACTTCGGAATCACCCGATCGACCTGAGTCTGTTGCAACATCACTTCAGAGACCAGAATATGATAGGGGTTGGAGGTCTTTCGCCAAGGCAGATCACGGCCATACTTCTCGTACCACTTCAGCAACCGAGCCTGAAAACGGCGCTTCAGCGAGGCGTCGAGGCCGGGGGACTTCTTTGATCTCTTCTTCGTGCGCTGAGAGGATGTTCGTGAGCCAGAGATGGTGGGCATCGCAACGTCAATCCAATGGTGGCATTCTAGAAGTACACCCACCGAAAATCAAATGGCAACCAGGTGGAAGAAGTGCTACAGCCAATTGCCAAGGGATGCCGCAAGATCCGACACTCATCCGTCACGTCTATCTGAATTGCCCAAACCTCCCTACTCTTCAGCTTAATTTTCGCCATGGCCTGCTCACAGAGCGCCATCCGTCTTGCCCCACATATTTCCTCCCCAACTTTTGGGTACCAGAAATTTCCAAAGATCTCTATTTCTTTGACAACCACCCGTTCACCGAATAGCCTTTCTTGAGACGAAGGTACAATCAGAGAAGACTCATCGCAGAGGCCACTCTTCAAACGAATGCATTTTGAGGGCGCCTATATGACGGAACAGAGGCAGCACGTTCGCTATCAGGTCGAATTCCCTGCTACGTTCGAAGGCGACCATGCCGGGATAGGGATCGTATATAACCTCGGGATGGGTGGCTGCAAAGTCGTAAGCGATCTTGCGGTAAGGAACGGCGCTCTCCTCGCTGTTCACCTCCGGATTCCGGGACAGACTGCTTGCTGTCACCATTCGAGCCGCCACAGTTCGGTGGATCCTGAAACTCGAGTTTGGGGTGGAATTTCTTGAGATCCAGGAGATAGAACGAGCCCGTCTTGAGCAATTCCTGGCAACCCAAGTAACACATCTCCCCATAGGAACCACTCAATACACAACTATGGTCACCAGAAAGCATCCCAGATTTCCCGTGTCGCTCTCCAGCACCTTGGTACATAAGGATCACTTCCGCCATGCTGGGTCTGTCCGAAACATTTCGGCCAAAGGATGCCGCGTAGACAGTATCATCAGCCCCTTTACCGGCATGCAGCTCACCGTGCAATTACATATTCCTGGCGAATCCAGGCCGATCTTAATCGATAATGCCGCAGTCCGCTGGTCCGGGTCCGCTGGCGTCGGCCTAGAGTTCCTGACGATAGCCCCCCCGCATCAAGACCGACTGAACCGCATGATCGAGCAGCTCCAACCCAAGACCGACCTTCAGTAGGCGCCCTTCTCTGTAGTTGCATTTTAGGCACTCGCCTCCGTATCCTCCGTCTTCATGGACCTCTCCCAACTTTCCCAGGAACAATTCAAAGCACTCGTGCGCGGCATCGTCGACGATCGTCTGCGTGAGTTACTGGGCGATCCTGACCTCGGATTCCAGCTCGGCGATGGCCTGCGCGCCCGCCTGAAAGAGTCCTTGGCCAGTACAGAAAGACTGTCCGGCGAAGACATCGCGAACCAGCTTGGTCTGCGCTGGTAAGGACGAAATGGCCTGGTATCGTCTTGCCTATCGCCCAGCCATCCTCAAAGATCTTGCGAGCCTTGAGCCATCCATGGCACAGCGACTCTTGGACAAGACTAAATGGATTGCCTCCAACATCGATAACTTGCGCCATGACCCCATCGCGCCAGACCTGCCAGGCCTTTCCAAATATGCGGTCGAGGACTGGCGAATTTTCTACTCCATTGACCGAAACGATCACCTGGTCGATATTCACAGCATCGTTCGCCAGAGTGAACTGCGTTCATGATTGCCCTCACAATTGCCGCCATCGCACAGCTGAAAGCGATTCGAGTCCACCATCCTGAGGATCCGGTCGTTAGGATTTCCGTACGCGACCTGGACGATTCACGCTTAAGCTTCAGTATTACGTTGGAAGCGGCCACACAGCCTGACGACGACGTTCAGCAGGTCGATGACCTCACGATTGCGGTTGATCGACGGAGTGCGCCACGGATGGAAGGCGTGACCGTAGACTACACTGAGGCAAACGGGTTTCGCTTTCTACACGATGAAGAGGGCCGCAGCCTGCCCCTCCTTACCATTCCCACACTCAATTGATGGAGAATTCTGCGATTGCGGAATACGTATGGCATCACATGGTATGACCCCGCAGGAGCTCAAAAAGACGTCCAGCAAGGCCGCAGCGAGTGAAGTCTCGAGCGTACCCTTGGGGTACGTTGAGGTCTGAACGAAGTGAGAACGACGCTGGCGGACTTTTTCAGCTCCCTGCAGCGGTTAGGTGAGTCGGTCCGGCAAGGTGGCAACATGCACCTGGAACTCGCCCCGCGTCACATCGTCGACATAGCGGCGCAGGGCATCCTTCACCACGGGGAACGCGATCTCGTCCCAGGGAATCGCAGCGAGGGAGAACAATTGCACGTCGAGGCTTTCCTCACCCGCTCCGAAATCTGGCGAACGCATCGGCCCGCGGAACACCAGGTAAGCCTGGCCGATGTGCGGGAGACTCAGGACCGCAAAGAGGCAGATACGCTCAACCTGAGCCTGCGCTTCCTCCAGTGTCTCGCGAACGGCCGCCTGTTCGGTGCTCTCGCCGATTTCCATGAAGCCGGCAGGAAAGGTCCAGAGGCCGGACTTGGGCTCGATCGCACGCCGGCAGAGGAGAATGTGGCCATCCCACTCCGGAATACAGCCTGCGACGATCTTTGGATTATGGTAATGAATGGCCCGACAGGTATCGCAGACGAACCGGGGCAAGTTGTCGCCGACGGGAATTTTCTTCGTAACTGAGGCACCGCAGGCGCTGCAATAGTTCATAAGAGTGAGTGACTCGTAATGAGTGACGAGCGAGAAAATGAGGGCTCGCCTGCCCCGCACGTTTCGCGAAGCGTTATATGAGCATGGATAGCACAAAACTACGGTTCTTTGCACCCTGCCCGCGCGGGTTGGAGGGAGTGCTCGAGCAGGAACTCCACGACCTTGGCGTGCCTATGACGACGAAGACGGATGGCGGGGTCGGCTTCCAGTCTCCCTGGTCCACGATGTATTGGGTCAATCTCAAGAGTCACATTGCCAGCCGCGTGCTCTGGGAAGTCGGACAGACCCCCTATCGCTCGGAAGACGATGTGTACCGCGCCGCCTATCGCCTGCCCTGGCCGGATTGGTTCACTCCCTCACAGACCATCAAGGTGAAAGTGAGTGCGCGCCGTTGCCCACTCACCAGCCTGGACTTTGTCACGCTGCGAATTAAAGACGCGGTCTGCGACAAGTTTATGGCGGTGCGCCATAAGCGACCGAATGTTGACACCCATCGCCCGAACATCCGGATCGACGCATTTCTCGATGAGTCAACAGTAACCTTCTATCTGGACACCTCCGGCGAGCCTCTCTTCAAACGGGGGCATCGTGTTGTATCCGTCGAAGCACCGTTGCGTGAGAACCTGGCGGCCGGGTTGCTGCGGCTCGCTGGCTGGACCTCCAGCGACGTGCTGCTCGATCCCATGTGCGGCAGCGGAACGATCCCGCTCGAAGCCGCGCTGATGGCGCGTCGGATCGCGCCAGGACAGTCTCGGTCATTCGCGTTTGAGCGTCTGCTGGTCCATGATACCAAACGCTGGGGTCATCTGCGCGAAGCCTCTCGGCTGAAACAACTGGCGGAGGTGCCTGCTGCCATCTATGCCTCCGACCAAGACCTTGCTGCGGTCAAGATTGCACAACGGACGTTTCAGGGAGCGGGAGTCGCCATCGATATTCGCCTGCGGCAGAGCGACGTGCTGGCCCTCGAAGCCCCGACCGAACAGGGTGTGCTGATGATCAACCCCCCCTATGGAGTCCGGCTCAGTCGGCCAGAGGAACTCGATGCCTTCTATCCCCAACTTGGCGACTGGTTGAAGCAGCGCTTCAGCGGATGGCGGGCCTATATCTTTACCGGCGATTTGCGGGTTCCCAAACTCATCGGCCTCGCGCCATCGAAACGCATTCCCCTCTTCAATGGTCCGCTGGAGTGTCGGTTGTATGAATTTCAGATCGTGTCGGGATCGATGCGCAAGACGATTCCCGCACCCAAAAGCGCAGTCTAGACAACTCCAGCGCGACTCAAAAGCCGCTTAGTGGTCAAGACCCTCAACCAACCCAGGAACGGCCTGACGGATTTTGAGCACCAGGGACGCTTACTGGCAGAATGATAGAAGTTAGTGCTGCTACTCTTTCGGCGCTCCTCTATGTATTAAACCTGTCCTTGCATCATTGCTATAATTACAAGCAGTTACATCAACTCCCTCATCTCTCCCCTTGACATGTGTTCAGCGAAAGCTATCTATATCTTTACGCATATGCCTCGTGTCTTTTCACCGACTGACTGAAAGGACTCACTCACATGAATCATGAGACAAAGGCTGTAACGCTACCGGTACTTCCAATTAAACGCACCGTTCTGTTTCCAGGGATCATGATGCCCTTGACGGTCGGGCGCGCGCAGTCGATTGCCGCCGTTGAGGCGGCGATGAAAACAGAAGACAAGACGATCCTGGTCGTCGCGCAACGCAACCCCCACATGGATGAGCCCGGGCTTGATGATCTCTACCCGATCGGCACCAAGGCTATCGCGAAACAGATCGGACAGTCAGAGGAAGGCATGATACACGTGCTGGTGCAAGGACTCGAACGCGTTGCGTTACTCAAGGTCGAACAGTCAGAGCCGTTTCTTCTGGTCCAGGCCCGGCGACTCGATCGTCCGGCGGACCAGGGTACCGAAGTCCAGGCACTCCACCGGGCCATCCAGGAATTGGTCACAGATCTTCCTCGATTGATTCAGGCCCCCGGAATTCAGGAAGCAGCGGCGGCCTTCAGTAACGAGGACGATCCCGTAGCCTTGGCCTATCGCGTGGCCTCGCTCCTCAGTCTCACCGTACAGGATGAGCAAAGGCTGCTCGAAAGCTCCTCCACGATCGAGCTGTTGCGAGCGCTATATGGCTCGCTCTCGAAAGAAATTCAAATCTTACAGTTGCGGGACAAAATCGCCAGCGAAGCCCAAGCCAAGATCGGCAAGACCCAACGGGAATATATCCTTCGTGAACAGTTGAAAGCGATTCACCAGGAACTCGGCGAGGGGGAGGGCGAAGAGGACGAGATCACTGAACTCAAAAAACAGATTCAAGAAGCCGATCTTCCCGACCATGTGCGAAAGGAAGTGGAGCGGGAGATTGTCCGATTGGCAAAGGTGCCACCCTCCTCGCCTGACCATCAGGTTCTCAGGACCTATCTCGAACTGGTGCTTGAGCTCCCCTGGAGGAAGGCCTCGGAAGATCGGCTGGAGTTGAGCAAGGTTCGTCAGGTGCTGGAAGAGGATCACTACGGCATTAAAGAAGTAAAGGAACGGATTGTCGAGCATCTGGCCGTGTTGAAATTGAACCCAACGGCCAAGGCGCCGATCCTCTGCCTGGTCGGAGCACCGGGCGTCGGCAAGACCAGCCTGGGCCAGTCCATCGCCAGAGCCATGGGACGGGCCTTCGAACGATTCAGCCTGGGCGGCGTGCATGACGAAGCAGAATTGCGCGGCCATCGCCGGACCTACGTCGGTGCGCTGCCTGGACGTATTATTCAGGCCGTGCGACGAGCCGCTGTAAACAATCCGGTCTTAATGCTCGATGAAGTCGACAAGATGGGCCGTGACTTCCGTGGCGATCCCGCATCGGCGCTCCTGGAGATCCTCGATCCGGCGCAGAACCACACATTCCGCGACCATTATCTGGATCTCCCGTTCGATCTGTCGAAGGTATTCTTCATCACGACAGCGAACACCCTCGACACGATCAGCCAGCCCTTGTTGGATCGCATGGAGATCATCCACCTCCACGGTTACAGCGAGCGGGAAAAGGCCGAGATCGCCCGCCGCTACTTGTGGCCGCGACGGCTGAAAGAAGCAGGGCTCGACGCAAGCCAGGCATTGCTGTCGGATGACGTGTTGAATCTCATCATCAGCCGGTACACCAGAGAAGCCGGAGTGCGCCAGCTCGAACAGATGCTGGGACGGCTCACAAGAAAAGTCGCGTTAACCTTCGCCGATCTTCCGGAAGGCCAAGAGCGACAGCCCGTTACCATACATCCTCAGGTCCTCGAAGAATGGCTGGGCTCTGAACGGTTCATGCCGGAAGAGGCGCGCAAAACGCTGCCTCCTGGTGTGGCAACCGGCCTGGCCTGGACTCCCACTGGAGGAGATGTCCTCTATATCGAAACGACCCTCTTGCCCGGCAGCCACGAGCTAACCCTCACAGGTCAGTTAGGTGACGTCATGCAAGAGTCCGCACGCGCGGCGCGAAGCTATCTCTGGTCGCATGCTGAAAGCATGGGGCTGGATATCTCGCGCTTCAAACGCAATGGCGTCCACATCCACGTGCCGTCAGGGGCGATCCCAAAAGATGGACCCTCGGCCGGGATCACCATGGCCACTGCGCTGGCCTCATCCTACGAGGGGAAAGCGGTCCGCAGCGATACGGCCATGACCGGTGAGATCAGCCTCAGCGGATTGGTTCTGCCAGTCGGTGGGATCAAAGAAAAAGTACTCGCGGCTCATCGAGCCGGCATCAAGCGGGTGATTCTACCCAAGTCCAACGAAAAGGATTTGAAGGAGGTCCCGCAAGAAGTGCGCGAAGATCTGACCTTCATTCTGGTGGAACGGATCGAGGAGGTCCTCCCCGCTGCGTTCAACCATGATACAGCGGCTCACGGAAGCTTCCGCTTCGGAATGGGCATTGCCCCGGCCTCAGCGTGAAAAGACTGTGCCGCGTGAAACGCGAGATGTACGAGAAAGGCGCGACAATCACAAGTCGCAGATTCTAATTCCGAGTGTCTCGCCCTCCTGCCCGTCTCGCACGACGTTTTCATGGACCCATCCCGTGCCTTGCTCCCAAAGCAATCCATGTGTAAGGATATTTGAAGGCCCTCGACTCACATGGGGGCGACCAGACAAGAAAGGAGCACCGCCATGCCACCAAAGATTGAGATCGGTCAGATTGTCAAAGTCGTGAAGACTGACGAGGAGTGGAAGAAACTTCTGGCACCAGAGGCCTACCGGGTCCTGAGGCATGAGAATACCGAACGCCCCTTTACCGACAACATGCATGACAACAAGAAGGCCGGCATCTACTATTGCGCAGGTTGCGACCTCCCTGCCTATTCGTCAGAGCACAAGTTCGACAGCGGCACAGGGTGGCCCAGCTTCTGGCAACCGATCGACCCCAGAGTGGTCGAGAGCACGACCGATTACAAACTGATTTTCCCAAGGACAGAAGTCCACTGCGCTCGTTGCGAGGGGCATCAAGGACATATCTTTAAGGACGGCCCCAAACCAACGGGACTAAGGTATTGCATCAATGGCGTGGCGCTCAAGTTCGTGCCCACTTAGATAGAATGCGCCACAAGCAGTTGGGCAACAATGAGCCACAAAGCAGTCAGTCGAGGCTGTAAGACATCGCTCCTTATTCCGGCACCCCGTACTTCCGTATCGTCGGTTTCATCACGAACCCTCGTGTATAATGAAACTTATAAGCCGGACAGAGCATTCAAAAATGCACCAATTTCACGGGGATCTGAGCCCCTCACTGAAATGCGATCGTCGATCCTGCGGCAACTGTGCACGTAGTGATTTTTTTTTGAAACCGATTATGCGGACAGGCCCCTAAAGTCCATCTCTGCAAACGAGCTGGAAGGTTCGTAGTAGCTAAAAATAGATCTTGCAAAGAAAGAGCATGATAGCTACGATTCGCCCCATGAAAACTTCACTCCTCAGCTCAGCCTCTGATATAATTCGATCCCGTGCGAGATGACAGCCAGAAACGACTGAAACCCAATCAAGGGCAAAGGTCACACGTCATGACAACCCAAACGAAAGGAGCCACAATGAAGCCAGCCGTACCGAAAACCGAACTCCGACAGGCAGTGCTCGGAGGTTCTTCTCTGTTACGCAAGAGCTTTCTCGGAGCCCTGGCCATCTGCTCGGTGGCGATGCTGTCGTCCTGGATCGCGGCGCCGGGCGCGAATGCTGTGGTATCGAACGAGTACAAGTTCAAGCTTCCTTTTGGCCTGGAAGAAAGTGCCATGGTCATTCCTCCCGATAATCCCATGACGACTCAGAAAGTCGAGTTAGGCCGGATTTTGTTCTTCGACAGGCGGTTATCGAATGACAACACGATCGCCTGTGCGAGTTGCCACCTGGCGCAAAAGGGCTTTACCGACGGCCAACCAGTCTCCACAGGCATCCGGGGCCAAAAGGGCGGCCGTAGCGCGCCAGCATCTTTTAACCGAGTGTTCAGCAGCGCGCAATTTTGGGACGGCCGGGCCGCAACATTAGAAGACCAATCGATCGGTCCCTTTACGAATCCGATCGAACACGGCTTTGTCAACTACGATGTCATGATTGCGAAAATGAAAAAGATCCCCGGTTATAACGCACTCTTCCTGCAAACCTTCGGCGAAGACATCACGATCGGCAACGTGGGCAAGGCTATCGCCAGCTTCCAACGCACCGTCCTTTCCGGCAACAGTCCCGCAGACAAATTTGATCAGGGCGGGGAAACCGGCGCCATTTCACAAGCGGCACAACGTGGCCTCCTCCTGTTCCGGGACAAGGCTCGCTGCACAAAGTGCCATTCCGGGTTCAACTTCACCGACGAAAAGTTTCACAACCTCGGCATCGGCTGGGACGACAACAAAGTGGATCTCGGCCGTTACATGGTGACCAAGAATGCTGAGGACATCGGCGCCTTTAAAACCCCGACCTTGCGGGAGATCTCACGAACCGCGCCCTATATGCATGACGGTCGCTTCAAGAACCTTGAAGATGTCGTGAACTTTCTATAACAAGGGTGGCGTCAAGAATCCTCACCAAGATCCGCTTGATCCTTCCGCTCGAACTGACGAACGATGAGAAGCGAGACCTTGTGCAGTTTCTTCGCACGCTAAATGGCGAAGGATGGCAGGATGCCATAGCACCAAAATCCTTTCCTCAATAGAACGGGAACGATACAGGTGATCCGTTTATAGCGGATCACCTGTATCCCTTGAGACCTATACCTCTCTCTGGACAAGCTTAGTACGAAGAGACAAGACCAGGGCCGTCCCCGACCACGATGGTTGGGACCGGCCCTGGTTACGTTGGGCCGTATCTCCCAAGAAAAACTCGACTGATGTGGAGCTTTGTCTTTCGGTGGTGGGACCAGGAATGTGACGCCAACGGCCTCAGCCAGGAAACATTCTTGAAAGCCTTCCAAAAACGGAAAGGGGGGTCAGCTTCAGCTGCCCCCCTCACATACTACGAAAAAACTCTCACCTTTATGACGATTCACTGCTGGCAAGATCGAATCGTCACATAACGTCAGTTGCCAGGATTATTCAGTGACTTTTACCAGCCATCCGTCGCTGACTTCGCATTGAGCGATGCCCCTCGCATCAATGTTAATTTTCGCGTAGGCTCCTTTGAGTGAGTCAGGAAGTTTACCGGATACCTTATATCCATTTTGTTTTTGGACCACAGTGACCGGCACGGACTGACCTTTTATCGTCACCTTAATAGTATTCGGAGTGGTTGATTCGGACGCATAAAATGAAAACTCCGAGTGTGGCGCCACTTCTGTATTATTCGGTGGCGAGAATTCAGAAAAATTCACTTTTTTACAAATCCCTGCGCCTTTGCTACTGGCATCGTTGTCACCATAAGCCCAAACAGTGCCGGGGATAATCAATACAACCGCCATCAACAATATTTTTCGTAATTTCATCGTTAAACCCCTTGTGTTGTTATTGGGTGAGTTGACCGGTTGATTACCGAGTGACGAACGGCCTGCATTGTCAGCTATTTTTCAAAAAAAAACAACCCCCACCGATCCGTGAGACGTGAATCGTCATACGCCAAAGGTTTCGGAGGAAGAGCCCCCATATAGTCCTACGCTTCACCTTTCATACTCTGCCTTCAGGGTTTCCGAGAGAGAAGCGAGACCGCCGTATGGGAAAAAGCGCATCCAGCGCCTCCCGGCTACCTAGGCAGCCGGAGGGCGCTGGGTGGAGTAACTGCCGGGGTCGGAACGGTGGAAAAGCAACCTTTTCAGCATGCTGCTAGAGTCATTCCCTCCACTGGGGGTCGGGAACCATGTGTCGACAACGCTCCAGGCCTCTTCCCAAGCTTTCCCCTCGCCGATGAGCATCTTGACAAGAACCGGGAAAAGAGCTTATCACAGGCACCTATCGAAGCCGCTTGACTGAGGGTGTTCAGGCTGCCCTCTACCGCACAGTCCTATCACCCGGAAGAGGAGGATCATGCGAAAAACATTTGAGCAACTCTTCGAAACATTGAGCGATCATGCGCGAGATGTTTCTTTTCAGGTGCAGTTCTGGGATGGAGTGAAAAAATCGTACGGTCCCGGTGAGCCGCAGTTCATTCTCACCTTTGCGACGAAACGTGCGGCAGAGCATGTCCTCGAAAGCGGGTCGTTGGGCTTCGGGGAAGAGTATATGGCCGGAGATATACAGGTGGAGGGCGATTTCAGGCAACTACTCCGCTTCGGCGCAGACGCCGCGTTCCTCGATCTGCCTCTCGGGTTGAAAGCGAAGCTCGCCATTACGCACCTGCGCAAGACATCGCTCAACACGCTTTCGCGTTCAACGAAGCACGTCGCCCACCATTATGATCGCGGGAATGACTTCTATAAGCTGTGGCTCGACGAGAGCATGGCCTACTCCTGCGCCTACTTCCGGTATGAGCACGATACGCTCGAGCAAGCACAGCAGCAGAAGTATGAACACATTTGCCGGAAACTTCAGTTAAAGGCAGGGGAAACACTGATCGACGTCGGCTGCGGCTGGGGTGGGATGCTGATATACGCAGCGAAGCACTACGGCGTGCGCGGCGTCGGATGCTCACTGTCGAAACAGCAAATTGAGTACGCGGTCGATGTAGTGAAGCGTGAAGGTCTGTCGAAAGAGATTTCGATCGTGTTTGAGGATTATCGGAACCTTCAAGGCAAATTCGATAAATTTGTATCCGTTGGTATGTTTGAACATGTGGGAAAGCAATTCATTCCGACATTTATGGAGAAGGTGCGGTCGATCTTGAATCCCGGCGGTATTGGGCTGCTCCACACCATCGGACAGGAGCTGCCAATACCCGGCGATCCCTGGACGTTGAAATACATTTTCCCCGGCGGATACATTCCCTCGCTCGACGAAATCGTACGGACTATGTGCGAAGCCAAACTCATTCCGACGGACATCGAAAACCTTCGCCTGCACTACGCACGAACACTTGAGGAGTGGAGCGCACGATTCGAGGTCCACGTCAAAAAGGTCGAGGCCATGTACGATGTGTCCTTCGTGCGCATGTGGCGGATGTTTCTCAATGGTTGTGCCGCCAACTTTCGCTATGGGGACATGCGGCTCTATCATGTCTTATTTACAAACGGACTGAACAATGCCATGCCCCTCACGCGTGAGCACCTGTACCGCTAATGGAACCAATTACTACCGTCGCCTCACGCTTGCAGGCCGTCAAGACCCGCATTGCCACAGTGGCACGATCCGTCGGCCGATCACCAGATGACATCACGCTGCTGGTTGCGAGCAAAACGCATCCTGCCGAGCGAGTGCGGGAAGCCTGGCAGGCCGGACAAACCATTTTTGGCGAGAATTATTTGCAGGAAGCGCTGGCGAAAATGCCGGCCCTTACTGATCTGCCGATCGAATGGCATTTCATCGGCCCGATCCAAAGCAATAAGACAAAGCGCATCACGGAAAATTTCGTCTGGGTTCATGGTGTGGACAGAATGAAAATAGCCGACCGTTTGGCCAAAGACCGGCCAGAATCGCTGCCGCCCTTGCAAATCTGCCTGCAAGTGAACGTCAGCGGGGAAGCGAGCAAAAGCGGAGTGGCGCCTGAAGAGCTGGCCCATCTGGCAGCCCATGTCGTGCGCCTCCCCCGTCTGAAATTGCGCGGACTGATGGCCGTCCCTGAACTTACGACTGCCACAGCCTTGCAGCGCAGCCAGTTTCACATGCTGTGGGAGCTGTTCGATCGGCTCAAGCGGGATGGATACGAACTCGACACACTCTCTATGGGAATGTCAGAAGATATGGACATCGCCATCGCCGAAGGTGCGACCATGGTGCGTATAGGTACGGCGATTTTGGGCCCACGACGTTACCTCATACCAGAGGAACTTGCCATCCGCGCTGCCCAACAATCTGCAACACTATAACTTATTATTTTCAGTTGCTTCACGTAGATACATCAACTAACTCATCAATGTAGTCGATCCCTCCCACACCAACATTGCGGGCTGCGTAACCTCCAAAACCTAGCAGATCGAACGGCTCGGACTTTAGACTCAAATATTTCATCATCAAGAGGCTATTGTTGCTAGGATATGGCGTCGGGCGCATGGTGCGCCAACGAGACCGATAACGGGGAGTTCACCTTGAACACAACGACACTCATTCTGAAAGCTTCTCCCATGCCGGCTGGGCTCACAGCTGGCGTCGCCGGATTGTCGATCGGCGAGATGCTCTTCGGAGCGACAAACAGCAGCGCGCAGACCACCGATGCCGATGCGCCTGCTGCCGAAACCAACAAAGCCACTGAGGATTTCGGCTCCGCCGGAATCCTTCTGATCCTCCTGCTCCTGGGAGCTGCGACGGTTTTTTATTTCCTGAAAATACAACGACCGTCCCTTCCTGATTTTTCCGGGATCACAGGTCGCAACCCGTCCAGCGACAATCTGCCGGCAAGGCGGTCTGGCACAACCAGACAGAAACTATCGGTCGATAGCATCACCTCCGCCGACAAAGCAGCCTTTCAACAACTGCTGGGCGATGTTCAACGGGCCTGGAGCAAACAGGATCTGACCGAGTTGCGGCAGTTCGTCACGCCGGAGATGCTGAATTATTTCAGCGCCGCCCTAGCCGACAACCGCAGTCAGGACATCCAGAACCATGTGGACGATGTGGTGCTCCTCCGTGCAGAGATCCTGGAAGCCTGGACTGAACAGGCGATGCAGTATGTAACGGCAGGGCTTCGCTGGAGCGCCCGAGACTATAACGTGTCTCTGACGAAGCAGCGCGGAGAGCCAGGCTATGTCGTCGAAGGCAGTGAAAAGACGCCGACCGAATCCGGGGAAGCCTGGACCTTCATGCGATCCCAAGATGGGAAATGGCTGCTGTCGGCGATCCAACAATAAGAGGGAAAGGGCAGCCTGTTCGTCCTCCTGCTCGCGCTACGCGCGGTCGCGGACTCCCCTCATTGGATGTGCGCAGTGAAAGGCAAGCGATCCAACTGTCGTTGAGCCCCCTCCTCCGCTTTGAAGTCCAGGAGGTTGTTTTGGCAGCCTAAACTTCTGACCTCCAGTTTATATACGATTTCTATAATGGGCCTTTCTGTGATCGGAGCAGAACTGAGTTTGAAGTTGTCCGAAGATCTCGGACTGGACGCAGTCAACACTATAGAGACCGACAAACTACCATGCGCTCTATGTTGCCGCTCTACCGTTAGCTAGCGGAACAGGGTATTACTACGGATTAGCTGGCGCTAGCCAACACTCACAGAATAAAGAGCTCTCATCCTTCTTTTCTGCCTCTGCATCACATTTAACAATTTGTTTACATGCTTTAGATATTGCCCGTAACCTACCATGGCGAGATTCGCGTTAGTTACTACTCGCGATTGGGCCCATCAAATGCTGCCGAAGGGTTGTTCCAGAAGAGGTTATTGTTTGTGGTTGGCGCTGTACTACTTCGCATTGTCCTCTTTGCCATAGTTGTTGTCCCTTTAGGACTAGCGAGTAAACTTCATGCCGCCGGTCCGGTGCTGTATCAGGATTGTCAGCTCACGTGGAATGCCAACACTGAGTCCAATCTAGGAGGATACCGAGCATACTTCGGCCAATTTGCCAGTCAGCTCAATCAGGTCAAGGACGTGGGCCGTCAGACGAACGTCAGGTGCTCGGATGCCAAAGCGGCGGCCAATGGACAATGGTATGTTGCAGTCACGGCATATAACGGCAGTGGAACTGAGAGTGCACCTTCGCAAGTCATGCCGTTTGAGCTGACCGGATTGGTAAACCCCATACCTCCGCCAAGCTTATCCGAACCAACCTCCGTCCAATTGGCAGTTCGCGAACCAGGTTTTCAACTGACGTGGACAGACACTAACCGCCCCTCTGTAGCCCACCGCATAGAAGTATCCAGTTCACTCCAACCGAACTGGACAACGGCAGAGGTCCTTCCACCCGACAACGCCATCTTCAGTTCTTACCAAGCTATAGGGGCGGACTGGGTTTGCTACCGAGTGAGAGGAGAAAGCGGACCGATCGTTTCTGATTGGGCAGAGGCTAGTGGATCAAATGGCAGACAATTCTGTTATGTCCCTTCGCGAGTTCCCATGCTCACAAACCCGATTGTGGCGTCCAGTATTATTTTTGAGCCACAGTTGGTCGTGCTTACTCCTAGGCAGGCCGGGTTTGAATTGACGTGGAAAGACTCCGGCGCTCCCCTCTCCGCCTTCCACCGTATTGAAATCAGCAGTTCGACGAGTATGGGATGGTCGAGCTTGGCCGTTCTCGCGGCCAGCGCGACCATATATACCTACGCCCTTCCCATCGATGCATCTTGGGTCTGTGTGCGGATCAGAACTGAAGTCGGGACGGCTGTCT
Source organism: uncultured Nitrospiraceae bacterium (assembly GCA_963742465.1). Lineage (GTDB taxonomy): Bacteria > Nitrospirota > Nitrospiria > Nitrospirales > Nitrospiraceae > Palsa-1315. Next base: position 81,724 of record CAVUMA010000024.1, on the reverse strand, counting down.
CCCTTTGGGCGATGGCAGGAGGTCCGAACGATCGTCAGTTTTGCTATGCTCCCATGGCCATCAACGCTACCGCGAGCAGTACACCGGCGAGTGGACAAACATCCGGGCAAACGTTCGGATCCATGATGGTGGATAGCTCGGTTGGAAGCGGCAACCAACTGCCGCTGACCTTGCCCGTTGGCCAGATCGCCTTTCCGGGAGCGATATCGTACGATTCGATCGCTGAACCCACAGCCATATACAGGACGCCCCTTCGAGAAGGATTTACACTTCGATGGACCGATCCCAGTATCGTTCCAGCATCCCATCGTATTGAGGCCTCCTCGTCGATCCAACCAATTTGGACACTATCGTCAATCGTGCCTCCAGGGGTGACGACCTTCACCTACAATCCCCCCATCAAGTCCGAATGGGCCTGTCTTCGAATCCGTGCCGAACTTCAGGGTATTGTTTCTTTGTGGGCTATGGCGAGCGGGCCCACCGATCGGCAGTTCTGTTTTAGGACGGCGTCTCTGAGTCCGTGAGCCTCAATGTGATTCGAAGGAGCAAGGCGGTGAAGAAGGTGTTCGAGGCAATCGATGAGCCATGGTCGCAGTCGCATTATGATTGCCCTTCCCTGTATCAGTCTCTTTGTCGCCATGACAGAGGGGGACTAGGATTAAAGAACATTGCGGCTCCCCCCTTCCATTTTGCAGATTGGCAGGAATAGCCTGCTTCACTCAAGTGGGAAAAAGTAGCATTGGTTTCATAAGTTAAACAGCAAGACACATCCGCTATCACAGGTCCGCTCCTTCAGAAATTCGATAATGACCAACAGTAATCGCAGATACACATTCCTTGCAGGCATTTCTCAAGTATAGGAGATGATATAAGAGTTCACAGATCGTCGACATGGAAGTGACGTGTGGAGAAGGGTTCCGTTGCTGTTCCCCTCGCTATCGAATCTCCTTCTGCAGATCCTCGTTGACAAAGGACACCTTGGCAAGGGCAGGACGCTCGGCCATGGCCGCCTGAAGCACCTGCAGCATCGTCACCGCAGTCGTGTCGTCGGACCCGACTAAGATCGTGTATTGCTCTTGAACCAGCGCGAAAAATTCCGGCTGGGCTTCCTCTGGAACTCCCAGTAATGCTGCCAGGGAGGCGAGATGCTCGCCCCGCCCCTGAGCCATGTCTTCTGCCAGGCTCTCAAACGCGCGGCTCGCCAAATTGATGTGCTTGTTCTTCATAATCACGCCGTCGTTGGCACAACCTGACGTGCCGGAGGAGATCCCGAAGGTTTGGCTGCCGAAGGTGGCATTCGTCGTGGCCATCATTACCTGGGGCGCAATTTGTTTTTGGCTCCCATAATCCATCCAGGCAAGCTTTCCCAGGCCACATCCAGGACCATTGTCCGGGTTCCCTGCCGCTCCTACGCCGGTAGCCTGCAATACCAATACGGAACAGGCGATCAGGATGAATACTGTTCGTTGAAACATAAATCCTCCTTCGTTGAAAAACCAACGGTTGGTTCGTGTACTTCTCAGACTAGTGCAAATATTTTCTCTGTCAATATAATTGGACCTTCTCATGCGGAAGTTCCCCATCTTGAGGGAAACGTACTATGCCGTTGAATCAGTGTAAGCGGTTCAGCCACTGGAAGGGCGAGCCGTAAGCGACGTCCATGCCGGGCCTTTACTGACGGAAAAGCAAGGGAAACGGCGGCCTGGTGATCTGCTGGGAAATGAAAGTGGTCGGGAATCTTTTTTGATTGTTTGTCCTGAAAGTCTGTCCTAATACCCTCATGGCACCGATCTGCTTCTTGCACCGCACCTCTCGCGGCTGACGTTTCACGCCAGGATAGTTTCGCTGCGCGTGGCGGGGAGCTGGTTCGTTTGGCATGTCGGTTCTGTCAGGTCTTTCGGACAATTTGGGATCTTCTGACATTTTGGGGTCAGACCTGAATATTGACTTACGGTCATTCTGTACTCGGATCGGGGCTGTCAATTTACTTCGGAGAAGTACCAACGGTTCCTGGAGGCGCATCACGTGATCGGCAGCATGAGTGCTGCGGGCAGCTGCGCCGACAATGCGGCGGTCGAGAGCTTCTTTGGGGCACTCAAACGCGAACGAGTGAATCGCCAGCACTACCGACGAGAACTGAGGCCAGAGCGGATATATCTCACTACATCGAGCGCGGTCACACTCCAAGCCAGCGGCGGAGGCTAGATATGCAGCGACAGACGGAACTCTTCTTAACTCAACCGTCCATGAAATCAGGATAGAACCCGCCTGCACGTCGAGTTTGTCGAAATTGCGCCCCCGCCTCGATAGTTGCTTTCAGAATAAATTAAGAATACTGTTCCCGAAATTAGCCTTCAATGCTCGGGAATAGATCATGGCAGTTCACAAACTCATGCCCATGCCTATCTTGGAGTTGTGTAAGAAACCCAAAGTTATAGCAGCGGTTGTTTTTGCAGGATTTGTATCAGGTACGTTCGTCCCCTATCTAGTTTTCGGTTCTGGTCCGGATGATCCTGGCTGTGGACGATTTGACTACAGCCGACGGTGCGATCTCTCGCCAACTCTTTTCCTGATCGTGGATTTAGTTATAGGAGTTCTGTTGGCGATACTCTTTCACTATTTGTCAAATCGTAACCAGAAACGACTAGACCAAATAATCGCATCTCAGGAAGCACTGAGGAATAGACGGATGGACTATGCGGCCCAGCATTTGAAGCAGCTCTTTCAGCTCACTCTTTTCACGATGAGCGTCACGAAACGATCCGTCGCTCACTATAACTTAACCGTGGGATTGAAAGATGATGAGAAACCACTGTGGATGCAGTCTGTGAATCTCTCTGAGCTCAGGAGGGATGAAGCAAAGTTGGGCCGTGTGTTGCAATCAGTGCGGAGCATCCTGACTGCCGCGAATGATGTGCTCGACCCTGACATGGTGAATAGGGTGGATGGTGTGTGTAACTATCTTGGCGAAATATCTGTAGAGCAAAAAGCGGACGGCACGATGGAGTTCCCCAAATATGATGTGTGCAGAATGAAGGTGGGTTATTTGATCGAGCTGCTTCAAACCTATTCTCGTGCAACCCGTTCGTTCAAAGACATCGTTGAAGAGCCGTATGGAACTTCTACCGTTGATTCTGAACCTGATCTAGCAGAGGAGGTGAAACACTAAATGGCACCACGTGATGACAACGAGCGAAATCTAAGTGGCCGTGATTACAAAAAGGCATTTGGACAATTTTCATCCAATAAAACTCAACGAGTTAACACCTTAAAGCCTGTTGAGGTTCTACTAGACGCGCAAGCAGATTCTGGAGGAGGAGTCCACACGATAGATTTCAACAAAGGCGATATCATAATTAAACAGTCAGGCATGTACCTTATCATTGCAGGCCCGCAGCTTGGCAAAGTGAGAGGCGCCACTCCCCGTTGGATCGATCTTTGGCTAAGGGTGAATAACATCGACGTACCGAATTCGAACATACGGGCTGTAATAATCGATCCCGAGGAAAAGACTGTAGCCATCATGAACTCCGTTTTGCCACTGAATAGAGGAGACACACTCAATATTGTGATGGCAGCGGAGACAATCGAGGAAGGCATGGGACTAGAGGCGATCGCACCAGATGGTGAACCTACAATCCCTAGTATTATTATTACAATAGTACAACTAGATTGAAGTCTACGTGGTGGCCTCGGTTGTTTACCTACGCTGCTCGGGACTGTGTGAGCTTTACCCAATTCCCTGGACACCTGGTTGAGCCACCGCTGTCCCCGCTTCGAACCAGACCGGGGAATCAGAGCCACAATCAGGTGACGGTGCTTGCGAGGGGCGAAACAAAGGGATCGGGAATCGTTACTGACTGTTTAGCTTGAAAGCCTGACCTAATACCCTACTTCGAACCGATCTGCTTCTCGCCCTTCACACATATCACGCCTGACGTTTCACGCCATGATAGTTTCGCTGCGCGTAGATGAAAGAGACGCCCCTGTTGCTTACTGTTACAGATAGCATCAATATCGTCGCGAGACCGATTCCGACCGCATCCGTCACCAGATCGTCGACGCTCGCTCCCCTGCCTTGAACCGACCCTTGGAATACTTCGGTCCAGAGACCAAATACAAGAGCCGCCGCTGCTGCGACTGGAAGCGCATAGGCCAATGGCCAGGCACGACGCTGCAGCCCGAGCGTGACCAGCACAGCCAAGATTCCATAGCCCGGCGCATGGGCCCATTCTAAAAGATTGCCTGGCACCAGCACCATCAAATATCCGGCAAGTCCAACTCCCGGCACGATTGTCGCGCCGAAATAGAGCAGCCCTATATAGCCCAGCACGATAACTCCGAGCCCCACAATTACCTCCCACTGTTGGGAAGAAAGATACAGTATTTCAAGGAAGTGAACCTATTGGGCATTCGTAGGGGGAGGAGCCCTCGAAAATTGAATGTGGTTCAGCAACTACCTTGAAAATCAGCTATTTCCGATGCGTGGAAGGGAGATGGTCTTTCTGGTTTATCTGACCTTTTTGGTCTGTCTTGTTGGCCCGACCGGTAAACCTACCGGAGGAACCAGCTAGACCAGAGAAACCAAATGAACAAGCGAGACGAGCTGACACTTCAAACTTGAAATCGCAAATTGCGCTATCACGCTTGACGTAGCGAATTAGATTTGGCAGATGACGGAAAGAGCGGAAAGCTTCGAGAGCGGAGGCGGGAACTGCAGTACGGCGATTGTGTCGCCGACAGCATTGAAGACTTCGGTGGTGGTCTACCAGCTCGGCCGCCGGGAATCGTCAGCGCTAGACCTAGAGAGGCAGTTTCAACCTATTGATGCTGATCTACCCATTTCTTGGCTTTTCCAAGAGCAATCTCATTCGCTTTACTTTCCGTGCTGCTGATCTCATGCGATTCACCCTGTAGAATTTTCATTGGTTCTCGACTGCCCGTTGACAGCCACGCTAGCGCCTTTGGCGTCCATCGGTCATCTTCGAGATGCTGAGAACACGCCTTAATCTTATGATTTTTATACGTCACCCACTCTGCCAATTTCAGCCCTCCTCTTTATCTGACAATCTCAAGGATAGCGGATACGAACTATTCATTTTCTAAAATCGGCCCACTCCCAGACCTTACCGCCATCCCTCGCCGCTTGTTCCGCCCCCAAACCCACCCCAGTTGCCGCCGAACCCGCCTTGGCCGGTTCCCCAATACTCGCCTTTTTGAATCCGTCTGTAGGGATGCCGAAGGTCGGGACGGGTGATCCACCAGAAAAACGAAAACGCCCCGACGCTGGTAAAAACGACGAGCCAGAACCCCAGGCCTTTGGAATGTTTCTTCGCGATGTCGCCGACACGCATCTCCTGCGCGGGAGAGGCCAACGCCACCACAGTGAGATAGAGGCCTTCGCCGAAATGTCCCAACTCAATCGACGGCTGCAGGGACTCGCGCCCGACTTGATTCACGACCGCGGGAGTAATCACCGGCAACATCTGCCGGCCTAGGGTAATCGCGGCTTGTCGTTCCTGCACCGCGACCAAAACCATCATGCCATGTTCTTGTTGCGTCGATCCAATGCCCCATTTTTCATAGAGCGCCGTTGCGTACTCATTGGCCGATCTGAAAGGCTTGATGGTCGGAACGGTCACCACGACCATTTCTACGCCGGTCTTTCGCTCAAGGTCCTGGCAGACGGACCGTATGCGCTCTTTCCAATCCCCATCGATCGCCTGCGCATGGTCACTCACATAGCCTTGAGGTCCCGGCAACTGGATCTTGGGGCGTTCGTAGGAAACCGCTTGGGCGAGGCCCTCGAAGACGACGAAGCAGAGCACCATGGCCATGCCGGCGATCTTCGTCATCGCTGCCCCGACTGCAGCAGTTGCTCAACTGCGCGAGTGAGCAGCGTCGTGGCTTGCAGATACCGGTCAAAGAGGCGAGGCACTTCGTGGGGACCGGGAGAAATCTGTCCGCGCTTGAGCAACAAGGCGTCGAACAACCCCTGCAGATCGAGCTTCAACTGCTCGGCGACATCCGTGATCACGGCATCGGAGTGAGAGAGGGTGGGCCGTCCGAGAAGGCGTTGGACCCCACGCAACAATGGCAGGGTCGAGGTGATTGAGAGCGGCAGCAAGATCGTCGTGGCTTCGTCGCTTCCACCCCCTTCGACGTAGCGCTGACGCAGACGTAAGACATGACTCGTGAGCCCCTGAACCACGGCCTCTCTCAGTCGATCGGTCTTCACGTGAAAGCCGATAAAGGGATCGCGCCCGCTCAGAACACGATGCTGTTCCTGGATCTCCAGAAACTCCAGCGGAAAGACCGGGGCCGACATGTGCAGTTCCTCTTCCGTCAGAAAGAGGGGAACGATAACCTGTTCCTTGCTCCATCGACGATGCAGCGCACTGTACTGTTTAAGGACGGCACTGTCGTACGACGAGACCAGGAGAAGGATATTCAGGTTGGACCGACCCGGAAGAAATTCCCCTCGGACGGCACTGCCATAGAGCAGCATGCCTTCCAGTTGCTCTCCGAACACACTTTTGACCTCCTTCACGTAGGTCTGCAGCAGCTTCTGTGTGTCGTTCGGCAATCCCTCGATCAGACGTTCAGTCGTCCCCATAACAACTCATAAAGACATCGGATGTGGATCTCTTTCGTTCGCACGTAGATCAGGGAGAAACCCCGCGGCAATCACGCGATCGATCAGATTAAATGGCGGAATCGTCCGTAACCCCGCCGTGGTCGACAGAACCTGATACCGAAGCCGCGCATTTCGGTCCAGCGTCTGAAACACGCGATCGCGCAGGAAGGCCACCACCGGGTTCTCTGTATTCCAATAGAACACTTGCTGGTCGGCTAATTGCTGCAACATGGTGACTTGCGGCCGTCTGATTCGCTCAAACTCTTTCAGCCTGGCAGCGGAATAGTCCTTATCGGCAAGACAGCCCGGCAACAGATCGGATAACGCCATGGCGTCGACCATCGCCTGCATGCGGCCCTGCGATGCATGGGGGTTCATCGCATGAGCGGCATCGCCAATGAGCACGGCTCCGTCTGCAACCCAGGTCGGCGTTCGCACCCGCCCGGTCGGCATATACGCCGTCTGAGTCCAATCGCTCAGATGCCGAAACAATCCGGCAAACTGAGGCGCGATATGGCTCCACATCTGCTGGAGCGACGAAATACCCCGCTGCTTCACTTCCTCCATCGAACCCTTGGGGATCATGTAGAAAAGATAGACCTTGTTCCCCGTCGCCGGAAAGATTCCCAAAATGGTCTTTTTCCCGACATAGTAAAACGATTCCGATACCGGCTCCTCCGATTCGAGAATCGCGATGAGATACCCGTCAGGATAGAGATACAGGTCGGCGGGAATCTTCAGTGCCTCACGCACTTTCGAAAAGGCGCCATCGGCGCCGACGACAACCTTAGCACGGATCGTGTGCGCGCCATCCGGCCCCTGCGTGGACAATCCCACCACCCGGTCCCCCTCGCGCAAGAGTCCTGTAAAGGAGGTCTCGTAGCGGAGCGTCACGCTCTTCTGCTGCTGCACCGCCGCGACAATGGCATGGTGAGCCACGTTCGGTAAGGTCACGATGGCACGATTGTAGGGCGGCGGCAGATCGCCATAGTCGATGCTACAGAGTCTTGTCCCTCCGGCGCGGCAAAAATGAAACAGCTGCACGGACCTCGTGGCATCGGCCGGCAACGATTGCAACACGCCCAAGCGATCAAGGACTTGCTGCCCGTTCGGTTGGAGAATTTCTCCCCGCAAGCCCTTGGATGGACCAGCGGCCTGATCCAATACGACAGTGCTGATCCCTTGCTTCGCCAACGCCAGGGCTAAGACGGCTCCGCCACCCCCTGCCCCCACCACCGCGACGTCGGTCTCTTCAGTCATCACATCTCACAAAGGAAGGCTAAGGTCGAGGTTTAGGTTGAGGTCGCACGAAGATCGGTAGTCCATCTTTCTTCACTTCCTCAACCTTGGCCTTAGCCTCAACCTTCTTGTTTACTTCCATGCCCGATATCGGGCGTGATCGTTCCACATCGCCAGGAATTTCTCCCGGGCCTTTACGGTAATCGCATGATCGGTAATCACGTCGAACCGCTCATCGTTATAGCGATTGCCGCTCGTCGTGTGGTTCATCGAGCCGGTGGTGTTCACTTCGTCGTCGATCACAACCTGTTTAAGATGCATCAGCCCATCGTGCTCGTTTACGAGAATAGGAATGCCGGCCAAATGCAATGTGTGGAGCGCCGTCCGCTGTTTGACATCTTCGGTCCGTTGCCGATCGGTGATCAATCGCACATCGACTCCCCGCTTCTTCGCTGCGACCATCGCCTCCACCGCACGGGGAGAGGTCAACCCATAGACTGCCACATAGAGATAGCGTGTCGCATGCCGATAGAGCGCCGTCAGGCGATCGAGTGGCGCGTCGTCCGGCCCGTAGTAGACCTCCACCGTCGCGCTCCACCCTGCCCCGGCCGGAACCGCGAGCATCAGCGCGACAAGACACAGTGACCGTGCGATCTGGTTAGACAGGACTGCGCTCATCGATGACGGATGGCCAACACATTCATTCGAGCTCAAACAACATCTTGAAATGATCGTCCGTCTCCTCCCAGGCCTGAGGCGCCGAGGTGGCGAGCCACTGCTGCAGAAACTGCTTTTGACCCGGTGTGAGCAATTGCTTGATCTGGTGAGAGCGGCCTTGGAGAGGCTGCAGAAACCCGACCCGCTTCTGAAAATCCAATGTCGCAGTGCGAACATACATGTTCGTGAAGGCTGTTGGGTTGTCGTCCTCCCCATCACCTTGAATCCAAACCGATAAAAACTTCTCTAATTGGAGCCCGGTGCTATCCATGGCGGGATCAGTATCGTGGAATAGCTCGTTTTCTGATTCTTTGAGCGGAGCAGCCTCTGCGGACCTAAACATGAAATTGCGTTTCCACATGTCATCTCTCATCCAAAAGATGGCATAGTGGCGGCGGATAATGGACAAAGTCAAGCCACGCGCCGACCGATCTCGTTGCCTTGACAATGGCGAAGTCGCTTTGATAACGTGTTGAAATTGTTTAATCTCTAGGCCATCTTAGGAGTCTTCATGCAGGTCAAAATCAATGGGAAGGCAGAAGAGATTTCAGGGGGAACGGTCCTCGATCTTCTCCAGGCCAAAAAGATTGAGCCACAAATGGTTGCGGTTGAAGTCAACGACGCCATGTTGGATCGGGATCATCTCGCCACTACCAGCCTATGCGACGGCGACCGGGTTGAGTTCTTGTTTTATATGGGAGGTGGCCGGTGACGATGACCGCGCACAAAGACATTACCGAACTCATCGGACGGACTCCCCTCGTCCGTCTAAACCGGTTGTCCCCTCCAGGCGGGGCGACAATCTATGGGAAAGTTGAATTCTTTAATCCAGGCGGAAGCGTTAAGGATCGGATCTGCCTCAATATGATCAACGAGGCGGAACGCCTTGGCGCATTAAAGCCGGGTGGCACGATCGTCGAACCGACCAGCGGAAACACCGGAATCGGACTGGCATTAGTCGCCGCAGTTCGTGGCTATAAGCTGATCCTCGTGATGCCGGAGAGCATGAGCATGGAACGGGCGAGCCTCTTGTCGTCCTACGGCGCACAACTCGTCTTGACGCCGGCCTGGGAAGGGATGAAGGGTTCGATCCGCGAGTCAGAAAGCATCATCGCGCAGAATCCGTCGTATTTTATGCCGGATCAATTTTCAAATCCGGCCAACCCGGCCATGCATAAAAAGACCACGGCGGTCGAGATTCTTGAGTCACTCGACGGAAAGATCGATGCGTTTGTGGCGGCAGTGGGCACGGGCGGTACCATTACCGGATGCGGAGAACTGTTTAAGGAGCGAAATCCGAGCGTGATCGTGATTGCAGTTGAACCGGCCGGGTCGCCGGTTTTATCCGGTGGAGAGCCAGGACCCCATAAGATTCAAGGCATCGGCGCGGGATTCATTCCGAAAGTATTGAACCGGGCCATTCTCGATCGTGTGATGACCGTGACTGATGACGAGGCCTATCAAACGGCCAAGCAGCTCTCAAAAAAAGAAGGTCTCTTGGTGGGTATTTCTGCCGGGGCCAACGTGTTCACCGCACAGAAAGTGGCCCAGGAGCTTGGCCCAGGCAAGAACGTGGTGACCATACTCTGCGACACTGGTGAGCGATATATCAGTATAGAAAAATATTTTAACATTTAAGGATGCTGAAAATGGCTTCCAACTTTGTTCTCGGCTCAAGAAAATCCTCAACGTACTCCATAGGGTACGCCTCCGGTTTTCTCTCGCCTGCGGCCTCGTTGGCTGACCATTTTGAGCATCCTTTGGGATTTGCAAACTGACCGTCATGGAGTTTACTGAAGATCAGATAAACAGGTATAGCCGCCATATTCTCCTGCCGGAGGTTGGTGGCAAAGGGCAGAAGAAGATCGCCAAGGCCAAGGTTCTCCTGGTCGGCGCGGGAGGTCTTGGCTCGCCGGCGGCGCTCTATCTGGCCGCAGCCGGGATCGGCACCATCGGCCTCATCGATAGCGATGTGGTGGACTTGACCAATCTTCAACGGCAGATTCTTCACCATACGTCGGACATAGGCCGTCCCAAAGTTGTCTCGGGCAAAGAGAAGATTCAGGCATTGAACCCAGACGTTCAGGTATCGATGTACGAAGAACGGCTGACAGCCGGTAATGCGCTGAAGATCGTTAGCGACTACGATATCGTGATCGACGGGGTCGACAACTTTACGGCCAAGTTCTTAATCAACGACGCCTGTTTCTTTGCCGGAAAGCCGTTGGTCCACGGCGGTATCCTCCGCTTCGATGGGCGCGTGACAACCATTGTCCCGAAGCAATCCGCCTGTTATCGATGTGTCTTCAAGACTCCACCGCCGGCTGGGCTAGTCGCCTCCTGCCAGGAGGCGGGCGTGATCGGCGTGTTGGCCGGCATCATTGGTACGATCCAAGCCACTGAGGTCTTGAAACTCATTCTGGGAATCGGTCATCCTCTCACGAACCGGCTCCTGGATTTCGATGCACGCAAGACGCATTTCAGAGAAATCAAAGTGAAACGCAATCCCGACTGTGCGCTCTGCGGGGCGCACCCGACAATTACCGAACTGTTCGATGACGGCGATCCGTTTGCCGGCTGTGCCGTCCGGCCGTAACTATTTATTGACGGAGCAAAGCGGAGTCGCCATGGCCACAATGAAAGCCCTAGTCTGTCGTGAGTGCGGAAAAGAATATCCAACGAAGGCGATCCATGTCTGCGAAATGTGCTTTGGCCCCCTCGAAGTGAAATACAGCTACGAGGAGATTAAGAAGAACATTTCCCGTAAGAAAATCCAGGACGGCCCACACAGTATCTGGCGCTACGCCGATCTCCTGCCGGTGGAAGGCCCGACCTTTCTCGGTCCCCATGCCGGGATGACCCCGCTGGTGCGCGCAAAAAATCTCGGCGCCTACCTCGGACTGGACGAACTCTATATCAAGAACGACACGGTCAATCATCCCACACTCTCGTTCAAAGATCGGGTCGTGGCCGTGGCCATCACCAGGGCGCGCGAGTTGGGGTTTGAGACGATTGCCTGCGCCTCGACCGGCAATCTGGCTAATTCTGTCGCCGCCCATGCTGCTGCCGCAGGAATGCGCTGCTACGTGTTTATTCCGGGCGATCTGGAAGCCGCGAAGGTTCTCGGCAATTTGATCTATAAACCCAACGTAGTGGAGATCGAAGGCAACTACGATGATGTGAATCGGCTCTGCAGCGAAATCGCCGGTGAGCATGGCTGGGCGTTCGTCAATATCAACATCCGTCCCTACTATGCGGAAGGCTCGAAGACGCTGGCATTTGAAACCGTAGAGCAACTCGGCTGGCGCACACCAGATCAAGTCGTCATCCCCATGGCATCGGGCTCCCTGCTAACGAAAATTTGGAAGGGCCTCCACGAAATGAAGTACGTGGGATTGATCGATGAAGTAAAGACCAAGATCAACGGGGCGCAGGCCGAAGGCTGCTCGCCCATTTCCACGGCGTTCAAGGCGGGCCGCGACTTCTTCAAGCCGGTGAAACCCAAGACCATTGCCAAGTCCTTGGCGATCGGTAATCCAGCCGACGGGTACTACGCCCTGAAGGCCACGGCAGAGAGCAAGGGTTCCATGGACATGGTGACCGACGACGAGGTCGTAGAGGGCATCAAGCTGCTGGCGCAGGCGGAAGGGATATTTGCCGAAACGGCCGGTGGTGTCACGATCGGTGTGCTGCAAAAGCTGGTGAAAAACGGCACGATCAAGAAGGGCGATCTTACCGTGGCCTATATCACCGGGAACGGCTTGAAGACCCAGGAAGCGGTGATCGATGCCGTCGGGCGGCCCGTCCGCATTCAGGCAAGCCTGGTCGCCTTTGAGAAAACATTTAAAATGGGCAAGAACGGTGGTGGTGACGCATGATTAAAGTCCGCATTCCGACTCCGCTACGCCCGCTAACTAAGGGCCAGGGAGAAGTCGAAACTACGGCCGGGAGCGTTCTTGATATGATCGAGGCGCTCAATACCGCGCATCCCGGCATTAAAGATCGTCTCTGCGACGACACGGGTGAGCTTCGCCGGTTCGTGAATATTTATGTCAACGAGGAAGATATTCGATTCCTCAAGGGCAAAGAGACCTCGCTCAAAGACGGTGACGAAGTCTCGATCGTGCCCGCCATTGCGGGAGGCACATCATGCCGAGTGTGAAAGTGCACATTCAGTTTCCAGAAGACAAGATCAAAGAACCGGTCATTTATCAGATCGGTCATGAATATAAAGTGGTCACGAACGTCAGGCGAGCCGACGTTCGTGAAACTACCGGGTGGATGGATCTCGAACTGACCGGGGATAGTACGGAAATCGAACGGGCGATCGCAGGCCTTCGCAAAAAAGGCGTCATCGTCGACCCGATCGAATTGAATGTGGTCGAATAACGGGAATGGCATTCAGCCATCAGCTCTCAGCATTCAGCTCTGAGAAATTCTTATGATTGGAAGCTGACAGCTGATAGCTAACTGCTGAGAGCACGATCCAACTATGGAACTTACCGAGCAACAGATTCAACGATACAGCCGCCAGATTATCCTCAGCGACGTCGGCGGCAAGGGCCAGTTGAAGCTGGGCAAGGCAAAGGTCTTGCTCATTGGCGCCGGGGGGCTCGGCTCACCTGCCGGACTCTATCTCGCTGCCGCCGGTGTCGGCACCATCGGTCTGGTCGATGGCGATGTCGTCGATCTCTCAAACTTGCAGCGGCAAATCCTGCACTCCACGGCCACGGTGGGCATGCCAAAAGTAGAGTCTGGCCGCAAGACTCTGTCGGCAATCAACCCGGAGATCGAGATCAAGACCTATCACCAAAACGTCGACAGCGACAATATTCTTTCGCTCGTCTCCCAGTACGACATGGTGCTGGACGGATCAGACAACTTTGCGACGCGTTTTCTCGTCAACGACGCCTGCTTCTTCGCCAAGAAGACCCTCATCTCTGCCAGCATGTTCCGCTTCGAAGGCCAACTCACAACGATCAAGCCCCATGCCGGCTATCCCTGCTACCGCTGCCTCTACCCGGAGCCGCCACCGGCTGGGCTCGTTCCGAATTGCCAAGAAGCCGGCGTCTTAGGAGCCCTCGCTGGGACCATGGGCATTCTTCAAGCATCGGAAGCGATCAAGGAAATACTCGGCATCGGCGAAACCTTGGCCGATCGCCTGCTGATCTATGACGCCCTGGAGATGAAGTTCAGAAAAGTCCGCCGTCCAAAGGACCCGGCCTGCCCGCTCTGCGGTCAGAATCCCAAGATCAAAAATCTCAACATAGACTACACCGTCAGCTGCACGATTTAACGAAACCAGGTCTGATGAAGCCCAGTCTGAAAGTCGAAAGTCCTAACGTCGTAAAGTCTCCGTAATGACCGTTCAGATTGAACTGACTTGATGACTTTACGACATTTAGACTCTTAAGTTTCAATGACCACTTCCCTACTCATTCCTCAATCAATTCTCGACGACATAGTGGCCCACGCCAGGGAGCTCGATCCCTACGAATGTTGCGGGCTACTGGCCGGAACCAACGGGACCATCACCCATGTTTATCGGATCAAAAACATTGTGGCACTCGAAGGAGCCGAGAAATTGTCTTCCTTCGACCCGGCAAAGGCTGCGCATCTGGAACGCCTGTCACCGGCCGAACGGGCCGAGATTGCCTTCGTAATGGACATGCAGGATTTTTCCGTTGCCAAGAAGGATATTCGAAACAAAGGGCTCGACCTGCAAGTGGTCTACCACTCCCATCCCCACGACCCGGCTCGTCCCTCTATCACCGACATCAAGATTGCCACCGACTACGAAGAAATCTGGCCAAAGATCAACCTGCCCATCCCCGCCTATCTGCTCATCTCCCTTATGGAGAAGTCCAAGCCGGATATTCGAGGATACTGGATCAAGAACGGGACGGTCTCCCCTGCGCACATCGCGACAACGATCTAGGCCTGGTCTGTCTCGTTTGTGTGGTGAACCAGATAGACCAGATGAACCAGACAGCCAGTTGGAATTTTCCGAATTGTTTCTCCTTGGCCCTGGTGCGATAATGGTTTCACAATTGATCTCATAAGCAGGAGTACGCGCCATGTTATACATGCGTACGGCTCTTCTCGCCGTATTCTTCAGTTTCTTCATTTTCAGTCTGATCCCGTTCCCCCAGCTTTGCTGAGGACAAAAGCTTCTACAGCCCCGTCATTCAGGTCGATAAGGAAAACCACCGCATCTTGATTTCCACCTTTGGGTCCGTGTTCTGGATCGACGTTCCAGATGCGGCCAAGCCGCATCTGGAAAAGCTCCCGGTATCAGGCCTCGTGGACTTCGTCGTCGAGATGAGAGAGAACGGGCAAGCGCCTCTACTGAAGACCTGGAAAGTGAAATCCGGGGAGACAAGCTGCACGTACTTCGATGGGAAAATCTGCCGGTAAAGAATTTTCCTTCTCGATCAGTTCGTGACTGCTTCTTTCTCCCGAAGATGTTTGTCCAACACAAATGTTCCAAACGGAATAACAGACGCAACCAATGCATACAGTGAAAACATGAAAGACCATCGTTGCCTAAAATGTAGCATGGCCAACAGGCCGACATAGAGCACGAACAATACTCCGTGAATTGAGCCCACGACTCTTACGACCTCTGGCATCCCCATGAAATACTTCATCGGCATAGCAATGAATAACAAGGTGATAAATGAACTGCCTTCAGCTAAACCTATCATTCTAAAAATTCTGATCTGGCTCATATGTATTTTTCTTCCTTTTCCCCCATCAAATAAAATCCGTCAGCTCCAGCTAGTACAAAACTTGTTCTGTGCGGATGTTCAAAAAGCCCGTCAGCAAGGCCGCAACTTTTGATGGAGGCTAAGGTCGAGGCCAAGGTTGAGGTTATGCGAAGGTCAGACTCTTTGTACTCTCAGCCTTGACCTCAACCTTAACCTTCAGGACATGCGCGGGGGGGCAACATCCTCACTCTCCGCTACCTGCCATGTCGTCGATAAGAGGCCTATTGATGTCGGTGCAACCGAAGCAGATGGTATCGAAGAGGGCATCGGCGTCAGCTACAAAATTCTTCTCGTCGGTGAATTTATCGGCCATGACCTGGGCGTAGCAGGTATCGCAGAGCATCATCAGCCCACGCGATACGCCTACTGTTTTTCTTCCTGTACTCCCAGCCATGACGATTTATACCGACCCCTTCTGCCTTGCCAGCCAAAAGTCTTCTGCTTCAAGATCGATTCCGCAGACGGCACATTCGTAGACCTTGCTCCCCGGCTGGAAGTTGGATTTCATGTCCGATCGATTCGGCCGCGGCAGACATGATAAAACCTCCCGCGCGCGTCATCGTTATCCAGCGGATCGCTTTCATAAATCAGCACCATAGGCCTACTCCCTTTACAAAGTGGGCTTAGTATACGGGTGGAGAAGTTCGATCCGCAACGGCCAGCCTTCCTGCAATTCGTGAAATGTGAATCGTTAAACGTGAAAGGTTTCAGAGGCAAAATACTCGACAATCCTGCATTTCACGTATCACTTTTCACGTCTAACCGTTCACGGTTCCTGTCAGACTTGGAATTGGGCGTCGTACAGCCGTGCATACACCCCTTCGTGCCCGATCAACATCTCATGCGTCCCGTCTTCGACAACACGTCCGTGGTCCACGACAATGATTCGATCGACGCCATGGATGGTGGAGAGACGATGCGGCAATGATGATCGTCGTCCGCCCTTTCGTGAGATCGTCCAGCGCTTCCCGAATCTTGACCTCAGTCTCTGTGTCGATATTGGACGTGGCCTCATCGAACATGACGATTGGAGGGTCCTTCAGAATCACACGGGCGATCGATACACGCTGCCGCTGCCCGACGGAGAGCTTGACACCCCGCTCCCCGATCCAGGTATCGTACCCGTCCGGAAGGGCCATGATGAAGTCATGCGCACGGGCCACCTTGGCCGCCAGCCTCAACCTCATCCTGCCCGGCCAAAAGGTCACCGTAGAGAATATTCTCTCTCACCGTGCCATTGAACAAGAAGGGCTCTTGCTGGACCAGCCCGATTTGGCTTCGAAGAAAGGCCAAGGGCAGATCGCGGATATCGTACCCATCGATGGTGATGGCTCCCTGCGTCACATCGTAAAACCGCATCAGCAATTTCAGCGTCGTGCTCTTTCCCGCCCCGCTCGGGCCGACCAGCGCGACGCGCTCTCCCGCACGGACCGATATCGTGACGTCGGTCAAGATCGGCGCATCGGCTCGATAATGAAACCCGACGCGATGAAAGGCGACCTCTCCTCGTAACCGAGCGACTGGTACGTGCGCGTCCGGACGATCCTTGACCTCCGGAACGAGATCGAGCACTTCGAACACCCGCTCACTTGCGGCCAAGGCATGCTGCAGCATGTGATTGACGGAGTGGATCTGATTGATCGGCACATAGAAAAGCGCAAGATACGAGATGAACATCACGAGCTCGCCCACGGAAAGACGATGCTGCAAGACTTCGGCTGTGCCGAACCAGAGCACCATGGCCCCGCCAAGACTCCCGATCAGCATCATGCCTGGGGAGTAGTAGGACCAGAGGTACATGGCCTTCAACGTATCCTGCCGGCAACGATCGCTCTTCCGGTCAAATCGTTCCTGCTCATAGGGCTGGCGATTGAATCCCATCGTCTCCCGGATGCCTGCCAGCATGTCTTGCAAGAGGGCATTCAGCTCGGCCGACCCTTTTCGAATCGCGCGATAGTACCCATGGACACGTTTGGTGAACAGCGCCGCTCCCACCACCAAGAGAGGAATCGGTACGAGCGCCAACAGCGCCAGTTTCCAATTGAGCATGAACAGCATGATCATGATCCCGATCAGCGTCAGCCCGGCCGTAATGATCTCTTCGAGCCCGTCGACGAAGATGCGCTGCATGTGCTCGGTATCGTTCAACACCCGCGACATGATCTCGCCCGTCGGACGATTCTCGTAGAAGCTGATCGATAATCGCTGGAGTGCGGAAAATACCTGGACATGCAGGTCATGCACGACTTGCTGCTCCAACCCATTGTTCAGCCGAATCCGCATCGACCCGCAGAGGTTCCGCAGCACATAGGCGGCACAAAGCGCGAGAAATACCCACACCAGGAGCTGGGTCTGACCGGCCTGGATCACATCGTCGATGATGACTTTGATCAGCCACGGAGGGATCAACTCGAACGCAGTCGCCAACCCGGCAAACAGAAAGGTGCCGACCACCATGGAACGGTGCGGGCTGAGGTACTGGAGCACTCGAAGCAGGGTTTTCACAAGCCCACATTATTCATGACGGTTCGTCGCGAAATCGCGGAGCCGCGTCGCGAGACCGGCGCACGGAGCCCAGAGGACCTGAGGCGTACTCGTGCAGTACGTTGAAGGTTCGAGGGGCGAGTCCGCCGGCCGAAGGCTTGTCGTAGCAGCGGATCGGCGATTGGAGCAGAAACGTTCATGAATAATGTGGGCGAGCGCAGAATCTTCACGGCGGGTTAGATAACACGGGGACGGGATCGTGTTGCCAGTACTTACTAAATTCTGGAAGTTGTGTGAGCGTGGACATATCGGTCATCCGATCCAAAAACACCTTGCCGATCAGATGATCCATTTCGTGCTGGATACAGACGGCATAGAGACCGGTCGCTTCGAAATCCATCGATTTGCCATGACGATCCAGCGCCTGAACCCTCACGACTGACGGCCTCGTGACCTTTCCCCGCAACCCATCCACGCTGAGACAGCCCTCCCAGTTTTCGACTTGTTCCGGACCATAGAAGACAATCTTGGGGTTGATGAGGACTGTTCTGGGAAATCCATCTTCTCCTTCACAACCCATCACGACCAATTGAATCGAGCGTGAGACCTGAGGCGCCGCCAAGCCAATCCCCGGTTCATCCAGCATCGTCTCAATCAGATTGTCGATGAATTGCTGCAGGTCGTACGTGCGAATGTCGCGAGGATCGACCTTGGCCGCCATCTGGCGCAAGACGGGATTACCGAGCTTTGCAATCGGGAGCTTGGGCATGAACCGTACCTATCATCCTTCTATCAACACAATGTATGCGACGAGAAGGAGAACCGACAAAATATAACACAGGATTTTTCGCCCTCGCAAGGCACAGCGAAACTGGTTGATCTGGTTTGTTTTGTTTATCTGGTTAGTTTGGTTCAACCAAACAAACTAGACAAACCAAATCAAACGAGAGCAACCAGCCGCTAGCGAGCCGCGCAGGGCCGTTTCGGATCCGACATTTCGAAGCTATCCTTCTGGCTGTTCCACCATTCCAACCACTCGATCGCCCACTCTTGACGGTCTTGTTTGGTCGACGTCTCCCAATCGTGGAACTCCGTTTCATGTCGGGTCAGAATCCAGAGCGACTGCACCGCTGAGAGTGCGACAAAACGTTCCTCATCGGCAATCATCCCAATCAGAACCGGTATCACCGGCTTCTCTCTGACATACCGGGCCTCAAACGCGGCGGACTTCCGAATCGACGAATTCTGATCTTTCGCCATCACCTCGATCGTGTCCACGACTTTGGCCGCATCCAATCGAACGGCCACCCGCAAGGCATGTTCGCGCACCCGCGGGATCTCGTTCGGTTCCTTGGCCGCGGCGACGAGGGCCGGAACAGCCGAGGTTGCTTTCAACATCGAAATTGTTTCAATGACGTTGTAGCGAATACGCGGTCCGGGCATAGTCAAACCTTTGACCAGGACCGGCACGGATGGTTCACCGAGATGCACGAATTCCCCCATCGCCCAAAACTCTTGCGGGCCTTCCAGCAACGGCAGGAGGGCTTCTGCCCGCTGAACTTCTTCGGCCGTCAACGGTTTCGTATTCTGCGGAACGGATTCAGCCGGTAAGTTCTGTCCCTTCGGAGGTGCCTCGTAGGGCACCTGGACCGGGACAACCCATCCCTTCCCGATAGGTTCAGCCCACAGGGTCTGAGCCGTCCCCGCCATCAAAACCAGGAAGACGATTCCCCAGGAATAAGAATGTCGTTGCTGCACGGTCATCCCCTTTCTTTCCCTTCACCATAACTCGCATTTCGCCGATGGGCGAGTTCGCACGATACCGGCAAGTCGACCAAATAGGGGCGGGCTAGTGTAAGATCCTGCGGGGATGGACTCGCAGGGTGGAATCCATGGCACGAGACCAGCAGGCACCGGCTCAGAAATCGAGTCCTACCTTGGAATTGGAGTCGCGAAGATGCTTGCGGACCCGGACTTGCTCATGATGCTTGCGCAATAGCTGTCGCCGAATGGCGTCGCGATCTTCGGCCACGATGCGCACCAATCGATCGACATCCTCCGCATGCTCGCGGACCAATTCGGACAACTTTGCCATTTGGCTTTCAAGATGTTCGACCCGCCTGAGCGCATCAGCACTACGATCAACGGCGGCTTCTGAGCCGCCTTCTGTTTCACCAGCGACGTAACCAGTACATCCCGCTTCATAACTTACTCCTTTGCTCGAAGACTCACCGATTCTCTTAGCAGGATGCTAAAAAAATCTGCCAGCTTTGCTCTCGCATCGCTCAGACCCTCAACATACCGAACTAAGCCTACTGGAGGCAAAGTACCTAGTCCGCTCGCATGTGATCGAAGCGAGCGGTTCAAGCGAAGCTTGGTATGTACCTCCCCGGCCCTTCACTCGCTGCGGCCTTGCCCGCGGAACGACGCGTCTTGGCGCGTCGGGGTTGGGCGGTGAGAAGTCTGGCCCTTTTTGAGCATCCTGCGCGAGCATTCCTCCGTTGTGCCCACATGCGCACCGTCGAGACTCTCGCTTGACAACACCATTTCCCCAACCTGCTAGACCGTCCAACGTAGTATCGTCTCAGATTCTCATGATGTCAACGAGTCTGCTTTCTTTCTATTTCCTCAGCGTCCTGTTACAATTCGCCGCAATGCAGAACATATTCACCATGGTACTGGCGGGCGGCAAGGGCGAACGTCTCCATCCCCTCACCGAACATCGGGCCAAGCCGGCGGTTCCCTTTGGCGGGAAATATCGTATTATCGACTTTACGCTCAGCAATTGTCTCAACTCCGGGCTTCGAAAAGTCGCCGTCCTCATCCAGTACAAATCCCACTCGCTCGACCGCCACATCCGCACGGGCTGGAACATCCTCAACGCCGAACTCGGCGAATTCATCGCCTCGATTCCACCCCAGCAGCGGATCAGTGAAGAATGGTACCAAGGCACCGCAGACGCGGTCTATCAAAACCTGTTTCTGCTCGACAGCGAACAACCGGACTATGTGCTCATCCTTGCCGGCGACCATATCTACAAGATGAACTATATGGAGATGTTCCATTGGCTGATCGCCAAAGGCGCCGATGCCGTGGTCGGCGCGATCGATATTCCGATCGAAGAGGCCCATCGATTCGGCGTGATCGGCGTGGATGAGGATTTCCGGATTACGGACTTCATCGAGAAACCGGCGCACCCGCCGTCGATTCCCAACGATCCGACCCATGCCTTTGGCTCGATGGGCATCTATCTGTTTCGCACCAATGTCCTCCGCGAGTACTTGATTGCCGACGCCCAGGAAGGCGGGAGTCACGACTTCGGAAAAAACATCATTCCGCAAATGATTCGCGATCGACGTGTCTACGCCTACAAATTTGTCGATGCAAATAAAAAAGATGTGAAGTATTGGCGGGACATCGGAACCTTGGACGCGTACTGGGAAGCGAACATGGACCTCGTCGCGGTGGATCCCCTCTTCAATCTCTACGACCAGCACTGGCCGATCCGAACCTACCAAGGGCAATTTCCACCGGCTAAATTCGTCTTCGCACAAGACTATCAGGGCGGCAGAATGGGCGTAGCTCTGGATTCCATCGTCTGCGGCGGCTGCATCTTTTCCGGTGGCCGGGTACAAAACTCAGTGCTTTCGCCGAACGTCCGTGTGCAGGACAATGCGGATGTGCGTGAATCGATCGTCATGGAAAACGTCGTCATCGGCGCACATAGCCGGATCAGACGGGCCATCATCGACAAGGATGTCATCATCCCGCCCAACTCAGAAATCGGGTACGACCGAGATGCCGACGCCCAGCGATTTACCGTCACTGAATCCGGCTTGGTTGTGATTGCAAAGGGAATGAAACTGCATGCCGCCCTCGATTCATCCGGTTGATCTGATTCTCGCTCTTCGCGACAAACACTTGACCCCTGCCATCGTATTCCTCACGTCTCGCCGTGCGTGCGATGAGGCGATGCAGGCCTTCGACCATAGCCGCATCCTTCTCCCTCCGCCTCGTCAGCAAGCCATCGCCGAGGTGCTGGACAAGGTGATCGCTCAATACCCCAGTATCGCCGAACACCCGCTCATTCCGACTGTTCAGCGCATCGGCGTGGCTGCGCATCACGCAGGTCATCTGCCCTCATGGAAAATCGCCGTTGAAGAACTGATGCGTCATGGCTGCCTCGATGCCGTCTTCGCCACGACCACACTGGCCGCCGGGGTCGATTTCCCGGCACGAACCGTCATCATCACGCAGTCCAGCATTCGCAAGTCGCGCGACTTCACGGACTTGACGATCGGCGAGGTGCAGCAGATTGCAGGCCGCGCGGGACGCCGCGGAAAAGATCTCGTGGGTTTCGCCATCGTCACCCCTTCGCCCTATATCGATCTCAACGTCCTGACCAAAGGCTTCACCGGCCATCCGGAAGCGATCAACAGCCAATTCCTCATCAGCTATCCGATGGTTCTCAACCTCTTGAAAGCGCATCCTCTGGATCAAATCCAGCCGATTCTCGCCAAGAGCTTTGCGCAATTTCAGCTCAACCAGCGCGCTGAGGTGTTGGAACGAAAACTGGACGGTCTGCGCGATCAAATGGAACCGTTCGGACCGCGCGTCTGCACCGACTGGATCACGGAATGGCAGACCTTCGACCAGGTCCGCCGGCAGAAATCACACCGTATCCCCGTCAGAAAGCACGAGCCACCAGAAGTCGCCGCGCGCTTTCACTTTCTCACCCCCGGTCGCGTGGTGGGCTTCGGCCGCAGCCGAGGCGTGGTCCTCCGGCAATATCGCAGCAAGGGACAGAAGAGCCCGATGATCACGGCACTGCGTCTAGGCGGAGGCATTACCGAATCTCCCGCCTCCACGGTGACCGAAGTATCCGACCGTGTCCTCGACTGCGTGGATGCGCCGGTCTATCCCTGGTGCACGCCGGAGAGTGTGGAAGAGTTACTCCATCACCTGGAGGAATTGCCCGGCAGGCTGCCGGAGCTTCCCATTCTAATGCCGAAGGACGATGAACCGATTCCGGACGCCATCGTACAAACCCTAGGCGACTTTGCCTGTCCGACTTGTCCTTCGCGTTCCGCCTGTCAGAGGGACTATCCCCTCGCCTCCAAACTTCGGCAGGAACAACATCGCCATCTCAAATCGATTCAGGCTCTGAGGACGAGTCTCTGGCACCGTTTCCAGGAGAAGATCGACGTCCTGCAACAGTTCGGGTACCTCACGCCGACAGCCCGTCTCACCGATGACGGCGAATGGGCCAGGCTCATCCGCATCGACCACTCGCTGCTCATCACAGAATTGCTCCGGGCCGATGCGTTCAATGGGGCCGATCCCGCCATGCTGGCTGCCGTCATGTCGAGCATCGCGCACGACGACGATCGCCCCGGCGCCTTCCCTCGCATCAGTTCCGGATTGGGTTCATTGCTCGGACAGGTTCGAAAACTGGCTGCGTCGCTCTCTCCGCATGAAGATCCTCCGCTCTTGCGGGCCGACATTGCCGCGGTGACGGAACGGTGGATCGGCGACCCCACGCTCACATGGATCGGTCTCTGTAAAAGCACGACGATGGCTGAAGGGGATATCTATCGCCTCTTAGCACGAACCTTGGAATTCCTGTCACAGTTGCACACGCTCAAGGCCACACATCCCGGATTGGCAGACACCGCCTCACGCGCCATCGCCGCCCTGCGCCGTGGCGTGCTGGAGGAATTGCCATGACGACGTTAATCGTTCAACGTTGCACGTGAACGCGTGAATCACGTACAGCCGTGATGTCGGACGTTTCACGATTCACGATTCACGATCAACGGCATCGAAATGACTACCGAAGAACTCGAACAACTCCTGGCTCAGCAACCGATCGCGCTCTTGCACCGTCTTGCTCGCGGGCGAATTCAGCGACATTTCCGCGCGGGCAAACGCCGCTTGATCGAGGTCTTGCTGCGCCACTCCGCTGAGAACCGCGCAGGTTTTGAGTCCGATCTGATGACCTTGATCGGCGAGAAACAGGCTCGCCCTGCGCTGCCCCCTCCTCAAGCCTCCCGCCGCGCAAAAACCAAAATTCTCGACGCCCCAGCGTCGATCCACGCACAGGCCGGTTGAGCCGGAATCCCATGAGCCGGCCATCACCCTCTCCAGCTGGTTGGAGGGATTGGGAGTGCCGCCATCGCAGACCTTTGTCCCGGATGCCTGGCAAGAGGACGCCATCGCCAAACTGAGAGAAGGTGACGTGGTCGTGAGCGTCCCCACGGGAAGCGGAAAAACCTATGTTGCGGTCGAAGCGGCCCGCCGCGCGATCGCGGAGAATCGGACCGTCATCTATACCTCGCCTCTCAAGGCCCTCTCGAACACCAAGTACACGGAGTTTTCAAAAATTTTCGGCGCAGACCAGGTCGGTATTCTAACCGGCGATCGGCGCGACAACGGGCAAGCGCCCCTCCTGATCATGACGACGGAAATCTTGCGGAATCTACTCTACGATGCAGGAGGCGGTGAGATCGACGTACGGTTGGATACGTTAGGTCTGGTCATTTTGGACGAGTCGCAATATATAGCAGATCCGGAGCGGGGCGTCGTCTGGGAGGAAACGATCATCTTTTGCCCGAGCCAGGCACGCATGCTCTTGCTCTCAGCCTCGATCGGCAACCCGCATGACATTGCCGAATGGATCACCTCGATCAGACCGGCTCCCTGCCACTTGATCCGGCACAGCACGCGCACCGTGCCGCTTCGCGCGGGCTACCTGCACCCGAACGGCAAGCTCACACCGCTCTTCCGCACTGTCGGCATTCCACACGGCCATCCAAGCTATCTCCATCCAGAAGCCAAACGGCTCTTTGCGCAATACGAAGACGAGACGCTGCCGTCACGTTCTCGCCGATAATCTTGTTCCGCTGACCCGATACTAAAACGTGAAGTTGAGACCGGCCGTGAGGCCTTGGCGGATGGATTGAAACTGCGTGAGGGGAAAAGAGTCGGATGGCGCACCGACATTATGAAACTTCACGTCCCCATCAATTGCATAGTTCCACCAGACACGGTAGCCGACATTGAGAAAAATGTTCTTGACCAGCATCAGCTTTAATCCGACATCTGCATCGGCTCCAACCCCCCATCCCTCCATCGAGATACTCGGATTTTGCTGAAGATCAGGTCTCAAGTGATGAACGTCTTTGTTATCGATGATGGTCAGCGGAAGAAAAGCCGCAGTTGCCATTAGGCTCAATCGCCGCGTCAGTCGATACTCCGTGGAAGCTCCGGCGCGAATCGAGTACCAATTGCTGGTATTGGTAATAACTGTCTGCCCCTGGTTCGTCACGGTTCCTGCTGGATTGCAGGTAAGGCCAAAAGACGCGGGCACAGCCGAATTGTCGCAGGCCACCTGTATCACCCCTGTGGCTTCATACTTCGTATGCCAATACTGAAATCCTCCAAACACGTCCAGCCAACCACGATGGTTTGGATATTCAGCTACCCTGAAGCCGCCGTCCGCATTCAGGTACCACATGCCGTCACCGGATAGGTCGCTATTGGTACTCGAGAATAACCTCTGCCCTCCGTTAGATCCATAATCGTCATCCGTGAGTCTGCCGCCTCCGATCCCGGCGAAGCCCACGTTGAGTCGGCCAAACCACTTCGGTGTCACCCAAGCTTTTCCGGTGAGTTCAATCACATTCGTCCCAACGTCTTTATAAGTAAGCTGTGACGTCGGATCTCCCAACCCGGCTATGGAGGATGCATTGTGCCCCCATTTCGTATTGCCTGTGCTGATCCAGGTTCCAATCGCAAAATCGAATTTTGGACGCGATTCCGTACCGGAATCCTGCGCCGCTGCAATCTGAACCTCGCCTGCCAAGCCGATGATCGTGAGCCACCCACACAGCACTGCCACAGATGCTCGTCGGCTCCACCCACTCATCGTCTCGCACCCCCGCGCTGAATAATCACCGTGTCGACACAACGCTGCACCGTATCCGGCATGACCCGTTGGCAAGCCGCGTGGATATCCTCTTCGATGAACATCCGTTGGACATAGGCTGAGAGCCACACCAGCCATGAACCGAGCGCGACCACCAGCACCACGCCTAAAAGCCATTGCCAAACGGGAAATGTCCTGGTGGGCGCCATATCGGACGATTCCGCAGACTCTGGTTCTTTTGGAACTGATTGGAGATTGGCCATCGTCCTCTTCCCCAGGCAACCGCCCAAACGCACATCGTTGAAAAAGTCTACATGAGAACGATGAATCTGAATACTGTTTTGGAATTCTCATCGACATGTGGTTCACCGGGCGACGGCACAAGTCGAAACGACTGTACACTCTGCATGCTAGAGCCTACGACCATCCAGATCTCTCCAGCTGTGTGTTTGCGCCTACAGCCCATCTCTCACCCTAATCCCAGCAAGGCGTTTGCGCGTCAGGCCAAAGAAAATCGTCCCGGCACAGGCTTTGCCTTATGCCTGCCCAACCAGCGCCGGTGCTCCCTCTCCGGTGAAACAGAATACAGCGAAAGGGATTCATGTCATTAAGAACAACTCATACGATAATCCATGACCGGCGCACAGCGCCAATTCGACAGACGATGTCAAAAATACTTGGCGTAACTGCCTTGACATTCGCGATGCTTCTTGGCGTCGTGAATCCATCATGGGCCTTACAAGTCAGTCCGAGCGCCTTGACCTTTTCGGCTACCAGTGGCGGCACAGATCCATCGCCGCAAACCGTCGTTCTCTCATCTAGCCGCTCAAGAGAGAGAACGTGGACGGCAACCGAGAACGCCTCCTGGATCACGATCACGCCTTCATCGGGTACCATCGCCACAGAAACAGACACCGTTTCGGTAAGAGCGACCGCAGCCGGCCTCGCTGTTGGATCTTATTCAACAAACGTCATGATCACCCAGACAAGTCAGAACGGACGTATCAGAAGAACAATCCTCCCAGTGACGCTGTCGGTCACAGGAGCCGCTGCGACACCTGCGATTCAACTCAGCATGAGTAGCCTCACCTTCTCCGGCACAGCTGGTGGCGCTAACCCTGCACCCACCTCGTTTAGTATCTCTAATACCGGCGGGGGTTCCCTAGCTTGGACGGCCAGCGATACAGCGGGATGGTTGATCCTCTCACCGACATCCGGCACCAACACCGGCACCGTCACAGCAAGCATCGCCGCAAGCGGTCTTGCCGCCGGCACCTATTCAACAACTGTGACCGTATCCGCGCCTGGCACGACGGCCAAAACGCTTCCCGTCACGCTGACCATCACACAGTCGACATCGACAACTGGCTTCACTGTTTCGCCGGCTTCACTCGCATACGCGGGAACGGTAGGCGGGCCGAACCAGCTGCTCGGCGTCACAATCACCAACACCGGCACCAGCCCGTTGACTGTCACCTGGTTCGATTCAATAAACTGGCTCGTCGCGACCTCGGGCGACACAGTGACGATGGCGCCAGGAGGATCGGCCACGATCTCGCACACGGCCTCTCCCGCCGAACTCACTGCGGGGACTTACAGTGGGACTGCGACCATCACTGGCGGCGGCACGACCAAACAAGTGCCCATCACCATGACCGTCTCTTCCGGCAGTGCCACGCCCGCCATCGGGCTCAACACGACGAGTCTTGGCTTTGCCGGAACGGTCGGAGGGACGAACCCGTCCTCTCAAACCATCGGCATTTCGAATGTCGGCAGCGGCACCTTGACTTGGACCGCCGGTGACAACGCGGCCTGGCTGACCCTGAGTCCGTTATCCGGTACAAACACAGGGACGGTGACTGCCAGTGTAACCCTGACTGGATTGTTGGCAGGGAGCTATACGGCCACGGTGACCGTGACGGCAACAGGAGCCACGGCTAAGACCGTCCCCGTCACCCTGACCGTCACGTCATCAACAAGCGGTGGAACGATCAATTTGAGCCCCGCAAGTTTGGTCTTCTCCGGAACGGTCGGAGGGACAAATCCAGCAGCACAGCCAATCGCGATCACC
Source organism: uncultured Nitrospiraceae bacterium (assembly GCA_963742465.1). Classification (GTDB taxonomy): domain Bacteria; phylum Nitrospirota; class Nitrospiria; order Nitrospirales; family Nitrospiraceae; genus Palsa-1315. Next base: position 53,879 of record CAVUMA010000024.1, on the reverse strand, counting down.
AATTCCGGGGGAGGAACCTTGTCATGGACGCTCAGTGACAACGCAACCTGGCTACTGCTCAACACCGTCTCCGGCACTACGATGACTGAAACCGATACCATCAGCGCCAGCGTCACGACCAGCGGCCTGGCAGCTGGAACCTACAACGGCATCATTACCGTGACGGCGTCCGGAGCGAGCAATAGCCCACGCCAGATCCCTGTGTCGTTAATACTCAGCGCCACAGTAGTCGGCACGGCCAATCTCACCTGGAATGCCAATACCGAATTCAGATTTGGCAGGCTACAAGGTGTATCAAGGGACATCGTCGGGTACCTATGCCGCACCTGTCGCGACGATACCAAAAGGCACGACAAGCTATTCCGTGGCAGGGCTTCAAACTGGCACCACCTACTTCTTCATCATCACCGCGTACGATAATGCAGGCAATGAAAGTCTGCACTCTAATGAAGTGAGTAAGAGCATTTTCTAACAAAAGAGCATACCGAGGACAGAACCGCGGGATGGCTTCAATCCTCCCGCGTTTCAAACCGTCGATCCCGCCATCTGCGCCTGCAAGAGCGATCCCCTCTCCTGAGTCTTTCTACTTAGGCCACCAGCCAATAAGTTTCAAGCAACTTGACCCTAGTCGCCGTCGCCCTGTATAACTTGGCTGGTTTTTCGCATCATACGCACGCGTCTCATACGTGCGTCCGAAGCGCCCGTAGCTCAATGGATAGAGCACCAGACTACGGATCTGGGGGTTGGGGGTTCAAGTCCCTCCGGGCGCACCATACAATCACGTAGTTGCACGCTCCCAGCCGCTAACGCGATTCCCTGGTCACGGTTCCTCTCAGGAAATTGAACCGGCGCCAGCAGGTCCACCCCGAGCGAGCCATTCCAAATCACCGTCTTGAGATAATCGGGGTCCCAACGCCAAAACGTGATAACATTCATCCGACTTCTGAAAGTCTTCCGTCCAACGGAATCGCTCAACTCACTCAGGCGTCCATCAGAGGGTGCAACTGACCTACATGCTCGGGACTCGAGACGGGAGGCGACAGTGGTTCACCTGTCGTACCTGTCAACTACGAGTGGGCGTGCTGTATCACGCAAGTGGTCTGCCCTTTCGCTGCCGGATATGCTGCTCATAAGCCGCAGGTCCCCAGTTCAATCCGGAGCACTGCCACCAAAGCTTCCCGCGCAGTTCGCATCACAGCATCGGGTAATATCCGAATTACATTCTTCGAAGGTAGGAGCCCAGCTACGAAGGCGCGATCGACGCGATCCGGTCAAAATACTTGGGGGCTCCAAAAGGCAAGACATCGTCTTCGCGTACACGCGCGACAACTCGTACTTCGCACACCACCTCTATCAAGGAGAGTCGCAATGGCTATGTAGGTCCCGACCTACAGTATTCCATGGTCTTCTCATCTTCCTCCACCTAACCATAACTCGAATACTATCCGTAAGTCATTGGCAACCTTGCATCTTCACGTCTTCTTGGCTCTGACCAAGGAGAGTCGCAATGACTATGTCGGTCCCGACCTACAGTATTCCATGGTCTTCTCATCTTCTCCACCTAACCATAACTCGAATACTATCCGTAAGTCATTGGCAACCTTGCATCTTCACGTCTTCTTGGCTCTGACCAAGGTGAAATTCATTTAACTAAGATTTGGGCATCTGCCTTGCTATGAGGGCCGCCCACCCACCGATCATAGTTTGGAAGTTTCTGGGTCAGAACGTCTTGAGCCATTCAAAGGGAGTACCGTGCGCGCTTGGAACTGAACAGACAGCGGTCGGCACGTCAATGGGCTACTCCTCCCCTACCATGCGCCAAGCTGGGGATGGAGAACCAGGAGGGGGATTGTCAAAGCAATGGTGATATGAACCGTTCTCGCTGTGGGTGGTGCGATACGTCGCAGTTAACCAATATTATCATGAATGGAGCTTGAATGATGGGTGGCCTACTAAGAGCGGCCTATAAAATGGCAATATGCTTCAGTGTTTGGTTGATTTTTTTGTCAAGCGATCCGTTAGCCGCCTCCACTATTTCATTTGATGCCGTCAGCAGTTCGCCGAATACTAACACGAACCCGAGCGTGACCTGGTCCCATAGGACGGGCGCTGACTCGAACCGCGCCATGCTCGTCTGCACACAAGCACGGAGCACGGTGCAAGCCAGTATCTCGGTGTCATCCGTTACATATGGCGGAGCGGCCCTAACCTTTGTTCGCGGCGATACCCACAGCGATAGCGCAGGCACCTATTTCCGTACCGAGCAATGGGTGAAGGCGAATCCGGCGAGCGGGACTAATAATGTCGTAGTCACATGGGCCGCCGCACCAACAAATGGGTACGAAGTCGGCACAGCGACCACCTACTCAGGGGTCTACGGCACTCCTGTTGATGCCGCTTCTGGTGGCAATGGGAAAGGGATAGCGTTCTCTGCGAACATCATCACGGCCACCGCGAATGATTGGATTGCGGATTGTGCAATTGGACGCGGTGACAATAACATGACGGCGACGGTCGGCGGGAACCAAACCATTCGCACAAATCGACTTACTGGTTCACCAACCCCAGCAGATATTGTGATGGTCTCCACGGTAAACGGGAAGGCCACTGCTGGGACGGAAACTATGGACTGGACACAAAACGTCTCCAGTGATTGGGTGACGAGCGCCGTGGCACTCAAGCCTGCCGTGTCTATACCAACCACGCACCGTATAATTCTCGGATCCGATAATTTCCTCCGCCCAGATAACACTGAACTCGGCCCGAATTGGGAACATGGGTATACGGGACATACAAATGTAGCGATCGTGTCGAACCAGGTGCGATCCACGGTGAGGAATCTTTCCGACCCTAAATCAGTCGAGCTCTACACAGCAGCGGCGCCTGAGAATAACCAATTTTGCCAAATTACATTGCCCGTATTTCAAGGCCCTATCGACCGCGAGTACGGTTGCATGGTGCGGGCAAAGGCCCCCCCGACAATCGGGTGGTACTGGTGCTATGCCAGGAAGAACGGAGCACGCAATGCCGCTATTGTTGTGCATAATACTGGAGGGATCGGCAATGCGAACCTCGCCAGTGATTTCACGACCGTATGGGGATCAGGAGACAAGCTAATTTGTGAGGCGCAAGACACCGAATTACGTCTCTTTCGTATCCCAGCCGGTTCGACTATAGAAACTCGTTTGCTGACTGCAACGGATAGTCGGTTTAAGAGTGGGAAGACAGGGCTCGTGCTGTGGATGGGCACTGATGGGACACTCTCAAACGCAACTGCTGACAGCTTCATTATGGGAAACATTCAGTAATCGGGCGCGAAGGTCGTATCAAGCGCCCCCGTTTCATGAAGAGTTTTTCAAATCTCGCTCCCCGGAATTAATTACTAAACGGATAGAGCTAAGCAAGGCGTGGGGGTCCTCATTCGGCCCCCCCGCCTTGCCACCATCCCCTTCATTTGGTCACAGTGTTGGTCACGGTCCCCTATCCGTCACAATCCTATTCTGTAGCAAAAGAAAGCTCAAAACCGCAGTGCATGCTCGCTCATGGCGATAGCTAATCACTTTTGATCGTTATCAGTCTCAGTCCTATGAGCTGGGACTACGAATCTGGGGGTTGGGGGTTTAAGTCCCTCCGGGCGCACCATTAGATCCACTTTTCAGCCATCATCCTCTTCATAGCCCCCTGTGTAGACCAATTGCACCGGAGTTTTCACATTCTCACCAAGGGGACGTCATGTTTGAAGTAACCGTAAACGAGACCTGGGAACCCTGGGACGAACCGATTCCGACTCATCTAGTCGAGGGGTTTCAGGCGGATGCAATCAAAAACGGTCGCACCCTGAGCAAAGAATTTAACTATCAGATGAGTGTGGAGCTGTGGCTGGGACTGATTCCCCCAAGCCGAGCACACTAGAAAGAACGGTACGCAAAGTAGACTGCGAGCCAGAGACACTCGACCCGCCCCCTTCCAGCTTGTCGATATAGCACTGAATGATCGCCTCCTTTCATCTAGTGTGATATGAATTCGCCTATGGAAAAGATTGTCGAGCATCAGGGCTACACCATTCAGTCCGCCCCACAGCACCTGGTAGGCGGTGAGAAATGGCAGCTGCGCATCTTCATTTCCGTGGAAGATCACCGGGGCGTCCGAACGCGCGAATTCTCAGCCGACGTCGTGTATGCGACGAAGCAGGATGCCGATATCCACGGGATTGCCTTTGGACAACGCCTCATTGATGGGAAGGTGGAAGGCCAGTCCGTCATGGATATGAAGACGACGGATCGCCGGACGACGCCGCGTCTCCGTGTGCAATTCCGGACCACGTTTTCGGCTTCCTCGAAACTGGAAGGGACGGGCATCATGCTGGATCTGTCGACGGGCGGATGCCGCATCGAGAGTCCGGTCACCGTGGAGCCAGGTGTGTCGTTGGAGCTCCGCATCTATGCGCCAGACGTTGAATGGCCGCTCATGGTAGAGGCGGCCAGCGTGCAGTGGGTGAGCGGCCAGACCTTCGGGCTGGCCTTCTTTCGGATCACGGAGACGGAGCACCAGCGTTTGGGACAAGTGATCAACGAGCTGATGAAGGGTGATTCAACGGGTGGCTAGGTTAGTGGACGGATTGCGTGGTCGCTACGAATTAAAATCAGGGGCTGAAAAACCAGGGACCGAAGCAGCTATTCGATCACAGCCATGAAAGCGAAGGAATGATCTGGACAACGAAGAAACCGACGAAGCCAGGGTGGTATTGGTATCGCAGTGAGTGCGATGGGCACACCGTGAAAGTTCTACATTTCATCGATGACGACGGAGATGGGCCCTACCTCGCAACGTCAGACGATGTGGCCCTTACTGACTTAGACGGCGAATGGGCCGGACCGGTTGAGCCGCCGTTGCAGAGTCAGAGTCGTTAGAATGTGGTTTGCGCGTCTCGCAACCTACCGGAGCCGTTATTCAGGAAAGCGGGGGGCGAACCGCACATTCTTCCTCACGCCTCCCACGTCTTCAGGATCCGCGCGACGGGACACCGCTACCAGCACTCCTCCACCAGGCCATCGGTGCCGATAGCTTTCGGATTATTTCCCCCACCCATGTAGACCCTGTGTAGAAGATACCTGCCCGGTCAGTTTCTGCGCTTCCGCTACTCCCACGTTCGTCCGCATCCGCTACCGGGTGAGGGTACAACCAATCGACAAAGACCCGCTTGTCCCTCATCCTTAACTTAGCAATTTCACTAGTTGCGCAGTCTCCGATAATTTGCTATTAGATACACCTCTGAATTGAGATTGAGATTGTAATGTCCGACCATAAGCATCAGCGTTACATGTCAAGTCCGTCGCAGACTGATCCCCCCTCTGTGTTCTTCTAAATTCCCCTGAATAGTACGCCATCTTTGCGGACCATTTTTGGTCAGGAAGCGAGGATGACGGCGTCGATCTTCACATAAGTCTTACCAGGAGTTAGATCATGATCAGTTTGCCAGGCACAGAACCAATCTTGACGAGGGAGATCGAAGATCTAAAACAAAAGGTTCCGCGTTGTCCTCATTGTGGCTCCCTTGACCTGCAGCGTAACAATGAGTTGGCCGAGTGTAATCACAGTCCGTGGATGGGAAGTGACCATGAGGTAGGGATGCACCGTGCTATAGCGATGAACGACGAGTACAACCTCCACCGACACAGCGTTTGTCAATCACCGAAACAAGAATGTTTGAGTTGGCCTAATAAGTTAGGACGGTTCGCACGATCACTGTGGCAGGGTCCGAAGAAATCTTTGATTGTTCTCCTTCAGCACGAACGGTCATACCGATGGCGCATGGGAAAACTAAATGAAAAGCCTGCCATGCAGATCATCGCCGATTTTTATCTGACCAATATCACGCACGAGGACGTGTTCCTATTAAAGACTTACTTCGTTCCCTACCATGGCAAAGGGTGGTTTCCGTCCAGTCTGTCTGTCGAGGGGAATGCTTTTGTGAAGAATCATGTCGTGGCCGGAGGAGCACCAGGCAAACACAAGATACCTCCGGGATTCACCTGCGAGGGCCATGCTGACTGGTGGATTCAACCTCCTATTAGGAGCGAAGGTCAAACACTCACGGGAAGGAGCTGCTTCGTCGATCAATTTGACAATGAGCACTGGACCGCAGCGGTCAAATGGAAATGTCGGTAAAAGGGAGCGGGAAATGAGCTAAAAGGCTGCTCCAAGAAGGTGAGAACATCCTGCTCACTGCCCAGGACAAGCACTGGGCAGTACGGCACGCTCGCATCGCTCGGGCCACAGTGCGTTGGACATCTCGTTGAAATCCCTCATGAGGCGCTCAGCTTCTGCATGGCTTGGTTCAGCTCCTGCGTGAGTAATTGAAAGACAACTTACTGATCGCTTTCAAATATTGAGGACCTGCAGTCGTTTCTCCCTGGTGGCGCTCACCTCGTCTTCCAAGATCCATTGAGGACCTGCTATATTGACCGCTCACATTTTTCTTGAGGTCGCTCATGGACATGTTGATGATCGTGTTTCGTACCTCATTGAAAGAACGCGTACATGAGTTATTGCAGACGTGCGGGGTCATGGCCTACACCGAATTTCCCGAGACGGTTGGGACGGGACAATCGGGATCGACGGAAGGGATTTCGTTCTATGCTGGAGGAAACAGTGTGATCCTGGTCTCGCTTGAATCAGCTCAACGTGACAAAGTCGCCGACGCGATCAAGGCCTGGTGTAAAGAGGCGAAGCAATCAGGATGGGTCAAACCAGCCATTCGGGTGTTCTCCTGGCCCTGCACACAGCTCATTTAATCGCGGGATGCTTCCAAGACGGCCTATCAAATCTCTGGCATCCGGAACCGCCGGAGAAGAGCTTTAAGCCTACGACTTGCTGTAGAATCTCTCACGTATAAGTCGCCTTCCTTTCCGAGGCTCGCATGGCACGGCGCACCCAGTTTCAGCTGCAACAGACCTATCGGGAGCAAGCGCTCAAGATGTTTCCGTGGATCTGTGCGCACTGCGGACGAGAGTTTGACGGCAAGAAGCTGAGCCAGCTCACAGTCCATCACAAGGACCACAACCACGACAACAATCCGCCAGACGGGAGCAACTGGGAGTTGTTGTGTCTCTACTGTCACGACAATGAGCACCAGCGGAATCAGGTGGCTGCCGCGTCTGGTGAGGCGCCGCCGGGCCGGGAACAAGATCGACCTTCGACGTTCACGCCCTTCGCCCAGCTCCAGGACTTGCTCAAGCGCAAGTCATAGCCATCCTCTGGTTTCTCACTCGTGGCTTTCCTGGCTGATCTGGTTCATCGGTTTGCCTGCTTTGAACCAGACAGAACCAGACAAACCAGTCGATCCTCCTACCACTCCTATCCATGAGCTACAGACTAGTGGCTCCTCGTTCGTGCTATATGCTATACGCTATGAGGCTTTCACCTCCGGCTATCAGCCCCATGTCATTTGCCATACACTCATGAGTGTTTCTCATCCCCGCGATCCGTTGCACGGGATCACGCTGGAAACCATCGTCAAGGAACTGGTCGAACGGTATGGGTGGGCCGAGATGGGTCGCCGTGTCCCGGTCCGCTGTTTCCTCCACAATCCCAGCGTGAAATCCAGCCTCACGTTTCTCCGTAAAACGCCCTGGGCGCGGGAGCGTGTCGAAGGATGGTACATCGCCTATAAAGACATGTGAGCGAAGGCTGCCGGATCCGACCAACTAAATATTTCTGAAATCAAGGAACCACGACTCCATGGCTTCGAACGCCACCATTTTCAAAGCGACAATCCAAATCGCGGACATGGACCGCCAGTACTATCAGGAGCATGCCCTCACTCTAGCCCGTCACCCGTCTGAAACCGACGAGCGCATGATGGTGCGCCTACTGACCTTTGCACTGCACGCGCATGAGGCCTTGTCCTTTGGCCGGGGGGTAAGCGCCGAAGAGGAACCCGCGCTCTGGCTCAAGGATTTGACGGGTGCTATCGATCTCTGGATTGAGGTCGGCCAGCCTGATGAGAAAACCATTCGCCGGGCCTGCGGCCGCGCAAAACAGGTCTGCATCTATACCTACGGCGGTCGTGGCGCTGACCAATGGTGGGAGAAAAACCTGGCCACACTCGAGCGGTTGAATAATCTGGCCGTGATGAATCTGCCTCTGGATGGAAGCCGCGCCTTGACCACGCTCGCGCAACCCAGCATGCAGTTGCAATGCACCATTCAAGAAAGACAGATTTGGATGGCAGACGAAGCGAACACCGCACACATGACATTGACGATTTTGAAAGACGCTTCAACCCCGTTTAAACGGTGACGCGGGAACACCATGTTATGCTTGCGGTAAGAGGATGCTGCGATGAAAGAGAAGAAACGCATTCCTACAAGTGGGGATCCGATCGACTGGGCCAGTCCTTTTGCAGCCCTGAAGAACCTAGGCACACCACTGGATCCAAAGGCGCAGCCCGGTGTCACCCCACGCGATGCGCCATCCATCGCACCAAAGAGGAACCGTGGGCGGGTGGATATCATTCGCCAGACCGCACATCGTGGCGGCAAGACCGTGACGGTTGTGACGGGTCTCACTGGCATCGGGCAGGCCGAAAAAGAGAAACTCGCCAAAGAGATGCAGAAAGCCTGCGGTGCGGGAGGCACGGTGAAGGAAGGGCAGATCGAAATTCAGGGCGACCAGCGCGAGGCAGTCGCCCGCATCCTGACCAACGCCGGTTTTCGACCGGTATTTGCTGGAGGATGACGAGGTCAGCAGGCTACGGAAGAATATTTCCGCAGGATCGCCGAGCGAGACAGATCAGCCGGCCCTTGCGCGTTGCTCCCCATGGTTACCGGCACGACATGAGACGCCTCCATCAATTGACATCCTCTTCTGCTCACGATACAGATTACACCATTATTCGGACAAGGCGTCCTCACGCTTCGTCCATCACTGAGAGGCCACCATCATGAAAAACGTGGAGATGTCCGTGGAAGGGACAATGTTGACGATCAAGGTGGATCTGTCCAAAGAATTTGGGCCTTCTGCTTCGGGGAAGACGATCATCATTGCCTCGACGGAGGGGAATGTGACCATTTCAAACCGCGAGGAGAAGGTCGGGCTGAACGTGTATCGAAAGAAGTGACCAGGGCGTGGGATGCATGGGCTGAGAGGTGTCGAGGCCCCAGAGCGAGCCCATCGACGTGCGCGGCTTGCTACTTGATGCACATCGATGGGCGCGGTGGAAGTTGCTTCGGTCGGAATGGCCGAAGCAACGGCTGTATTAGCCCTTCTTCTTGGCAACCTTGTCGGCGCGCTTTTCCTTCATCGTCTTGGCTGGTTTCTTCTTGGTCGTTTTCTTCTGTGTCATGCCCTTAGCCATTGAGTGTCTCCTCTACTGTGTGGATGAGTAATATCGCGCTGCGACACAATTGCCGCCCCCACTTCATACCTCAATTACGAAAAAAATGGAATGGGGCATCTGAAGTTTTCTCATAGATTGACTTCGCCTCTTGCCCACTGTACAGCTTGTGCCAGTTCAACAATCTGTCCGTCTGACCGGACGCTGTCTGTGGAGGTGCGCCATGGGAAATCCAGCGGGCAATAAGGAGCGAGAAGGATTCGCCGACGCCATCAACCGCGCGGCATTCGGTAACGAGCGTGTTCTGTTGCGCCGGCGTGGACGAGCGGTCGCTGCGGTGGTGCCCATCAATGACCTGCGACTCCTGGAGGCTCTGGAAGATCGTATCGATCTCGTCGAGGCCCGCGCAGCCTTGGCCCAGGCGAATAAGAAGGGAGCACAGGCGCTTGATGTCATTTTGAAAGAATTGAGGTTCTGATTGCACCAGGCAATCTCCACGATTTTTGTAGCCCTTCCTGTTGAGCAACAACTCCGCGCATTCGCCAAACCGCTTCGGACGCTTCTCGTGAAACGGCTCCAAGCACTCCGCACCAATCCTCGTCCCCCCGGCGTCACGAAACTCGAGGGCGTGGACCATCTCTATCGAATTCACGAAAGCGGCTATCGGATTGTCTATGCGATTCGCGACAAGGACCTCATCGTGCTGGTCATCAAGAATACCGATCGCGCAGAAGGCCCTCGCTCCTGAATAACTTCGGCTCACCCGCTATCCGTGACGGCACCTCGCCGATAATTTTCTGATGATCGGTTTCACACGCCAGTTTGCCATGGTGGTGGCCATTTCCATTTCCCTTGTGACAGTTGAGCTCTGCCCTGCTTTTATGGACGCCTTGTTACCATCCATCTTGGGCTCGGAAGGGGTGTCATCGTACAACAGCGAAGGTTTTCAACCGAAGACACGAGGGAAGCGGTGCCGATGATCGAGCCTCCCGGTTTGAGCGTGACCAGATCGCTGCCGAGCTGGGGATGGGATAGCGGTCCTGTTGTAGTGGCAGTGAGAAATGCACCAGGAGCCGGATCAGGCGCTTCTAGGCCGCGCCCTTCGAATAAAGGCCTTCTGATGCCACGCGTTCTAGGAGTAAAGAACCGACATCGCTGTCAGTCCTTCCGCTGCCCGATTTTACTCTCCGTCCCCTTCCAGAGCCGGACGATATTATCCTTGTGTTTGAACCAGATCAGCGTGCTGACGAGCAGAGAAAAGATAAAAAACTCCTGTCTCTGTTCGTTCACGATCGCCACGACCGGAAAACATCCGAAGGCTGCCAGCGCCCCACCGGATGAATAGCGCCAGATCGCTACGGCCCCCAGCCAGATCAATAACAAGAGGAGCCCGATGGAAGGGGACAGACCCAGCACCGCTCCCACGGCCGTCGCCACGCCTTTCCCTCCTTTGAAACCTAGAAACGGCGAGAAGAGGTGCCCGAGGATCGGCGCGAGCGCCACGACCATGATGTAGGATTCGACGGTGAGCCACTGCATCGCAACCCAGCAAGCACCCACCCCTTGCCCATATCACCAAGAAGCGTGAGTATCCCTGCTTTCTTGCCGGATACGCGCAGGACGTTGGTAAAACCGACGTTCTTGCTCCCGGCGGTTCGTGGATCGGGCAGGCCCAGCGCCTTCGATACCACGATACCGAACGGAATGGCCCCCAGCAGATAGCCGAGCACCGTCATCAACACCCAGAGGAGTTCTTCGTTCATGGATCAGGGAATCGTGAGGGGAGGTGCGCACACCGAGCAATCTCGGTCTATCTGGTTTGTTTGGTTTATTTGGTTCATTTGGTTTTTTTGGTTTGTTTTGTTCTTTTCGTTTGTCCGGTCTGGGAACCAGACAAACCAGAAAAACGAGATAAACCAGATGAACCAATCCAGCCAGACCAACGAAATAAACGAGACAAACCAATCAGACTAGAGAAACGAGCTATAGTCCCTTGGCCACGACTTGCCTCCAGAAGCTCCACACATATTGGCCGCCTGAGACATAGCCGAGCACCAGCGACAGATAGAGCGTGACGATACCGGCGAGATGCAGATTGCCGAGATCGGACAAGAAGCGTGTCCTCGAGAATCAACAGCACGATCGCCACGACCTGCAGCGCCATCTTGTACTTGCCCGTCGTCTCAGCCACGATCACCATGCCTTCGCCTGCGGCAATCGCGCGAATGCCCGTGACCGCGACTTCGCGCGCGATGATCAAGATTGCGACCAGGCGCTCACGCGATCGACGTTGACCAGAAGAATCAGGCGGAGAGGACCAGCAACTTATCGGCGATGGGATCGAGGAGCTTCCCGAGTGTGGTCACTTGGCCGTTACGGCGAGCCAGATAGCCATCCAACAAATCGGTGACTGCTGCGATGACAAAGACGATAGCGGCGCTGAGCGATCGATCAGGGGTCGGCGTGGCAAACAGCACCACGAAGACAGGAATCAAGAGGATGCGGGTGAGCGTAATGAAATTCGGCAGGTTGAGCGACTCCTGCCCGACCGATCTCCATACCGCCAGTACGCGATTCATTGGTAACCCATTCCGTTAGCCGGATGTGGAAAAACTATTGTGGTCCTACAGAAGAACAATCCCACAGGATGCTCAAAATGTTCAGCCTTCTCACCCACCCAACCCGGGCAACTACTTCACCCTCCCGCCCTGAGTCTGCCAAGACAGCCTCTTCGCCCAGGGACGCGCCTAGCCCCAAGCATGGCCGCAGCCGTTTATTACTCGCTTTCAAAAGGGTGGCCTGGATTGGTCCCAAACCGCGCGCATCGAGGGAGCACATTCTGATCGTGCGCACTCTGCGAGCGAAAGGGACGATCCAGGCTACCCTTTCCATCTTTTTTCAGCATCCTGCTATACGATGCCATGTTTGAGCAAGTCATGCAGATGCACGACCCCGACAATTCGCTTGGCGTTGTCCGCGACGACAAGCGTGGTGATGGCATAACGCTCCATCATTTCGACTGCCTTAGCCGCCAACTCATCCGGTCCGATCAACTTGGGGCGGCGAGAGGCCAAGGCCCCGGCGGTGATCTTAGAAAAATCCCCACCCTGCTGGAGAAACCTACGCAAGTCACCGTCGGTAATGATTCCCAGCAACGCGCCGGCACGATCGACTACCGTGGTCATGCCGAGCTTTTTTGCCGACATCTCGAGAATGGCCACCGAACCTAAGACCGTCTCCTGCACTTGAGGCACATCCTGTCCTCTATGCATGACGTCCCGCACTTTCACCAATAACCGGCGTCCGAGCGTCCCGCCCGGATGGAATTGCGCAAAATCCTGCTCCTTGAACCCGCGCTTCTCGAGCAAGGCGACGGCCAAGGCATCGCCCATTGCGAGCGCGGCGGTCGTGCTCGCCGTCGGCGCGAGTCCCATGGGACAGGCCTCTTCTGCGATGGACACATCCAACGCGGCCGCGCTGTTCTTGGCCAGAGTCGAACCCATTCGTCCGACGATTGCTACAACAGGAATGCCCATGCGCTCCATGAAAGGCAAGAGCTGCAAAATCTCCTGCGTCTCTCCGCTGTTCGAAATCGCAATGAGCACATCGCGGCGCGCCAACATGCCGAGGTCGCCGTGGAGCCCTTCGGCCGGATGGAGAAAAAACGACGGTGTCCCGGTGCTCGACATCGTGGCGGCAATCTTCTGCCCGATCAAACCGGATTTGCCCATGCCCGAAACGACGACTTTGCCCTTGCAGTCATAGAGCAGGTTCACGGCCTCCGAGAACCCACCGTCGAGCCGTTGAATGAGGGCCTGGACGGCTCGTGCTTCGATATCCAGGACACGTCGGCCTGCGTCGAGACTGGTTCGACTCTTCGGCAACGCCGATCGAGCGCCATTCGGTTTGGCTACTTTCGAGGTTGTGACGCGTCGCATATCCGCATGACCCGTTCTAGCAAAGCTTTGAGCTGATGGAGCGGCACCATATTGGGTCCGTCCGACAAGGCCTCATCGGGATTGGGATGCACTTCCATGAAGAAGCCATCGACTCCGACGCCGGCTGCCGCGCAAGCCAATGGCTCGACGAATTCACGCTGGCCACTGGATTTGGTTCCCCCTCCGCCCGGCAACTGCACACTATGGGTGGCGTCGAAGACCACCGGGTAACCGAAACTCCGAAGGACCGGAAAGGACCGCATATCGACGACAAGATTGTTGTAGCCGAACGACGACCCCCGTTCAGTCAGGACGATCCGCCTGTTTCCAGCCTCCTCCACTTTTTTCACCGCGTTGCCCATTTCTTGCGGCGAGAGAAATTGGCCCTTCTTCACGTTCACGACTTTGCCGGTCTTCGCCGCGGCGATGATCAAGTCGGTCTGCCGGCAAAGAAACGCGGGAATCTGGAGCACATCCACGATCTTCCCTGCCTCGGTGGCCTGTTCTTCGGTGTGGACGTCCGTCAAAACAGGAAGGCCCAGTTGATCCTTAACCTTCTTCAGCGCCGCCAGACCTTTTTCGAGACCCGGTCCGCGATACGAGTTGATGGAGGTCCGGTTCGCTTTATCGAAGGACGATTTGAAAATATAGGGCATGCCCAGAGACTTGGCAATCTCAGCGATGCGCGCCGCCGTCTCCAGCACGAGCTGTTCGCTTTCGATAACACAGGGCCCGGCGATCAGAAACTGCCGATGGCCTGCGCCAACTTTAAAGTTTCCTATCTCGACTTCATGTGCCATATTTTCATGAAGGTTGAGGCTGAGGCTCAGGTTAAGCGAAGAGCATTCTGCTTCTCAACCTGAACCTAAGCCTAAGCCTTTCTCTGGTCTCAGTGGCCGCACTTGCTGCGCAACGCCGCGCCCACAAATCCGCTGAACAACGGATGCGGACGGTGGGGCCGCGAATTGTACTCCGGATGAAACTGCGTCGCGAGGAACCAGGGATGGTTCTTCAATTCGATGATCTCGACAAGCCGGCCGTCCGGCGAAAGCCCGCTCACCACGAATCCCCTGGCGAGCAATCGCTCACGGTACGCGTTGTTGAATTCGTACCGATGCCGATGGCGCTCACGTACTTCGCTCACTCCATACATCTTTTGGGCCAAGGTTCCCTCCCCCAGCACACAGACATAGGACCCAAGCCGCATCGTCCCGCCCTTGTCGCTGACGGACTGCTGATCCGACATCAAATGAATCACGGGATCGGAGGAGGCTTCGTCGAACTCGGCGCTGTTTGCGCCGGTCAGCCCGGCGACGTTCCGCGCAAACTCGATCGTCGCGCACTGCATGCCGAGACACAAGCCAAGAAACGGAATCTGGTGTTCCCGGGCGTAACGAATCGCAGCGATTTTCCCTTCGATCCCACGCGCGCCGAACCCGCCGGGCACCAGGATGCCATCGACCTCGCGCAGGATACGCTCGGTCCCTTGCCGCTCGATCTCCTCCGATTCGATCCACTGGACGTTCACCCGCGTTTCATGGTCGATGCCGCCATGGACGAGCGATTCCGCGAGACTCTTGTAACATTCCTTCAAGCCCGCGTACTTGCCGACCAGGGCGACTGAGACTTCATGCTTGGGATACTTGATCTTCTGGACCATCGCATCCCATTCGCGCAGGTTCGGCGGGCCGGTCTTGAGTTGGAGCAGGCGCACGATCAGCTCGTCCAGCCCTTCCTTCCGAAACACGATCGGCACTTCATAAATCGTCTCGACGTCCTTGGCCGTGATCACCGCGTCTTTTTCGACATTACAGAACATCGCGATCTTGCCCTTGAGTTCCGGCGGCAGATACCGATCCGTCCTGCAAAGAAGGATATGGGGCTGTATACCGATTTCCCTGAGCTTATTGACGGAGTGTTGCGTCGGTTTGGTCTTCAGCTCACCGGCTGTGCCGATGTACGGCACCAGCGTCAGGTGGACATAGAGCACGTTCTCGCGACCCACGTCGTACGGCATCTGACGAATCGCTTCGAGGAAGGGCAAGCTCTCGATGTCGCCGACCGTGCCGCCAATCTCCACGATCGTCACGTCCATCCCCTGGGAGATGCGCATGATGCACTGTTTGATCTCGTCGGTCACATGGGGCACCACCTGCACCGTTCCGCCGAGGTAGTCGCCGCGACGCTCTTTCGTGATCACCGAATGGTAGATCCTGCCGGTCGTGTAGTTGTTTTCTTTGGTGAGGGTCAGGGACGTGTACCGTTCATAGTGGCCGAGGTCCAGATCTGTTTCCGCGCCGTCGTCCGTCACGTAGACTTCCCCATGTTGATAGGGATTCATCGTGCCGGGATCGACGTTGATGTAGGGATCCAGCTTGAGGAAGGTGATCTTCAACCCCCGACTCTCGAGCAGGTTGCCGATCGAGGCCGAGGCGAGCCCTTTCCCCAAGGAAGAGACGACTCCGCCTGTGACAAAAATGAACTTGCTCATCGTAGCCCCCATCTTGTCGGATCGTGTAATTCTGACACGCATGCCACCCTTACCTGGAAGGGGCTGCCTTCAGCGCGCCCGATTCCTGCTCGATGACGTCATACTGTTGGAGCTTCGCTGCCGCCGACTCGACATCTTCCGGCGTATCCACCCGCAAGGAGGCATGGTTGGTTTCCCAAACTCTGATCGGAATGCCATGCTCCAACGCGCGCAACTGCTCGAGTTTTTCCGCATCCTCCAGCCGTCCGGTGGGAAGGGAGGCCAGCTTCAGTAAGGTGTCACGCCGGTACATGTACAGACCGAGGTGGATGTAATGCAATCCTGCGACGCCTCGGCGGCTTGCGTCGTCCCGCACCAATGGAATCGGCGCCCGTGAGAAATAGAGGGCATTGGCAAGTTGGTCCGTGACCACCTTCACCACCGAGGGATTGTGGACATCCTCCGTCGAATCGATCATGCGCTTCAGTGTGCCCATTCCTATGCCGCTCTCGATGAACGGCTCGATGAGATCCGTCAGCAAATCAGGCTGCAGCGGGATCTCATCTCCTTGTAGATTCACAAAGTAGTCTCCGTCGAACATACGAGCCACCCCGGCGACTCGATCGGTGCCTGTCCGATAGTCTCCGGCAACCATCACTGCACGCCCGCCAAATCCTTCCACAGCCTGCTTGATCCGCTCATCGTCAGTGGCAACCAAGACATCCGTCACCACGCGACAGGCCGCCGCTTGTTCATACACATGCTGGATCATGGGTTTCCGACCGAGCATGACAAGGGGCTTTCCTGGAAAGCGCGACGACCCGTATCGGGCCGGGATCACCACCATCACAGATGGTATGGCCTTAGTCATGGCCGAGCGCCTCCGAGAGCTGCTGCGCCGAAAGGGTAGCGGTGCCGACCATGCCGACGACAATACCAGCGGCATAGTTGGCCAGCGTCGCCGCATCTCTCGTTGATGCGCCGGTCGACAGGGCAAGGGCCAAGGTCCCGATCACCGTATCGCCCGCACCGGTGACATCGTAAACCTGGCGGGCCTGTGTGGGAATGTGCCAGGAAGCGCCCTCTCCTTCGTACAAACTCATCCCTTTTTCGCCGCGCGTAATGAGCACCGCTTGGCATCCTAACCGCTGACGGATGATCGCACCGGCCTCGTTGTTGGCTTGATCGTCATCGCCGTGCACCCCGGCGGCTTGTGTCGCTTCAAGATGGTTCGGCGTGATGACCGTCGCCCCCTTGTAGTAGCTGAAGTGTTCGACTTTCGGATCAACGACCAGGGGTATTCCGCGAAGTGCGGCAAGCCGCGTGAGTTCCGACATCAGCGTGGCGCTCACCACCCCCTTGGCATAGTCCGATACCACGAGACAGGATAGCTCCCGTAACCGCGATTCCACGTAGCGGAGAATCCGCCGTTGCATCGCCGGCTTGAGTTCCGCGCGACGCTCCACGTCGTACCGCACGATCTGCTGATTATGTGCGATGACGCGGGACTTTCTGGTGGTCGGGCGGTCCTGGTCGATCACGACCCCTCCACGCCCGGAACGTGTTGACCCTAACTCTTTGAGGAGCATACGTCCGCTTTCGTCTGAACCGATGACGCCGCAGAGATCCGCTTTCCCTCCCAGGGCCAGGATGTTATTGAAGACGTTCGCGGCGCCGCCGAGCCTCAACGATTCAGAATCGACATGGACCACCGGCACCGGGGCTTCCGGCGAGATGCGGCTCACACGGCCCCAGATATAGTGATCGAGGATGAGGTCGCCGATGACCAGCACGGAAGCCTGCGGGAACCGGGAGATGCACTGCCGAAGCGCTTGAGGAGATGCCGCACCTCCGTTGCCCTGAGTCTCGGAGCCTGCCGCAGCCTGGCGCGTAGATTTACCTATTCGATGGCTTTGCCGAATCGATCCCATCTGACCCACTCCGTCATTTGACCTTGCCCGCTCCACGACCAGTAAATACGGAACGCCTTCCCGCGGATTTTCTCCTCGCGCACGAACCCCCAAAACCGGCTGTCCAGACTTTGGTCACGATTGTCGCCCATCACAAAATAGGCGCCATCGGGCACTGTCACCGGCCCGAAATTGTCGCGCGGATTGATCGTGCCGTCGATGACACCCGGATCGATCCGTTGGGTGAACGGTTTATCGTCGAGCACAACCCCGTTCACCAACACAGCTTTATTTCGAAGTTGGACCGTATCGCCAGGAGTCCCCACAATCCGTTTGATGAAGTCCTTTTCCTCGTCTTCAGGAAACCGGAACACAATGATGTCTCCCCGCTGCGGCTTGCCGAATTCGATGAGTGCCTGCGAGGCGTAGCAATTGACGGGAGGAAAGCCCGCCGAAAACTTGCACTGGCTAGGCCATTGAATGCCGTAGGATAGCTTGCTGACCAAGATATGATCCCCGATCAACAACGTGGGAATCATCGAGCCGGAGGGAATCTTGAAGGCCTGGACGACAAACACCCGGATCGCAAAGGCCAGGAGCATCGCCACGACAATGGCTTCTGCATACTCGCGAAAGAGCGACTTCTTGCCAGATTGTGCCACCGCCGTCGGCTCGACGAACACCGCCGGCGCTTCTGCGGTATCCGTCCGCCCCTGCTGGGCCGCTGGCCCGAGGTCGTCCGATGGGGGGCGCTTTGTCTCTCCGCTCATTCCTCACCGACTTTCAAGATGGCAAGGAAGGCCTCTTGCGGCACTTCAACGCTCCCCACCGATTTCATGCGCTTCTTTCCTTCCTTCTGCTTCTCGAGGAGCTTGCGTTTCCGCGTAATGTCGCCGCCGTAGCATTTCGCCAGGACGTTCTTCTTCATGGCTCCGATCGTCTCACGCGCGATGATCTTGCTCCCGATCGCCGCCTGAATGGCGATCTCGTACATCTGCCGTGGAATCAGCTCCTTCATTTTCTCGGCGAGCTGACGCCCACGCTGAATGGAACGATCTTTATGGGTGATGAACGACAACGCATCGACCGCCTCGCCGTTCAAGAGAATATCGAGCCGCACGAGATCGGACTCGCGATAGCCGAGCAGCTCATAATCGAGCGAGGCATAGCCCTGCGTGCGCGACTTGAGCTTATCGTAAAAATCGAGAATGACTTCGTTGAGCGGCAATTCATAACTGATCATCACCCGCGTCGGATCGAGAAAGTGCATGCCCTGCTGGATACCGCGGCGTTCCTGACAGAGCTGAAGGATGGCCCCCATGTACCGTTCAGGAGTAATGATCGACGCCAGAATAAACGGCTCCTCGAACGAGTCGATACTGCTGGGAGGCGGGAGCTGCGACGGGTTATTGACCTCCAGCACCTCGCCCTTGGTCGTCAGCACACGATAGACGACGGTCGGCGCGGTGGTGAGGAGCGTCAGGTTATATTCGCGCTCGAGCCGCTCCTGAATGATTTCCATGTGCAGCAGGCCCAAGAATCCGCATCGAAACCCGAACCCCAGCGCGAGCGACGTCTCCGGTTCGTAGACGAACGAGGAATCGTTCAACCGCAGTTTGACCAGCGCATCGCGCAAATCTTCGTACCGGCCCGTGTCGGTGGGATAGAGCCCGCAGAACACCAGCGGCTTCACTTCTTTATACCCGGGGAAAGGCGCGCTCGTGGGCGAGACCGCGTCCGTGAGCGTATCGCCGATTTTGACGTCCGCGACTTCTCGCATATTTGCGCAGAGGTACCCGACCTCGCCGGTCAACAGCTCGGTCTTTTTCGTCCTCTTCGGGGTGAATTGGCCGACTTCCATCACTTCGAACGTCCGGTCGTTCGACATCACTTTGATCTTCATCCCCGGTCTCAGAGATCCATCCACGAGTCGTCGTCAGCACGATCACTCCCTGATAATTATCGAACCAGGAATCGAAAATGAGCGCCTTGAGTGGCGCCTGAGGATCGCCAGACGGCGGAGGAATCCGCGCAATCACTGCCTCCAACACCTCCGGCACGCCCTTTCCATCTTTTGCACTGATGGGCATCGCATCGCTGGCATCGAGCTGCAAGATTTCCGAGATCGATTGCTTCGTCCCCTCGACATCCGCGCTCGCCAAATCGATCTTATTGATGACAGGGATAATCGTGAGGTTATTGGCCATCGCCAGATTCACATTGGCAATCGTCTGAGCCTGCACCCCCTGCGTCGCATCGACGAGCAAGAGCGCGCCTTCGCAGGCCGCCAAACTGCGCGAAACTTCATAGGTAAAGTCGACGTGACCCGGCGTATCGATCAAATGCAAGGCATACGTCTTCCCGTCCTTGGCCTTATACCGGACCGCGACCGCGTGGGCCTTGATCGTGATCCCGCGTTCACGCTCCAAGTCCATCGCGTCGAGAATCTGCTCTTTCGATTCTCGGGCCGTGACAGCGCCAGTAGCTTCCAGAAACCGGTCAGCGAGGGTTGATTTGCCGTGATCGATATGGGCAATAATCGAGAAATTGCGTATAAGGCTTTGCAAATCCTAACTCATTTCCCAATAAAATCGATTCATTATAGTTACCGCCCCCGATGTTGTCAAAGAAATCGCCCCCTCGTATAATCCGCTCCGCACCGCGCCAACAACATCTGACAAGAGCGTATGGCTGATAGCTTAATCGAAAGCAAGTTCTCATCGATTTCTCACCGACGATCAGCTTTTCCATAACTTCTCCAACAAGAACATGGCACGAAAACCTTCTATTCGACAGCTGATTGATTGGGATCACCGATACCTCTGGCATCCCTTCACCCAAATGCAGGAATGGGAACAGGAGAAGCCGCTCATTATCGAAAAGGGAAAAGGAACCTACCTGATCGATACGGACGGGAAGAAGTATCTCGACGGCACCTCCTCCATCTGGGTCAATCTCCATGGCCATCGCCATCCGACGCTCGACCGTGCGATCAAGAAACAGCTCGACAAGATCGCGCACTCCACCTTCCTCGGACTCTCCAATCCACCGGCGATTCAGCTCGCGCGGGAACTCATTCGGATCGCGCCCACAGGCTTGACGCGCGTATTTTACTCCGACAACGGATCGACGGCGGTCGAAGTGGCGCTCAAAATGGCGGTCCAGTACTGGCAACAACGATGTCCCGAGTCAGGCCCCAAGAATACCTTTCTGCACCTGAAGCTCGCCTACCACGGCGATACCCTCGGCGCCATCAGCGTGGGCAACATCGAACTCTTCCATGCGCCGATTCAAATCGCTGCTGTTCCCCACCCTCGAAGCCGACCCGCCCTATTGCTATCGCTGCCCGCTTAATCTGACCTACCCTTCATGCCAGATGGCCTGCCTCGACCCGATTGAACGGATCACTCAAAGAGCGTCACCGTGAATTGGCCGGCTTCATCATCGAGCCGCTCGTGCAGGCCACAGCCGGCATGATTACAGCTCCGCCAGGCTACCTCACACGAGTGCGCGAACTCTGCACAAAATACCAGGTGCTCTTGATTGCCGATGAAGTGGCCACCGGATTCGGCCGCACCGGCAAGATGTTCGCCTGCCAACATGAGGGGGTCACGCCGGACTTGATGGCGATCAGCAAAGGATTGACCGGCGGCTACATGCCGCTGGCCGCCACGTTGACCACCGAGGAAATCTATAAGGGGTTTCTCGGAACATATGCAGACTTCAAAACCTTCTTCCACGGCCATAGCTATACAGGCAATGCGCTCGGCTGCGCCGTGGCGCTGGCGAATCTCGATGTGTTCAGGAAAGAAAAGACGCTGGCGCGATTGCAACCCAAAATCAAGACACTCGCGCGACTGCTTCAGCCGCTCCGGCAACTGCCCCATGTGGGCGACATCAGGCAACGGGGATTCATGGCGGCCATCGAACTGGTGGAGGACAAGCAGACGAGGAAGCCCTATCCGCTCGAAGAGCGGGTCGGCCATCGAGTAACGATGGAGGCGCGCCACCGAGGACTCCTACTGCGCCCAATCGGCAATGTACTAGTCCTCATGCCTCCACTCAGCACGTCCCTTCCTGAACTCAGACGCATGGTTGAAATTCTGAGGGAAGCCATCACGACCGCTACCCTACCTCCGGAGTCCAGCGCAGGGGCATGAAACAAGAGGAGGGGCAGGTCTGAATCAGAGAGGGTCTTGCCATTCGACACCTAACGGCGCGTAGCAGTCGAGCCCGTGCCGATGTGCTGCTACCAGATGGGACCAACATCACTTGCGCATTGGTCAAAGAGGGCTGGTGCTGGCGGCGTTGAGGATGCGATCTCCGTTGACGGGGGAAAAGCTGGCGGAGCGAAGGACCGCGGGAATCTCTTTGTGAACGGACACAATGGACACGCCGGCCTCGTGGAGATGCCCTGGTATGGTCAACTGCTACTTCGTCTTCGGCCTCGTCCGCCTGTACCACACCACCAGCACGATAAGCCACGTCAGGGCGGAACTCATAAACCCAACCGTGATCCACTGATCTTCCGTCAGGCCCAATATGCCATCAATCCAGCTCATGGAAGCCCATTCTAGGAGCGGGAGGCTCAAACCACAAGGTAATGTGTGAGGAAATTCTTGATCTGGTGGCCGCGACTCTACTTCGAGAACAAGCTCTCAGACGGGGGGCCGGTGAAGATGCCAGGACTCTTTCCCTGACAAGATCGCGACGATTTCAAACCAAGAGTCAGGGCTCTGCAATCCAATATCCCGCGGAGAGTAGTACTTCAGCCTTCTTAGTCATTCGTAAATCGTCACTTGCCTGAACCATTAACCTTTACCATTGAACATTCGGCCCCCACCCCCTCATTGCCTTCCTCGTACAATAATGGACCAGACCGACCTGAAGAAGTAGAATATCCCCCTTTCTTTGACAAACTACTAGTTGCCCTGAACATGCTCTTGTGGTATCAATACAGCGCATATCTTGCTACCAAGATCAACCGATTCAGAGGAATCCATAGTCGAATCCACCATCATCCTAGGAGGTTATCATGGATGTTTTCGTTATCATTGGCTTATTAGTCGGCGTGTTCGTGGGGCTGGCGGGTCTGATTTTATTGACTCCATATGACAGATAATGGCACTGGGCCCCCCATCATTACATGGGGGTAGTTGGGACTGCGGGAGGTGGACGCATTCAAGGCGATGGTTGTGCAGAACTTGAAAGTGTCGCTGTCGAGGATAGAGACGACGGGGCATGAGAGGTCCGTTGGAGTGAATGCGGATAGAATAGAAAAAGAAGTAAAGAGCCCCGCCATTCCGGGCGGGGCTCTCTAAAACATCATTAACTGTTCCGCTTGACGCCTTTTTGCTTATGATAACCGAATTACTTCTTAATCAAGTAGTCGGTTACTTTATCTCCGACGAGAGGGGAAAGGAAAAGAAGTCGGAGTCTTTTCCTGATAGGGTCGCAGCGATTTCAGGCCAGGAGTAAGGAGTCTGAATTAATTAGCGTTTAACATTAAACATTCCGCCTCCACCCCTACCCAACTGCCATCGCTACGCTCTTCACCTCTCGCCCTTACCGCCCGTTTCGCGATTTCCACTCATCTACGATTTGGGGACAGGAAAGAGTACTGTACAGGCTCACGAAACTTCGATTCGTCCCCCTCTCCGCATCTGAAGGAAATCAGCGGCGGAGGCTTCCTTCACGAAGATTTCTAGTCGGCCGTCACTGTTGATGAGCGCAGACACCTCTCCCGCCGTCCCTTCACTATAACTATTCATCAGTCCTTCGATGAACCGCTCCCCGACCCGAATGAGCGGTTGCCTGCGTTTTGCAGCAACATACACCTCTTCAAGATGCTGCGAGGTCAGGTTAGAAATCAGATTGCCGAACCGGTCAGCATGAACGATCTCTCCCACTAAAGCTTTGGCTTCCCATTTCGGCTTCGAGATCGTGAAGGTCTTGCAATCGTCGACGAGCCGCCCGAAGGATGTAAAAGACTGTTGCCTGCTCAACCAGGCCGCAGCCGGGGCGAAGAGGTCTCGGCCGTCGAACGTGCGGCCCGGTGATCTCAGGCGATAGTCTCCATTCTCGATCTCGCGCACTTCCATTTCATTGTTGTCGGCGAGGATATACGTTAAGAGACCGTTGTCGGGAGCCAGAAAGAAATAGTGCTCGTTCTTCGCGATGAGGGGACGTCGCGCACTGCCAACGCCAGGGTCGACGACGGCCACATGCACAGTACCTTTTGGAAAATATCGATAGCAGGAATTCAGAAGATAGGCAGCGTCTTCAACCGAATGGGGTGGCACGAGATGTGACAGATCGACGACGGTGGCATGCGGGATTAATGGTAAGGATCACCCCCTTCATGCTTGCCACGAACCAATCTCGATCGCCGAAATCTGTCAGGAGAGTAATTAGGGGGCGAAGCGGCGGCACCTTATAATTCCTCGAAACGAATCTCCACCACCTCGTATTCAACCATCTTGACCGGCGTCTTGACCTCGACGAAGTCGCCGACTCGTTTTCCGATCAGCGCTTTGCCGACTGGAGACTGAATCGAGATGCGGTTCACTTTCATATCGGCTTCATCCTGCCCCACCAGCGTATACTCCCGCTTCGACTGCGACTCCTGTTCGATCACGAGTACCGTGGCGCCAAACACGATCGTCTCGGAAACTCGCCCGGCCGTTTCGATGATGCGGGCATCGGCCAGCTTCGACTGCAGCTCCACGATACGCGATTCGATAAATCCCTGGCGCTCTTTGGCGGCATCGTACTCCGCATTCTCGCTCAAATCGCCATGGGCGCGGGCTTCAGCAATGGCTTCGATATTTTTGGCACGCTCGACTTTGCGAAGGCGATCGAGCTCGGCTTGGAGCGCCTCGTGCCCCTTTCTCGTAATCGGTGTCGGCATAGTCAGCGACGTCCTCTATGAATGGTGGTGATATTCCTGCAACGACCGAATGGTGAGTTCTTTCTTGAGAATCGCTTCAATGCCCATGGCCGCCGCTCGTGCTCCCCGTATAGTCGTATAGTATGCCAGTCCTTTGTTCAGGGCCTCCCGGCGGATCGACAATGAGTCGGCATGTGACGACGCAGTACGCACGGTGTTCACTACCAAGGCCACCCGCCCGTTCTTGATATGGTCCACAATATGGGGCCGACCTTCCATGACCTTGTTAACGGTTTCCGCATTGACTCCATGGCTCCCTAAATACGCCGCCGTTCCACTCGTAGCTTGAATGTTAAACCCCAGCCGCTGGAGTTGTCGCACGACTTCCAAAGCTGCCGGGCGGTCACTTTCCTTCACACTGATGAATGCCGTCCCTCCTTTCGGCAGCGGCGCACCTGCTCCTGCTTGGGCCTTTGCGAAGGCCCATCCGAAATCCTGGTCGATGCCCATGACTTCCCCGGTGGACTTCATCTCCGGCCCCAAGAGGACATCCACCCCTGGGAATTTATTAAAGGGAAAGACGGATTCTTTCACGGACAAGTGCGCGGGCGAAGGGGCCTCAACCAGCCCCAGCTCCGAAAGGCTCTTGCCCACCATGGTCTTCATCGCCAACTTGGCCAAAGGCACACCGATAGCTTTACTGACGAACGGCACAGTGCGTGAGCCTCGAGGATTGACCTCCAGCACGTAGATCATGTGGTCTTTGATGGCAAATTGCGCATTCATCAGGCCTATCACACCAAGCTCCAAAGCCAACGCTTTCATTTGTCGGCGAATCTCTTCGACCACTTTCTGGTCAAGCGAATAGGGCGGCAACGAACAGGCAGAGTCCCCGGAATGCACGCCGGCTTCTTCGATATGTTCCATGATCCCGGCCACCACGACGTGCGTCCCATCGGAAATGGCGTCGGCATCAACTTCAATGGCATCCGAAAGATACTTGTCGATCAGCACGGGATGTTTCGGCGAGGCTTTAACTGCCGATCCCATATACTCCAGCAAGCCCGATTCGTCGTAGACGATCTGCATGGATCGCCCGCCCAACACATACGAAGGCCGTACCATGACTGGATAGCTGATCTGCGCGGCAATCCGAAGAGCCTCGTCTACGGATCGAGCCATGCCACTCTCCGCTTGGCGGAGCCCGAGCTTGTTCAAGAGGTCGCGGAATCGTTCCCGATCTTCCGCGCGATCGATCGCATCAGGGCTCGTGCCAAGAATTCGCACCCCGGCTTGTGACAAAGGCAGTGCAAGCTTGAGGGGCGTCTGCCCGCCGAACTGTAACACGACTCCCAACGGCTGCTCGCACTCTACGATATTAAGGACGTCTTCCTCCGTCAACGGCTCAAAATAGAGCCGGTCCGATGTATCGTAGTCTG
This sequence comes from uncultured Nitrospiraceae bacterium, assembly GCA_963742465.1. Lineage (GTDB taxonomy): Bacteria > Nitrospirota > Nitrospiria > Nitrospirales > Nitrospiraceae > Palsa-1315. The sequence continues at coordinate 27,896 of CAVUMA010000024.1, read as the reverse complement.
TACTCACGGTTTCGGGATTGCAATTCACCATGATCGATTCGATACCTTCTTCCCGAAGCGCCATGGCCGCATGGACACAACAGTAGTCGAATTCGATCCCCTGCCCGATACGATTCGGCCCGCCGCCGAGGATGATCACTTTCTTCCTGTCTGTCGGGCGAGCCTCACATTCGCTTCCGTACGTCGAATACAGATACGGGGTATGGGCTTCGAACTCTGCGGCGCAGGTGTCGACTCGTTTATAGGTCACCCCTCTTCGGCCCTGGCCGGCCTTGGTCCGCTGCTTCCGGACCGCGGCTGAGGTCACGCCAGTGAGCTGTCCGATACGATCGTCTGAAAAACCTAGTTCCTTGGCTTCCCACAGAAGCGACTCCTCAAGCGCAGCTGGTTTCGTTCCCGCCTGGCCAGCCAGCAGAGCTTCAAACTGCATCACCTCCCGGATCTGCTCCAGGAACCAGGGGTCGATCTTCGTGAGGGCAAACAGGTCGTCATTGGACAGGCCGAGACGCATGCCATCCGCTACATGCCACAGCCGTTCGGCAATCGGGGTGCGTAGAGATTGGCGTACCCGCTCAAGCGCTGATTGCCGATCGAACCCTTCAGGAATGCCACGATCCAACCCCTCCCGCGAGGAGAGCCCGTTCATGTTCAACTCCAGGGAACGAATCGCCTTCTGCAAAGACTCTTTAAAGGTGCGCCCGATCGCCATCACTTCGCCCACCGATTTCATCTGCGTCGTCAGGGTGGGATCGGCCCCTCGGAACTTTTGGAAGGCGAAGCGAGGGATCTTCACCACCACATAGTCGATCGTGGGCTCGAATGAGGCTTTCGTCACACCGGTGATGTCGTTGGTAATTTCATCCAACGTGTAGCCCACGGCGAGCTTCGCGGCAATCTTGGCGATGGGAAACCCCGTCGCTTTCGAAGCGAGCGCAGAACTCCTCGACACGCGCGGATTCATTTCAATGACCACCATGTCGCCGTTCTTAGGATCCAGGCCGAATTGTACGTTCGATCCGCCGGTATCGACGCCGATCTCGCGCATGATCCGAACCGCGGCATCCCGCATACGCTGGTACTCTTTGTCCGAGAGCGTCATGGCCGGCGCGACCGTGATGCTGTCGCCCGTGTGCACCCCCATCGGATCAAGATTTTCGATCGGACAGACAATGACGACATTGTCTTTGAGGTCCCGCATCACCTCAAGCTCGTATTCTTTCCATCCGATCAGGGATTCTTCGATCAAGAGCTGGCCGACGGGACTCATGGCCAAGTCCCCACTCGACAATCTTCTCGAACTCTTCCCGGTTGTACGCGATATTCCCACCGGTCCCACCCATGGTGAACGACGGCCGAATGATCGACGGAAATCCGATCTGATCGAGAATCTTGATGGCTTCTTCACGGGTATGCGCCGTGCCGCTGGCCGGTACTCGCAACCCGATTCGCTGCATCGCATGTTTGAAGGCTTCGCGATCCTCGGCCTTATGAATCGCCTCGGCGGACGCGCCGATCAACGTGACCCCATATTTTTCGAGCGTCCCCCGCTTGACCAATCCCATCGTCGTATTCAACGCGGTCTGCCCGCCCATGGTCGGGAGCAGGGCGTCGGGCCGTTCGCGCTCGATCACTTTCTCGACAACCTCGACCGTGATCGGCTCCACATAGGTCCGATCCGCCAACTCAGGATCGGTCATGATCGTCGCCGGGTTGCTGTTGATGAGAATCACCCGGTAACCCTTCTTCTTTGAGGGCCTTGCAGGCCTGCGTACCGGAATAGTCGAACTCACAGGCCTGACCGATCACGATCGGGCCGGACCCGATCAGCAAAATGGACTTGATATCTGTTCGCCTTGGCACAGAGACCTCGTTTCAGGTCGGCTAGCTAGCTTGTGGCATCGGCCCGATCGTCGGACGGTATGGCGCTGGTGGCGGTGGAGCGGCCCCGCCCCCGGCTCCATGATAGTACCGAAGCGCCTCGGGCAGCCAGGCCTCAATCTGATTGATACGCGTCTCATCGGACGGATGGGTGGAAAGAAACTCGGGTACCGCCTGTTGTGAGCGAAAGCAGACCTTGCCGATCATCATCCTCGGACAGCCGCTCATGCGCTCCCAAAACGGCACGGCCTCACGCGGATCGAACCCGGCCTCCGCCATCAAACGAAGTCCGATGTAGTCGGCTTCCGATTCTTGTTTCCGATTGAATGGCAACGACACATTGACCCCGTACGCCCCCAACAAGCCCTGGATCGCACCGGCATTGGTGCCTCCGGATGCCGCCGCGCCCAATGCGCCCAATTGCGCAATTTGGTCCAAGATACTCCGGCTCATCCGCTCCACCCCGTGACGCTGCAACGCATGCGCGACCTCATGACCCATCACCGTCGCCAGTCCGGCATCGTCTTTCGTATGCTTGAGAATCCCGGTGAAGATGGCGACCTTCCCGCCCGGGAGCGCGAAGGCATTGACCATCTTGTCGTCTTGAATGACCGCGAACTCCCACTGATACTCCGGCTTATTAGCGGCTTCAGCGATTTTTCGTCCCACGCGGTGCACCAACTCATTCACTTCCGCATTGTCGCTGAGCGGCGCGGCTCGCAACACCTCGCGGAACGCGCTCAATCCGAATTGCAGTTCCTTTTCTTCGGAGAAAAAGATCACCTGATCGCGAGCCGTGCCTGGCGCCCGGTAGCAACCGGTCAAGCTACCGAACAGACTCAGGGCCGCCCCAACCCCCAGGGCCGTGCAGACGCTCATCGCCCCCTTGGCGCCCAGAACCAACATCGCTCGGCGTCCGATCGGCGTCGAGAAGAATCTGTTAATCTCTTGATCTGTTGACTGTGTCATTGTGAGACTACTTCAGAAATCCTCACCGATCAGCAGATCACTCGATCCGCAAATTCTACTTTATGGCATCCAGAGGTACATGAACTGCGGCGTTCCACCCCGCACCATCGACAGCAAATCCAAATTGGCTAACCCTGTGATGCCCGAACTCGTCCCGAACAGGCGCGAATAGATATTATTCTGATACTCTCCCCGCCGCCCATAGGTCACGACCCGCGCTTCCGTGAGACCCGCTTTCTTTTTGGCCATTTCGAGCGCGTCATCAAGATACCCGATCTCGTCGATCAAGCCCGCCGCCTTGGCCTGGTCTCCGGAATAGATCCGTCCGTCAGCCAGTTTCTTGATTTGTTCAGCCGACAGATTGGGACGCCCCTCCTGTACGACTGCCAAGAACCGGTGATAGAACGAGTCGATCACGCTTTGAAAGATCCCTCGCTCCTCAGCCGTCATGACCCGAAAGGGTGAGCCCATGTCCTTGCGGGGGCCGGACGTAATGGCATTGGCTTCGACACCCACTTTTTCGAGCAATCCCCGGGCATTAACGGTCAACATGATGACGCCGATACTACCCGTCACCGTCGAGGGATGGACCAAAATACTGTCCGCCGCCATGGCCAGGTAGTAGCCCCCTGACGCCGCTACATCCATCATCGACGCAATCACCGGCACCTTCTTCTTGGTTTTGAACTCCCGCAACTCGTGATACAGGATGTCCGAGGCGGTCACGGTTCCGCCCGGACTGTTGATGCGAACGACCACGGCTTTGATCTTGTCGTCCTTCGATGCCCTCGTCAGCTCTTCCTTGAACGTGGCCACCATGTTGGGCTGCGGAATGAGGCCATCTTTATCTTGCGAGCTGATGACCCCCGACAGATCGAGCAACAGCACTTTTCCCTCACCCGTGCCGCTGAGCTGCACTTCCTGCACTGGCCCCGATGGCTCGATGAGATTGACCGTGATGCAACCGGCTTGCAGACCGATGACTGCGAGGAGGCAGAACTGAACAAGCTATTGGGCACAACTCTATTCATGCTGTTTCTCCATTAACTGGGTAAACTCGGTGAATAAGTAGGCGGAGTCATGGGGACCGGGAGACGCTTCGGGGTGATACTGCACCGAAAACACCGGACGATCAACACAGGCCAATCCTTCGATCGAGTGATCGTTCAGACTCAGATGTGTCACCAGGACTTGACCGAACGATGTGTCCACCACGGGTGGTCGATCAGGCATCGCGCTGATCGGGTGGATTACCTGTACCGCGAAATTGTGGTTTTGCGACGTGATCTCGACTCGCCTCGTGCGGAGATCCATGACCGGATGATTCGCCCCATGATGGCCGAACTTCAACTTATAAGATTTGAGCCCCAGCGCGAGACCGAGTATCTGATGCCCTAAACATATGCCGAAGATCGGATGCCGTCCGATCAATTGGCGCACCGCCTCGATTGCGTAGGGCACTCCTTCCGGATCCCCCGGACCGTTAGACAGAAAGATCCCATCGGGCTTGAGGGCTTCAACCTGCGTCGCGGTAGCCGAAGCCGGAACGACGGTCACGTCACATCCCACATCGACCAACCGTGCGAAGGATATTCAGTTTCACCCCGAAATCGTAGGCGACGACATGCCACCGCCTGGTCGCAGCGACCAGTGGCTTGTCGCCGAGCGAGGGCGCCCACTCGCCCGATCCTTCCGTCCACCGATAGGCCTTCTCACACGTAACTGCTGTCGCCAGATCGCGGCCAATGATGCTCGGAGCTGCCTGTGCCTTCTCGACGGCCCGGCGGGCATCCGTCTCGACATGGGTGATGAGGCCCTGCTGTGAACCATGTTCGCGCAGGTGGCGGGTCAGGGCCCGCGTATCCAGCCCCTCGATGCCGACGATCTTCGCCTCATGCAAATAGTCTTGTACCCGCTGTCGGCTGCGCCAGTTACTGGCGAGTCGGCTCGCCTCTTTCACGATAAACCCCTCAGCCCAAATCCGCCGCGACTCGGCATCCTCCGCTGTCATCCCATAGTTTCCGATATGGGGAGAGGTCATCGTGATGATTTGTCCCTTATACGAAGGATCGGTCAAGACTTCCTGGTAGCCGGTCATGGCCGTGTTAAACACGACTTCTCCCACCGTCTCCCCTTCGTATCCGAGGGCACGGCCCTCGAAAATCGTGCCGTCTGCCAGTGCCAACAACGCTTTTTTCACGTGAGCACTCCGTCCCGGTAGAGAGACCGTTTCGCCTTGATTCCGATCAAGAGAATTCCCAAGACAAGATTGACCATGTAGATCCACCGAACCGGCATTCAGAATACGAAACAATGCTTCGAAGGCCGCCTTCTTCGCCGCCTCCTCTTGCGCCGCGAAGGCCTGAGCTTGAAGCGCCGCAGCAGAGGGATGCAGCCACACAATAATGATTCCCGTGATCGCCAGCATCCCGGCCAACACCAGTCATCTCGCCCAGACTGACGCCGACCGCCGGATTTCCACTCCACCAGCGATACCACAATGCGGCCCACATGATCGCCAGCGCTCCGATCATGAAGCGATGATAGCCCTCAAACGCCCGCGTCAAAAACAATCCGCCTGAATCCTGCCCGCCGAACGTATTAAAGACCGCGGGAATGACCGCTCCGATAAGCACCAGTCCACCGCCGACCCAGACTCCCAGCGCCAGCCATTCAAGCGTGAGGCAACCGACCATCCCCCAACGGGACATACGAAGCATCAGTCTACTTCTCTGCCTGGCCGGTCTCGAATACGACCCGGCCACCCACGATCGTCGTCGTGACCCGGCCCTTCACCTTCCATCCGGCAAACGGGGTATTCCGGCTCTTTGAGCGAAACTTGGCCGGATCGACCTCCCACTGTTCCTGCTGATCGACGATCGCCACATCGGCATCGGCCCCGACCGCCAACGTGCCTTTGGCCAATCCAAACACCTTCGCCGGAGCCGTGCTCAACTTGTCGACTGCCGACTCCAACGACAAGACCCCCTCATCGACCAGCGCGAAGGTCAATGGCAGCGCCGTCTCCAGTCCGACGATACCGAACGGCGCTTCGGTAAATCCCAGTTGCTTTTCCTGACTGGCATGCGGGGCATGATCTGTGGCAATGACATCGATCGTACCATCGCGAAGACCTTCCTTGATCGCTTGCACATCCTTCCACGTCCGAAGCGGGGGATTCATTTTGGCGAAGGTATTATAGCCCCGGACCGTTTCCTCCGTGATGGTAAAGTGATGGGGGCAGGCTTCGGCTGTGACTTTTAGCCCGCGAGACTTGGCCTCCCGCACCATCCGGACCGATCCCTCTGTGCTGATATGCGCCAGGTGCAGCCGAGCCCCGGTCAGTTCCGCCAAGGCGAGATTACGTGCCACCATCACATCTTCCGCAGCCGCCGGCATCCCGGGGAGACCCAACTCGGTCGAGATGGCCCCTTCGTTCATACAGCCCCCCTCGGCGAGATGCAGATCTTCGCAATGATCGACCACCGGCACATCGAAGGCCAATGCATACTCCATCGCTCGCCGCATGACCAAGCTATTCATCACCGGCTTCCCGTCATCCGAGATCGCGACACAGCCGGCACGCCGTAAGTCTCCGATCTCCGCCAGTTCCTTCCCTTCCGAACCTTTCGTAATCGCGCCGATGGGAAAGACATTCGCCAGCCCGGCCGCCCGCGCACGATCGAGCATGAATTCCGTAATCGCCTGGTTATCATTGACAGGATTCGTATTGGGCATACAACAGACTGAGGTGAAACCGCCGGCCACCGCCGCCGCCGCTCCGCTCTGGATCGACTCTTTGTATTCGAAGCCCGGCTCCCGGAAATGGACGTGGAGATCGACGAAGCCGGGAAGGACCAATCGTCCCGTGGCATCAATCTTCGTGGCCCCCGCGGGAACCTTGATGTGAGGCCCCACCGCGACCACTCGGCCGTCATCGATCAGCACGTCGGCCACGCCGTTGAACCGTCCTGGATCGATCACGTGCCCGCCTGCAATAAGAATGTGCTGATTTGACGATGGCTTCATAGGTCGCTGGCTTCCTTCAATGATTCAATGCGTGTCACGACTCAGGGGTTCAGACTGAAGACTGAAGACTGAAGGCTGAGGCCTTCAGCCTATCTACCTGCATAATGACCATTCAATTATTACCCGACAAGAGATAGAGAATACCCATGCGAACGGCCACGCCATTCGCGACCTGATCCAGAATCACCGACGACAAACTATCGGCCACCTCCGGAGCAATCTCGACCCCGCGATTGATCGGACCAGGATGCATCACAATCGCCCCAGGATCGGCCAACTTGACCCGCTCGGACGTCAACCCGTAGAGCCGTGCATATTCGCGGATGGTCGGAAACAGCGCAATCCCCTGCCGTTCGAGCTGCAAACGCAACATCATGATGACCTGCACGCCGCGCAGTGCCTCGTCGAGATTGTAGTAGACGCGCGCGCCCAGTTTATCGACTCCACAGGGCATCATCGTCGGCGGCCCTACCACCCGAACCTCCGCGCCCAACTTCACCAGCGCGTGAATGTTCGAACGCGCCACACGGCTATGCGCGACATCTCCGACGATCGCCACCCGCAGCCCCTCGAACGACAATCCACGCTCGCGAATCGTATACAAATCCAAGAGGCCTTGCGTCGGATGCTCATGCCACCCGTCTCCTGCATTGATCACGGAAGACTTCACCCCGCGGGCCAGGGCCTCGGCCGCACCGGCCGAGGGGTGACGCAAGACGATAATATCCGCCTGCATCGCCTCGATATTGCGCGCGGTGTCGAGTAACGTTTCCCCTTTGACCACGCTGCTCGACGACGGCGAGAAGTTAATCACATCCGCGCTCAGCCGTTTTGCCGCCAACTCGAACGAGGTGCGAGTCCTCGTGCTGGGCTCGAAGAACAGATTGACCACGGTGCGTGCCCCGGAGTGCCGGGACCTTCTTGATCTCCCGGCCCGTCACTTCCTTGAACGAATCAGCCGTCTGCAAGATGAACCTGATCTCATCCACCGACAGAGGAGCTAGACTCAGGAGGTCTTTGCGTTTGAGACTCATCGTTTTCTCCACCTTAGTCCGCATGATTCATGAACCCTTCTGCTGCAATCGCCGTATCCGCTACTACGACGGGTTTTCGTCCGGTGGCTAGACCTTGGAAATCACCACCCGATCGTCTTCGCCTTCTTCTTCCAAGCAGCACCTGAATCTTTTCTTCTCGTGACGTCGGAATATTTTTCCCGATATACGTCGCCTTGATCGGCAACTGACGATGGCCTCGATCGACCAAGACGGCCAGTTGAATTTCTGCCGGTCGCCCCAGGTCGATCAACCCATCCATCGCCGCACGAATGGTCCGGCCCGTAAACAGTACATCGTCGACCAACACAACGATCTTGTCTGAAATATCGAACGGAACCGACGTCTTGCGGAGAATCGGTTGTTCCTTCCGCAAGGAGAGATCGTCCCGATAGAGAGTAATGTCCAATTCACCGATCGGCACAGACGCCGATTCAATCTCCTGAATCCGTCTCACCAGCCGATGGGCCAGATGCACCCCCCCGGTTCGAATCCCGACCAGCGCCAGCGCCTGTACGCCCTTATTCCGTTCGAGAATCTCATGGGCAATGCGGGTCACCGCCCGGGCGATATCCCCCGCATCCATCACCAACCGCTCAACCTGTCGATCGCTACTCAGCATCATTCCCTCATCCTCACCACATCCACCTGTTTCCCGTCTTACCTTTTACTTTTTACTTTTCACTTTTCACATCTTACATGTCACTTTTCACGCTATGCAGGATGCTCAAACAGGCCACGGTTCTCACCCGCCCACCCCGGCGCGCCAAGACGCGCCGTTCCGCAGGCAAGGCCGCAGCGAGCAAATAGGCTGAGGTCGAGGTTAAGGTTGAGCAAAGATCAGACTCTTTTTTTCTCAGCCTCAACCTGAACCTTAACCTTCCAATAACGCTGGAGGATTGTTTCAGCATCCTGATTGGCATAAAAAAAACCCTCCCATCGAACTCCGACGAGAAGGTTGAGTTGTGTCGAAAGACACAAACCTGATTGAAACCCATACGCGCTCCTTGCTCACCTCGCAGGATGAGCATTAAAGGTTCCGACATCTTACGGATCGCCAGAGGCCCCTGTCAAGCAACAGCATCGAGAGAAAAAACTGGCTCCCTTCCACCTGGCGCATTCACCAGGTCACATATGACGCCACAGGCAACCGAACGAATGTCGGCGGCACGTTTGCCCGTGCCACGATCCCGCCAGCCCTGTCCGCAACAAGCTAGAACGTCAACAACCTGCAGACCACGTTCGGCACCCTGCGTGAGGCATGATGGCTTTCAATCGAATAACTTCGCTTCGTACCCACTTGGGTTTGGGCTGGGCGAAAATCCGGCGGGGTGATGAGAACAGACGACAGATATGATGTCGCCGCGATCGCGCACGCCAATGCAGCCATGACAGGCACCATCGCCAGATTTGCGGTCCCATCACGCACAGCTGTGCCAGCAATCGTGTCATGGGGTGTCCTTCTACATGGTGTAAGGGGATTGGTGTGGTACGAGATCAGCGGCGCGTGAGGAGGCGAGCGAACTCGGCGGCGGAGATGACCGGCACGCCACTATACTGCGGCGCCTCGAAGTCTTTGTCGCCGGTGACGAAATAGTGGGGTGGAGGTGTCGTGGCCATGAGATCGAGGAACGGTCGATCTCGCTCATCACGTAGTGAGGTGCTGGTGGGGTGAGGATCGACAAACTGTGCTTCGGCTCGGACCGTGGCCAGAAAGCTCGTGAGATTGACGCCTGCCCTGGACAAAGGCTGGTTGGAGCTTGGGACGACGGACGACGATTTCGAGTTCCGCGAATGTGGCCGGACTCATGATGGGGATGAGGTGGCGCTGCAGCACAGCCTGAACAATCCGTGCGGGAGGGCCCACGGCGGACAACAGGCCCGATACGAAAATATTCGTGTCAAGAACGACGCGCACGGTTGCGCCGCACCGCCGCAACCTCGGCGGCAATCTGGTCGGGGGTGATACCAAGTTCGCGCGTGGCGCGGCGCAGCTTGCTCACCATGCGGACGAGCCGCTTGCGACTCGCGGCGCGCGCCGGAGATTCCAAGATCAAGACCTCTGAGCCCCGATGCGCCACGACGGGTTTGCCCCATCCTTTGACCCAGGCGGAGGGGATCACGATGCCTGCTTTGGTGTACTTCACGGCTTGCATACAGATGGTCTCGCCTCTCTTTCTTGACGCGAGGAGTATAGCATAACGGGATGATTGGATACAGGTACAACACCAAGGGCAATCTCACGACGATCACCAACGAGGGGTGCCAAGAATTATTCTCTCGGTTTCAGTTCTTCTAATGCGAATTGTTTCGGGAGCATCACCGGAACCACGATGCCGATGGGATCACCACGCTTGATGGTCGTCGGCTTTGTAAGTTGCAACAGAAAGTTGGCGGTGAAGGCGTCATAGTCCGGGAGCCAGTCGTATATATTCGGCGTGCGTTTATACTCTTGGGTCTTAATCCCCTCCCACACAAAAAACGTTCGATCGGGATAGTGATAGAAGTGGTTCGGCACATCCTTCATCATCAATCCCACCTGCTTGGGATAGTAGAACCGAATACCGCAGCAGAGTTTTGGATACCCGCTGTTTAAGATTAAATCGACATACGTTCCTGAAAACGACTTGTAGCCAAGGATCCGCTCCTCCGGCAAGATCGGTGGGGCTTGCCACTTGACCCCGTCGGCCGTTCGGCGAATCTTACAGTCCACTGGAGACCGAATGAGCCAGCCGTACTGGCCCACTGTTCGCACTGGTCCACAATCGTCGGGAATCACTTTGTAGCCCTCGACCGCCACCGTCCGCTGTTCGCTCAACGACATTCCGGACAACAACGGCCGATGTGGCGTGAACTCAAGCTTGAGTCGCTCCGGCGCGATGGCAGTTGAATACTCCCGTTCCCAATAGATGACGATCTTGTCGCTCGGCTCCTCGCCGGCAACCTGTTCTGGAGTCGGCTCGCTCATCACCTCAACCGTAATCGATCTGGAACACCGAGTGCAAGTACGTTAGCCAACAGGAGACTCTCACAGAGGATGCTCAAACAGGCCGTCCAGCAAGGCCGCAGCGAGCAAATAGGCTGAGGTCGAGGTTAAGGTTGAGCAAAGATCAGAGTCTTTTTTTCTCAGCCTCAACCTAAGCCTTAACCTTCCAATAACGCTGGCGGGCTGTTTGAGTATCCTGCTATATTTTCTTCATGTGGAACAATGTCAGACCAGCCCTGAGTCTTGCTTTCGGCAGGATGGTGCGATGCATCCGAAACGTGGGAAGCTGTTCGACCGGTTCTTCCCAGCAGACGTGGAGTCCGTGGGACGCACCATACTGACCGAGCTGTGCCGGACCGATGACGAACGCAGTACCTCCTTCCTGAAGAACTCGGCTGATCCCCATCAAGCGTTCGGCCAAACTGGCCGGTAGGTCTCGGCTGTCATAGGGTACCCAGTGGTAGACCATGTCATAGGACTGCGGGGCTTCCCGATCGTGTAGCCCTTCGTTCGAAACGAATCGAATGCGCGAGAGCCAATCCCACCGTTGCAACTCGGCACAGATGCTCCAGAGCCGTTGTGCCTGCTTTTGCGCAAAGGCCGGATGCCTTACCAGCACGGTATAATCTCTCGGCCGATCAAACGTGATGCAGGTCGCAACCACGGCATCGCCATTCTCGATGAGCACGCGCTGGGCTCGCGAAAGGACCGCGCCGATTTCTCGATCTTGCTCGCCAATATCTTGCACGTAATCGGCCACGAACGGTTGCGCCGCGCACTCACCGATTTCAGATTCGTCTTCCGGATAGAGCAACACCGCTCCGTAGGCGTCGGCAGGAGGGATGGGCGGAACCCCCTGGACAAAGACCGACCGCCAGTCGACCGGGCTCATGGCCACAGGCTCACCCGACCGTTCCAGACTCCCTTGCGGCAGGGTCACAGCCAACGTCGTCTCACGGTCTCGATCTTTCAGGATGACACGCGCTCCGGCAATCTCTGCGCTCCGATCACAAGGGACAAGTCGACGGCCTCTCGGACTCATATAGGACAGCCCGGAGGAGTCTGACGCCACCGTCACCTTGTGCAACAAGCCGCCTTGGAAGGTCAGGCAAGCCTCCGCGCGCTGATCGAAATATCGAATCGGCGGCGTAGCTGCCGGCATCCAGATTACTTGATTAGACCGTTCAGGATTCATGAAGAGCGTGAACGGGTTACTTCCACCAGGCGCCTGCGGGGTAAAGAAGCTACTAAACAAGCGGAAGGCCGCTTCCGACGGATAGGTGGGAATACCTCGGTATCGCAAGGGTCGAGGGATCGGGTTCCCCTCATTCTGATCGTCATAGAGTCCACGAATCAATTCAAAGACCGCAGAACCAGTTCCCGGCAACAGTGATTGAAAGAGTTCGACGACCGGCAGGAAATCGATAGAGGGCCAACTCATTGCCCCCATACAGGACATGAAGCGGGCCCGCTCGAAATCCCCGTCCTGAAGCACATAGAACGCATCTTTCCTCTGGCGGATCGTCGCTTTGCCGGTCGGCTCGATCAGGAGATCCTCATCCCGATAGAAAAACCGCACTTCCTCCATCGGGACCCGGAGCGCCTGAGCGGCCATCGCCCGCAGATCGTCGGGCGTGAGCCGTTGCCAGCCAGGCTTACTGGCGAGATTGAGACTGGTTTCATTCACTAAGCCAGCCGGCTTCAACCCGACCCATTGACCCCAATCCAAACGTACCCGAGCGCGGCAGAGGGTCACATCGCCTGTGGAATCGATCCCCCACTCGCATTCATGCAGGGGGTTTCCTGCAGGATCGGTCGCCAGAAACCGACGACCGTCCGGGCGATAGAAGACAAGATGCCCTGTTGACTGTTCGACGCAACGACCTCCAGCTGCGGCAAGATCGCGAGCAAATAAATGATTCCCGGAAAAGCTGATGTTACCGGGGTTGGCGAGCGCTGAGGGATTCACAAGAAATGATCTCAATTATGCTGCGGGCTGCTCAAACAGGTCAGCCAACGAGGCCACAAGGAGAGAGAACCCCGAAGCGAACACGTTCGGTACGTTGAGGGGTTCGAACGACTGAGAACGAAGTTGGGGGTCTGTTTCAGCAGCCTGCTTACTCGCGAACTTGCCCGCTCCCCATGACGATAAACTTGAAGCAGGTCAATTCTTCCAGCCCCATCGGGCCGCGGGCATGGATGCGGGACGTGCTGATCCCGATTTCTGCTCCCAGCCCGAACTGATAGCCATCGTTCAACCTGGTCGAGGCGTTCACTAATACCGCGCTGGCATCGACCTCTCGCAAAAACCGCATGGCCTTAGGATAGTCGGATGTCACGATGGCTTCCGTATGGTGTGAGCCATACTTGGCAATATGCTCCATCGCCTCATCGACGTTCTTGACCACTTTCACCGCCACGGTGAGATCGAGGAATTCTTTTCCAAAGTCATCGTCGCTCGCGGGTTTGGCCGAGGATGACAGCTGACAGGTTTTTGGGCAGCCGCGGACCTCGACCTTGGCCGCCACCAACTTTTCAATGAATGGGGCGAGCCAGTGACGCGCAATGCCCTGATGGACTAAGAGGGTCTCCACCGCATTGCAGGTCGACGGCCGCTGTACCTTGGCGTTGAAACAGACCCGCTCCGCCATGGCCGGATCGGCGTCGGCATCGACATAGATATGACAGATGCCGGCGTCGTGCTTGATGACAGGGATCGTGGCATGCTCGGTGACGACGCGCATCAGCGATTCACCGCCGCGCGGGATAATCAGATCGATGTAGCGATCTTGCTTGAGTAGTAGCGGAACCAGCTTCACGATCGGGCCGCGCGACAAAGCTGATCGCCCCGGCTGGGATGCCGGCTTTCTCTGCCGCCTCCGATAGGACCGTCGCAATCGCCGTATTCGAGTGGATCGCCTCGGTCCCGCCCCGCAGCACACAGGCGTTCCCGGACTTCAAACACAGAGCAGCGGAATCCGCCGTGACGTTCGGGCGGGACTCATAAATAATTCCAATGACGCCGATCGGAACCCGCACACGCCCCACCTGCATCCCGTTCGGCCTCGTCCACATCTTCGGCACATCACCGAGTGGATCAGGGAGTGCAGCCACCTCCCGCAGGCCTGCCGCCATCTCGACGATCCTCTCGGTCGTCAGACGCAGCCGATCCGCCATCGCCTTCTTCTCCGGCGCGTTCCCGAAGGCCTCCAGATCCAGTTCGTTGGCGGCACAACAGCGCATCCTTCTGCTCTTCCAGCGCCTCTGCCATCGCAAGAAGGGCCCGGTTCTTCACGGCGGTCGAGAGTGTCGCCAGTCGGCCCGCGGCACCTTTGGCTCGGGTGACCAATTCGTTGACGTACTCTGGAATCGGTATGGGCGCAACCACTTCCACGCCCGTCGACTCGATGGGTTCGACCGACGCTTCCGCCTGGTAATTTTTGTCTGACAGCATAAGAAAGACTCTTACCTCATGACGTTGGGACAGGGACAGGATACAGCGGGAGTTTCAACGCGGTCAAGGCGACACGCGATGCTAAGATCACTTTTCTGAAGTATTCGATCGTGCGACGAAGAGCATCTTCGAGCTGTCTTAGGTATTCGTAGCAATGAGGCTGAGGTCGAGGTTGAGGCTGAGCCTCAACCTTCTTCGCGCTGGCGGACCGTGAAGGTGATACGGCTCGTGAGTTGGTGAGTTCAGCACCAATTTCGCGATCTCTAGGACCGTCAGCTCTCGTGGGTTCCCGATATTCACAGGATCGTGCATGCTGGATCCGTTCGCGGCCTTATTTTGCGTCACGAGGAACTTGCGATCTGTCCGTTGTTCGACTGTCCTGTCTGAATCCAGCAGCAGTAACCCGGTAATCCCGCGAACCAGGTCGTCAACGTAGCAGAAACTCCTGGTCTGGATCCGATCGCCGAAGACACTCAACGGTTTCCCTTGGAGCGCTTGAACGATGAAGGTCGACACCACTCGTCCGTCATTCGGCCGCATGCGCGGCCCGAACGTATTGAAGATGCGCACAATCCTGGTATCGACCGCATGATAGCGGTGATAGGCCATCGTGAGGGCTTCCGCAAAACGCTTGGCCTCTCGGTGAGGATTCACGCCGCGCCGGGCCCGACGTGCTGGCCAAGAGGAACCTCGCGCCCTTCGCCTTGGCTAGTCCAAGAACTTTATGCGTACCTAAGGCGCCGACCTTCAGCGTACTGCCGTACAAGCCGTTGGTGTTCTCGTTGATGCCGCGTTGCCAGGGGCTGTGCGGGTCAGCAAAGTACACCGTGACGCCGGATGTTTCCGTCAGTTGCCGATGGGCTGCCAGTTCTCCCCCTTGATCGTAGATCAGAGACAGGCGCTTCTGCGCCTCGATCCGATTGAGCACATGCCCGAAGCCCTTCACTGCCGATTCGGCACGGGCGTTGTCCATCTTGGCCAGCACCGTGAACAGGGTGGTGCGTTCCACCAATGTACCGACCGCTGAGCAATTGTGCGCCCCTTGATGAGATCGCCTTCCTAGTGCCCAGGTATCAGCCGCTTTTCAACTTCAGGCGGCCGATCATGAATACTGACCATGCCAGGAGAATCCGACCCCGCCGGTCTTCGCCTCGCGCTTGCGGCTGGCGTTTGGCATGGCCAAAACGCAACCAGCCAATGACTTCCGTGCACAGCTCGCCACGCGGCATAGCGTAGATGGCCGTGTAGATGGTTTCGTTTGACGCGCCCTCCTCGCATCACGAATACCATGAAGTTAACCGGAATCGATAGGAGCGGCTGGAAGAGTTACGGATTCATGGACGGCTGCCCCTGAGCTGGCTGGGCAATTGGAGCGCTCCCACCAGGACTGATCGGCGATCCCGGCATCGATGGCGCAACAGCACCGGGCACAGTCCCTTGCGGCACGATCGGAGCCGAGGAGGGACTTGGGTGCTGAAAGACCCAATCGCGATAGGTGGCGCGGCCCTCGAAATGCCGGACCGCTGGAGGGAAATCGCGCTGCCGGAATGGCTTTGCACGACTCTTACTCCGAACACCCATGATGCCGCCTGTCGGCGCCCGAAGATATTCCCATTCACCATGCCCCATTGGATCAAGATAGACCTTGCGCAAGAAGGGTTTGGGTAATCTCGTGAGATCGGCCAATGTCTGAGGGTAAACCTCTCCAGGCATCACGCGACCTGCCTTGATCGTCGCGGAATAGAATGCGAGGGCATTCTGAATCTCGATCCCTTTGGCCAGAAGATCCGCCTCAAGTTCCCGCTGGACGATGACCTTCCATTGTTTCGCTGCAGCAGTCGTGGTAATCCCTATGAGCACAATCGCGAACATGAGCATGAGGTAGGTCACCCCTCGCTCGTTGAAGAAGCGTTGCCGGCAGCTGATGCGCATAGTAAAGCTAGCAGACGGTGAAAAACTACTGTGGTCCGCTCAAAAGTCGATGGTTCGCACGTGTGGCACAAAAAGAAAGACTCCCGCAGGATGCTCAAAATGGCCGTTCAGCAAGACCGCAGCGAGCAAATAGGCTGAGGTCGAGGTTCAGGTTGACAAGATCATTCTTTTTTCTCAGCCTCAACCTGAACCTTAACCTACCAATAACGCTGGCGGACTTTTTCAGCATCCTGCTAAGGCTGTAGCGGTACGGGCACTTCCTCGAAGAGCAGCACGGTATGTTCCACTCGTGACTGACGGTCTTGCAATGTCACACTCTCTTGTGTGATCACCTTCACCACGACGTGGTCCTCCACTGTTTCTCCGGCTCTGACGACATGGAGATCGTCGTTCTTAGTGAGCACAGCCATTTCACCTTTCTTCCGCCATCCTTCTTCCATACGCACAAATCCGAGATAGTGGAATTCGGCCAATCCGGCAAGGGCTGTCTGTTGGTGCAGCGCCTGCTCTGACCCAGGATCGGATTCTGACTGATTTTCACGAGCAAGCCCCGTATCATCAGCGCGAGGCGGGGCAAAGATATTACGTGGCGGCGTGAAGGTCATCTCCCGTTGAGTTCGCGTTGCTGCGAGGAGATCGAGTTGCACGTGCATTCCATCGACTGCTCCACGAGTGACCCGAGACGTGGAAGCAGGGCCACTGACATTCGTCAGAGGCACACGCACGGGCTCTTCCATAGCCAGCCATTCCCAGGCAAGAATCCCACCCCAGACCAGGCCAAGCGCAACCAATGCCGCCACTTTCTTTTGATTCGTCGTCATCATAATCTAACAGGCTGTGAAAAAAACTCTATGGGCGCGCAGAACTTCACTGTTCAGCACATGTTGCACAACAGAAGAACACTCCCGCAGGATGCTCAAAAAGGCCAGACTTCTCACCCGCCCAACCCTGGCGCGCCGAGACGCGCCTTGTCCCAAGCAAGGCCGCAGCGAGCGAAGTAGGCTGAGGTCGAGTTTAAGGTTGAGCAAAGATCAGATTCTCTTTTTCTCAGCCTCAACCTGAGCCTTAACCTTCCAATAACGCTGGCGGACTTTTTCAGCATCCTGCTATGCGCTACTGAACCGCGGCCTTACCAAGATCGCCTCGAAGGTATGTGGCGATCTTAATGTCGAAGGTCAACGTCTGGTCCTGCTGAGTTTCTGAGCGCACAAGTTCCAAGTCCTCGATGTATACCAGTTCCTCGGCCGTCTCCACGTCATAGAGGAATCGTCGAAGATCCTCGTACCGACCGGTCATCGTACCCTCAAGCACACCCTTACTCGTATTGGCCACCGGCGTGGGCTCAGTCTTGTAAGAGAGCGCAGGGAGAATCACATGATCACGCTTCGCCTCCTCGGTAATACCCAGAGCTAAGGGAGCAAAATCCCGTTCAACCGGCAAAACCGACCACACCTGCGCAAGATCCTTCCGTGCTTTCCGAGCTTCCTTATGGTATGTGAAATCTTGACGGGCTCGATTCCACTCCAACTCCAATTTCGTCCAACTCTGTTCGGCCCCATCAACCCCAACGGTACGAACCACCCACAAGACTCCGGCCAACAGCAACACCAACGCGAGCCATGGAATCAAGGCCCCGTAGGGTTTTCGCAACTGTTGGAGGATGAAATCCATCATGCCGCTCACACTCCCGGTTGCCGATAACGCAGCGTCAGGTCAAACTCAACTAAGCCATCTGGCCCCACCCGATGCTGGCCCAGCACAGGATCGCGGAAGACGGCATGGTCTTGCAATGTGACCGTCAATGCCGTCACATCTTCGACCGTCACAGCCAACCCTGTCATGTGTACGACCGCGCTCCCCGGATCCAGGCGTATACTCTTTATCGACACATGCCGGGGGATGGCCGCTTCAAGAGCGGACAAAAACTGCGTCCATGAAAAATGCCGTTTCGTCATCAACTGGTTCGCCAAACTGACTTCAGCCGGCAGCTGTTGCAATGAAGGCCCGGAGAGATCAATGCCTTCCTGTTGAGCTTCGGCAAGGAGCTGCTGATCTTGCATGCGAACATGATCGAGGCGTGCTTGCAGGTCGTGGCGGTCACGCATAGTCATCACGGTCAGGGTCACACTCCAGAGGATTGCGACTCCAATGATCCCGCTTAGTGCAACCAGCACCAGGCGAGTGGGCGCAACATACCATCGGTATCGGCTACTCAGTTCGATGTGAAAAAATCGTGCCCCCACTGGCGCCACCAGAAAACTGTTCGCTATGCCGGCAAGCGCACGAAGGGATATCCGTTCAGGTGCCATCGTCTATATCACCCCCGCCACGACAGGGAGCGTCGCCCATGACGTGCTCCCCCCGTCATAAGTCCACCCCACTCGCTCAACAGCTTCCCTACCCAGTCGCTCAGTCGACAAACCGAGTTCCTTGTTAAGGGCCTGCTCAATCGTCGGGAATGAGCTATCGCCGGCAAAGACAATCTCAGTCACATTCAGGCCAGGATGATTCTCGCGGCACGCACGAAGGGACGCGGCACATTCCTCGACAATGTTGTCGGCCAAGTCTCCAGCAAGGTCCTCTTCACCTTCTAGACATTCGGCGCTCAATTGCTTGGTCCGAGCAAACACCAATCGCCCTTCCTGCATGACGAAGCAGGTCAACCCGCCGTCCGATACACTGACCCAGAGCAAATCACGGCCCAACCGTTTCCGGCCACCTGCCGCTTTCAGCCAGAGATTAAACAGACGAAAGCTGGTCACACCGACTTCCTGCGGAAGCAACCCGACCGACTCACAGAGAGACTCGTATTGCTTCAAGATGGCTTCTTGAATCGCCACGGCAAGGACGACATGAGAGCGCTCATCTCTTGCCCCATACGAGGGGAACTCCTGCCAGACAATCTTGACCCCGGTCATGGGCAACAGCTGTTCCTGTCCCAGGCGCCAACGAATCAGCGCCTCTTGCTCCACCACCTGCGCCGGGAATTGTTCCAGCTGTAACACAGTCGCGCGCACCGACAGATCCGGCAAGAGCAGCACGATCGGGCGGGGAATGCCGGACAGCCATACACTCCCCGCGAACCGGAGATCTCGACTTGGCCCCACCAGCGACCGAAGACGATTTTCTACCGCAGACATGTCTGTCAAATTCAGATCCATCGGGGACAGCTTGATCGCTCCAGTCGGTGTCGGCGAAAGGACACAGCGGTAGCGATACCGCCCCCTCCAGGTGCGGACAGCCTCTCCCCAAGTGATGCTCTGCGCTCCGATTTTCAAGCACTGTCGCGGACGACTGGTGGTCAGACCCCACATCACTTACCCTTCCTCGCTAAACGTCACTCGATTGATCTCACGCAAGGTGGTGGCGCCTTCCAGCACCTTTCTCAGCGCGGACTGCCGCAACGTGATCATCCCGCCGGTCACCGCGCGATAACGAACCTCGGACAGGGGGCGCTCGGCAAGAATCATTTCTTTGATTTCATCGTTCAGATCCAGAAATTCCGTGATGCATTTTCGCCCGCGATACCCAGTCCCATGGCACTCCTGGCATCCTTTGCCTTCATAAAATGCAACATCCTTATATTCCTCGAAGTCGAGGCCGGATTCTTCCGCCAACACCTTGTCGAGCTTGACCGCCGTGCGACAGGCGAGACACACCATTCGAACAAGCCGCTGCGCCAGCACACAGTTCAGCGCAGCCAGGAAGTTGTAGGCATCGATTCCCATTGAGGCAAATCGTCCGATGACATCGAACACGTTGTTCGCGTGCACCGTCGTCAAGACCAAGTGGCCGGTGAGCGACGATTGGATGGCGATTTGCGCAGTCTCTGGATCACGGATCTCGCCGACCATGATCTTGTCAGGGTCATGCCGCAGGATGGATCGAAGCCCTCGCGCGAAAGTCAGGCCCTTTTTCTCATTCACGGGAATTTGCACGACTCCCGACAGCTGATACTCGACCGGATCTTCGATCGTGATCAGCTTATCTTCCTTGATATTCATCTCCGTAATCGCTGCGTACAGCGTTGTCGTCTTTCCACTTCCGGTCGGACCGGTCACCAGCACCATGCCGTAGGGACGCGTGATCGCGCGCCGAAATCGCTTGAGATCTTCCACATTGAAACCGAGTCGTTCCAACCGCAATGCCGATACACCCGTGGTGATCGCCTCGCGGTCGAGGATACGAATGACGACCGATTCACCGAACACACTCGGGAGGATCGAGACACGAAAATCGACGGTCTTTCGCTCGAGCCGCATCCGAAAACTTCCATCTTGCGGTACCCGCCGCTCGGCGATATCCAGATCCGACATGACTTTCAGCCGCGAGACCAACGGTGCATGGAGACGGATATCGAGCGGCTCCATCGCCGGAACGAGAATCCCGTCAACCCTCAATTTCACCTTGGTGGCACGGTCGGCGGCTTCAATGTGAATATCGCTGGCCCGGCGCTGCATCGCGCTCAGGAGGATCGAATCTAAAAGTTTGACGGCAGGGCTTTGATCCTCTCCCGCTTGATTGATCGTGAGGACTTCCTCTCCCCGCTCATCCTCCTTCACCAAGACGGATCGATACTCCGCCTCGAGTTCCCGAAGGGCTTGGCTGGAGCCTTCACTGCGTTCCAAGGCCGCCAGAATCGCGCTTCTCGGGCTTACCACCAAGTCCAACGGATGACCCAAGAGCAGTTCCAGCTCATCCAGTGCCAGGAGGTTCTGCGGATCGGGGATGGCAATGGTCAGACGGCCTTGGCGCTCTGCAATCGGTATGAATGGATGCCGCTGCATGAGTTTCACTGACATAGAATCATAGAACGACTGATCGACCCTGAACTCCGTCAGAACATCACAAGGCAAGTCAAACTGGGCAGCCAACGCGCGCGCTAGCTGCTCCTCAGAAAGAATCCCCTCACTCACCAAGGTCTGGCCAAGAGCTGCCGTCACACCGCCTAGTCGGCTGAGCACTTGGTCGAGAGTCTGCTTCGGCAGAGTCCCCTGCCGCACGAGAACATCCGTCAGCGTTGGCCGTGTCATAGTCCGTGCCATAGGTTCCTACCTACTCCTCAACACATGAGCGCAAGCCGAACAGGATGCTGAAAAAGTCTGCCAGCGTTATTGGAAGGTTAAGGCTCAGGTTGAGGCTGAGAAAAAAAGAATCTGATCTTTGCTCAACCTTAACCTCGACCTCAGCCTATTTGCTCGCTGCGGCCTTGCTGGACAGCCTTTTTGAGCATCCTCAAGCCATTCGCTACACCGCCCCTGCCATTTGAAACACCGGTAGATACATGATAATGACGATCGCGCCCACTAACACTCCCATGACCAGAAGTAGCACCGGTTCAATCCACGTCGTCAATTGCGTGAGCCGGAGATCCAGGTCTCCTTCATAGAATTCAGCCACATCATGCAACATCGAGGGCAACGATCCGGTTTCCTCCCCGACCGACAGCATCTCCATCGCCAACTTGGGAAATACTTTGGGGCGATCCAGCGCGGCGGCCAAGGTTGTCCCTTCACGAATTTCCGCGACCGCACCTGCGACTCCAACCGACACATACCGGTTAGAGATGGCGCCCCGCGCAATAGACAACGCGTCCACGAGCGGGGTGCCTCCGGCAAGGATCGTCGCGAGGGTTCGCGTGAGCTGAACCGTATAATGCTCCACGAAGATCGATCCCATGACAGGCACGCTCAATAACAGCCGATCCACGGTGAGCCGCCCAGCCAGGGTCATATAGTACGCGCGACCTGCGAGCCCAAGAGCGGCAAACCCCACGAGTCCAGGCACAACGTACGATTGGCCCCCCGTCACCAAGTCAAGCAACAGCTGCGTGGCAACCGGTAAGGATTTC
The DNA here is from genome assembly GCA_963742465.1 of uncultured Nitrospiraceae bacterium. GTDB lineage: Bacteria > Nitrospirota > Nitrospiria > Nitrospirales > Nitrospiraceae > Palsa-1315. Next base: position 5,745 of record CAVUMA010000024.1, on the reverse strand, counting down.
GACGTCTCCGCATAGACCGACACGAATGTCGGCACGACGTACGTCAACAGAAAACCGATGACGGCAATCCCGACAAGCACGAGAAAGCCCGGATACGCAAGCGCTTTCGAGACCTTCTGACGCAGCCCGATCATCAATTTTAAATACGCAATGAACCGCTGCAGCACCTCGGCCAAATTCCCCGATTGTTCTCCGGCTTTGATCGTCGCAATATACAATTCTGAAAAATGGATCGGGTGTTTTGCCAGCGCTTCCGAAGCCGAAGCCCCTCCGCGAATATCTTGCCGAACCGTCCGCAGGGTCTGTTGAAATCCTGAATGGTTGGCTCGCTCGATCAAGAGATCCCACACCCGCAACACGGGAAGGCCGGCTTTCACGAGGGCGAGCAACTCTTGATTGAACACCAGGAATTCCCGAAGCGGCAGCTTTCCAAACGCTTGCAACCCCAGACCCAAACCGGTTGTGGCCGCACCCCGTCGATGCAACCGAAAGATGAGGAAGCCCTGGCCCTCCAGTTTGGCCCGGACGAGGTGTTCCTCCTCTCCTTCAATCTGTCCATCGAAGGATGATCCATCAGGACGGGCCACTCGGTATGCAAATACAGGCATGGTGACTACTCAGGAGTTCAGGCTGAAGGCTGAGTTACAGACGTGCACGGAATTTCAGACGGATAACAGGAATCTTACGGCATCGACTCGCCCTTGACGGCACCGACCCTGGACATCGTTCGATCATCCGGCAACCACAGGGCCTGGCCAATGACAATATTATTGTCAATCAATTGATTGAGCGTCCGCAGATCTTCCACATCGACGCGATACCTCTGCGCAATCCTCCAGAGCGTATCACCGGGTTTCACGGAGACATATTTGGGCTCACGGTTGACTGGCATCGGCCTCTCAGCTGCCGAGGTCGCCACCGTCTGAGACGGCTCCGGAAAATCTGAGGGCTGATTTCGCTGCGCGGAAACCGGCATGGCCTTCTGGCCCTTGCGCATCTCACCGCTCGATAATAGTGGCGCCGTCTCCTGCCCGTTAAGAGCAGGGCTCGATATCCCCGCTTTTGAGAGCCGCTTTTGGAGCCTCTTCATCTGGCCCTGCAATTGAAGACTGCTTCGGGACACACGCTCCCGCTCCATCCGGGCTGCGGCTAATTCTTCCCGTTGCAGCTCGATCACCTGCCGTGCTTCGATGACCCGTCGTTCCGCTTCCCTAACCCGTCCTTCAAGCTGCGCTCGAGCGACCTGAGCTTCTGCCAATTCCATACGCCGTGTCTCAAGGTCAGCCCGCAACTCCACCACCGTCCGCTGCGCATCACGCACCGACGCTTTCAACGTGTCTGTAGTCAGCTCAAGATCGACCACCTCCGGCTCACGCATCGGCTCAAGTTCGCCACACCCCGCAAACAAGGCTGAGGCGAAGCCGACTGCACAGAGGACTCCGACTCGCGCCATCGGATAACAGGCGCGGGTTGCTTCAACAAAAGCTTTGGAGCAATCTGCTATGACGATTGCGCATGGGCATCTTTACCAACGATTATATGGGGTGCCATTCGTCCCCACAAACTCGGCCCCCGAAAAGATATCGACCACGCCCCCCTCGACAGGATCAGAAATCTCTTGCCATGTAGTCGTCGCACCGGTGAAGGGATCTTTTGGGATCCCTCGAAGATACCCGGTGCCCACCAATGCCGATAGAGACGGGGGATACTTACCCTGGTCGGCCTTGTGCTGATCCAGCACATCGCGGAGTGTCGAGAGATCCTGACGCAAGGCAGCCTCTTTGGCCTTCACAACTGACGATTGGTACGAGGGCACCGCCAGGGTGGCAAGGATACCGATGATCGACACAACGATCATCAGTTCGAGCAGGGTGAAGCCATCTGTACCCCGTACTCCACATTTACCAATCTCGATACTTCGTGCCATCTAATGCCATGTCCCGACTCTGAGTCATCACGTCGTAGACGTCATCTCCACACCAGTTCGATGCGTTCGGCGCATCTTTATAACATCGGAACAACCAATCGGCCTTGCCGGTCAAGGGATCGAGGGGAAGACTCCTCAAATAGCGCCTCGTCGTCGTGCCCCTGACGGTCGCCTCTTCACTGGAGAGCTTGATCCCCAACAGTCTATCCAACGACTTCGGATAGCCGTAGACACTCGTCACGTCTTTGCACGTGAGCTTATTCTTCACGCAGAGGGCCCCTATTAAGACGTCGCCATCCCGATTCCACTCCAGCTTAAAGGTGTCGATGGCAACCCTCATGATCCTCAAATGCTGCCGCAGTTCTATTTCGTGAGTCCGTTTCGCCGACAGGCGACTGAGCGGCATCGCGACAGAGGCGAGCACCATCACAATGGTCAGCGTGATCAGGAGTTCCAACAGGGTCACGCCTGACTCTTTCATCGGACCCTCACGATACCTTTTCCTTCTTGGGACGGCGCCGTGGATGATCCCGCGGCGGAATCCACCAACGCCACACGCACAGGAGACACACCGGGCGCCTTGGCATAGAAGGTGACCGTGACGGTCCGTCCGCCTGCCTGCCTCGCTGATGGTGCGACTTTAAAGGCAACCGTTCCCGCTTGCGTCTCCGGGCTGCGAGATGCCTGATCGCCTGTGTCGTCTGACTGGATAACCTCACCATTCAGGAGTGTTCTGAGTTCCAGCACCTGCGGATCATACTGCAGCTGAAATACGCCATCCGCCGTGGGACGAAGACGCTCATCATTGATGGCAAGTTTAAATTCTTTTCCCATTTGAATCACTGACTCGTCTGGCTTGATCGAGGCGACCGCCCCTGCAGCCTTCCCTGCCATTCCCCCTTTTGCCGTTTCTCCCGGCAATGAGAACCCCGCACCGGAAACCCCACCGCCCGTCATGGGAGTCTTCTTCCCCGGTGGGGTAAACAGCGGGCTCGTAGCATAGGTTGAATCCGTCCCTGACCAGAACACCTGCTTACTGAGCGCGGGAGGAGTCATTCCTGGAATGATGTGCGGCGTGATCGTCAGGATCACCTCGGTGGTGACCCGTTCGGTTGTAAAAGAACTCAAGAGATTGCCAATGATAGGGAGATCGCCGATCCATGGGATAGTGGTGCGGGTTTTGCGATCCTCTTCCTGGAGCAGCCCTCCCAACACAATGGTTTCGCCATCTCTGATATTGAGCATGGTTTCCGCCGTCCGATTGCCGAACTTAAACTGGGTAATGACGGGACTCTGTTGGAGCACAACTCGCTCGCCGAGACGAACGACTTCAATTTTCATCTTCAGGGTCAGTTCATTCGCCAGGTGGATGGAAGGCTCAACGGTCAATTTGACTCCGGTGTCGCGGAATTCGATCGAGGTCACCGTCGAGGTCGTTGGAACTGCCCCTGTTGCGGCCTGTCCGGGCAGCACGTTCGTCGTTGAGAGCAGGATTGGCTGCTTGTCCCCGACGTTAATCTCCGCCTTCTTGTTGTTGACCACGCGAATCTTTGGCGACGCGAGAGTCTTCGCATCGGTAATTTGCTTAAGGAAGTCCAACTGCACGTTGGTCGGAAGCTTAAAGAGGTAACTGTCCTGACCAAGGCTGGTGAGCTGACGATACGTGAACTGCTGTCCCAGCTGACCGAAAAGGAAATTCGGCACCCCGGCCCCTGGAGGCACGATGGCGGCTCCGACTGATTTGGGATAGGTCAGACCATAGGTCTGACTCGTCGTGCGATCGACTTCCAGAACCTCGACATCAAAAAGCACTTCGGAGTCCAGGCGATCGTTGGCCAAGATGATCTTTTCCGCCATCTCCAGTTTTTCCGGTTGGTCCCGGATGATAATCGTGTTCAATTGTTCATTGGCATGCATCCGTTTGGAATCGAGCATGCTCTTCAACAACACCAGCATGTCTTTCGCTTTGGCGTTGGACAAATAGAACGTCCGAATCATCAGATCTTGATACTGCTCCTGTTTCTGCTTGGTATTGGGGCTGACAATCATGACGCCTGGGGCGACGGTACGAGCGAACAGGCTATTGCTGTTGAGAATGAGATTGAAGGCCTCTTCGAACGGCGTGTCCTGAATGCTAATCGTCACAGGGTCGCTTCTGACATCCTTGTCGAAAATGAGGTTGATCCCTCCGGCCTTTCCAATCCCTTCCAAGACTTCTTTGAGCCCGGCATTGCGGAACCGAAGTGTCACCGGTTGCTTGCGCCGATCGTCACGGTTCAGCGCCTGCTGCTCCTCGGTGAGTTTAGAAATACTCTCGAGCGGTTCCTTGAACGAGGGATCCAGCTCAGCCGCTTTGGCATAGGCTTCCATGGCCTCGTCAGTCCGACCGAGTTGGGCGAGACGATCTGCCTCTTTATTCTGGCCGCGCGCATCAGTCAAGCGAAGCGCTTCTAGCAGCCCCGATTGATGATCGGCGTTGGACGGTTCGATGGTGAGTGCGCGCTTAAACTGTTCCATCGCGAGATCAGGCTTGTGTTCTTTGAGATACGCCCGTCCTCGCTCCTCATACGACGCCGCAGCTCGTTCTCGAGCCATGGTGTATTTGCTTTGTAAGGTGGGATTGAAGGGATCATCCTTCAGTGCCTGCTTATAGGCGAGACTCGCCTCCTCCCAATTACCCGCTGCGAGTTGTTGATCCCCACGCTTGGTGTCAGGTGAATTGAAATAGGCGCAGCCGACGAGAAAGGCCATTGCCCCGATGGCACAACACATTCCCGCTGCGGTATGTCTTACGATGTTATTGCCCGGACTATTCATTGGTCACACAATAAGGCCAACGTCAAAAGAGGGAGCCAGGGAAACTACTTGAAATTTTCATGCCACAAATACTCTATAGCAGCCTCTCTAAAGTGGGGCAATGAGAATCAAAAACTTTGCTGATAGTGAAAGAGGGGTGACGGGCTAGGAGGAAAGGTGCTGGTGCAGAATGAAGAACAAAGCGGACTGCTGCCCTCTTTATAAACGCCAGTACTTGAGCGTCTTAGGCAGTTTCGCCTGATCAAGCAGACATTTCACGTCAATAACCACACCCTCCCGCTGACTGCGGAGAGGCTTGAGCAATTTCTCTAGACCCATTTCCGCATACGCGCGGTGGGCCACCGCAATAACCAGCCCATCGACGTTCTTCAGATCGTTCCACTGCTGCAGATGAATGCCGTATTCAGCGACCGCCTCTTCCGGCTCTGCGATCGGATCATGCACCAACACTTGAACCCCATACTCACGCAACTCCTGAATGATATCCAGCACCTTGCTATTGCGCAGATCCGGCACATTCTCTTTGAACGTGAGGCCTAAGACTGCCACTTTGAGATCGTTGACGGGTCGGGGAAGTTGACCAAGCAGCTTGATCGTTTGTTCCGCAACGAACTTTCCCATGCCGTTATTGATGCGCCGGCCAGCCAGAATCACTTGTGGATGATAGCCGACTGATTCAGCCTTAGCGGTCAGATAATACGGGTCCACGCCGATACAATGTCCACCGACGAGTCCCGGGAAAAACTTCAGAAAGTTCCACTTCGTACCGGCAGCGTCGAGGACCGACTTGGTATCGATTCCGAGACGATGGAAGATGAGAGCCAGCTCGTTCATCAACGCAATGTTCAAATCGCGCTGAGTATTTTCGATCACCTTGGCTGCTTCCGCAACCTTAATGCTGGAAGCCCGATGAATCCCCGCTTTGACGACGAGTTCATAAGTGTTGGCGACAATCTCCAGCGACGCGTCATCTTGGGCTGACACGACCTTCATGATTTTTT
>CAVUMA010000023.1:0-11001 GCA_963742465.1 uncultured Nitrospiraceae bacterium | reverse complement strand
GGCTCCAATCCCAGCTGCACTAGCCCCATCTCGATGACGTCTCGTTCCCGTACGTTCAAGCGATCGGCGAGTAATTTCGTGTCCGGGGCAAACCCCTCTCGTTCAAGCTTGGCCTTCTCTCTTTTGAGGTTGTAGAACAACTTCCGTTGGTCTTGGGTTGTCCCGATCTTGACCAGTCGATAGTTGTTCAGTAAATAGCGAAGGATATAGGCCCGGGACCACCAGGCGGCGTAGGCGTAAAAGCGCACGTTCTTCGAAGGGTCGAATTTTTTGATGGCATGCATCAGCCCGACGTTGCCTTCTTGAATGAGGTCCATGTGGTCGGCGCCGGTGTGGAGATACTCAGCGGCAATCGAGATGGACACGCGCAGGTTGGCCATGATGAGCTTCACGGCGGCGTCGCGGTCCCCGTTTGTTCGATATTCATGGAACAGGCGCAACTCTTCTTCTTTGGAGAGATAGGGATGGAGACGGACCTCGGCGAGATATTGCTGGAGCGCCGTAACCGGCACCACGGCGGTTTGGTCAGTCCGGCTGGTCCCAGCCGGGCTGAATTCCATGACGGGGGGGATGCTTCGAGCTCCTTGTCCGAAGGTCCCAAGACCTCCGGTTCGAGCAACTCTTCTTTTTGTTCGTCCTTGCGTTTTGCCATACGAATTTCGAACTATAACAGAACCTCCGGCCACGACAAAGGTGCTAACCCGCAACATTCATGAATGCTTCTTGATGTAATCGCCGATGCCTGACTCAAGCGAGACGGGCGAGACTGGCGGGAAAAGCGCGATAAGAAGTTCGAAGTTCCGAACCTCAGCACCGCCTCACACGTCACGCAAGTCGCGCTCCTCGCGCTTGTCGCGCGCCACTCTGCCATTTTGTGACGAACCGTCATGAATAGTGCAGGCTAGCCGCGGTGACGGTTCCCTTGCGTGGAGGAAACAACGTCCCCTATGATGTTGTCTCTCGCGCGAGCACAGAGATAATAGCCAATTGTGTATGGCTAAGGGCACGGACCGAACAGACGAAACAGACAGACCGGATACACTCGACCGGAAAGACCGACATGGCGATTTTGACAGTACTACGGAGCGGGCATTGGCCGTCCTTGGCTGGAGCCTGGTTGCATTTGACCATCAGCTTCATGGTCTGGCTGCTGATCGGCGCCATGAGCATTTCGCTCGCCCGCGACCTGCAGCTAAGCGATCAGCAAGTGGCGTGGCTGGTGGCGCTGCCTCTGCTCGGTGGTGCAGGGCTCAGAATGCTGGCGGGATGGAGCGCCGACTGGGTGGGCGCACGGTCCACCGCACTGGTGATTCTCCTTGCGGAATTGGCTGTCTTGCTGTGGGGGTGGCTGGGCGTGTCCGGATATCACGAGGCGTTGGTCTTCGCGCTGCTCCTTGGTGTTGCCGGCGCGAGTTTCGCCGTGTCGTTGCCGATTGCCGGGCGAGCCTATCCACCGGCTGCGCGCGGGTTCGTGTTGGGTCTGGCTGCATCAGCGAATGTAGGCACCGTGCTGATCCTGTTTCTCGCGCCGCGCTGGGCTGCCGTGATGGATTGGCATCACGTCTGTGCATTGATGGCCGGCATCGTCGGCGTCACGCTGGTCCTGTTCACTCTTCTCGTGCCGCGGGAACAGCCGAGCCTGGCGCCCCATCGCGTCGAATGGTGGCACAATGCGGCGGAACTCATCCGTCGCCGGTCCGCCTATTGGCTCTGTTTCTTGTATGCTGTCACGTTTGGTGGTTTTGTCGGATTCTGCAGCCTGCTGCCGCTGTTGTTGCACGACCTGTATCAGCTGGACGCGATCATGGCTGGGACTGTCGCAGCGTTATGCGGACTCTTCGGCAGTCTGATTCGTCCGGTGGGTGGCTATGTTGCGGATCGGCAGGGCGGTCTCCGCATCCTCTATTATGTGTTGCCGGTCATCGTCGGTTCGGTCGTGGCGGTGACGAGTCCCTCGCTGCCTATGGCCGTGGCCATGATGGTGGTCGCGACTGGTGCGATGGGATTCGGGAACGGCGTGGTCTTCCAATTGGTTGCCGAATGGTTCCCGAAAGACATCGGCCTCGCATCGGGTGTTGTGGGTGCAGCCGGCGGTTTCGGGGGATTTCTCCTGCCCATCGGTCGCTGGAACCATGAAGGGGTTCACCGGGACCTATGACCTGGGTCTCTGGCTCTTCGCAGGATTTGGGGTCTGCGCCTGGGGAACGGTGATCGTCGCGTTGAGGGCTCGGGCGGCTTCTCTGGCAGGACCCTCCTCCTGATCGGTTTCCCTGTTGACAGTCGGGCGCAAAAAAACAATGTTAAATGTGTCAATGTTAAATGATAAATTGATCGTCCGTTGAACAGTAACCATTGAACATTCACCATCAGTATTGAAATTATGGCCACTCCTTTTCACAGCATCGAAGACGCAATTCGGGACATCAAGGGCGGGAAGTTCATCATCCTCGTCGATGACGAAGATCGTGAGAATGAAGGCGATCTCGTCATGGCCGCGCAACATGTGACACCCCCGGCCGTCAATTTCATGGCCCGACATGCCCGTGGGTTGATCTGTCTCGCCCTGACGCCTCAACGAGTTGAAGAACTCCATCTCCCGCAGCAGGCGGTGGAGAACACTGCCACCTTCGGCACGGCCTTCACCGTGTCCATCGATGCGCGGAAAGACATTACGACCGGGCATCTCTGCCGCGGATCGGGCCACGACGATTCATGTGGCGATCGATCCGAAGTCCAAGCCCGGCGACCTGGCGCGGCCCGGCCATATTTTCCCCTTGAAGGCGCAGCAAGGTGGCGTGTTGAAGCGCGCGGGGCAGACCGAAGGGTCTGTCGATCTGGCGCGGTTGGCCGGGCTCACTCCCGCCGGTGTGATCTGCGAAATCATGAACGAGGACGGCACCATGGCGCGCGTGCCGGAGCTGACGAAATTTGCCAAAGCGCACAAGCTGAAGATGGTCACGATCAAGGCGCTCATCGAATACCGCATGCAGCGCGAGACCTTTGTGCGGCGGATGGCCAGTGCGCGGCTGCCGACGATGTTCGGCGATTTCGAGGCGGTGGCATTCGAAAACGAACTGGACGGGATCACGCACATTGCGTTGGTGAAAGGGCGCGTAGAGGGAGGCGATCCCACCCTGGTGCGTGTGCACTCGGGATGTTTGACTGCTGACGCACTGGGCTCGTTGCGATGCGACTGTCGAGACCAGCTCCATAAGGCGATGGAAGTGATTCAAAAGGAAGGGCGCGGGGTCCTGCTCTACCTCAATCAAGAAGGGCGCGGCATCGGCCTGCTCAATAAGATCAGGGCCTATGGGTTGCAAGATGAGGGTAGCGATACGGTCGAGGCGAATTTGATGCTGGGATTCAAGGCGGACCTGCGCGATTACGGCGTGGGGGCGCAGATTCTTGTCAATCTCGGGCTGCATCAGATCAAGCTCATCACGAACAATCCGCGCAAGATCGTCGGTATCGAGGGCTATGGGCTGCAAGTCGTCGAGCGCGTGCCGATCGAGATTCAGCCGCGTGCGGCGAATGTGAAGTACTTGCGCACCAAAAAGAATAAGATGGGGCACATTCTGAAAAAGGTGTGAGCAGGGCCGGTTAGGTCGGTCTCTTGCTCGCGCAACGCGCGGCCTCAGAAGGCCCTCGTTGGACGCGCGCAGTGAGCTCAACCCAACCGCCCCTTTGTGTGTGCGTAATTAGGAAGAGCGGGCGAGAAGAGAAATGATGCGGTGGGTGGCAGGGAAGACCTCTTTGCTCCCGGAACGCGCGCCCTAAGAAGGGCCTCGTTCGACGGCCGCAGTCGAGATCATCCCTGCCACCCACGGGAATGCAGAATGATGCGTAAGCGGGAGGAGTGGGGAGAGGAAGAAGTAAAGAGGGATGAAACTGCGTAAAGGCTCTCACGATGCGACGGGGTTGCGGTTTGGGATTGTCGTCGCGAAGTTCAACAAGTTCGTCACGAGTAAACTGCTGAGTTCCTGCGTTGAAGTGTTGACCTCCCACGGGGTCAAGGCCGACGATATCGAAGTAGTGCGGGTGCCTGGGGCATTCGAGATTCCCTTGGTGGCGCGGACAATGGCCCGGACGAAACGGTTCGATGCGGTGATTTGTCTCGGGGCGGTCATTCGTGGCGACACGCCGCATTTCGATTACATTAGCGCAGAGGCGAGCCGTGGCATCGGTCAAGCGGCGCTGGATGCCGACGTGCCGATCATCTTCGGCGTGCTGACGACGCATACCATCGCGCAGGCGATCGAGCGGTCTGAGCCGGCTAAGTTCAATCGTGGCGGGGAGGCGGCCAGATCCGCGATCGAAATGGCGACGGTCATGCGTCAATTACGGGTAGGCGAGGAGACCCCGGTGAGCGTGAAGCGTGAAACGTTAAACGTGAAACGTGAAGCGTCAGATAAGACGCGGGCTCCGCGAAAGCGCAAGTAGCCATGGGATCACGCCATCAAGCCAGGGAGCGCGCGCTCCAGATTCTATTTCAGTACGATATTCACGGCAGGCCGGGCCTGTGGCGGGATGTGTTCTGGCAGGAGAACGAGGCTACAGATGACGTGAAGGCCTTTGCCGAACGGCTCGTGGCCGGGGTGTTGGAGAAGAAGAAAGAGCTGGATGCCCTCATCGGGAAATACGCCACGAATTGGAAAGTCAGCCGGATGCCGATTGTGGACCGCAATATCCTGCGCGCCGGCGTCTATGAATTGCTGTGGATGGATGACGTGCCGGCCAAGGTGACGGTGAACGAAGCCATCGAATTGGCGAAAAGTTTCGGCGACGACGACGCGTCGAAGTTCGTGAACGGCATTCTGGATCAGGTCTTGATTAAGGAATTGACGCTGGCCACGAAACGGACCGAGGCAGTAGACGTAAAAGGTAAAACGTGAGAGGTGAGAAGTTGAAATCCAGGGCAAGCGGTATCCTTCGCTCGCGTATCACTATCAGCACTCACGTCTCACGAGGCCGCCGTGATTGACCGATATACTCGTCCCAAGATGAAAGCCATCTGGGAATTGAAACGGAAGTACGAGATCTGGCTCGCAGTTGAACTAGCTGCCTGCGCGGCGTTCGAACGAGCCGGACAGGTTCCACGCGGCACATCGGTGCGTATCGGAAAGAAAGCCACGATCGATGTGAAGCGCATCGCCAGGATCGAGAAGGTGACGAAACACGACATCATCGCCTTTCTCGAATCGCTCATGGAGTCAGTCGGGCCTGAGCATAGGTTTCTCCACATGGGGCTGACCTCGTCGGATATCGTGGACACCTCCTTGGCCGTGCAGATGACCGAGGCGCTTGATCTCATCCTCGACGATCTTGAAGAACTGATTGCCGTCTTGAAACGGCAGGCGTTGAAGTACAAGCATACGGTGATGGTTGGCCGGTCGCACGGCATTCATGGTGAACCGATTTCGTTCGGCTTCAAGCTGGCCATTTGGTACGAAGAAGCCTGCCGGCACCGGGAGCGGCTGACGCACGTTCGGCGGGAGATCGCCGTCGGCAAGCTCTCCGGTGCGATGGGCACGTTCGCACATCAAGGGCCTGAAGTGGAAGAGTACGTTTGCGCCAAGCTGGGGCTCACGCCGGACCCCGTCTCCAATCAAATCGTGCAGCGCGACCGCCATGCAGCCTATGTCTCGGCGCTTGGCGCTGGTGGCTGCCAGCATCGAAAAGTTTGCGACCGAGATTCGCCATCTGCAACGGACCGAAGTGCTCGAAGCGGAAGAGTATTTTTCGGAAGGGCAGAAGGGGTCCTCGGCGATGCCGCACAAACGGAACCCGATCGCCTCGGAGAATCTCTGTGGGCTGGCGCGTGTCGTGCGGGGCAATAGCCTTGCGGCGATGGAGAACGTCGCGCTGTGGCATGAGCGCGACATCAGCCATTCGTCCGTCGAGCGGGTGATCATGCCGGATAGCACGATTCTGATCGACTATATGCTGGCGCGGATCACCGACGTTATCGAGCATCTGGTGGTCTACCCGGCCAATATGAAACGCAACCTCGATCTCACCGGAGGACTGGTCTATTCGCAACGGTTGCTGCTGTTGCTCATCGAGAAGGGCGCGCAGCGCAAGGAATCGTATGAAGCCGTCCAGCGCAATGCCATGGCTTCATGGAAAGGGGCGGGGGCATTGCAAGAATTAGTCGGCAGGGATCCCTTCGTGGCGAAACATCTCACGGCAAGGGAAATTCAATCCTGTTTCGACCCGAAGTATTATCTGCGCCATCTTGATAAGATTTTCCGGCGGGTCTTCGGATCGGGGGCGCGTAAACAGAGTCAAGGGAAGGAAGCGATGAGATCGTCCAGTGCTATATTCATGCGTCTTGTTGCGCTGGTGTTGATCGTTCTTGCGATGGTGCCGGCCGTTGAGGCAGCCGATCGAGACAAGCTTCTGAGCGAACCGGGCGTCTATGGCACGTTTGCCGCCTTTCGTCTCGATGCGGACTGGGGGAAGCAGGATCAGTCGCTGCGCATTGCGCAATTGACCGTTCTGAAGGGAGTGGTCGAGCAGCATCGAGAGAAACTGGCGATCGATCTCTATCTTCTTCGTGGACTATCCGATCACGCAGACCTGCTCTTTCGTATTCACGCGACCGAGCTGCGCGAAACTCAACAGTTTCTCCTGGGGCTTCAAGGTGGTCTCTTTGGTAAGCACCTCACGACGGCCGCCATCATGCATGGCCTGACCAAGAAAGCAAACTATGTCCCAGGAATTCCGGATCAACCTAAAGGCCGATCTCAAGACTCCCAGCGAGCCGGGTCCCAAGCCCTATGCGATCGTGATTCCGATCCGTAAGAGTGCAGACTGGTGGGGGCTGGATCAGGACAAGCGCGCGGCGATGATGCAGGAACATACGGAAGCCTCGGCGCCCTATATCAAGACGGTCAAACGGAAGCTCTATCACTCCAGCGGACTCGATGATTTGGATTTCATCACGTACTTTGAAACGTCCAACCTGGAGGATTTCCACAGCCTGATTTTGGCTTTGGAGAAGGTGAAAGAGTTTCCGTATAACCGGCGGTTCGGGCATCCGACGCTGATCGGCACCGTGAAGTCGCTGGACGAAATCATCGAGATCTTGGCGCAGTAGCGAAACGAGGGAGCCACAATGACGGTGGGTACACTACTCTACGAAGGTAAGGCCAAGAAGGTCTTTCGCCACCGACAAGCCGGATCAGGTCGTCCAGTATTTCAAGGACGATGCGACGGCGTTCAACGCGCAGAAGCGCGGGACCATCGTCGAGAAAGGCGTCATCAATAACAAAGTGTCCGAGCGGCTCTTTCGGTTGCTGGAGCAGGCCGGTGTGCCGACGCATTTTGTCGAACGTCTCAGCGACCGGGAACTGCTCACGAAGAAGGTGACGATCGTGCCGGTCGAAGTCGTGGTCCGCAATGTCGTGGCAGGCAGTTTGGCGAAGCGGTTGGGTTTGAAAGAGGGCGATCCGATCGAGCCGGCCATCGTGGAGTGGTATTACAAGAACGATGCGCTGGGCGATCCCTTGATTGCCGATGAGCATATTCGGTTGATGAAACTGGCGACATCGGAGCAAATGACGGAGATCAAGAGACTCGCGTTGAAAGTGAACAGCCTCTTGCAGCCGTTTTTCCGTGAGCGACAGATGATCCTCGTCGATTTCAAGTTAGAGTTTGGGATGCACAACGGCCAGCTGATCTTGGCCGATGAGATATCGCCTGACACCTGCCGCTTTTGGGATCAGACAACGAAGGAGTCGATGGATAAGGATCGGTTTCGGAAGGATTTGGGGAAGATTGAAGAGGCGTATCAAGAAGTTCTGAGAAGAGTGTGCGGATGAGGGGACGGAGGGGCTAGCCTCTTTGCTCGCAGAACGCGCACGATGAAACGGTGCTCGTTCCATGCGCGCAGTCGAAGCCACCCCCTCCGTCCCCTCGGGACCTTCCAAATCCTTGAGGGGAGAGGGAGTGGAAGAGGGGGACGGTGGGGCTGTCCTCTTTGCTCGCGCAACGCGCGGTCGCAGACGACCCTCGTTGGACGCGCGCAGTCGAGGACAACCCCACCATCCCCTCATGGAATTTTCCCGATCCTTTAAGGGAGGGAAGTAGAAGAGGAGAGAGTTGTGAGGTGGTTTAGGCAGTGGTTCATGAATTATGGATTGGTGGCGTCGATTTTCGTGTCCACGGCGCTGGTGGCTGTATTGGCTTATCGCTTGGATGGTTCACGCTGGCGTTGGCCGATGGTGGCGCTTGCTTTGGCCGGGCTTGGGACGATCGCGGGGATTTTATGGATCAGGAGATATATCGATAGACAGCCCAATGCGCCTGATCAGGAAGTGAAATAAAATAGCGAAGCTCGATTTGGCATTGGCGAGATACGTTTTACGGTGAGGAGGGACAGTGAAAGCCAAGATTCATGTCACGCTGAAACAAGGGATTCTCGACCCTCAGGGGAAGGCGATTGAGCATGCGCTCGATTCGCTGGGGTTCAAGAATGCGGGCAATGTGCGAGTCGGGAAGTACATGGAAGTGGATCTCGAAGAGAAGGATAAGGTCAAGGCTGAGGCGCAGGTCAAGGCCATGTGCGAGAAGTTGTTGGCGAATACGATTGTTGAAGAATATACGTACGAATTAGTCGGTTGAGGTTAAGGTCGAGACGGAGGAAGTGTTCGCTCAACCTTAACCTGAGCCTTAGCCTTCTGAGGATTTATGAAGATCGGAGTGGTGGTTTTCCCTGGCAGTAATTGCGATCACGACTGTCAGCATATCTTCAAGGATGTGTTGGGGCAGTATGTGGAGATGATCTGGCACAAAGAGACGTTGCTCGCGGGGCTGGATGCGATTGTCCTGCCGGGAGGGTTTTCTTATGGCGACTATCTGCGGACCGGGGCCATCGCACGGTTCTCGCCAGTCATGGGGGCGGTGAAGGAGTTTGCGAAGAAGGGCGGCATGGTCCTCGGCATCTGCAATGGGTTTCAGGTTTTACTCGAAGCAGGGTTGTTGCCCGGGGCTATGCTCCGGAACAAGTCGCTGCACTTTATCTGCAAGGACGTGTTCGTGAAGGTTGAGAATGCAGCTACGGCCTTTACTAGCGCCTATGAGTCCGGCCAGGTGCTCAAGATTCCGATCGCCCATGCGGACGGGAACTACTACACCGATCCGGTCACGCTCGCGGCGATGCAGGCCAATGCGCAGATTGTGCTCCGCTATTGCACGCCGGAGGGTAAGGCGACGCCGGAAGCGAATCCGAACGGCTCGCTCGACAACATTGCCGGGATCATCAATGCCGAAGGCAATGTGATGGGTATGATGCCGCATCCGGAACGTTGCTCGGAAGCGGTATTGGGCAATGAAGACGGGGAGCTGATTTTCCTCTCGATGCTGGAGTCGCTGAAGAGGAAACAAGAAGCAACTGAAGATGGTTGGGGCTGGGTGAGGGCATGGCCAACCGCTCCTGTGCCTTCGCGGTCACCCTTTCGGAGTCAGCCAGGTGGAAGCCTTCTGGAATTCCTTCCGCCACGGTCTTTGCAGACCGTGAAGCGTCAGTCAGTTCCAGCTTTCCTTCCTGGCTCACTCTCGATGGGTCCCGACCGATCTCGGCAATGTCGCTCTGGCCATGCCCTCACCCACTGGCTGGTGGATGGGTAGAAAGGCAGGGTCAGTCTTCGTGTAATTCGCGCCGCAGGCTCTGGCCATAATGCAGGAACAGGAATAGGTTTTTCTGGAGGCAAGGATTTGTGAAAGCCCGTAGATGCAGACCAAGCTTACTGGGTGCGGGTTCACTGGCGAAGGTGGCGGGACTATGACAAGTTTCTTGATAATCCCCAGGATGATCACGCTTACCTTTATGCAATTTGGGGTCGCTTCGGTTCCTCCGCGCGCTTGCTCTACGTCGGCAAGATTTATGATCAATACGCTGGATTCCGTCTTGCGCAGAAAGATCATGCAACGGCGTCGAAAGACGATGATGCGGCGGTACCCACGTCATCGTCTTGTCGTTTCACTTGGCGAAGTGGAGATGTCTTATGGTGGGAAAGTAACTCGGTCTCGCGTAGGCGAAGTCGAGCGCCTTCTGATTTTTGCTAATCACCCTGACCTAAATCGACAAAACCTACAGACTCACGGAGCGCAATGGGCCTAAGTGATAGAGAACACAGGTAGTTTTGGCACTATGTGTAGACAGCTTTACTTTGGGTTGTTTAGAGGCTGAAGCTAAAAATCGGGCAATCGGAAATCTGGTCACCAAAGTTCTCATCGTGCAGCATGATATGACGGATGATGAGTATGCGAAGATCATCGGGATTCTTGGGCGCGAGCTGAGTTGCCTCGGGATCGACTCATGACCACACGTGCGCTGAAGAGCAAGGCCAGTGATATCAGTCGGATTGCCCGCTCGCATGGAGTGTCGCGGGTGCGAGTATTTGGCTCTCATGCGGCGGGGCGTGCGAGGCGGACTAGCGATGTGGATTTGCTGATCACACTGCAATCTGATCGTGATCTCTTAGACCTGGTGGGGTTCAAGCTGGATCTCCAGGATTTACTGGGCTGTGACGTGGACGTTGTGACCGAGAACGGGTTGAGTCCGCACTTGCGGCGAACCATACTTCGAACGGCGAAGCCTCTATGAAAGATGTGTCCGCCTACCTGAAGCGTATCCGCGAATCCATCGTTAAAATTGAGAAGTACACCGAGGGTGGCCGCAAGACGTTTATAGAAGACACGATGATTCAGGATTCAGTGATCCGTAATCTGGAGATCATCGGAGAAGCAGCGCGGAATCTTCCTGTTGACCTGAGAAAGTCGTACCCAGAGGTTCCTTGGCGAAGCATAACTGGGATGCGCAACGTATTGATTCATGATTATCTCGGCGTGGATCTCGATATCGTCTGGAAAGTGGTGGTACAACGTCTCCCTGTTCTCCAAGAGTCATGTAACAGTCATGTTGGCAAAGAATAAACGACCGAAGAAGAAAGTGTAGTGGTATGGCGTCTGTATCACCACTGATAACCAAAGACCTTA
>CAVUMA010000022.1:0-101305 GCA_963742465.1 uncultured Nitrospiraceae bacterium | reverse complement strand
GTTGAGGGCCGAGTTCCGTCGATAGGATATCTGCTGGATCCCATGATGACGGTGAGGAGATTATTGAAGTCATGCGCGATCCCTCCGGCCAACCGGCCAACCGCTTCCATCTTCTGGGACTGCCGAAACTGTTTCTCGCTCTGCCGAAGAGCCTCTTCCGCCCGTTTCCGTTCAGCATGCGATCCAGTTCACGTAATGCGCGCAGAACTCAGGGCACCAGCCGTCCGAGCCGTTGCTTGAGCACATAGTCCGTTGCGCCTTGATGCATGGCGTCGATGGCCAATTCCTCTCCGATGGTGGCCGAGACGAAAAGGAAGGGTACATCGGGAACAGCGTTGGCGAGCCAAGGTGAGCGCTGTCATGCCGTCGAAGCCCGGGATCGAATAGTCCGCCAGGATGAGATCCATCCGGCCTTCTTTGAGAGCCGCCACAAATGCCTGACGCGTGTCGACGAGTTGCGACTGACAAGGGATATTGCCCTCCATCAGGGTGGTCGTAATGAGTTCCGCGTCGACCGGATCTGCTCCAGGTGAAGTAGGCGGAGCCGGGGGTTTTCACAGGTCCTTTGTTGTGGAAACTTACTCCTTGAGTGGGTCAGAGCCTTCGGGTGGCGACTCGTTGATCACGCCCCAAAAAACACCAAGCTCTTTCACGGCCGTGATGAACTGGTGAAACTCAACCGGCTTCACCACATAGGCGTTAGCGCCCAACGCATAGCTTTCGGGCCCAAATCGCGCTCCTCGCGCGAGGATGTGAGCATGACGACGGGAATCGGTTTCAAATTCACGTCGTTCTTAATCGTTCTTAAAACCTTCGAGCCCGTCGACTTTCGGCATCTTGAGATCCAGGAATACGACGACGGGATTGCCCTGGCTGCCTGGAGGCAAAGGCTCCGCGGCAATACAGGTAGTCGAGAACTTCGGCTCCGTCGTGGCAGACTACCACCTTGTCGGCAATGTGATGTTCTTCCATGGCGGCGAGCGCAAGCTCGGCGTCGCGCGGGTTATCCTCCGCGAGCAGGATGGGTTTGACCGTGGTCATCTTGGAAACCTCGCGAGCGGCAGCGAGAAATAGAACGTGGCCCCTTGATCCGGTGCCCCCTCGGCCCAGGTGCGTCCACCGTGCCGATGGATGATTCGACGTACGTTTGCGAGACCGATGCCGGTGCCTTCAAACTCGTCGTTCCGATGGAGGCGTTGAAAGACGCCGAACAGCTTGTTGACATACTGCATATCGAATCCCACCCCATTATCACGTACGAACACCTCGGCTTCATCGGGATTTCGACGACGGCGCCGATCTCGATCTTGGCCTCCGGCCTCGTGGCTGTGAACTTCAGCGCATTGGAGATCAGATTCACGAAGACTTGGCGCAACATCGCCGGGATCTCCCGATACGTTCGGTAATGGGTGCATTGTCCAGGAGATCTGTCCGCCCTTGCAAGTCAAGACGTAAATCGTGAAGTACGGTCTTGACGAGTTGATCCAAATCGACTGTCGTACGAAGCATGTCCTGGCGACCCATACGGGAAAAGACCAGCAGGTCGTCGATCAGTTGTCCCATCTGCTTCTGCGGAGTCTGAAATCGTCTGCAGATAGCGTCGCGCTTTGTCGTTGAGCGCTTCACCGGCCGCCCTGGACAACAGGGCGGGCATAACCGTCGATATGACGGAGCGGAGCGCGCAGATCATGCGATACGGAATAGCTGAATGCTTCTAATTCTTTATTGGCGGCCTGGAGCAGCTCGCCCCGGCTCTGCAACTCCGTGGCCACGCGGCGGCGCTCAGTAACGTCGTGATGGATAAGAAAATATACGGAGGCCAAGAGGACCAGTTGCAGGAATGCGCCGAGTCCGAGCAGGGCGATCGTATTTCTCGTGCATTCCTGCGGACTCAGCCACGCGCAGCAAGAGCGCTCGTTGTTCGGCCGAGTCGAGTTCCGTCATCAGGCGATGGATTCCCTCGATCTCGTTTTTTGCCGCTCCGGAGAGTGCGAGGTGGCGGACGCCTTCATAGCCATGCTTCTCGCGTTGGGCGATGGCTTCCGCCTCTGCTCCCAATTGCCTGACAATGAGCTGTTCAAGGGTCTCTACGCGGCCGCTCTTGTTCAGCTCTCTCGTTCGTCAGGCCCCTAAGATACCGAAGGTATTCTGGCATTCGTTCGACAACGGTCCGGTAGGACCTGAGGTACGACTCGTCGCCGGTGACGAGATAGCGCCGATGGCCGCTTTCAGCGGCGTCGAGGGCTTCCCCGACGACCCGAGCAGCTGTACCAATTCGTGGCTCTTGGTATCGAGCCGGCCGTTCTCGATCAAGACGGCGGTGTTGCGATAGGAGATGGCACTGATGACCACAATGCCGGCAAAGACGAGCCCAAACCCCGAGAGGACACGACGCTCGATCGACCAATGGGTAAACCATTCCATGTGCCCGCCGGTCTTGGGAACCGGTGCCGGACTACTGTCGGGAACCGGTTCCGATCGAGACGGATGCGGGCGTGGCTGGACGTTCCTGCGTGACGGATTCCATGGTTCAAGTGTGCTCGAGCGTGGGGATGTAAGCCAATGTCCTGGAAACTGTACCCTCCTCCGGAAGACCCTGCAAGAAATATTTTAGCAGAATACTCGCTGGACGCTGGGAAACTGTTCCCGGTGGCCTTAACCGCCAAAGGGGGTAACGGTAAGGGGAACGGGAAGGAGTGCGGTTGGATCAGCCACGTTTGAAAATATCATGATGGCCGAGACTACCCAGTCGGTGACGGGTTGTGGATAGATGCCGATCGCGAGAGTGCCGGCGAGACAGACGTAGACCACCGCTTTGATCGAGCCCGAGACCTTGAGGGGCGACCGGTCGTGGGGTTCGCTCACGTACATCTTCTTCACGACGATGAGGTAGTAGTACATGGAAATGACAATGTTGATGAGGCCGACAGTGATGAGCACGTAAAGCCCTTCCTTAATAGCCGCGACAAAGATGTACAGTTTCCCGATGAAGCCGGCCAGTGGGGGCACCCCGGCCAACGACAAGAGAAAAATCAGCATCGAAAAGGCGAGAAAGGGCGACCGGCGGCCCAGGCCGCTGTAGTCATCGATTTCCTCGCTCCCGATGGCTTCGCTGACAGCGATGACGATAGCGAATGCGCCGAGATTGGCGAACAGGTAGGTCAGGAGGTAGAACATCATCGCGTCGCTGCCCATCTTCGTACCAGTCGCAAGACCGATCAGCACGTTGCCGATCTGGGCGATACCGGAATAGGCCAAGAGCCGTTTCATGTTCTTTTGCGCGATGGCCACGATGTTGCCGTAGGTCATGGACAGGATGGACACAGCGACAATCAGCAGGACCCAGACCGGCTTAAAGGTAGTCAAGGCCACGAGGAACATTCTCAGGAGGATGGCAAAGGCCGCTCCCTTGGGTGCGATCGAGAGGAACGCCGTCACGGGTGTCGGCGATCCATGATAGGTGTCTGGAATCCATGAGTGGAAAGGCACGGCGCCGATTTTGAACCCTAGCGCGGCGAAAATCAGCAGGAAGCCGATGGCCAATCCAGGTGTGGCCTGTGCCGCCTTCATATCGGAAAACACCAGTTTGCCTGTCTCTCCGTAGACCAAACTGATGCCATAGGCAAGGAGAGCTGCGGCGAAGATGCCCAGGATGAAAAACTTGATGCCCGCTTCGTTCGAAGCCGCGTCCTCGCGGAGATACGCCACGAGGACATAGAAGCCGATGGTAGAAAATTCTAGGGCGACGAAGACCGACAGCAGATCGTTCGCGGAAGCCATGAACATCATTCCGAGGGCCGACATGACGATCAGGGAATAATATTCACCGCGGAAGAATTTGAATCGATGGATGAAATCGATGGAGGCTAGAACGACGAGAATCGTCGATCCGACGATGAACATTTTGAAAAACAGGGCCATCCGGTCGAGCGCGAACATGTTCGCAAAGAGGGTTCCGGTGATGCCGGAGATATCGAACCAGACCAGGCAGCCCAGGGTAGCGACGAGCCCCGCGATGCTGAAGTAGGCTAATTGTTCGTTGGGCAGCCGAGGAAACGAGAAATCAATGATCAGGATGAGACATAACCAGGACGTGAGCAGGATCTCCGGTAGCAGCAACAGGAGATCGGAGGAAGACATTGTGAACGAGAAGGTCATTGATCGCTCCGTGAGGCGTAAGGCGTGAGGGGCAAACCGTCACCAGGGAGCGCTGCCATGTTCTGCGTGGAAGAATCAACCCTCGCTTCACGTTTCACGCCTAACGGTTCACGTTCTTGCGATGCTACCGGCACGACGCGGGTGATCTTCGCAATCAAGGGATCGACGCCCGACCGCACCACATTGTAGAGGTGCATGGGGAAGAAAAAGAACCCGATGCTGACGGTGATCATGATCAAGAGCGGAAGACGGTCGGCTACGGAGACCGCGTCGTGCGCGTGACTGTACTTCTGGTCCATGGGTCCATAGAAGAGCCCGCGCATCATCTTGAACAAGTAGGCCAGGGTCAAGACGATGCCGACCACGGCCACGATGACTTGGAGCGGATACTTGTTCCAACTGCCGACGATGATCATCACTTCGGCAATGAAATTCACGGTGCCGGGCACGCCGATTGAGGCCATGCACGCCACCACGAAACAGCCGGAGATGAACGGCATGCGATTCGAAAGCCCGCCGAGTGAGGGAATGTCGCGGGTGTGCGTCTGATCGTATACCCACCCGGCCATGGCAAAGAGCATGCCCGTGGCCATAGCGTGGGCGAACATATACATCACCGCCCCCGTCAAGCTGATGTAGTCCAGGGCGGCCATGCCTAAGAAGACATAACCCATGTGACTAGAGCTGGAATACCCGATCACGTATTTCGTGTCTTTGGCGTGGAACGCCACGAACCCGCCGTACACGATACTGAACATGCAGAGCACGGCCGCGATGGGCATAAGTTCCCTTGTGGTCTCCGGCAAAATCTCAAAGGCCACCCGGATAATGGAAAAGTGGCCGAGCTTCATCAGCACTCCCGCGTGCAACATGCTCGTGGCGGCCGGCGCGGCTGCGTGGCCCACAGGAGACCAGGAGTGCAGCGGCCACAACGGCGCGATCGAGGCAAAGCCGAAGAAGATCAGGAGCCAAATGATCTTGTCCAGCGTCGTGCCCAAGACCGGGATGTTCATCAACTTAGCCTGTTCACGCAGGACCAGAATGTCGAAGGTATTGAGCCCTGCGTATTTGTAGATCAGCAAGATGCCCATCAGCGCCGCGACGGCAAAGGCCGAGAGAAAGAGCACCAGTTTCATCGCGGCATATTCTTTACTGTTGGACCCGAAGTTGAGGATGAACCCGACCGAATCCCGCAGTTTGAGGCCTTCCGGATCCGTCATCTCGTTGTACATTTTCGTGTGGCTTCCCCACATGCCTAACAGGAGATACATGGGGATCACGGACATTTCGTAGAAGAAGAAGAGAAAGAAGAGATCCAACGACATGAAAACGCCGATCGTGGCGGCGGCGAGGATGAGCAGCCAGATATAGAATTCTTTCGTCCGATCCTTGATATGCCAGGAGACGAAAATACCCGCGAACAACAAGATGCCCGATGCCAGCACCAGCGGGGTGCCGATTCCATCCACCCCGAGATGGAGTGAGATGCCCAATTGGCGGGACCATTCGAATCGCTGGACGAACTGAAAGCCTCCCTTCACATGATCGTAGGCGTAGAACAGATAGAGTGAGGCAAGCAATGAGACAAGCGCCGACCCTGCCGCGATCCCTCGCACGAGCATCATTTGGCGATTGGAAACGAAGATCAGCGCGATGGCTCCCACGAAGGGGGCAAACAGGATGTAGAGCAGCGCGTAATCGGCCATACGATTCAATCCACCCTTACCGGCTGCTTGGGCTCGATCGACGCCACGGTCCCTCGTTCCAGTCGATCCACCAATGCCTGAACCGACCCGTTCATCATTCTCAAGAATGGAGCGGGATAGAGACCGATCCAGAGAATCATCACCGACAAGGCCGACGCGATGAGTATTTCACGGGGATGCAGATCGCGAATGGAGTCCTTGACGGCCTTGCCGAGCGGTCCCAGCATCGACCGCTCGTAGTACCAGAGAAAATAGGCCGCGCTGAGGATCACGCCGGTGACCGCAATCGCACCGTATAACCAATTGGCCTTGAAGGCTCCCAAGAGGATGAGGAATTCACCGACAAAGCCGCCTGGTGGCGGGCAAGCCGATTCCCGCCAGCCCGAGAAACAAGAAAAAGCATGCGATCAAGGGGGTCTGTTTGGCCATGCCGCCGAATGAGGCCAGTTGGGTACTCTGCTGCCTTGAGTAGAGGAAACCCGCGATAAAGAACAAACCGGCCGTACTGAATCCCAAGTTGATCATGGTGAGCAGGCTGCCTTGGAGCCCCTGGTAGTTGAGGGCGAACAGACCGACCACCACGAACCCAAGATGGCTGATGCTGCTGAAGGCGAGGAGCCGGCGTAAATCTTGTTGGACCAACGCCATAATGGCCCCATAGACAATCGCCGCCAATCCCAGCGCCATGACGACTGAGACGACCGTCTGGCTTTTCGATGCGTCCGGGAGCAACGGAATGCTAAACCGGATGAAGCCGAATGTCCCGAGTTTCAGCCCGGCCAGCACCACCGCCATGCCGATCGGCCCTTCGAGGAGGGCATCAGGCAAGCCAGGTATGGAAGGGAAACACCGGGGCCTTGAATGCGAAGCCGAGGAACAGCAGCCAGAAAATGAGAATTTGTTGGCTGAGCGGGATCGGAACGGACAGCAGTTCCAACAGATCAAAGGAGTAGGTCTGCTCCATATGCCGCAGCGTCGCCCACTGATGATAATTGATGTCCAAAAGGACGATGCCCACCAACATGAAGACACTGCCGAGCAAGGTATAGAGCACGAATTTCAACGCTGCGTAATGCCGCTCCGCTCCTCCACCCCAGAGCTTGATCAGAAAATAGCTGGGGATGAGCATGAGTTCCCAAAAGACGAAAAAGAGGATCAAGTCGATGGAGAGGAAGACCCCCATCGTGGTCGTCTCGAGGGCGAGGAGCGCCATCATGTAGAGTTTCACTTGATGGCGGATGGTGTCCCATGAATAGATGATGATCAGGACCGCGAGGAATGCTGTGAGCCCAACGAAGAGGACGCTGATCCCATCAACCGCGAGGTGATAGCTGACCCCGAGGGCAGGGATCCATGGCACGTGTTCAGAAAACTGCATGGCGGCCGATTCGGGAATGAATCGTAAGAGCACGAATACGGAGAGGGCCAACTCCAAGAGCGCAATCGTCAAGGCGGAGGTCCGGACCATGTCCTCGTCGTCGAACAGCCACAGGACGACGGCCCCGATGACGGGGAGAAAAAGAATACAGGTGAGAATCGGAAACGTTGATGCCAGTTCTTCTAACATCGCAATGCTTTATAGTTGCATGATGAGCTGAATAATGACCGCCAGCAGAAAGAGCCCTGCCACAATGATGGCGGCATAATGATGCACCATCCCGCTCTGCAGTTGCCGCCACTGGCGGGCTGCGAGATGGTTGCCGTATCCGATCACGTTGAGGCCGCCGTAGATCACGTATTTCTCCGCCCAAGTCGAACCGGCCGCGGCCAATCCGGCCAGCTGCGCGACGGCATGCACGAGGCCATCGATCACGGTGCGGTCGAACCAATCGAGCAGACGTCCCAACTTTCTTGGTCGGCTCCACCCATAACAGGTCATAGAGTTCATCGACATAGTACTTGTTGAGCAAGATCCTGTAGCCCGCCTGAAACTGTGCGGCCAGGCGATCCGGCGCCGAGAGATTCACGCTATAAAAATAGTGCGCGAGGCCCCAGCCCAGCAACGCAATTCCTGTGGCAATCATCATGAGCATGAGCACGAGTCCGGTGCTCGCGTCATGCTCCCCTCCCGTGCCCGAGACCGGTGCAAGAAATTGATGGAGCCAGCCATGTTCAGGGGGAAACCCCAGGAACCCGCCGAGAATGGACAGCACGCCTAACGCCATGAGTGGACCGACCATCACCATCGGGGACTCATGTACGTGTTCCTCCGTATGATGGTCCATGCGAGACGTGCCATAAAAGGTCAGATAGATCAGGCGGAACATATAGAAGGAGGTCAGGAGCGCGCCGATAGCGGCCATGCCATACAGCAGATAGTGGTGATGCGTGAAGGCATGGGCCAGGATTTCATCTTTGCTCCAGAAACCTGCCAACGGCGGAATGCCCGCAATGGCGATCGTGCCGATCAGAAACAGTCGATAGGTCCATGGGATTTTCGAGCTGAGGCCCCCCATCTTTCGAATGTCTTGCTCGCCCGAGAGCGCGTGGATCACCGATCCGGCTGCGAGGAACAAGAGGGCCTTGAAGAAGGCATGGGTCATGAGGTGGAAGATGGCAGCCGTATAGGCTCCGATCCCGCACCCGAGAAACATGTACCCGAGCTGGCTCACCGTCGAATAGGCCAAGACGCGCTTGATGTCCGTTTGCACGAGGCCGATGGTGGCGGCAAACAAAGCTGTGAGTCCGCCGATGACGCCGACGATCGTCATGGCCGTCGGCGACAAATCGAAAATGGCATGGTTCCGCACGATCATGTAGACCCCGGCTGTCACCATCGTAGCGGCATGGATGAGCGCGCTGACGGGTGTCGGACCTTCCATCGCATCCGGGAGCCAGGTATAGAGAGGAAGCTGGGCCGATTTGCCGACTGCTCCGACGAGTAGGCAGAGCGCAATCGCAGTGGCCATCTCCGGCGAGAGCTGGCCGACCTGGGCAAAGACTTTCGTATAGTCGAGCGTCTTGAAATTGACAAAGATGAGGAAGATGGCCAGAAGGAAGCCCGCGTCGCCGATGCGGTTCACCACAAAGGCTTTCGAGGCGGCCTTCGCAGCGGAGACTTTGTCGTAGTAGTAGCCGATCAATAGATAGGAACAGAGTCCCACCCCTTCCCAGCCGATGAAGAGCACAACATAGTTGTTCCCCATGACGAGGAGCAACATGGAGACCATGAAGAGGTTCATATAGGTGAAGAATCGCGTGAACCCGCTTTCCCCATGCATGTAGCCGACGGAGTAGATGTGAATCAGGAGCCCGACGCCTGTGACGACGAGCAGCATGATGCACGTGAGAGGATCGACGAGATAGGCCAGATTGATGGTGAGATCACCGCCGAAAATCCATTGATAGACGATAACTTCATGGGGCGTGCCAGTCCGTAGGATGTCGACAAACACGCCGATCGTGCAGAGAAATGACAATCCCACCGACCCCCAAGCAAGCCGGTGCGCGACATCGTGGGAATACCGCCTGCCGAGGAACCCGTTCAGGATCACGGCCAGTAAGGGAAACAGCGGAATGAGCTTTATGAGTAGATCGGTCACGTTACCACTTTAAGAAGTTCATCTCGTCCACGTTCGTGGATATCTTTCCACGGAACACAACGATGATGATGGCCAGCCCGATCGCCGCTTCCCCGGCGGCAATGGCGATGATAAAGAGGGCCACCATTTGGCCCGCCATGGATTCCAGATAATGGGAAAAGGCTATGAGATTAATGTTCGCCGCGTTCAACATGATCTCGACAGACATCAGCACGATGATGAAGTTCCGTCTGATCAATACACCGAGCAGGCCGGTAATAAAGAGCACGGCGCTGACGGCCACATATGCGCTGAGAGGAATCATAGTTACCCGTATGGCGTGAGGCGTAGGGCGTGAGGCACACGACCCCTTCTCTTTTCTCTTGTAGCTTGTCCCCTCACGCGACCCCTTAGGTTTTACGCTCTTTGTTGCCCGGTTTCGGCGTTTTTGCCAGCACGATCGCGCCGATGACGGCGCCCAGCAGGAACACCCCGACGATTTCGAACTGCAACAGATACTCGCTGAACATTTTGATCCCGACCGCGTGGGTATCGCCGTCCTGAAGTATCGCCACAGTCGTCGCATCGCCCTTTGCGCCCCCGAAGGGTGAACGGATCAGGAGGGCCAACACGTACAATGATCCGATGGCTGCTGGAGCCAGAAAGTACAGGTATGAGGAGTGGAGATACCGGTCGTCGGTCTTCAAGTTCATGAGCATCAGCACGAAGAGGTACAAGACGAGGATCGCACCGGCGTAGACGATGATCTGCACAGCCCAGAGGAACTCGGCGTTGAGGAGGATGAAAAGTCCGGACACATGGACCAACAGGGCCAGGAGCGCCAGACCGCAATGCACCGGGTGCTTGAGCGCGACAGTCAAGACACCCGCAGCAATACTGGCCAGTGCGAAATAGGCAAAAAAGACCAAAACCATCGATTGACTTAGCTCAGATGCTTAGGTGGTGGTTGGGTCGGCTTCAGTACCGATTGCGGGAAGTAATACCGATATTCCCGGCTTTCCTCAACATTCTTTTCCTGATTGTGCGCGTACAAGTATTTTTTCGCATCGTCGAGATGACGCTCGCCGATTTCGTACAGCCGCTTCTTGTCGAACAGCAAGGTGCGCTTATCGTGGGTCGAGAACTCGTACATCTTCGTCATAGCCAGCGCGTTGACGGGACAAGCCTCGACACAGTAGCCGCAAAAGACGCATTTCGTAATGTCGATGTAAAACTCGCTGGCGAATCGCTGCAGCGGACGCTCCGGATCTTCCGAGCTGATGACCTTGATGCAGCGGGATGGGCAGGCGGCTTCGCAGAGGTCGCAGCCGACACAACGTTCCTGGTGATCGTCATAACGTAAGAGCGCGAGTGCTCCTCGGTGGGTGTCGGGAAGGGTTCGCTGTTCCCGTGGATACTGGAACGTGATGGGTTTGTGGAACATGTGCTTGAACGTCACCTTCATCGCGTCCCAGATCTCATAGAACAATGCGGCCTGGAGGATTTGCTTTGTCAGTGCGGCAACTCGCATGTGCCCTTCCTGCTCCCTCTTATGCCTTTTCGATCGTCACGCGGGTCTGCTTGAACGAGGGAACTCCGGTCGTCGGATCGACCTGGACCGACATCAAGTCCTTCACCGGCGGCTCATTGAAATGCTCCGGGAAGAAGCAGGTCTGCGGGGCGATGGATTGATCTGGCTGCACCGCCAATTGCATCGAGCCGCGGTCCGATGTGAGGCGCACCGTCGTCCCCTCACCCACTGCGAGCCGTTCCATATCTTGAGGATTCATCCTGAGCCGCCCGGTATTGGGGGCGATTGTGATGAGCCCGGGGGCTTTGGTGGACATCTTACCGGAATGATACAGGACCTGTCCCATCAGCAACGCGAATGGTCGCTGGTTCTTGGAATCTGATGGAGCGGAGGCTCGATAGCGCGCTGCCACATCGGTGGCGTAGCCGTTGGAGAGATAGCGGTCCACCGTCGGCACAACCTTGCGTGGCTGTCCGAGGTTGTAGTACCCGGGCAGCAACTTCATGATCTCGGCTTGAATATCGTTCGAGGATTCGTATTCCCATTGACAGCCCAGCGCGTTGGCCAGCGCCGTCATGATGTGCCAGTCCGGCAAACTTTCCCCGATTGGATCGATGGCCTCGCGGACGCGCAGGACTCGGCCTTCCAGATTGGTGAAGGTGCCGTCTTTTTCCGCAGAGGTACAAGCCGGCAGCACCGCATGCGCCATGCGCGCAGTGTCGGTCAGGAAAGGATCCTGGACGACGAGCAACTCCAGCCGATCCAACGCGGCGCGGACTTCCATCGATGCGGGTAACGTGGCGAGCGGGTTTTCTCCGATGACATAGAGGGCGCGGATCTGGCCGTTCCTGCAGCGCTTGAGAATCTCGACGAGATTCGCGCCGGAGCCAGCCGCTGGAAGCGTGACGTCCCAGGCCTTGGCAAAGCGGTCGCGAGCCGTCTGATCGTTGAACGAAACTTGGCCAGGAAGGAATTCCGGCGCGGCGCCCATGTCCACGGCGCCCTGCTCGTTCGGCTCTTCTGTAAGCGTATTCACCCCGCAGCCAGGTTGGCCCAATTTGCCCGTGACCCAGGCGAGGTCAATCAGTTTCAAGACGTTCTGATACCCGTCTGGCCGGCGAACGATCCCTTCAGCGCAGAGGATGATGGATCGGGACGCTTCGGCGAAGATCGCCGCAGTGTCTTTCAACGATTCGACCGACATGCCGGTCTGCGCAGCCACCTGCTCCAACGAGACGTGGGCCACGGCGGCCTTCAAGGCTTCGAAGGCTTGTGGGTGTTTCTTGATGCCGTCTTCGTCGATCAAGTCCAGCTCCAGGGTGGCCTTCACGAGTCCGTCGATCACGAGTCCTTCCGTTCCCGGCTTGATCAGGACTGGATGGGATGCGAGCTTGGCCATATTCGTGACAGCGGAATCGATGACCACCACTTGCGCTTTATAGACGCGAATCGCTTCTTTGATGCGCACGGCCGTGAGCGGATTTGTCTCCGTGATGTTGGAGCCAATGAGTATCACGGCTTTGGCTTTCGTCAGATCTTCCCAGTCGTTCGGGCTCCGCCCGATCCCCAAGGCGTGCCGGGAGGCATGCACGAAGTTGAGGTGGCCGTAGCGTGCGCTGCTGTCAAGATGGTTGGTCTGAAACCCGGCGCGCATGAGTTTCTGGAAGAGATACAGCTCTTCGTTGGTGCAACGGGCCGTGATCAGGCCGGCAATCGCGTCAGGTCCGTGCTTGCGCCGGATTTCGGAGAACCGATCAACCACCTGGTGCATGGTTTCGAGCCAGGGGGTTTCGACGAGTTGATTGCCTTTGCGAAGGAGCGGTTGCTTCAGACGTGCGGTGCTATCGATGTACTCGAACCCGAAACGCCCCCGCACACAGAGTCCCGCCGTGCCCCTTAGCCGTCTCGGCTCGGTCGCCCCATTTGTTCTTCCAGGACAGAGGCGAGGTCACGCGGACGACTTCAGCGTCCTTGGTCTCAAGGTACATCTGGCAGCCATCCCCGCAATAATTACACGTCGTCGTGGTTTTCTTCATCTGCCACGGCTTGTACAAATATTTAGAGAACTTGTTCGTGATGGCGCCGACCGGGCAGACCGCGAGGCAGTCTCCGCAGAACTCGCAGGACAATGCGAGATCTCCCTTCGGCACCACTTGATTGAATCCGCCCTTCTTCATGAACTGGAGCGCGTCGATCATCAACACGTCTTTACAAACGTTGATGCATTCCGCGCAGGCAATGCAGCGGTTCATATTAAAGTCGAGCACCGGGCTGCGTGTATCTTCCGGAATAAATTTCTGCTTCGCGTTGGCCAGGTTTGTGACCCCGTGCCGAAAGGCCATGTCTTGCAGTTCGCAATGGCCGTCGGCGTCGCAGACCGGGCAATCGAGCGGATGGACCGAGAGATGTTTTTCCACCGCTTTCTTCCGGGCCTGGAAGAGATCGTCCCCCTCGGTTCTGATGATCATACCGGCCGCCGCTTTGGCGGTGCAGGAACGGACGGGCGCTTTCTTGCCTTCCTGCATGACCAAACACATGCCGCAGGAACCGAAGGGATCGAAGGTATAGTGGTAGCACATGGCAGGGATGATCTTGCCCGTGCTCGAGATCACGTCGTAGAGCGAGACCCCGCTCTTTGCCGTCACGGATTTCCCATCGATCGACAGTTCGATCGCGACTGCTTCCACGTCAGGATTGGTTGCTTGCTTCAGTCCCATTCTATAATCCTCGTTGGACATGAAACGTTAGACGTTGAATACGTCCAGTCGTTCCACATTGCTCATACTTGCGATTAACGAATAACGTCTCACGTCCCTACCTATCGCACTCCCCCATCACGATGTCGTAGGTCCCGAAGATCGTGACCGCATCGGAGATCATGTAGCCTCTGGACATATGGTCGAATGCGCCCATGTGAATAAATGAGGGGGCGCGAATTTTCAAGCGGTAGGGTTTCCCGCCGCCCGTGCTGACGATGTAGAATCCCAACTCCCCCTTGTGCGCTTCGGTCCCGCAATAGATCTCTCCCGGAGGGGCGTCGAAGCCCTGCGAGAAGAGCTTGAATTGCTGGATCATGGATTCCAGATTCGTAAAGACTCGTTGCTTCGGCGGCAACGTGACGCTGGGCACATCGGCCATAATCGGGCCGTCCTGCATCTGCTCCAGGCATTGCCGGATGATTTTCACACTCTCGTAGAGTTCCTGGACGCGGATCCAGTACCGATCGTAGGTGTCGCCGTTCTTGCCGAGCGGCACACTGAATTCGCATTTCGGATAGGCCGAATAGGGCTCGGCTTTACGGAGGTCGTAGTCGACGCCCGAGCCGCGGAGCGTCGGCCCACTAAGACCGAAACTCACGGCGTCTTCCGCCGAGATGATGGCCACTCCCTTGGTCCGTCCGAGCCAAATCCGGTTCTTCTCCAGAAAGACCACGTACTCGTCGATTTTTGGCGGAAAGTAGTCCAGGAATTGCTTCAGCTTCTCGATCAGCGAGGGTGTGAAGTCCCGCTCGACGCCACCGATGCGATACCAACTGGTAGTGAGGCGCGCGCCGCAGAGTTCGTCGAACCAATCCATCAGAATTTCCCGATCCCGGAAACAATAGAAAAAGACGCCCATGGCTCCGATGTCGAGCGCCTGGGTGCCGAGCCAAAACTGATGGCCGATGATCCGTTGGACCTCCGCCACAATCGTGCGCAGATAGTCTGCACGGTCCGGCACGGTGATATTCATGAGCTTTTCGACCGCGCGGCAGTACGCAAAATTGTTGTACATCGCACAGACATAGTCGAGCCGGTCGGTATGGGGAATAAATTGGTGATAGGTGCCGTCTTCCGCAAGCTTCTCCACACCGCGGTGCAGATATCCCAACACGGGAGTAGACTTGACGAGGCGTTCTCCTTCCAATTCGAGGATCACTTTCAGCACCCCATGGGTGGCGGGGTGCTGGGGCCCCATATTGAGCAGGAGTTCCTCCGTGCGCAGGGTCGGGAGGGTCTCGCTTTCCGGATGGGCCGGATCGATCTTGTAGACGGTTGTTCGTTGATCTTCAAAGGCCATCGTCTGTCCTACCGAGCCGTTTCGTCCAGAAACTCGAACGTGTCGCGCCAGCCCTTGCCACGGAGCGGAAAATCTTTTCGCAACGGATAGCCTTCGGTGTAATCGTCCGGCATGAGGATTCGGCGAAGATCCGGATGGTGCCGGAATCGGATTCCCATCATGTCGTAGACTTCACGCTCCATGAAGTCCGCGCCTTTCCAGAGATCCGTCAGGGAATCCACGATGCAATCCGACTCCGGCACCCTGGTCTTGAGCCGGATACGCTGACGTTTCCTGATCGAGTAGAACTCGTACACGACTTCAAATCGTTCTTCATCGTCGGGCCAATCGACCGAACTCACATGCACGATGTAGTCGAAGTCCATGGCCGGGTCGTCGTGAAGGAATTGTGCGACCTCATGGAGTCGGTCCCGCGTCACAATCACCGCAAGATCGCCACGCCATTCAACGGCTTTGACGAAGCCGGTGGAAAAGTTTTCTTGGATTCGGCTGGCCAGATGCTGCAAGGACATCGATCGAGACCTATATTTTAAGACCGGGCTTGACCTGATCCGGTTGTTTCAGAAACACGGGTTTCAGCATGATTCGTTCTTGTAACTTGAGGATGCCGTCAAAGAGTGCCTCCGGTGTTGGAGGACAACCCGGTACATAGATATCGACCGGTACGAAAGCGATCGACACCTTGGACGACGCTATAACTGTCGTAAATATTTCCTGACGTAGCGCAAGATCCCATTGCAATGACATATTTCGGTTCGGGCATCTGATCGTAAAGTTTTCGGATGACGGGGGCCATCCGCCGGCAGACAGTACCGGCCACGATCATCAGATCGGACTGGCGTGGTGTGGCCCGGAAGACACCGGCACCATAGCGGTCCATATCGTACCGTGACGAGACTGCGGCGATCATTTCGATCGCGCAGCAGGCCAGGCCAAATGTCATAGGCCACAGTGACCCTTTGCGAGCCCAGTTGACGGCTTTTTCCACTGTTGTGGTAACGACGTCTGACGTGCCGTCCTTTTCATGGCGTCCAATTTGGATCAGTCCCATTCCAGGGCTCCCTTCCGCCAAGCATAGACATAGGCCACCAAAAATAATCCAATGAAGACCAGCATTTCAATCAACCCGATCAACTCGATCTTGGTGAAGACCACTGCCCAGGGATACAGAAAGATGACCTCGATATCGAAAATAACGAAAAGCATCGCAAAAATGTAATACCGAACCGGGAAGGGCATCCGAGCATCCGAGAACGGTTCTGATCCACATTCGTAGGTAGAGAGCTTCTCCGGTTCCGGATATTTCGGCTGGACCAGATGACTGATGACCAGCGACCACAGGCCGAACGTCAGCGCTACGATAACAAAAAACAGAATCGGAAAGTATCTAGTCAGATACTCAAGAAGTAACTCAGGGCCGCTCATGGGGCTGACCTTTCAACACTTTGAAATGCAAGGAGGGTTGGATTTTAGACCGTGGGTTACGGGGATAGCAAGCGTCCAAAAGACCTGTGAGATCGACCCGAAAGTCCTAGACTTAACTGCTGTGTGAGAGCGTCACCGGCATTGGTGAGAATCCAAGGGTTTGGGCTCGTATGCGACCAACGGATGGACTAGGCTCAATCCCCGCAGAACCTGTTCTACCCACAGACTATTGTTACCCGTCCGGAGTGGAGTTTTTATCAGAGATTCTCCGCTTTGCTGGATCGGGTGGGTGACATGCGGCCTGATGGCATGCGCAGGTGGGAGGGCGACACTTTGTCAGTTAGATCCCATTCAGGCTCCAGGGACGAGAAAGCCTTGGCTTTCTTGCGTCGATGAATCTGGGTCTCGATGCGAGAACGACCTTGGCGTTGAGCACCGTGGATCGGGGGCTGGTCAGGCACCATGATGTTCCTCCTCTGTGAGAAATCATTCTCCGAATCACCATAGCATCGGGTGAATTGGAGGGTCAATGAGGGCAAGACCTCAATATTCTTGACAATGCAGGACTATTTGCTATGGTTCTGACAGCAATACTTGCCTTACATGAAGGACAACCACCATGGCTAACTATTCAATGAAATATGTCGTCTCTCTCATGGTCTGGACCTTGGCCACGCCGCTCCTTCCTCTGGCCTGGGCAGCAGACGACTTCAATTCGATCCGATTCGGAGAACCGGCCTTGGCCTATTCGTCCGGCTCCATCCAGCGATCGACTCCACAAGATGGGTTCGTGAATGTGATTACCGGTGACAATCAGACCACCGGAGATCACATGATATTGGGAAGCCGGGATGTCCTGTACCTCCGGCTGAAGAATCCCGGCGATGTCGCGCCCGGAGATCTTTTCACGATCTACAGACGAACGCACAAAGTATTCCATCCCAGCACCGGTCAATACCTGGGTCATTTGGTCAATCGACTCGCTGTGGTTCAGGTGAGCCAAATTGACAAGGACCTGACCACTGTTCAGATCATGCGGGCCTATGCAGCTGTATCGCCGGGTGACCCGGTGATGAAGTTCGTGCCTCCGACTGACGAGGGAGCAGCGGTTGACCAACCTTCCGCCGGCGATGTGGAAGGACGGGTTGTGGACGTTCCAGTCCAACATGGGCATCATGAACCTTGTGGCGCAAAGGAATATCGTCTACCTGGACCGGGGACGGGAAGACGGGATCAGGCCTGGGGATCGAATGGACGTGGTTCGGATCCGGAGGGAGCCTTCCTCAACGGGTCGTGGGCGAATTGAAAATCCTGTCCCTGGAAGACCGAACTGCCACGGCGCTGATCACAAAATCGATCTCTCGCATTCTCAAGGGTGATCGCTTCAGGGTGAAAGCTCATGCTCCTGAGGCCATGCCGATTGCTCAATCCCCCCAGCAGTCTCTGGATGTCTCCCCTACTGAGGTTCCTTCTCCAAGCAAGTTTCAGGTCCAGAATGTCGCCAGCGAAACCCGAATCAGCCTCAGTGATTTGATGAAGCAGCTTCGGTTTGAATCGGGAGAAGCCACGATCACGTCCGAGGGCTATCAGGTGCTCGATGAACTGATTGCGTATCTCAAGACCACTGCCGGCGATCGATTGATTCGAGTCGAGGGCCATGCGGATAACATGGAAATCGGTCCTTCGCTTAAGTCGGTCTACCAGACGAACTGGGATTTATCGAAAGCTCGGGCTGGGGGCGTCCTCCGTTACTTGCTTGAGAAGGGCAGGATCGATTCGGCGAAGCTTTCGTCGGTCGGCTATGGCGATACGAAGCCGATAGCCGGCAATGCGACTGAAGTGGGTCGACAG
Organism: uncultured Nitrospiraceae bacterium; assembly: GCA_963742465.1. Classification (GTDB taxonomy): domain Bacteria; phylum Nitrospirota; class Nitrospiria; order Nitrospirales; family Nitrospiraceae; genus Palsa-1315. The sequence goes on along the minus strand of CAVUMA010000022.1, from coordinate 83,054 downwards.
AAGAACCGTCGTGTGGACATCGTACTCTATTCGCCCGAGTCAGCCGGGGAGCAGTCTGAGCCGGCGGCGAAGCCGATTGAGACCGGTGATAACGGCTACAACTTGTCCCGTCTCAGTTCAGCGGAAAGCGGATCTCCGATCTCCTCCCCAGTAGACCAAACGGTCCCAGTGGCTCCAACAGGTTCATCCAAAGTAGCGCCCTCATCTGTCCCTGCGGATCCTGCTTCGGCGACGATTCCGGCATCAGTTGGCCAGAGCAATTCAGATCAGATCCCTGCTGCTCCGGTCGCCCCTCTACAGTAAATTCATCGAGTGTCGTACGGAGGGTTGACGTTGAATCGTCAACCCTCCCCCCTCCTCCACAGAATCTTTCCGTTCTTTCTCTCTCATTGTTCCCCCTTTTCCTGTGCTGCTACAATGAACGCCGCATGATTTTGACGCAGGCAGCCCCTCCACGCGCAGAGCCAGAAACCTTATTCGCAGATGTCATTGTCCCACGGCATCTGGCAGGCCCGTTCACCTACACCGTGCCCTCGTCGCTCCGACCCACGCTGCGTATTGGACATCGAGTACTCGTGCCCTTTGGACGGTCGATCCTCCAAGGAGCTGTGATCGCCCTCTCCCACGTTCTTCCTCAAGGTCTTGATCGAGCACGCCTCAAGGAGATTCGCTCGTTGCTCCCAGAGGGGGCTCGCAACAGATGTGTCCTCAAACCTGTTCCAGCTCTCACGGCAGGTGGCCGAACAGTATGTCGCGCCATGGGGACAATGTCTCAGACTGGTGCTGCCTCCGGCACCCAAACCAAGAGGCGCAGATTAGCCACTACGAACTGACGGAACAAGGGCAAGCCGCACTTGCAACTCAGGAGCCCTGCTCGGTGAAAGCACGGGCTCTTCTCACACGTCTCGGGAAAAAACCCTCAGGACTTCGCCGGTCTTCCCGCAGTCCTGGTCCGGACGACTTGTTGAACGATCTCAAGGTCCGCGGATGGGTGGTGGAGATCCAGGACTTACCTCCTACCTCGGCGGCGCCTCTCACCCAGCCACCCAGACAGGCGAACCAGGGCAATTTCGGCGTCACCGCACCGCTCATTCCTGACCCCGCAATGTCTTGGGCCTGAACCACTGTTCACGGCGCTGAGAGGCCAAGGACCCACTCGGGTTCTGGTGCAGGCTTCCTGGAGCGATCGGTTGAGACTGTTGCAGCAGGCCGTTCGCCTGGTGCTCGACCGTGGTCAGACGGTCCTCATCATCGTTGGCGAAGCAGAACGGGCCCAATGGGTTGCCGGCTTGATCCGTGATGATGAGATGGGCATATCCCCGATCTGTTTCCATAGCGGTCTTTCAGACCAGCTGAAAACCGAAATGTGGGATCAGATTCATCGGCAGATCGTTCGCGTGGTCGTGGGGACCCGGTCGGCCATCTTTCTCCCATTGACTACCATCGGGGCAATTTGGATCGAAGGAGAAGAAGATGCAGCGCTCAAAGAGCCACAAGAACCGCGCTACCATGCACGGGACGTGGCCTGGTTAAGGGCGCAGAATGAGCGGGCGGTGCTGGTCCTGAGTTCTGCCCACCCCTCGCTTGAGATCAGAGCGGCAGTGGAGCAACGAGGGGTCGTGATACATAAGCCCATGCCATCTGATGCGCGACCGAACGTTCAGGTCGTCGAATTACGCGATCATGGTCGAGGTACGGTACTGAGCCAGCCGCTCGTTCTAGCCATCGGGCAAGCGATCGGGCGCCGGGCCGGTGTCCTGTTGTTTCTCAACCGGAAGGGCTATGCCGGCGCCCTCGTCTGTCGTGACTGCGGCCAGGTTCCCCGCTGTCCTGCCTGTCGCGTGGCGCTGATGTACTCTCGGCAGACTAGTCGTCTGCTCTGTTCCTATTGCGGGAACGTGACACCCCTCCCCGAGACCTGCGTCTCCTGTTCCGGCCCTCGTATGCAGTTGATAGGGGAGGGCACAGAGCGGGTGGAAGAGGATGCAAAGCGATGGTTTCCTCATGCTGCGGTGATTCGCCTCGATGGAGATACCATGCGGCGGCCAGCGCAAGCCAAGGCCCTCTGGCGGAGGGTCGAGCAAGGGGAGTGGGATATCATCGTCGGCACACAACTACTACTGCGGCGAGGGCCTCTCCCGACTATGGGCCTCGTTGGGATCGTGCAGGCGGACGCAGGACTCAGCGTGCCGAATTTCCGATCCGCTGAACGTACCTATCACACGCTCCTCGATGCGATCAGTCTCGCCGATCCGGCAGGGGCTGGCGGCCAGGTTATCGTGCAGACCCATCTTTCATCGCATCATGCGATTCAGGCTGTGGCTCAGAACGACGAATCCATCTTCTTAACGGAGGAGCTGTCCCATCGGACTGCATTGGGGTATCCGCCTGCGGTTTATCTCATTGCCCTCCTTGTATCAGGAGCCAACGAGAAAATGATTCGCGATGCTGCCACGGCCTGGGCAGCTCGGCTCACTTCCTGTTCTTCACCGGCCGTGGCCGGGCAGACGGCCACGGCAAAGGCCCCTTCGACAATTCAATCGATTGGTTTGCCCGATCGTCTTACTGTTCTGGGACCAATCCCCTCTCCAGTGCCGAGACTCCGGGGACGGTATCGGTGGCAGATTCTCGTGAAATCGAGCGAACGGGAAGCGGGGCTCGAAGCAGTGCGGATGACGGTCAAGGAAATGGAACGGACGTATCAACATCGCGCCATCAAGTTCGATGTCGACGTGGATCCGATCGAGACGTGGTAGGTGTTACTTCTTCTTTTTAAAACCTTCTGATCGTGATGCAGATGGAGGGCTCTCGGTCTCATTAGTTGATGCGGCACCGATGGGCTGGCCGGCTCTCTTGAAAAACCCATAGGAGAAAGTTATCCAAAAGACCGCCGAGAAGAGTCCCATCAGAACGGCTGATAGGATTGTCCCCATTTGTTCGTCGGTCGGCTCAGTCGTAGTCGAACGGAACTGAACCATCGTGATGATGGGCCATGCAAGACTCTCCAAGCCAAGCAACAGGGTGGCCCAGGCCCAGACCAGACCAACCGTGCGCCCCTGCCAGATCAGAAACCCTGCGGCGCCTCCTGCGACGAACAAAATTTCCCAGAGTGAGAACGAGTCCCATGCCAACCAAGCACCCGCCGCCACCACGAGGCTGCCAAGTAGTGCATTAAGCTGGGGGCTCCACCACGTGGTGACCATACTAGGCGTTGCTCTCCGTGGACGATGCGCGGGCTAGTGTGAATTCCGACGGCATGGTTGTCAATGGAGTGTCCGTCTGTGAGACGGGAACGAAACTCGGCTAGATCTTCGCATAACCAATCGTCGTCGAGGGTTCAAATCGGCTCCCGGCTCACACTGTTTGAGGGCAGGAATGAGGATATCATCGCCCGGGAATGACTCTGGCAGGCCATGGGAAAATATTTTCCGGCCTCTTGCGAAGTGTAGATTCCGGTGTTCGGAGCAAACTTCATTTGTTTGGAAATTGCACTTGTTTCGATCAGCGCAGTCGAACAGCCCCTACTGAGGCATTCCGCTTACTCCGACGAAAATCGTGATTTCTACGGGTTTCGGCGGGAGATAATTTTTCATCGCCACCTTGAATCTCTCTCGCCAGACAGCAAGGAGAGAATTCGCATAAGGCCCACGTACTGGAGAAACCTGAGATCATTCCTTGCCACGATCCCACTTTGCCTCCACTGGCCGGTGCGCCTCGTGCCTGGGACGGCGCTCCTGAGTCGTTTACTTTTGGATCACCCGACATGGTTATCACTTTGGCTGTTGTCTCGTCCGACAGCCTGAAAGAGCTGCGTGCGTTCCTCTCCGGTGAGCGGTTTCCACGCTCCAGGCACTAATCCGTCAAGCGTCACATGCATGATCCGGACACGATGCAACGTGAGCACCCGATACCCCAAGACTTGGCACATACGCCTGATCTGTCGATTGCGTCCTTCGGTGAGGATGATGCGGAATCGTGCGGGACCGAGTCGTTCAATCCGGCAGGGTTTGGTCGGACGGTCAAGAATGACAACCCCTTGAGCCATGCGGTCGATGAAAGTCTGATCGAATGGATGATCGACTGACACCTCGTATTCCCGTTCATGCCCGTGCTCGGTTCGTAGGATCTCGTTCACGATGTCCCCGTCGTTCGTGAGAAGGATGAGGCCGGACGAGTCCTTGTCGAGTCGGCCGATCGGAAAGATCCGCTCCGGATGGCCGATCTCCGCAATGATGTTACGAGGCACATGCGACTCACTGGTCGTCGTCACACCCACCGGCTTGTAATACTTGATATAGAGCGGGGCCGTTCCCCAGGGAATCACCTGTCCATCTCGCGCGATGACGTCGCCAGGACCGACCTGATCCCCCAAACACGCCACTCGCTGATTGATGGTCACACGACCGGATTCGATCAGGCGATCAGCCTCTCGCCGAGAACAGATGCCATGGTGTGTAAAAAACTTATTGATGCGAAGCGTATCGGTCACAGTGTGGCTATGTAATTTCAGTGGACACGACGGCCCGCCTTGATCCGTCCCAGCATACGGTAGATCAATCGGGCGATACAAAACTGGGGTGCGACAAACCCTTCGATCGGGGCTATCTCGCTAATATCCATCCCGAGGATACCAGGTCCATTGGCCAGGGACGTCACGAGGTTCATCGTATCGTACCACCCCAACCCGCCCGGCTCGGGAGTGCCGAGCGCAGGGACGAGCGAAGCATCAAGTCCATCACAATCGAAGGTCAGGTAGACCGGCCCGCGACAAGCCTTCACCACCTCGGGAACCCAGCGGGAGGCCCTGCCCTCGTAAGGGCCAGACGGGTCAAGAATGTCAGCGGCAAAAAACGTGGCGATTCGATCGGTGCTCGTAATGCGATCGATTTCCTCAGGAGAAATGGAACGAATGCCGACTTGGACTAACGGCAACCCGTCGTCGACCACGCGAGCCATCACGCTGGCGTGGCTGTAAGGGTTCCCTTGATAGGCCTTCCGCAAGTCGCCATGCGCATCGATTTGCACCACGCACAGATCGGGATAGCGACGAGCATGGGCCCGGATGGCCCCAAGTGCGCCGGTATGTTCCCCGGTCAAGGTGACGACAAACCGTCCGGTGCCGACGTGAGGAGTGACGAATGCGTCGATTGCATCGACCGCTTGCCGATCAACTTTTCCGTCAAGATCGAGGGAGCGAATGGTGGCAACTCCGCCCCACTCGCGATAGGGCTCACACCGGAGTGTTTCGTCGTATAGCTCGACTTGTTGAGACGCCTCGATGATGGCTGACGGGCCCCGATCGGAGCCCGACACATAGCTGGAGGTATGTTCGTAGGGCGCGGGCAGGACGTAGACACCTGCCTGATCGGGATGGCACCAGGGCTCCTCGAGCCCGAGGAAATTCTGGTCGATGCCCTCCCATCCGGCGGGAAGCGTCATGGGCGTATACTCACGCGGCAGGGCTACCGACGCCGTTTCGGAATATTTTCTTCTGGAATGAACACGGCTAATGCGATCACCGTCGTCCAGCGATTGGGTTTTCCGATAGCGGACTGGGTGATGTTGAGGGTCCGAACGATCTTGCCGGCCATTTTGAAGACTTGTTCCCGTTCTTTCCACGCGATATTCGGATCGAATTCGACACCGAGAGTCGTGGCCAACATCTGCGCCGCCAAGTCTTCCGTATACTCACCCGTCTCTTCATCGGTTTCGCCATGTGCATGGTGTTCGGACAGATACCCGTAGGTTCGACGATCGGTCGGGACCGCCAGCCCAATCGACGCAGAGGCCAGGCGATTCCGTTCATTCGTTTCCGACCGCGCCATCACACAGAACGTGATTTCACCGGGGTTCAACAACTTCTCGCCGCGCGCACGCGGAACAATTTTGCAATTCGGTGGAAGAATCGACGACACCGTGACGAGGTTGCAATAAGCGACGCCGGCGCTACGCAAGGCTTGTTCGAAGGAGGCCAACTTTTCTTTGTGGACTCCGACGCCTCGCGTTAAAAACATCTGCGTAGGTACCATCGTTTCTTCTCCTTAGTTCGTCCGACCAATCGGGTGACGGGCGCGTCGTTAGCTGAAATGCACGCCCACGGTAAACTTCATAGAGGCACAGGGTCGCTGTTGTACCAAGATTGGCGCACGCTTCGCAATATCCTGCGACATTTTTTCTGTAGCAGGATGCTGAAAACAGTGCCGCCAGCATCAGTTGACTCGCACATCTAGCAATAGCAGGACCTGCAACGATGACCCGAGAGCGTCTAGCGACCGTGCACGGATTGCTTCAGGCAAAATGCGCGAAAAAGTACTGCGGTCTTGCATGTCACGTTGCACGATTCTTGAGCATGAACGCTGCATGGATGCGTTGCGGCCCGTTGTGCCGCACGTGCAGATCCTGAAGAACATTCTCCGCATCCTGCTAGGTGCCTGCAGGCGGTTTGAGGTTCAACACCAGCATGCGGGGCTCGGTCATATCCTCGATCGCGGCCTGAACCCCTTCACGCCCGACCCCGGAGTCCTTCACGCCACCATAGGGCATGTGGTCGGCGCGAAATGTCGGAATCTCGTTTGCCAGCACAGCCCCAACTTCAAGGTGCCGAAAGGCATGAAATATTTTATTCACATCCTGGGTGAACACTCCAGCTTGGAGCCCATAGTCAGACTGGTTGAGCGCCGTGATCGCTTCGCCGAAGTGCCGGTAGGGGGTCACGGTCACCACCGGCCCAAACAGCTCCTGACAAGAGACCTTCATCGTTGGCGTGACGTGCGAGAGCACAGTCGCCTCCATCACCGAGCCCATGCGTTTGCCTCCCAGAAGCACACGCGCCCCTTGCGACACCGCTTCCCCAACCCACTCCTCGACACGATGGGTCGCGGCCGGATCGATCAGTGGTCCGACCACCGTCGTATCGTCGCTCGGGTCGCCGGCCTTCAGACGCGCGACTTGTAACAGGAGTTTCGTGGTGAAGAGGTCCACGATGGAATGATGGACAAATATTCGCTGAACGGAAATACAGGTCTGACCGGCATACCCGAACCCGCCGACTGCGCAGCGTTGTGCGGCAAAATCAAGATCGGCATCGGGCTCCACGATCACGCCCGCGTTCCCGCCGAGTTCCAACACCACCTTCTTTTTTCCGCACTTGGCCTTCAACATCCATCCCACGGCGGCGCTGCCAGTAAAGCTGAGGAGTTTGAAACGGGGATCGACGACAAGCTGTTCAGCCACCGTATTGTCGCAGGGCAGGATGTTGAGTGCGCCAGGAGGAAGTCCGGCCTCCAGAACCACTTCGCCCAAGAGTAACGCGGTCAGAGGTGTCTGTGGCGCCGGCTTGATGAGAATGGAATTGCCGGCGGCCAGAGCCGGTGCGACCTTGTGGGCCACAAGATTCAGGGGAAAATTGAAGGGAGTGATTCCAAGTACCGGACCGATCGGATACCCGACGGAGAATGCCGAGATGGGAATCCGTCCCCGGTGTCCAGTCGAGAGGGATCACCTCGCCTGGAATACGCTTCGCCTCTTCAGCCGCAATGGTAAATGTCTGCACGGCCCGATTGACTTCACGTTTCGCGTCGGTGATCGGCTTGCCGGCTTCAGCCGTTATCAGGCGGGAAAATTCCTCACGTCGGTCATAGAGCCCGCCGGCGATCTTTTGCAACACATGATAGCGAGCGTGGGACGGCAAGGCCCCCATCACGACAGCGGCATCGACCGTCGATTGAATCGCAGCCTCGGCGTCGGTGGAACTCGCGTTCGATACCTCGGCCAGTAGCTTGCCGGTAAACGGATTGTTCACGGGGACAACGGTCTCCCCGTGCCGCCACCGACCTCCAATCAAAAATGGACGTGGTTCCTGCACGAGAGACGCCCCGCGGGTGGTGAAGGCTTAGTCGGCAGACTTAACCGATGCCGTAGAAGCCGGCTCAAGATTGGCAGCCTGTTGTGCGATGCCAGCCTTGGCAACCAAATCCTCTGTGCCCCAATCACGAATCGCCTCAAGCGTGAAGGCCTCATAAGTCGAGACGCCGTGGCACGTCGGACAATCCGGCATCGGCACCTTGCGATAGAAGACTTCTGACAAGCACGACATGCACATCCAATAGGGTGGTTCCCCCTCGCGTTGCGGAACAGACCAAAACGATTGTGTTGCAGACATAGGTAATCCTTAGTGAATGATGAATGGACTGTTCTGTGCCACCGCCGTCGACCCGTGAGGCTCGGTGGGTTCTCCCTGGGAGCGTGGGAGCAGTGGCCAACATGCGATCAATCTCCTCGGCAAACTCGTTGAACGGAAATGCGCCTGGAATCGCGATCGCTGGCTCTTTCTCGGTCGACCCAGCAGCCGTTCGCATCAGAATAAAACCGGGGGTGCCATGAAACCCCCACCGGTTCGCCTCTTGGCGATCCTGGAAAATGGATTCGAGATATTGCCGCTCGTCGAAACACTTGGCAAACGCCGTCTGGTCCAAGCCGATCGCCTTCGCGTAACCTTTGAAAGATCCCGAGTCTAAGCGGCCTCGTTCGCTGAAGAGCCGATCGTGCATCGGCCAATATCGACCCTGAGCTCCGGCACAGCGCGCCGCCACCGCAGCCTCAACGGCGACTCCCTGGTCCGCTCGAGGGTAGTCACGATAGACAAACCGCACTTTGCCCGTCTCGATATACTTGGCCTGCAAGCGAGGCCAGGTCTCCCGAAAGAACTTCGTACAGTACCCACACGTGAAGTCAGAATATTCGATCAAGGTGATCGGTGCGTCCGCGCTCCCTCTGATTCGTCCGTCATCCGTGACCGACCCAGCGCCGGCCTGAGTCAGCTGCATGAGCAACAGGAATAACACCGGAGCAACTGTGCGAAAGAGGCGCGAGACCATCATGTGCGGGGAGCGCCCTTTGCTTTTACGCGCTCCAGCAACCCGACCATGAGGAGAGGCCAAACAACCGTGGCATCGCTCAACACTTCGGCAAAGCGCCCGCCTTCTTCCGGCGGGACAAACTTCCCCCACGAAAGGCCTTCTTGATAGGTACAGCCGCTCAACCCGCCCCAATGATCCGGTTCCGGACAGATGCGTACACCGTAGCGGAATCGAGGCGGCTCTACATCGAGGCCGAGCCGCGTATTGCTGATCTCAATGTAGGGGCCGACCTGTTGCGCCCAATTTCGAGGCACACCCCCGCCAATCGTAAAGATCCCGCGCCGCTTGGCAGAGATGACATGGCTCGCATAACTGTTGAGATCGAGGTAGGGATTGAACGAAGGATAGGAACGATGAATCGCGCGCAGCACCTCAAGATCACTGCCCCCCTGTACCTGCGCACGAGCCTGATCGAGATCTCGACTCATGGCCCAGGTTCCAAGATCCAGCCCCATCTCGGAATCGGTAAAGGCAGGAATGAAGACCGGGACTTTTTTTAGATAGGCGCTTTTGAGAATACCCGTTCCGTCATATTCTTCCGCAAGCGTCTTGCCCAGTTCACGGGTGAGGATCTCGGAAGAAAGCGGCTGGTCCTGATCCATCCGCTTCATCGTCAGGGAAACGACATGCTCTACGTAGTTAAGGTTAGATTCCATCTCCAGCGTGTCGTAGACCCGATTGTAGCCCTTCTCGAACAACTCTTGATCGGACATCGACGGATGGTGCCGATAGTGTGTTTTACCGACCGACTCACTCAACCCATGGGCAATCAATGCACCGGTCGAGACGACGCATTGCACCATCCCATGATCGATCATCGAACTGATGATCTTGCCCATCTTGGCAATGGTCATCGCCCCTGACAGCGTCAACACGACGAAACAGTCAGGGTCTTCGATCATCGTCCACAGCACTTCGTAGGCTTCGCCCAAGTCTGCGGCCCCCAAAGGCTGTCTTTCGCATCGCGGTCAGCAGGCCGTCGAAGGACTCGATCTGTTCCGGGTCGAGAGGCTCGAGCGCTTCGAGTCCATCTTTCGCCCCATCGTGGAATTCACGTGCACCCATGGAAAGTCTACCTACCATATAGAAGTGAATGGAGAAACGGCGCTTTCTTTATACACAACCGGTGATAGAGGCGTCAACGAAGTTGCACCCCGAGAAATCCCACACCGCATCCTGTTGCGCGAACACACTGAGCCTGTTTAGCGACCTGCGGGAATTGACGAAACGGTCTACCGGAAGCGGGCATCCTGGAGTCGCGATCAGATCGCTGATTCCAGATTGCGTGAGCATAGACGGGATAGCTCTAACACAACCGATTCATCCGCGCACTATCATGGATGTCGCACATGCGACTTGAGTTAGCGTGGCGTGGTGGTCCCAATGGAATTTGAACCCGCGTTTTAACCCGACTACGAGTTTGCCCTTACGCTTCAGATGATTCGTATATTTCCTTCAAGTCAGAAAGGGGCACGACCAAAACGCGAAGGCTTGAGAAACACACTGGAGGAGGCTAGTTCCTGTCCGGTATGTGTAGCAGTTTCTCAGAGCGCCCTACGCCGATAGTAGAGTTCGAAGCAACCGACCACATCGAAGACGATACGTCAATGCCCCGCCCGCAGGCTTACCCTATAGGTCCTGGCCCCCGCAGTCTGCCTGAGCCCTGCGCGCGCGGCTGTCAATGCTCCACGAATTGGCAACAACGGTTGCAAATCGGAAGCAAGCCATTCTTTTGATCCTGGATCATTTGGCGAAATTTCTCGAACATGGTCCCATGCCAAATCTCTAAAAACGGTTTCTCGTAAATATTCCCCATCGATAAGGATTCATCCGTGAAAAGATTGCACGAATACACGTTGCCGTCCGCGTCGATGGTGGGCTCCACGAACGGAATCGAACAATGGCTTCGTCCCAACGTCCAATCGTAATCCAAATAGAGTCGAGGAATGGCATGGATATCGATCCGGGGAAATGTTTCAAGATGAAACGGGAGCTTTCTTTTTTTGAGATCGATCAACGTCTGGACAATTTTTTTGGTTTCCGGTTCAAAATTCGAATAATCTTCCTGGAAGCCTGTCCACGACGTGATGCCTTCTTTCACTTGAAAGTGTTTTTCGACGATTTGCATATACGATTCGCCGGCCGATTTTGGCACAAAGATAGGGCTGACCTTGACGGAGAGCACATCGGCCAGGGATTCACTCGAAAGGTCGTCGACCAAGCGATTTAAAGAATCCGCTCCATTGTAACGGGTCATGGTATAACTCATGATCACGAAGGGCAGATGTTTCTTTTGACGTTTTCTTTCCTCTCGAAGCGCTCGAATGCCTTCGATCGCCCGATCGTACGACCAGGAAGCGCCTCGAATGAGGTTGTGCGTGTCTCGCTCGCCATCGATGGACACCACGACCACATCGACGCCGAGTGCAACGATATCCGCGGCATACCGAGAGAGCTTCGACCCGTTGGTCACCGGTTTTACAAACAGCCCTCGTTCTTTACATAACGCCAACAGATCCAGGATTTCCGGATACAAGAAGGTCTCTCCCCCCTCAATATCCACAAAACGGAGTCCTTTTGACGAAAGTTGCGTGATGATTTCCTTGATCGTGTCAAACTTGAGACTTGTATGTTTCTTCTCCGAACTGTAGTCTTTATAGGTTCCCGTTTCCCCCCATTGGCCGCACATTTTACAGCTCAGGTTGCAGACATAGGTCACCCGCAAATTCAATTTTGAAGGGAAAAATGACCCTTTTTCGGGAATATCGCCTTGTTTGAGCCGGTTCGTGATGCGTTCGTGATCTTTTCGAAAGATGACGTAATAAAAATAAGCCGGATTCGCCACAATACAGGAGAGCAATCGTTTATAGAGTCGATAATTCATCATCTCTCCGTTGTATTCCTCATGCGGATAGCTCTCGCCGACATGAAGTTGTCAATAAGTCCGTTGAAATTTCCTGAGCGGACTCCCATGGTTGTCTCACGCTGCCTTCTTCGTCTGAGCCGGTTGCGGATCCGCGTGCTCGGTATCGATAGTCGCAGAGACCATCATGAATTTACAAGCAGCAAACTGGGCAGGAGTGAAGAAGCTTATAACTAGGCTTCCGTGAGGAAACAATCAATAAGATACGAAATGCTTATGCCTTTGGCTCCGGTGATGCCAGTGCGGGTAGGGTCAATGGAGGTTTTCGAAAGGCATAAGCATTAGATACGATTCTCTGATCATGATGTGTCTTTCTCTGGCATTGGCTGGTTCGCTTCAGACTTCGATGGCGTCGGCAGGGCAATCCGCGGAGGCGGCCAATAAATTGCTGGCTGACGCTCTTGCGGTCGATGAATCTGAAGTGACGCTGCGGCAATCCTACTCGGCGAAAATAGAGAAGGTCCTGCCTGCCACGAAGGTCGCCGGCTATTTCCAGATTGGAAATAAGATCCGGACGATTATATAATTCGAACTGGACGCCCAAATCCCCTTAGCTAGCTGACCTGTATGAACAATTTCGCACAGAGAAGTCCTGCCATGCTACCTGTAGCATGATTAAGTTGAAAATCGCTCCCGACATATGATTTATGTTAGCCTCAGCGGCCTCTGTCCAATTAATCGGTCAAGGAGAGGGCGATGTTGTGCCCCGGTGACCCTCTTGCTGGAGATCGAGGATGAGATCCAAAACGGGCATGTGCGAAACATCAAAATGGTGAACACCCATCAGGAAGAACAGGGTCGTAACGGACAATGAAGCGGCACTATCAAATTGGGCTGCTGTTGGCCGGTGTCGCCGTGACCGGATGGATCCTGTGGACGGTGGGCTTAGCAACGCTTGCGTCAAACCTTTCGATGATTGGAGCGTGGGTACTTGTCTTTATCGCACTGTTCGGATTCGCTCAACTCGCATTTATGGTCGGATGGTGGGTGCTGATGGACTCCGAGGTACGGGCCTGTGGCTTCCTGAAGCTCTTTGGCGTCTATCTCGCGGGCGATACCATCAACTATGTCGTCCCTTCGGGGAACCTGGGAGGGGAACCCGTGAAGGCCTATCTTCTGCAGGAGGAGCTAGGCTTTGGTCGGGCGCTCACTTCGATTGTGATTCACAAGCATGCGGAGTTGGTTGCCCAATGGATACTACTGGTCGGAGGCTTGGCCATCTGCTTGACGTACTTCGAACTGCCGAGCCTCGTGATCGTTGCGAACACCGTGATCGTCGGCGGACTTGGAGGGAGCCTCCTGTTGATGACCTGGGTCCTGAAGTCGGGCACGATCTCGCCGATGTTGCGTCGGTTAGCCGACTGGAGACCGCTGGCTTCTTTTCTGCAAGCTCGTCAGACTGCTGCGGACACGCTGGCAACCCGGATTCGGGCGTTCTATGAAAACCAATGGCGATGGTTCCTGATTGCGACAGGATGGTGTTTTGTCGGGTACTGCGGCGGACTTCTAGAGACGTACCTGGTCCTCTCGGATTCTCTCCCCGGCGGAGGGGTGGAGGACGGCTGTGGCGATCGAAACCATGGTCATGGCTTTTAACATGCTCTTCGTGTTTGTTCCGGCGCGGCTGGGCAGCGCCGAAGGGGTGCGGGCCGGGGTATTCCTCTTGGTTGGTCTCCCGGCGGCAGAAGGAGTGGCATACGGGGTTATCCGTCGGGCCCGAGAATTGGTCTGGCTTCTTCCGGGCCTTGTCGTCTTGTGGAAACGACACCTCGGATGGTTCACGCAACGAGAGCCGGGACTCACAAGACTTGGCTAGCATGAACACTACTCACAAGCCCGCCGCAATATTGTTCGATTTCGGCGGCACGTTGGATGCCGATGGCGTGGCCTGGAAGGATCGATTTCGCCGTCTGTGGTGCGAAGAAGTCGGCGAGATCGCCTCCGCCCAATTCGATCCCGTGTTTTACGCGGTAGACGACGGACTGGTCGGGACCATTCCTGCGACGACCTCGTTTTACGACACCGTGGAAAAAATCGCACGCGGTGTGTCCCATGAGATGGGGCGTTTCGACGACGTGGTTGGGGGAAGAATCGCCGAGCGTTTTGTGGACGAGTCCTTGGAGCGCATTCGGGGGAATGTGCTGGTGCTGCGCGACCTCAGTCGACGATATCGCCTGGGGATCGTTTCGAATTTTTACGGGAATCTCTCAGCGATTTGTCGCGAAGTCGGACTGAGCCCATTCCTCTCGACAGTCATCGATTCGACAGTGGTGGGGGTGTGCAAGCCGAATCCGGAAATCTTTCACGCGGCCTTGCGGGTGCTCCAGATCGAACCGGCACAAGCTGTGTTCGTGGGAGACTCCCTTCAGCGGGACATGGCCGGCGCTCGGGCTATAGGAATGGCCCATGTATGGCTCACACCGAAACTGTTTCCAGAAAGCAGGGCCTGCTGTCCGAACGATCCGGTAGCTCATGGGATGGAAGAGGTGAGGGCCTTGTTCGCATGACGCAAGGCGCAACCATACGAGGCGGCATCATTGCCGCCGGCGAAGGCTCCCGTCTTCGGCAGGCCGGATATGCCGTACCGAAACCGCTTGTTCCGGTAGCAGGCATGCCACTGATCGGGCGCGTAATCGACAATTTTCTGGCGGCCGGCATCAGATCGTTGGTGATCATTTTCAATGAAGAGGGACGAGAGTGCGAGCGCTGGGTCCAGTCACACTATGCCGATCTGGACATCGACATTATTCTCAAAACCACTGCGTCTTCTCTGGAAAGTTTTCTCACGGTTGCCGAGCGTATCAAGGAGGGACCTGCCCTCATTTCCACGGTAGATGCCTGGTGTTCGCCGGATGATTTCAAGGTATTTGTGGAAGAAGCCAGGACGCCGACCTCCGGAAGACACGGTGTTGGCCGTCACTCCGTTCGTGGCCGATGAACGTCCGCTGTGGGCCGCGTTGGATCAGTCGGGTCGTGTGACGAGTCTTGGCGGCGACACCGGAACGATGGTGACGGCTGGCATGTACCTCGTGCCCGAGCGGGTGAGACGGCTCTCGGTTCCACAGGGCTTCACCAGGCTGAGGGACTTCCTGACCTGGCTGGTCGCGAGTGGCGAACCCGTCTTCGGAGTCCCCATTCAGACCGTGGTGGATGTGGATCGGGGCGAGGACGTGTTGCTCGCCGAGGCCGTGGCGAAAGAATTCCCGGAGCACCTGACAACTCCACCCGCTGAGGAGGTTGCATGAACGGCCAAGAATGTTGGGGCATCTTCCGCGAACGGGCGCATTCGCCGGGGCGGGAATTCGACGATACCGAGATTCTCCGCTTGACCGGCAAGCATTTGGACGCAATGGGATTTCATGTGAGTCTCAAGGCGCCCGATGACCTACCCGCACAGGTGTCCGGACTTCCTCCAGTGTTATTCATGATGTGTGAGCAGACCGGGATCCTCGAGCGGCTTCGACAATGGGAACAGCGGGGAGCTCGCATCGTCAACAGCCCCGTCGCGGTGCTCAATACGTATCGCGAACGCATGACCGTGTTGCTGGATCAGGCGCACGTCGCCGTGCCTGTGAGCCGGATCGTTCCCACGAAAGCGGCGAGCTTCACATGCGACAGCCCTGTGTGGGTGAAACGTGGGGATGTGCATAGCACGCAAGACGGTGACGTCACGTTCGCCGCTGGTGCCCCTGAAGCGAATCAGGCCTTACGCCTGCTGGCGGCGCGCGGCGTTCAATCTGCTGTGGTTCAAGATCATATTCCGGGCGATCTGATCAAGTTTTACGGGATCGGGCGGGATGAACTGTTGCCACGAAACGGTCCGTGGTTTCAGTGGTTCTATCACAAGGACCAGCGTATCGCAGGACACCCGTTCGATCCGGAGAAGATGGCTGGCCTTGCCCGACAGGCGGCAGCGGCCCTCGGCCTGGAAATTTATGGAGGCGATGCCATTGTGAGCGAGGGAGGAGCGATGACGATAATCGATCTGAATGCATGGCCGAGCTTTGCGTTGTACCGGGAAGAGGCTGCCGAGCGCATCGCTTCCTATCTGGCCGAACGATTCTTGGGAGGACACCCGTCATGAATCCCCCTATACCAGGTCCGCGCTCCACACGCATCGTCGAAGAGGAACAGCGACACATGTCCCCGGGCCTTCAGTCCATTGCGTTGTATTCCGGACTGGCGATGGCGCAGGGAACCGGCTGCACGCTGATCGACGAGGACGGGAATCGCTATATCGATTTCGTGGCCGGCATCGGCGTAGGCAGCGTCGGGCATTGCCATCCTCATTATGTGGAGTCGCTGAAACGACAGATCGAACAACTGACGTTCGGCAGCTTTACCACCGAAGTCCGGGCCAGGTTTCTGAACCTGCTCGCGTCGGTGACGCCACCGGGACTCAGCCGGATTCAGCTCTTTTCAGGCGGTGCGGAAGCCGTGGAGGCGGCCTTTCGCCTCGCCAAATCCGCGACGCGCCGGTACGAGTTCATCGGCTTTTGGGGGGGCTTCCATGGGAAGACCGGCGGAATCTTGGGCCTCCTCGGAGATGACTTCAAAAAACAGCTCGGGCCGTACATGCCGGGCCTCTATTCGTCGCCCTATGCCGATTGTTATCGCTGCCCGTGGAAGTTGACGTTTCCGGACTGCGGCCTCGCGTGTGCCGAACACTTGCGGCAGGTCATTCGGAACGAGACGCAAGGCGAAATCGCCGCGATCATCGTGGAGCCGGTCCAGGGAACGGCGGGGAATGTGACGCCTCCTGCTGGGTTCCTCCAAGCGGTGCAAGAGATCGCCAAGGAGAACGGCGCCCTCTTGATTGCCGACGAAATGCAAACGGGATTCGGGCGGACGGGGTTGATGTGGGGATGCGACCACGATGCCGTAGTGCCTGACGTCATGACGGTCGGGAAGGGCATCGGCGGGGGCTTTCCCATGTCCGCTCTTATTTCGACCGACGAGCTGACCAGCCGGAAGCCCTTCGCCAATCCAAGCGGCAGTTCGTCAAGCTTCGGAGGAAATCCTCTCGCGGCCGCCGCAGGACTGGCTGCGCTAGAAATCATCCTGAAAGATGACCTGGTCAATAATGCCCGGCGCGTCGGCGCCGTGATGTTGACGCGGCTTCGCGACATGCAGGAACGCTACCGCTGTATCGGCGATGTCCGCGGCAGAGGGCTGCTGCTCGGCCTGGATTTGGTGCGGGACCGGACGTCGAAAGAACGGCTCCCGAAAGAAGTGACGCAGGCCCTCTTCCAAGAATGTGTGCGCCGAGGATTGATCGCCATGTGTTATGGGCCAGTCGTACGAATCTGTCCGCCCTTGATCATCAGCGAAGAGAAGGCCTTGGAAGGACTTGCGATCCTGGATGACGCCTTGGCCATGGTGACAAGGAAATACCATCTCTAAGGAGGAAGCAGACGATGCTGCGTGGAGCATTCCTCGGATTCGGCAACGTGGCGGTCCACGGACATGTGCCGGGGTGGCTGAAGCGCTCCGATATCGAGTTCGTGGCGGTGACTGATACCGACGAGACGCGTCGATCCGAGGCCGCACGCCTGCTTCCTCATGCCCGCTGGTACAAATCAGCCGAGGCGTTGCTGGCCGAGGAACAGCTCGATTTCGTGGATATTTGCACGCCGCCGGCCGCGCACGTGAGTCTCGTCCGAGCGGCCTTGCAGCGAGGGCTGCATGTCCTGTGCGAGAAACCGTTGGTCTTGCGAATTGAGGACCTTGCCGAAGTCTCAGCGCTTGCTGCAGACCTTCGCAAGGTTCTGTACACGGTCCATAATTGGCACCATGCGCCGATCGTCGAATTTGTCCGTGACCTTCTCCATCACGACGAGATCGGATCGATCTCCCGATGTGTGTGGCACACTCTCCGGACGCAGCCGGCGCTTGGAGCTGCCGGACGGACAAGCAATTGGCGGCTCGATCCACTCGTGGCTGGTGGCGGGGTACTCATCGACCATGGGTGGCATGCCTGTTACGTCATCCAAAGCTGGCTGGGCCAGAAACCGAACGCAGTCAGTGCCCAGCTTGAGAGACGTCGGCATGTCGACTCGCTTCTCGAGGATACGGCAACGGTCCATATTCGATTTCCGCGGGCAACCGCGGAGCTGTTTCTGACCTGGGCTGCCGACGAGAGGCGCAACGTCGTCGAGCTCACCGGCGACCGCGGTACGCTCCGGCTAGAGAATGATTCCGTCGTCCTCTCTCCGGTCGGATCGCGCACGGGGGAACGCCGATGGACGCTCGAATCGAGTCTGTCTGAAGGATCCCACCACCCGGAGTGGTTCGATAACGTTGCGACCGGATTCCTCTCAGAGATCACGGATGAAACGATGAGAGGCCGCAACCTCGCCGAAGCGGCTCTCTGCCTCGACGTGCTGGCTCTGGCTCGATCGTCCAGCGAGCAAGCATGCGCCTGGCTCCCCGTTCCGGACCTGATGACGGCGGGGAAGACGGACGTGGGGGCGACGCGATGACCCTGCACTCGACTCTCGCCACAGTCGCAGACCTTCCTGTGTCGGCCTATGGCACAGGTCCAACGCTCGTTGTGGTCTTCCCATCGGATCAGAGCGAACCAGGCTCTCATTTCACCCACCACGATGGTGCTGGGCCTTCCCTTTCTGCGGCGAGTCGTGTTGACGGCCCAGCGGGCGGGATTTTCAACCATCCTGGTATCGACCTCCGACCCCTCCGGCATCAAGCGGATCCTCGATGGAACTCTCGCCCTTGCCGTGACTCCCTCTGAGATGAGCCCTCACATCCCCCCAGGAAAGCTTGTGCTGCTAGCGTCGCATGTGCTCCCGACCCAACGATCGTTGAAATGGCTGCTGGATAAGCCTGTCCAGCTTGACCGTGCCTATCTCTTCGGCCAGGTCGCTGCGCTCATCGAAACCTCGAAGACACCAGCAAGTCTATCTATTCTGCAGGATGTCTTCCAAGGCCGTGGCTCCTTTCTTGAGCTTGCCCGCGCGTGCCCGACCTCCATCGAAGATGGAGATATCGATGGCTTGTACCCCATGACCAGCGTCGAGAATTTCCGGGAAGCCGAACGCCGTCTTCTGCGGGGACTGATCAAGGATACTGAAGGATTTATGTCCCGGCAGGTCGAGCGGAAGATCTCGTTGGCGATCACGCGACGCCTGGTTTCGACGCGAGTGACGCCGAATGCCATGACCCTCGTCAGTGTGGGAATAGGGCTTCTGGGAGCTCTGTTTTTCCTCTCTTCAGAGTGGGTGTTCCAGCTCATGGGAGCTCTCCTCTTTCTCTCTCACTCGATCTTAGATGGTTGCGACGGAGAGTTGGCACGGTTGCGGTTTCAAGAGTCGCGCTGGGGAGGGATCCTGGATTTCTGGGGAGACAATGTCGTGCATGTGGCGGTGTTTGCCTGCATGGGGATCGGATGGAGTCTCAGTCTGCACGAGACCTGGCCCCTCTGGGTGAGTGTCCCTGCGGTAGCAGGAACAATCGGCTCGGCCTGGTTCGCCTACCGCCACACCATGCAAGACGCGAATGTAACTGGTCCCCTCTTCACCTCGGTCGTCCGATCGCCGGACCCGAGGGTCTCTCATCTGATTGTTGACACACTGGCCCGGCGAGACTTTATCTATCTCGTCGTCGTGCTCTCGGCTTTCGGTAAGGCGTCATGGTTTCTGGTCATGAGCGCGATCGGGACTCCGATCTATTTTCTCGTCGTGCTTGGGCTTGTTTACACTCAACAAGGTGAAAGGAGAACGCTATTATGAGTGATCACAGTTCACGCTATCCTGAACTTGCAAGGACTATCACTCCGGCAGAGGGTCGCCTAGGCGTGCTGTTGCCAGGTCTTGGGGCGGTAGCCACCACCACCATCGCCGGCACCCATCTCATCAATAAGGGCCTGGCAAAACCCTATGGTTCGCTGACTCAGACTGCAACAGATTCGACTCGGCAAACGCTCCAATCCTCGATTTGTCCCGATCAAAGAAGTGGTACCGCTGGCAGAGCTTTCCGATTTGGTCTTCGGCGGCTGGGACATCTTTCCGAACGACGCGTACCAGACGGCCAAGGCTGCGGGTGTGCTGCCGTCCGATCTGCTGGACGCGGTGCGGCCTGACCTCGAAGCGATCAAGCCCTGGCCCGGCGCGTTTGAGCAACGGTATGTCCGAAACCTGCGAGGAACACATGTAAAGACGGCGGCCACAAAAATGGATTTGGCAGAAGCCGTCATGCGAGATATTGAAGCGTTCGTCACTCTCCATGGGCTTCGTCGATCGGTGATGGTCTGGTGTGGATCGACCGAAATCTTTTCCCAGGCCGGCTCCGTCCACGAGACCTTGGACGCGTTTGAGCGAGGCCTTAAGGAAAATGCGTTGGAGATTTCCCCGTCGATGATCTATGCGTACGCGGCTTTAACCCTCGGTATTCCCTTCGCCAACGGAGCGCCGAATCTCACGGTGGATATACCGGCCCTGATCGAGCTGGCCGCAAAACGAAGGGTGCCGCTTGCCGGAAAAGACTTCAAGACCGGGCAGACCTTGATGAAGACGGTGATTGCGCCGGCCCTGAAGGCCAGGATGTTAGGACTCCAGGGATGGTTTTCCACGAACATCTTGGGCAACCGTGACGGAGAAGTACTCGACGATCCTGATTCTTTCCGCTCGAAAGAGGTCAGTAAGAGCGGTGTGCTGGACAGCATTCTGCAGCCGGAACTCTATCCGGATCTCTACGGGGACTTCTATCACAAAGTGCGGATCGAGTTTTATCCTCCGCGGGGGGATGCCAAGGAGGGATGGGACAACATCGATATCGTCGGGTGGCTGGGACAGCCAATGCAGATCAAGGTCAATTTTCTGTGCCGCGATTCTATTCTGGCCGCCCCGATCGTGCTAGATCTCATTCTCTTCCTGGACCTGGCACAACGCGCGGGGCTCTCCGGTATTCAAGAGTGGTTGTCCTTTTACTTCAAGTCCCCGATGGCCCGCCCCGACTTGAAACCCGAGAATGATCTCTTTATTCAGCATCTGAAACTGACGAATACGCTTCGCATTCTGGTCGGGGAAGAAGTGTTAGATCATTCCGGCCTGGACTATTACCAGTCCGAGATGTGGCCCAGGGTTCGCGCGGGTGAGGCAACCGAGTAAAACAAAGAGACTTATGGTGGTACGCCGGGCTAGACATGACCTGTCAGATCAGTGGCTAACGTGTGTGCGTAACGTTGTTCGAATAGATGCAAGGCCGCAATTATTGAAATCAGGAGAGTATTCGCTAGCCCGCATTACTTCATGACGATTCGTCGCAAATCGCTGCGACCGCGTCGAGCGACCGGCGAGCGGACGTCCTGAGGCCCTGATGCCTATTCGTGCAGTACGTGGTTCGAATAGAGGGAATCTCGAAATCGGAGAATCGCTAGCCCGCCGGCCGAAAGCTTGTCGTAGCAGCGGATCGGCGATTGTAGCAGAAGTGTTCATGAATCATGCGGGCTAGATAAAGTTCCTCACCGTCGATATTTCTATCCAGTACCCACACGTCTCTGCTTTGGGAAACCATCCCGACGGTGAACTTGCGAGTGGCCTGTTACGATACGCGCACATGCCATCACTGATGAGAGTGCTGCCGGTGTTCATGTTTGCCTGGTGCGTGCTAGCGCCGGCAGATCCAGCCGTTTCATCGCCTCAATCACTGGAAGACGAGCTGCGTCACCTTATTGCTGCGAATGCCGACACATCTTCCGATCCTGCAATCCTGGTCAAGCTGGCAAATCTGTACCTGAATCTCGGAGATGATATCTCCACCGATGTCGAGAAACAGCGAACCGCATATGAAGCAGGTGCGCGGATCGCGAAACGAGCCCTCGAATTGCAGGACGCCAATGCAGTGGCACATTACCTGTATGCAGCGAACTTGGGGAAAGCAGCCCAACTGAAAGGACTGACGGCCTCAGCCCTGACGATCCAGGACCTCAAATACCACGTCAAGCGCGCGCTAGAACTCCAAAAAGACCACGCGCCTTCACTCCACATGATGGGCATGATGCTTGAGGAGCTGCCCTGGGTGATGGGAGGAGATTCACGCGCGGCGCTGGGCTATCTTCAGCGAGCCGTCGCGGTCAATCCCTCGTATACTCATGCTCGGCTAGATCTCGCGAAAGCCTACCTCAGGCGAAAAGATGTGGCGTCGGCAAGGCGAGAATTGCACATCATTCTTGAATCATCCCTTACTACGTCTGAACAGAACCGGCATGAAAAGGAGGCAAGGACGCTTCTGATCTCCCTAGAATAGCAGCAGAGTTCTGTGCAACGCCCCTGACAGAGCTGGCCTCGGAAATTCGGACAGCGTGAAATGTTGCGGCCTTGCTTCACCGACAACTTACCCTGCCCTAACATAGGAACTGGACCCGTTTAGGGGGCAGGCCAGTCCCTGCTGCTTAGACGATGTCGTCACGTACCTTCCAAATCTCGGTTGGGATGAGGTGTTCGTCGCGGTCGATCGGATGTCGAGAGATGGACGGGTGGTGCTTCGCCAAGTCGGTTACTCGACCTATGAGATCACACTCGCCTCGCAGCTCGCGTCACCTCGTTCACCAGGCCCCAGGAGGTGGCGCACCCATGACTCCGTTCGCCGCCCGATTTTGCGCAGGATGAGGCCAGTCTGCGTGAATGGTCGATCTCTCCATCAACGGGACTAGGGAGCAGTTAGGCACACGAGGCCTTCACTCGAAATACAATTATTCCCCGCCAGTCGGCCCTTGCGCCTTCTCCCCATCCCTCCTTCCTACAATACCACTCCCTGCGAGACAGCCCATGTAGCCGCGGCTCGGCACACACGGACTCCTGCTCATTACAGCGCCTCTAGCCCCACAGGCCAGCCGAAGTCGATTTCCTTATGTACGTTGCGCGAAGTTATGCGCTTCAACAGATCCTCACACAAATCTATACGATGATTCGTCCTTCGCATCTGAGCAAGTGGTGCCGTTATATGAAGAGTCGGCAAGACGGATGCTGACGAGGGAGAGCCTAGGTGCCATTCCATGTTTAAGGACCAACGCAATGGTCCTCAAACATGAAGGCAAAATACGTAGCAAATACAATTTGGTGGTCCCAACGGGATTTGAACCCGTGTTTTAACACGACTACGACTTCGCCCTCATTCATCAGAGGTTTCGAACGTTTTCTTCAAGTCAGAAAGGGGCACGACTAAAACAAGCAACCCATTGAAAGGGGAGACATTGAGGCACCGACCAGCGGTTTAGGAAACCGTTTTCACGATCCTACTCCAGCTCACTGGAGCTCACTCAGGCCTACTAGCGCAAGAGTTCGCGGAAAGCCCGAACTTTGGCTGGAATAGGCTGAGTAGGCTGGAATGAGGTGGGCTTGAGCACAAACTGAGCACAATCGGCTTCACCGGTTTCTGTGAGTACACAGAATCTCGACAGATCGGGCTCGTTAGATCTGGCCAAACATATAGACGATTCCCATCCAGTAGGTTTGTCCTTCTGAGGTATTTCTGGCGCCGAACTCCCATTGGGGGCGAAACAAAATCTTCATGTTCCAGGCGGGAATGAGATAGTTGATCTCTGGGCCGATCCCGAACACCCGGTAGAGCTCCGTGTTCAAGGACGCGTTGGCCCCTGTCTCCCGGGTGAATTGGGTCGTCGCAAACCCTGTGACGCCTATGTCGAAGACGTGCTTGAATTTTTCGCCGAAAGCCAGGTAAGGGCCGCTGATCCCCCAATCCATGATAACGTCATCGCCGACATGAATGTCCGTATGCCGTTGCGTAAAGTTCTGCTCGATCCGAGCTACGGCGGAGATAGAGAACGACTTGCGGTTTCCGTCGGGGTAATAGACGCCCCCCACCGAATAGACCGCTTCCCAGAAGCCTCCACCGTGGTTGTGCCTTGACCCGGGGTTGAACGAGCCCGACGGGGCCCAGACGCCCGCGCCGATTTGGTAGTCGAAGCGTTCCGACTTCCCGAAGAACATCAGCGGAAGAAAGACAATATCGCCTACGCCGAAGCCGGTCGACGAGGTACTTTGACCCGATGGCCGATTGTAGACATCGTTGAAGGGCACGGCGCCGAACATCCCATAATTCATACCGAGAATTTTGTAATCCGTGATCCACTGGGCGCCGTTGATGCTCGTGTTCGCGTGCTCGTTGGTGGCCCGGATGGTATCACCGTTCGCGTTTTTCAAATTGCCCCCATTGGAAGAGCGGAGGAAGCTGAAGACGCCCAGCCCTGCTTCATACGTCGCTCCTCCTCTCAGCCCCACGATGCCTCCAGGATAGTGTCCGACCACCGGCGTCTCCGCCCGCTGAGCCTCAACGTCCGGTATCCAAACTGCCACAAGAAGCAGTGCAACAAGCATTGCCACAGTGGCGGGGCATCTTCCTGGTTTCTGATTCACATTCGCGTATCTAATGCGTTTCCGATGGGCGCTGACCGCTGGCATCACCGCTTGTGATGCCAGCCCAGACTATTCCTAAACGCTCCGCTCCTGATCGTGAGAACACAAGCACGGGCAGGCTACTTTCTCTATGGAGCAGTGTCAATAAGGAGGAGGTTAAAGAAATGCCCTTATTGTCAATAAGCAGTTCGCTCGCTCCACGATAGCGATAGGTTGGAGGGATGTCAAAAGTGGTGATGCGACCTAGCAGCTATCCTCTGGATTTTATTGAAGGGCAAAAGCGGGTATGGTGGAAGTCAAAAAGAACTGGTTTTGGCACACGAAGATCAGTTTTCAGCAGTTCGCCTGCATGCCACTTGCTATGAGGTGCCGCTCGAAGATGGCCAGCCAGTCTGATTGGCCTACAAGGCGACCCGCAGCTTCTCAGGACTAGTCAGGTTTTCGAAATGTCGGGCGAGGGTATGCCGATTGGATGTGGTAGATTGTTAGCATGGCAACCTGAAATGCCTTGAATATATACCGATACGAAATACGTTTTTCTTTGCTGAAGGATTATCGAGTCATCGACCGAGGCGAGAACGCACAACATAACATACGTAACTCCACAGAGCCTCAAGTACGGGGGAAATTATGAAAGCAACGACTATTCGTTTGAATCGGGTTTTGGCAACACTCACACTTTTGCTCGCTCCAACCATCACGTATGCGATGTCAGGAATGGATATGTCATCTGGGGGTCACGGAAAATCAACGTCCTCTCTCTCCCAAAGCATGGGCGATCCCATTAACACATCGGACCCAGAGATGGAGCTGACCTATAGTGCCGATGGGAACACCGTCATGTTTGTTTCAGGACGTCAAGGGAGTATTCCGTCACCAGGAGTTCCTTATAGCTTTGATATCTGGATGGCGCACAAGGTGAATGGCAAGTGGCAAAACCCGATTCATTTGGGGCCGGGCATTGATCCCACTGTGGGACCAAACATTAATACATCTGCCTGGGAGCTCGAACCGAGTCTCTCGGATGACGGCAACGTCATTTATTTCACCCGATATCAGCCAGGCAATCTGTCTACTGGCGACCTCTATGTGACGCAGAAGGTCAATGGAGTCTGGCAACCAGCCAAAAATTGGAACGATGTGCCAGAACTTCCGCATATCAATACGCCGACTGGCGAGGAACACTGCCCGATTCATCGCTTCCGATAGTCTCATCTACTTCAACTATCAACAACCGGGCGTGACACAAGATAGTGACATTTGGAAAGTCGAAAAGAAGGATGGGGTCTGGCAGAAACCTCAGAGCCTCGGTCCCCGAATCAATTCGCCCTACCGTGACCACATGCACTGGACCGGCTTATCAAAGGATGGGAATAGCCTCATCGTGACCAGTACGCGACCAGACATGGGTTCGCGGGGAGGACACGATATGTGGATTTCCTACAAAAACCAAAAGGGTGAATGGCAAGAGCCGTTGAACCTTGGCGATACAATCAATACCGCCGGGGAGGATATGTGCTGGGCGTTTTCACCCGATGGCAAGAAAATGCATGGAAGTGGGGGTCCACTAGGAAGCTATAATCATGATGTGATGTGGCTCAACAAAGATGATATTCCCTTGTTGAAGAACTTTGAGCCCATCGGGCCACCACCGAATCTGCTTGCCAAGTGATCGGACGAATATGACTCAGGTTGGTCCTGAAAACCGGAGCCTGACGCATTTCCATTGAGGAGCGCACGGTGCACCCTGCTTGAAAAGATTTGTTTTTGGACCAGGGAAAGGATACGCCCAAGCCCGTTGAAAATCGAGCCGATACGTCCGCGTTCACTGAATAGGATTTTGGAGCAGAGCGGATGGGGACTATTGAGGGGAATCTAAAGGGGTCGGGAATCTTCGTTGACGCTGGAACAGAGGACTGCCTCGGACACCTACTTGACGTAGACCACTCCCGGAAGGTTCTTCAGATCTGCGTCGCCAGTAACCACCTCAGCTTCTTGATCCTGGGCAGTTGCATACACAATGGCGTCGGCCATTGCTAAACCATGTCGCAAACTCACATCAGCGGCTAGCAGTGCGATCGATTCTGTCAGTTGAACCACCTGAGTCGCACTGAGCCGGCCCGCGAATAGTAATGCCGTCTCCTCCCCTCGTTCCCGCTTGATCTTCTTGTAGACCTCATACAACACGATGGTCGGCGTGATGAGCTGATACCGAGAGGTGAGATAGGGTGCATACCGTTCGGCGAGTGGTCCACCCGTGAAGAATTCGATCCATCCGCTGGAATCCAGCAAGACCTTCACAATCGGTCCTTCTTCTCCCGAAGATCTGTCTTGGACATCCCCTTGAGCGTACCCTTGAGTGATTTCAGGGGGACTTCTGGCACCAGGGTAATGACTCCGCCCTTCTCCACAATCTGCAAGCGCTGACTTGGGGCAAGATGGAGTTTTTCCCGCACTTCTTTGGGAATCACAATTTGAAACTTCGGTGAAATCGTCGTCATGGCCATGATGAACCTCCTTACCAATTCATGATCGATCATATTCTCGTCATACGCTCCGAGTCAAGACAACCCTGTTCCTCCGCTGCCTCACAAAATGCAACGATCCGTTACGCAATAGAGGGCTATTTGTCCCCTACTGTCCTAAACTGTCCCCAACTGCCTAATTCCATTTTCCTCTTCTTTGCCTTACGCTCGTATTCACGCCAAGCGGATGCAGGCTTGATCACCTGAGCGCGATGGCATGCGCACGAGAGAGCACATCTGGATACATCAGCGTACATCTGCCTAATTCCCAGGGCAGAATCTCCAGCGTAGGGTGGGAGAACGTGTGAACCAAGGAGGGCGTATGAAGACATCGGATCTGTCGATCAAAGAACTCGCCGCCTTCATTGGCGTGAGTACGGACACCATCCGGCGAGCGGTTCGCAACGGCGAGATTCCGGCGACAAGGGTCAGGACCGCGTTACGGTTTGATCTACAGGAAGTCCACACCTATATGCAGCGGAACGCAGAGGCCAGGTTTGGGGCACGCTCGACTCGCGCGCCGGGCGGCACTGCCGGCCGCGCGCAGGCCGATCAGCCCCCGGCTGGTAAAACGGGGGCGCAATTTCTAGGCAACGGATCATGAATATTTCCAACCGACTAGACAACCAACCCTGTTCGTCAGAGAGTACTCGCATCGGGACATGAGACATCCGTAGCACTGCGGCAGCAAGTCTGTCATCGGTGCGGAAAAGCCTGGTGGCCTCGTCGCCCCAAAAAACCAGCCCGATGTCCCGGTTGCAAAAGTCCCTACTGGGATAGGCCCCGCCGTCTGAAACACCCCATCATGCCCTTGAAAGAACCCGTGAACCAAAGAACACTGGCGAAGTCTTTAGGTCGGAAAATGGCAAGGACCCTTGGTGGAGGAAACGAGCACGGGAAAGATACCGAGGACCGCTCCTTGGCAAAGGCACTTCACGTGCTCAAGGAGATGAAAGCAGCCGGAAGGACCTGGCAGGAGATGGGAGAACGCATGGAACGGGAATTCGGCGCGAGCCTGGAGAAGGATCAACTGAAAGCGCTCGTCCGATAAACACTCAATTCCCTGCCCCCCACCACCTCCGGGGCAGGGATCAATCCGAGTCGCGGGGCGGTGCACATCGCAGCGGGCGGGCCTGGAAGGTTGCAGGAAGGCTGGCCCGATGCTCGGTCGTGCCGCGCTGCCACCAAAGAGACGCTGGCGTGCCGACGCGAGCGCAGAAGGGGGCTCGGGGGTGTCGTAAGACTCCCCCGATCTCGCTACGGCAAGAGAACGGATCATGGACACGGAACGTCGCTCACACAAGACCGCTGCGAATGCTCCCGGTTCCGCCGCTTGACGGCTGGATGGTACCTCCGCATACTCTCCCCCGGCGAAGTCGTGGTCGTGGCAGGGACCGGAGAGGCAATGCCATGACGCAACAGTTAGTGGATCTCGTGGAGCAGTTTTGTCAGTACCAGCTCAAACAGCGTGGCAAAACGGAAGGAGGGGTGCAAAGCTATCGCTGGGTGCTCGAACAGTTTCTGATGTTCGTCAGATCCCGACAGGGACGGTTGGCCCGCGCCACTGACCTCACGCTGTCCTCGATTCAGATGTGGATGGACGACATGGCTAGCTGTGATCTTGCCCTGAGTACGATGCGTTCGCGTCAATCGACGCTGTCGAGCTTCTGTGGTTGGCTCGTGAAGCGGGGCGTGCTTCAGGCGAATCCCGTTGCGGCGATGGACCGACCACCACATCGAATGGAACCACCGCGGCAAGTGCCGACACCGGCCCTCATGGATGCGCTGATCGCCGCGGCCCAGCAACGCCAGCGGCCTCGTGATATCGCGATCTTTCTGATCATGCGGTACACAGGGATGCGGCGCGAGTCGGTCGCCACGCTTCAGGTGCGACACCTTGACGGCACCTGGGGCTTGCGGCGGGTACGCGTCAAAGGCGGACAGACGCGGGACATTCCGTTGCCGGAAAGCGTGATGACGTATCTCCATACCTACGTCGAACGGTTGACTGAGCACCATGGGGCAGATCGGGCCGGAGACGCCGCTGTTCTGGTCTCTGTGGGGACGGCGGACCATCGGAAAGAGTCGAGCACCGATGCAAGGTAAAAACATCTGGCGGCTCTGCAAAACCTATGGGCGGCTCATTGGGTACCCGATGCTGAAGCCCCATGATTTGCGTCATGGGGTCGCGATGGAGGTGCTGGAGCAACAGCATGACTTGGAACAGGTTCGGGCCTTGCTCGGGCATGCGCGCATCGACACGACCCAAATCTACACCATGATTCGGCCCTCGCATTTGAAGCAGGTGGTGTCGTTTTATGAAGAGCCGGCGAGACGGATGCTGACGAGTTAGAGCAGAGGTGCCATTCCATGTTTAAGGACCAACCCAATGGTCCTCAAACACGGAGGCAAAATACTTAACAAAAACAATGTGGTGGTCCCAACGGGATTTGAACCCGTGTTTAAGCCTTGAGAGGGCTCCGTCCTAGGCCAGGCTAGACGATGGGACCAGACATCAATGACGTGGGATCGAATTGGGACAGTAACACAGGGGCTTTTAACTTTTCAATTCCTAACGATTCTGAGCAATATTCAGGCCCCTACACCACTGGTTCACCCACGACTTGACAGAGACGGTAGTATAAGCCTACCTTGCGGCAAGCACGCGCGGCGGGCCCCTGGGAGAGGAAATTCTTCGGTTGATGCCCCCTCTTCCCATCGGCAGACTCATGGTGGAACATGAACAACCCGCTCCAAAGCAAAACTACCGACATCACAGACGCTTCGGAACTGATCGACATTGAGAAGCCCGAACAGGGTCTTGAGCTACACGTCGGCTCGAATGTGTTTCGAAATACAAACGGCGTCGTCAAGCTTCAAGGCAAGGAGCAGTTGGTGTTGGAAACGCAACCCCAGCCATTGACGTTGCTCCTGACTATGGACCTGTACGATGAACAGGGAACCCGCGTCGGCCATATCAGACGGAATGCGCTATCGACACATAGCGCGGGCCGTTTCACCATCGACATAAAGACCAGCAGCGAGGCAACCCCGGACGACTCTCCTTTTGTCACCGTAGCAGACCGAACAACTGGACGCACGGTGTTCGAAGCCTGCCTCATGCAGAGGAGAAAAATTCGCATAACCGTGGGGAACTTCTATACCCACAAAGGCGAATTAGTCACCGTCAGCCCACATTACTGCCGCATCGGCACCGGTCTCACCCTGTTCGGCGATGTTGCGGAAAGCCGCGGCAGCGCGGCAGCAATAGGATAATCGTCTCCCCAAAATACCCCAGCCTCAATTCACGTGCGTCCGCTCCCTGACAATCGAGAGAACGACAACCAGCATCCACCCTGGCTCTTTGTTGAAAAGCGCATCCTTTTTGACAAGGCGCAGAACTCCCGTACAATGGCAGAATGTCAGACGTCGTGAAGCCGAGCGTGCAAGCCTTCTTGGTCTGCGACCAGGTCATCGAGGACAGCGTCACCAAGAAGAAAAGCCTCATCGGTCTCTTCACCCACCTGCAGGCCGTGAGCTTTCCCTTCCAACATTCACAAATGGGACTGTATTTCTGCCTCACTGACGCCGAGGGGACGTATCACTTCGACATCGATTTAATCTACCTCAATAACGAACAGGTCGTCTGCCGGGCCACCCTTCCGAATATTGCCATCGTCGACCGCCTTCAAATTTCCGATTTCGGGATCAATATCCCTTCACTGGTTTTCCCCGCTCCGGGACGCTACGAATTTCGTCTTCGCATGGAAGGGCATCTCATCGCACAGAAAGACTTCAACGTGATGCAGATGCCGACTCACCAAACCGCGTAGTGCTCAGTTCACCCCAACGTCTCCCCTCTCCGAATAAGCTCTTCTCCCGTATACCACTCTTGTGATAGAACAGCCCGCAACGACCCAGCTCGCACATGTCTCGTCCACAGAGGAGTCATTGCTTTTTCGTGTCTGAACCGACTGGCGCTTCAAACTTTATTCACGACATCGTGGCCTCCGATCACGCAGCTGGCAAGCATGGCGGTCAAGTCGTGACGCGCTTTCCACCTGAGCCGAACGGCTATCTCCATATCGGCCACGCAAAATCTATCTGTCTAAATTTCGGCTTGGCAAACGACACCCCAGGTGGCATCTGCCACCTGCGATTCGACGATACCAATCCGACCACCGAAGATCCTGAGTATGTCCGTGCGATCCAGGACGACGTCCGATGGCTAGGATTCGACTGGCATGAGAAGATGTTTTTTGCCTCGGATTACTTCGAGCAGCTTTACGACTTTGCCGTCCGGCTGATCCGTAAGGGCAAAGCCTATGTCGATGATTTAACGGCCGACGAGATGCGCGCCTATCGTGGCACACTGACTCAGCCGGGAAAGAATAGTCCCTCCCGCAACCGTTCCGTCGATGAAAATCTTGACCTTTTTCGACGCATGCGGGCTGGGGAATTCGCCGACGGGACCCATGTCCTTCGCGCCAAGATCGACATGGCGTCACCCAATATCAACCTGCGCGACCCAACCCTCTATCGCATCAGGCATGCGACGCATTATCGAACAGGGAGCACCTGGTGCCTGTACCCAGCCTACGACTTTGCGCATCCCCTCTCGGATGCGCTCGAGGGAATCACGCACTCAATCTGCACCTTGGAATTTGAAGATCACCGGCCCCTCTATGATTGGGTCGTCGAGCAGTCTGAAGCGCCGCACCGGCCGCAGCAGATCGAGTTTGCTCGCTTGAACCTGACCTATACCGTCATGAGCAAACGGAAACTGCTCGAGTTGGTCGAAAAGAAACTGGTGAGCGGGTGGGAGGACCCACGACTGCCGACGATCAAAGGTCTTCGCCGCCGCGGTTATACCCCCGAAGCGATTCGGGCCTTCTGCGACCATATCGGCGTAGCCAAGCGCGAGGCCATCGTCGAGATGCAGCTGCTCGAACACTTTATTCGCGAAGACCTGAACAAGCGAGCGCCCCGAGTGATGGCCGTGTTGCGGCCGCTGAAAATCGTCCTCGACAATTACCCCGAGGACCAGTCAGAAGAATTGGAAGCCGTCAACAATCCGGAGGATTCGTCTGCAGGGACGAGGAACGTCCCCTTCTCACGCATCCTCTATATTGAGCAAGACGATTTCCGTGAAGATCCGCCCAAACAATTTTTCCGGCTCGCCCCAGGACGAGAAGTGCGGCTCCGGTACGCCTACATTATCAAATGTGTCGGAGTGACGAGAGATCCGCAGACCGGCGAGATCACCGAACTCCATTGCACCTACGACCCCACGACAAAGAGCGGCGCCTCCCAGGAACAGCGCAAGGTCAAGGCTACCATCCATTGGGTCTCGGCAGCTCATGCTGTGAAAGCCGAAGCCCGACTCTACAACCCCCTCTTGGTGACGGACCTGGCGAAGGTACTACCAGGTCACGATTGGACGACCTATCTCAACCCCAACTCATTGGAACGAATCACGAGCTGTCTGGTTGAGCCCAGCTTGCAGCAGACAGTGCCCGGTAAACGGTACCAATTCGAGCGCCTGGGATACTTCTGTACCGACCAGGATTCTGCCCCCGGCACACTGATATTCAACCGCACCGTGTCACTCAAAGACGCCTGGGCCAAGATCGAAAAAACTCAGCTGGCCCGCTAACAAACCGGCAACCTTCCCCCATTCGCTAGAACTCTCCCGGAACTTCACTCTCTTTCCGCCCTGTTGCAACCACTTTACAGACTCAGCGTCCCTGCTATGCTTGAGCTAACTGGCGAAAACCAATGACAGGAGCGGTTTTACAGTGACAACCACCATCAACATGAAGATCATAAAGCTCGCACATCTATTACTCCTCTCGGGAATGGTGGCTGGACTGACCATAGCATCTCCTTCGCTGGCCACCGCCATACCAAATGGGGCTGAATCGAGCGCCACCGAAGCCGTGAAAAGCACGATCAATGATCTGATGCGCGTGCTTGATGACGACACCTTGAAGCAACCGGAACAGGCCGAGGAGCGGCGGCATAAAATCGAAGAAGTCATCAAGCATCGCGTGGATTACGAAGAAATGGCGAAACGTGCACTGGGAGCCCCCTGGCCCACGCTCTCTCAGCGGGAACGGCACGAATTCGTCGATCTCTTTGTGCAACTTCTTCGAGACACGTTTGCAGGCCGCATTTCCGAACGTTCAGACGAACAGGTGGTCTTCCTGGGGGAACTTCGCGAGGATGCCTTTGCCGAAGTCAAAGCGCAAATGACAGGACGGAAGATCGACACGCCGGTCGACTTTCGCCTGATTCTCCGTGCGCACGAATGGCGGGTCTATGATGTGGTCATAGACGGAGCCAGCATCGTGAGCAATTACCGCTCACAATTCACCAGTATTATTCGTGACCTCTCGTATGTCGGGCTGGTTAAGAAGATGAAACAGAAGGCGGTCGCCGTAAAGGTCTTCGAAAAATCTCCGGCGCCGTAACCCTCCCTCTGACCATCCGCCATACAGCTTCCATGTTTCACTTTACCGTAGCGCTGGGCTTGCTAGACTGTCCTGAGTATGAGGTGCCGGCATGATGAGGAACACTCGAACCGGATGGAGGACCGCATGATTGAATGTCGAGAATATCCACGAATCCCTGTTGACATGCAGGTCCTCTTCTCCAACACCAACAAGACAGACATCCGCCAAGGCACAATGTTCGATCTGTCTGCCAGAGGATGTGCCGTCACCAGCATGTCGTCGGTTCAGTCCGGTTCAGCGGTGAGAATCCTCATCAAGTCGACCGATCTGGGTTCGCCTATTACGATCAAGTCCGCCGCGGTCCGTTGGAGTGAAAGTGGGGAGTTCGGAGTCGAATTCCTCGATCTCTCGGAGATCGATCAGCGCCGCCTGCACCGATTGCTGCAAGTAGCCACCACGCACCAAATCCGCCCGAGTTGACCGCTGACCGGTTCTCGGATTCAGTCGTGTTACAATGCCGGGCATGACCTGTCCCCTCTGCCACCAAACAATCACCTGGGAAGGCAACCCCTGGCGCCCTTTCTGCTCTGAACGATGTCAAGTGACCGATCTCGGCACCTGGGCAGCGGAACGTTATCGCATTCCAGGTCCCACCCTCACGATGGACACCTCACTCCCCGACTCATTGGAGGGGGACAACGACACGGAGGCACAGCAGAACAGTTAAGCAATCGTCCAAGTACAGATCGTCCACCTTCCCACAGGACGCAACCGCTATCCCCACCCAACAATTCCAGTACGGCAGGATACAACGACTGCACGAGACACTGGCTGACGCCGCCTCGTTCGCACGTTTCAGGGTTGGCAAGCCTACGGTATCTTGATATTGTCACAGTCGAACCAGGCACTCTCACAAGGAGCACAAGCTATGCTGCCGACCCAAGGCTACGCCGCAATGACCGCCAAGGCTACCCTGCAATCCTTCTCGTTCGAGCGGCGTGAGGTCGGCCCTCATGACGTGCTCATTACAATCACCCACTGCGGCATCTGCCACTCGGATATTCATCAAGCTCGCGACGAATGGGGCGGCTCCATTTTCCCGATGGTCCCGGGCCATGAAATCGTCGGTACGGTAACACAGGCCGGCTCAGCCGTGAAGACATTCAAGGTCGGCGAACGCGCCGGTGTAGGCTGCTTCGTCGATTCCTGCCGGACATGCGCTGCCTGTCGAGAGGGATCAGAGCAATACTGCGAAGTCGGCATGCTCCTCACCTACAGTGGTCGCGACAAAGACGGCCAGCCTACGCAGGGCGGTTACTCCACACAGATTGTCGTAGATGAGCATTACGTGCTGCGGATTCCCTCAGCCCTGTCGTCAGCCGGAGCAGCCCCACTCTTGTGCGCGGGGATTACAACATACTCCCCGCTTCGCCACTGGGGCATCGGCAAATATCACAAACTTGCGGTGGTGGGATTGGGTGGGCTGGGCCACATGGCGGTGAAGATCGGCAAGGCGCTCGGAACCGAAGTGACTGTCTTGAGCACCTCTGAACGGAAAGCGAAAAGATGCGAAACGGTTGGGCGCCTTCGACTTCGCCCTCACCTCACAACCCGAGACGTTTACCCGACTGCAGCGGCGCTTTGATTTTATTCTTGATACCGTCTCCGCACCGCATAACTACAACGCCTACGTGAACCTGCTCAAAACCGATGGGACCATGATTCTTGTGGGGGCTCCGGATAAGCCGACGCCGCTGGAGCCCTTTCCACTGATTCTGCATCGCCGCCGCATCGCAGGCTCTGTCATCGGCGGCATCCGAGAAACCCAGGAAATGCTCGACTTCTGCGCTACGCACAAAATCGAGTCCGATATTGAAGTGATTCCGATCCAACAAGTGAACGAAGCCTATGAGCGAGTGCTCAAGGGGGATGTCAGGTACAGATTTGTGATTGATCTAGCATCGCTTAAATAGATATCGAGGCGATCAAAGAAAAGTGGCTGGGGGACTAGGAATCGAACCTAGGTAGCCGGCTCCAAAGGCCGGCGTCCTACCGCTAGACGATCCCCCAGCGCGGTACGGAACCGAGATGGAGATCTGAGAATGACGGCGTGGGAAAGATTATTGGCTGGGGGACTAGGAATCGAACCTAGGTAGTCAGATCCAGAGACTGACGTCCTACCGCTAGACGATCCCCCAACCGACGACCACAGTAATATACGGCTCGCGGTTTCGTCAAGATCGGTGCTAGGTTACAGAAGGAACTGCCTCAGGCCTGGGAGGCTCGTTCGACCCCCTGGCGGAGCCGAAACAATGTCCGGTCTCGCCCCAACACTTCCATCACGTCGAAAAGGCCAGGGCTGGCCGTGCGACCGGTCAGAGCCACACGAACCGGCTGGGCCAGCTGCCCCATCTTCATCCCCTCTTCTTCGACCAGCTGCTTGAAAGCCTCTTCCCATGGCTGCTTTGAGAAGGCAGTGGAAAGCCTCGAACCGAGTGAGCAGCTTGCCTAAGATCGGCGCGATCGCCGGCGTCAAAAACTTCTTCGCTGCCTCTTCGTCAAATGTCACAGCCTGCCCAAAATACGGCCTCACCCAATCGACCATCTCCACGAGTGTCTTCGCCCGTTCCTTCACAAGGACGACGAGTTGAGCAAGCCAGCTGGCTGAGACAGCCTGGACCTCGTCTTTTAATCCTGCTGCTTCCAACAGAGGCACCAGCGCCTGAGCGACCTGGGCCGGTGGACTGACCTTGATATATTCAGCGTTGACCCAAAGGAGCTTCTCGGGGTTGAACACGGCTGGGGACGTTTGAACGTTCTTCCAGGAAAAATTCTCGATCAGCTCCTGGCGGGTGAAGAGTTCCTGGTCTCCGTGTGACCACCCAAGCCGAACGAGATAGTTCACCATAGCATCCGGCAGGTATCCCATGTCTTTGTAGGCCATGATCGAGGTGGCCCCATGCCGCTTCGAAAGACGGGCTTTGTCCGAGCCAAGAATCATCGGCAGATGCCCGAACTGAGGAACTGGAAACCCAAGCGCTTGGAAGATCGGAACCTGTCGCGGCGTGTTAGTCAGGTGATCATCTCCTCGCACGACATGGGTAATGTTCATCAACGCATCATCGACCACCACTGAAAAGTTGTACGTCGGGTAGCCGTTCGACCGGAGAATGATCAGATCGTCCTGCACAGTGTTATCGAAGACGATCTTGCCCTTGATGAGATCGTCGACTATGGTCTCTCCCTCTTGCGGGGCCTTGAAGCGCAGAGCCGCATCGCCGGCCGGATTTGTGAGGCCGCGATCACGGCAACGGCCGTCGTATTTCGGCGACAGCCCCTTGGCCTCGGCCTCCTTACGCCGCGCATCGAGTTCTTCCGCTTTGCAGTGCGCACCAATAGGCCTGCGCCTTTCTCAAGAAGCTGCATCGCATGGCTGCGATAGAGGTCGATGCGCTCGGTCTGACGGAAAGGGCCCTTCGTCCCAATCGAGCCCCACCCACTTCATCCCCTCAATAATGGCTTGGATCGACTCATCGGTTGAGCGGCTCTGATCCGTGTCTTCGATACGGAGAATAAACACGCCCTTCTGCTGGCGGGCAAAGAGCCAATTGAACAGCGCCGTGCGGACCCCTCCAATATGGAGAAAGCCGGTCGGGCTAGGCGCAAATCGCACTCGTACCTGAGTCATGCATACATACTGACGTGATATGAAAAGATCGATATCTATAACATGCAGGGAAAAACCTTGTACAGATAACACAGAGCTTCCATCTCGTCGAAGCTTCTGCTAAGAGAAACGAAGGAGATCGTTATGGCCGAACTCACGCAAGCAGCAACGGTGCTCTCGGTCAACGATCTCACCCCCCATACTCGCCAGCTGGTGCTCCTTCCTACCGTCACAGAACATCGCGTTTCAACCCGGTCAATGGGTTTCCCTCAAGCTGCCGGTCGGTGCCAAACCACCGCTCAATCGGGCGTATTCGATGGCAACGCCAGGCACACCGTCAGGCGAACTGACCTTGATCTTCGATCGCGTGACCGGACGGCGTGGGATCCAACTATCTCTACACGCTCAAACCCGGCGATGACATACAGCTCTCAGGCCCCTATGGAAATTTCACGCTTCCGATGCCGCTCGATCGAGAATTGATCCTAATCGCCCGTTACACCGGCCTCGTCCCGATTCGCTGCATGTTGAAACATCTCTATGCCCAGCGACAGACAGCGACTATTCTCCTCATTACCGTTGCCCCTGCGGAAAATGAACTGCTCTTTCATCAGGAACTACTCACGATGGCCATGACCCATCCCGGGTTCCGCTATCTTCCATTGGTGGCCGCTGGAGGGGAACAACAAGGTGTCGATCTCACACTCTCAATGCTCCGCCCATTGATCGAAAATGCGCCGAAAGTGATTCCGATGCTCTGTGGAACAAAAGGCTTCGTGCGGCCGCTACGAGCATACTTTGTCGAGGCAGGCTATGACCGGAAAGAAGTGAAAACAGAGACCTATGACTAATACGCGGGTTAATGGCCTTCCTTGACAAGATTCTTGTTGACCGCCGGGATCTCAACCACAATATCCCTCGTGCCGTTCGGCACACATTGGCAACCGAGCCGTGACTGCAACGTGGTGATTGGCGCTTCTTCCAGCTGATCGAATTCATCGTCTGTACCTTCGTTACAGCTCTCAAGCCCCTGTTTCACGATGACGTGACAGGTCGAACAGGCACAGACGCCCCCGCACACATGTTCCAGTGCAACCCCATTGCCCATCGCTACATCTAAAAGACTCCCTGGAAGCCCCGTCGGGCCGTAGGGGATCTTGGCTGGATCAACCTCAACCTTCGTCACCACGCCGTCAGGGGCGATAAATGTGACGGTATAGGCCTCCTGAGGAAGCTCGTAATCAGCTTTTTCAATATAGGGATTCGTCCCGCCCATATGTCCGTTCCTTTCTCAGCCTAACTCAGCCTTACTTCCCGCTGTTGACAGCTCAGAAACCTGCGTGCTATTCTTAGTCCGACCTTATTGATCGGAGACTCATTATAGTCTCCGACCTTGGAGATCGGCAATAGCAATGTTGAAGATTTCGAAAAAAGCAGATTATGCCCTCATGGCCCTTCAGCACATCGCTGCTGTTCAGTTCGGCGACGTGACGCCTGGGCGTGTGGTGAATACAAAGGAGATCGCGGAGGAATACAATATCCCCCTCGAGTTGCTGGCCAAAGTGCTCCAGACTCTTGCCAAGAACGCACTAATCGAGAGTCACAATGGCCCCAAGGGCGGGTACGTGCTGGCCCGCCACGCACACCAAATTACGATTGCGCAAATTCTCGAAAGCATCGAGGGCCCCTTGGGTATCACCGATTGTTCGCACGAGAAGGATGGAGAGTTCTGCATGCAGCGGGAAAATTGCCATATCCGCACACCGCTCTTGAAAGTCCAGGACAGCATTGCCCAATTGCTCAATAGCATGACCCTGCAAGACATGATGGGTGGCACACCCCTCATTACGATTCAGTCTCCCACGGCACAAGGAGTCGAACGATGAAATTGCCGATTTTTTTAGACAACCATTCCACGACACCCATGGATCCACGCGTATTGGAAACCATGCTCCCCTATTTCGTCGAGAAGTTCGGGAACGCGGCCAGCCGCAATCATGCCTTCGGGTGGGCTGCGGAAGAAGCCGTCGAACAAGCCCGGAAGCAGATCGCGAAGCTGATCAAGGCCGATCCGAAAGAGATCGTCTTCACGAGCGGCGCCACTGAATCGGACAACCTTGCGATCAAGGGCGTGCTGGAGATGTACGGGGAGAAGGGCAACCATATTATTACCTCCTCCACAGAACACCGCGCCGTGCTCGACACCGTCAAGGTCGTTGGAGGGCAAGGGCAAAGCGACAGCCACCTATCTCCCCGTCGATAAATTCGGGATGGTGAATCCCGAGGATGTGCGGAAAGCCATCACGGAGAAGACGATCCTCATTTCCGTTATGCTGGCGAACAATGAAATCGGCACGATCAACCCCGTCAAAGAGATCGGCAAAATCGCCAAGGAAAAGGGCATCCTCTTCCACTGCGATGCGACGCAAGGCGTCGGCAAGATCCCGGTCGATGTGCAGGATATGGGGATTGATCTCATGTCCTTCACGAGCCACAAGATGTACGGACCCAAGGGGGTCGGGGCGCTCTACGTGAGAAAGAAGAATCCTCGGGTTCGCATCGTCGCGCAAATGGACGGCGGTGGACACGAGCGCGGCATGCGCTCCGGGACGCTTCCGGTGCCCCTCATCGTGGGATTCGGCAAGGCCTGCGAACTGTGCGAGCAGGAGATGGCCAAGGACACCGCGCGGTTGATTGCGATGCGCGATCGGCTGGAGGCCAGTATCATGAAGGCCCTCGAAGAAAGCTATCTGAACGGCCATCCGACCAACCGGCTCCCCGGCAACCTCAATATCTCCTTTGCCTATGTGGAAGGCGAGTCCTTGCTGATGGGCATGAAGGATATCGCCCTCTCGTCCGGTTCGGCCTGTACCTCGGCCACGTTGGAACCCTCGTACGTGCTCCGCGCGTTGGGGGTCGGGACGGAGCTGGCACACTCCTCGATCCGTTTCGGTCTGGGCCGTTTCAACACGGACGACGAGATCGACTATACGATCAAGAAGGTGATTGAGATCGTCACCAAGTTGCGCGAAATGTCCCCGCTGTACGAGATGGCAAAAGAAGGCGTCGATTTGAAATCAGTCCAATGGGCTGCCCACTGACCCGGATAGTCAAGAGGAGGATGAACCATGGCCTACAGTGACAAAGTCGTCGATCATTTCAATAACCCCCGCAACATGGGGAGCTTCAAGAAGGACGAGGAAGGGGTCGGCACCGGCATGGTCGGAGCCCCGGAGTGCGGCGACGTCATGAAGCTTCAGATCAAGGTGCAGAACGATACGATCGTGGACGCGAAGTTCAAAACCTTCGGCTGCGGCTCCGCGATCGCCAGCTCGAGCCTCGCCACCGAATGGTTGAAGGGCAAGACGATCGAAGAAGCCCAGAAGATCAAGAACACCGACATCGTGCAGGAGCTGAACCTGCCGCCCGTGAAGATCCATTGCTCCGTGCTCGCCGAGGATGCTATCAAGGCCGCCCTCGCGGACTACCAGAAGAAAGCCGACGGAGCACTGACCGACGCGAAGTAACGTGAACAAAGGGAGTGTTGCCATGGACACCACGAACGCAGAAATACAAGCTCCGGTGATTACGCTCAGCGAGGCGGCGCTGAAGGAAGTGAAACGCCTCATCAACGTGCAGGGTCTCACGGAAGGGGGGCTCCGCCTCGGCGTGAAGGGCGGCGGCTGTTCGGGGCTCAGCTACACAATCAACTTCGATGAAAAGATCGGCCAGCACGATCAAGTCCATGACTTTGACGGTGTGAAAGTCATTGTCGACGCCAAGAGCGCTATTTATCTTCAAGGCACGCAGTTGGACTTCCAAAAAGATCTGATGGGTGGAAACTTCAAATTCGTCAATCCGAACGCCGACAAGACCTGCGGCTGCGGAGAGTCCTTCTCGGCTTAAGGAGCGTCAGCATCACACAGCAATTGTCCGACGGGCATGGCAGGCTGCCATGCCCGTCTTGTCAGAAGAGGTAGCGGGATGGACCATCAGCACACCCACAGCTCAAGCCCACGTGAGCTACAGATGGCTCGCAGCATGTGCTGGCACTGTCAGTCTGAAATGGCCGGTGAGTATTTCTGTGACCGTTGCGTCAAGGTTCAGCCGGTTTCAAAAGAACTCGATTACTTCACCTGCCTGGGCTTCCCACGCCGCCTCACGATCGACCAGCGCCAGCTGGAAAGCCAAATTCTACGAACTGAGCCGTGCGTTCCATCCCTGATTTCTATCAGAACAAGAGCGCAGCCGAACAAACCATCAGCCTCGGCAATTCCGCCATGCTGAATACCGCGTACCGGACGCTCCGTGACCCGATCGAACGGGCTGAGTATCTGCTCGATCTGGAAGCGGGGTCGGTGAAAGAGATTCGGAATTCTCCTCCCGCAGACCTCTTTGAGGAAATTCTTGAACTGCAAGACACATTGAATGAGTACCGAACTGCCGGACGGACATCTGAATCCGAGTCGGCGCTCCGCGCGAAACTCCAATCGGAACGGAATACGCTCGAACAGCGACAACGGGATATGGAAGCCACTCTGCAGCAGCTCTTTATTCAGTGGGACAGGCTCCAAGATCGCAGTGAGGCGACCGACCAGGCGAGGGCCGAGCGCGACCGAATACTGAAGCAGATGCGCGAAAATCTCTCCAACCGCACCTACGTCAAGAACATCGTGAGCGATCTCGTCTCAACCATCGGATAATCACCACCATGGTACGTATCGTCGGCATCGATCTCGGCACAACGAATTCGCTCGTGGCCTATATGGCGGACGGACGTCCGTGCGTCATCCCGGGTCGGAACGAGCGGACGATGGTTCCCTCTGTCGTGGCGATGACCGACAACGGGCTGATCGTCGGCGATCCGGCGAAAGAACACTTGACGCGCAGCCCGGAACGGACCGTCTATTCCGTAAAGCGATTCATGGGAAAGAGCCTTGCAGACGTACAGGGCGAGCTGGCCTACTTCCCCTACCACCTGACGGAACAGGGTGGAGTCATCCGGATCAAGCTCGGCGAGAAAACCTATTCGCCGCCACAGATCTCGGCCATGATTCTGAAGGAACTGAAGCAACGGGCCGAGGCGCATCTCGGCGAGAGCATTACCAAGGCGGTCATCACCGTCCCTGCCTATTTCAACGATAGTCAGCGGCAAGCGACGAAGGATGCGGGCATGATTGCAGGGCTCGACGTGTTGCGGATCATCAACGAACCGACCGCTGCCTCGCTGGCCTATGGGCTCCAACAGAAGACTCAGGGCACGATTGCCGTCTACGATCTTGGCGGAGGAACCTTCGATATTTCCATCTTGAAACTCAAGAACGGCATCTTTGAGGTCCTGGCGACTAACGGCGATACGCATCTCGGAGGCGATGACTTCGACCGCCAGATCGCGGATCTCTTCGTCAAAGAAATCCGCGAGCAACATGGTCTGGACTTGAATGCCTATCCCGACCATATGCAGGCGGTCCGACTGGAAGCTGAACGGACAAAGATCAGACTCTCCGATGAGCTGAAGACCACGGCCATCCTCGACCTGCCGGAGGGCAAAGGCCGATACTCGAAAGATCTCACACGCGATCAACTTGAATCCCTCACCATGGAACTGGTGGAGCGTACGCTCGGGCCCTGCCGTCTCGCCTTAAAAGACGCCGGCCTCACCCCGAATGACATTGATGAGGTGGTCCTCGTCGGAGGCTCGACTCGTATGCCGTTGGTCCGCCGACAGGTCCAGGCCCTCTTCGGGAAACAACCCCATTGCGAGCTGAACCCGGACGAAGTCGTCGCACTCGGCGCAGCCGTCCAGGCCGACATTCTCAGTGGTGGAACGACCGATCTATTACTGCTCGACGTGACGCCCCTCTCCCTTGGCATTGAAACCATGGGTGGAGTGATGAGCAGCTTGATACGACGCAATACGACTATTCCGGCCAGTGCCAAGGAAATGTTCACGACCTATGTCGACGGCCAAACCGGCGTAGATATCCATATCCTCCAAGGCGAACGAGAACTGGTGAAGGACAACCGCAGCCTGGCCCGCTTTCGGCTGAAAGTCCCCCCGTTGCCGGCCGGCGTCCCACGCATCGAAGTCACGTTCCTCATTGATGCGAACGGAATCCTGAATGTCTCGGCGCGGGATGTTCGCACCGGCGACACCCAATCGCTCGCCGTAAAACCGTCGTACGGATTGAGCGACGACGAGGTCGAACGGATGATCGGTGAATCGTACAAGTTTGCCTCCGACGACTTGAAAGCGCGCCAGCTCATTGAAGCCAGAACCGAGGCTGAGGCCATCCTCATGGCCACGGAGAAGGCCCTCAAGCAAGGCGCCCATCTGGTGGAAGAGGAAGACCTGTCCTCGATCAGGGCCGCGATAGCCGCAGTCGAGGCAGCCAGGTCTGGATCAGATCACAAGGCCATTAGAGCCAAGATGGCCGATCTCGAAAAGGCTACCCATCATCTCGCCGAAGTCTTGATGGACACTTCGTTGAAAGAAGCCTTGGAGAACAAGAAGCTCTCCGAGTTGACATCGGGAAAGTAGGAAGCGTATGGCCAATAGCAAGGTCCGTCTTGCTACATCACGCCATACGCCATTTGCTATCAGCTCTGGAGGTTGCAGATGGATCTGAAGTGGCAGGATACCGAGGATATTGCGATCCGTTTAGTCGAAGAACATCCGGAAACAGACCCGCTCACCGTTCGATTCACCGACATGCATGCCTGGATCGTGGCGCTCCCCGACTTCAAGGACGACCCCAAGAAATCGAACGAGAAACTCCTCGAAGCGATCCAGATGGCCTGGCACGAAGAATATCAGGACTCGAAGTCCTGATTCAGTGAACTTCCCACCTCGAAGTAATACCGAAACTCCGTCTGCCCTAATAATGATTCCGCAGACTGCGAGCAGTCTACTAGCCCATAAATCATTGTAATGCTGGTGCAATTAAGCGTAAATCCGATGTGACAGGCGAGGGAGTAGCCTCTCTGCAGGGCCAGGTCTCCCCCTCCCTTTGGGTCATTGTGGAACAACAGAGGATTCGGCGATAAATGGGGCTGGCCTGATG
Organism: uncultured Nitrospiraceae bacterium; assembly: GCA_963742465.1. Lineage (GTDB taxonomy): Bacteria > Nitrospirota > Nitrospiria > Nitrospirales > Nitrospiraceae > Palsa-1315. Next base: position 39,110 of record CAVUMA010000022.1, on the reverse strand, counting down.
ACTAAACTGGAGCCTCTCCGATGTCCAAGATCTTGAACATGAGTTCGCACACGAGTGACGAAGAATTGCAGCACATCACAAACTTGTTGCTCTTCCACCTGGTTGAGCGATGTGGCGGGCAGATTCAATTTAAGATGGAGGATGCCCATCGGGTTCGTGAAAGCCTGACGACCAAGATGGTGCAAATGCAGGTGGGAGAAGAGGTCCGGTTGAGAATTATCGATCGCTTGCCGGAATTACAGTAGCCTTGCCCCAACTATCTTAATTCCGATAACCCCTACCACTCATCTTTCATCTTGAGTGATAATTGGAACCACACATTGACCCTTAATGTTTTTGAGCGATAGACTCCACGCGCATATATTTGTCCTTTGATTCCGAATCAATTCGTGGCAAGGCAAGGAGGATTTCTCATGCTGGACATGGCATCTGTTTCGGTCGTCCTTAGCAGCATAAAGACCGCCGCCGACAACGCGAAGCTTCTCAGAGAGACGGATGTCTCCGTGGAAAAGACCGAAACCAAACTCAAGCTGGCAGAGCTGGTAGGGGCCTTGGCTGACGCCAAACTTGAGCTGGCCGAAGTGCAAAATACTCTTCTGGGTAAAGACAAGAAGACCATGACTCTAGGAGAAACACTACTCACAAGAAAAATGTTGTATGGGAATCGCCCTGGTACTGGTGCGTGGACGGGGGGAAGAAGGATGGTCCGCTTTGGCAACAGTGCTATGACAAATAATTCAAGCTTATTATGCTGCAAGATAACAGAAATGGTTACTGGGGGTGTTTGAGCTGTAGGAATAGTTATGATCTTGGGAGAGGAAAACTGGCATCGTCCTGGCAGAAACAGAATATTTCTAGTTACGCGTTATGAATTATCGTGTCTATGAGACGGCTGATGTAAGTATCCTCAATCTCTATGATACATATCTCACAACACGTCATCATTCCCGATTCTGAAATCGATATCCATGCGATGCGGTCGCAGGGTGCTGGCGGGCAGAACGTCAACAAAGTCTCGTCTGCGATTCATTTGCAGTTCGATATCGCTGCCTCGTCGTTGCCGCCGTTCTACAAGGAAGAGCTATTGAAAGTGAAAGATCATCGCATCTCACAAGAGGGCGTGATCACCATCAAAGCCCAGCAGTATCGGAGCCAGGAGCAGAATCGAGAGGATGCGCTCACTCGACTAAGCGAGCTCATTCAGAGTGTGGCCATCCCGCGCAAGAAGCGCAAAGCCACGAAGCCGACGAAGGGTTCGAAGCAACGGCGGTTGGAGAGTAAGACGAAGCGGGGGAAGTTAAAAACCCTCAGGCGGACGCTCGAATAACACCGCGTAAAGTGGCGTTCGTATCTCGTCTCTCGCAGGACACATGGCTGTGAGAGACGCTTCACGTCACTCAACTGAAGCCAGCGATCCCAGAATATGATATCCGCCATCGACATAAATCACTTCTCCCGTAATTCCACGTCCTAGTGGACTGACCAAGAACAACGCCGTGTCGCCGACTTCGCCTTGTTCCGTTGCGCGGCGGAGAGGTGCGAACTCTCGGTGGTGATCCACCATCTTGCTGATGCCGGAGACGCCACGAGCCGCGAGCGTTTTGATCGGGCCGGCGGAAATGGCATTCACCCGGATGTTCTTGGGGCCAAGGTCGTGGGCCAGGTAACGGACGGTGGCCTCGAGCGCAGCTTTGGCAACCCCCATGACGTTGTAGTGGGGCACGACCCGTTCCGCTCCGAGGTAGGTGAGCGTGACGACGGAGCCGCCGTCAGTCATCAACGGCACCGCCGCTCTCGTCACAGCCACAAGTGAATAGGCGCTGACGTCCAAGTGCCGTGGCAAATCCTTGCCGTGTGGTATTGACGAACTGGCCCGTGAGTTCTTCGCGCGGCGCGAAGGCGACCGAATGAACGAGAAAATCGAGCGGTCCGAACTCTTTCTGCACGTGCTGCATCAAGCGAGCAATTTGCAGCGTCGTCCCCCACGTCACAGGGAAAGGCTTTCGCGCCGGGCATGGTGGCAACCAGTTCTTCGACGTTCTCCCTTAGCCGTTCGTTCTGATAGTTGAAAATGAGCTGCGCCCCTTGGCCGGCTGCTGACTGGGCAATAGCCCAGGCGATGCTGTGCTTGTTCGCCACGCCGATAATGAGTCCCTTTTTACCGTCGAGTAACATGGTGTGCCCCTGACTAGATGGTAAACATCCGTGAAGCGTATCTCATGGAGCGTGAAGCCCAGGCTATGTCCTAAGAAAGACGAAATACGAACCATGCTTTACGTGCGACGAGGTACGTCTTCGTTCTGGGCACTGAAGATAGCACGATTTAATACCCGACGCCAGAAGGACAGAGGGAGGGAGAAGTTGGCCTCTTACATAAGAACAGGCTTGTTTGTCGCACTGCGCAGTGCGCAAAACGACGTGAGCATGGTTCGATATGAATAATGGGCATTCCGACCGCTAGGATTAGGCAGAACAAAAACAGGGCAGTCGGCCAAGGTCTTGTCTTGCAACCCGAGGCTGATTCGTCCGGCCCGGTACTCTTGGAATAAGGCGCGATAGATCGTCACTCCAAGCAAGGCAACTGTGTGAGGGTGATAGTGTTTCACTGTGGCGATGAGTCTCTTCTTGCCGGCTATATATTCTCGCGGCTTGAGCACATCGATTCCTGCGCTGGGCCGCTGGATGATGTTTGTCAGTCCGAGGCCCCAATCAGGAAGACGCCAATCGTCCTGGTGCGTGAGTGGCTCTGGCACAAGCTTCGATTCGAACAAGAGTTTCCAGAAACGGTTCGAGTACCCGGCAAAATGATGTCCTGTGGCTGCTGAACGAAAGCCTGGATTAATACCGACGAAGAGGATCCGGACTCCTGGTCTAATGTGGTCAGTCAGCCGTTGACGAGACAAAGTCCCTTGTAATGGCCTCACATTAGTTTTTCTCATCGATCTCGCCACATGGATCGCTTGATTCTTCATGGTAATCGTTATCAACTCTCACAAGGGGTAGAAATACTTGACCGGGGCTGCCTCGGTCTCGACCGGGATGTGCCATTCCAGTATTGTTGAGGCGTTTTAGTTGACCTCCAGCCATTTCGCCACAGGGAACGAAGGTCAAGCCCTTCAGTTGCAGGTCTGATAAAATACACAACTGCTTGATATATAGAATGAGGTGTACCCTTCACAGGCTCGGCACCAAGCTTGCTGAGTACTCCCGTCGAGTGCCGATGAATGGCACAAAGTTCAAATATTAATATACATAGGGGGTATCTGATTATGAAGAGCATGTTGATGGCAATCATGGCAGTGGCAGTGGCAGTGACGTTCAGCGCTCCTGCTTTCGCCGGCGAAGAGGGCAAGGATAAGAAGGACGAGAAGAAGGGCGGCCACGTCCTCGTGTACGGTGAAGAGAAGGATAAGAAGGACGAGAAGAAGGGTGGCCATGCCGACACGTTCGGCGACATGAAGGACGAGAAGAAGAAAGACGAGAAGACCAAGTAATCATCTTTCTTTGGCGAGGCTAGTTAGCTTGAGGGGTCTCCTGCCTAGAGCGGGAGACCTCTTGTGCATTTTCCCTGGCTGGTGCTGCTTCGGAGATACACCGTTTGTAATCCCACGATCGACTTTGCATCTCTGATCGCCCCAGTCTCAATCATCCTGATTGCTTCCAGCAGAGGCATCTCGATCACTTCGAGAACCTCATCACGATCGAGCTGCTGCCGGCCCGTCGTCAGCCCGGTCGCCTTGTAGATGTGGATCACTTCGTCAGTGAACCCCGGCGCGGTGAAGATGCTGGAGAGGAGTTCAAGCCTGCCGGCTCGGTATCCAATCTCTTCTTCAAGTTCTCGCGCCGCGCAGACCATCGGGTCTTCACCAGGATGAAGCTTCCCCGCAGGGATTTCGTAGATGAACCCCCCTGCCGCGTGGCGGAACTGCCTGATCAAGATGACCGTGCCATCGTCTTTCAGCGGCACCACCGCGGCCGCTCCGGGATGGCGCACGACTTCCAAGTCGACTGTGAGGCCGTTGGGCAGCATGACGGTGTCGACGTTCAAGTTCACAACGATACCTGTGTAAATGTTTTTGGTCATGGGAACAGATAGCTATAGGCTCTTCGCTTTTGGTTTCTTATAGAACGGTGGTTTAACGACTTGTGCGGGGACACTTTTGCTACGGATTTCGATCAGGATGGAGGTGCCTGGCTCCGCAAAGCGCGCAGGCACATAGCCCAACCCGATGCCCTTCTGTAGGAGCGGCGAGAGATTGCCGCTGGTGACGTCGCCGATGGGTTGGGATGTCGTGGGGTCGAGGATTCTGAATCCGTGGCGAGGCACGGCTTTCTCCACGAGTTCGAAGGCGACGAATCGGCGAGGGACTCCGGCCTGTTTCTGTGCCAGAAGTGTCTGGCTGCCGATGAACTCACCTTTCTGGAAGCTGACAGTCCAGTCCGCATTGGCTTCAAGTGGCGTCGTATCTTCGCCCATGTCGTTGCCATAGAGCAGATAGCCCATCTCCAACCGGAGCAAGATCCCTCGCGCCGAGTCCAGCCGGCTTGAGTCCCCAGGCCTGTCCCTTGTAGACGAACAGATCCCAGAGGCGTCCGACCTTGTCTGCGTCGATGTAAATCTCATAACCCAGTTCACCGGTGTAGCCGGTTCGGGCCAGCAAGCAGGAAAGGCCGCCGATCGTGGCGTCACAGGTGTGATGGAGCTTGAGTCCTTCAAGTGCTGTCCCCCCAAGACTCATGAGTAACTCGCGAGATTTGGGACCTTGGACGGCGATCTGGGACAATTCGACTGACCGGTCTTCGAGACGAACCGTCTTGTCCTGAGCGAGCTGGAATTGTAGCCACGACAGGATCTTCTCGCGGTTCGAGGCATTCACGCACAAGAGGAACTCGTCCGGAGCGAGCCGATAGACGAAGATGTCGTCCTTGATGCCACCGTTCTCGTTGCAGACCATGGAATACTGGGCTTGAGACACGGCAAGTTTGCCGACGTCATTGGTGGTGACTCGCTGGAGGAAGGAGACAGCGCCGGTTCCAGCGATCCGCACCCGCCCCATATGGCTCACATCGAAGAGCCCGACATGGGAGCGGACAGTATGGTACTCGTCCACAACGCCGCTGTATTGGATGGGCATCTCCCATCCGGCGAAATCGACAAGTTTGGCGCCGCTTGCACGATGTTGCTGGATGAGAGGAGTCTGTCGCATCATGGTCGTGCTGATTTGCGTGCTGGCTCAATCATCGGACACCAAGCAACTCAACATCGAAGATCAAGGTGGCATTCGGTGGAATCACGCCACCAGCGCCCTGTGCGCCATAACCGAGCTTGGAAGGAATGGTCAGCTTTCGTTTCCCTCCCACTTTCATGCCCTTGACGCCCTCGTCCCATCCCTTGATGACTCGTCCAGCGCCTAGTGGAAAAGAGAACGGCTGGCCCCGGTCTACGGAACTGTCGAATTTCTTGCCATTTTCCAGCCAGCCTGTGTAATGCACGCTGACAGTTTGTCCCGCCTCTGCTGTCGCTCCGGTTCCGACTGTGAGTTCGACATACTGCAGTCCCGATGACGTCGTAACTTCATTTCCTTTGGCACCTGCTTCCTGAAACGGCATATCTGCTCCTTTCCTGATCGTCGGTCATCCAACCACGATGATGGACGACAACAGAGTAAAGTAATTATTGTGCACGGGAGCGCTTGCCAGCGTCTGAGCCATCGATCCTATTAGGGAGCTCCAGAAGTATCCTGCTCTTACTGATGTTCCTTGCAGGAGTCAGGCTCGGAGAAAATGACCACACTCGCCGTATAGCCGTGCAGGAAGTTGCGCCCTCCGACCGGACCGATCTCGCCCTGGGCAAAAAATCCCGCCGTCGGGATGGGGCCGAGCCGCTCTTGCACCGCTCCGCTATCGTGATGGGGTTGGCCAAAGAGTCCCTCTCCACGCCCGCAACAGCTGAACAGGAGTGCCCCGAGCGGGGGACTTTGGTGCGTCGTTCGATCCGCAGCCAGGAGAAAGTGCAAATCATCGCTTGCAGATTTCGCATCGCGAAGGTGGAACTGCACGGTCTGGCCTTCTTGAACGACATCTCCAATCGCAACGGCTCCGGCCTGTTGATCCGCTCCAATGAGATTCCGAACGAGGAAGTCGCCCCGCTCAAAATGACTCCCGTGCTCATCGATCACGATACCCAGATGCAACGCGCGGTGGGCATCGCGGCGCTGGGTTCCCCCCAGAGATTCGAAGACGTCCTGGAGCCGTTTCAATGCCGAGATGCCGCCCAGTTCATAGATCAGGTTTTGCTCCGCTCTCGTCACGACAAACCGTTCGCCGATCGGGCGGCAGCCTTGCGAGGTCACGGTTCGCACGGCGATCGGTCCGGTGAGTTGCACTCCCACCACGCCCCCGTCGAAGCCCTGATCATTGAGGAGCAGTCGGTTCTCTCCTGCATCCTGGCCTCCGCCGGCAAGGCCCCCGCCAACTTTGCCATGTGGGTACCGGTCGGTCATGAGGGACAGGACTTCCTGCATCGGTGTCGAAAAGGGATCAGCGAGGAGGAGAAAAGTCGAATCCTCAAGTCCCGGCTCCGGCCACCCGGGCATGCGGATTTGGTCCTGTAGCTGAGACACGGAGATCTGGAGCGGAGTCAGCTTGACATCAGGAAGGCATGCGACCCAGACGGTCAGGGCCGCAGCGGTTTCTATCTCTTCGGAGCCGGCAATGACACCTTCACCGGAACAGCCCAGACAGACCTTCGCCCGCAGCTCCCTCTGCAGCATGGAGGAGATCATGGAGGTATTGGCCGCATGGTGGGCGGAAAAAAAGACGAAGGCCAGATCGACGGGGGCCATGCCGATTTGCATCAGGATGGCCTCCGCAAGATCGCGGGTGGCGGCTTCCGTATCGGTCTTCCGCGAGAGTGCGGTCGCGAATTGAAGCGTGGCCGGCGTGGTCGTGCCTGTGGAATGAATCATCATGGTCTGATCGTGTTGCCCGCCGGTCGCCAATGCTTTAGACCCCTGGGTCCATCCGTTCCGGACGGTCCTTCGCCAGCTTCTTATAGTAGCGCCACAAGTAGGAATGATAGTCGTCGAGTTGGGCCAGGAGATAGTGTAGTTCAGCGGGATCTTCTGTCTCCACGGCACGAACCATGCGGGTTTGTAAGAACTCGGCGAACGCGTTGGTTTTCCCCAGGGCGGTTATGAGACTCAAGCTGCCACCGAGTTGGTACTCGTTCATACTAGTCCTCCAGACGCAAGAAAGTCGCGAAAGAATAGCGAGGCAAGAGAGGGAAATGCAAGTGAGGGGATACTCCAGTCTGCAGGGCACCGATTCTCCATAGTTACTTAGCCTGGTGATCGAGGATGGCATGGAGTCTGGTGAGGGAGATGGCTTCGACGCGATGGCCGTCGCGTCCCACCACCGTCGTCGCCATGGTCAGTGCGTTGAGAATGGCTTCTTCCGTGGCTTCGACCGTCGCCGTGATCAATGGATTCAAATGTGTGTCGGCGAGGTGCGTCAGCTGAAACGTCAGCTCTTTGGGGTAGTGAGGGACGATGTTTGCGGTGGAGAAGGCCAACATAAAGTCGCCGCTGCCGTGGCGCGCAGTGGAGCCTGTGCGCGCCAGTCCCAGCGCGGCACGTTTCGCCAACCGAGTGAGCTGCCGACTGTCAAGGGGAGCATCGGTGGCGATGATGACGATGATCGAGCCTTCGCTTTGCCCAGGCGAAAGAGCCTGCGCGACGGGAGGCACAGTCTCATAGAGCCGGCCGACCGGGACTCCGCCCACGACGAGCTCAGGCCGTCGCCCATGGTTCGCATTGACGAGCACGCCGATCGTATAGCCACCCTCAGTCTCTGCCAATCGCCGTGACGAGGTCCCGATGCCCCCCTTGAAACCATAGGACACCATGCCTGTTCCGGCACCGACAGATCCTTCCTGCACGACTCCGGAGGAAGCGCCGTCGAGCGCGCTCATCACATCCACTTCCGAGACATGCCGCCCTTGAATGTCATTAAGCCGCCCATCGTCGCATTCAGCGACCACTGGCGTCAGGGTATCGTCGGTAATGCCGATCTCCGGATAGCGCGCGATCATCCAGTTCATGACCCCGTTGGCCACTCGCGGCACGTTCAACGTATTTGTGAGAGCGATCGGATATTCGAGGAAGCCCGATTCACTGATCCAGGCAAGGCCGGTCATCTCGCCAGTCCCATTGAGGACGAACGACCCAGCAGGCACTTTCTTGTGCCACACATCGTCGCGAGGGATGACGACCGTCACGCCAGTTCGAATCGGGCCGAGCCCTGGCTTGAGCGGCCCGGCGCCGGAGATGAGGGTGGTCTGGCCCACGGTGACGCCGGCCACGTCGGTGATCGCGTTGAGCGGTCCCGGGGTATAGGAGCCGACGACGATGCCAAGAGCACGAGCTCGCACCCGAGGTTCTTCCGGCTCACCGGCTTGGGCAGAAACAAGCGCGGCTAAACAAATCCCCATGGCCAGTATCAGCAGTGGGATTGTCGGGCGGGCGATGCCGTTAGACCTCATGGCTCGATCCGACATGAGGAACAGTGACCTCAATCTGGGAATGTTCCGCCTGAATGGCAGCGGCCAGCGAAAGCGCCTGCTTTTCTTCACCATGTACTAGAAAAATCTTAGCTGGAGCCGGGTTGATTGCCCGCACGTAGGCCAGGAGGTCCTGGCGATCCGCATGGGCCGAGAGCCCGTTGAACTTGACGATCTGGGCCCGGCGCGGAGTGGGTACGCCGAAGATCGGGACGACATCCCACCCTTCGACGAGTTTGCGCCCGAGGGTATGCTCGGCTTGAAAGCCCACAAAGACGATCACGTTCGCTTCGTCTTGAATCGCGTGCTTGAGATGGTGCACGACGCGGCCGCCTTCGCACATGCCGGAGGCGGAGATGATGACGCAGGGGCCCTTCATGCTGTTCAATCGCTTGCTGTCTTCCGGCGATGAGACAAAATGGATATAACGAGAGGCGAAGAGGTCGCCGGATGACGTGAAAGTTTTGGTGGTTTCTTCATCGTAGCATTCCGGGTGGCGGCGAAAGACTTCCGTAGCCCGTGAGGCCAGCGGGGAATCGATATAGATCGGGATGGGATCGAGGCGGCCCTCGCTGACGAGTTCTTTGATCCGCATGACCAAGTCCTGGGTCCGACCAACGGCAAATGCCGGGACGATAATCTTGCTCTTGTAGGTTTTGGCATGGGTGAGGAGGTCCAGTGCCTGTTGTTTCATGACCGCTCGGTCAGCCTCGTGCAGGCGATCGCCGTAGGTCGATTCAAGAATCAATACGTCGCATGACTGTGGTGGCTCAGGATCACGAAGAATGGGCATGTTGGAACGGCCAAGATCGCCGCTGAAGAGCAAAGTGGTCGTATTGCCTCGTGCCGTGTATTTCACCCGAATGGCCGCCGATCCCAAGATATGGCCGGCATCGTGAAAGGATGCCGTGACGCGTGGGGCAATCTTGAGCAGGTCTCCGTATCGCGTACCTTCGAATCGCCGGACTAGCTTACGGACGTCATCGGTATTATAGAGTGGCCGGACACAGGTCCTTCCCTTCCGCTGCTCCTTCTTGTTGACATAGCTGCAATCATTCACCTGTACTCGAGCCGAATCTTCGAGCATGAGTTCTGTCAAATCGGCGGTAGCTCTGGTGAGATAGACCTTTCCTGAGAACCCTTGCTTCGGAAGCACCGGTAAGGCGCCGGAATGGTCGACATGGGCATGGGACAGCAAGACGGCTCTAATCGATTTTGGATCGAACCCCAAGTCCTGATTCTGACGAAGCGCCTCCTCTCGGCGCCCCTGAAAGATCCCGCAATCCAGCAACAGGCGGCAACCGGGTGTTTCGACCATGTGGCGACTTCCGGTGACGGATCGCGCCGCGCCGTGGAAGGAGAGCTTCATGATGAAGGCACTCCATTGTGGCGACTGATCAGGTCCCAGGCTTCCTGAGCCGTCTCGGCATAGTGAAAGAGCCGCAGATCTTCCTGTCCGATCAGCCCATTCTCGACGAGCCATTGCCAGTTGATCAGGCGCTCCCAAAAGTCCCGCCCGACCAGCACGACCATCACGTTTTCGGTCTTGCCCGTTTGGAGGAGTGTCAGCGTCTCGAATAGCTCATCGAGAGTTCCGAACCCTCCAGGAAAGGCGACGAGCGCCTTGGCACGGATTAAAAAGTGCATTTTCCTGATGGCGAAATAGCGAAACTGAAAACTGAGTTTCGGTGTGATGTAGGGGTTCGGGTACTGTTCGTGCGGCAAGGTGATATTCAGACCGATCGATTTCGCTCCAACATCTGCGGCTCCACGGTTTGCCGCTTCCATGATGCCGGGCCCCCCGCCGGTGACCATGACGTAATCGCATCGGCCGTCGATCTGGCAGGTTGAGGAAACCAGGCGGCTGAACTCACGCGCCACGTCATAGTACTTCGAGAGAGCAAGTTGTCGTTGCGCGATCGCCACCTTTTGATGGTTTCGTTGAATCGATCGGGGCTCGGGCAGCTTCTTCTTCCGCCATGTGGAGCGCATGCTTCGCGGCAGTCGATTCTTGCAGTCTCGCACTGCCAAAGACGACGATGGTGGACCGGATCCCCTCTTCACGCTGGATCAACTCGGGCTTGAGAAGTTCGAGCCCGATGCGAAGTGAGCGGAGTTCTTCCCGCTGGAGAAACTCCGTGTCGCGATCGGCGGGAATGTAAGAGGAGGATTCTGCGGCGGGGTTGATGGAATCTGGATCAGATGAAGGAATCATGGGGCCGATTATAGCGGGCTTAGATATGTCCGGCAATTCCGGATGGGAGCGTCGCCCTAGAAGGGCCAGAACCAAACGACTGGTTCATCCGTAGTTCGTCGAGAAAATCCGTAGGCTCGCACGGTCCACTGGGGATCGAACACCACCTGCAATTGCTCCGGTGTGATCCCGGTTTTAGTCAGGGTCATCGTCGGGACAAAGGGGCCGAAGAACAGACGGGGGATGGTACCGAAGTCCAGGGACGCAGACTTGGTATCGCTCCAATTATAGAGCGCCACAAACCCGTAATCAGACTCTGCGACATCATCAGGGGCTCCAATGTGATCGGCTAGCTCGGGTAGCGTCGTCTGCCCGACACGAATAAAATTGACCTGTTCCTTGGTCACGACGTCGTTGAAGACCACTCGGCGGACGGTGCAACCAGTACAGAGGAGGAGACAGAGCGTGCCAGCGACCAACCTGATTGCGGGAAAACCTGCCGCCACGTCAGTCACCAAAGGGCCACAGTCGGAATTTTGTGTTACCGGTTCGTTTGCCGTATACCACTTCTTCGGCTATCCCGTTTCTATTGAAAAACACGTAGAGATTATCGCTCTTGATGTCCATGCGGATGAAGTTCAGCAACAGGAGTAACATTGCGGGCGATTTCCCGTCATAGTAATAATAGTGAAAGATCTCCCGATCGTTGCCTCTGACAATCCGATCCGGGGCACCGAGCGATGAGACGACTTCCGCCATGGTCGTCGTACCTTTCTTGATGGCCGAGATGGCTTCTTCTTGAAGCGGCTCGCCAATCGTTCCCCTGGTCACGATACAGCCTTGAGTTAGGACCAGGGCCAAGATGAGAATGATACCCGCCAGCGGCTTGAAAAATAACACGATCACTCCTTTTTCTAAGCTTCGGTTGGACGATCAACTAAAGCCTTTTGGCGTGCCAGAACAAAATCTGTTTCAAATATGGCATAGGATGACGGAGTGAGTCCCACTTTACGATATACTGCTTGCGCAGTGCTGTTATTCTCTTCGACGTACAGACGGACCCCGCAGACGTTCGGGCTAGTCTTGGCAGTGGCCATCACGGTTTCATGCATCCGGCGAAAGACGCTCTGGCGACGCCAAACAGGGTCGACATACACACTCTGAATCCACCAAAATGCGCCGTTACGCCAATCGCTCCATTCATAGGTGATCATCAGCTGCCCCAGCAGCTGGCGATCGTCAGCCTGTTCCAGTTCGGCAACCATAAAAAATCCACGATCGGGAGATTCAAGGAGGGCAATAGTTCCGCTATACAGGCGGTCGAGATCGAGGCGGCGGCCTTCTGTTTCAAGAGCCATGGCCGCACTGAACGAGGCGATTGTTGCCGCATCTTCTGGCCTGGCGTGTCGGACGTTCAAGTGGTCGAGGACTGGCATGGGTCTCAGACCGTTGTCTTTGGGCTTTGTAGCCATCCGGTTTCCGGCTTGAATAAACCGGCGGTACACTCCATCTTGATGGCGTCTTCCGGTGGCAGATTGATCGGATGCAGCTGTGGCTGGGGAACAAATGCAAGGAAGCCGGTGAACGGATGGATGGCCGTGGGTACAAAAACCATGAGCAAACTTGTTGGCGGTGCGACTTGCAGCGCCGGCGGTGCAGTGCCCATCACAAAACCAATCGCCCAAAGACCGTCTCGTGGAAACGGAAAGGCCACCACGGTGCTGCGTCCGAAACGAGAACGGAAATTAAGAAGATCGGTCATCCCTTTGAGGGTGACGTAGACACTGCGGACCAACGGAACGTGTTCGATCCATCGTTCTACCTGGATGATAATGCGGCGTCCGACTACATGGGTAGCGATGGCGCCGACAATACCAACTAGGAGCAGAAACAAGACGAGGCTTAATCCAGGCCACTGTTGAGCTCCGATATTCCACGGAAGATCATGGATCAATTCGTTGAGTGCCTGAAGAAGCGCCGAAAGGATCAAGAATGTGACCCAGGCCGGCACGAGGGCCAACAATCCAGCCAAGAAGTATTTCCATAATACTTTTGACATCGCCATTTGTTTCCTTCGCCACGATCGAGCGAGCTGTGTAGTGTAGCAGAAACCACTAGCCGAAATAGAGTCTGAAGCCAGGGCTTGATCTCATCAATCTCGGTGATCTATTCTACACCTCACAATATCGGTCTGAGCTCATACGGAGGGGCGTTATGCCGGAACATACTGAAACAAGGCGGCCGGTCAATATCGACAAGGATCTTCTCGCCATTCTTTGTTGCCCCGACACGAAACAGGATGTGAGTTTGGCTGATGCAGCTTTGATTGCCAAGTTAAACGAGGCCGTGAGCCGTGGGCAATTGAAAAATAAAGCGAATAAGCCGGTCATCGAAGCCCTCGATGGAGGGTTGATCAGAGGCGACCGGAAGATGTTGTATCCCATCCGCGAAGACATTCCTGTGATGCTCATCGAAGAAGGCATTCCCCTGGAAGGGTTGATCTAGCAGGGCATGCCTGATAGCCGCTTTCTTCATCAAGACCCAAATATTGGCGCTTCTCATCTGAACCTTCTGTCTCATGCGTGATAGAGGGCAAGATCCGTTTTGCCTCGATCGTCGTTTATGGGCTCGACAGCGGGCACAGTCGCCTAATTGTTGTCAGTTTTTGAGCCGGTCGACGTTCCGCAGTGCTGGCAGAGATATTCGTAAAGATTCCCGCCAGGGAGCACGAGCAGGAGTCGCTCTCGTGTGGGGGTCGCTACTCGGCAGGAAGGACAATAGAGTAGCGAGGCATTCAACGATCTGAATTGGTCCGGCTGTTTGGAGGCATCCGGTCTTGGCTGTCGAGCTGTCCTGGGGGATAGACTGGTCGGCCAAGTTGGGCTGGTCGGTCTACGCGGGAGGCCTGACATAAAATAAATTCACGCAGATTGAGATGCTAGGTGGTCAATTCCGAGAGTCCGGCCCCTGGAGGCTCCCCTGTTCAACATGAGACGTTGTGCCCATCCTTCGACGGGAACTTGGGAGCGTGCCGGGCCAGCTTCCAAAATCTTCGCCCTGCTTGCACCACCCCATAGACGGCTAGCCCGCTCAACAAGCCATAGAATCCTGTCCGTACTCCATGGCCAAACACCAGGGGCATGCATGACGACGCCGAGCGCAATGTGGCCCCCAACACCTAGGCACAGAGCAAAAATGATCCACTCTCGCATCATCGTTAACGATCGGCCCTGCGTTATGGGATACGACAGGTGAAGTTAGTACAAAAAGCCTGATTGGAGACGGGAGCGTTACACCGTCGGCGTCTTGGCTGACTCAATGTCCGTTGCTGTGATCAGGCTGGATAAATAATCAGCGACAAAATTGAGAGCCTCCTCCCGCCCATCCGCACGGCGCCCCTTTTCTCGCCGCTGGACCGATAATTCGTGATCAAGATCGGATTTGACCTCTGTGAGAACTCGCTGGAGGGACGAAGGAGTCAAGTTCGCATCCATGTCTTCGAGCTCTTGACAGCGATCAAGCACCCAATTTAATCCTTCGATCCGTCCGGCGTAATGTTCCTGTTCTGCGGTGTCAATCCGTGACATCGTGGTGGCAAATGTTTGAGCCTCGTAGATGAGATTGTAGAAGCTGGTTACTGCTCGCTGTAGGGTTGGATTCATGTCACTCCTTTACGCAAATTATTAACCACTCAATTATACACGAGAATGCCAAGGCGACAAGGAAAAAGTTGTCGGGCTAGGTAAATAGGAGAGAATGAAACTCGTTCATGAATCCGTAATAGAGCGGAGCAAAATCTTTGAGGCTCTCGGGGCTAGTTTCTTTGAGGCGTTTGAAGAAGAGGATCTGTACGCGAGGGTTGATCTGTTCCAGGAGCTGACCCAATTGAGCCATGGTGTAACTGCCAGTTGGGACACTGAGGACATAGTGCACAAGGCGCTCGACGAATTGCTGAGCGAGATACTCACTGGCAAGGTAGCCCTCCGGGAGTTTTCCTGAAGCCAGAAACTCGTCGAAGGGTATGGCTTGTGCTGCAAATGGGATGGATGGTTGCTGATGAGAGGTCACGCCGATACGACCCCAGCGTATGATGATAGAGGAGCGTCCATATGCTGTAGCAACTCTACTGGACCTCCTGGGGCGCGTCAAGTGCACAGAAGGAGCAGACAAGACCTGAGCCGAAAGACTGGTGAAGAGTCAAGAAGCTTGGCCAACTAGAAGGGGCGGAGTTCCTGAGGGAACTCCGCCCCCTGCAAAGTGATGGCCTAGCTGAAACTTACAGCCAGTTGACCCGTTCGGCGGGTCGGATGTAGATCGGCTCTTCGACCTGCACGCGGGCCACTTCCTTGCCCGACTTGTTGAACCCCAGCACGGTGTCGTTGTACATCTCGAACCGTTTCCCGTGAATCTGGGTCTCGAACACTTTGGGGCCCGGAATGACATCGTACCGGAAGACGATCTGCTGGCTGGCGCGCCAGAGCTGGAGGACGGCCAACAGCTCCCGGCTGGGCACCAGATACTTCTCGATCGCGTTATCGACGCCGGGCCCGAACATCTGCCGCGCATAGCCGCGCGGGCTATGCCGCGGGGGGATGTAGAAGCCATTGGGCTCGGTGCCCCACTGCGGGTACAGCGGCAGCGCCACCTGCTCCACGCGAATCGTATAGTAGAGCGGGTGCCACCGATCTTCTGCCCACAGGCCGTCTTCCCCGATGCGGACCAGGCTCTGCATCCGGATCTTGCCGACACAGGCCGCCATGCAGCGCGTTTCCATCGGCTCGCCGCCCGTCAGCGGGTCCTTCCCTTCGATCCGTGGATAGCACGCGATGCACTTCTCCGACACGCGCGTGGTGCCCCGATACATCGGCTTCTTGTAGGGACACTGCTCCACGCACTTCTTGTAGCCGCGGCAGCGATTCTGGTCGATGAGCACAATCCCATCTTCCGGTCGCTTATAGATCGCCTTCCGCGGGCAGGCCGCCAAGCAGCCGGGATAGGTGCA
The DNA here is from genome assembly GCA_963742465.1 of uncultured Nitrospiraceae bacterium. Lineage (GTDB taxonomy): Bacteria > Nitrospirota > Nitrospiria > Nitrospirales > Nitrospiraceae > Palsa-1315. Next base: position 23,354 of record CAVUMA010000022.1, on the reverse strand, counting down.
GTGGTTGCAGATCCGCTGGAGATAGAAGAAGAAGGTCTCATGCTCCGGCAGACTGCTGCCCGTCATCTTCCATGGTTCGTCCCGGGAGAAGCCGGTCTTGTCGATGCCTTCCACGAGGGCGCGCATCGAGGTGGCCGTATCCTCATAGATGTTCACAAACCGCCACTCTTGGTCCGTCGGGATGTAGCCGATGGCCGCCTGGCCGACCTTCGCCCCGGCATCGAAAATGGTCATCCCCTCGAACACGCCGTAGGGCGCATGGTGCTTGCGGCCCACCCGGACGTTCCACACCTGTCCCCCCGGGTTCACCTGCTCGATGAGCTGGGTGATCTTCACGTCGTAGAACTGGGGATACCCGCCGTAGGGCTTGGTTTCCACATTGTTCCACCACATATATTCCTGCCCCTTCGAGAAGAGCCAGGTGGACTTGTCCGCCATCGAACAGGTCTGACAGGCCAAACACCGATTGATGTTGAACACAAAGGCAAACTGCCACTTCGGATGCCGTTCCTCGTAGGGATACAGCATCTTCCGTCCCAGCTGCCAGTTATACACTTCAGGCATGTCGTGTCCTCCTCGTTAACCGTCCACCGTTATTCGTTAGTCGTTATTCGTGTCGGAGCCATCTCCGTCGTTTCACGTTTCACGATTGCACGTCGGTTACACCTTGATCTTGATGTGTTCGCCTTTGAGCCACTTGATCATGAACTCATTCTCTTGGCCCGGCGTGAACCCGGTCCGCACCGGCTCCCAGGGCCCACGGGCTCCGATGCCGCCGTCTTCGGCCTTCGTGATGCGGATCAAACATTCCTTCGGCACCGTGTTGATCGCATGGTGGTCGACTTGATAGCCCCACTTGAATTTCCACGCGATGGCGTGCTTGCCCGGCAAGGAATCGGTCTGGTGCATCGGCATCAACCAGTTCCGGGTAAAGGACTGTTGGGCCCCGTACCGGAAGTTGGACTGATAGCCCGTATCGACCGCGATGGCGCGGCCGTCCGGGCGCGTCTCATGGCCCTTGACCGACTTGGGCGTCGCCACGTACGGGCGCATGCTTCGACATCGTGACATGGTACGGATAGGACGGATTGTACTTGGCCCGGATCATGAGGCGCGCCACCTTATAGTAGGGATCCGAGGGCTTCCAGCCTCGATAGGGCCGGTCCACCGGGTTGCCGTCCACATAGACATAGTCGCCGTCGTTGATGCCGCGGTCTTTGGCCGCCTGCGGGTTGATGTGCAGCTGATGCTCGCCGACCCCCGGGGTCCGTTTGTCCATCCGGTACGGATCGCCAAAGTTCGACTCGTAAATCTGCACCCAGTCGTTCACCGACCATTGGCTGTGCACCCGATGCCGGGTCTTGGGCGTCACGCAGTAGAACTGGTAGCCCTTCTCCCACAAGGGGTTGGCATGCCGCTTGATTTCCTGCCACGGCAGCTTGATGTTCCGCACCGTCTTATCGTCATGGTGCTGCGCCGTGATCGGAATCCCGTAGTCGTCCGGCCGGACATACGGGTTGCTGGTCATGATCGCGTTCGGCAGATACGGGGTCGCTTCCGGCCCTTCACGGTGTGAAATGAAGTTTTCCCCGTATTCAATCGCCTCCGGCTCGGTCCGGTAATTTTCATACCGCCCGGTCCTGGTCCACATGGGCTTCGACTCGTTGGTCTCTTCCCAGAACGGCGTGCGTGGATAGGTCCGCACCATGACCATCCAGCCCTTTTCCGACTTCAGCATGACGTCGGCGCTGTAGCCGTAGAAGGTGCTGGAGGCATCGAGCATCCGCTGCGCATAGACATCGACGCGGTTTTCGTAGACGAACTTGAAGTAGTCTTTCATCCGCTTGTCGCCGGTCATGTCCGCCAACTTGGCCGCGACGCCGGCAAAGGTATCGAGGTCATTGCGGGTGTCGTACAGGGGCCGGATCCCGCCCTTCCAGATCTGCACCCAGGGATTCGACACCGTCACCGTCATTTCGGGATAGGTGAACTCCATCCAGGAGTTCGCGGCGAACGCGATGTCGTTATGGTTGACGTCCGAGGTCATCTCGATGTCCTGACAGATCAGGGTCTCGATGTTCGGATCGACGTTTCGCACCATGTCGTAGTGGTGCTTGGCATTGTTGAGCACGTTCACGTTGACCACCCACCGGAACTTGCTCGGGGTCGGCATGTGGGTCTTCCCCGTGAACACCTTGCGCCCGTACTTCGGGGTGTTGACGATCAGGGCGGTGTCCCCATGGTTCCAGTAGCCCACCTCTTCGCCGTAGTAATACGAGCTGGTCTTGATTTCCTTGCCGTGCGCGTTCGGATCCAGCGTGATATTGAACGGATCCTCCCCCGTATGCACGGCGAGACCGGCCCCGGACCAGGGCGTCGCCGTCCATGTTCCGGCCTTGTAGTTGCCGGCCCAGGTATGCTGCCCGGTGCCGAACTTGCCGACGTTGCCGGTGACGATGAGCACCATCGCGGCGCCACGGGAGTTGATGGTCATGTGAAAGTAGTGGTTCGTCCCTTCGCCGTTATGAATCGCGGCGGGCTTGATCGAGCCGGAATCCCGCGCCCACCGGACCAGCAGATCCTTCGGCGTCCGGCAGATCTGATGGACGGTGTCCAGGTCGTAATCCTGGAAATGCACCAAGTACATTTGCCAGACCGGCATCGCGTCGACTTCGCGTCCATTGAGCAGCTTCACCCGGTAGGTCCCGGTGAGGGCGGCATCAATGCCGCTGGTCTGATAGTGCCAGCCCACCTGCTCCCGGTGCAGTGGCACCGCCTGCTTCTTGTTCAGATCCCAGACCATCATCCCGCCGAGCCGCTCGACCTGCTCGCGGCTTGAGGGACTGTACTCGGCCCGAGTAGCTCTTGGAGAAGTCCGGGAACTGGTAGTCGGCGACCACATCGCGCGGATCCAGGAACTGCAAGGTATCGGTGCGGACGAACACCGGTGAATCGGTATAGCCCTTCAGGAAGTCCACGTCGTGCATGTTCTCATCGACGATGATCTTCATGGCCCCCAAGAAGATCGCGCCGTCCGACGCCGGCCGGAGCGGCATCCAGTAGTCGGCCCGATAGGCGGTGGGGTTATACTCAGGCGTGATGACCACGATCCGGGCGCCCCGTTCGATACACTCGAGCTTCCAGTGGGCTTCCGGCATCTTGTTCTCGACGAAGTTCTTGCCCCAGCTGGTGTTCAGCTTGGAGAAGCGCATGTCGGAGAGGTCGCAGTCAGACCCCTGGACGCCGAATATCCACGGATGCGCAGGGTTCTGATCGCCGTGCCAGGTATAGTTCGACCAATAGCGACCGCCCTGGGCCTGCTCCGGGCCGACCTTTCGGATCCAGGTGTCCAGCAACGCGTTGACACCGCCGTTCATCCGGGTGTTCCCCATCTTGCCGATGATCCCGAGGACCGGCATCCCGGCGCGATGCTTGAAGGTACGGGTGCCCGCTCCCTTCATCATCTCGATCATTTCCGGCGCATATCCCTGCTCCCGGAGCCGACGGGCGCCGGCTTCGCCGCTGTACCGCGTGCGCAATGATGATCATGGCCTTGGCGGCATACGTGAACGCCGTATCCCACGAGACGCGCAGCATATCGTCCAAGTAGCGGCTGTCGAACTTATACTTGCGCTTCACATCCGACGTCAGCTCTGGTGAGCCCGCATCCATCCACTCCTTCCAGCCCTTCCGCATCAACGGGCCCCTTCAAGCCGATAGGGGCCGTAGACCCGGCGGTGGAAGGTGAACCCCTTCAAGCACATCCGTGGGTTATGGGCAAAGGTGCCGCGGTTGCCGTAGAGGTCCTCATAGGTTTGGTGGTCGTAGTTCTGCTCGACCCGCATCACGACGCCGTTGCGGACAAAGGCCCGAACGCGGCAGGCGTGCGTGTCGTTCGGAGAACAGACCCACGTAAAGGACGAATCGTACCGGTACTGATCGTGATAGACCCGCTCCCAGGACCGATCCGGATAGTCCCCCAACGGGTTCCCGACTTCGATCACCGGCTGGAGCGCTGTCAACGCCAGCACGTTGTCTGCGACGGCCACCGCGGCGACCGTCCCCGCCGTGACTTTTAAGAACTGCCTCCGTGACAAAAACATGGGTCCCACCTCCTACAGTTGAGGGCCTCTATCAGCCCGCGCGACTTCACTCACCAAAAACGGAAACGTAATGTTCCCATTTTATTTATTCTCAAGAGCTGCCCTAAAACGAAAAGAGTCGAACATGCTACCGATCTATAAATCATGTCCGTACCGTCCGATTAAAATTCTGTTTCTAATGTCCATAGGTTCTCCGTACTGGCAATATGCGCACCAAATTGTGACAGATCTTTTGTGTTTAGGTGAAAAGCGATAAGTGGTTGAATGGTAAGTTGTTAAATCTGCTTAAGATGATTAGTTAGATACGATCAATATTATGGTCATTGTGTACTTGTTGTATCACTCTGGAACTACTACTTGTCATTCTAGAAGCAAATGATCAATAAATCAATAGCTTGATCGCGGTGTTCGTGAGTTACCTTTTAGTATCGCTATTGAATCATTGTAACGAAACTAACAAGATAATATGAATGTGACCTTCTAGATTGATTGCTTGACAGTTTCGTTGCTGCATCAGTAGAATCCAACCCCTCTGAAAGACTGCGATTGAGCGGGAATAGCTCAGTGGTAGAGCATCGCCTTGCCAAGGCGAGGGTCGCGGGTTCAAATCCCGTTTCCCGCTCCAACATTCGGTCTTCCTCTCAAGATGCCTTCCTCTCCCCATGCATTATGATGGGGACCACTACTCGATTTCCCCGCTGGAGTGCCTTTCTCCACAGGTCGTGCAGACCACAGGCATAATTGACGCAACCTTTGAAAAAGTCTTGGGGAACTGATCCTCCCGACCCTCCCTCGCCTTGGGGCAGATCCCTTTTGCTCAGCAATAGTCTCAACTTGCTGGAAAGCAAATCGGAGTGGTGCATACTGAGAGCAATGTAGAGTGGTTGCGGCCCTAGCCGAGCCCGGACGGGATCGAGGCTATGCACGATAGGGTTGTTACTGAGCCATGTGTTTAAGGGATTGCAGCCGTCCCACCTGATCAGCCGCGCGAGATAGTTCGTCCGGAGTGAGTGGGGTTCGACTAAATCGTCCTTGATGATAGAGTGCGATCACGTCAGCCACCATGGGACCGGCTGCTTTCCATTCCCGTTCAACCAGTCTGGCAAATTCACTGGCTGTGGCAGATGGAGGTTTGCTCACGCCATGTCTCTCCACCGTACGAACCATGCGCGCATAGAGCTGGACGATCGCAAGCTGTGGGTGCGATATCGGAAGATGGGTGGTCGCCCAGAGTCCTATCCGATCCCGAAGCATGAGGAGGAGCAGGGCCAAGCCGACCACGATCACTCCCGTAACAAGCCCGAGCATGCCAGGCTGAAACGTTCGGGCCACCTGCGTCAGGCGGCTGAGGGCCTGGCTTATCGGGGCACTCAGCAGCGAACCCCAACGACTGACCCTTTCACGCAACGCATCGCTGCCTTCTCGTATTCCATGAACTGCTGCCAGTTGATCCTTCGCGCTATAACGGACGAACAGACGATCCCACTGTAATCGAACGGATTCCCCGAGTCGGCGAATAGACTCCCAGCGATTGGTGGCGCCTGTTGTGTTGATGGTGGGGGTGGGATCCATGGTGATCCAGCCTGAGTGCGGAAAGTAGACCTCGACCCAGGCATGGGCATCTCGCTGGCGCACGGTGAAATAACCTCCGTATTCGTTCCATTCTGTGGCCAAAAACCCTGTCACCAGTCGAGAGGGAATGCCCACGGTCCGCAGCATCACGACCATTGCGGTTGCGTAATGTTCGCAGTACCCGGTTTTGCGTGTAAAAAGAAATTCATCGAGCGGATGACTGAGCGTGGCCGTGTCGCTTTCAAGGCTGTAGCGATAATTCTCTAAAAGATGTTGCTGGATCGCCTGCGTTCGCTCGAATGGGGTCGTAGCATGTTGGCTGACGCGATGCGCCAAGTCTGCCACCTGCTGTGAACCGACGGGAACCTGAAGATAGTGGGAACGGATTGAGTCGGGGTAGTCCAGGATCAGCGCGATTCGTTCGTCCGCGACGAGCCGTGGAACTTGAGAGGTGACGGAGTATCGGATGCGGGAAGCGGGAGGAGATGGCAAATGAAGCCCGGTCATGCCATCGGTCTGTACGTTGAGAAACTCGCCGCTCACGAGTTCTGCAAATGGGGCAGCAAACAGGACGGGGGTATCGAGCGTTTCCAGCAGGATATCCTGGCGTATCTCCACGGACAGATTGTTCGGAGGACGGCTGCCGGCTGCCCGAACGAGGAATGTTCCATCTGCCACGAGACTCAGCGAGCGCCGACGGGTTCCGCTGTGGCTCCATGATCGCCCATTGTACTGATCATAGGCGAGGCCTCTCAGGTAGAGGCGATCTTTTTCAACAACGGGCTGGTCCGGAAGTTCAACCCGCATGACGATCTGAGGATCTTGCTTGACTGACCCGATCGTCCCCAGGTCGACCCGATCGGAAAACCCTGTCGTCCGCAGTGCCTCCCCGCTTGTCTTCTGAAGCATGCCCGCGCCGATTCGCGGGATGAGAAAGAAAATAGCGAGCGTCAGGGCAACCGTCAGAACGGCGGTTCCGTTCGTCAACCAAAAGAAGCGATGCGTGATGCGGCTCGGAAATATCGCATGACAGGCTGCCGTGCTTGAGGGTGTTACGACGGCAGGGGTTTCGCCCGTTTCTTGGGTCAAGTGATACAGCAATAGTGTCCAGACTGCCGCGAGCAGATACAGCAGAAAAATTGGGACGTACCATGCATCGGTCGTAAGTGCCGCGGAGGCCAGAATTGCCATGAGACTAATCGCATAGAGATGCCGATAATCACGCCGCTGTTGAAGGGTGAGTAGCTTGATACCCAGCAGCACGACCAAAAAGTGGATGCCCGCCGGGAGAAGATCTCGTGACACCACTGTGAGATCGATCAGCAATATCACAAAGGCGCCGATCAATAGGATATTCCACAGGGTTGGCGAGACGGTGACCTGTGCCATCGCCCGTCGAACGAAAAGGACCCCTCCTGCGTGAAGTAACGAGATGATGAGGATGATCGATATAGGAAGGGCAAGCCAGAGTGGGACACTCTGCGCAAGCACAAGTCCACTAAACGCTGTGGCGGCGAGGAGGACGGAACTGAGGGCAAAAGCCTGATCAAAAATCATGTGTCAATTCTTCGAGTTGTTTGGCATAAAGCACCCGATCGGCTCGCACCGTATTTGTCGGTGCCGCCTGGTCCGACCAGGGCACAACCGCCACCGTGTAGCCCCGCTCGCCTTCGTGGCTGACCTGGAGGTACTCGCTGTGGTGGGCGATTCCGCCGGTTTCAGGCGGCTGCCGTTCGCACAACGCCAACAGGCGCAGTGCCGCCAAGAGATGAGTGGATCCCGACTCCGAGCCCCGAGTCTTCTGTCCCTACGATGAGTCGAACAGGGTAGGCCCGCTCTGTCAGTTGCCAGAGAAGTGATGCCACGAACGTCACGCTTCGTTCGAAGAGGAGCTCGCGTTCTTCGGGGACCACGATTGAGAGGACGACTGTGATGCGTCGTTGATCCTCCGCTTCGGTTTCTCTGCACGATCAGTTGAGAAGTCCGGGCAGTGGTCATCCAATGGATGGCTCGCGAATCATCGCCTGGTTGATACAGGCGGAGGTTGTACAGTTGGGTCCCATCTCCTCGTCGTGGGAGAGACTCTCCTTGCCCTTCGCTGACCAATTCATCTACGAATCGCAAGGTGAGCGGCTTGATGGGAGGACTGACGAGCAAATGCGTTTCCGCGAGGTAGAGCCCTTTCTTGAGAAACAATCCAAAGGGAAATAGCGTCTGCGCCCGGATACCTTCGAACCTGATCCAGCCCCGTTTTGTCGCAAGCAGTGGATAGGACAGGAGCACAGAGCTCTGCGGGGGCAGGAGGTGAAGAGCAAGACCCCGGTCGACCTCTTGGCCTTCGACGACATCGAGCAGCCGCAGGGAAAAGCTGGGCAGGTGCCGGTTCCGGTTGGTGACCGAAAGGGTGAGAGTGGTCGGCTCGTTGGCCATGATGAGATCGGGCACATGTCGGCGAAATTCCAAACGCCGAAGACAGTGCTCTGAGAGCAATCCGGAGATCACGATGAGGCTCAGCATCATCGCGAGGAGTAAGTAAAACAGATTGTTGCCGGTGTTAATGGCGGCGAGCCCGATCCCGACTGTGAAGAGAAGAAACCTGGTCCCTTCAGATGTGAGACGAATCGACCGCCGTCGGGACATGCCACGGACAAAGGAAAAGGCTGGGGAGGCACGGAGGTTGAGGAGTGGGTGCTTCACGCGGGTCGCTCATCCAGTTGACCGGCTGGCAGGATACTGCAATAGCCCGCCAGTTTCGTTCTCGCATCGTTCAGGCCCTATTCGTACCCCAAGAGTCACGCTTCGAGTCTTCACTCGCTGCAGCCCTGCTGAGCAGCCTTATTAAGCATCCTACGGGACGGTTTTCTGTTGTGCCACGCAAGAGGTACATCAAAGCTCTCGCGTGCCAAAATAGTTTTCCCACATTCCGCTAGACAGGGACGGGAACGGTTTCGACGATGTCGAGCACCATACGCTCAGCCTGTTCGAAGCTCTGTGTCCGCATACCATGGGTCCGGTTCAGCATGACGCGGTGGGACAGCACGATCGGCGCCAATTCTTTGATGTCGTCTGGAAGGCAATAGTCGCGTCCACGGACGACAGCCAATGCTTTGGCCGCTTTGCTCAACCCCAACGCTCCGCGTGTGCTGACTCCCAGGGATAAGAGTTCGCTCTGACGGGTCGCTTGCACGATCGCGAGCAGATAGTCCGTCAAGCTCTCTTCCATATGGACCTGATCCACGCGGGTCTGCAATGCCAATACTTCGTGGGCTGACAGCACCGCTTCCAGTGTTTCAGCGGGATGCAACGAATGCGGACGGTCGAGCACCTTCCTCTCTTCATCGAGCGAGGGATATCCGATACAGAGGCGCATCAGAAACCGATCGAGTTGGGACTCCGGAAGGGGGAAGGTTCCATGATATTCAGCAGGGTTCTGCGTGGCGATGACCATAAAGGGTTGCTCAAGTGGATGCGTCTGATTATCAACAGAAATCTGTGCTTCACTCATCGCTTCCAGGAGACTGCTCTGGGTCTTCGGCGTGGTGCGATTGATCTCGTCGGCCAGCACGACGTTGGCGAAAATCGGACCTGGTATAAACTCAAACCCCTGTTTTTGCCGGTTAAACATGGAGACGCCGACGATGTCGGATGGCAAGAGATCGCTCGTGAATTGAATACGCTTGAACGAACAATCCAGCGATCGGGCCAAGCAGTGTGCCAGCGTGGTTTTACCGACGCCGGGAACATCTTCAAGTAGAAGATGACCACGGGCCAGAAGGCAGACCACCGCCATCTCGATAACATGGGTTTTCCCCTTGATGACCAGAGCAATATTGTCCTGAATCGACCGGATAGTGTGAGCTGAACTCATGTTGGGTTTAGATTAGTGGTCCTGGTAGTTCAGGAATGCCTGGTGATCTGACACGATCGAAGTCTAACAAAGGGTCTGAAGACGGTCAATTTTCACGTGAGTTTTTGCATCGATCAGCCTGGAGAGACCGACTTGCAATGGTTTGCAGCGGTAGGGCGGTTCGCATTCAGCTCTATTCTGGTACAAGAATCAACATCCAGGGAGGAGTTTCTTCCACCATGTCAGAAAATCGTCTGGCGGTACTGCTGGCTGGAATTTCTGGGAATACGGCTCCACGGCGAATCTGAACGGAGCGAAAACGATAGGAGGGATCCTGCGTCGGGAGAAGAGGGAGGACTCGTGGGATTTGTCTCCGTAATGGGCCGCAGTCTGACAGATTTATAGTCTCGCCGAGCGCAAGGTGCGAGAGCCGTTCGAAGATCTCGCCGAATATCGTTGGGAGGTTGTCTGATATGAACGGCTGATTGTCCGGTCGATAGCGGGTGTCGTCGAGCAGTTGCGCGAGAGTTTCCCAGAAGACCTGGTTATCGACGGCTCCAAGGACACAGAGAAGGCCTCGTCGTGCCAGTAGGTCTAGCAGGGCGAGGGGGCCTCGAATCTCGAACTTCCATGGGGGAAACAGGAGTGCGCGGTCCCCGTGCTGGACCTCCAGTGCCGGTTCGCCCAAATAGGGGATCTGCCGAAATGCGCCTTTGGTTCGATGGAGTTCCTGAGTGATGATCTGATCGGACAATCGGGTCGGTTCATAGGCAAACGTGGGGGTTGCGGGAGCCCAGCAGGTCGCGATTGTATAGCGGGGCGCGAGCTTCCCTGCCTGGTCGAGGTTGTCCAGGTTGAACATATCCTGGTTTCCGTAGAATTGAAACGAGAGTCCGGTCCGAGATCGCAGGCCGTTGAGTCGTTCCCGTTCAGGATGGAGTGGACCACCAAGCTTTGAGCCTGGTTGAAGCCGATCAAGGCTATGAAGAATCAATTCACGCTGGCGTTGTTGAAGGGAAGCTACATATAGCTCGACAAGCTCCGTGGCAAAGGAGAGGTCCCCGGCTCCCAGATCGAGCAGTGAAGCCACGTCTGCTTCGAGCAGCAGGTCAAAAGGATTGAGGTGGGACTGAGCGAACGTTTCAATCTCCTCGCTTCGCAGTGAAGTCACTGGCCACCGTGATATCGGGCCCTCAAGCACACCGAACCACACACAGAGGGCCCGTACGGCTTTGGTCGGGGGAAGCCCTGTGAGTTCTTTGAGTCGGGGGCCGGGCAGATTCTGAATGCTGGTTGCTGCTGAATTCCCCAACGCCAGGGTGATCGCATCGCGGATGATGACGGGAAGATCGACGCGGTGGGCTTCTTCGATCAGCCGTTTCAACGTCGCAGTGAGCTGCTTTGCCTCAACAAGTTTGCGTGAGGCCTCCCATTCCTTGTCGCGTTCCTGCAAAAGCTGGGTGACCTGTGAACGAAAGTCTGCAAGGACCTGTGCGGGGGAATTCATGAGTCGCTTGGTGCGGGACGTGAAAATAAGTCCGTCGATGTCGGATAATTCATATGAGGCAGCATAACGACCTGGTCCATCAGCGTCAAGGTTTCCGTCTTGCCCATCCTGAGAGACCTGTGTTAGGTAGAGGCTATGTACAAGACAACGCTGATGTTCGCTATGCGAGCCATCTTCGTCACGTGCAAGGTGCTGGTGAGCGTCGGGGCATTGTGGTTCACCGTCGCCTGCACGAGTGGAGGGGGTGCCAGAACTTCTGCCGCTTCACAGGACGAACATCATACGCCGTTCAAGGAATGGCAGGTCATTGATACTGCGACGGGTCAACCGGTCTCTCTCGACCAGTGGACAACGTTGTTGCTCCAGCAGGAGATCATTTATCTGGGAGAGGAACATCACAATCGGTTTCATATTGATGCGGCGCTGACGGTGCTGCGGAGACTGAAGGCGGAGGGACGTACGCCAGCATTGGCGATGGAAATGTTCGGCTGGGACGGCCAGGCAGCACTAGATCAATATATTTCGGGTTCAGAAATGACACGCCAGGAATTCCTTCAAGCCGTCCGGTGGCAACAGAACTGGGGTGATCCATACGAGGATTATGAGCCGCTGGTTCGGCTGGCAAAAGAACAACATTGGGCTCTGGATGCCATGAATCCTCCAAAACCGTTGGTGAGAATCGTCGCCAAGAACGGCTTGGCTCAGGCAGAGTCTGACCCGATAATGGCACAGTGGGGCATGAAGGACGAGGCCATTGTCGATGATCCGATCTATCGGACCCGTATTCTTCAGCAACTCCAGGCCTGTCATGGTGAGAGGGACGACAGCCTCTATAAAACGATGCTCGAAGCCTCCATGGTTCGCGACGAAGGGATGGCTAAGACGTTGGTCCATCGCCTCATCCAGATTCGCTCAGGGAACGATACTATGGCTGGGCCACTGGTGAGCTATACAGGAGCCGGACACATTCAGTACAACCTTCCGGTTCCAAAGCGAGTGGCCCGCCGACTAACTGATCAGGTCCGCCAGGTCAGCGTCTATATGAAGTCTTTCGAGGTGGGGCGCATCGAGGAATTACAAGAGATGATCCGTGAGAAGATTGCTGACTATCTGTGGCTGACACCGGTCAGTGCGAAGGGACCGCCTCGCCGATGCTGAGAAAGCTTCGTGGCGTACGGAATACTTCCCTCGTCATTCATAGACGCCTCGTCTTTTACGCCTAACGAGTGCGAGGAGGAGTCTGATGCCAAACAAGCCGGTAATTGCGCAACGGACGCCATGCATTGCCGAAGTGGGAGCAGGCACTGTCATTTGATGTCAATGCTGGCGATCGAAAACACAACCGTTTTGCGATGAATCCCTTACGGGGACGGAGTTCTCCCCGATGGAGTTTCACTTTCAAGAAAAGAAACGCGTGTCGTTCTGTGGCTATAAGCAGACGAAAAAGCTTCCCTTCTGCGATGGATCTCACTCATGGACCTAAGGGGCTTCGGAAAAACTGTTCTGACACATGAGAGTTTCGATAGTCATTCGATATGGCACAACTAGAAAACATCACGAAGGATATTCAAAAAAGACTGGCTTCTCTCCCTCCCCCCTGCGCGCCAAGATACGCCTTGTCCCAAGCAGGGCCGCGGTTTCAAAGCTGACCCCTCGTTTCACGTTTCAGGATTTCTTGGAGCGAAGCGAGACGCCGCTGCCGGATTTTTTCAATACTCTGCTACTGCATGTGGTGTTGGCAGCGACCCCCACCACCGCGAGTGGAGCAACTCCTGGCTCGGCTGAGTTCGTACCCACGACCCATCCAAGCTAGTGCCGTGCAATCAAAAAGTATGCGAGCTTGGTGTCGATGGACGAACCTGGATGTGAGGCAACTGCCTGCTGAAACTAGTGAGCCCTGTAATCCCACAATGATAATGTCCGCTTTGGCCAACATAGACATGTCCTCTTCGTTGCGAGACTGTGGGCCCTCACAAGGAGGGTCCGATGGTCAGAAAGGACAGAGTCATCATGAGCGTGAAGGAACTCCGGCGGGTGCACGTGATTCGCCAGACGATGGAGAAGAAGCTGACGCAGGTCCAGGCGGGGACCGTGCTGGGGCTGACGTCCCGCCATATCCGGCGCCTCATCGATCGGGTGGAGCAGGCGGGCGACCACGGGCTGGCGCATCGGGGACGAGGCAAGCCATCGAAGCGGCGGATCCCGGACAAGGTCAAGGCCATGATGCTGAAGTTGTACGAGAAGCGGTATGGGGATTTCGGGCCGACGTTGGCGGCCGAGAAGCTGACTGAGCGGCATGGGCTCACGCTCAGCGACGAGACCCTGCGGCGGTGGCTGCGGGATCGCGGGATCAATCATTTCATGCGACGGAAGCGCCCACACCGGATGTGGCGGGAGCGGAAGACGCAGGTAGGCGAACTGGTGCAGCTCGATGGCTCGCACCATGACTGGTTCGAGGGGCGCGGGCCGTGTTGCGTGCTGATGGCGTACATCGACGATGCGAGCAGCCGCGTGTTTGCCCAGTTCTACGCGTATGAAGGAACGATCCCCGCGTTGGACAGCTTCACGCGCTACGTGACTCGGTATGGGATTCCGCTGGCCGTCTATGCGGACAAACATACGACCTATCAATCGCCGGCCCCACCCACGGTGAACGAGCAGTTGGCCGGGGTCAAGCCTACGAGTCAGTTTGGGCGGGCGCTGGGCGAGCTGGGGGTCGAACTGATCCCGGCCCACTCCCCCCAGGCCAAGGGGCGGGTGGAGCGGCTCTTTAAAACCTTTCAAGATCGGGTGATCAAGGAGATGCGGCTCGCGGACGTTTCCACGCTGGACGCGGCGAATCAGTTCCTGACGGGCTATCTGCCGATCTACAATCAGCGCTTCGCCGTTCAGCCTGCGCAGGCCGCGGATCTGCATCGACCCCGTCCCACACACCAGGAGTTGAACCGCATCCTGTGCCTCAAGACGACCCGATGCCTGCGCCGTGACTGGACGGTGGCCCACCACGGGCAGCTCTATCAGGTGCGGAGCAATGTCCGGGCGACCCACGTCATCGTCGAAGACCGAGTGGATGGGACAATGTGGATGACCTACAACGGCCGGCCGCTCACGTATCAGGCCATCGTCGCGCATCCGCTACGCGTGCCGCCCCCTCCCACGATCGCGCGCCAGCAGCGCACGGTCACACCGACACGCGCGCATCCATGGCGCAAACGGCTGCTGCCGACACGAGACACACGCGCGGCAGCGGCCCTCACATAAACCGGACATTTCTACTGTGGGAGAAAGAGGACATTTCTACTGTGGCTTGACATTCAGCACATTGCGAATTGACTTTTTGCCGGCCCCCCAGTATCCTCTTTCCCTTTCCAACAGAAGGAGTTAGGGGCATGAAGGTCATTCTACAAGAAACGATGGATGGGATCGGACATCTCGGAGATCTACTCGATGTGAAAGCCGGGTATGCACGGAATTTTCTGCTCCCGCGCAAAAAAGCGGTGTTGGCCGACAGTCGCAGCATCAAGGCCTTTGAGCATATCAAGCGCGTCGCCGGTGAACGGGCGAAAAAAGAAAAGCTGGAGATCGAAACCCACGCTAAGAGCATCTCGGCCGTGTCCCTCACGGTGCAGGCTCAGGTCGGCAAGGACGACAAGATGTTTGGGTCGGTCACGACCAAAGACATTGCTGAAAAATTGGCGGAACAGGGTTTTACGGTGGATCGACGCAAGATCCAGCTGGACCATCCGATCAAGGAACTCGGTACCGTCACTGTGCCGATCAAGCTTCCACGGGACGTGACCGCAACCGTGATCATCCACGTTGTGAAGAAACAGGAAGCCGAAACGGCACCCGCTGAGGCCTAACGAGGGAACGATCTGTCATGAACGATGCGGTCGGTTCTTTAAACGCACTCAAAGCCACGGACCCGGACGTCTATGCCGCAATTATTGCCGAGGAGGAGCGGCAGCGTGACAGGCTGCTTCTGATCGCTTCGGAGAACTTCGCCAGTCTCGCCGTCCTGGCCGCTCAGGGCTCGATCATGACCAATAAATACGCCGAAGGGTACCCGGGAAAGAGGTACTACGGTGGCTGTCAGCATGTAGATACCGTGGAGAATCTTGCCATAGAGCGGTGTAAGCAGATTTTCGGCGCGGAGCATGTGAACGTACAGCCGCATTCAGGATCGCAAGCTAATATGGCTGCCTACCTGTCCGTACTGAAACCCGGCGACACCATTTTGGGCATGGACCTCGCCCAAGGAGGTCATCTAACCCACGGCAGCAAAGTCAATTTTTCAGGGATCCTGTTCCGTGTGTTTTCCTACGGCGTAGACCGTGAAACCGAAACCATTAACTATGACGCGGTGCAGAAGGTGGCGGAGGAATGCCGGCCACGCTTGCTCGTCGTGGGCGCTAGTGCCTATGCGCGCACCTTCGATTTTCCACGATTCCAACAGATCGCCAAATCGGTCGGCGCCTATCTGCTGGTCGACATCGCCCACATCGCCGGGTTGGTTGCTGCAGGGCTCCACCCGAACCCTGTTCCCTATGCCGACTTTGTCACCACGACCACCCACAAAACTCTGCGCGGACCTCGGGGTGGCGTCGTGATGTGCAAGGCTGAGCATGCCAAAGCGGTCGACAAACTCCTCTTCCCAGGAATACAAGGCGGACCCTTGATGCATGTGATCGCGGCGAAGGCCGTCGCCTTCAAGGAAGCCCTCTCACCGGCTTTTACGCGTTACCAGCAGCAGGTCATTGCCAATGCGAAAGTGCTGGCCCAAGGGCTTCTCGATCGTGGGTACAAGATTGTGTCGGGCGGCACGGATACGCATCTAATGCTGATGAATCTGACTAACAAGGGCATTACAGGCAAAGAAGCGGACGCAGCCTTGGATGCTGCCGGCATTATCGTGAACAAGAACGCCGTGCCCTACGACGAGAAGCCTCCGGCCGTCGCCAGTGGCATTCGACTGGGAACTCCCGCTGTTTCTACCCGCGGGATGCGGGAAGCTGAGATGCAAGAGATTGTGGGCTTGGTCGACCGGGCACTGCAGCATCGACAAGAGCTTGCAGTGCTCGAGGAAATCCGTACTCAGGCCAAAGTGCTCTGCAGCCGGTTTCCAATCTTTCATACCTACTAACCCGCATCAGACGGGGCAGGATCACCGCCTGTGAAATGTCCGTTCTGCGATGAACTCGAAGACAAGGTCGTCGACTCACGCATGGCGAAGGAAGGCGAGGTCATTCGCCGTCGTCGCGAGTGCCTTGGCTGCAAACGTCGCTACACCACCTACGAACGTGTCGAAGAAATCCTTCCCATGGTGGTGAAGAAAGACGGCCGTCGGGAGTCATTCGACCGTACCAAAATTCTCGCTGGCCTCAAGAAGGCTTGTGAAAAAAGGCCGATCAGTACCGCCACCATCGAAGACGTGACGGATCGCATCGAAAAACGTATTCAGGAAATGGGTGAAACTGAAATCGAGAGCCGGATCGTGGGCGAAGAGTTGATGAAAGAGCTTCACCAATTGGATCAGGTCGCCTATGTTCGTTTTGCCTCTGTCTACCGCGAGTTCAAAGACATCGACCAGTTCATGGACGAGCTGAAAACGCTGGCTCAGCAACGCCGCGAGCGGTGAGGACCACAGGGTCCCTTCTCTCTCCTCATCGTCCACTCTATGTCCTTCTGCCGTTCGTCGGTATACAGCATGATGCAATTTCTCAGCGAGTAAGCATTACGATGCCTGCAATCCAATCCAAGTCTTCCAGACAGCCACCTAAGACCGGAGCGTCGAGCGGTACGCATGTGGCGATCATCGGCGCAGGCCGCGGCGGCAAGGCGTTGATGGAGATCTTTGCGACAGACCCGCTGGTAACAATCGTGTGTGTGGCCGAGGTTCAGCCGAACGCTCCTGGCGTCTTATTGGCAAAACGGCTGGGTATCCCTGTGACCCGCGATTACCGGCGACTCCTGGACCTTGAGCGTGTGGATCTCATCATCGACGTATCGGGTGATGCCAAGGTCTGGGAGATGCTGCAAGATTTCCATCGGATGGGCGTCACCATCATCGGCGGGGCCAGCGCAAAATTCATGTGGGAACTCATCGAAGCCCGCATCCGTGCCACGTCGGAGATCGAGAAGACTTTGAATAAATACCAATCGCTCTATCGACTCTATGTCAAGGAAACCGGGGTGGCGGTGACGGAGGAACGGACACGGATTGCCTGCGAGATGCACGACGGCCTCGTGCAGAACTTGGCCGGGGTGAATTTTAAACTTGATCTGAGCCTGCAACTGATTCGAAAAGATCCGAAAGCCAGCCTGGCCAGCTTGCGCGAAAGCAAAGCCCAGCTGAAGCTGGCCATCCATGAAGCGCGGCAAGTCATCTTCAATCTCCGTCCTCTCCACTACGACAAGATGGAGTTGCTCCCGGCTCTTACCAACTATCTCACTTCGTACGAGACCCAGTATCACATCAAGACGCAGTTCCGCGTATCTGGCGACGAGCAGATTTTATTCCCGCGTACCAAGATCTTTCTGTTTCGCATTGTGCAAGAGGCCCTGAGCAACGTGGAGCGGCACGCGAAAGCGACTCGGGTCACCGTGGGGCTGGACATCGACCCCAACCGCCTCAGGGTCACCATCGGGGACAACGGTGTGGGATTCGACATGGATACCGTGCTGCGCGATCCCGACAAATGGGACCATTTCGGGATTCGCGGAATCCTGGAACGAGCACGACTCGTGGGTGGTGAGGGCAAAATCGAATCTAAGAAAGGGCGCGGCACGACGATCGTCGTCGACATCCCTCTGATCAATAAGGAGACGACCGCTCATGGAAAAAATTAAAGTGCTCATCGCCGACGATCATCGCGTCGTCCGCGAAGGACTGGCCGCAATCCTCAAGACGAAAGACGACATTCATATCGTAGGCGAGGCTCAGGATGGCATGGAAGCGGTCGAGAAGGTGAGGACGCTGGTTCCCGACGTTGTGCTGATGGACGTGAGCATGCCACGGATGGGCGGAGTCGAAGCGACCAGACAAATCAAGCGTGAGTTCCCTCACATCGGAATCGTAGCCTTGACCATGTATGACGAGCAACAATACATCTTTGACTTGGTACGCGCCGGCGCCACCGGATATCTCTTGAAAGATTCAGAATCTTCTCAGATCGTCGCCGCGATCCGTGCGATCTACAAGGGCGAGTCACTGATCCATCCATCCGTCGCGAGCAAGATCTTGGCAGAGTTCTCCTTGATGTCTCAGAAGAAGGGGAAAAAGCCTGGGTGGGTCGAGCACGATCTGACGGAACGAGAGATCACGGTCCTACGCTTGGTCGCGGACGGCAAGACGAACAAGGAAATTGCCAATAACCTGGACCTGAGCGAAAAGACGGTCAAGAATCATGTGCGCAACATTTTCCATAAGCTACAAGTCTACGACCGCACGCAAGCGGCCATCCTGGCCATTCGGAAAGGACTCATCGAGTTGGATCCCCGACCGTAGTTGTTTGTGGCCACCAACGGAAACGTTCTAGTCCGACAAGTGGCTTGCGGGTCATCCCTAAAGAAACGGGCTGATCATCACGAATTTTTTGTCAGCCACCAATAGATCGTGAGTCACGTCAATTAACCCTTGCTGCCAATCGCGGTGATCGGCTCCATGCTCAGCTGAGCTGGTTCGTCATGATAGGAGCGGGATTTAAGATTCGATAATTCTTGAAAAGTCGCAAGTGTCATGTTTTTGCAACATGGATCCATGTCGGTGCACAAAAGAATATTTCTCTTATTATCAATGATCTACAGCCATGTTTTACGATAACAGTGGTTGGCACACGAGTTGCTGATGCCCTCTGTGTAAATATTATTGAGGTGGCTGTGTGAGGGCTCAACAAACCGTAGAGAATGCAGTGAGTTGTGCAGGAGTTGGGCTCCACTCAGGACAACCCGTTACCCTCACGCTCAGGCCTGCTCCGCCCAATACAGGTATCATCTTTGTCAACCGGAACGGCAAAGATGGAGCGTCTCTCGCGGCCTGTGTCAGGCATGTAGTGCCTACGGAGCTCTGCACTGCAATCAGCGGCAACGGGTTTCAGGTAAAGACGATCGAGCATGTCTTGGCCGCCTTAGCAGGACTCGACATCGATAACGTATATGTGGAGCTTGATGCCGGTGAGGCTCCTATTATGGACGGCAGCGCAGCACACTTCGTTCGCTTGATTCGGTCAGCTGGAATTGTTTCCCAGAGCAGACGGCAACCCTACCTGAAAATCACACGACCTCTTGAGGTGGTGGATGGAACTCGTCGAGTTCGCATCGAACCGTCCTCGACCCCCAAGATCACCTATTCCATCGACTACAATCATCCGTTGATCCAGACTCAGAGCTACGTCTACGAGCATTCAGCCCATGCATTTGAGCGTGAGATCGCGGATGCCAGGACGTTCGGATTCTTAAAGGAGGTGGAAGCCCTTTGGGCTCGGGGGCTAGGCCAGGGTGGCAACCTAGACAATACGATCGTTCTTTCTCAAGACGGCATTCTCAATGAATCAGGTCTTCGCTTTGCCAATGAATTCGTGCGACATAAGATCCTGGATCTGATCGGAGACTTTTCGTTGCTCGGCATACCCTTTATCGGGCACTTGATTGCCGAGCGCTCGGGGCATGCAATACATACGCGCCTCGTTCAACAGATTCTTGCCCACCCCGATAGCTGGGTGTTGCTCAACGCCGACGAAACAGTCGCCGCGTCTGAGTCTCGTTCTGCCATGGCCGCACGACGATTCGCATCGCTTGTGGCTCTCCAAGCCTTCTAACGCTCATTTTCTTGCAAGAAAGTCTGATCGTGGCCTTGCCAAGATGGGCGAGATGAATTTTGACGTGCGTGTAATTGAGATGCGATTTAACGTCGGGAGCAAGTGGCCTCACCCCCGACGCTAGAATCAAGGCGGGGACTACTTCTTCTTCTTCTTTGCTGCTTTCTTCGTCGCCAAGACTCTCACCCCCCTTCGTGTATTTTGAGGTCTAACTAGCCCGGCACATTACACTGCGCGGATCAGAGATTCTTCCAATGCCTCGAATGTATTCGGACCCACTTTTTTGAACCGCTTGTCCCGTTTCAATGACGTGGCCACAGATGTCAGCGGCGTTTTCCCCTTGATCTGGAGTCCCCCCTCGACCAATCGCTGCACAAGCTCTTTTGCGTGCATCGAGCGATTCGCCTCGCGGAGCATTTCGTACGCGGCTTCCGACACGCTTTTCCCAGAATACTTACTCCGTCCCATGAGGATTTCCCTCGACTGGTCGGTGACATCCGTATTCGGTCGCTGACGAGCACCTTTTTCGTCGGAATAGAATTGACTGGAGAGACTGGCGAGCTTGGCCTTGTCGGCTTCAACGCGATAGAGCGTCTCTGCCAACTCCAAGTACTTCTTAATCGTAGCGATCTCGTCATCCAAACGACGACGTTTCTTTTCGAGCTCTTGCAGCCGGTTCTTGTAAGCGCTAATTCGCTGTTCAAGACCAACCAATATATCGGTGAGTTCTTCCACGAGCTTGCCCCCAGATGAAGCATGCTTGCTTTATAGCATTGCTTGCGTAGCAAGTCAACAGATAAAGTTATAATAGTGGCTTGCATGGCATGATCGCTTTAAAACTGATCCATGCTTGCTCTCAATGCCACCTGCTCGGTTTATAAGTATGACAAGATGACAAGAAAGGGGTCAAACATTGGTCTCAATGAGTCGAACTCCTTCACGTTCGAGAGGTCTCCCCGTTCAACATTGTAGAAACGTAGCCTCGTGCTATGATGCCAGTTCATGTCGCCACCAAATGGACAGGATATTCCTTTCGATACACTCATCTCAGTCGCCACTGACGCGGCCCGACAGGCGGGAGCCGTTCTAGCAGAATGCACGCGCACCGGTTTTCGTATTGAACATAAGCAGGTCATTAACCTTGTCACCGATGCCGACTACCAGGCAGAGCAACGGATCATTGACGTCATCCACGACGCCTTCCCAAACCATCGTATCCTTGCCGAGGAACGTGGGCTGACCGAGCAACCTTCATCCCGCTACAAATGGGTGATCGATCCGCTTGATGGCACGACCAACTTTGCGCACGGGTTCCCTGCCTACTGTGTGTCCATCGGGGTGGAGTGCGACAGTCGTGGGATTATTGGGGTGGTCTACGATCCGACTCGAGACGAACTCTTCACCGCACAAATCGGTCACGGGGCTTATCTCAACGGCATTCCCATTTCCGTATCCACGACGGATCATCTCGATCGTGCGCTTCTCGTGACCGGATTTGCGTACGACATTCGTGACACCTCAAACAATAACTTGAACCACTTCGTACGATTTGCATTGAAGGTGCAGGGATTGCGTCGAACTGGAACGGCAGCGCTGGATCTTTGCTATGTCGCGGCCGGCCGATTCGATGGATTTTGGGAAGTGACACTGAATCCATGGGACATGGCGGCAGGAGTCGTCATCCTCCGTGAAGCCGGGGGCAAAGTGACGGACTTCAAAGGCGCTTCTCACTCGATTTATGGGCAAGAATTGGTCGCAAGTAATGGGGCTATTCACCAAGCCATGCTCGACTTACTCCAAGTAGACGAAACTCCCTCGTAAGTCATCAGTCCCGCTACGCCTGCACCAGACTAGCCGGACACCCGAACAGTTAAGCCTGGCCAGAGGGTCCTTCTGGCAGATATACAGATAGAATGACGATGAAGTAAGATCTTCTTACTACAAAAAGGAAGGAGATTGGCTGTATGGCACGTTCAACGCCTCCATCGAGAGATTCGAACGCAAATCCATCCCAAGCCGCAGGGGTCGAATCGCACACTAAGGATGTGGAACTGCTTCGGGTGATCGTGAGCCGAAAGGGAACACAAGTCGATGCCCAATGGGCAATTCATCCCCAACTGAAACAGGATCTTTTGCCGCAGGAGTGGCAAGAGGTGGCTGACCTCATGGCCAAGGTGACCGGCCTCGTCGGCACGCGGTTTTCGCAGGTACTCACACAAGCCGATCTCGAACCGCCCAGCAACGCATAGCAAGCCAAGGTTGAGATTAAGGTTGAGTGTGGTCTCCTCTCCTTTCTGACATCTCAGCCTCAACCTCGGCCTTAACCTTTGACTAAGGAGTAGCTAATGGAGACCTATTATCATCCCCACGATCTGGGCAAGTTCGCCGAGATGGGTAAGGGCAACAAGGACCTTTGGGAGAAATTCATGGCCTACTACAGCGCCGTCTTCGCTGAAGGTACGTTGACGGAACGGGAAAAGGCCCTCATCGCCCTCGCCGTCGCCCACGCAGTCCAATGTCCCTACTGCATCGATGCTTATACGCAGGCTTCTCTAGAGAAAGGGTCGAACATCGAAGAAATGACGGAAGCCGTCCACGTCGCTTGCGCCATCCGAGGCGGCGCCTCGCTCGCCCACGGCGTCCAGATGCGAAACGTGCGCCGACAAACTGTCGATGTGATCGGACAGTTGTCTCATTCAGCTAGCAGGCTGCGGAAAAACCATGTTGGTACGCTAGCGCCTTGATGGTCCGCACATATGAAACGACGGGAGAACACTCCCGCAGGATGTTCAAAAAGACCGTCCAGCAAGGCCGCAGCGCTGCTGTCACTAAGGGGGTGGGTGGGATGATCTCAACTGCGCGCGTCCAACGAGGGCCTTCTGAGGCCGCGCGTTGCGCGAGCAATGGGATCGTCCCAGCTACCCCCTAATCCCCCATTTTCAGCATCCTGCTAGAGGTAGGGGTTTTCGGGAACGGCTAGGGTGAAGTATTTTCCGCGTTCTTCGTAGAGAATCCGTGCAGCCGTCAATGCAGTGAGCGCCTGATCGATCTCTGCATCAATGTTCTCGCTATTACTGGGTCGCTGTGCCATCAGCGAACGGATCTGGTCTACACTCTTGGCCGCTTCGTTGCAAGCCTCGATGATTCCCGCCGCAGGCCAATCGTAGCGTCGCCGTATTGGTGCCTCCGGATTTCGGCCATCGTAGACGGTGACATAATCCATTGCCTTTGAGTAATAGAGAAATGGCCGATCGCTCGACTTGACCAGTCGCTGCCACTCTTGCACCACGTCCACCAATTCTTGGTAGACCTTCTGGTCCACGTTCCAATTGTCCAACTCATACTCGAAGTCGTAGGCGATCTTCTCCACGTCCACCTGCCGAGCATCGTAGACATACTTGTATGCCGTCCAGGGACCTGTGATACGGATACCATATTCGTGTGGTTTGGTGTAGTAGGGACTGAACCGTTGAAGCCAGAACTTCCCGGTTGCCTCCGGTGGGTGTAGA
>CAVUMA010000021.1:0-200469 GCA_963742465.1 uncultured Nitrospiraceae bacterium | reverse complement strand
TATCAGATACCGCGGGCAGGTCAACCGGCGCAACGGGTGGAGTTCCCGTGTGCGGGTGCACGACAGGCGGCGGGCTCACCACCAGAGTATCGATGAGCGCTCCGCTTACGCCTGCTGATTCAACTGCCGGCACCGACAGCGCTTCTTCCGCTGGAACGTCATCGGCTCGTTTGCGCTTGATCAGAATGCGGCGCTTGTCGGACTTGGGAGACTCCTCCGCCGCCGGAGTTGCCGGGGACGACCCGGCCTTGGCTCCCGTCGCATGGTCGGACGCCATACCGATCTTGCTCCGCTCACCCCGACCCTGCATCGGCCTCTGCCGTCTTACCCGTCGTTTTCCCGTGAGCCTTGAGTTTCGGGCCGAGCTTCTCCAACACCTTCTGCACCACGTCATCATCCAACGCGCTGCTATGCGACGCGACGGTGATCCCCATCCGTTTCAATTCCGGAATAAGGTCACGGTTTTCCATCCCGAGTTGCTTAGCCAATGCATACACGCGCATGAGAATTTGACACCTACTCCTCTTTATCCGGTTATCCGGCTGTCCGACTCCGATTCTGCCCGAGCTTTTAATTCCTGCTCTCGGGCTTCTTCCTGCTGATGCAGCGCTTCGGTTTCCTCCGCCAACGCCGCTTTGATTTCTTTATCCCGTTCGGCCTTTTCCTTTTCGTATTCCGTCGCGCTGATGATATCGATCTTCCAGCCGGTCAGACGAGCTGCCAACCGCACATTCTGTCCATTCTTCCCGATCGCTAACGACAACTGGGAATCTGCCACGACAACCAACGCCGACTTCTTTTCCTCATCGACGCCGACCTTCTCGATGCTCGCAGGATTCAACGCCTCGGCGATGAAGACGCGCGGGTCGGAGGTCCAGGTAATGATGTCGATTTTCTCTCCGCGCAGCTCGCGGACCACCGCTTGAACCCGCGATCCTTTGATCCCCACACAGGCCCCGACCGGATCGACCGCCTTCTCGCGAGACGTCACGGCGATCTTGGTCCGATCACCAGGCTCCCGCACGATGGACTTGATCTCAACGATTTTTTCGAGCACCTCAGGCACTTCCAACTCGAAGAGTTTCGACACAAACTGCGGATGGCTCCGCGTCAAGATGACCTGGACATCCTTCGGAGTCCGGCGCACTTCCAAGAGCATGGCCTTCACCCGATCGCCACCGCGATAGGTTTCCCGCGGAATCTGCTCCTGAATCGGCAATACCGCCTCGGTCTTACCGAGATCCACCAGGTAATTCCGGCGCTCTACCCCGAGAATGATGCCGTTGACCAGATCTCCTTGCCGCGTGGAGTATTCTTTTTGAACCGCCTCCCACTCAGCCTCCCGGACCTTCTGGAAGATGACTTGCTTGGCGGTTTGCGCAGCGATCCGCCCCAAATCGCTCATCTCGATGACCGACCCGATCTCGTCGCCGACCTCTGCTTCGTTGTCGAACTGGCGAGCTTCCTGAAGAGAGACTTCGGTTTTTGGATTGATGACCGCATCGACGATGGTCTTCTTCGACACGACGGAGATCTCACCGGTCTTGGAGTCGATCTCGACTTGAATATTCTCAGCCTGCCCGAAACGTTTCTTGGCAGCCATTTGAAGGGCGGCTTCGATCGCCCCGATCACTCGGCTCTTGTCGATGCCCTTTTGCCGACCAAGTTCATCGATGACTGAAATCAATTCTCGATTCATAGCTCACTCTCCAGCGACTGCCCCTGCAGCCATACTCCAGTTGCAGCGGTATGCTCACACCGCGGTGATCGACCTCCGGTACGGCCTAAAACGTGACGACGCGCCGCGCTTCAGCAATTGAGTCGAACTCAAGGATGAGCGTCCGCTCAGAACGCCGATCGTTCACCACGACCGTGACTCCCTGTTCATTCACTTCTGTCAACACTCCGACCACACGCCACTGCCCGTCGATCGGCTGCCTGAGCTTCACGCTCACTTGCTTCCCCAATGCCCGGCGATAATCCTGAATCCGTTTGAAGACCCGATCCAGACCCGGCGAGGAGACTTCCAGTGTATAGGCATGGGGGAAGGGATCAGCCACATCCAGGGCTGGACCGATCGCGAGGTGTGCACGCCCACAATCATCTACCGTGACACCGCCTGGTTTATCGATATACACGCGAACGACTGACCGCGCACCTTGCCCCACACACACGACGTCGACCAATTCTAACCCCAATGCCCATAGGATGGGCGATACCACCTCGTTGATGCGATTGACGACCGGTCGGGACTCCTTCACCGACACCCCTAGCCCCGTATCTTTGGATGGCCCATTCAAGAGGTCAAACAAAAAAGTGGGCCTGAGCCCACTTCCAGTCCGCGGACCATAGCATGCCACCTATGCCAAAGCAAGGGGCTAGCCGACCCGCCTCGTGAAGCTTGCGGCGAGTCGTTGTGTGATTGGGCCAGGCAGTCCATCTCCAATGACTTTCCCATCTATTCGAACGACGGCTAAGACCTCGACCGTGGTCCCTGTGAGAAAAACTTCATCAGCCTCAAAGAGGTCTGCCTGAGAGACAAAGCGTTCCTGAATCGGCAGGCCCTCGCTTATAGCCAGATCCAACACAACGGCCCTCGTGACCCCGGACAGAATGCGCGACCCTTCGGGAGCCGTCACCACCATTCCATCCCTGGACCACCATCACGTTGCTGACTGCCCCTTCAGTGACCAATCCCGCGTTGACTAAAATGGCCTCGAAGACCTTGGCCTGTTTGACCTTCTGGCGTGCGAGAACGTTCGCCAAAAGATTCACGCTCTTGATGTCACAGCGCCCCCATCGAATATCCTCGGTCGTGATCGCTTCCACACCGGTCGCTTGTATCGACCTGTCGAGCGGGTGGAACTCACGAACCGTCATGACGACCGTGGGCGTCGCTTCATCTGAGTAGGCATGATCGCGGGGAGCGACACCCCTGGTGATCTGAAGATAGATTTTGGCTTCAGGATAGGCGGCCCGCTTAATCCCTTCTAGGATATGGGCGGTCCACTCGGCGCGGGAGTAGGGCTGCGTCAGTTCAAGCGCTGTGGCGCTACGATCCAGTCGAGCCAGATGGGCCTCGAGTGCGAACGGACGCCCCTTGTATGTGCGAATCACTTCGTAGACGCCGTCGCCAAACTGAAAGCCTCGATCTTCGATCGAGACTTTCGCCTCGGCCAGCGGCATGAACACTCCGTTGATGAAGGCCACATTCGGCATGATTACGCACTCCTCCGAGGCGAGGCATCAGAGGCCGTCACGTCAAAGACGCGCCGATCTTCGGCGGTGAATTTCCACCCCATGCGTTTTTCAAACAGCACCCGATGGGTTCCCGGCTTGACCGCTTTAAACTCGAACGTCCGCTGCCCATTATCGACCGCATTATTCCCGGCGATGCGAAGATAGTCGTCGGCCAGCAACTCGAGCCCCGTAGGGTCATAGGTCGGAACCCAGAGCTCTCCTCGTGTCCTGTCTTCCCAGAGATGAATCTGAATGGGATGCTCAAGTGTCGTCTCAATGACCTTGGCCCCATCCGAATGTGTGGCGCCATCATGGTCGTGGCCAGATGTCGTACTCATCGTAATCGACGCGACAACCCGCTCCCTATTATTTGCCTGATCATGCTATGGTTTTCGCCGAGGCCCGACAAAAATCTCCGCTCCTTCCACCTTCACATCATAACTCCCCACACAATATCCACCGCCGTCCGTTCCTCGCCCGTTCCGAACATCGAACGCCAAATCGTGCCACGGACAGGCCACGACAAAGCCCTTTACGCGCCCTTCACACAAAGGACCACCTTCATGGGGACAAATATTATGGATCGCAAAATACGTCCCCTCGATGTTGAAGAGCGCAATCTCTCGATTATTCACCATGACGGCTTTTGATTTCCCAGGCGGCAACTCGGCGACCAGTGCAACGGATTGAAACCCCTCTAGCATGCTGTACCGTCTCCTCTCTTCATACGTTCCACCAGATCTCCCGCACGTATTACATCCGAAGCGTATATTTCAACTCCAGCCCCACGGTGATCCCTTCCCGCTTGATGAAACCCGCTTCTGTTTGAATCGCATAGCGGACTGTTTCGGGAGAGGAACTATACCTGGGGCAATCATCTTCCCGGCAGGGAGCGACATTTTCCTTCAGCCCCACAATATGATGGCTTTCATCAACCCACATCATGTCTACCGGAAACCGATACTCTTTCGTCCAGAGGTGGTTCTGCCCGGTCGACTCAAAGATATACAGCAATCCGCCATTTGCCGGCAACGTCTCTCGAAAGGCGAGGCCGACGAGCAACTTCTCAGGTGTATCCGCCACCTCCGCCTCAAGCTCACGGCCGTTCGGAAAAGAGACGACAATGATAGTCTCCTCTTTTCGATCGATGAGAAAGAACGACGCACTCATCAAGAAAATCGCCATGAGGGCGAGCGTGACGATGCGTTTTTTTTTCTGCCCTCGATCGCTTGCCGGCAAGGTAGCCATAGACGTCCCTTCTCACAACTCGTCTGATTCCCTGGGCCCAAAGGCCCATTAATACAGGGAATCTAGGCCTTCTGGGCAAATGCAGATCTGTTGACTTGGAAAAGAACGGCAGACTAGAATGGCGCTCACGTCGCGGCATTCATAATGGTCGTGACGAGGTAGACTTGTCAACCGTGTGTGTCTCTATCGTAGTGAGAAGGAGGCGAGGGTCATGGCGTTGTTGATTACCGATGAATGTATCTCCTGTGGAGCCTGCCTGCCGGAATGTCCGAACGAGGCGATTTTTGAAACTCGCAGCGATGCGGAAACGAAGGGCAATCATGTGGGCGATGGCCAGGGAGTCGGCGATAGTATTTATGTGATTACGCACGACCGCTGCACCGAGTGCGTCGGACACTTCGACGAACCGCAGTGCGCCGCCGTCTGCCCGGTCGATAATTGCTGCATTGCTGACCCGCTGTATCCGGAAACGACGGAAGTCCTGCTCGAGAGGGCGAAAACGCTCAATCCGGATAAGGCGATCGACGGAACGAAAGTCTGGAGCGGCGTGCGCAATTAATCATCGCTCATCGTTCAACTATGAAGGCCCTGCTTTTCTCGCGAGAAGCAGGGCCTTCTTGTCTCTAGCAGGATGCTCAAAAAGATCATCGCCCTCTCTGCGATATCGCGGAGAGGGCGATGATCACTCACCTTTGCAAGAACGATTACTTGATCATCAGAATCTTGCCGCCGACATGTCCCGGATGCAGGTGACAGCGATAGGTCAGCGTATTCCCCTGTGTCGCATAGAACATATCGCTGGTCGGAATCCCGATATACTTGGTTTCGCCCGGCTTCAACACCACTTGGGCCTTCATGACGGTCGGAGCTCCGGAGTTTGTCGCGTCGGTCATCTCAAATCCATGGTCGGCAGTGGCTTTGTTCGTCACCTTGAGCAGGACGGGACGACCAGGACGAACTTTGAAATCGATGATGGTGACAGGTGGATACCATACTTTGAGATCCCCGATCTCAATCGCGAACAGCGAAGCATCGACATCCAATTCCTTGAACGACTGGCCCACAACAGACCCAGTTTCCAAATCCCCGATTTCGACTCCTCCTGCCTGGAGCGCAAATGCTGCAGATGCCCCAGCCACGACCATCATGAGGCCTAAGAAGACCCCTAACATCGTCTTGCCCATGACTACCTCCTTAAGAAAGAAGAAGAGATGTGATTAGGTTGGTGAATACCTCCGCCAAGCCCACTTAACCCTGACCTCGCCGACCAGTAATTCCCTACGACTGCCCATCATGACCTTATTCAGCATGCATGCTCTTCGATAGCGGCCCTATAAATAGCACCGAAACGAAATCGGAAGCAAGAACGTTATTACAGATCTGTTCCGAAACCACCTTCTAAGCATACGCTCGCAGCAACAAGCTAATCATAATTATTCCAATAGCTTATCCACCTCAGGTTGCACCTCTTGAACCGTGGACCCGATCAAGAGATCATACGGCGCATAGTTGTCAGTTAGCACGACACCTGCCTCCCAGGGTTGCGTGCGATGGGCAGTCAGCAAGGCAATAGACTCGAATGGAAGAAGCTGCTGCTCAACTAATCTGTTCACGTTGGCCACAATGGTCGGGTATGTATGATGTTCGAGCGGCGCACCGGCAAAAAAAATCAGATTCTCCGATCGCGCCTGAGAAGAGTTCCAGGGCCCCTTGACCGCAAAGGACTCGACGTTGGGAAACGACCGTCTCATCGTCTGCACGACCGCATTGGCCCGCAAAAGATCTCCGCCCTCGCCCGATGAGGCTAAATTCATTGCCAGGATACCGTTCGGCGCAAGATGGGCGCGCAACTCCGCGAAAAACTCCACCGTGGTCAGGTGAAACGGAATCATGTGTCGGGCAAACGCATCAACCCAAATGAGGTCGTACGTCCGCTCTGTGGAATTCAGAAAGACCCTGGCATCCCGGACGTGCACATGATGCTGGGGTGGCGGCTGATAGAAGAAATATTCTTCGGCCATGCGGACAACCACTGGATCGAACTCAACCACGTCCAACTCAAGTTCAGGCCATCGATGGGCCAGCCACTTCGCCAGCGACCCACCTCCATGACCAAGGATCAGACCCCGTTCTCGGTTCGGGCGCCAAAGCCAGTGACGCGACCATCAGTTGACTATAGGGGAGAAACAGAGCGACAGGATCCGCCTTCCACATGACCGCGTGGAATGTCCGATCCAAGACAAGGTAACGAAAAAGATCGTCATCGCGAATTCGTACTTGTTGGTAGGGGCTGTCTTCCTGATAGACCGGCACCTTCAACATCTGGATCGGAGACAACGCGCCAGCCCCCAGACCTCCAATGCATAGGAGCAGTAAGCCGACCATCAAGGGCCGCGCGCTAGTCCTGCTGATCAACCACCAGAGACCAAGCCCGACTTGAATGACGCCGAGCCATGCGACAAGCGTCTGACTGCCGATCCAGGACAGAAAGAAAAACGCCGTCCCCCAGGTTCCCGCCAAGCTACCCATGGTCGAGAGCGCGATCATCCGACCGGTATGCCGGCCGAAATACTCAAGGTCCGACACGGCCAATCGCAACAGAGCCGGCAGCACACCGCTCAACCCAAAGGCCGGCGGGCCGAGGAGCAACGCCGCAGCAACACAGGGTCCCCACCGAGGATCCTCAATGACTCCCGCCACCTTAAAGAGCACCAGCTGGCCAAGCCACGCAATAAGAAAGGTCCAGGCCCCGGAGAACAGCAGCAGACCGGCCAGCACCTGCGCGCCGGGATACCGGTCGGAGACCCAGCCCCCAAAGGCATACCCGCTGCTCATGGCGGCAAGAATCACTCCGATCAATGCACCCCAGACAAACAGTGAGTTTCCAAAGACGGGAGCTAAAAGCCGGCTTCCCAAAATCTCGAGCGCCATAACCACAGCACCGGTCACAAGCGCCGTTATCAGGAGAAACCATTGAGGGGTATGAGTCGGCCGGTTCACAACACTCATGCAGAAACATGACACAGGGTAGGGAGACGATCCGGTGCTATTCCGCGAGCCCGCACGATCACAGACCGCCCCAGTTTTTGAAGTAACGTAAGAGATCGCGGACGGAGATGATCCCG
Organism: uncultured Nitrospiraceae bacterium; assembly: GCA_963742465.1. Taxonomy (GTDB): domain Bacteria; phylum Nitrospirota; class Nitrospiria; order Nitrospirales; family Nitrospiraceae; genus Palsa-1315. Next base: position 192,856 of record CAVUMA010000021.1, on the reverse strand, counting down.
ACGATCTGCCCCTCCTCGGAGATCGCCAGATGGCGAATCCCATGTTCCGCCATCTTCTCACTCGCCTCGTGGGCCGAGCTCGTAATCTCAATCGACAGCAGCGGGCTACTCATGACGGCACGGACCAACGTCTCTTGTGTCGGGCACGATTCGGCCATCCCCTTACGAACCAAGTCCGTTTCGCTGACTATACCAATGTAGTGACCGGCCTCATGCACCAACAACGCGCCGACTTTTGCGTCACGCATCAGCTTGGCTGCCTCCAACAATGTTGTGTCAGAACTGATCGCGCGCAAGGTCCGGCGCATCATCACGGCGAGAGGTCGCTGAAGAAGTCTGCTCTGAATCGCCATACGACAGGATCCGTCCGATGGAGGGAGCAAATAGTACCCAGCCCTCATGCACCTGTCAACGAACGGCTCCTCCCGGTGAAAACAACTTTCCATAACTTTGTTGCTCACCCTCGGTACCGTTGCTATACTCGGCCCAGATTATTCTTGGCTACAGGAGCACAGAAACCCATGCATATCAGTGTGATCGGAACCGGCTATGTCGGGTTGGTAACAGGAGCCTGTTTTTCGGAGTTCGGCGTCAACGTGACCTGCATGGATACCGACGCCAAACGGGTCGCCAGGCTTGAGAAAGGCGATGTGCCCTTCTATGAACCAGGGATCACAGAGCTCGTCGCCAAAGGAATTCGGGAGAACCGGATCAGCTTTACCACGGACATCGCCAAAGCCGTCGACAAGGCCCTCGTCATCTTCATCGCGGTTGGAACCCCGCCGCGGCCTGACGGATCAGCCGATCTCTCATACGTGGAAGAAGTCGGACGCGGAATTGCCAAAAACATGACCGGGTACAAAGTCATTGTCACCAAGTCGACTGTCCCGGTGGGAACCGGGGAAAAGTTGCGTGAAGTAATCAACGCCAATCAATCAGGCAAATTCCGATTCGACATTGTCTCCAACCCGGAGTTTCTTCGTGAAGGGTCCGCCATCGAAGACTTCTTGCGACCGAACCGGGTTGTCATCGGCGCAGACAGCGAGCAGGCAATTGCGATCATGAAAGATCTCTACCGACCGCTGTACCTGATCGAAACTCCGTTCGTCGTGACCGACATCCCGACTGCCGAGATGATCAAATACGCCTCCAACGCCTTCCTCGCCACCAAAATTTCGTTCATCAATGAAATCGCGACAGTTTGCGAACGGGTAGGCGCCAACGTGCTGATGGTGGCGAAAGGGATGGGGCTCGACAACCGGATTGGATCGAAATTTCTCCACGCAGGACCGGGCTTCGGGGGATCGTGTTTTCCGAAAGATCTGGCCGCCCTCGTTCAGACGGGGGAACGAGTCGGCTATCCCATGCAAATCGCAAGCGCCGCCGCCCTCATTAACGAGCAACAACGCGTCCGGATGATAGAAAAAATCACGAAAGAGGTTGGGGAACTCAAGGGAAAGACGTTTGCAATGCTGGGCCTGTCGTTCAAGCCCAATACGAACGACCTGCGGGATGCGCCGGCTCTGGCCATGGCGCAAGAACTCATCAAACAGGGCGCCACGGTTCGCGCTTACGATCCTGCCGCGCTTGAGGAAGCCTGTCAGACCGTTTCTGGCCTCGTTCCCTGCAAAGACGCCTATGACGCGGCGCAGGGAGCAGACGCGTTGATCCTCATGACCGAATGGAACCAGTTCCGAACCCTCGACTTCGACAGACTGAAAACCGCATTGCGCCAGCCCATCTTCTTCGACTTGCGCAACGTCTATGAGCCGGACCGGGTCGCAGCCTTTGGCTTCCGTCACATTTCGGTCGGGAGGCCCAGTAAGGCTCCCGCCTCAGCCACGTAACACCGGCGTTACGTGAGGCGCGGCACGTCAACGGCCTTGGCCTCATCTTTGACTTTTGGCTTGTAGCCCATCCGGTCCAACACCTTCATCACCCGTGTCTTCAGACGGTCGTCAGCCTCGGCAAGCGCCATGGCCAACGGCTCGACAGCGGGCTTTCCGATTTTACGGATGATTTCCGTCACAGATTGCCTAAGCTCATCTTCCTCTGACACCAGCAAGGGCACGAGCGACGACACCGCCGGCCCGCCGATCTTGATCAAAGAATCATAGGCGCGCTGCCGGACATCACCGACTTCATCCGTCAACACATCGACCAACGGTCGCACAGCGCGAACTTCTTTCAGTTCACCCAGCACTTCAGCCGCATACTTTCGATTGAGCCAGTGACTATCTTTAAGATCCAAGAGCATCGCGTCGGCTCGCGCCGCATTGGGATCCTTCGCACGAATCCGAAAACTCTTGGCGATCCGTTTCCCGCCTTCTTCGACGACACGGATCGTGGCTCCATCCCCCACCTTGAGCTGCTTCAGCTCTTCAAGCGCCTCGTCATCCACGTCCAACACGACTGTTTTACCGTCGTAGGCCAACAGTTCGACTTCGAGCTGTTTCGCCTCAGGGTTCACCGCGACGACTCGTTCCGTAACGAGATTGAACCCGTCCTTCTTCGCGCCGCCCTTCGGACCGATCTGAATAAGCTTTGGAGGAGCTTCATCTGCCATGAGGTGTATCCTTTACGTCGAATTAAAGATTACGGCTTCGCGCTCCATCCGAGACTCGCCAACACACCTTCTACCGTTTCCTGCACCATCGTATTCTCATCTTCGAGCAGCGGGAGCAAGGGGTCGATGGCCTGCTTCGCCCCGAGGCGCGCGAGCGACTCCGCGGCATTCCGCCGCACGAGCCAGTCTTCATCCTTGAGCGACTCGATCAACGGGCCGACTCCACGGGCATCGCCGATCTTGCCCAAGGCTTCGGCCGCATGGCGTCGCACCATCCAATTACTACCCAGCAACCCGTCGATCAAGGCGTCCACGGCCCGCGCATCACCGATCTTTTTCAATACACGTGCCACATCCTCACGCACCGTGTGATCGGTCAGCGCCTCAACCAATCCAGGCACCGCGCGCGCATCGCCGACCCGTTCAAGCGCCCACACGGCAGCGGTCCGCACTGCGCCATCTTTGTCCTTGAGCGCCTTCACGAGGGGATCGACGCCCCGAGGGTCTTTCAGCTTCCCCAATCCCGACGCAGCCTGCTCGCGAATCGCCCATTCATCGTCTTCCAACGCCTCGATCAACGGATCGACGACGGACGGACCGATCCGCACGATGGCGCTGGTCGCCGCTTCCCGAATCAGCACATCTTCGTCCGCCATGAGCCCGATCAGCGGCCCCACCGCGCCCTCACCCACTTGACTCAAACTGGCAATCGCATGATCACGGAGCGCTTCATTATCGTCCCGAAGGGCCCCGATCAGTTGTTCGATCCGTTCCGCTTGCACATCGTCACTCATCGTCGTCCTGCCCTCCCTGACTCCCGACAGGCGTCCCATCGAGTGCCTCCAGTTTGTCGGCGATCAACCCGGAATTGTAGGCGACCAGGCCGTCTCGGTCCGTCCTCAACCGATCGAACAACTCCTTGTGCGGCCGCAACACCTCCACATCTTTTACTTTCGCCAAGGCTTCCATGGCATAGACCCGCAGAGGCCGAATGGGAATGGCCTCGATATAGAGTTGGGCAGGCCTGGCATCGCCAATCAAGCCCAATGATTTCATCGCCAATTCCTTGACTCCCGTATCCTTATCGACCCGCAACCGCTGCATCAAGGGCTCGACTGCCCGCACGTCGCCGATCTTTCCCAGCAAGTCTGCGGCAGCTTCACGGATCACCCAATCGTCGTCTTCCAAATACTCGATCAAAATTTCCACGCTCGGACGCCCGATGGCCAGCAGATTGACCACGGTGTTCATGCGCGCCTCTTCTCGCTCACTCAACTCTTCGATCGCGCGCAGCGCGTCAAACACTTCGTCGATACGCTCACGAATCGCGCTCAGCTTTTTGAGTGTCCGCACGGCAATGTCGCATATGGCCGGCTGCCCCATGGCATTGATGAACGCGTCAGACGACCGGGGATCGAGCAGATGCTCCAACATCGTCGCGGCCATGACCTGTGCTTCCGGGTCCTGATGGGTCAGCATCTCGCTCAGCGGTGCGATCGCATTCGGAATGACCCCCAACAACTGCGAAGCCACCTGGCGAATCCCCTCATCCTTTGACGCATAGAGCAGCGAGGTCAACGCCGCTGCGGTCGTTTCGTCAAGCACCCCCGCCATATGTTCCAGGGCTGAAGCACCGGCCTTGCGGACAGATTCATCCTCGTCGCGGAGTAAGCCGACCAATGGCACGCCGGCTTGAGGATCATTCACGCGCGCCAGCATGGCCGCAGCCTCGGCTTTCAACGCCGGCAAACCGGTCTGCAGCGAGTAAATGAGCGCCTGGACTGCGCGCGGCCCCCCTGATAGGCAGGCCGCGGTCGCCCGCATCCGTCGCCAGTCCTCTTCATGGACGAGCTCGGAGACCAGCGTTTCAATACTTTCCTTCGCCATAGATAACCAATTCCATCACTCAGACAACCTCTGCCTAGCAGGCCTACTACACCCGTCCTGCCCGCCAACCCACCTTCGCCAACGTGTCTTTGACATGGTAACGGATGTTGTCATCCGACTCCCGCGCCAGCACGGCCAGCAATGGCGCAATCACGGAGGAGCCGAATCGAGTCAGCGCATCGGCGGCCTCCGCTCGCGTCACCGTATAACGAAGCGCCTTCATCAGCGACGGTATGGCCGCCTCGTCCCGGATCGCGCCCAAGGCCCGGACTGCCTCGCCTAACGTGAGTCTCTCTTCATCCCACTGATCGCCACAGCCGTCGATCGGCCGCGAGATCTCTGGTCGGTCGACTTTTTCAAGGACTGCGATCAGCACCGGCACAGCGCAACGATCACCGATCCGGCCCAGTGCCTCAACCGCCAGCGGCCGCAGCCCCGGTTCTTTCATCGCCGTTACGAGGAACTCTACCGCGCGCGCATCGCCGATCTGGCCCAGCGCGCGGACTGGCATCCTCTCGAACCGCCCTGTCTCGATCGTTGAAAAGTACCGACAAGAGCGGATCCACCGCCTCAGGCGAGCGCGTTTTGCCCAAGGCCTCGACCGCATGCAGTCGCACCAGCCATTCAGCATGGGTCAGCGCGGCAAGCAGCGATGACAACGCCGCCTCCCCAATAGCCGCGAGAGCTGTCGACGCCTCCTCGCGCACAGCCTTCACTTTGTCCTGTAACAGCGGCACCAGCGATCCCACTGCTCCAGGGTCTTGAATCCGGCCCAACGCCTTGGCCGCATGCATCCGCACAATCCAGTCCGGACTCTTGAGCGCCGCTATCAGCGGGGTGAGGACTCGCGCATCGGCAATGGTGGCCAACACCGACGAGGCCAACTCCTGAACCGAGAGCACCGGATCGGAAAGGCAAGCGCCCAGCGTTGTCACAGCGGGCTCTCCGATGGTTAAGAGGGCGGCGATCGCCGCATCGCGCACCGCACGATCGCCGTCACGAAGCACGGAGACCAACGGCACTACAGCCCTCGGGTCCCGAAGCGTGCCCAGCATCGTGGCAGCCTCTTCGCGAACTGCCCAGTCTTCGTCCTTGAGCGCCGCAATCTGTTCGGCTACCGCGTCAGCCATATTGTTTCCGAAGCCTGCTAGCCCCGTTGGGCGAAATCTCCCGAAGGGCCAAATCGGCCTGTGTCGCCAAGAGGCATGTCCACCCGAGCATTGTCAGCCACGCTTGAATTGACGATGACGTCCTCCGGCGCCGGCATCCACCCCAGTTTTTCGAGTGTTTCAAGCGCCAATTGCCGCAAGGCATCTTTCGCCGTGAGCCGGACCGAGGCATAGGAAAGCACCCGCTCCCCTTCCGCAACGACTTCGGACGCTTTCGGGTCATAGAGAAAGGCAATCAACGGCTCGATCGCCGTATCGCCGATGGTAGCCAGGGCGGCACTGGCCTTCTCGCGCAACACGCCGTCCTTCAATAGCATGATCAAGTCGGGAATGACGCGCGGATCGCGGAACTGGCCGAGCGCCGTCGCCGCCGCTTCCTTAATAAAGGCATCTTCGCTCACGATACAGCCTGGGGTCGGGGTCCCATCCTGTCGAATACCCTTGCCCTTCAACGCGTCCAGCACAGGTGGCAAGGCGCGGGGATCGCCGATCATACCGAGCGACGCAATGGCATGCCGCTTGACCGCGCCATCCTTCATCGCCTCGATCAAGGCATCGATGGCCCGTGGATCGCCGATCTGGCCCAAAGCAATCGTGGCATCTTCGCGGACGGCCCGATCCGGATCTTTCAGCGCAGCAATCAAGGCGTCGACGACTTTAGCATCCCGCACCCAGGTTCGACCGATTTGATAGTCGGTGGTCATCCCACCGAGTGCGCGGGCGGCATGGCACCGGACCACGTAATCTTTATCCTTGAGACACTCCATCATTGGATCGACGGAAGGCTGGCCGATAAAGATGAGTGCGGTTCCGGCTGTTTCTCGCACCGTTTTCGAAGGATCGCGGAAGAGTTTGATCAGGGCCGGGATCGCCCTCGGATCGCCGATCTTGCCCAGCGCCTCTGCCGCCGCACTCTTCACGGCGCCATCACGATCTCGACAGACGAGCATGAGGGCCTCGACGGCTTTCTGGTCTTTTATTTCGCCGCATGTTTTTGCGGCATATTCACGGACACGCCACCGCTCGTCCTTCAATGCGGCAATCAGGCGATTAACGACTGCGGCTCCCATCAAAGCCATGGCCGCCACGGCATCGTTCCGCACTTCCATGATGGAATCGTTAAATAGGACGATGAGCGCTTCCACCGCTTTGACCCCACCGATCCTGGCCACGGCCCGACCCGCATTGGCTCGCACAGCCCAATACTCGTCTCCGCAGGCACTGACAAGTGCATCCAACGTGGTGGCATCGGCGAGTTCGGCAAGAGCCTTGGACGCCTCCTCGCGGGTCGCGTCGTCGACATCCTCGAGTGCGTCCAACAGATCGTCAAGTGCCTGGGCCATTGGTGCCGCTCCTCTACTGATAGTAGTTATCGCGCTGGCCGCCATACGGATAGGTCTGGCTGCAGCGGACGGTTAAGGTCTGGGTCCCTCGCCCCTCCACACATTGGTCGAGCGACTGGGCAAATTCTAGCTTCCCTTCTAGATTCACCGTGAACGGAAAATCGAACGTGAAGCTCCCGAATTTATATTTGCCCGGCTTCAATTTAAGAGCGCGAGACTCGGTCGTCTTGTAGGCATCCATGGACTCAGGGTCCGAGGCATAGATTGACGGAGTGACTCCGGGTACTTGCCACCAGGTCTGAGGATTGATGGTGGTGGCGTCGATTGTGATCACATGCTCCCTGGTATAGGCAGCCGGCGGACCGGCCGCGATCGCCGAGATGACCGTCGCCGACCCCAGCAACCCTCCGACGAGACAACAGGCTATGTACCGCGTAACAATCTGCATCTTGCGACCTATTCCAGGGATCCTCGTGGGGCCGCGACAAAGGCAGCCTGAAAAATTTCCTCCACGGCATGACTCTCCCATTCGGTATGGGTCTGTAATCCCAACGTCCGCATCACCGTCGCGCCGGTATCTAATATGGAGACCGGCTGGTGAATTGCGTGACCAGATTTAATCCCCACCCCCGAGGCAATCCAAGGAACCATCGGAATGGACGCATCAGCCTGTTCCTGATTCGCGTCCCTGCCTTCGGCGCTAAGCGACGTCACGAATAAGGTCGTCCGCTTGGTCAGCCCCTGCTCTTGATAGATGTCCAACACGGAGTGTATGGCCTTATCCACCGTACGAAGGGCTTCGCGATACTCCTTCGAGGTCCAGCCTCGGGATACGCCCACTCGACCGGCCTCAGGAAGATGCACGACCAGGAAATGCGGCAGCGAAAGAATGGCATGCCCGTAGCCATGGCCGCTGATCGCCTTTTTGAAGTATTGACGGATGTAGGACACGATTCGATCCGTGCTGCACTCAGGCTTGAGAGGACCACACATCTGATAATCCGTGTAGGGCTCAGGTCTCGCCAACTGATAGAGCGACTCGTCCATGAGGAAAATCGCGCTGTCGCGCCCCCCGCTGAGATCAAGGTAGTCGAACACGCTCGGGGCGCGTGGGTAGCCGCGGCTGAATTCGAAGGTGTTCCAGGTAATGCCGTGTTTCTCGACCGGCATTCCCGTTATCAATGACGCCATCGTCGGCAGCCGTAATGCAGGCTTCACCGCCGTGGCAGACCAGGTGACAGCCCCTTCCTTGATCAACCGGCTAAGGGTCGGCATCGTGCCGCCCTTCAGGGAATCTTGTCCAAATCCTTCGAGGACAAAGAGAATGACGTACTCGGTCGGAGCCATTGAGGCAGGGGATGGCTCCGATACGGCGGCAACCGACAGGTCTCTCGGAAGGGCCAGACAGAGAAAGAACAGGGATACGGCCAGTATCCGAATCGACCGACCACGATCAAGGCTAGATTAACGTATGCACAGATCAGTTCTTTCTATCCTATTCCAACGGGGCTTCTACGCTATCATGGCGTTTTCTGCCAAGGCAAGCGAGACAACTCCTGGCCAATGGTCGAGGTCGGTGTTATGCTTATCGTTATCCTCGTGGTTGTCAACGGCCCCCTGGCGCGTTAGTCCTAATCTAGAAGGTGAGGGCAATGCCACAGGTCTCTCCTCCGCATACTATCACCCATCCGGCGTTCCCGCTCATCCCAACGCCGAGCCTGAGCCTCTTTGTACTATTCGTCACCCTGTCTGTATGGCCCACAGTTACTCTGGCAGAAGTCCGAGTCGTGACGGCTCAGGGGGAATATAGGATGGGAGACCGTGACACCAGAGAAGACGCCATCCGCCTGGCCACCGAAACGGCCAAACGAAATGCCCTGGAACAGGTCGCCGTCTACCTCGAGAGCATCACAATCGTGGACGGTCTAGATGTGACGAAAGACGAAATTCGAACCTATACCGCTGGTTTAGTCCTTGTCCTGGAGCAAGAGACCAACACGACGCTCGATGGAGACACCATCGTTGTCAGAACGGATCTGGTGGCCCAGATCGATACGGAAGAAGTGCGACAGGCCATCGCGGCCTTGCGGGAGAACGAGGACGCCCGGCATCAACTCGTCGCGCTGCAACAGGAAAATGACCAACTACAGCAGGACCTCGACGCGGCGAATCAGGCCTTGGCGCAAGCCTCGACCACGGAGCAGACACAGCTGGCGGCCCAGCAACGCCAAGACATCTTGAATCGGGTGCAATCGAACGCCATGGTCTCGCAAGCCTGGACGGATTGGGTGCTCGTCTCGCCGGCTGTCTATTCTTCTCAGTCTGGCGGGGTTAGCCCAGATCCTAGCTCTCCTGAGCGTCGCACAAGGCTTATACCCCACAAGTCCGCATGTCCAAGCGGCACAACAAGTGATTACCACAAGACAGCCGCCGACACCGCCACAACCGCCCGTTCCCCCTGCACCGGGAACGAGACAAGCGACCATGCCACGCCATCAGATCACGCCGGCGCCGGGATCACAGACTGTTCCGCGAACGTTGAACGAAATCACGTACCACACACCAACGGCACCACCGCACATCGGCAATCAACCCGGCGCCATGAATCAGATGCCGCCCTCGACAGGATCGAGAACGTTGACCGACGTCCGCCAGTTGAATCCCTACTTGCCGTCACCGAGCTCGGCGCCACCCACATCGCAACAGGCTCCGATTCCCGGGTCACGGTCAGCCCGCGCACTTCAGCATTTTTTACAGCCCCCGCAAGCAGCGGCAGGCGTTCCCCCGACTGGACAAAGACATTTTCCTCCGACGATGAATCAGATCCATCCGCCGGCCTCACATCAAGTACCACATGTGCCCCATCAGATTGCGCCAGGAGGGGTTGGTAGCGGAGGGCATCATGGCGGGGGCGGTCGAGGAGGCGGAGGAGCGGAGTAGCGGTCATAGTGGGGGCGGAGGACGAGGGAGGTAGCGCGTGAGGAGCAGACGTAGTCAGCTGATCATTGTGTTGATCGCCGCGGGCTGTTCAGTCTTGCTACCGCTGTATTCGTTTGCTGCGGATTCAGGCGATGTTCGAACCCGTGCGGAGCAATCCTTTGATCAACTCAAGCAGCACACAGGACAACTAGACTCTTCGAAGGCGCCGTCCGGGTTGCCCCACAAGATTGAAGATCGCAACAGCTATTCATCAGACCAGTATCTGATCGGCAAGGGCCAGGGGGACATGGCGAAAGGCCCGATCGTCTGCCAGCGGGTGTCGGAACTCTCTGCCCGCACCGACTTGGCCAAGCAGATTCGGATCCTGGTCAAAGAGCACATGGTCGACCGAGTTCGCGAGCGGACCGGCCGAGAGCCAGAACAGGATATCGAACTCACCAGGGAAGAAATCGTCCAGGAATATCTCCAGGGCGTGAAGATCGTCGATCGCCGGATCGACGAAGACAGCAAAACCTGTAGTGCCACCGCCGTCATGCCCAAGAGCCAGATCCAGTCCAAGCCAGTACCCGACCGCCTCGAACCCACCCATTAGACGTGAAACGTTTCGGAAGAAGAGAGTACTCGGCCGTCCTGCGTTTCACCTTTTACGTCTCACGTTTCACGGTTCCTGGAAGCGACTTCTTCAGCATCCTGCCGATCTTACGTTGCAGTCCGCTACCAACATCGGGTATGTAACTTTTCCCATGCCGATCGAAAACAGTTTTCAACACGACGAGATGTCCCGGAAAAATCCTGGCGAGCGACTCACCGTTCGTGAGGTCACCCCGACTAACCTTCCAGAATCGCCTCCCGGGCAGGACGCGATGGCCGCACTCGGCAAGCGCCTGTCGCAAACCGGTGTCCGCGTGATCGTCTTGCTGCACGGCTCCATCATGGGGACCGACGTCTTCGGAGTGCAACGGTTGGATGAACTGGGCGGGCTCAAGCGTGGCTACTCGCGCGGCGTGGCAGGCCTCGATGCCTTACTGGCCCTGATGCGCGAAGGCAGCAATGGCATCTCACCGCTGCTCGGCGGGTTGAAGCCACCCCTCGCAAATGATGACGCCACCAAGAAGCTGCTCGATGAGCAGATCGAGGATGCCGGCAATTTCACAAATGCCTACCTGGAACTGATGAAACAGTCGCTCAACCGAGGCCTGGATCATCCTATCCATTGCGTCCGAGAACTCTGGTCCTGTGAACACCACCACCTGGGCCGTGCCATCGCGGCCGTCTCGATGCTCGGACGTCTTCGCGACTGGAGCGAGACCCACAAGCTGGGCCAAGGAGATCGAATCCTCGTGCAGGCTCATGGGCAGGCCGGGTTAGTCCTCGCCCTCGTCTCAAACCTCTTATGTATGGCCTCGACCAGTAGCCGGACGCGGCTGTTCGACCTCTTGTCGGCTTTTGCCTCGCAGGTCAATCGACCGGATATCACCTCTACTATTCAACGGATTGCTCCGTTGCTCTCGAACGGCACCCTCCTCAATGGAGCGATGCTGGACATCGTCACGTTTGGCATGCCGGTACGTTACGGATGGGACGTGTCAGGGTTGGGCAAACTGCTGCATATCGTCAACCATCGAAATCTTCGGACCGATGGAAAGACCTGGCTCTCGAAAATGGAGTTGCCCCAGATCACGATGGAGATGCCGATCGCCTGGGGTGGAGATTATGTCCAGGAACTGGCCGTGGCCGGCAGCGATGCCGTGCCGGTGACCGAGGCAGCGAAAGCAGCGAACAAAGCCGTGTGGGAAATGGTCGAGCCGTTTGACGGATTCGAGCGATGGCTCGAATGTGCCCGCCGCGCTGTCCGTATCCCGAGTGAGGGGCTGGGGATTCTCGCCGACTATAAAGACTCCACGGGGTCAACCAATGTGCGCGACCACTACTACGGCCACGCGGTCTATACGCGCCTCAACACGATGCTCTTCAACACGACTGAAATCGTGCGGAGCTTCTACGCATCATAGAGATGCCTGAGTCTTGCCCAGCGCCAAAGGATGGTCAAAAGGGCCTTTCAGCAAGGCCGCAGCGAGCGAGAGCCCGAGGCGTACGTTTTTGGTACGTTGAGGGTTTGAGCGATGCGAGAACGAAGCTGGAGGCCCTTTCAACATCCGTCACCCTTCGCGCAACTGCACCGCCAATGGTTCCCAGGAAAATATGCCGTCAAGGTAGGCATGGCCGTTCGGGGTGGTGGCAACGAGTTCGATGGATTCGTAGACGCTGATCGTCGTGCCGCTGCCGGCTGAGGCGGAGACTTGCATCGTGAGAGCCGCGCTCGGCGCAGGTGACGCAATGTCCTGATGTGTCCGCAATTGTTTTGGCGAGGCGGACAGATTGACGAACTGGGCGGGCGGCGCCTGACGAAACTCGCCATCATAGGTCACCCACAGTCGCGCAGCGGCCGACACATGGGCGTACCACTCGTCTCCAACCGCGTTCGTTTCGACCCAATTAAACAGGGTGTTCACCCGCGACATGATCGACACCGTCGTCGGTTCCAACGAGGCGGGAATCTGCAGCAGGGTCGTGTAGCCCGCGTGAACATATCCGAGCGTATCCCAGAGCGAAGGATTCGCCCCGACGCGCGCCTGGACCGATTTATTCGGCAGCACATGCTCCACGTAGTGGGGATTCGCAGCAAGACGGAGATAGTGCGTGTCTTCAAGGTATTTGATCTGATCGAGCTTGCACAGCGTTTCATCCCGATCGCCGAATCCAATGGTGTTCGGCGCCGAGACACTATCCGCTCCGGTAAAGATCAGCTTGCTCCAGCCGATCGGCGCAATGCAGCTGGCACTCGCCGACCCGTTCAGCTTTTCCAGCACCGCCACACGGCTCTTGATGTCGCTGAAGACCGACTCCAGCCCTTCCTTCGTTCCACGAACCCGTTCGACCAAAAGAGTCTTTTCAAGTTTCCGTTGTTCTTCGAGTTGCCGCACAAACGAGTCTGTCTGCCGATCGAGTTCCAACACTGGTGCCATCGGATCCCCCTTTTCATGTTCATGACGCCCTTTCCTGCACATGGAAGCCACGGGGAGATCAGCAAGATAGGTGCCCTCCTAACCCCGCGCAAACTGGCCCTGGATAAAGGCTAGCTGAAGGCAAGAACCGACTAGAGGCACAGGTTTGAACGCAGCCCCCTAGGCCTCCGATCGATGATGGGCTGGCTTTGGCAGCCGAATGCGATACTGCTTAACATGACTCAAGCTCTGATAGATTTGTTTCTTTCCTGAGAGACGGTACCGGACAACGTTCCAGAGCATAAAAATCCTTGTCAGAACTTTCCAAAAGCACCGTCGATTTCTCAAGGATTTTGACTTATCCTAGTGCCGGTTCAAAAACAAATAGTATCGGCCAGTAAGAACATCAGCGGCGTATAGATAGAAGTTTTACCACCTCCTTCTCTCAACCTCCTTTCTCAACAATGCCTTGGTCGGCTGGCTCTTTCCTGGTACGGTACACTCATTGGTCCTGAGAAGGAACTGTGGCCATCTTACTCGTCGATGACTCACTGGATGATCGCCTGCTCGTCGGGTGCTACCTGAAGTCCGCCAACTACACAGTTGTCACTGCTAACTCGGCGGGAGAAGCGTTGCATTACATGAAGGGGTTAACTGAGGGCAAGCCGTTGGCCCCCATCGATTTGGTTTTGCTTGATGTCAAAATGCCCGGGTTCGATGGAATCGACGCCTGCAGCCAGATTAAAGCTATGAAACAATTTGAAGCGGTCCCGATCCTGATGGTCTCGGTTGATACGACTCCCGGTACCATCCAATTGGCCTTTAGGCGCGGGGCTGACGACTATATCCGAAAGCCAGTAATCAAGGCTGAGCTCTTAGCCAAGGTCGCAATGGTACTCAGAATCCGGGAAGACGCCAGCCAGCGAGCGCAGTCACAGCAGATGGTCTCCCAGAAGGCGGGCATCCAAGTCCCCATGAGTTTCGATGTCTTAACGGGCATTATGAACTGGTGGAGTTTCGATGAGCTCTTCGAGCAGGAGTGGGGGCGCGCGGCACGAGAACACCTTCCTATTTCCCTTCTCTTTTTTAGCCTGGAAAATTTTAAGGCCTTTAACGACACCTATGGGTACGTCACGGGTGACGAGTGCCTACAGAGAATCGCTCAGGCTGCACAAGAAATTTTTGCCCGGCCAGGCCAGGTCGTAGCACGGTATAGGGGTGCGGAGTTTGTCGTGCTGTTATTTGGTACAGGAGCCGAGGATGCGAAGCCTCTGGCGGACCATCTCCACAAAACCATCGAGGCCTTGGATCTCGGCCCGACCGTTGCTGTAGGGGACGCGACCGCGTATCCCCATGAAGGCACCTCTCGTGCAGCCCTTCTCACTTCGGCCAAGAGCGCAGTTTCCAATCGTCAGTAGAACGACCGCAATCCTGTTTTGATCACTGTCTCGCATTCTGAGGCTGACTTCCCACAGATCGCCTTTGATCACACGAGGTAAAGTGTGGACCAGATCAAAACCAGTTGTTTTTGGAACTAGCATTTGCCCTCGTGAGGCATTGGCATTTCAATGTCTTAGAGAAAATGTCCACATATGTTTTTGGCACGCCATAGAGTAAAGAACCCCGCCCAGAAGGGTGGGGTTCTTTACTCTACATAGGAAAATTATCGAAGATTGTCTCGCGACCAGGCGGACGCCAACGCTTTTCGATGAGTGCCTTAAATCGCTCCAGATCTCCCTGAACGCGCGAAGACACCACTCCCAATGCCTCCCCTCCATGTTCGGCGACACCCTGAGGGTCATACTCTACTTGCAACATGACCTTTGACTTGGCACCCGAGAGTCGGTGAAATGTCACGACCCATCCCTTGATGACGCTGTCTCGACTCGTCCACGCGAGACGCTGGTCCGCCGCCTGCTCTGTGATCTCCGTATCCCACTCTTTGTCCTGGCCCGCGATCTCTGCTTTCCAATGAAACCGTTTGGCATCCAGCCGTTTGACTTCTTTCACACCTTCCATGAACTGGGGAAATTCCTCAAAGCGCGTCCATTGAGCGTAGGCGGTATACTCAGGCACGTTGACTTCAATGGATTTCTCAATGGTCGACATGTGTTCCTCCTTTCCGTAATTTCCAGTGAGTCGATGTGTATAAAAATCAAACCTACGGGGGTCAAATCCCCTTGTTTACTCTACGCGATGACTTTGATCTTCCCCCAATTCCGTGGACACCGGGTTAAGCCACAGCCGTCCTCGCTTCGTACTCGGCCGGGGAGTCATAGCCGAGAGTCGAGTGCCGGCGCCTCCGATTATAGAACACCTCGATGTACTCAAAGATATCCTGTTTCGCGTCGTCACGGGTCGCGTAGTGCCGATGGTACACGAGCTCGCGCTTGAGTGTCCCGAAGAAGCTTTCGACGCAGGCATTGTCCCAGCAGTTCCCTTTGCGGCTCATGCTGGGGATCATGCCGTGGGTGGTGAGCACCTGCTGGTAACTCGTGGCGGCATATTGGCTGCCGCGATCCGAGTGGTGCAGGAGCCCGGCCAGTGGGTTCCGGTTCGCCAGCGCCATGGTGAGGGCCTGCTCAGCCAGCTCCACGGTCAGCCGGTGGCCCATCGCCCAGCCGACCACGAGGCGCGAGTACAGATCGAGGATCACGGCCAGGTAGAGCCAGCCCTCTGTGGTCCACACGTAGGTGAGGTCCCCGGCCCACACCTGGTTCGGATGCGCCACCGTGAACTGGCGATTGAGGGTGTTCTCGGCCACGGGCAACCGGGGATTCGACTGCGTGGTCGCTCGCCACTTCTTCACGGTCTTGGCTCGGATCCCTTCGACACGCATCAACCGAGCGACGCGATGCTCGCCGACGCAATGCCCCTGCTTGATCAGCGCGTCCCAGATACTGGGACTGCCATAGGTCTCACGGGACGCCTGGTGGATCACTCGAATAGCCGAGAGCAGGGTGCGGGTGTTCACCGACCGGGTACTCTCAGGCCGGGAACGCCACGCGTAATAGCCCGCTGCCGAGACGGCAAGGGCGCGGCACATCAGCCGGATGGGATCGCGACGGTCATGTTCCTGGATCGCGCGGTATCTCATGCGGATTCCCTCGCGAAGAACGCCGCCGCACGTTGTAAAAAATCCCGTTCCTTCCGCAGCGTCTCGTTTTCCCGTTTCAGTCGTGTCAGTTCATCCTGCTCAGTGCGCACCGCCTGGCGCGTGCGGCCCTGGGATTCGACCTGTTGCTGCTCAGTCCTCCAGCGATACAGCACATTGTCCGAAATCCCCAGTTCCCGCGCCACCTGGGCCACCGGTCGACCCGATGCCCTCGTAAGCCGAACCGCCTCGGACTTGAATGCGTCGGTAAACTGACGTCGCGTGGGTGTTGCCATGCTGACCTCCAATTTCATCATTCTCCCACTTATGGAGGTGTCTATGAAATCAGGGGAGGGTCACTTCGCCTTCCTCTTTGGCTTTGACTTTTCTGACCGTTGCTGACCTGACAACTGTGCCGTCCTCCTTCTTTTTTCAGCCTTGATCCACTTTCCAGGAAAATCGCAAGCAATGAATCGATTCAGAATGTCTTCTGGGGAGTCCGGTAGGTTTAACGTTTCAGCAGCTAGTTTGACTCTGTGCTGTATATCGTCTTTGATTAGAACCTATCTCAAAATCACTTAGACGCCACTCAGACTGATGCCAGCTGTATGGTGATCAGGAGCTTGATGCACAAATTCCACGAAAATCGGTCAAATCTTCGCCACTCAATCAAATGTTGCCGATGGCTGTAGTACAGTGTGCTCATGAAAAACAATTTTGAGATAGGTTCTAGTCTTGACCACCTGAATGGTTTCCCCTCTATTACTTCATAAAGAGCGCGAGAAAGTGTGCCGTTGCTCTTCCAGTCTCCGCTCTTATCCAGTCCAAGATCGCCCCATGGCCACACATGCCAACTCATCATGCCTTCAAGCAGAAATGAGTGGGTTTTCTTCGGGAACCACGAGCTAGCTGAGGACAGCAACCAAAAAGCGTGATCAGTATGACTATAGGGTGAGACGGAAGGGCCAAAAATGCCTCCACTGAAATATGCGTTGGCAACGTAAGCTGGTTCGTAGTTTCCAAACGTCGGATGGCGCAAAGTCCATTCTTCATCGCACAAGGGAGATTCCCTACTGATGGTACGCGCAGAACCAGAGCGAGAATTGTGCATCCGTCGCTGTTCTGCTTCGGAACAAGACTTTCTGTACCCTTGTTCAATTACGTCTTCAAGATCGCCCCCAAAACCTGGGATGCTGAGTTGCGGAGCATATTCGATGAGCAAGTCAGGATTATCACGACATGTCTCAAAAAGTCCGGGGTGACCATGAATGAAATCCAAGACATCCTTGGGTGGAGTCAAAGGAGTAATGGGCACCTTGTCTGCTATCTTTACCCAGTTCATCTGCATTGCAGTCCATGCAAGTCGCTCCCCCCAATGCGCCGCTCCTGAGTCCTTTGGAGGCAACGGGAAACTCCACCTATTCCACCCTGAGTCCTCTGGTATGACAGATCCAAAACCTGGCACACGATTGGAAGCTTCAACCACTTCAAGCCAGTACCGATCCGTGATCACTGGAGGGGTGACTCCCCACTCCAGCAGCATATCTCTAGCGACAATTAATGGACTGCCCTGTGGACGGATCACTTCGAGGATCCCATCCACAACCTTTTGAATTCCTCGCTCTGACGACACAGCCTTCCGACCTGCAAGAGTAGGAGAGTACTGCATAACATGATCATGAGTAACACCATGCCATAGCGGCAGTATGATTTTATCGTTTCCTTTCATCTCTCGTTCAACAAGACCATCCAATTCATATTGCGGCCAGTTCTTTTCAAAGAAAGCTGGGCTGAGCACCACGATACCAAATCGTGACTGGCGAAGCCCTTTGTCAATGGAGCGGCGAATGCTATCACCCAACTTTAGGGAAAGTTCATCGAACCAGACTTCAATATGTTCGGTCTGCAATGCTTGAGCTAGTGGGCGGACAAAAGAATCTTTGTCCTCAGAGGCATGACAGATGAAGACGTCGTAGAACACTCAAGACCTTTCAGGATAGGTTCGATCAATTCGCATCAGAAGAATATGTTCACAGCTTAAAAGAGTTGTCTTTCTTCTGCAGGCGGCGTCGACCTGGGGGCCGACCACTTGGAATTTCATCATTCCTAAAGAGTGGCCTGTTTGCTCTCCAACTGCGCGCGTCCAACGAGGCCCTTCTCAGGGCGCGCGTTGCGCGAGCAAAGGAGACGAGCGGGCCACCCCTCCTCTTCTATACCGGGCAGGATACGAGGACGGTTGGGCTGGCCGACGACGGGACCGGCTCTTCTATCACGGATATGCACCAGCCAGTTACGGGCCGGTGCCAAGATCCCCTCTCAACGCCAACGAGAGTCTGATGCGCTTCTCCCCCACCTTTTCACTTGGGGGGTGGCTGGGATGATCCCAACTGCGCGCGCCCGCCGCTCCCTCCCCCACTCGCATTTTGTGCGGGTCAGTGCGGTGATTCCGACTGCGGCCGTCGACCGAAATACTTCCCGCCGATTCTATCCCATCATTTCATCGGGAGCAGCCAGACCGTCCTTTACTGCGCGCATCGAGCGAGCACATTCTGATCGTGCGCGCTCTGCGAGCAAGAAGGACGGCTGGCTGCTCCCGATCTCCCTCACTTCTTAAAGATCAGCCTCGGCTCCGTCATATTCCCCATCGAAACCGCCACCAACTCCCACCCGTTTGCTCCGAACTCGTTCAGCCTGGTTTGCATATTCTGGGTATCAGGAAGCACCTCGATGATTTTGTACTGAAACCGTTTCGACTCTTGCGCCTTCGCCGTGAACGGCTGCCCCATGAGGAGCAGGAACCCCAACACGCCAAGACTGACGCCCGCTATCAACCACGCCCCCGAACGACGTACGTTCTGCATATATCACCTCCTTTGTCACCTATTACGGATGCGCCACTCTCCAATTATGCCCCGTACCCAAATCCACTTTCAGCGGCACTGATAATCCCAACTTCTTCCCCGTCGCTTCCATCTCCGTCTTCACGAGCTGCTTCGCCTCTTCCAATTCCTTCTCCGGCACTTCGAAGATCAATTCGTCGTGAACTTGCAGGATCATTTTCGTGTGTGGCAGATCTGCGTGGAGCGCCTTGAGCACATTGATCATCGCCACCTTGATGAGATCCGCGGCTGAGCCCTGGATCGGACTGTTCACCGCCATGCGTTCGCCGAATCCACGCTGCACCGGATCGCCGCTCTGCAACTCGGGAATCGGACGCCGCCTGCCGAGGATCGTGGTCGTGTAGCCTTTCGTTTTTCCTTCTTCGATATTCCGGTCCATCAACGCGCGCACGGCCGAAAACTTTTCAAAGAATGTCTCGATGTATTTCTTCGCGTCCGCCTGCGACACGCCGATATTCGAGGCCAGGCCGAACGGACTGATCCCGTATACAATTCCGAAGACGACCGTCTTGGCCACGCGTCGCATGTCTCGAGTGATCTGACTGGAGGGCAGAGCGAAAATCTCCATGGCCGTCGCCATGTGGATGTCCTCCCCCTTGGCAAACACGGCGAGCAAGCGCGGATCTTGCGACAGATGTGCGAGGATGCGAGGCTCGATCTGGCTGTAGTCGGCGCAGAGCAGGGTGTGGCCTGCCGGCGCGATAAAGGCTTCTCTGATCCGTAATCCGTACTCGCCCTTCACCGGAATATTCTGCAAGTTCGGCTCGGTGGAGG
This sequence comes from uncultured Nitrospiraceae bacterium, assembly GCA_963742465.1. Lineage (GTDB taxonomy): Bacteria > Nitrospirota > Nitrospiria > Nitrospirales > Nitrospiraceae > Palsa-1315. Next base: position 173,178 of record CAVUMA010000021.1, on the reverse strand, counting down.
AGAGCCGTCCGGTCGCCGCGACGGTCTGATTGAGCGACGTATGGAGCCGCTTGGTCTCCGGATTCACCAATTCCGGTAATGCATCCACGTAGGTCGACTTAAGTTTACTGAGGCTCCGGTAGTTCACGATCTGCGCAGGTAATTCATGCTGCGTGGCGAGCTGCGTCAGCGTGTCTTCGTCGGTCGAGTAGCCGGTCTTGGTTTTCCTGATCGGTTTGAGTCCCAACTTCTCGAAGAGCACCGTGGCGAGCTGCTTCGGTGAATTGATGTTGAACTCGCCGCCGGCCACCACGGCAATCGTCTCCATGATCTTGTCGAGATCCCGCTCCAATTCTTTGCTGAGCGCGCGCAGGCCCTCGACGTCCAATAAAAACCCGTTCCGCTCGATCTCGGCCAACACCGGCACCAACGGCATTTCCACGTCGGTGAAGAGCGTGAGACTCCCTTGTTCCGACAGTCGTTCCGTCAAGGGCTGAGCCAACTTGGCCAGCACCGACGCGGACTCCGTTGCTTCCTCTCGTGATCCTGTGTCCTCGTCGTCGAACAGGGATTTCGGAGCGTCGTTGCTCTTCTTTTCGGTCCCAAGCCGATGGTCCAGCACTTCCAGCGCAATGGTCTCAAGCTGGTGATCGCGGCGGTTGGGATTGAGCAGATAGTCCGCCACCATGGTATCCAGGTAGGGGCCCCCGAGGGTCACTCCGATTCGGTGAAACACCAGCAAGGTCGCCTTCAGGTCATGAACCACCTTGGTTCTCGTGTGATCGTGCAGCAACGCAATGATGGGCCGCATGTAGGCATGGACGTCGAGCGGAATGAACGCGGTCTTGTCTCCCGTAGACAGCGCGATCCCCTGCACATCCGCCTGCAGAACTGGCCCAGGGGAGAGCAGACATTGAAGGCCGAGGACGCCGCCCTTCGGCAATCCCTCCACAAATCGCTGCGCGGACGGTTCATCCTGAACGAGTTCCGTATCAACCTCATCCTTCTCAGCTTGTGTGAACGATGGCTGAAACGATTTGAGAAGATGTGGTAAACCCCAGTTCGCGCAATAAATCGATCAGCTGGTCCTGGTGCGGCGGTTTAATGTGATAGGTCGCAGGCTCGAATGCCACGGGGCTATCCAGTTGGATGGTCGCCAGCCGCCGGCTGAGGCGGGCATTTTCAGCCTGGTCGATCAGCAGAGCTTTAATCCGAGGCGGCGTCACCTCCTCGACACGGCGTAAGAGTTCTTCAATCGTGCCGAACTGGGCGATCAGCTTCATCGCCGTTTTCTCGCCAATGCCCTTCACGCCGGGAATATTGTCCGCCGCATCGCCCATAAGCCCCATGATCTCCACGACGCGCGCCGGCTCTACGCCGAAGCGTTCTACGCATTCCGCTTCGCCCAACCACTTGTCTTTCACCGGATCGTAGATGCGCACGTGAGGCGTCAGGAGTTGGAACATGTCCTTGTCGCCTGTGACGATGACGACGTCGAAGCCGGCCTGCTCGGCCTGGTGCGCAAGCGTGCCGATCAAATCGTCTGCCTCGTAGCCAGCTTGCCGGACTGCAGGAATGTTGAGGGCATCCACCACGCGATGGATGTAGGGAATCTGGGCGCTCATACCTTCCGGCATCGGCGGCCGCTGCGCCTTGTACGCCTTGAACTCCGCGTGGCGTAACGTCGGACCCTTTTCGTCAAACGCCACGACGAGACCATCCGGCTTCCGCTCACGAATGATTTTCAGCAACGTCGTCGTGAACCCGAGAATGGCGTTGGTCTGGAGGCCTTGGGAGTTATTCAGGGCCGGCAGGGCAAAGAACGCACGATAGATATAGGCGCTCCCATCGATCAGGTAGAGCGTCTTGCGGCTGGACTCGATGCTCGGCATCATTATGTAGGTTAGGGACCGGGAGCCAGTGTCAGGGGCGGTTTATCAAACTTACGGCGCATGCCATTGATGACACCCAGCAGGGTCGGCTGGCCGACCATTTTAGCCTCCAGCTCACGCTTTCTTGGGAAATCCATGAGCGAGATCCCGATCAGCATGGTCAGGACACCCTGGCCTGGCAAAAAGAGCATGGCAAAGCCCGCCAAGAGAAACACGAGGCCGACGATGTTCTTGACGACCAACCCTGACAGGCGAAGCACTGGATGATGGTCTTTCATCCAATGGCGTGGAGTACGCGTGTCAAAGTAGTCGGGCGGCAAACGGACGAGAATCAGCGGGATGGCAATCAGGGAGCCGATAAATCCGATGACCGAGGCCACGGTGAGGCCGATGAGCACATCGACCGGAATCCATTGCTGGACTGTTGCGAGTAAGTCATCCATGCACTGCCGCATCCTAACATGCGACCTGAGGGCACTCAAGCCAATGCCTAAGCGGCATCGACGGTTTACGGCACGTTTCTCAACGGGCTATAATCCTTGACTATGTCGCGTCGTTCGCCCTTCATACTTCGGATCGGCGCTTTACTAGGAATCGCGGGCCTGGGTGTGGGACTCCTTACCTATCCCTCTACGGTCAGTGCGTCCGATGATCTTCATATCGAGATTACGAAGAAAGGCCTGGGCAAGGAGGTCGTCATCACGAAGGGGGCTCGCGAGTGGTTCATGCTGATCGAGGTGACGCCGGAGAATTCCGTGGTCCTACGGCAGGAAAAAGAGCACGATACGTATCTCGTGGACGAAAGTGAAACGCATGACCGTCCCATGACCACGGGCGAAGTCGATGCTGCCATTACCGATTATGTGAACAGCGTCAAGACGCGCGCCACGAAGGAGTAGCCACCGACCATGCCGGCTCAACCCAAGTTTGTCATCTTCGCCCATCACGCCACCTACGATACGCTGCACCAGGTCGCGACCCTTGGTCTCACCGCCGCGGCGATGGGAAAGGACGTGATCGTGATCTTATTGTTCTGGACGATCAAGAAACTGGCCGAGGGAAAGATCGACCAGGTGGACTTTCCCCCTGAGTATGCCGCCTCAGCCGGCGAAGTGACGCGGCTCTTGAAAGAAAAGAAGGTGCCGAAGATTTCGGAAATGTTTCAGGACGCAAAGCACGTCGGAAAGTTTCGTCTGATCGCCTGCAGCGCGGGCCTGGAATACATGGGCGTGGACAGTGCCGCTGTCGAAAAGAACGTCGACGAAGTCATGGGACTCCCTGCCATTATTGCGCTCACCTCTGACGCAGAAACGAAGCTCTTCATCTAGCGGGACGCTGAAGCGCGAGACTCGCGCGAAACGTGAGACCAGGTCGAGACGCCTCAGGCCCTCGCTGCGGCTTGCTGACAGCTTTTCGAGCGTCCCGCACGTCTCGCTACGCTCCCTAACGCGACCTCTTCACTCCTACCCGATCGCAGTATCTCGATGAGTTTGCACTTGCTGCAGAAGGGCGAGACCGGCTGGCAGAGGTTCTGTCCGTAGGGGACAAGCAAATCGTTGAAGGTGATCCAATGCGGCGGCGGCAATTTCCGGCGAAGCGCCTGCTCAGTTTCCTCCGGTGTCTTCGTCTTCACGTAGCCCCAGCGATTGCTGATTCGATGTACGTGGATATCCACGCAGATGCCGGGCTTGCCAAACCCGACCGTCATCACTAAGTTCGCCGTTTTCCGGCCGACCCCTGACAAAGTGACCAGCTCCTCGATGGAGTCGGGAACTGTGCCTCCATAGACCTCCAGAAGGCGGCGGCAAATTGCATGAATAGATTTGGCTTTCGTCCGGTAGAACCCGACGGGATAGATCGCGCGTTCAATCTTCTGGAGCGGGAGGGTCAGCATCGTGGCCGGCTGATGCGCGAGCGCGAATAGCCTGGCACTGGCTTCACTGGTCGTCTTGTCTTTAGTTCGGAGGCTGAGGAGACAGGATATGAGGATGAGAAAGGGATCTCGGTTCGACTCGCGCGCCACGATGCCGAGAACCGGCTCCTCCCACTGCCGAATCTCGCGCTTCACGATTCGAAGCGCGGCAGTGATCTGGTCCTGGCGCATGGATGAGGAAGAGATCTGAAGGCCTTGAGAGAAATGCGATCAACCGAACGGGCGAGCCCGTGGAAAGACGCTTACTCTGGCTTACGCTTCGACAACCACTTTTGGCGGCGCCGCTGCGCTTCGCGCTGCTTGGCTTTCTTTCTGACACTCGGCTTTTCGTAAAACCGCCGACGCTTCAATTCGCGGAAGAGTCCTTCTCCCGCGAGCTTCTTTTTGGCAACTTTGAGAGCTTTTTCGACGTTATTATTGAAGACTTTGATTTCCATTCTTCCCGTCTGTCTACTTTCCCAGGCAATGCCTGTACAGGTTTTTTTCTCGTGCCAGCCAGACCCTGACTAAGGGGGGTAATGTAACATAGCCCCCTGAGTTCCTCAAGACGGATTGTCATTTGCTGAATCCTGACGAGAAGCGATGACTTAAGCCGTTGATTGTGCTGGATCTTTATGTTCTCTGCAACCGTATGACGTCCTGCATCAGCAGAGGCAATCGCCAATATCAGCCCAACGGTGAGATCAGACTGAACGCGTGGCTTCACCCCTGCCGAGCAAGCATGAAGAAGGGCTCCGGCCTCTGTTGCCTGTTCGGCGATTTCAAGCGGAATCTCCGTTGCCAGATGGAGCGCAGATGACAAGACGGCAGGGCGAGTCCGGTCTGTCTTCGCGAGCTTCGTGGCCTGGATAAATCGCTGATAGGCATCGACATCCGCTTGCATGAGTTCGCGAAGCCGCCGGCCAATCTCTCTCAGCCGATGTTCCACTCCTCGTTGCCGGCTGAGGCGCGCCCCCATAATCCCCAGTGAAGCCGCGAGGGCACCCACCAAGGCCGCGACCGTGCCGCCGGCAGGTATCGGGGTCGCCGCGGCTACTGTGTCCAGAAAATCCGCGACAGACTGTGCGTGCAAATCAACCGACTCCTGTTCGCGAGATGGAGCCTGTCGCGCCGGCTCACCGAACAGCCGAGTCTCCAATCTCGTCTCCAGCACCTGCGTTGAATCGAACTGTTCGAGCGCCAGACTATGCCCGGCTGCCTGAACCATCGCCGCTTGCGGCACAAGCCCAATTACTTCGCTCCCCGCTACCGTCACGCCTTTCTCGGCTGCGCGGGTTCGGACCGCTTCAAATGCGACATGGAGGGGTGTGATGATGTAATCGGTGAGATTCATGGCGACCTGAACCATCTGTCGACTGGCTAATTCCACGCCAATTGCTTTGAGATGGGGCAGCCCGCCGTTTGATTGGCGAATATCTTTCGCGATGGATCGGGCCAGCGACAGATCCGTCGAGCGGAGATTCACGTTAAAGGCGATCAAGGGAGGGCGCGCACCGATCACCGTGGCGCCGGCCGTCTTATGGAGGTGTGGGGGGCCAAAGTCCGGTGTCCAGTCCGGATCGGAGGCCATGCGAAAGGCAAGGCCTTGCAACCCTCCTCGACGGACTGATTCGAGCGGGGCATGATCGTGATGCAGTGCCGCTTGCTCGTAGAGGAATACCGGGATCTCCAGCTCTGCTCCTACCCGTTGCCCCAACCGCTTCGCCAGATGGATACAATCCTGCATCGTTGCGCCGCGCAACGGCACGAAGGGCACGACATCCGTTGCCCCAACCCGCGGATGGACGCCCTTGTGCTTCCGAAGATCGATGAGATCGGTTGCCACACGAATGGCACGAAAAGCCGCTTCAGCGACGGCATCAGGTTCGCCGGCAAAGCTCAAGACAGAGCGATGGTGATCACGATCCATCGTGTGGTCCAACAGCCAGACTCCCTGGCACCGACTCCACGGCATGCACCAACGCACGCACGGTCGTCTGGTTTCGTCCCTCACTGAAGTTCGGCACGCACTCGACGATTTGATCCACGTCCTGCCCCATCAAGAATTGAAACAGAGAAGCCGGAGGTCTGATCGTCATCCCTCCGGCTTCTCTCTCTCCGTTGAGTCTCTGTCTGTGCGTTTACTTTGTCTTTCTCACAAACGCTTTATAGACCGTTCCCGACTTCGTCTGTTCTTCTTCAAGCCCGACCATCTGATGGCCGGTCGTGTCGCACCAGGCCGGCATGTCCTTTTTGATGCCTTCGTCGTCCGAAACGACTTCAAGGACCTGGCCCAACGTCAGTTCTTTGATCTTCTTCAAGGTCATGATAATCGGCATCGGGCAAAAGTACCCGAGCGTGTCGAGCTTCACATCGGCATGAATCATATCAACCTGTTGATCTGGTTAGTTTGGTTTCTCTGGTTTTAACTTACACACCAGATGAACTAAATGAACAAATTCACGTTGCCTTGCTTGGCTTCTGCAAGATAGGTGGTCACCCCCGCAAACTGATCGATACCTTCGATGAGCGTATCTTTCGTAATCCCCATCAGCCCCATGGTGGTCGTACAGGCAATAAAGTGCACACCGAGATCCAGCGCCGTCTCCATAAGTTCCGGCACACCCGGCATCCGGTTCTGCTTCATGACCTTTTGCATCATCTTCGTGCCCAGCCCCCAGAAATGGAACCGCGAGAGAGGAAGGCTGTCTGCGCCCCCTTTATTCAGCAGGCCGAACATCTGACGAAGCCAGTCCTTGGCAGAGCTGGTCGCGCCTTTCTCGCGAATGGTATTGAGACCCCAGAAGGTGAAAAAGACCGTGACCTGCATCCCCATGGCGGCGGCCCCTGTGGCGATGATGAACGCTGCCATCGCTCGATCCATGTCGCCGCTCAGCAGAACGATCGTCACCTTGTCAGGTTTGGAGGCTTGCAAGTCTGCCAGTGCCACCGCTGGATCCATCTGCGCAATTGTCATGACGCCCTCTTTCCTCTCAGGTCCGCATGGATTTGGCGATTTCAATGGGATTTTAACTATAGTCTCCGCTTCTTTTTCTTGTCAAGGCAATGACCTTGACCCCGCTCAGCACGCCGAATATAGTTAGAGAAGAATAGATTATCCCTCCCATATCATGCTTTCCATTTCGCTAACATTTTCATGGCGCAGGTTCGAAAGGCGATGGAACGCCAGGCGGTCGGCTTGCGCTACAAGCCGGCCTTGATGCTCATCGACGATGCCGATACTCCGGCCAAATGGTACTACAAGTTAAAAGCCGCACATCTTGCGTCGGCGCAAACCGGACAGCCTCTAGACCATCCGCTCAAAGAACGAGTCACGCTTCGATGGAAGAGTTGAGGCACTTAGCCCGCATGATTCATAAGCACTTCTTCCTCAATCATTCTGGCGAGAGGGAAAAGACCAGCCCCTCGCCTGGCTTCTGCGTGGTTTCTCGACAAGCCGTCTTGCATCATGAGGACTAGCAGCGTGGAGGACAGACGCGTGACTCGGAAAACACCTCGTCTTATTCTCCTCCTTTCGACGGTCATTCTTTGCACGCAAGCCTTCCCGGCCTGGCCAGCCGACAGCCGTCGTCTTGCAACGGTGCCGGCCCTGGGTGTGCTCGCCGCTGGGCAGACCGGTATCGTTCACTACATCGTGCTCCAAATCGACAAAGACCCTCGACAAGAAGGACCGATAGTCCAATTCAATGAGATTAACCTGGGTGGCGGTTCACTCGTCAGCGAGGATTGGAAGGAAGGCGTCAAGCAAGCCGCCGCTGCCGCCGCAAAGGCAGTGGGAGAGGACGGGCGAGAATGGGTGATCACGATCAAGAACCGGTCATACAGTAAGTTGACCGAAGGAATGAGTGCCAGCAGCGCCGTCGCGGTCGGCATCGTAGCAGCCTGGCGAGGCGACGAGGTCAAGTCAGACGTCGCCCTGACTGGGACAATCATGCCGGACGGTCAGATCGAGGCGGTAGGTGCAGTGTTCATCAAAGTCGAAGCAGCAGCCCGCGCACAGTTTAAAACCATACTGGTGCCTCGCGGGCAACTAGACAGCGCTGACGGGGATCTCTCACAGTTGGCAACCAGATGGAACATCAAAGTTATTGAAGTGGCAACGCTGGAGGAAGCCTGCCAGTTCATGACAACGTCGAGGCGTTAACGGCTCATTTCTCACCCATCTGCACTAATAGACCCATCGCCTCCCTGATCTGGACGCGCGAACCGATTAACACCACAATATCGCCCGCCATCAACCGAGTCTCCTTCGACGGATTTGCTTGTGTTACCCCGGCACGTGTCCAGGCAATTACCGAAGCTCCAGTGCGCGAATCGAGAGCAATCTCAGCCAATGTCTTCCCCTGCGCAGGCGAATCGTCGTCGATGCGGCAGGTTTCGACTGCCGCATCGGCCACGGTCCCGCCACGGAGATGATGTGCAAGTTCCGGCAATTCGCTGCGACGGAGCAAGGCGTACCCTTCACGGCGAATCTGTGCAGCCTTTTGCGTCACAAAATCCTGCGGCAGCTTGTAGGTGCGGAGCACCAAAGCAAAAATCTCGATGGAGGTTTCGAATTCCTCCGGCACCACATCATCCGCACCAAGTTGGTGCAGCTCCTCCAATTCTCGCAAATAGCGAGTCCGCACGACGACATGGAGCTTGGGGTTGAGCCCCTTGGCAACCTGCACTGCCCGCCTGGTGATAAACGGATCCGAAATGGCGACCACCAACACCTTCGCATCCTCGATCTTCATGTGCCGCAGTACATTCGGATTCGTGCCATCGCCGTAAAAGACAGGCACCCCGTGTTTCGTTTCGCGGCTGACAGTATCGCCGTCGAGATCCAAAGCAAGATACGGGATCTCCGTCTCGCCGAGGACGCGGGCGAGATTCCTTCCGTTCAACCCATACCCCACAATAATGACGTGATCCTTTATTCGAATATGCTTCCCTTCGGTTTGCAGGACGTGGGCGGTGGTGCGACTAGGCAGCCAATGACGAAGCCGCTGCCACGCTTCCACGTGGCGGGCCAGGTGCGGCGACCATTGCATGAGAAAGGGCGTCACGATCATGGAAAGCACCGAGACCGCGAGAAAGACCTGATACGGATCACCCCGCAAGAAACCGCTCTCCTGACCTTGCTGCGCCAGCAAGAAACTGAACTCTCCGACCTGGGCCAGGGCAATGCCCACCATAATCGCCGAACGTAGGGGGACCTCCGCCAACAGGACCGCTCCAGCCCCGGCAACAAACTTCACCAATAGAACTGCCACGAGCAGTCCGGCCACCGGCAAAGGATGCGCGAATAACACCCGCCAGTCCATGAGGATGCCGATTGACACAAAGAAAAGACTGTTGAAACTGTCGCGGAACGGCAGCACTTCGGCCATAGCCTGATGGCTGTACTCCGATTCAGAAATGACCAACCCGGCGATGAACGCGCCCAACGCCAACGAGAGACCGCCGAGTGAGCTGAGCCACGCGATGCCGAGACAGGACACGATGATCGTCAGCAAGAACAGCTCGCGGCTACGGCTGCGGACGATATGTCCCAACACCTTGGGGACCAGATACCAGGCGGCTGCAATGACAAGCGCGACGACAAGGACCGACTTCCCTAATGTGAGCAAAATCGCCAACCCACCTCCATCCGATTGGCCGCCAAGAATCGGTGTCAACAACATCATGGGTACGACGGCCAAATCCTGAAAGACGAGAATGCCGATCGTGGCTCGGCCATGGATCGAGTCGCTGTCCCCCCGTTCGGCCAAGGTCTTTAACACGATCGCCGTGCTGCTCAGGGAGAAGAGAAATCCCCAGAACATCCCTTGCTGCCAAGACAGTCCGGCAAGCATCGCCCCGAGCCACGCGATCAACAGCACGCCGCCGACCTGGATCGGCGCGGCCAAAAACATAAGGCGGCGCATGGAGGCCAATTGCACCAACGAGAATTCGATGCCGATGGTGAAGAGAAGCAAAACGATCCCGATCTCCGCCAACGCTTGGACCGTGCCGATGTCCGAGATGAGGTTCAACCCATAGGGTCCGATGAGCGCGCCGGCAACCAAGAAACCTGCGATCGAGGGAAGCCTGAACTGGTGGAATACAAAGACGACGGCGATCGACGCCGTGAAGATCACGAGCAGATTTGCAAGCACGCCGTAGTCAGTCATGACAGAAATTAGTCGGACGTGAGGAGTGAGGAGGCTGCGCGAGGAAGATTCCTCGAGCGTTTCACGCCTCACATTTCACGGGTTCAAGGCGGAGAATACCCTAGCAACGAGGGGGAACAAGGCAAAGCTGCTTGTTCAACGAAAACCGTTTCGCTACTACGATGGCTTATCGAGGCGAACTAGGCCAGGCCATAATCCGGCCCTGACTTCAGCTTCAACGGCGTCATCGCCGTCGAAGAGACGCCGCATCTACGTTGCTCCCAGCAGACGTTGGCCAATCTCGTCCTGCAGAATTTGGAAGGATGCGCCCTGAATCGGTTGAGCCATTGGTCTCGTATAATCAGCCAGCTGAGCCATTTTACGGCCCCCCATCGGTAGCCAGATCCCCCTCGAAAGATGAATAGACAGCTTTGGCTCTGACAGAATAGCTTGTCAACACAACCGGTGAGTACAATCACGAAAGGCGAAAGATGATGCAAACTCTGTCTGTTCCACCGTCTCAAGGGAGGTGCGCGATGCAGCCCACCCATGTGCTCATGATTGCCGCAGCGATCTTCACCCTGTCCTCAACGTCAGCATTCTCCGATACGACGACCGCCTTCGATCCGTTCGTGATGCGGGAATGCCCCCAAGCCGATGGGAGCGCCCTCTACACCAACAAGGATTTGCCGGGCTGCAAGCTGATGACGCTGAAAGAGCTGTCGGTCGTGCCCTCGCTGGACAATATGCCAACCTATCGCCCCACCGTGGCCGCGGCTCCTCACTATGATATTCCTCCATACCCCGACCGCCATCAGACCGGTATGGCCGGGGGGGGACAAACTGTCCCGGATTGGGCCAAAGATTGGCATGCCAGCATCGCCTCATCTGGGTCCGTTCAAGCTGAAGTCTGCTCCATGTACGGAGAGTGGCTTCATCTCAGTCAGAAAACACGCGGCGGGTTCTTTTACGGGACAGATCCTTCGTATGGCGCAGACCTTTCGGGAAGAAATCAGCGGGGTGCGAGCTATTCCTTTTACGACAACACGCGATATCACACGCTATCGAAAATATTTGGGCCGGGATTTGTGCCGATCGGCTGTCCGTAACGAATCGCTTCAGGGCAAGAAACTGTGAGGGTGCCAGGCTATCCGGAGGGCTTGGCACCCTTCATTTTTTGTAGAACGCCCGATACCATTGCACGAAACGCGCGATACCTTCTTCGATCGGCATCGCTGGGGCAAACCCAACGTCTCGCGTCAGGTCTTCGACATCCGCATACGTCGCCGGCACGTCGCCCGGTTGAATCGGCAGCAGCTTCTTCACTGCTTTTTTTCCTAACGCGTTTTCCAACACCTCGATAAAACGCAGCAGTTCCACCGGCTGGTGGTTGCCGATGTTATAGATCCTGGCCGGCGCTGAACTGGTTCCGGGATCGGGCTTGTCACCAGACCAGGACGGATTTGATGTGGCCGGATGATCGAGAGTCCGAATCACTCCCTCGACGATGTCATCGACATAGGTAAAGTCCCGGCGCATCTTTCCGTGGTTGTAAACCTCGATCGGTTTTCCCTCCAGAATCGCCTTGGTGAAAATGAAGAGCGCCATGTCGGGTCTCCCCCAGGGCCCATAGACCGTAAAAAACCGCAGCCCTGTGCAGGGAATCCGATAGAGATGCGCATAACAATGGGCCATGAGTTCATTGGCCTTTTTGCTGGCCGCATAGAGCGAGACCGGATGATCGACGTTGTCATGAATCGAAAACGGCATCTGGGTATTGCCGCCGTAGACGGAACTCGATGAGGCATAGACGAGGTGCTCGACCTTCGCGTGCCGGCAACCTTCCAGAATATTCAGAAACCCTTCGATGTTGCTGTCCGTATAGGCATGAGGATTCACCAGCGAATAGCGCACCCCCGCTTGCGCCGCCAGATGGACCACGCGCCTGATCGGTTGCTTCGCGAACAGCTTCTTCATCCCGACCCGATTGGCCAGATCGAGCTTCGTGAACGAAAACGACTTGAACGGCTTGAGCTTCGCCAGCCTCGCCTTCTTCAGTCGCACGTCGTAGTAGTCGTTGACGTTATCGAGTCCGATCACCTGCTCACCTCGCTCCAGCAACCTGGTCGCGGTATGAAAGCCGATGAATCCGGCGACGCCGGTGACGAGGATCGGGTCTTGCTGCCTCTTGCGCACAGTCATAGTCGGTCCTTTCGATCTAGCGAGATGGCGCAGTGCGGCTGTTCGTTTTCATGAACGGAGGATCGCCGTGGTCAAGTCGGTAAAGCGACAGAGGCGTCAGGGCTTCCCCGGTCGTCAGCGATTCCACCAGCCCGTCGGTCGTGCGACGAAACAGATCCAATGCATGGCCGTAATGATACCCGCATCCCTGCTTGAGCGAGAAGATCTTTAAGCGTTTCCGGCGATTCCCAGTGAGCCGTCAGCAGCGCAGTGCGGGCGGGATTCCGTCGGCTGAACATGAACGAGAGATGGTCCGGATACCACTCTGCGCCGCCGGTGGCATACGACACGAACAGCTTGGCCTGCGCCGCCGCACACACATCGGCAAGATACGCATTCGTGAGATAGCCGTTTTCTCCCACGTCAAGCCATTTCCCTGGGTGAGACAAGGGCGCGTGGGCCGCATGGCCACGGACTTCGAGCAGTTGTTGTTGCGAGGCAAACACCAGCGGAATCGGCCCATGCTTCTGCACGAGTGCCTGGATCACTCCGTCCTTGAGGGCGGACTTGCCGCTATTCGTCGGCCCGCTGTCCGCATGCACGAGCACGTTATAGCCTCGATCGGCGATGAGATAGCAGTTGCGCGGCATCTCCAGATCGCAGGGGTCTTCGCCGTAGAACGGCACGGAGTACACGGCCCCTCCTTCGAACACCCAACTTTCTCCATGCGCCAATTCGATCACGTGCCCAAATCCCAGTTCTCGCAAGAGCGACAGATAATCGTAGGAGAGCGTGCGCCGATTCCTTCGGCTCGGCACGATGATCGGCGTGTCTTTGGGCAGGTGCAAGAGCGTGCGAGGATCCACGTGATCGTCGTGATCATGGGTCAAGAAGACGGCAGCCGGTTTGGGCAACAGCGATCCCCAGAGCGACGGGACGGATGACTCCGCAAACCAGGGGAGCAGCCAGGGATCGAACAACAGCACTTGGTCCCGTTGCCGATACAGCAGCGCAGCATGGCCGAGATGGACCATATCTTGATCTTGCAGGGTTTCAAACCAGCGGGACCTGACGGAGGAGGTGCCCGAGCTGACCAGGCATTCATGCTGATGAAGGGATTCGATCAATCGCGTGAGCACACGCTCTCCGTCTCGCCCCGAGGTCGCTACCACCGTTCTAATTTCATCGGTCTGATGCGTACCATCCAAAAACCCCAGGACCTTTCCCACCACCGGCCCCAACTGTCGCTGGTCGAACCCGATTGGAATCGCCTGCCGCTTCACGGAATGGAAGATCCGAAGCCCGCCATTCGTGACTGTGGCGGATTTGGTGGAATCGGTCGGAAACTCCCATTGAAAGGTACCGTCCGGCTTCCGCCCACAATGGATGTGCTGTTGCAGATAGGGGCGTGCGCTGATCACCTCCGCATAGGCATCTTCCAATCGCCGTTGACGATCGGGATCGTCAAGCGGAGCCCTCTTGGAAAAAACATCACTGATGGCTGTATCGATTGCGCTGGAGAGGAGGCCATGGGCTTCATGGAGACTCGCGACGACTTCGGGGGCCACCCCTGCAACAAAGGGAAAAGGTCCCGGAGGGTCTGCGCTCTCCAATTGAACCCAGGCCCAGGGTGCGAGGCTGAGATACTGTTTTTTCGGCAGACTGTCCCAGATCTTCATGCTCGTAAGGCGTGAGGGGATCGCCTTACTCCTTACGTGTGAATTCTAGTTTACTGATGGCAGGTTCGTACAAGGCTTGAATGACATTCCCATCAGGGTCGGAAAAATAAAAGGAATAGCTGCCGTCGCGATGCTGCTTCGGCGGCTTCACGACCTGCCCGCCTAATTCAGGCAGACGAGGTTCGACCTCCTGATACATCCTATCGACTGCCTCAGGGCTCTCAAGGATCACGCCAATGTGATCCAACAATTGCCCCCTCAAAGGCTGATACGCGGCGAGCTCGGACGCTGGGATCTGGTGTAAGGCGAAATTGTCCGATCCGGAGCTGAAATACACATTGTCGGGGTCGGGCTCCCACACCACCTTCATCCCCAACAACTGTTCATAGAACATGCGAGAGCGCACGAGATTTGTGACGCGCAGCGCCACATGGCGTAATCCTCGATGGAGGGGAGCACTCATAGTCAGCCTCAATCCTGTCCGTATAGTAGGGAGCCATCTTGGCTCCGTCAATTGAAAATCCCTGGCAGGATGCTGAAAAAGTCCGCCAGCAGGGGAGGGAGTGGCCAGGTGCCCTTCTTGCTCGCAGAACAGAGGAGGGGATGGAGCCTGATGATCTTCTGTGCTCGCGCAACGCGCGGCCTCCGAAGGTCCTCGTTCGATGCGCGCAGTAAAGGGCAGCCTTGGCCACTCCTCTTAAGAGAGGTATAAGAAATCGGAGGATCCTCACTAGCCGCGCGCACTGGCCTATTATGGTACGATACCCGCGCTCACGATCTTGAAGAAATAGTCCACTGTACCTTTTTACTTCGAAGACCTCATGGCTACCGTTGGCTTCAATGGCCTCACCGTCGCTGCCTTCGAAAGCCGCATGGAGACCGAGATCGCCCGGCTCATAGAGCGCCACGGGGGAAACCCGCGCGTCGCTCCTGCCCTTCGCGAAATTCCACTGGATGACAATTCCGCGGCGTTGAAGTTTGGGGTTCGACTCACGACCGAGCAAGTCGATCTTCTCATTCTTCTTACCGGCGTCGGTACAACTGCGCTGTTCGATCTCCTCAAAACGCGCTATCCCTGGTCGTCGATTGTGGCAGCCCTCAAACAAATGGCCATCGTTGCCCGAGGACCCAAGCCGGTCGTAGCTCTTAAGGCATTCGGCCTCCAACCGACGCTGACGGTGCCCGAACCGAACACATGGGTGGATCTGATCTCCACGCTGGATGAGTACCGACCGGTGAAGGGATTGCGCGTCGCCGTGCAGGAATATGGGACGTCGAATCCTGAACTCTTGGAGGCCCTGAGACAGCGTGGAGCGGAAGTCTTCCCTGTGCCCATTTACCGTTGGGCGCTCCCGGAAGACAAGGGTCCCTTGAAGCAGGTTCTCGGCGAGATCATCGCGGGACACATTCCGGTGATGCTGGTCACCAATGCCGCACAGATCGATCACGTGATGCAGTTACTCGAACAGGAAGGCCTAACCACGCAGTTCAAAGAGGCCTGTAAAAAGACGGTTGTCGCATCCATCGGCCCCTCCGCCAGCGAACGCCTCCGCCATTTCGATCTCCCCGTCGACTTCGAACCTTCCCACTCGAAGATGGGCGTCTTGGTTAAAGAAGCCAGCGAACAGGTACACTCGATCCTCATCTCAAAACGCAGTTAGCGCAGTTACGCTCAGCCAGCTAGAATCGACCTTCATTATGGGAAATAAGAACAGGCGCCGAATCGGCGAAGTCTCCAGTCACTCATTCATCAACCATTCAATCGGTTGTGCAGGGCTCGACGCGAACATTGCCAGAGAAGCGGGGCCCCTTCGAGGTTCCGGCGGGAAGGCAAGTGGAAACGGACCGACTCTCCAAGGGCATTTCCGAAGACTTCCGCCCGCCGGAACCCAAAAGGGTCGCTTCGGATTCATTGGAGCGTCGAGCCCTGCGAACCCGCCACCTCTTTCACATCCCGCACGCAGCGGAAACCCATCCAGTTCATCCCGGTGTCGGGATTAGTCCCGTTGCGTTGCGCGCATCGCGGGCAATCCAGAGCAACGCTCACCGACCTCTGTGCCGGTTACGAGATGACCAACACGCCGGCTCCTGAATAACGTCCGGCTTTCAACTCTTGCAACGCACGGTTGGCATCGGTGAGAGGGAACGACAGGGTGTGGGGTTTGATCGGAATTGCAGCAGCCTCGCGCAGGAGATCGAGGCCGTCCTGCTTCGTATTGGCCGTAACGCTTCGAATGACCCGTTCGCCAAAGACCTCGCGATCGTAGTCGAGGGAGGGAATCGGCGTCATGTGGATACCGGCGAGGGCGAGCGTGCCGCCGCGTTCCAATGCGCGCAAGGCCGGCGGAACTAATTCCCCGGCCGGTGCAAAGATGATCGAGCCGTGGAGCTTGTCCGGCGGCTGGTCGGTCGCCCCGCCCACCCATGCGGCGCCCAATTCACGTGCAAGACGTTGATGCTCCAGTTTCAACGAGCTGACATAGACCTGACAGCCCCAATGACGAGCAATCTGAATGGCAATGTGAGCGGACGCTCCAAACCCATAGAGACCGAGACGTTGGCCCGGGCGGATTCCACTTAGACGCAATGCGCGGTAGCCGATGATCCCGGCACAGAGCAGGGGGGCTGCTTCTGCATCACTAAAGACCGGTGGAATCGGATAGGCAAATGCTGCCGGGACGAGCGCATACTCCGCATACCCGCCATCGACCTGATAGCCGGTAAACCTGGCGCTCTCGCACAGGTTCTCGCGCCCGCTCGTGCAAAATTCGCAGACACCGCACGTATGCTGAAGCCAGGCGATCCCGACTCGCTCGCCGACCGTCCGCTCACTCACGCCCGCGCCAACCTGGCTCACGATCCCGACGGCTTGGTGGCCGGGAATGAGCGGAAGCGCTGGGGTTGGCCAACTCGCCTTCGATGACGTGAAGATCTGTCCGGCAGACTCCCACAGACAGTGAGCGAACCAAGACCTCTCCAGGACCCGGCTCCGGTATTGGAAGTTCGCGAAGCTGTAGCGGCGAAGTTCCCACATCCGCTGTGCGCGCCAGGACCATCGCCTTCATCATTGATCACTTTCAGAAGATTGGCCGAGATGAACATCAATGCGCTAGCAGTCCAATGCCACGCAGGATGTTCAAAAAGGCCGTCCAGCAAGGCCGCAGCGAGTGAAGAGCCCGAGGCGTACCCTTGGGGTACGTTGAGGGTCTGAACGATGCGAGAACGACGCTGGCGGCCTTTTTCAGCATCCTGCTATGGTTTCGCCTTGATACATTCAATATCGAGCCGATCTGAACCTCGTCGCCGACGACGAGCCCGCCGCTATCCAACGTCTTGTTCCAGACCAGACCGAAATCTTTGCGGTTGAGTTTCCCCTCCGCGCTGAATCCGGCCCTGGTATTGCCCCAGGGGTCCTTCGTCGCCCCGTTATAACGGCCCACCAGGGTGA
Organism: uncultured Nitrospiraceae bacterium; assembly: GCA_963742465.1. Classification (GTDB taxonomy): domain Bacteria; phylum Nitrospirota; class Nitrospiria; order Nitrospirales; family Nitrospiraceae; genus Palsa-1315. Next base: position 155,932 of record CAVUMA010000021.1, on the reverse strand, counting down.
TTTCCTTGGTCACCCCACGTAGCGTGAGGTCTCCCACCGCCGTAAAGCTCTCTGCGGTTTTCTTGTAGCCCTTCAGCTTGAAGGTCATTGTCGGATAGTGTTCTACATCCAGAAAGTCGGCATTTCGCAAATGGGCATCCCGTTTTTCGTGATTCGTATTCACCGACCCGGCCTTGATCGTGGCCTCAATAGCCGTCACTGTACCGGCTTCGGCATCCATGTCGATAAACCCGGCATAGTCCGTGAACCGTCCTGCAGTCTTCGACACGACCATGTGGGTGACGCGAAACTCGATTGTCGAATGTTCAAGGTCCAAGTTCCAACGAGCTGGTTCTGCGTGAACCACTAACGGGAACCAGAACATGCGCTCCAAACAGCAAGAGCACTCGCCAACTCCGCCTTCTTCTCTTCAGCATGAATTACTCCTCCTGGGTTACGCTCAACCTTGACCTCGGCCTGAGCCTACTAGGTTTGCACCCTACCTCTTCGAAGGCTGGCCCGATGCATCAGACTTGCTGGTTGACCGACTCCCGACCGACTGCACCTCGCGAGACCGTCCCCGACTACCGGTCCGCATCCGGACATGCACGTCCACGGCGTCCTCTTCCAACTCACTGGGGAACGGCAGGAACGGTTGGGCATTGATCACCGCATAAATTCCGGCCTCGTCGATCTCGCGCGCGCCGGAGCCTTTCTCAATCTCAATCAGCTGGGCGCGGCCGTTGGGATACATCTTGAAACGAACCTTCACCGTTTCGCTGCTTGGCGCACGCCGGATTCCGCGGATCTGGCGGGCCCAACTCCGGCTGATAAGATGACTCACATGCTGCCAGTAGGCCTTCCCCTCCCCTGGGGAGGCAAATGGGACCAGATCTTCCTCGGCTAAGGCATCGGTTGAGACCGGTTCCACGGCCAGTTTCACTTCATCCAAGATGACATCGTCGCTCTGCGATTCCTCGGAGCGAATGGACGGCAATTCACTATTCTCTTTGGCCGGCTCCAAAGGATCCATGGTCACATACACGACCCGACGCATGAACGGTTCGAGTGTGTCCTGGCGGGATCGAGCAAATGTCACTTGAACTCGCGCCGCCCTGGGTGGCACGGATGTCCGACTCATCAGAATCGGTTCGAGCGTCACCGTCCCCTTCAACACCATCGACTCTGCATCCGGCTCAAGCGTGACCGTCTGGGCTTGAAACGCAATCGATTCACAGGTCGCTACCACCGGATTCATACCCGCTGTCACGCCTCCAAGATAAATCGTCAGCGTGACGGGCTTGCCGGTCTGCGGATCCCCCATTGATTCCGCTTGGCTCAACTCGAACTGCGCCCACCGCTTCGTGGCGCCGGACGAGGAAGCCGCCTGTGGCGATGTTGATGTTGCGGAGCGCGCAGTCGTGATGAGACCGGGACAGAAGAGTGCGACACAACACATCCCCGTCAACAGCATAAGCCCTCGATGGTGCAGAGCCTTCATGGATTGCATCCTACCGATCTCGCGAACCCTGGCGCAACCCGTTTTTTAATGAAAGGATAGGCGGGATCGAGCCCGTGGTATACAATGGACATATGCGTGCTCTCGTCAAGACATCGGCACAACCAGGGTTGACCGCCACCGACAGGCCGGATCCGAAACCGGGCTCTACCGATGCAATCATCCGCATCACAGCGACCTCTCTCTGCGGGACAGATGCCCATATTTATAATTGGGATCCTTGGGCCCACAGCCGCATCCATCCCCCTCGGATTATCGGCCATGAAATGTGCGGCGAGGTTGTGGAGGTCGGGGCCAACGTCACGCTCGTCAAGGTGGGCGATTACGTCGCCGCCGAGTCACACATCACATGTGGTCACTGTTTCCAATGCCGCACTGGACAAGCGCATGTGTGCAAGAATTATCGTATCCTCGGTGTCGATCGTGACGGATCGTTCGCGGAATTCGTCGTCTTGCCTGAAACTGTGCTCTGGAAGACCTCGCCCACTATTCCCCCAGAACTTGCCTGCCTCCAAGAACCGCTCGGCAACGCCGTCGACGCTGCATTAGTCGAAAACCTCACAGGACAGACAGTCTTGATCACCGGCTGTGGTCCAACTGGGCTGTTCGCAGCCGCCGTCGCACGAACGGCCGGCGCCGCCATGATCATCGCATCGGATGTCAGTGCGTACCGCCTGGATCTTGCCAAACAGGTCGGCGTCGATCACGTGCTCGACGCCAAGACCGAGACGGCGGATCGCATCGCCGCCGCCATTCGCGAGATCACAGCCGGCGAAGGGGTCGACGCCTCGCTCGAAATGTCGGGAAACCCTGCGGCATTGCATCACGCCTTCAGTGCCGTGAAGAACGGCGGACGCGTGACACTCTTCGGCATTCCGACCGGCCCGATCAATTGCGATCTCGCCAATGAAATTATTTTTAAGGGGATTCGCGTCTACGGCATCACAGGCCGGCGGCTCTTCAAAACCTGGTATCGCTTGACCGGCCTCTTCCAGGCCGGGCTCAATATCAAGCCGGTGATCACCCATACATTTCCCATGAAAGACTTCGCGCGAGGGTTCGAGTTGATCAATTCAGGACAATGCGGGAAGGTGATCTTGATTCCATAACCAACGAGCGATGGGCGGGACATGCGAATAAAGCGCGACTAGCATATACTCCATTTCGCACACGTCTCGCCCGGCACGCGAGTCTCGCGACTACGATCCATGGCCTACCACTCACTCAAAAAAACTGTTTCAGAGCGACTCGCTGAAATCCGTGCGGCAGGCCTCTACAAATCTGAGCGGCAGATCCTCGGCCCTCAGGGGGCCGAGATTCGCGTGGCCCAAGGTGAGGTCCTCAATCTCTGCGCCAACAACTATCTGGGGCTCGCCAACCACCCTGACATCAGACAAGCTGCCGCAGCCGGGCTGCAAGAACACGGCTACGGCATGGCCTCCGTCCGGTTCATCTGCGGCACGCAGGATCTCCATACACAACTCGAACAGGCGATCAGCACCTTCCTGGGCACCGAGGACACGATCCTCTATAGTTCCTGCTTCGACGCCAACGGCGGACTCTTTGAGGTGCTCCTCGGCGAGCAAGACGCCGTCATCAGCGACGCGTTGAATCACGCCAGCCTTATTGACGGTATCCGGCTCTGCAAGGCCGCCAGGCTCCGCTACGCGCACTCCGATATGGCAGACCTGGAAGCCAAGCTGCGCGACGCGACATCCTATCGCCTTCGCCTGATCGCGACGGACGGAGTCTTCTCCATGGATGGCGATCTTGCAAAACTCGATCGGATCGTCGAGCTGGCGGATCGATACGATGCAGCGGTGATCGTGGACGATAGTCACGCGACCGGTGTGCTCGGACACAACGGGCGCGGCACGCCGGACCACTTCGGCGTCGCCGGCCGAATCGAGATTGTCACCAGCACGCTGGGCAAGACCTTGGGTGGCGCGGCAGGCGGGTTTACGTCCGGACGAAAGGAAATCGTCGAGTTGTTGCGGCAGCGGTCGCGACCCTACTTGTTTTCGAATTCACTCCCCCCGGTCATCGCCGCGGCGGCTCGACGGGCCGTGATCCTCGTGGCCCAAGGCGACCAGTTACGGGCCAGGCTGCGCGAGAACGCGGCCTTCTTCCGCGCGCAACTCACCGCCCTCGGATTCCGACTCATTCCCGGCGAGCATCCCATTATCCCGATCATGTTGGGTGACGCCTCACTCGCCACCAGAATGGCAGAGCGGCTATTAGAGGAAGGGATCTATGTCGTGGGGTTCAGTTACCCGGTTGTGCCGGAAGGCCAGGCACGGATTCGTGTGCAGATGTCGGCAGCCCATACGCGCGAACAGCTGGTGCGAGCCAGCGCCGCCTTCGCAACAGTCGGCCGGGAACTAGGCGTGATCCCGTGAAGCGTTTGTCTGGTCTGATTTGGTTCATCTGGTTAGTTTCGTTCAACCAAAAAGCCAGACAAACCAGATGGACCAGATCAACCAGACAGACCGGGCTTCGTTTATTCCCGGATTGCCTTTGCACGCGTCTGCAGATAGGCATTGCGCACGGCGGTATAGAGATCCAACGTCGCTTCCTCGACTCCCTGGTACTTTTCGAGATTCCGCGACCGTTCATTGACGACCTCTCCCACGCGGGACCCGGTCTGGATGAAGGTCACCGTCGTATCGTTGTCGACCACGGAGGGTACGCCGTCGACGTCGAATGATCGGTACGACCAACCAGTTGATCGGATTGAGAAACACGTCGCCGATATATCCAACAAAATCCCGAACGGTGAAAGGCGGGAGCAGCGGCAACACTAGATAGGGGCCTGGTTTAACGCCATAGAATCCAAGCGTCTGTCCCATGTCTTCTTCCGGTGTAACGAGGTCGATATGTTTCGCGGGATCGAAGAACCCGGCCAATCCTACCGTGCTATTGATCAGGAACCGCCCCATTTCGATGCCGGCGCCTTTGAGCTTGCCCTGAAACACATTGTTCAAAAAGCGGGGAGCGAACCGGAGATTGGTAAAGATGTTGCTGATGCCGACCTGGACCAGGTCGGGCACGACGAAATTATAGCCCTTCGCCACAGGCTTGAGCACAAATCGATCGACCTGGCGGTTGAACTCGAAGATGTTGGTGTTCACCGGTTCCCAGGGGTCATACTCCTCACCGGCTCCCTCTTCGGCCCTGGCAAAAGGGTCAAACGGTTCGTCTGATTGAGTGTTTGGCGACGGAGCCGGAGTCTGGTCAACGACTGCCCTCTCATCGTTCAACCCCTGTGGCTGCGCTGTGCCGGTTTTCCCAGCACAGCCAGTGGCAAGCATCGTTGCGGCGCCTAGCAGACAGAACGCCAGCAGACGAAAGGGAATCATCACTCCGGCCTCCCTAACCCACATTGTCCATGAAAACGTCTACGTCCGACTGCCATCAAGCCATTCCTCTGAGCAGGCTCTCGGCTTAGCCGAGGCGCAATGTAGCAAATGCCGAGGCAATCTCCAATCACTTTTTTACTTTGGGCAGTCAATGATCTATGAGGGATTCTTGAGGGTGTTCGAGCCGCCCTCCTCAAAGGCACGATCCTGTTACCGGGCCACCAGAACGCGTTCCTCGCGTCCGCGGGCGGAATAGGCAGAGGCCTGCACGTCGCGGGTGAGGCACTCGCGGCCAAATGTAATCAGGTGGTGCCCGACCATTGCGATCTGGAACACCGACTCGACATTACCCTGGCGCAGTTCCCGCCAGGTCATATTCCAGAATTCTCTCCGGTAATCGCTACAGATCCCGACCCGCCAGGCGATGCGCGAGAAGACCTCGACTGCGCGCCGGACGTTGTCCCAGGTGAGCTGGTCCAGCGGGCGCACGGGCCGCTTGCGGTGCAGGTACGTCTTCTTCGCCTGCGTGGCGTAGCGCGCGTAGATCTTTCGCGGCTCGTACGTCTCGCGGATTACCCGCTTCCAGTTCGCCACCACGGTCTTGTATGGCTGTAGGTACTCGATGTTCGAGTCGCGCCCCTCGCCCGAGTTCAAACGGGTTGCCTTCTGGAGCCGCTCGTAGAGCGGTGTGTGCGGCAGGGCGACGAGCAGGTTCGGCGTCACGATCGGGATCTGGGCAGCCTCAATGAATTCCAGGATCGCGTCCGTCGTCTCCGGGGTGTCGGTGTCCAGCCCGATGATGATCCCGGCGGCGACCTCGATCCCGTAACTGTTGATCGTGTCCACGGATTGGAGGATCGGTGTACGCAGGTTCTGCCTCTTACTCATGGCTCGCAGAGCGTCCGGATCAACCGTCTCGATGCCGCAGAAGACATTTGTCATGAACGCCTCGCGCATGAGCTTCAGGATCTCCGGGTACTCGGCGACGTTCAACGTGAGCTCGCAGGAGAGGCGAACCGTATAGTCGCGGCGCCGCTGCCACTCAACGAGGTGCGGCAGGAGGTCCAGCGCGGCCCGGGGATTCCCGATGAAGTTGTCGTCCACGAAGTAGATCGACGGCGTCCCGCCGTCGGCGAGCTCATCGAGCTCGACCAGAATCTGCTGCGGGCTCTTGAGCCTTGGGTTTCTCCCATAGAGCGCGGGGATGTCGCAGAACTCGCAGGTAAAGGGGCAGCCGCTGGAATACTGGACGCACCCGAGCAGGTACTGGCGGACGTCGATCAGGCGATAGGCGGGCGTCGGGAACTGGGTCATCGGAAGGCGGTCGACTGTGCGGTACACGATCTGCCGATCGGGGCGCGCCACAGTCTCGTCGAGCCGGCGGAACAGATCGAGCGTCCCATCGCCCACCTCGCCGCAGTGGAGGAGGTCAATCTCCGGATAATCCTCGGGCGCCGCGGAGACCGAGGGCCCGCCGAGAGCGATCACCTTGCCTGCGCGGTACGCACGGCGCGCGAGGTCGAGAATCTGCCTGCGCTGGATGTGCATGCCCGACACGAGGACGGCGTCGGCCCAGGCGAACTCGCTCTCCTCCACGGGGCGGATGTTCTCGTCGACGAACCGGACCTGCCATTCCCGGGGCACGAGCGCCGCGATGAGGAGGATCCCCTGGGGCGGCATGAAGGCCTTGACGGGCCCCATCAGGGGAAAGGCATGATCGAAGGTGCCGAAGGCCTCCGTGTAGGCGGGAAAGACGCAAAGGATACGCCGGACATTCGCCGGGCGGAATGTCCGTACGGTGACCGTCGGAACGAGGAGCATCGAAGGTACCGACATACACGCCTCTCTTTCATCATACTCCCGATCCGGACGATCTCCGGACATCCCGCCCTGACACCGTCACCGGTCGTAGTCAATTACAGCGGTGGACCTTGATGCCCTGCTCTAGGGCATCATCAGCGGGCTCCTGATGAACTTATCCCCTATCATCATTTTTACTCTGTTCTTTATTGCTCAATTCCTTAAAGATGTTGCTAGGGGGTTGCCATGCTGATGTGAGTGACTAAGAAGCTCCTGGCCGATTTATCCGGCGGGATCTGTGGACGTGGCTCCATCAGCCGTTCCAGACCTACCAGCGGAGACGCCCATGCCCCATCTGAGACAAGCCCTGTCTGTCTGGTCCATCTTGGTTTCTTTTGTTTATCTGGTTCATCTTGTCCCTTTGGTTAATTTCGTTCAACCAAAAACCAGAAAACCAGACAACAGTTTTCTTATGCTGGCGGACTTTTTCAGCATCCTGCTAGGACCGGATGGCGGTTTGAACAAACTCTGCCCATCGTCGGAAATAGGCCGCGCCGCCGATCTGGTAGGTGTTGTTGTGGTCAGCGCCGTGGATGACGTAGAAGAATTTTGGTGGTTTGGCCGCCTCGAAGACCTGCCGACCCAACTCGAGCGGGATAATGTCGTCGTTGTCGCCGTGAATAATCAGCTTCGGCAGCGAGAGCTGCGGAAGGCGATCGATCAATTTGAAGTCTGCCCCGAGCAGCCAATGGACCGGCAACCCCCCGTAATGGAATTTGGCCACCGCTTCGATCGACGGAAACGACGATTCGAGGATCAGCCCCGCGGCAGGCTTCTGCGCGGCAAGTTCCCCTGCGACAGCCGCGCCGAGCGAGCGCCCGAAGATGACGATGCGCTCAGGGCGAATCATTATGGTTCGCGTAAGATAATCGTGCGCCCCCAGCGCATCCTGATAGAGCCCCTCTTCAGAAGGAGACCCTTGGCTGCGCCCATACCCACGATAGTCGAAAATGAAGACAGACAATCCGATCCGGTAGAGTTCGCGCAAATTCTCCAGCCGATTGATAATGTTCCCGGCGTTGCCGTGGCACCAGAGTATGACAGGACGATCTGCCTGCGCCTCAACATACCACCCGAACAACCGCGCCCCATCGGCAGCCTGAAACCAAACCTCTTCCAGTGGCAAGCCGCTGAGGGCCTTCCAATCCTGATCCTTCCAGGGATCTGGGTGATAGATGAAGAATTGATCGAGGATTCCCATCGTGTCTTACTTCGGAGAACGACGACCTAGCAGGCAGCCGAAAAACTCGTTTATACATAAAACACCGTTGGAATCTCACAGAATTGTGCTGATACCATAAAGCCTCAGGATGCTCAAAAAGGCCGTCCAGCAAGGCCGCAGCAAGCGAAGAGGCGAGGCGTACGCTTCGGTACGTTGAGCCTCGAGAGAAGCGAGAACGATGCTGGCGGACTTTTTCAGCATCCTGTTAGAAACGCAGCCCGATGCCAAACAAGGCATACTGGGAGCGAAAATCCAGCGCGAGCTGCTTCCAGTGATAGTCGGCCGAGAGGTGCTTGTACTCGCTGAACAGAAACACCTTTTCGGTCAGATTGGCTTGCAACCCGCCAAAGAATTGATAGCTCAACGTCCATGAACCTTCGAAATCACGGTCCGAACGACCAGGAATGTTGGCATGGGTGAGCACTCCGCTCGAATAACCACCCCCGACACCGATGTAAGGGACAAACGCCTTCCCGGGGTAGCGAAGAGTCAGATTCAACATCGAATTGAAGACCCAGAGGTTTGTACTAGCAGTAGACCCTGCGCGCTCCGACGAAGAAAATGTGATCTCACTCCCGTGACCGAAATATTCCAATCCGACCCCGACGATGTTTCCAAAATAGTGCGGGAACACCGCGGCCTTGATACCGGCTCCAGCCCCATTGGTAATCCTGCTGTCCGAGGGGTTGCCCCCCTGGGCAAAGAGGCCTTGATCTGATGGAAATGCACCCAGTGCGTATAGGCCAACATCGACGTCAGCGGTCTCAGCGGCTGCAACCCGGCCAGGTTGCAGCAATACAATCATGAGGGCAAGCGACAACGAGAAGAAAACTGGGAGCGCCAATGGGAATGGCCACATCTCGAGTCTACCCTACACCGCATTGTCAGCAGCGCCGCCCAAAATAAAAGGGCCTCTGGGGCTTCTACCCCAAAGGCCCCTTCGATTGCGGACGTTCGATAATCAGTTGCCCTTGACGATCGTGCACCATTCGCCGAAGATTCCCAAGATATTCTTGGCGTAATGGTCCACTGACGTGACTTTCGTGATTCCACCATTGGCTTTGGCAGCAGCGATACTAGCATCACCCTGGGCGAACGCACCCTAAAATCGACGTACCGCAGGCTTTCCCCTCTTTGGTCGCAGCGCTTTCATCCGTCGCGATGTTACCGTACTTCGTCTCGTTGAACGTTGTGCCTGCCATCGGTGAGGCGACAATCTGGCAGGCCGCCAGGCTAAACGCTGCCACTGAGATTCCTGCAAGTGTCAAAACAACATTTCAGCTGCTTCATGAGTCCTCCTTGTGATGGTTATAGTGCGGATCTTGCTCGAGAGCAATCTAGGTATCCATCTCAGCAAGTAGTAGTAATATGGCTGCGAGTATATATAGTATTGAAAAGATGTCAATGATAAAATCACGACTTCTGAGACAACTGCGTCGAGACGCTCAGAAGAACGCCTGCATACTGAAGACTACATCGTTATCGTGATCGCGATGGTTATACTCCAGCCTGAGCGCCCAGTTCTGACTCAACGTATAGCGCTGGCCCACGAACCATCGAAAGTCGTCTGATTTATCCCCCAAGGCATAGCGCAGGTATGTTCCGGATGCCATCAATTTCCATCGGTCAGTGAGGTCGGCCAGTAGACCGACTGTTCCGCCGCCGCCGACCCGATGATTTTCTTCATAGGCATGACTGTAGTCAGCCTCTGCCTCTGCGAAGGCGAACAGCACTTCCCGTTTCAGCCAGTGAGATTCCACTGCCGCCCCGATGCCGCCGTTCAGAAACCCGTTACTGCAGAGTTGACAGTCGCCGAAGCGAATCGTGTTCATGCCGGCATTGATCTTCCATGATGGTGAGTGAAAGACCGAGTCAATCGGTGAGAGGGACAAGACATTGGCAAGTGTCGCCCGTTCAATCCTTGTCTGATCAACGCGGTTGTAGTGACGCAAGCTAATCGACGCGATCTCAATCTGGGCATCCGGTGTATATCCGACTTCCGGATCGAGCAGATCGTGATAGCCGGCCCGCACCGCGACTTCCTCAAAGGTATCGTCATTCCGCCAACCGGCACCCACCGTGGCACGGGATGTTTTGTGCCCCAATTCCGGTTGTTTGGCAAAGGGCACCACCTTGAACTCTTCAGATGGAATCCTGAGTTGGCTGCGGGCTGTCAGGACTGCCCGGTTACGCTCTTTCAACTCAGGCGGCGGGGAATCGGTCGTCTCGATCCGATACCGGAGGTAGTCCGAGGCAAGATCGAGCAGAAACGCCTGCTTCGTCAGACCCAATTGGACAAAAGTCGGTGAGGTGAGTTCGCCGAGATCTTGTGTGATTCGAAGCGCCAGTTCTCGTTCACTTGCCGGCAACGATTCACGTTTCCGCCGGATCACGTTGCTGCGGGAGGGCCGATAGGCGATGCCGGAAACCAGCCCCGGTTTCGATGCAATCAGCCGCACTGTGTCGGCAGGAACGGTCCACAAAAGAAACTCGTCGGTGAGATGCAGGGTGGGATCGGCATAATCGAGAAGCGCCAGGAGATGATAGGAGCAGTTCTCTTTGAAGAAGAAATAGTCAAAGGAGGCATTCCCAAACTCCCACGAGTGCATCAGCAACCGCCTTACCTGGTGCTCCGAGAAATTGAGGCGATATTCCCAGATATCCCGATTTTCGATATCCCGATACTCCTGTACCTTCAAGTAGTAGGGATACGTCGAGAAGTATCCGCTGTACCCGCCGAAAATGCCAAGGATCGGATAGGCTATTCCGGCGTCAGGAGGTACGTACGCCGCATAGTTGATCGTATGCGCCAGAATTCTGGTCTGTTCGGTCTGACCCTTCTGATCAATCCGAAGAAAAGTATGACCGAACATGGATGCGGGATTGTTCAAGAAGGCAGAGGGGAAAATGAGCGTGATCGATTGGGCCTCAAAGTCATTGAACCAGCGGTCAAACCGTTCGCATGCCATCTTCGGCAAACGGGAATCGTCGAATTGCAACCGTTCCCGCAACCAGTGGTACCGGGCGATAAAGGCGCATTGAGCCGGCTGCTTCGAGCGCCCAACGAGTTCCTCGGAGAAGAACTGCTTCAGTGTCGCGTCGAGTTCTGCCTGGGGATCGGTTTTCCCATCGGGCGACATGAAAAATCCCGGGTCGTCCTGCTCACTGGTATGGCCCCCAAACAGATTCTCTCGGTAATGGAGCAGAAGATGCCACTCTCGCTCGCTGGCGAGCTTGGCCTGCAGACCCTTGTTGATCAGTTCGACAAGATAGGCATTCTCGGGAGGCTCACCTGCATCAACCGGCGAGGCTGGAGGAAGAAGCAGAATGAACAGCAGTAGGACGATGTACAAGCAGCGAGGCCAGAAAGACACGGGGCTTCGACCTCAACGTCGAAGCCCTGTGCTGATTGTTAGCGAGTCGAAACCTGGGCAAGGACTGGATGCGTGGCAATTGCGTCGTTGATCGCTTTCACCATCGCGACCGGTGAGGCTTCACCTGTCTCGGATCAAGGAGGTGTACCGCTCCTGAGTCATGGCAGAAGAACTCGCCGCATGTTGCTCGACGGGTACACCCATCAAGAGTGGCGAGCGATGCGAGGTGCTCGCCCTCGACCCTGTGCCATTTCCTGGGACAGATTCTCGAAGTTGAGCTGCAGCAAACACGTCGTCTTCTGCTCGGCCATTACCTTCCCATCGTTCGTGCAGCCTGAGGTCCCGGAGCTGATGGCGAATGTATTCATTGCCCAGTCCCATTGGTCGTCGCCATCATAACCTGAGGCGCGATGTTCTTCTGGTGCGTGTAATCAGCCCATAATATCTTTCCTAAGCCACAACCGGGTCCTGTATCAGGATTGGCTGCCATTGCGAGGCCTGCCTGCATGCCAAAGAGCACCGCAACCGATAGCATGATCACTTTTTTCGACATAAGCTTCTCCTCCTGTACGACTGATATGGATGGTTACCCTGTCATGCATGTAAGATGTAACGGTCGCATTATAGCCGAAAAAGAACGTTCCGGTGAGAAAAATACTTGTCGCTTCTCTACGCTTCTTCTACTGGGTTACCACGCAATATATTTCTTCACCTCAGGATTTCAAGGGATCAGGTCACGCCGGTTTCACCAGAACCGTGACACATGAAAACGATCGAGAACCTTATCCGAAAAATCTAACGGGTCCGCTGAATCCGCTATAAGCTCCTGTAACTGACGTATCGCATTACCTTGCTCAGATTCTGGCACCCTCAACGTTACCAATAGACTCGCGAGATATTCTCCATGCCCAACAGCCAAATTTTGTTGAACCTCTGAATAACCTATCAGCGTGAGATTCCTCGCTGTCTTAATTCGTGCAACCTGCTCTCTTTGTTCACGGGAAGCCTTCCTCGGATTCAGCACGACGTGATAGTGATGTCTCAGGAGGAGATTTTGGTCTTCATATCCCTCCTTCTTTAGAATCAGGAAAGTATTCGGTGTTCGTTCAATTTTTACATCCAGAAGTGGGGTCTCGCCGAGAGGTATGGAACCCATGAGGAACACCTCTGCACCGGGAGGATCTGAAGTTATCCTCATTTTCTGATCCAGTCCCCCTTTGTTAGCCATGGAGACTGCGCTCGTGCAACCCGTAAAGACAATTCCCATTACAGTCAAACACAATACGCCTCTCATTCTTCCCATCATTTTGTTCCTTCCTTCTGAAGGAACTTCACAAATGCGTGCTTGTACTCGGTTAACAACTGATGGGAATAACCATGCAAGAGGGGCCAACTTGCAGTTATTGGGAGACCCTTGCCGGAGTAATTCTGGCAAGACCATATTCAAAATAAGGAGTCTCTGCCGAGAGAAAACAAGGGAACCTTACGTGAAAACCTCGCGTACCCTATCAGCGTCTTTCTAGTACCGGTGGGCTCCAATATTATGTATGGGTTCTCAAATTGTCAACGTCCTCCCATCAACTGTGAGCCTCGCTGAATCCTGTTCTTCGTGCTCCCCGGTCTTCCATGAACAACAGCGTCAGCTATACAATCTTGAACACCATCACTCCCCTTCGGATACTACCTTTTCCCCTCTTGGTCCTTGCGCTTTTGAGTGACGCTCTCCTACAATACACCTCCCTGCGAGGCTCCTATGCCCTTCTCTGTTCGTCCCTTCCTCCGCTTCACTGTGCAATGCATCTTAGGCCCCATCGTGAAAAACATACCTGAGAGTACAATGGAGCACCGTCACTACAAGTACGTGGTGAGGCTCATGGCCGGTCTTGTGCTGGCAAGTTCTCTAAGCGGATGTTCGATCGGCATGGCGCTCAGTGGGCATAAGGATCCCAATCTGCAGACCCTGCATGTTGGCTCGACCAAGGGAGAGGTGGAACTGGAATTGGGTCAGCCTAAAGAGTCACATCCGACCAGCTATGGAGCGCGGACTGACATTTACGAGTTCGAAGTCAATAATGAACCCAATCCAGCTCGGGCTGTTACGTATCTACTCTATGACGTGCTGACGATTGGGATCGCTGAGGTCATCCTCACTCCGGCAGAACTGATGACTGGTGAGAAGAAACGTCTCCCTATCTACTATGGAGTAGACGGACGTGTGGCAGGAATCAATGAGACTGCTCCAGAGATACCGGTGACGCCTTCTGAGCCAAGGCCTCAGGTGGTTAATCTGGGACCTATGAAGGCACAGTTCAAGGACCTGGCAAACCAGCTTTCAATTGGCATAAAGGGGCATCATATTTCTCGGCTTGCCATCTTACCTCTGACTGACGCTACCCAGAATACGAACACACCACTTGGCAACTATCTGGCAGACAAGCTTACGAACGAAGTCTACATGACCTCCTCAGCGAAGGTCATTGAACGCCCACAGTTGCAAAGGGTCATGGATGAACAACATTTATCTTTGAGGGCCATGTTCGATGATGCATCGGTAAAGAGAATTGGAAGTCTTCTCGGTGTTGATGCAGTCATTATGGGAACGTATGCGGAGATGGGTCTGGATTCTATAGAAGTGAACGTCAGAAGTGTGGCGGTAGAGACGGCAGAAGTTGTTGGGGTAGGAACAATTCTAATTCCCAGAGCTTCAGTTGAGAAGTTAATACGATGAACAGGAGCCCACATGACAAACGGTTCCGCCGCAAGAATCCACTGTGCCAGCATTCCTGAAACTGCCTTCCCTGTGCCATCCTGCTCACCGAGACCGAGAACACGTCATCGACGGCATCCTGGAACTGCTCAACAAGCAGGGCTACCCTCGCATCAGTCAATGAACCTCCCCCACTTTCACAGACACCCCCATCTAGGTTTTTCTCAGTATTTAGTCTCTCCCGCCAGTGCCAACAGTTGATCGGATGTCCATTGTCTGACCACTTGGCAGTCGCGATCGAGAAGTGTGACGCTCCCATCCTGTCCCATTTCCGCCTCCGCGAGCAGGGCTCCGGTCTCATTGATCAAACGATAGCCCGTCGCGCTCGTTTCGATTATGGCGCGCCGTTCGACGAGTCCGTTCCGCTCGTAGGTCACCGTCGTGCCTCGATCACTCTCGGCCATCGTCACTGTGACCCCGCCCAGCCGGACGACGCGGGTCGCTCCGTCACCTCCCGCATCGGTGGCCTTGACGGGATTGTTCCCGCTCCAGAACTGAATGGAGTTGAAGATGAAGGCATCGAGCAACGCAGAGAACATGTACACCGGAATAATGATCATGCCAAAGAAGACGAACTCCTTCATCCACTTCTCGTTCACTTCGCTGCTGCCTGTGATAGTTGCTGTTCCAGTGATAGACATTTCTGGTCAGATTGAACGGTCCGTAACAGGCCGTCGTGACCGTCAGGAAGCTTCCCATAACTATCGCCGCGACGATCCTCTTTCTCAGCGTCTTTCCCTTCATGTCGTTTCTCCTTTTTTCTTGGGCAACTTCACACCCCTGGATCTGTTTCGACGATTCACCTTATCGCTCAAGCGAATCAGCTTGGGTAAAACATTTTCCCTCTGAATGGTCAGAAACCCGATCCCGCGTGGGAGTGAAAACCGCTTTGGACCGGCGGATCCAGGATTAAAGAGCAGCGTATCGCCGAACAATTCCTTCTTCGGCTGGTGCGTGTGACCGAAGATGCAGATATCAGGCTGTTCACGATCCAGAAAGGCTCGCCCGTCTCTTGTGAGCTTCCCGCCTTCATACAGAATATGACGGATGGCAATGCGGCAGCCTGCGAGATCGATCACGGCCTCGGACGGAAATACGCCTTGTTCATCATCATCGATGTTGCCGGAGACGGCGGTGACTGGAGCAATCTGCTTCAACTGTTCGATCACGGACCGATCGCCAATGTCCCCGGCGTGGAGAATGTGATCGACGCCTCGGAAATGTCGCCGGATGGCGGAATCGAACAGGCCGTGGGTATCGGCAAGCACTCCGATCCGAATGGCTTTCCGCTGATTCATGGGGCGGCGACCGGCTGAGATCCGAGTGAAGCCTGCACCTGTTTCCAGTCGAACTTAAACGGTTCCGGCAATCTCTTCGGCAAGGCAGCAAGCTCCGCTTTCAATCGTTCGGCCCGGGCTGTGCTCATCGGATGCGTCGAAAGCCACTCCATCCGACCCTCGTCTTTCTCCGAGAGCCGTTCGAAAAACCGGATCATGCCGGAGGGATCGATCTTCGCCCGCTGAAGCAGCTGCAATCCCGTCAGATCGGCCTCGGTCTCCTGCTCCCTGCCAAACTTGAGGGTGAACAGCTCGACCCCGAGCTGTTTCATCATCCCGACGAGGCCCTGTTGATTGCCAAGCACAATGGCCGCCACTGTCATCAGCCCAAGACTTTTCACGATCCGTTCAAGCCCGTGCCGTTGCAGCACGTGGTTCAGCTCATGGCTCAGCACGCCCGCCACTTCTTCGCCGCTTTCTGCTTTTTTCATGAGCCCGGTGAACACCACCACATACCCGCCAGGCAATGCGAAGGCATTGACGACATCGCTCTTCACCACGGTCACCTCGAACTTGTAGGGATTATCCGGAATCTGTTCTGTCAGACGATGCGTCATCTCTCCCAGCGCTGTAACCGCGGGGCCCTCTTTCATCACTTCCTGATGGCTGAGAAAATCCCGATAGGCCGATTCCCCCAGCTTTTGTTCCCACTCTACCGGAATCCGACTCACCGCAACTTCGACAAGCAGATCGGACCCGAACCAGAGTCCCAGCACTGTGGCCAGGATCACCCCACCGACTAAACTCCAGACGAGCCGGCCCCGGTGGCGCACCTGCCTGACGCGTTCCGCCGCCTGTTCAAAGGAATGACGCAAATGATCCGGCGCCGCTTGGCGGAAAGCGCGAATCACATCAGGGTTCTTTAAGTAGAGTGTCCGTTCCCCTTTTTGCCCGGCCCATTTCACGACAAGCTGGTCGTGGTCGAGTCCGCCTGCCGAGACCGTGAGGCTTGAAAAAAGAACGGATTCCGGCTGGCCATCGGTAGTATCAGATGCAAAAGTAACGGTGAGTCCATGCTCCTCGACCTGAACAAGACAAGGCGCGCCAGCGGCGGAAAACTCGTCACCGAAACAGAGGGCATTGGGGGAGAAGGTCATGGGGACGAGGCTCGACGGCCAGAGGTCGTAGACGACGAACGCGACTCCCTCGCGTACAGCATTCTCCTCTAGCCGAGAACGAAGCGACCATTGACCTCCTTACTCGGAGACCGGGATGAATTGCCGTATCCACGCTCCAAAACTGCCCGGGTTCCGGCTTTGAATGTATACGAGCCCAGGCCCTCGGAACCGGCAGACAAACCCTTCGCCTGAAGTGAAGCTGGAGACCCAGCCAGAGGTGGCTTTTTCGATGTTGTAGGAGGTTGTGGCGGACCAGGCGACCAGGTGGCTATTGTCCACGATGTATTCCTGATTGGGCTTCAACTCGATCTTGTGAATGGCCCCGAAACTGTTTAGAACGAGCGTCCCCTTCCCACTGATTTTCAGAATGAAGAATCCCTCTCCACCCAGCAGTCCACGGCTCAGGCTCTGCATTTTGCTTTCGATGACGATCGCGTCGGCGCCCGCGAGGAAGCCGTCTTTCTGCACCATATACTCGTTCACACCATCGAGTTCCAAGATGACAATTTCGCCAGGCACTGTCGGAGCCAGCAACGCGTCTCCAGGACCGCGGCTGGCGCGCAACGTTTGGAAGAAGAACTTCTCCCCCGTCAGGAACTTTCGCGATAAGGCCCCGAGAAAGCCGCCTTCCATCTTGCTTTCAATGTCGATGGTCGGTGAGCAGGCCACCATCGCGCCCGACTCGGCTTTGATGTTCTCACCAGCCGCCAATTCCACCCGCACCATCGGAAACGCCCCTGGATATAAGATTTCGCTTTTCATCTGTGTGTCTCCTTGGAAAACGGACTATCGTTTTACCCGTTTCACTTTAACCTTATTCTTCATCCCACCACCCAGCCGTAGACTTTGCGGCTCGGCTCCGGTCCTTCTTCCAGATAGCTCATCCTGAGTTGCCCCAAAACGTCTTGTTGCAACTCATTCCGCTTCGCCTTCGCATCGACGCCAAACACCAGCGCCGCATTCAGTCCGAAGATCCGCTCCTTCACCTGGCGTGTGAGCGGCTGGTACCGATGCTGCTCGATCAGCTGATCTGGAATCTGGAACCGCCGAAAGGCTTCGATCTGCCATTGCGGCGACCCATACCAAATCGAGTCTGTTCCCCAGAGCACGTGATCGACGCCGAACGCGTCGATGATCTGCCCAAGCACATGCGCGCAGACTGCCGGATGGGTCGTGACGAGCTGCGCAAAGGTCGAGCCGAGCTCCATGTAGAGATTCTTGATTCCTGGCTGCGCCTGCTTCATGCGGCAGAACTCGGTGGTCCAGGGAATTTCACCTGTCTTCGCAAACACATTATCCACCTTCGAGGTACTCTTGAGCCCCGAGTGATAGACCAGGAAATCGATGTCTGGAAAATCTCTTGCCGCCTTGATCAAATCCTTGGGATGGTTGTAGTCCGGCACCGGCCCAAGGGGAAGTCCTTTGTGGACACAGACACGCTTAATGTTGAGCTTCCTGGCTTGCTCCAGCATCGGATAGGCGATCCGCTCGTCGTCCATCCACCAGCCACGATCGAATCCCTTCGGACAAGAGCCGGTGTAACACTTCCACGCATCGACCTTAAGCGTCTCCGCCTGCATCGCCATGAAGTCCAAATCGGCGGCCCCCAGTTGGGGCGTGACTAATCCATGCGCGAGCATGCGTTGGGACTGCGCAAGGCGATTGATTTCGTCACGGATGTGCGCCATCTCCTTCGGCGGCACAACCGCTTCTTGCGGATAGGGTCCCGGCGGCGTGCTGATAAGGCCGATAGTGGTCTCGCTGTCGAGAAACACTTCTTTCACAAAGTTTTTCCACGAAAGATCGTCGATGGTGCCTCGATCGCCCGCAAGCTTTGGGTTAAGCCCTGACTCCCGTATCCATCGTCTCAGCGACAGTAACCCCTGCTTAGAGACGGCACCCTTTCGATTGTCTTCGGCATCTGTCGGGTCGTAGTGCGAGCCAACGTAATGTGTCTGCACATCGAATATAAAGTAGGGCGCGCCCTGCTGCTCGGCAAAGGCTGCCGTTTCAAACAGTTCAATCTCTCCAATGTCGAAGAACTTCCCAAAGATCGAGTTCACGGCCAGCAATGCGGCTGCCATCCCGCCGGTCGTCCTGAGAAAGTCTCGACGCGTGAGACCTCGTCGAGCTGCAGTCCGTTCCGCAAGCTTTATGGCAAGCGCTTCAACGCGGGCTTGGTCTGCCGTCTGGCTGAAGGGAGTAAATTCTTCGTTCGACACGATCCGCGTCGGAATGGCGGATTGAAATGTGGTCCCTTTCCTAGCCGAAGGAAGGTGTGGGAATATTGGTGGTGAGGACGCCATGGTGTCTATTCTCGTGACCGGTGTGCCGTGATTCTGTGAAATACGGCCGACAGTGTCAAGCAACCAGAGCAGCTCGAAGTAGTCAAAAATCTTTTACTGAGGGAGGGAAGAAGGAACTGGCGGATTACTTGGACCGGGGTGGGGACACGGAGCGGCTGCTCTCGATCACGACCGATTGAGTCTTGGGAATTGTTGCGACAACATCGCGCTGAGGATCACCTTCTTGATCTTTGCCGTCTTGCCCGACACTATACATCACCCCCCTCGGCTGATTGACCAGCATAGGAAGGCCGGTAAAGGGATCGTAGTGGGCCTGTCCTGCCTTTGCGAGGCGCGTAACCACATTTCCATCCTGCGCCCCTTGTCTGATCCAGACTTGCAGGCTCGCCAGACGAAGCCGTGCATCGGTCTCCACCATTCGCCCAACATAGGGATCCCATGAGGGGAGTGGATCGATTCCGATGATGTGCTCGATCGGATTCGCCACGTAGTCCACCGCGCTGACAGCGGGAGTCCGAATGAAATCGGACGGTTTCGGCAAGTTGGTGTAGCGCCCTTCCGCCACCGCTTTGCTCGCTGCCTCGTAATAGTCGGCATAGGCGTTGGATCGCCGCTGCATAGGAAGAGGCATCGCAGCCGCCAGGGCAACGTAAAGAGGGCGCTCGTCGGTCTTGTCGTTCTTCAGGCTCTTCGTCACGGCCTTCGTTGCCCACGCAAGGTGGCTCTGCATCGGCCACCGGAGGGACAACTCAACTTGATCCAGAGGGCGAACGATCTTGCCAAGGCGACCGATCGCTGTCTCATCGAGATCCTGACGGGTCAAGAGCCCGGATGCGATTGCGACATCGTCCTGCACTGCCGTCGCTGCCAGCATCTTCACCATCAACGTCTTCGACTGTCCTAGCACAACGCGCCAGGATCTCATATCGTTCTCAAGCCGTCCGAGACCGGTGCTGAGATCCTGCGCAAACCCTTCTGCCAGGTATAATCGATGGGCCAGCAGGATATGGGCACAGTTCGGGCTCAGGATTTGCCCATAGCCTACATCTTCAAACGACATCGGCATCCACTGTTGATAACGCTTGAGGGCGAGCGATTCTTGAGCCGCCCATGATCGTACTGATGCAGCCTGCGGCTTCAGCTGCGCCACCGGGTCGGCGCTGGTAAACCATCCACGAACCACGTTGGCGGAGGCCCCGGTCGTCATCCCTTTTCCCTCATCACCGAGCATGCAGACGCTCGCAGCTTGAAGATCGCTCCCTTCCACTTTGCGCTCGTAACCCGCTTGGAGCGGATCCTGTTCCCCAGAAACATCGAAGCCGAGCAGCAAGAAATACCCGTTTTTTGTTGAATCGGTGAGTGCCTGTGGAGGACTCGCTGTCAGGTTGTGATAGGCCGACGATGGAGGAGCTTCCATCACCATCCAGGCTAATCCAATCGCCCCGATGCCGACTGCCACCAACACAACGCAGGAAAGCGCCAATCCCACACACAACAAAGCAAGTGATCGCGTCGTCGAAAAACAAGACCCGATAAACGACGAGATGCCAATGCGGACCCTCGCCACTCTGGAGGCAAACCGAGGGCGCGGTCTTGGCGACGCCAAACGATCCCGTGTAGAAACCTGGCTTTTTTCTCCTGTTGAGTCAAAAAGAACATCAACGGCCGACGCAGCGACCGAGAGCGCAGGTTCTGGCTTCGCGTGAGTGGATTCAACGCCGGAATCCTGCCACGTCGCAGAAGACGGTGCGGGAGTATTCACAAACGTGATCGATTCACTCGCCCGCATCCACTCCGGTCTCGTATCTTCCTCAGGAGCAACTTTTTCCAAGATGGGAGCGACCGCTTCAACGACAGGAGCCGCCTCCGAAGGAACCGATTCCCATCCACCACTGCGCGATAGCTCAGCGACCGCTGCCGGAGATTCCTCAACCAGCGGTACCGGAGGCGGCGGATCGACTGGAGCCTCCCCCTTCTCCTTGTCCCAATTTCGTTTCTTTTCAGACGGACGATGTGGCTGAACCTCGACTTCGCCAGTACTCCAACGCGACGATGTATCCATCGAGGCGGGAGATGCCGATGGCGCATCACTTGGCGCTGCGCAGGGCGGAGAAGTCCGTGGCGGCCTTGAGCAGCGTGAAGGGTGTTTCATGGTGCTCTGTGGAAACCGTTTCAGGTGCAGGTGGTGCTTCCGGGATCGCCGCTGAACGTGAAGGCTCCGGAGCGGAGGCCTCCGGAACTAGCGTCTCGGGCTGCGGCACCATCAAAGACGGGGATGAAACTGGTTCAGATTCATGAGCAGGTTCTATCGGCTCTGACAGAGGTGGCACCGGAAGGTCTATCTTGAAGGCGTTTGGGGCATCACTCGAAAAAGTCGGTGGCTCCTCTGGCTGCGAGGGTGCTTCAGAAAGAAGAACTGCGGTTGGCTGTGGCAGATCGGACTCTCTGATCGCAGTTGTTTCTGCAATCGATTCACTCACTTCACTCAAGGTCGAAGGATAAGCCGATGGCAATGGCTCGGGGTCGATGAATGAGACGGACAATTCTGGAGGCGATGTAGTGGATGGGGAAGAGCCCTCTGGCTCCTGATTCTGGTTGAACTGATTCTAACTCCCTCGCATCTTGTAAACTCGTACCCGGCTTGGAAAGTGCGGCGGGCGAATTCGACGACAACGTTCCTGTGGCAAACTTCAATGCGCCGTCGAAGACGGTATTCCATGAAAATGGGACAGCGGGCGAGGAATCATCGGCGGACGGGGTCAAGACTTCTGGCTCTGGAAGTACCGCGGGACTCGTTGACGGCTCTGCAGAAAAAATCGACTCACTAGGCTCCGTCAAA
This sequence comes from uncultured Nitrospiraceae bacterium, assembly GCA_963742465.1. Lineage (GTDB taxonomy): Bacteria > Nitrospirota > Nitrospiria > Nitrospirales > Nitrospiraceae > Palsa-1315. The sequence continues at coordinate 134,252 of CAVUMA010000021.1, read as the reverse complement.
TCCGGCACAGGAACTGGGCTCGACAACTGATCTGATGCTAATTCAGGCTGAGCGGGAGCGGATGAGGCAAGAACGGATTCACCGCCCAATAGGGGCGCTTCTTCCGATTGAGCTAACGGAGCCGTCAACGGGGCCGTTTCCTCAATCCTGATAGTGGAGTTCTCTATCTGCTCCCAGGGCATGGGAGAAGATAATCCCGGAGATCCGGCAGAAGAGTCGATGACTATCCCGACGTCCTCTGTGCGCTCCTCTGAGGAGCGAGGGGTAACTCCCTCCTCCACAAAGGGCGAACGTTCGACAATCGGATCCCCTGTCTCATCATCACAATGTCCACTCAACTGAAGTGGCGGCTCGGCGAATATAGTTGGCACCACTTCCTGATCGAGGCGATCGGCCTCTTGGGTTGGCCCGGTAGATTCGGACGAAGGAACCTCCAGTTCTTGTGGAGCCAAACCGACTGACGCCTGACCTATCAAAGCATTCGGAACGTCGAGCGATTCGATGACGAGATTCGCCGAAGCGGGTGGCGGAGTCTCCTGATTCTGGGGGGGGCCATCGAGCTGTTCCCACGGCATCACATCAGAGGCCCTAGCTTCTTCAGTGGCGGCAAGGATTTTTCCCTGGGGATGCGAGGCATCGACTTCCAATGACGTCACTGCGGCAGGAGCCTGCGGATGAGGTACAAGAAGCTCGCCTGTTTGTATGTCGAAGAGAGAAGCAAACTGAAAGGCCACAGGGCTGGCCGGCGCAAGTTCTCTCACTTTGGCATAGAGCTGAGAAGGTTTCTTGGGATTTTCAGAGTCTGAACCCTCGATAAGAATGTCGATGGCCTTGCCCAACTCGGCCACTGCAGCCATGACATCCCCCTTTTCCTCGTACACATGGGCCAAGAGTTCGAGGAACGGGACGCAACGGGGTCCGGCAACCAAGTATTCACGCAACAGGGATTCGGCCAACCATAAGTCTTGTCGCTCGATCGCTTCATTGGTGAGGGACTCAAATGCTTGCCGAGCCGTGACAAGACTGCCTAGTCGTAGATGCAACGTGGCAAAGAGCCGTCGAGCTTCCGTGTTGTGAGGATCAAGTGAGAGCAGCTCTTTCAACGCAGCGGACGACCGGCCGTACTTGCCGGAGTTCATCTGGGTGATGGCTTCCTCGAGAAGCGCGCTTTTCTTGCTGTAGCCGACAACACCCCGGTTGTGCGATCGGGAGGGAGTCTTTTTGTCAGCTTTTTGAGAGGATTTCTTGTCGGTCCGCACGTTACAACCTTAGCAGATCATTGAAAGATACGAAGTGGCTCCCCTGGCCACTTGCACCAGATTTCGTTCCCGTTCTGTTTCTTACAGTCTTGAGGAGGAGGCAAGCTGGACCGAGGAGTGCAATCCTAGTGCCATTATTGTCTTCAGTGGTGGATTTTAATATCTTTGATTATTAAGGTGTTAGGTGAGTCCCTCTTTTTCATTTTCCTCGGCTTTTTCAAAAATGAACAAGGCCGTCAAGAATCGCCGTCGAGAGAACCTGTTCGCGGAGCGACTAGGGAGAGATTCCAATCAAATGGGCCGGCCCTTTCTGGGGGAGCCCATGAAGCACGAACCAGGGATGAATAGGCAAAAGGCATCGCTATACAGGATGTCGATTAACCAAGCGCTTCGCTGGCCGTCTGATCAAGAAAACCTGGTGCGAATCAGCGGTTGCAGTGGCAGCCCTATGCAACAAACACGCTAGTTGGTTGTGCCGATGACGAGCCTTATGGTACCGTTCTCTATTCCCATTTTCATACTCGACCTGGCCCTGGGGATGATCGGTCTCTCCACTTAAATTATTCGGGAGTGATGGACTTTTTTCTCTTTCGGACAATCGCGCTGGGTCAGGCGGGCCTCTTTCATCTGTCTGTTGACAGTACTAAGTGGATTTCTGCTTCCTTTCACCCTGAGGGCTGAATCTGGAGGAAACGCCTCCGGACGGGTCTCCCTCGACTTTAATGATGTCGAACTTTCTGTTTTTGTTCGCTTCATCAGTGAGTTGACCGGTAAGAACTTCGTCTTGGACGATGTGGTCAAGAAGGCCGGGGGGAAAATCAGCGTGTATTCCCCTACCAAGGTCACGCACGACCAAGCATACAGCATGTTTGTAGCAGCGCTCGAGGTCAGTCGTCTCGCTGTCGTCTCGAAGGGCAATGTTCATCAAATCGTGGCAATGGGGGAACTTCCTCCAGAACGAGGGGCTTTCGTCTACAAACTCAAAAACGCCAATGCGACCGACCTTGCCGCGATCCTGACCAATCTCGTCGCCCGATCACAGACAGTCGCACAAACGGCGCCAGGCGCACGTCCACCGTTCAGGTCGTTGAGCGAATTCGAAGCCCCCGTCCAGGTCTTCGCGGACAAGGCCACAAACTCGATCATCATCAGTTCGACTAAAAGTGCCTACACCAAGTTGCAGTCCGTCATTCGAGACCTGGATACGCGCCGGAAGCAGGTCTTTGTCGAAGCCGTCATCTTGGAGGTGGGGGTCGATCGACTCAGACAGATCGGGACCGACCCGGTTACGATCGTGGGCGCGGGCAAGAGCGGTGCATTTCAAGGCATTGGAGGGTTTAATACCGCACCAGAAAATTTGTCATCCATCGCGAAGGCCATTATTGGGGACGCTGCAACTGGTGGAGCGTTGTCAGTCCTCAATACCGTCAACCTGCGTGCGTTCATGCAGCTGTTGATGAGCCTGACGGACACGAATGTCCTGTCGACCCCCCAAGTGCTCGCCGCAGATAACCAAAAGGCCAAGATCGTCGTGGGTGAAAATCGTCCGTTCCCAACCGGCCAGGCCCAAGGAATCACGGGCGGGACTCTGGTCACGATCGAGCGAAAGGATGTCGGCGTCACACTGGAAATCACCCCGCAGGTCCTGGAGAACGACCTGATACGACTAGAAATCAAGCAGGAGATCACCGCGATTGCGGAGAATGTCGCGCAAACGATCGGGAGTGGGACGTCCAGCGTCCCGGTCGGCCCCACCACGACCAAACGGTCGATGGAGACGACCACCGTCGCGAAAGATCAACAGACGATCGTCATCGGCGGGCTCGTACGGGATGACCTAGTCCTCAACGAAAAGAAAATTCCTTTCCTCGGGGATATTCCGCTCATAGGTTGGCTCTTCAAATCCCAGAGCCGAGCGTCAGTAAAGCTTAACCTGCTCGTATTCCTGACCCCAACCATAGTCAATGACGAGACAGACGTGGTGGAGTTGAATGCCCGTAAAGCAGCGGAATTGGGGACACTGCAGCGCGAAAGTCGTATTGAGGAACCCACGAGGCTCAAGCAAGATGTCTTAGAAAAACTCGAACGCCCGAATGGAACTCCCCACCCCCTTCCGAATACAGGAGATCCATCTGCTCCGCTCCAGCCACCCGTGCGACCTGAGTAATCTCTGATCAATAGAGTCGGACGTCGCTGCCTTGGCTCTCGTCTCCCACAAATCCATAGGCCACTCTCTCTCCGAAGGTAAGAGTCGTAACGGTGGCCTGAGCGTACCGTGACATCAACAAACCAACGTAACAACTGTGAGGATTGGTCGGCCAGGGTATGGGGTGAGTGACGGGTTTCGAACCCGCGACCTCCGGATCCACAATCCGGCGCTCTAACCAGCTGAGCTACACCCACCATACGGAGAAGACACTCGACACAGGCTCTGTGGCGGAGAGAGATCTTAACAAAGAGAGAAGAAGACCCGCAACTCGATGTCAGGCCTGTTCATCCCCGTGCATCAAAGGCTGCCTGCATTTCTGTGAGGATTGCGGCGGCGGCGGCGGCGGGATCCGAAGCATCTCTGATGGGTCGGCCGACCACCAAGTAGTCAGCCCCTGCCGAAATCGCCTGGGTCGGCGTGGTCGCCCTGGCATGATCATCGACACCTTTGCCGGCGGGACGCACACCGGGCGTGACGATCAGAAATCGTGGACCGACCTTGGGGCGGAGGATCGCCGGCTCTTCGCCCGAGGCCACCACCCCGTCACAGCCCACCTCGGATGCTAATAAGGCGCGCGCGGTGACCAAGTCCTGGACGCTCCGCTGAATGCCCATATCGCGGAGATCATGGCTGTCAAAGTTGGTCAGCACCGTCACCGCCAACAGTTTCAGTGTGGACGTTCCACGGCCTTGGACGGCTGCGGCCAGCGCCTTCCGGTTTGCATGGACCGTCAAGAATTCCACACCCATCGCCGCAACCCGCGCAGTGGCCCGACGAACAGTCTCTTCGATATCGAGAAACTTGAGGTCCAGAAACACCCGCTTGCCTCGCGCGATCAGGCGTTGAACCATCTCCGGTCCGGCAGCGGTGTATAGTTCGAGTCCGACCTTCACGAACACGATCTGATCCTGCACACGATCGAGAAGCCGCTCAGCCTCATCGCTTGAGGGCACGTCGAGGGCCAAGATTAAGCGGTCACGAGCAATGATGGTTGACACAGGCTTGTCCTTTTGAAGAATGGCTCACCTTGACGCTTCATAGAGCCGTATGGTACAAGTGCGTTCTTTTCTAGAGGAGTCTACTATGCCGGTTGTACATAAATCGACGATTCGCCGAGCCCGCCAAGCTGTGAAGCGGCACGACCGTAACCGTGCGACGCTGGGTGCCCTCAAGAGCCTCGTCAAGAAAGTCCAAGCGGCCGTGGCTGAAAAGAAGGTCGAGGATGCGAAGGTATCCCTGCGCCAAGCCACGTCGGCCCTCGGCAAGGCTGTGACGAAAGGTGTGATGAAACCGAATACGGCCTCGCGCCGGATTGCTCGTCTCACGCTCCACGTCAACTCCTTGTCTGCTTCCCGCTCGTAATCGTTCGCACGTTCGATATGGTTCTCGCCCTCACCGGTTGCGGCACCTCGGCGCCACGACTCGGTGAGGGTGGACGTGCATTCGACCTGTGCACGATCGCATAACCGCAACAACACGTCTTCAAGAATTCGTGCGGGGCGCCCACCACTTCCACCCTTCAGCTTGGCATCGGCATCCAAAAATAACCGAAGCGCCTCATGCAAGTGGGCGTCAGGAAATTGATCGAGAAATGCTCGCACCTTGTAGGGATCCATACGCAAAGTCCGAGCGGCCTCCCCCTCACGGCCCCCTTGCCGGACGACTTCCTTGACCTTCCACAGTCTCCGATATTGCCAGGCCAGTGAGCCAAGGATTCTCAGTGGAGCCTCTCCCGCTTCCAGATTCCTGGCCAGGATCGCCAACACCCGCCCGCGGTTTTTCCCGCCGATCGCCAACGTCAAATCAAACACCGAAGCGCCAGGCTCCGTTCCGCGCAACGTCGCCACATCGCCGACGGTGACAGCCTGGCCGGGCGAGACATACGCAGCCAGCTTTTCCAGTTCACGCCGAACCGAATAGAGCGAGCCGCCACAGGCCTCTTTGAGTAACTCGATCGCCTCCTCATTGAGCCGGACCCCGACCCGTTCAGCGTCCTGCCTCAGCCAAGGAAGCCACTGCGCCTCTCTGAGAGGAGAACAATCGACCGTCACCGCGGCCTTCGCCAGGGCCTGCGTGAACTTGAGTCGTCCATCCAGTTTTGGTGCGACGAAGATCACAGCCGTGGAGTCATTCGGCTCCTTCAGATAGGGAAGGATCGCGTCGCACTCCCGGGCTGGAAGTTTATCGGCCGCTTTCACCACCACCACTCGCCGAGCCGCAAACACGGCTACTTCCGAAGCACAGGTGACAATCTCTGCCCCGCTCACATCGTCTCCGTAGAACAGATCGCAATTGAAGTCGCTCTCGCCCTCTCCCAACAACGCGGTCTTCAGCGCACCCAGGGCCATATCGCGCAGAAAATCCTCCTCGCCGACCACCGCATACAACGGCGCGACCGTTCCTTGCGCAAGCTGCGCGTTGAGTTGGGCATGAGAGATAGCTGAGGCCATAGTGGATGTCCGATTTATTTGATGTTGGTGTCCGCGTTGTCCGATGCTGGTTGCGCGGTCGGCTTTGCCAGCTGCCCCGATTCCAACTGGAGCAGAAAGCGAGAAGCCAAGTCCTCGGCGATGAAACGGCCGGCTTGTTCCAAGGCCCGGTTCTGCAGGACGCGGTTGAATTGCAGGTCGGTCGTCACGAAGAACTCCGAGGCGCCCTTCGCCGTCTGCACCCATACGAGACGTTTCGTCCTGGTCTCCTCCACCTTGACGAGTCACCACGACCTCTGCGCGGCTTTCGAGCGTGGTGGTCTGGCTGAAACTGAGCGTCGGAAGAATGACCGAGAGAATTTGCCCGGACAGCACAAGATCGGCCGCCTCAGACTCCGGAACAATCTGCGCCCCACTGCCGGATGAAAATTCATGGCGCAGATAGTTGGTATAGCGTGTTTCCAAATTCGGCTCAAAACTTTTATTTTCCAACGTCCGGACTACCAACCGCGGTGGCGGTGACGTGGGAGATGAGGTCGCCTGCCGCCCCCCCAATCGTAGGCCCGGCTCCCTCCACACGGAACTGATAGCCGCAGCCGACCAAGAGCGCGAGACAGGCGAGAGAAGCGAGAAGCGCGAGACAGGCAAAAGCGGACCTGGCTTTCCACCTTTCCTCCACATCCCAGCCTTCTCGCTTTTCGTGCATGTCCCGCCCTTCTTGCCTGCCCCATCTGGTCGCTATATCACAAAATTCATCAGCTTTTTTTCGACATACACAATCTTCTTCGGCTCTTTGCCCTGCAGCCATTCCGCGATCTGCGCACGAGCCAGCCCTTCGACCTGCTCGCGAGTGGCGTCGGCTCCCACGTCGAGTTTGGTCCGCAACTTTCCATTCACCTGGATCGGAATAGTCAACCGATCGCTGACTGTCAGCGCCGGGTCGAAGATTGGCCAAGGCTGCTGAGAGACACTCGGCTGGTGACCTAACACCTCCCACAATTCTTCCGCCAGATGGGGCGCGAAGGGTGCCAGAAGCAAGACGAAGGGTTCGAGCAAGGCCCGGGAGCGCTGCTCGGCCTTCGTCATCTCGTTCGTAAATACCATCATCTGGGAGATCGCGGTATTGAATCGCAACGCGTCGATATCCTCGGTCACCTTCTTGATCGTCTGGTGGAGCAACCGCTGATGTTCGAGGGCAGGAACTGTCTCCACCACGGTACTCGAGAGCACGGCCCTCTTCATTCACCATGAGCCGCCACAGCCCGCTCGAGAAACCGCGTAACCCCTTCTACGCCCCTCGTACTCCAGGGCTTCACGGCCTCCAGCGGGCCCATGAACATTTCATAGAGCCGCACCGCATCGGCCCCGAACTGGTCCATGATCTCGTCGGGGTTGACGACATTGCCGCGGGATTTCGACATCTTCTGGTTGTCTTCTCCCAGCACAATTCCTTGATGCACCAGCTTCCTAAACGGTTCCGGCGTACTGACCACTCCAATATCGTATAGAATCTTGTGCCAAAACCGCGCATAGAGCAAATGCAGCACGGCATGTTCGCTGCCACCGATGTAGAGATCCACCGGCATCCAGTAGCGCTCCTTTGCCGGGTCGACGAGCTGGCCCTGATTCTTCGGATCGATAAATCGCAGATAATACCAGCAGGAGCCGGCCCACTGGGGCATCGTGTTGGTTTCTCGGCGTGCCGGCGCCCCACTGATCGGGTCGGTGGTCGTCAGCCAGTCGGTTAAATTCGCGAGCGGGCTTTCGCCGCTCCCGGACGGTTTGAAATTGTTGGTCTCCGGTAGAAGCACCGGCAGCTGCTCCTCCGGAAGCGGAAGGGCCTGGTCATCGACCCACACAATAGGAAAGGGCTCGCCCCAGTACCGTTGCCGCGCGAACAACCAGTCCCGTAACTTGTAGTTCACAGCCTTGCGACCCTTGCCCTGCGACTCTAACCAGGATGTGATCTTCGGGATTGCGTCATCCGGCGTCAGCCCATTGATGGTAAAACTTCCGTCCGGCGTCGTGGAATTGACGACGGTTCCCTTGTCGGTCGTGACGAACGCCTCCTGTTCAACCTGACCGCCCGCGATCACTTCGCGGATCGGCAACGCATAGGTCTTCGCAAAGGCCCAGTCGCGCTCGTCGTGTGCAGGCACAGCCATAATGGCCCCGGTCCCATAGCCCATCAACACGTAGTCGGCGATCCAAATGGGCAGCGGTTCATTGTTCACCGGATTCACTGCATAGCCGCCGGTGAAGACTCCGGTCTTTTCCTTTTCGAGTTCCTGCCGTTGGAGATCGCTTTTTCTGGCCGCCGCCTCGCGATAGGCTGTGACCATCGGTGCGCCGGTCGGCGGTCGTGACGACCGCCACTAACGGATGCTCCGGGGCCAGCACCATATAGGTCGCGCCGAACAAGGTATCGGGCCTCGTCGTAAAGACCCGAACCATACCGGGAACGCCGGCGAGATCAAACTCGACTTCCGCGCCGATCGATCGGCCGATCCAATTCTTCTGCATCTCCAATGTGCTGGCCGGCCATTCGACCAGCTTCAAATCTTCGAGGAGTCGATCGGCATAGGCCGTGATTTTCAAGACCCATTGGCGCATCGGCTTGCGCACCACATCGAACCCGCCGACTTCACTCTTGCCGTCGATAATTTCTTCATTGGCGAGCACCGTCCCTAGTGCGGGACACCAGTTCACCGGCACTTCCGCCACATAGGCCAGCCCTCGCTCGAACAGTTTCAAGAAGATCCACTGTGTCCAGCGATAATAATCGGGGTCGATCGTGCTGATCTCACGTTCCCAGTCGTAGGACAGACCGACACGTTTCATCTGGCGTTTGAAGGTTGCGATGTTCTCGGCTGTCGTGACGACCGGATGAATTCCGGTCTTCACCGCATACTGTTCGGCAGGGAGCCCGAATGCGTCCCATCCCATCGGATGCAGCACATTGAAGCCCCTCATACGTTTATAGCGAGACACGATATCCGTCGCGGTATAGCCTTCAAGATGACCGACGTGGAGGCCTGAGCCGGATGGATAGGGAAACATGTCGAGGCAATAGAACTTCGGCTTCGAGGAATCGTCCACCGCTCGAAATGGGCGATGCTCTTCCCAGTAGCCCTGCCACTTTGCTTCGATGGCGTGGTGATCGTATCCTTTGCGCATAAATTATCCGGGGAAGCGTTCAGCCTTCAGCAATCAGCCGGGCTTTTCTCAGAACACCGATCGCTGAAAACTGGCAGTTGATGGTTCAATACCGGATCAGCGAATCTAACACAGCCCTCTCGGGGTCACAAGATTCCGCGGCCCTGCTCTGCGAGGTCTTTGTTATACTACGCGCTGCGATGGGACTCTATCGTCATCATATCTTTCCCTACCTCATGGACTGGGTCATGGCGGGAGAAGAGTTCCGTCGCTTGCGCACGGATTTGCTCTCTGGTCTCCATGGTGAGGTGCTGGAACTGGGAATAGGAACCGGTCTGAACCTGCCGCATTATCCCAAATCCATTACCCGGCTCCACGCCGTCGATCCTGCCGATCTTCTTCCCAAGATCGTCACAGAACGTACCACCAGTCAGTCCTTTCCCGTTCACATCCAACATATCACCGCTGAATCGCTGCCCTATGACGATCGATCCTTTGATTTCGCCGTCAGCACCTGGACTCTCTGCACGATTCCGGATCCGGTCCAGGCTCTCCGAGAAGTCCGTCGAGTCCTCAAACCTGATGGAGTGTTTCTGTTTCTGGAGCATGGCCGGAGCGAAGACACAAAGGTTGCAGCGTGGCAGGACCGGCTGAATCCCATTCAGAACATCATCGGCTGTGGCTGCAACCTGAACCGCAAGATCGACCAACTCATCGCCCAGGCTGGCTTGAAGATCATGACTCTCGATCAATTCCAGATGCAGAGTGTGCCCAGACTCGGTGGCGAGATGTACAGAGGTACAGCAGCCCGACCGGACTAGATCATAGGCCGTCCGTTGAGGAGTAGGAGAAAAACTGGTGACCGAGATGAACTGAGCGAGCGGGGCGGGAGGCAGTTGAGAGCTCGACTTGGCACTATGAATGAGATGGGCGACGCCAAATTCCTTTGCCGCAATCAGACAGCCCTCATCATCATCCATGTAGAGAGACCTTGTCGGATCGAATCCCAGCAAGCGCGCGCAATTGGGCCAATACTCCGGACGCATTTTCAGATATCCCACTTCAAATGCATTCACAATCCGATCGACATGCCGATCGAGCCCGGTCTTGGCGACTTTGATGGCCACGCCCGATTCATGCGCATTCGTCACAATCGTCACACGTTTCCCCAGCTGCCGAAGGTGCTGCAGAAACTCCTCCGCACCGGACAGAAAGCCGATCATGTGATCCAGTTCCTTGGTCATGGCCACAACATCGATTCCCACTCGCTGCGTCCAATAATGCAGATCGGTCCAGGCCAATTCACCTTCGACCGAGCGATACATTGCCATCAGTGTGTCGCGAGACTCTTCGAGCTGTAGACCGTGGAGCGCAGCATAACGACGCGGCAACTCCTCTTCGAAAAAGAAATTGTCGAAATGACGGTCGAGCAGACGTCCCGTCCATATCGAGCAGGACGTCGTCGATCTCGTTCCAATTCGAGGAGTGCTGAGGAATGAGGCTAGTGCTGAGTCATCGGGAAAGTATAGCGGAGGCCGCCCGAGACGACGAGCCGGTTGTGTTTGCCAAAATTCTTATGTTACGGTCGAAACACGATTTCCCATGCCACGCACCAAAAGCACCAAAACCAGTCCCTTACAGACAGCTCCGGTACCGTCAGCCCCGACGGCTCATCCGCCGATTGTGGCCATTATCGGTCGCCCCAACGTCGGCAAGTCGACGCTCTTTAATCGCATGCTCGGCAAACGAACGGCCATCGTGGACGATGTTCCAGGTGTCACCCGGGATCGTAACTACGCCGACGCCACCTATCGAAATCGGCCGTTCCGCCTGGTGGATACAGGGGGCCTGGACCCGTCGGCCTCGGAAGGCATGCTGGCCCTCATCAAACGTCAATCGGAACTCGCCATTGCGGAAGCGGACATTTTGATCCTGCTGATGGACGGCCGGACCGGGCTGACGACCCCGGACCAGGAAGTGGTCCGTCTCTTGCGCGGAACGCCGAAGCCATTGTTTGTCGTGATTAACAAGATCGACACGCCCAAGGTCGAAACGCTCGTGGCGGATTTCTATCAATTGGGCACGGATACGCTCTATCCTATTTCTGCGGAACATGGCATCGGCGTCTCCGACCTTCTGGATGCGATCTATCCACTCCTCCCGGTCCCAGATGAGAACCCTGAGCAGACGACGATGCCCCGCATTGCCGTCGTGGGACGACCGAATGTCGGCAAATCCACGCTGGTGAATGCCGTGCTCGGGGAAGACCGAGTGGTGGTCAGCGATGTGCCGGGAACCACCAGGGATTCGATCGATTCGATCGCCCTCCACCAAGGACGGCGGTATCTCTTCACCGATACCGCCGGTATTCGTCGGCGCGGAAAGATCGACCGGGGGATCGAAGGCTATAGCGTGGTCCGATCGCACTTGGCCATCGGCCGGTCCGACCTCGGAATCTTGTTGCTCGATTCCATAGAAGGCGTGACCGAGCAGGACACCAAGATCGCCGGGATCATCATCAAGCAAGGACGGGCCTGCTTCCTCCTGGTCAATAAATGGGATCTCCGGGAAGGCGATAGCCAGGCCCGGCAGGAGGTCGAACTGGAACTTCGGCGGCGCTTTCCCTTTCTGACCTGGGCGCCGGTCCTCTTCGCATCCGCGGCTCATCCCGATTCGCTTGGCCAGCTCTTTCCGACCATTGACAGGGTATTCGCGGCTTTTTCAAAACGGATCCCGACCGGAGCATTGAACAAGTTCCTCCAGGAGATCCTCGCCACCCACCCCCTGCCGGTGCGGAAAGGCAAACCGACGAAGATCACCAAGTCCGCCTTCATAACTCAGGTCGCGACACAACCACCGGTCTTTGCGTTGTTTGTCGGTCACCCGGACAATATCACGCCCGCCTACCTCCGCTTTCTCGAGAACCAACTCCGCGAGGAATATGGATTCGAGGGAACCCCGATTCGCATGCTGGTTCGGAAGAAATAGTTAGCCCGCATTATTCACGAAGACTTCTACTGCAACCGCCGATACGCCACTGCGACAAGCCTGACGGCGGGCGGGCTCGCCGCTCAGTCAGTCAACATACTGTGTCAAGTATGCTTCCTTCCTTCTCGGCTCCGCGCGCCCGTCTCGCGTGGCGTCTCAGCGGTTTCGTCGCGAACTCTCGTGGATAATGCGGGCTGGTTCAATTTCCGCCACCATGACACCATCTTTGTGCGCAACCCGATTCTAGGCGTCACGTTGTGTTCGGTATTCGCAGGATATTCGTGCTTCCTGCATCTCTGCCATAGGTGCAACTCTTGCACAGTCCGGAAAGCATTTCCCCGAAAGGACCTGCATGCCACAATCATCTCCGCAGAACCAAGCCAACTCCCCGCAGAATAATATCTCAGGATCGGACGAAACGGCCCCCCGAGGAACAGGTGGGAGGCAACAATCCCTTCTCGCTTCCCCAGAGTCTGGCATGATTGTGTTTTCCTCATCCGCTCGCATCCTGCACATGAATGGACCAGCTCGTGCACTGATGGCGTTGTTCGGTAAGTCCCATGAGCTCTGGCCGCAGATGGCACCCGAATCCATGCCATCCATCCTCACGGAGTTCTGCTACGACGTGCTGGCACAAATCCAACGTCGGATCGAGGCGCAAGACTGGGCACAATTCGAGATGCGCCGCATCTGCCACATGGTCACACCATCCATTCTGCTCACGGGGTTCGGGGTGCCGAATTCATCCAACCGTGAGATCCGGATTATCCTGACCCTCACTCCTCTGCCCTCCGCTCCATGTACAGCCGCAGATTCAGGGCACCTCCAACCGCCAGCCGACTTACACACTCCTGTCAGTGGCGCAATTTCGTAAGCGCAGACATACCAGGTCACTGTCGTGGCGGCTTTCACCTTGACTCCTCGCAGGCATCATGATATTCGCTCAAGCTGATGAAGCATTCCGCACAAACAGCGACTCATCTCCCTGCGGCTCGCAATAACCCACAGACCGGCGGGATCTACGATTCCTCTCTTTGCAGGCTGCAGCGACGTGCGATCGAGACCCTCTGCGTCGGGGTGGTCGTTCTCACCTTCCTCGGCCCCGTCCGTGCCGATGAGCCTCCTACGCCAACCGAGATGCCCTCACTCCCAGCCACCGAAGCCCCTGCTCCAACCCCTGCCGTCGTTGACCCAGTCATGATCGACCCCTTTATACGGTTACGAGGATCGGTGTGGCGGACCAAGGCCGGAATCGTCTTTCTTAAGACCCCGATCGGACTGTTGACCCTTAGTTCCAAAACAACGCTGAAAGACCTCAAGGCCTCGCAGGAAGTACGCTTTTGGGTACATGAGCGCCATTTCGTCGTCGAGATCCGCAAGAGGGACGACGGATCGTTGGTCCATCGCTACCTCAGCGGGCCAATGACGTCCGGGACCGATGTGCCGAGAACATTACACTGGTGGGGGCCTGACGGTGACCAGACTGTCCATGTCGGCACACAGGAAGAACACCTCACCAACTATCGCGAGGGAGATCCACTGACCGTCGAAGTCGATGAAACGAATACCATCAGCGGGGTGCATGATTTACAGTTCGACATACAGATCAGCCAGGCCCCGCCGGTCGGCGCCGACGTGCAACTCCTCCTCTCGGGAACCGTCTCCAAGCTCAAGTCCAACTTCGTCTTTGTCCGCACCCCCATCGGCCTAGTCATGCTCAATTCGAAGATCGGGATCCCTCGTGTAAAGGTGGGACAACCGTTGACGTTGCATATCGACCATGAGCATGTGACCGTCACGTTTCCATCCGCTGAAACAACGACTCCACGACGCAGCACTTCGACGATCCGCTAACCGCCAGCCATTGCCTGCAGCAGCCCTGACCGAGCAGGATGCTCAAAAGGCCTCCGGCTATCCGTGAAATGTGAATCGTTAAACGTGAAAGGTTTCAGTGGAAAGAGAACTCGCTGCCCTACGTTTCACCTTTCACAGTCTTACCTTTTATGGCTCCCCTGCCAGGTTTGCTTGACAGGCCTCAGCCAAGCCCCTAGACTTCGCGCCAGCCATGCGCGCCACTGCTCCCAAAACGCCTCCCCAACGCCCAGCCATGCAAGAGCCTGACGGATTTGACAGGCTGTATCGAGACCATGTCGATCTGATTTATCGTTACGCACATCGCCTGTGCGGCGAAGCGGAGTCGGCAAAGGATCTCGTTCAAGAAACATTTCTCAATGCCTACCAAGGACTCAAAGATTTTCGAGGCGAGGCGCAGATCTCCACCTGGCTGTACACCATCGCCTCACGGGCCTGCATACGGATGCGGCGCAAGCGCAAAGGGCAACCGGAACACGAACTGTCGCTCGAAGAGTTCGTGCCCGCCTCCGAGGGAGAGTTTCGTCTTCAGATCCCGATGGACGGGCTCAGCCCCGAAGAGGCACTTGCAGAACAAGGAGCTTCGGCAGGCCCTCGACCAGGCGATCGAGAAACTGCCTCCAAAATATCGGATGGCCCTGGTGCTCCGCGATATGGAAGGGTTGAGCGCCAAAGAAGTGGGGACCATCATGGGCTTGAATGAGCGCGCCGTAAAATCGCGACTGCACCGAGCACGCTTGTTTGTGCGGCGGGAACTCAGCGCCCGCGGCATCACCCACCACGATGACCACAAGTCTGGAGGCTTGCGTTCATGACCAAGAAAAAGACGTCGGCGCCAAAAAAACGAGTCCGGGCCATCGTCTCACCGCCATACTCATGGCCAAGGCCATTGCGTGGATCTTCTCCGGCAGTTGTCTGCCTATATCGACGACGAACTCCCATCCGATATTTGCCAGGAGATACGCCGACATCTGGGAGCCTGCCCGAATTGCGAAGTCTTCATCGCCTCTCTCCAGCACACCGTCACGCTCTGCCGACATCGTCCTGTCCCACAGTTGACGTCGGCCGACCGGGTGAACATGCGCCGCGCAATCCTCGATGCGGCCAACGCACGGTGAAAGGGACACTCGGGCTCATGTGCCTGGCTCTGGTACTCAGCTCCTACAAATAGCCTGCCCGACATTGCTCCTTCTCCTGTGGAACGGTACGTCCAACAAGCTCCTAACGCACTCCCAACCGAAACCGAGGTGGAATCGGTCACCGTGGAGATCCGCTCACGGATGTTCATTCCACATCAGGTCCACTTACATCATGATCGCAAGACCGTGCTACGGTTCCGCAACCACGATACAGAACTCCATACCGTAGTAGCCAAGGAGCTCTTCCTCAGCGACGACCTCAACGTGGGCGGCAACGGAGCCCCGGAGTTCGGTCCAGAACGGACTCAAGCAGGTGATCATCCCGCCTGAGGGCCTGATTGAATTTCAGTTCACACCGGCACATACCGGAACCTTCTCTTACCTGTGCGACATGCCGGGTCATAACATGCAGGCCCTAATCGTGGTCGAATGACCAGGAGAGAGGGCGTCCTCTTCGTTGTGATTTGTCTGGTTCATCTTGTCCATCTGGTTTGTTTAGTTCATCGAGTTGGTCTTGTTCAGCCAAACAAACAAGACAGACCAAACAAACCAAATAACGATCTTCTTACGCCGGCTGAATTTTTCAACAGCCTGTTAGCCGATGAATCGGCATCCCTGGCCTATTTCAGGTCCTCAATGCAGCATGGTACAGTACCGCCTTCTTATCGTCCTTTCTATTAGGAGCCTGTCCGACATGATGCGTCTGCAGATCTTCCAACGTGAGCTGGTTCATGATCCTGTTCCTCGCCGGAACCCTGTCGATTGTCACCACGATGACCCTGATCGAGCCCTCATCTGCATCAGCCGCCGCTGCGAAGAAGTCAAAGAAATCCGTCACCTCAGCTGAAACAACGGCTCAGCGTTACGTCGAAGCCATGGGAGCGGGAAACAAGGTGGGCGTCGGCCAGCTCGACTTCGCCTGTCAATATCCCCTCGTGGCTGCAGCCCCCCATGGCATCAAGACCTATCCGGCCGACTCCGACCTGGTCTACGACTCCTGCTGGCAGCGCCTGCGAGAGGCCCATGCCCCCACCCTCGTCAGAACCGATGTCGGCATGGAGATCTTGTGGCCCAGTAATGGCGAACTGGTCTTTTTCAGTGAAGAACTGAACCGCTACCCCGCCTCGGCCTTCGTGACTGATTCGCTCGGTCTTACGCCGCCGGGGACCGGATTCACATATTCACATTGTCGGAAGTGCGCCGCTCCCTTCAGCCTCGTTCCGTCTTCGATCGAATGGCCCGATCGTAGCGGTGCCGACTACCTTGGTGAAACTGTCCATCAGTTACCAGAATCCCCTGACTGCTCCAGTGACCTACGCAGCTGGTTCGGTCAAGTGGACCAGTACGATTAAGCGGACCAGACGCGCGCTGAAAGAAATCACCACCCAGTGGGTTGTCCTCTCCGGGCTGAAGAAGCACGGCTTCGCGGGTGACACAGGCAGTCGTGAACCTTCCCGTCACCAGCGGCGCCATCTCCGGCAGCGGCATCCAGGAGAAGATTCCGTTTGTCACGGAAACCAGTCGTGCCCTGCCCGACTCGCTGGTCTGGTGGGGACCGACAGACGCCCCTGGTCTCTTGACCGCCGGGGCCGCTCGCGCCGCCACTTTCCCGGAGCTACGTGACCGTGTGGCCATGTTGAATCGTGTGCTCATCATCGATCCCAATCAGACCGAGGCCCTCACGGTACTGAGCCGACACCTCTATGCCATAGTCCTGCGCGAGGCCATTCCTTTTCACAAACTCACGGTGAGGGATCCGGCGCTTGCCTTGGTGGTGAACGAGCATTTTTGGAACATCTACTCCCAATCAGTGCGCATGGACCTGTCGCTGGGAATGGAGATGGGTGGGTTCGACAAGCCGACGACCGCCGACTACCTGTACCGCATGCTCTCGGCCATGCGAACCTTGGCCTCAGTACGGCCGGAACAACTCGATAACCGATTTCGGTTAGGCGTGGCGTTACGATGGAACAACGATCAAGAAGCCTCGATCGAGACTCACCGATCCCTGGTCAAAGCCATCCCACCTGAGCAAAGAGCCGGCAGAGCCGAAGCCCTGATTCAGCTGGCCTGGTCCCGCATCAACAAAGTGGCTTGGAACCGCATCCTTGACGACTCAGACATTCGGGCTGCCTATCAGGATGCCGACGAGGCGCTTACGCTCGCCGACCTTCCGCTCGATAAATTCATGGCCGAATACACCAAAGCTTACAGCTTGCTGTTCACACCGGACCGAGACAATCGGGCGATCTTAGAGCGACTGACGGAAGCCAAACGATGGTTTACTGAAATTCCTGGACAGACTCCGGACATCTGGCAATTCTTCATCGGGGCAGAATCGTTGAAGGCGGTACTGGATGCAGATCCTATCTTTCAACCGATCCTGGCTCAGGCGGAGGAAAAGAAAGGGTTCTGACAGGATGCTGAAAAAGTCCGCCAGCGTCGTTCTCGCATCGTTCAGATCCTCAACGTAACCCAGAGGGTACGCCTCCGGTCTTCACTCGCTGCGGCCTTGCTGGACAGCCTTTTTGAGCATCCTGCGACTATTTTGACATCGGCGCCCACGGAAGATTCTATCGGCGTTTTGTGTATAAACCGAATTTTTCAGCAGTCTGCGAGAAACCATAGCCTTTTCGCGTCGCGTACATTGTGTAGCCATCATGTTCAGGCTCAGCGCAAACCCGTCCGATCTGCGCTTCCCGCCCGTTGATTTGTCCATCCCTGAAGGCCTGCTCGCTGTCGGCGGCGACCTGCGGCCAGAGCGATTGCTCGAAGCCTACCGCCACGGCATCTTTCCCTGGTACAACGACGATCAGCCCATCTTGTGGTGGTCGCCCGATCCCAGGACCGTTCTCTTTCCCGAAAATCTTCATGTCTCGCGCAGCCTGAAGAGAAGCCTTCGTCCCGGCCTATTCAACGTCACGCTCGACCGTGCTTTCGCGACGTGATGCAGCATTGCGCAGGACCAAGACCACAATATCCAGACGGTGGCACCTGGATCACGGCGGAGATGCTCGAAGCCTACGCGACGCTTACACGAACAAGGCTACGCCCATTCCGTTGAAACCTGGCAGGATGGACAGTTGGTCGGCGGGCTCTACGGCGTGGCGCTCGGCGGAGCCTTTTTCGCAGAGTCGATGTTCGCCCGTGCATCCGATGCCTCAAAAGTCGCGCTTGGTCTCGCTCGTGCGCCAGCTCCAGACCTGGGGATTTCGCCTCATGGACTGCCAGCAAGCCTCCCCGCACGTGATGCGCTTCGGAGCAGAAGAAATCCCCCGTCGGGAGTTTCTCGATCACCTGACGCAGCACTCGCCCTGCCTGAACGACTGGGCCAGTGGCAGTTCGGTCTGTCCTGATGAGGCCAGTTAATACAACCATTCCCCCTTACCTTCTTGCATGTGAAGTAATTCCTTTGTGATGGCATTTGGGCTAAACTACGCACAACAGATGTTAACCCGTCGACGATGAGCGATAATTCAAAAATAGAATGGACTGACGCAACATGGAATCCTGTTAGGGGATGTTCCAAGGTCAGCCCTGGGTGCGTAAATTGCTACGCTGAAACTTTTGCCGAACGTTTTCGAGGCGTCCCCAACCATCCTTACGAATATGGATTTGATCTGCGCTTGGTACCGGAGAAACTGGCCGAACCAATCCGCTGGCGTACGCCCAAAATGGTCTTTGTGAACTCAATGAGCGATCTCTTCCAAGAGGACGTGGCTGACGAATACATCGTGTCGGTTGTTCGTGTGATGCAGCTAGCGAACTGGCACACGTATCAAGTACTGACGAAACGTTCTGAACGAATGCGAGATATGCTCGAAACAAAGCTCAAGTTTGCTGCGGCGCTGCCTCATATCTGGTGGGGCGTCAGCGTCGAGAACAAAAAACATGGGCTCCAACGCATTGATCATTTGCAAGCAGCACCAGCAAGAATTCGCTTTCTTTCGATAGAACCCTTGCTCGAAGACTTAGGAAGATTTAGCCTCACCGGAATAAACTGGGTGATTGTCGGCGGTGAAAGTGGAGCTGGTGCCAGACCCATGAAGAAGTCTTGGGTACTTTCAATCCGCAGCCAGTGCCGAAAGGCCAAGGTTCCTTTCTTCTTTAAGCAATGGGGTGGTGTTCGAAAAAGTGAAACCGGCCGTTCCCTCGACGGCAAGACCTACAATGAATTCCCTCAACGTGCGGAAGCACCCGTCATGGACCATCAGAAACGGTTGATTGCCATTGAAAAAGTTGAATCTCTGCGTCCTGCAGGTACACTCCATTGAGCAACGGCGATCTCTACGCCCGCCGAGAACAAACGCTCGTCAAACACATCATTCTTAAATATTATCTTGAACGCTTTGCGATCATTGTTGGCTCGCACTGGGACACCCTAACCTACGTTGATTGTTTCTCAGGGCCTTGGAAGGTCAAATCAGAAAAGTTCGAGGATAGTTCATTTGCGATTGCCCTCGAGCAGTTACGCAAAGCTCGCGATCTCCACAAGAAACTAACTGGAAAAACCCTAAAGCTTCGATGCTTCTTCCTCGAGAAAACTCCATCTGCCTATACAAAACTCAAGCAATTCGCAGATCGAATAGATGACGTCACGATAGATACAAAAAACAAGAAGCTCGAAAATGCCATCCAGGACATCTTAAAGTTTGTACAGGATGGCGGTCCTACTTCGTTTCCTTTCATATTCATAGATCCTAAGGGATGGTCTGGATTTGCACTGGAAACCATCACTCCGCTCCTAAAATTAGATCCTGGAGAGATGCTGATTACTTTCATGACCGAACACATCCGTCGTTTCATAGAGTGGCCGCAGAGGCAGAACCAAGAGAGCTTCATCAAGCTTTTTGGCTCTGGCGAATTCAAAGACAGACTGAAAGGCCTCGATGAGAAGGATCGAGAAGACGCTATCGTCACGACTTACAGCGAATGCGTAAAACGTGTTGGCGAATTTAAATATACGAGCTCTGCCATTGTTCTTCATCCAAAAAAGAACCGGACACACTTTCATCTGATCTATGCCACTCGAGATTTCAGAGGCATACAGGTGTTCAAAGAAGCTGAGAAGAGGGCAATGCCTGTCATGGAAAGAACCAGGGATGAAGCCAAAAAACGAGAAAGGGAGGAAGGGACAGGTCAAACAGAGATAGTTCTATTCTCTGGTACGGCAACGCAAAACCCATCGGCGTACTTTCGCTCTTTACGGAAAAGGTATGTGTCTCGTGCGAGAGCGGCAGTTCTAGACCTCCTCCAGACCAAGAAACGGCTTATCTATGATGAAGCTTGGTCTTCCGCAATGACATTTCCTCTGACTTGGGAAAGTGATCTGAAGGATTGGATCCGTGAGTGGGAACAAGATGAGCAATTGGAAACCACGGGCATGAAAGAAAGACAACATGTCCCTCAATTGGGACAGAATATTCGCCTCGTCTGGAAGGGCCCAAGAACCTCTTCGTCCAGAGGGTAGTCTGGTTGACCCGAGAGTAGGCGCATCGAGGGATCACGTTCTTACACCTTCTCCCTTGAGGGTGAGCTAAATGGTCCCCCACTGCGCGTGTCCAACGAGGGTTTTCTGTTTCCTTCCCAGCACCGTCACCATTTTCTCTCAAGGGAGTTGCCGGACTGTCCTTCACTGCGCGCATCGAACGAGCACATTCTGATCGTGCGCGTTCTGCGAGCAAGAAGGATGGTCCGC
This sequence comes from uncultured Nitrospiraceae bacterium, assembly GCA_963742465.1. GTDB lineage: Bacteria > Nitrospirota > Nitrospiria > Nitrospirales > Nitrospiraceae > Palsa-1315. The sequence goes on along the minus strand of CAVUMA010000021.1, from coordinate 113,502 downwards.
GGCTCCTCACCTGCTTCTGAGACCGCGCGTTGCACGAGCAGGAGAATGACCAGGCTGCCCTATCCCTTTCCCATCTTGGCCAGTTCCTCAAAGTAATGCGCAAACGCCTTCATCCCGCCTGAGGCCTGGCCCCAATCGAAATATTCGTTCGGCGCATGGTACCCATGCTCGGGCAGACTCAACCCCATAAACAGGATCGGCACCTTCCAGGCTTTCTGCATGGTGACCACTGCGCCGATCGATCCGCCTTCGCGGATGAAGGCCGGTTCTTTCCCAAACCCAGCCTTCGCCGCCCGCTTCACCGCTTCGACATAGGGTCCCTCAAACAGTCCTTTGAACGGCTGAAGCATCCCTTCCCGCTCGACTTTCACGTTCGGATTCAGCTTCGCCACGTGGCGCTTGAGCAACGCAAAGGCCTTTTCTGGAGTTTGATTCGGCACCAACCGCATACTCACTTTCAGTTCGCCATGGCCCGGCACGACCGTCTTCACCCCTGGCCCATGATAGCCGCCGGTCAAGCCATGCACCTCAAACGTCGGCGCAGCCCAAATCCGGCGCATGATCTCGGCGGGATCATCTCGTGCGTAGCGTCTGAAATCCATAGGCCTGCTTGAAACTCTTGACCTGGAAACCCTGACGCAAGGAAACTCTTGATCTCCGCTTTGGTCGGTTCGACCACATCCTGATAGAACCCGGGAATCTTCACCTTGCCAGTCTTGGCATCGACGCAGGCATGGGCCACTTCCATCAGTTCCGCGAGCGGATTACGCGCGGCGCCGCCGGTCACGCCGGAATGGGCATCCTTCGTTCCAGTGCGAAGCGTGAGTCGTGCGCCCAGCAGACCGCGCAGACCATAGGGCATGGCGGGCTTTCCTTTGGCGAGCCAGATAGTGTCCGACACCACGACTGAGTCCGGTCGAGGAATAGCCGTTCGATTCTTCAGCCCAGCCGCAAAATGCGGACTGCCGATTTCCTCTTCCAGCTCCCAGAGAAACCGAACGTTGATCGGGACTCCCTGCTCGATCGCGTACCGTGCGCCGAACAGGGCCGAGAGCGCCGGACCCTTGTCGTCCGTTGCGCCACGGCCATGATACAGCCCGTTCTCGTTCTTGAACGCAGAAGGGCGCCTGTTTCCATTCCGGCTCCTGCGCCGGTTGCACATCCATATGGTTATAGATGGTGACCGTCGGATGATGAGCGCCGGTCATCCAGCCGCCGGACACGATCGGATAGCCGCCGGTCTCCACAATCCGGGCCTCAGCCCCCAGGTCCGTGAGGAGCTGCCGCGCAAATTCCGCCATGCGCCGGATGTCGGGGGCCTTGGCCGGGTCCATGCTGATCGAAGGAATCTCCACCATCTGGCCCAGCAGATCCTCAAACCGTGGGCGAATCTCTGTCACATAGCGTACTAAGTTGTCGTTCGTTCACGCTCATTATAAATCCTCCTAAAAGTGCCTGCGGATTATAACGAGCTGTGACTTCTTGACGAAAGAGATCTTCGGACGCGAACGGTTCTAGATAAGAATGGTAGAATGGGCCACGATGATGGTTGGATTGTTACGACTGTTCGCCTCCGTCATATCGCTCCTGCCTTTGTCTGTGTTCCATTGGCACAACCTTGCAATCGCCGCCGACCCCGTTGCCATCCGCGAGATCTTAGATGAGCCGCGTCCGTTCCATCTTAAACAAGTCGTCCTTCAAGGGACCGTCAGAAACGTGCAGCCGCTCGATCCATACAAGCTGCCGGCCGGCTCGACCTGTTATGGCGCCTATTTGTTTTATTTGGAAGACGACACGGCCTCGATCAACGTCGCCGTGTTCGGCGTCTGCGGCGTTCCGACTGGTGAAAGACCCTGACGTGGAAGAGGGCAACGCGCGTTGAGCTTCACGCCACCATTCAAGCCCCGAGCCATGGAGGTTACTACTTGAGTTTTCAAGGACTCAAGGTGGCGGGAGAACGGGAGGGTGTCGTGCAGGCTGTGGCTGACCGAATTATTCCTCTGCTCGATGAGGTGAAACCTCAATGACAGACTCTCCGGGCAAGATCACATCGGCGCACAGGACAATCGGCTGGATCGGCACCGGCGTGATGGGCTCATCGATGTGTAGCCATCTGCTCACAGCCGGCTATCGCGTGACTGTCCATAGCCGCACACGGTCAAAGGCGCAACCATTGCTCGATCGCGGCGCGCAATGGGCCGAGAGCCCGCGCACGGTGGCAGCTGAGTCCGATGTCCTCTTTACGATGGTCGGCTTTCCCCAGGATGTGCGTGCCGTCTATTTCAGCGAGACTGGAATCCTGGCCGGCGCGCGAGCTGGAATGATCCTCATCGACATGACGACGACGCAACCCTCATTGAGCCGTGAAATCGCAGCGGCCGCCTCAGCGAAAGATCTATCGGCCATCGATGCACCTGTCTCTGGCGGAGACGTCGGCGCCAAGAATGCCGCGCTATCGATTATGGTCGGTGGCGATACAACATCCGTGCAAGCCGTGATGCCGCTGTTCGAGCTGTTGGGTAAAAAGATCGTGCATCAGGGAGGGCCTGGCACCGGGCAACAGGCGAAGCTCTGCAACCAGATCGTGATCGCCGGCACGATGGTTGGCGTCTGCGAGAGTTTGCTCTATGGATACAAGTCGGGCCTCGATCTGAACCGGATGCTGGACTCCATCCGTGGCGGCGCAGCCGCCTGTTGGACGTTGGACAATCTGGCGCCGAGAATTCTTCAGCGCAACTTCGACCCTGGATTTTTTGTCGAGCATTTCATCAAGGACATGGGCATTGCGTTGGAGGATTCGAAACGTATGGGACTCGTATTGCCCGGTCTCACGTTGGTGCACCAGCTCTACCAGACCGTCCAAACGCTCGGACATGGCCGTAGCGGAACCCATGCCTTGATGCTCGCGCTTGAAGACCTCTGCAAAGTCCACGTGACTGCGTCGATATAAAAAATCGTAAAAGATAATGGCGGTGGGTCATTCCGTCCGGAGCCGATATCCAACTCCCAGCTCCGTCACCAGATAGCGTGGATGGGCCGGGTTTTTCTCCAGTTTGTTTCTCAACTGACGCATGTACACTCGCAGATAATGCCCTTCCTCCACGTGCAGTGGACCCCACACTTCTTTCAGAAGCTGACGGTGAGTCATGACTCTGCCGGCATACCGGATCAGCGTCGTGAGCAGCTTGTATTCGATCGGCGTGAGGTGAATTTCTTTCGTCGACACAAACACCTGTCGCCGTCCGAGATCCACCTTCAGGTCGCCGAGAGTGAACACCGGCTCAGCCGGTTCTCCCGGGGGTCCGGCGATATGCCGAAGCGCGGCACGCATCCGCGCAAGCAGCTCGTTGACTCCAAACGGCTTGGTGACATAATCGTCGGCGCCCAAGTCGAGCGCGGCAACCTTCGCCTGTTCTTGTTCGCGCGCCGACAGCACGAGGATCGGGATGGTGGACCACTCGCGGACTTGCCGAATAACCTCGATCCCATCGACATCGGGAAGACCCAGATCGAGCAAGATCATGTCAGGATTTCTCGCCTTCGCCTGCGCAAGCCCGTCTGCTCCAGTGGTCGCCTCATAGAGGCGGTAGCCATGGGCGGGTAAGGAGGTCCGAAGAAATCGGCGGATCTCCGCTTCATCTTCGATGAGAAGGACGGTCACCTCGTGAATGGCCATGACTAGTTCAGGATCCTTTCATCCCCTCACACAACCGGATGGCGTTCGGCCTCTTCCGGCTCGATTGTCGGCTGAGCCTGCTCGATCGGAAGAGTGAACCGGAACACGGCGCCGCCACCGGGACGCTTTTCAACCCAAATCCGTCCGCCATGAGCCTCGATGATTCCGCGGCAGATGGTCAAGCCGAGTCCCACTCCCCCCTCACGGGCCGGACCGGCCCGATAGAACTTATCGAAGATGCGCTGTTCATCGCCGGGTGGAATCCCTGGCCCTCGATCGGCGATCTCAAAAACCAGTTCGTGATCAGAGACCGTTGCAGACAGCTCGATGGCCGTGGAAGGAGGGGCAAATTTCAGGGCATTCTCAAGCAGATTGATCAGGACTTGTTCCATCAGTACACCATCCGAGAGCACGAGCGGCAGGTCTGGAGGGAAATTGGTACGTACGTGATGCCCGTTCAACCGACTCTCCAAACGCGTCAATGCCGCTCCTACGATTTCTTCGAACGGGTGCCATTCTTTTTGCAACTGGACTGCGCCTGATTCTAACCTCGTCATGTCCAATAAATTTCGAACCAGTCGATCCAGCCGATGCGCCTCATCATAGATAGACTTCGCCAACTCATGGCGCGCCGCGGGACCAAGTTGGTCTTTCTCTTCAAGGAGACCGCTGGCGGCTCCGGTAATCGTTGCCAATGGGGTCCTGAGGTCGTGAGAAACAGAACTGAGGATGGCGTTGCGCATCCGTTCTGTCTCGACCGAGACGTGCGCCTGCTGCGCCTCTTCTGCCAGACGCGCTCGCTCCAGCGCGAGCGCGATTTGATTCGTGAGGACTTCCAAGAGATGCAGTTGCTCCTGATCGAGAAAACGCGTCGAGACGGTTGGACGGACCGCCAACACGCCGATAGGACCCTTTGATCCGACCAAGGGAAGATACAACGCGCTGGCACCGGGCAATGTATCGCTGCCCAGGCCCGCCCGCTCGCCATGCTCGAAGACCCATTGCGCCACTCCCGATTCATTTGGGTCGAATTCGAAGAACAGTTGCTCGCCCCGTTGAAGGACCAGACGCTTGTTGAGATCCGCCACAAATACGGCCGCCTGGCTATCGAACACCTCTCGGACATGTTTCACAGCCAGTTGTGTGAGGGTGGCCAGCCCACGATGGGTGGCCAGCTCGCGGCTCAATGCATAGAGGACCGCGGTACGCCGTTCCTGATGACGAGCCAGCTCAGCCTGTTGCTTGGTACGGACAGCCAGTCCGCTGATCGTAAGCGCAACAACCAACATGACGGCAAAGGTGAGGAGATACTCGATGTCCGACACGGCAAAGGATAAGATAAGGAGGGACAAAGAAAAAGTCGAACGCCGCGATACTCAGGACCGATGCGAGGACCGACGGCCCTCGTCCATAACGAATCGCCACGAATACCACTCCCATCAAGTACACCAAGATGAGATTCGCGATGCTGAAATACGGAAACATCAGCCACGCGAGGGCGGTCGAGAGCGCGACGCCCACCACGCCAAACCCGTAGGATGACCACGCACTGCCCCGTTTCACAGCCTGACTCACCAACGGGCGGCTTTCACCGGCCTCGCCAGTGATCACATAAATGTCCGTCTCCCCGCTCTGTTGCACGAGATCAGCCACGACTGAACCGAACACCACCTCCTTCCATCGGGCACGGACCGGCTTCCCCACGATGATCTTGGACACATTTCTCATGCGGGCATAGGTCAGTAGTTCCTGCACGACATTGGCTCCGCTCAGCACCGCCGTCTCAGCGCCAAGCATCTCCGCGAGCCGAAGCGTCTGATTTGCCCGATCGCGATCGGCTTGAGGCATGCGTAGATGCCTGGGAGTCTGCACGTACACGGCGATCCATTTCGCATGGAGACCCGTCGCCATGGTTCTGGCAGCCCTCACCAACCGGGGCCCCCTGGGCTTCATGTTCACACAGACCATGATGGTTTCGGCGGTAGGCCACGTACGGACCACGGCATGGTCACGGCGGTACACCTCCATCTGCTGGTCGACCCGCTCCGCCGTCCGACGCAAGGCCAATTCCCGCAAGGCAATCAGATTTCCCTTGCGGAAGAAATTCTGGAGCGCATGTTGCGCTTGCTCCGGCATATAGACCTTGCCGTCTTTGAGGCGCTGCAGGAGGTCGTCGGGGGGAAGGTCGATCAGCTCGACATCATCGGCCTGTTCGAGCACCGAGTCCGGCACCGTTTCACTCACCCGAACACTTGTGATCTGAGCCACCACGTCGTTCAGGCACTCCATGTGTTGCACGTTGACGGTCGTATAGACGTTGATGCCCGCCTTCAAGAGTTCCATGACATCTTGCCATCGCTTCGGGTGCCGAGAGCCCGGGGCATTGGTATGGGCCAGTTCGTCCATGAGAATGAGCTGAGGACGACGGGCGAGCGCTGCGTCAAGATCGAATTCCCGCAATGTCGTTCCGCGATGCTCGACCAGGCGTGGCGGCAGAATCGTCAGCCCTTCCAGCAGGGCTTCTGTTTCCGCACGACCGTGCGTTTCGACCCACCCGATGACCACATCGACCCCGTCACTCCGTTGCTCGTGCGCAGCCTGCAACATCGCGTAGGTTTTCCCCACGCCCGCTGTGGCGCCGAAAAAGACCTTGAGCTTGCCGCGCGCCTGCCTGGCCTCTTCAGCCTGCTACGCGCCTCAGCAAGGCATCCGGATCGGGTCGTCGTTCTTCCATCAGATGTGTGCGATCGGTGACACGGAGTGCGGTGCAGATTGGAACGTGCGTATCAGTGTAGAAGAGATGCCAGAATCGGTCAACGAGAGCTCTTGCCGTCTTACGACAACCCGAGCACAGTTGATCGTTGGTTCCGGGAATGATCGTGCGAGTGGTTCTCATTTCACTGACGTGTCCAGTGCAAGATTCAACGTCAGCACATTCACCCGGGGTTCTCCGAGAATCCCAAGCTGACGTCCTTCCGTATGCTGAGAGACAAGTTGGCGAACCACGGCTTCTTCCATCCCCCGGGCACGCGCGACTCGTCTCACCTGGTATGCCGCAGACGCGGGACTGATATGCGGATCGAGACCGCTCCCTGAAGCGGTGACCAAATCCACCGGAAGGGGAAGAGGATTGTCGGGGTCGGCAGTCTTGAGCGCATCGATGCGAGCCTGCACGGCTTTCATCAACGCGTCATTGGTCGGGCCCAGATTGGACCCGGACGAGGCGGCGGCGTTGTAGGGGAACGGTGACGTGGCGGAAGGACGGCCCCAGAAATACTTCGGCGCGTCGAACGGCTGGCCGATCAACGATGATCCGACCGGCTTGCCGTCGATAAGGATCAGACTCCCGTTGGCTTGCCGTGGAAACAGCACCTGAGCGACACCGGTGACAACGAGCGGGTACAGGAGCCCGGTGATCAGGGTCAGGGCGGCGAGTGACACCAAAGCCGGGCGAAGTTGGGTCCGCATGAAGGCCTCCTCAGACTAAGTGCAGGGCGACAAGCAACAGATCGATGAGCTTGATTCCCACGAATGGAACAATGATCCCTCCCAACCCGTAGACCAGGAGATGCCGGCTTAGCAGCCGCGCGGCGCCGATCGGTTGATACTTGATTCCTCTCAAGGCGAGCGGAATAAGCGCGATAATGACCAGCGCGTTGAAGATCACGGCCGACAATACGGCACTGGCCGGCGTCGCCAGTCCCATAATATTGAGCACGCTGAGCGCGGGATAGGTCGAGGCGAACGCCGCGGGAATGATCGCGAAATACTTCGCGACATCATTGGCAATACTGAACGTCGTGAGCGCGCCGCGGGTCATCAAGAGTTGCTTGCCGATTTCCACGATCTCAATAAGCTTGGTCGGGTTGGAATCCAGATCGACCAGATTGCCGGCTTCCTTCGCGGCTTGCGTGCCGGTGTTCATCGCCACCGCGACATCTGCCTGGGCCAGAGCCGGCGCGTCGTTCGTGCCATCTCCCGTCATCGCGACGAGCCGGCCGCCGGCCTGCATCTCTCGAATCAGCTTGAGTTTGGCTTCCGGCGTGGCCTGCGCCAGGAAATCGTCCACACCGGCTTCTGCAGCCACGGCTGCCGCAGTCTGTGGATTGTCGCCGGTGATCATCACCGTCTTGATGCCCATGCGTCGCAATTCGGCAAACCGCTCTTTGATACCGCCCTTGACGATATCTTTCAGGTAGATCACGCCCAGCACATTTGGCCCCTCCGCCACGACCAGCGGTGTGCCCCCCTGCTTCGCAATGGTCTCCACGTGTAAGCGGACCGCTTGAGAAAAGTGCCCGCCCCGTTCCGTCACATAGGCTTCGATCGCGTCATCAGATCCCTTGCGTATTTCCCGCCCGTTCAAATTGACGCCGCTCATGCTGGTTTGAGCCGTAAAGGGAATGAATGTCGCGCCTAACTCGTGAATGTCGCGCGCACGCAATCCATACTTTTCCTTGGCCAGGACCACGATGCTACGCCCCTCCGGCGTCTCGTCCGCCAGCGACGAAAGCTGGGCCGCATCGGCCAGCGCCTGATCGCTCACCCCGTCAGCCGGAAGGAACGCAGTCGCCTGACGATTGCCCAGCGTGATGGTGCCTGTCTTGTCGAGCAGCAGCACATCCACGTCGCCCGCCGCTTCGACCGCCTTCCCCGACATGGCGATGACATTGGCCTGCACCATTCGATCCATACCAGCAATTCCGATGGCAGAGAGCAATCCACCGATCGTCGTCGGGATCAGACAGACCAACAGCGCGACTAAGACCGTCACCGTGACAGGGGCCCCCTGGCCTGCCGACTGCACACTGTAGAGGGAAAAGGGGAGCAACGTGGCCGTTGCCAAGAGGAAGATGATCGTGAGTGCCGCCAGCAGAATGTTGAGGGCGATCTCATTCGGCGTCTTTTGGCGCTTGGCCCCCTCGACCATCGCAATCATCCGGTCCAGAAATGTCTCGCCGGGGTTAGCCGTGACCCGTATGACCAACCAATCCGACAGGACACGTGTTCCGCCTGTTACGGCGCTGCGATCGCCGCTCTCTCGAATGACGGGGGCACTTTCGCCTGTGATGGCACTTTCGTTCACCGAGGCGATTCCTTGGATGACCTCCCCGTCGCAGGGGATAAAATCGCCGGCCTCCACCAAGACGACGTCTCCCCGCTTCAAGGCGCTCGCCGGAACGATGGAGGATGGAGCACTGAGATACTGGTCGCCGGACTCCGGTTCGCCCAGTTTCTTCGCGTTCATTTCACGCCGGGAACTGCGCAGCGATTCCGCCTGTGCCTTTCCACGCCCTTCCGCCATCGCTTCGGCAAAGTTCGCGAACAGCACGGTGAACCAGAGCCAGAGAGAGACGGCGAGGATAAACCAGACAGGCGCTTCGCCTTTTCCGAACAACGCCTGACATAATAAGATTGTGGTCAGCACACTCCCGACCGCGACCACGAACATGACCGGATTGCGAATTTGGTGGCGCGGATCAAGCTTCCGGAAGGATTCCAGAAGCGCCCGTCGCATAATCTGAGAATCGAACAATTGCCTTCTCTTGTCTTGCGTTGTCATCTCGAAATCCTCCACGCCGGTGCCGTCATCGGCTCACCATCAGGATGTGTTCTACGATTGGTCCCAGGGCCAGTGCAGGCACGAAGGTGAGCGCTCCGACGAGCACGACGACGCCGATCAGCAGCACGATAAACAGCGGCGTGTGGGTCGGCAGAGTTCCGGGCCCAGCCGGTACGAGTTTTTTCCTCGCCAGCGCTCCGGCCAAGGCCAACGTGGCAATCGCCAACCAGAAGCGGGAGATCAGCATCGCTAGTCCGCCGGTCACATTGTAAAAGGGTGTGTTGGCGTTAAACCCCGCGAATGCGCTGCCATTGTTATTCCCCATCGACGTATAGGCATAGAGCATCTCACTCAACCCATGGGGACCTGGATTGAAAATCGAGCTGGTGCCGACGCCCGTCACCGACGCAACTGCCGTGAAACCGAGGACCACCATCGGCATGATGAGAATCAACAGGGAGGCCATCTTCATTTCATAGGGTTCGATCTTCTTGCCCAGGTATTCGGGCGTGCGTCCCACCATCAGACCGGCCACGAAAACAGCAATGATGGCGAAGACGATCATGCCGTAGAGACCCGATCCGACCCCGCCGAACACCACTTCACCGAACTGCATCAAGAAGAGCGGCACGAGTCCGCCCAAGGGGGTATACGAATCGTGCATCGAATTTACGGAGCCGTTTGAAGCGGCAGTCGTCGCAGCAGACCACAGGACGGAGTTGGCGATACCGAATCGCGTCTCTTTCCCTTCCATGTTCCCGCCGGATTGTCCTGCACTGGAAGCCTGATCGATCCCCAGAGCGGTGAAAGCCGGATTCCCGCTTTGCTCGGCCCACAGCCCCAGCGGAATAAAAAACAGTAAGAGCATCGTCATCGCAGCAAGGAGCGCCCAACCCTGGCGCGTATCTCCGACCATCATTCCAAACGTGTAACAGAGCGCCGCCGGGATGAGCAGGATCGCGAGAACCTCGAGGAAATTCGACCAGGGGGTGGGATTCTCGAACGGATGCGCGGAGTTCACATTGAAGAAACCTCCGCCATTGGTCCCAAGCTGCTTGATCGCAATCTGAGAGGCTGCCGGTCCGACTGCAAGTACCTGTTCGGTTGCCGTCGCGGGCTCTGTTTTCGGCTGGCCCTGTTCATCCAGCACCGGCTGGCCGTTCGCATCCGTCACGGGCTTGGCGTAACTGACCGGCTGGAGCAATGTGGCGGTCTGGTATGACGCGAACGTCTGAACGACGCCTTGTGACACCAACAGCAGGGACAAGAGCAGGGCCAGCGGCAGAAGAATGTACAGCGTGGTGCGGATGAGGTCCGTCCAAAAGTTGCCGATGGTCGTGGCGCTGCGTCGGGCCAAACCCCTGATCAACGCGACCAGGATCGCCATCCCGGTTGCGGCGGATACAAAGTTTTGCACGTTGAGTCCAAGCATCTGAGTCAGATAGCTCAGCGTCGTTTCGCCTCCGTAGGCCTGCCAGTTGGTATTGGTCGCGAAGCTCGCAGCGGTGTTGAAGGCAAGATCGGTCGTGACGGCTCCCAACCCCGCTGGATTCAGCGGCAGGAATCCTTGGAGTCGCTGCAACGCATACACCGCGACCAGCCCCATCGCGTTGAATAACAGCATGGCGATCCCGTACGTTTTCCAGTCCATCTCATCGGTTTGACGCACTCCGCACAGGCGATAGATCAGCCGCTCAAGAGGGCCCACCACCCGGTCGAGCCCGCAGGGTTGGTCCTCATACACCCGTGCCATATACCAACCCAGCGGTTTGGCCAGCGCGAGCAGCACGACAAAGTAGAGTCCAATTTGAACCAGTCCGTTGATCGTCATCAGAACCACTCCGGTTTCAGCAACGCGACCATGAGATAGACCAATAGCCCGAATGCGAGAATGCCGGCGAGCACGAGCATTTCGTCCTCCTTCCTATAGACGATCCAGGCTGTAGAGTAACCACCCGGAGATCGCGAAGAAGAGCACTATGATACCGAGATAAAGAAAATCCATCGTGAGTCCCCTACCTTCTTGATTACTCATGTACCACTCGTCACATCAAAATGGTGTCAAAATTGACGGGCGGATCGTCAAGAAAGGATCAAAACTCGCGCGGAGATGGGATGGGAGATGAATGGGACTAGCCGAGCAGTGTCGAATTTCGAAAACACACAGGATTCTATTGATTCAAAAGAGGTGTGGGACCTCCTGATCTGGTGAAAGTCTATCGAAAAAGAGTATCTACGATCGTGCGCGCACGGTTACGGTGAGAGGCGGCGGTAGTGTTTCAGAAGAAGCAGCCCGCCCCAAGCGAACGAGGCCAGCATCAGGAGAATGCCGAAGTTGTAGGCGAGATGAGCCAAGCGATGGTCGTACTCCAGCCAGCCCAACATGGTCAGGATATTGTTCCAATCATGCCCGTCCGTTTCCTTCCCGGTGACCCCGCCAAGCAGCATGAGATCCATCGCCCGCGCATCGTTGATATAGGGAGCGATATCCATAAAGCTTTCCGCCGTCCACCAGAGGGCCACTGAGGCGCCGAAGGGGTCGCGCGTCTTGATGAGGAATGTGCCGAGACAGACGAGCGGCATCAGGATCTGGCCAAGGCTCCCGCCCAGAATCGTCATGAATCGCCCCAACGGGATAAAGAGAAGATGGCCGGCTTCGTGGAACGGCAGATTGATCAGATGGAGAAACGATTCCCCTGTGTAGTTGGTTTCAAGCGGTGTGAAAATAAATGTTCGGCCCCACCAGAGAAGCAACAGAAACACTGCGACCCGGCCGGCGAACGTCAACGAGTCGGTCGACGTATCTGAGTCAACGAGCCACTCCTTGGCAAAAGGCACCCAGCGAGCGCGATCTCGCGGTACAGGCTGCTGCTGCGGAGCGTGCGGCTGATACTTTGCAAAGATAATCCCGCACTTTACGCACTCTATTGCTCCGTCAGGCTGGCCAGCCTGACACTTGGGACACGGCACGGTCGAGGTCGCGGTGGACTCCATTGACACACTCTAGAGCTGAGTGTGCGATCGGACAAGAAAATCTCCGGATTGGTCCAGACTGTGGCGAGTCTGCGTAGGATGCTCGAACAGGCCGCCAGCAAGGCCGCAGCGACGTGCAAGACTGAAGAGTCCCCTCAGGAGTACGTCTCGCCTTTGACCGTGCCGAACGAATCTCGCGGCTGTTTCGCGCGTCCGGCAGTGGAAGGAGAAAGGAACAGGCGCAAAGGTGAGCACAAACACGGCAAATGCAATCCATCCGACAACGATCCGCTCTCGGCCCAACGGTACATGAATATCGCGCACCGGTGGATGTCCAAAACCCCATAGTCCTGCCATGAAGGCCCAGAGCCACCAGCCTGGCCAGCCCACGTATCCCAGCACAATAAGGATCGGCACCATGATAAACGCCATCGTACGTTGGCGTTTGCCCCACAGGGCGTACGCCACATGTCCGCCATCGAGTTGGCCGATGGGAATCAGATTCAGCGACGTCACAAACAGGCCGAACCAGGCGGCGAATCCCATAGGGTGCAAGACAATGTCAGCCTCAGGAGGGATGGATCCGACGACCAGCCAGGCAATGAATTGCAAGAGCAACGGTTCGCCCAACTGCAATCCATGGGTTCCCGTCCGATCGACGACCGTTGACAGGTTCAGGCCGATGACCAGTGCCACCACCGCGGCAATGAAGCCGGCAAGCGGACCAGCCACGCCGATGTCGAACAGCGCGCGCCGATTCATGATCGGCCCACGTAACCGGATGATCGCCCCGAATGTGCCGACGAAATATGGAGGGCCCGGGATAAACAACGGCAACGACGCTGGTACGCCATGGATGCGGGAGAGCACATAGTGTCCGCATTCATGGGTCACTAGAATGAACAGCAGCGTAGCGGCGAAGGGAATCCCCTGCAAGAGCGCTTCGGGCTGTTCGAGCAGCAAATTTACCGGTCCATGGATCGACCCGTTATAGACTTGATAGGCCCCGGCCCACAGGGTGGTAAAGATCGTCGCCAGAAAGAGGCTGACTGGCAGGATCCATTTCGAGAAGGGAGTCTCCTCGGATTCGTCGTCCGGGGAGAGATTGCCGTGATCTTCGGATGGCCCCGCTACAACCGGCAGCTCTCCGCTGCGGATCGGTTGTTCATCGCTCCGCTGGTCGAAATTCATAGGGTCTTCTTCTAACAGGATGCTGAAACAGTCCGCCAGCGCTCTGGAAGGTTAAGGCTTAGGTCAAGGCTGAGAAAAAAAAGAGTCTGATCTCCGCTCAACCTTGACCTCAGCCTACATCAGGAATTGCGGCCTTGCTGAACAGCCTGTTTGAGCATCCTGCGTGAGAATGCTCTTGTTGTCCTAGACATATGGACACTTGAATTTTCTCCGGGCCACAATAGTTTTCTACAACTAGCTAATGGCCTGATGAAAAGGGGTTATGGTCCAACTCTTCGCGAACCGTCGTGGCGGGTCCATGACCAGGCAACAATCGATATTCAGGCGGCAACCCCAGTACATGAGTCCGGACCGACCGTAGATGGGTCTGATACAACGTGCTGGGATTCGAGCGGCCAATGGATCCCGCAAACAACGTATCGCCGACGAAACAGAGGCGCTCTGAGCCGGCATCCATTCGATAGCAGATCCCGCCAGGAGTATGGCCCGGCGTCGCCAGGCACTGTACACGCAAGCGTCCGACCGAGATGGCACGACCGTCGTTCGGAGCAATAAGACGATCCTCTGAGGGCTTCCAGTGCAGGAGGCTGACATCGTCAGCCCCCAGATAAACCGGAACTTGCCATCGTGCCAGGAGTTCTTGAATCCCCTCAGCGTGATCTGCATGCCCATGTGTCAGACAAATGCCGGTCAGCCGGACACGATGGGATTCAAGCCAGGCGATCATAGCTGGAGCGTTGTACGCCGTATCGACGAGGAGCGCTTCGCCGGAATCGTGCACGATATAGCCGTTGACCGCATAGCCATTGATGTCGCCCTGTATAGTTTCGATCCCCGGAATTGACGGAATCGGTTGAGGAACCCACTTCTCTAGAACGATCTGTTCCAACGGACCGAGACGGAGCCCCAGCGTGGTGGCGAGGGCACGCATTTCCGCCCGATCGTGCGGCTGATTGCCCCGTTCGAGTGCGGTGATATCGGCCCCCGGAAGGCCGGTGACACGCGCCACATCGCCAACCGAAAGTCCCTGGCCTGTCCTAGCCTTCTTGATAATGTCGCAGAAATCGTCTTCTAAGGGCATCAATAAGCCTTCAGCGGTCAGCTCTCAGCCATTAACTCCGACTCGACCATCCGTCGCCTCCCTACTCCCTCACCCAAAGCTCCGGAGATCGCCCTCTTCAAGCGGGTGGCGCCGACCTGGGAGCCCGATGGCTTAGCTTGCATCATACCGTTAAAAGTGGTGGTCCGATTGGTCTCCGACTGCGCGCGTCCAACGAGGGCCTTCTGAGGCCGCGCGTTGCGCGAGCAAAGGAGACTAACGGACTACCCCTCTCCTCCTACACCGGGCGGGGTGCGAGGACGGTCGGGCTGGTTGGCGACAGGACCCGCTCCCTCCTCATCCTTCCGGAGCCAACTTTATTTCCTTCACTTCGCCGAATCCCGACAGCAACTTCGGCAGAGCCTCGCCGGACCCTACAGCGATAATGGTCAGACGTTCTGGGTTGAAATGTTTGTTCGCTGCGGCCAGAATCTCTTCTTTCGTCAATGCAATCACGCGAGCACGCAATTGCTGGAGAAAATCCTTGGGAAGCCCATCATATTCCAGTCCGATCAACCGCCCCACGATCGCCGACGAACTGGCAAAGGAGAACACAAACGAGTTCACATAGGCCTCTTTCGCTTCTGCCAGCTCGCTGTCCGTCACCAACTCCGCCCGCATCCGATCCATGTTCGCGACAAACCTGGCGATGACCTCTTGCGTCGACGGCAGCTTCGTCTCTGCGCGCATCAGCCAGACACCTTGATCGTGTACCCCGGCGTTCAGGCGGCTGCCGACCGAGTAGGCCAAGCCCCGCTTGGTCCGCACGTCGTTGAAGAGACGGCTGCGAAAGGAACTGCCCCCCAGAATGTCGTTCGCAATCGCCAACGCCACATAGTCCGGATCCTGCTCTTTGATTGTCAGATGACCGATGCGGAGATGCGTTTGCGAGGTATCCTTGTTCACGAACCGTACAACGGGCTTCGCCGTCTGGCTCTGGGGCACATCGGCAATCGTCAGCACCGGCACCTCGCCTTTTTTCCAATCGCCGAATACTTCGCGCAGCAGGGCCAGCATTGCGGACTTGTCGAAGTCGCCCGTCACCCCCAGCATGATGCCGTTCGGATGAATGGTCTTTCGGTGAAAAGCCACCAGATCGTCTCTGGTGATGCGGGTGATCGACCCGATGCTGCTTTCACGCGCCGTCGGGTGATCCGCTCCATACAGGAGCTTGACGAACTCGCGTCCAACGATCGAACCGGGGTTGTCTTGCCTGCGGCGAATCCCTTCGATGGCCTGCAGCTTGGCCAATTCAACCCGCGCCGGCTCAAAGGCGGGGGTCCGAATGAGTCCCGCGAAGATCTGAAGCCCCCGCTTCAGATCCTTGCTGAGCACATCGAGCGATGCAGAACCGGATTGCCGCCCAATCGAGATACCGACATCTCCGGCGAACTGTTCGAGTTCCTCATCCACTTGCTCGGCCGACAAACTGCCTCCCCCACCGGTCCGCATGACGGAACCGGTCAACGAAGCCAGGCCGATCTTATCGGCTGGATCGAGCCAGCTGCCCGTTCGCATGGTCGCAGTCATGCTGACCAAGGGCAACTCATGGTCCTCCAGGAGATAAACGACCATCCCGTTCTCGAACACCATGCGATCCGGTTCAGGCGGAGTAAACTCCACCGTCTTAAACGTCATCTGTCTGGGATCGCCCAGCGCGAGGTCTCCGCGCACAGGCTGCCAGCACCGGGATGGCGACCGCCATGATCATCGAGCACAACGACGAACACTCCATCGCTTCACGTTTACGCATTTCACGTTTCACGCCTCTCATCGCGCCACCTCGTGCTGCGGCGCCGTCGCGACATTTTTTTCTCCGGCCTTCTTCACCAACGTGGCCACTGTTCGGTTCGACTTTATGAAATACTCAGCTGCCACGCGCTGGATATCAGCAGGTGTCACGGCTGCAATCTTGTCCCGAGCCTTTAACGCGTAGCGCCAGTCTCCCGCTACCGTCTGATAGAGCGCCAATTGAGAAGCAAGACCCCCGTTGGATCGAAGCGCCCGCACCAAATCGGCATCGAGATTGTTCAGCACTTTCTCAAGCTCCTTGGCAGAGACCGGCTCCGTCTTGAGCCGTTCAATCTCAGCATAGATGGCCGTTTCGACTTCTGCCGTCGTATGGGGCGCGAGCGGCGTGGCAGTGAACAAGAACAGGTTAGGAGAACGGACCCCTGGATAGTTCGAATCGGAGTTCACCGAGGCGGCGATCCGTTTCTCACGGACCAGATTCGCATAGAGCCGGGAAGTGAGCCCGTCGCTCAGCACCGCGTCGATCACATCGAAGACATAATCGTCGGGATGGCCCAACGCCGGTTTGTGAAACCCGATGACCAGCGACGGTTCGGCATCGAACTCCACCTCCACTCGGCGCTCCCCTCGTTGAGGCGGCTCAATGGTGACGATCGGAGGCTGCGAAGGTGAGGCCGGTATCCTGCCGAACGTTTGTTCGATCAGCGTCATGACGTCCTTCGGATTGATATCGCCCACGATAGCGATCGTCGCATTGCCGGGACCATAGTAGGCCTTGAAGAAGGCTTCGGTGTCGGCCGGCGTGAGCGACAGGATGTCCGACTCCCAGCCGATCGTCGGAATGCCATAGGGATGTGCGCGGAAGGCAGCCGAGGTGAAGGTTTCAAACAACAGTCCGCTGGGGCTGTCGTCATTCCGCAACCGCCGCTCCTCCATGACCACTCCGCGTTCTTTGTAAAATTCGCGGAGGACCGGATGCGCCATGCGATCGGCTTCGAGCGCAGCCCACAGCGGCAGACGATTCGCCGGGAGGTTGATCATATAGCGAGTCAGATCCTTGCCGGTCGCGGCATTGAGCCCGACACCCCCGTGGCGTTGGTAGAGTAAGGCCATCTCATTGCCCGCGACGAACTGTCCTGCTTTATCTTGCAGTTCCGTAAATCGTTTCTGCAGCCCCTCGATGGCTGCCCGATCCTCGGAACTGGCTGGTCTCTCCTGACTCTTCCGTGCGAGGTCTCGTTGCCGCTGCTCCAGCTCGGTCCCCACTCGAAACCATTCTTCGAGAATGGGACGTTCCTTCTCATAATTCTTCGTCCCGACCGTCCTCGTGCCCTTGAATGCCATATGTTCGTAGAGATGCGCCAGGCCGGTTTGCCCCACCTGTTCGTTGACTCCCCCGACCCCGAAGGTCATGTTGAGGGAGACCACTGGTGTCTGATGCCGTTCGACCATGAGGACGGTCAACCCGTTCGTCAGTTTCTGTTCCACCACACGATCCGCCAGCCCGAACGAGGCGGCATGCGATAGGTTAAGGTTCAGGCTGAGGCTAAGGGCGATCAGCAGACCTGCTGCGAGAACGCGGTGGCGGCTCGGATTAAATGACTCTCTCTTGCTCAACCTCAGCCTTGACCTTGAGCTGTTTTTCATATGAATAGCTCCATTAATTCTTCCGGTCGTTCGATAAACCAGTCCGGGCGACAGGCTTCCATTTTGGCTCGATTCCCCATGCCGTACCCGACTGCACAGACACGAATCCCGGCGTTATGCCCGCCGTTGATATCGTTGGTGCTGTCCCCGACGAGCACGGTCTGTTCTTTCGGCACATTCAATTGTTCCATCACATGCAACAGCATGCCCGGTTCCGGTTTCAATCCAAACCCGTGATCGCCTCCGACGACGTACTGAAAATGATTTCCCCCCAGCCCTTGGAGAATCACGTTCGTGTACTCGATCGACTTGTTGGTGGCCACGGCCTTCCGCTTGCCTGCGAAATGCGTCAGCATCTCTCCAATGCCGGGATAGAACGTCGTGCGATCGAGGCAATGGGCCAAGTACTGGCCCCTGAACACCCGCAACGCCTCGTCGAAGGTGACCCGACTGCCCTCGCCGACCGACAAGCGCAACAATTGTTTCACCCCATCCCCCACAAACCCGAAGATTTCCTCGATTGGCCGCTGCGGCAGTCCCAGTTCAGCCAACGTCAGGTTCACCGACGCGGCAATGTCCCATTTGGACTCGATGAGCGTCCCGTCCAGATCGAAGATCAACAGCTCGACCGAGGTCTTTCCCATCATTATTTCGCCTTTCGTAACTCTTCCTGTAATGACTCCGAGACGGTCTCGCTTCACCGTGGTCGGTTTCCTTCATCCAGGCTTCGCGCACAAAATTCACCATCCGTTTCTGTCCCACGTGAGGGGGAAGCATCGGCTCGACAATCCTCCATCGATTCTTGATCGCCTTTCACGCGAAACCGAACTTCTTCTGTCTCAACCCCCTGGACGAAACCGGCGGTTTCCAAATACACCGAACCTATGACCTGAAAGGTGACCGGAATCACGACTTCCAGGCTATCGATCACCTCCCATTGGCGATACTGCTCCGCCACCACAAAACCTCGTGTCACGACGACATGCCCCCACGTCGGCTCTTCATGCCAACTCGTGTAGGACGCGACCGCCTCGAACGACATGGCATCGAGCCGCGCCCCCTTATAATCGAGCGTCCAGATATCGTTTTACCACTTCGGAAGGTGAATGCTTGAGGGATCCAGTCTGCGCGAGCCCATCTCCGTATAACAACACCAGGGCAAGCAACTGACACAGAAAAAACACAAACCGCCCCACAACGTTGGCTGTCATCGTGTGCTCTTTTCTCCCAATCTGTACTCTTCCCGTGAGAACTGAGTAAGCCTCCCTTGCGCGCGTCCGGCAATGGAGCCCTCAGTCCGCAGGCTCTGCGCGTGGACAGGACCGGCTCAGCTGGTTCAGCTCACCCGACTGTGTGTAACTTCATCAAATTGGTCTCCCCAGGCTGACCAATCCTGGTCCCCGATAGAATCACGATCCGCTGTCCCGTTGTCGCCAGTCCCTCGGTCTTTAGGCGACGCTCCGCTTCATCGATCCGCTCATCGGTTTGAGCGATCTGCCGCATCGTATGAGGAATCACACCCCAGTACAGCGCCATCCGCTGCCGTACGGCCTCAAATGGAGTCAATGAAATAATTGACGCGTCGGGTCGCTGCTTCGACAGCAAGCGCGCAGTCGCACCCCGTTCGCTAAATGCCACGATGACGCTTGCCCCGATGGCTGAGGCTGCGGAAGAGGCCGAATGGCAAATGGCCTCCGGGAATGAGCCTTCCCCCTGTGGCGCGTCGAACGAGCGCATGCACCATGATCGAGTCCCTTCTTCTGCGGCTCGAACGATTCGGTCCATGACACGAACTGTTTCAACCGGGTGCTGTCCGATCGCCGTTTCTGCGGACAGCATGACGGCATCAGTCCCATCGAGCACGGCATTAGCCACATCCGACGCTTCGGCCCTTGTCGGGCGCGTGTGATGCGTCATGGACTCCAACATCTGAGTGGCCGTGATCACGAGGCGGCGGCGGCGGTTGGCTTCGGCGATGATGCGCTTCTGTATGAGCGGAACCGCCTCCGGCCCCATCTCCACTCCCAGATCGCCCCGCGCCACCATCACACCGTCGGCCTGATCAAGAATCGCGTCCAAACACTCAACCGCTTCCGGCCTTTCGATCTTCGCGATAATCGGCACGTCGCCGCCCCAGTCGCCCACTAACTTCCTTGCGGCCACCACGTCATCGGAACCTCTGACAAACGAGAGAGCCACATAGTCCACCCCCTGCGCGATGCCGAACCGGAGATCGTCCCGATCTTTGTCTGTCAGAGTGGGCGCGCTGATGCGAGTATCCGGCAGGTTCATGCCCTTGTGCGAGGTGAGTCGTCCCCCGGTCACGACTCCGCACTCGACGGCACCGCCGATAATCCGATCAGCCATCAGCTCGATTAACCCATCGTCAATCAGGATGCGGGCGCCCGGCTGGACATCCCGCACCAGGTATTGGTACGTCACCGGGATCTCAAGCATGCCGGATGGGGCGATCGACTGTGCGCCGAGTTGACCGCCGGACCGGAGCAGAGTCGTCACGAGTCTCACCGTCTGGCCGGCAACCAAATCGAGCCCGCCCCGATCGACTTCTCCAACACGGATCCTCGGTCCTTGCAGGTCCTGGATGATCGCTACCGCCACGCGCCGACGATCCGCTGCTTCGCGAATGGCCTTGATCGCACGCGCATGCGATTCGTGAGTCCCATGAGAAAAGTTGAGTCGCGCCGCGTCCATGCCGCTCTCAATTAACTGATCCAGCAAGGCGGGCGAATCGCTGGCGGGACCAATGGTGCACACGATTTTGGCTTTACGCATAAACAATGCTGTCACTGGTCATTGGTCAATCGGGATGTGCGCTGCGGGAGCCAGGCGGGACGAGCGAGGGTTCGAGGTCCGAAGTTCGAGGTTTTCGGAACTTCGCACCCCGAACGCGGAACTTCAGATCGCGCCTTTCGCGCATGTCCCGCTTTTCCCGCTCTTCTCGCGATGATGTCCAGGTTTGCCATTCTAGCAAACGACCACTAAGCCCACAACGCGACCGCCATTTCAGACGCAGGCTCGCTAGGGCAACTCGCTTCCGTGCATTCGGGCGAAAATATCCCAGTCGAACTGCTTCTGTTCCACAGCGTGGAGTGGGATCGCCTCGATAGTGCCTGGCCCGCGATAGGCCAACATGCACCCGACCACCCGCTCCGGCTCCTTGACGAGACGGCGAATCGCTTCATAGGCCAGATCTTGTCCGATGGTCTTGTCCTCGGGGGTCGGGGGCGCCCCCCGTAACGTGTGCCCGAGGATCGTGGCTTTGGTCGTAGGGGCGAGGCGATATTCTCCGGGGCGCGCCTGAAACTGTGGCCACGTGGCGAGCGTGCCGGCGACGTACTCGACAAGACCTCGTACGCCGCCATCCGGGTGATGGCGATGGGGCGTCTGTTCCGCCACCACAAACAGATGGCTTTTGTTCGGGACGCCAAAGGTGCGTTTGAGCGTGCCCAGGATGAAGTCGTCGATATACGCGTCGGGATCGGGATGCTCGTTGACCAAGAGACCTTCAGCTCTGGCCTGATATGCACAGGCGAGGGCGAGATGGCCGGACCCCGCCCCCATAATCTCGACGAAAAAGACACTGCCCATGGCGGAACTGGTGGCTTTCAGCGACTCGATGGATTGATTCGCCAGAGCCACGGCCGAATGAAAACCCAGGGAGGTCGTTCCCGCGATATTATTGTCGATCGAGCCAGGAATCCCGACGGCCTGAACCCCAAATCCTTCGTAGAGCGCCCGCGCGCCGCGAAGACTCCCATCCCCACCGATGACCACCAAGGCTCCGTCTTCCATATAGGGCCGAAGGTGCCGCATGGTGGCCTGTTGCACCTGCTCGTCCTTAAAATCTTCGAATCGGCTGCTCCCAATCGGACTGCTCGCATGGCTGCCCATACCGCGGGTATCCTGCTCGGTCACAGCTTTGATCCAGTTGTTGGCCAGACCTAAGAACCCGTGACGGACGAAGTGGACTTCCAGGCCAAACCGGTTTCCTGTCACGCGTAACTCTTTCAACGCGGCGCCGGCACCGGCGAAATCGCCACCCGAGACCAATGCCACGATCCGCTTGATCTGTCGGGGCTTGAGCGTGATCCGGTCTCTGCGTTCTCGCTCGACCTTCACCCAGGTCTCCCGCACCGCCCGTTCCCGCGCTGACAAACCCACAGCGGTGGAATAGCCGGATAAGAGTCCCTGTTCGTAGGCCAGCAAGACCACGTTATCCTGTCCCTCCTTATATTCGCCAAACTCGGTAAAGGCTTCGCCAAAGGGACGAGGATCGAGATAAATCATGAGCGCCCGTAGCGTGGAGCTGTGGCTGTACACACACACGGCCTTCCCCTGGTGGGACTGACCCAACCGGCGGAAGCCATCGACAATATCCACATAGACATCGAAGAAGGAATGTCCGCCCGGATAGCTGTAGAGGGGATGTTTGATCAGGCGCTTGGCCGTCTGGCACGTCCACGCCGAATGCCTTTGCGGCCTCCTCGGCTTCCACCTTCTTCTCCAGACCTGTGACCCATCCGAAATCCTGGGAGTCTAAAGCGGGATCGCAGGCGGGTGGGAGTGCCTCAGCATGGTGCGCCTGCGCCTGCATCAGTGCCGCGATCACCCGCTCATACAATTGCCGCGTATTGGGGCTCCGGCTCACCAGATGGACGAAGGTGCGCGGATCGAGATAGTTGTGAATATGCAGGAAGTCCAATTGTTGCCCCACCACGCCCAGCATCCGGGCCAGGGCTGCACCGACCGCGTCGGCTTTGGGGACGCCTCGCTCAGGATCCAGCACGTTCGCGATGCGGCGCCCGACTCGATAGGTGCCGCTCTCCATGCGTGAAATACCATGACGCATTGTGAACAGCAGCGTGCGACCGGTTAAATCGCGCGGCAAGAGCCAAAACCGATCCTCGCCCAAGTCCAGCACGATACGATCCTCGACCAATTGCGGCGTCAGTTGCGCGCGCGGCACGATCGCCACCGGCCGGCGATGCGTCGGCTTCTGCACTGACCTGATTGGCATGCGGAGGAGCGGAGCCAACTCGCCTGCTGCGAGGAGAACATTCCAGGCGGCAAAGAACACCAGTTCGTCACCCCGGCAACCCTCTTCGATCAGCGCGCGACGGGTAGTCCGATACTCCTCTGCCCCAGGGAAACCCCCTTGCGCACCGTGCACAAACGCCCTGATCTTCTCCATAGCGTCACGGGTTCGCTGTGGTCGATCGAGTGAGGAAGCCGGAGCAGGTGGGAGGGTCACTCCCTCACTTGCAGTGCGACGCGCCAGCATCTCCCCGTAGGCCAGGAGTCCTTCGACTGTTACAAACTCAAGCCGGTCCACTGCTGATTCCAATCTGCACCTCGTTGGCTCGTCCTAGGAGCCTGTCCGATCTGCCCGTACGGTGTCCCGGAAACGCGGGACAGAAAAACAGCCTTAGCAGAACGAATGCGTTGAATGCTACGCTGGCGAATGAGCGATAGCAACAATTCCTGGCCGCGAGCGCCCGTTGCTCCTCCGAGATCATGCATGCTAGGGTTCGTACTCTGCTACCTCGCCTCGTAATACGAACGTGAACCTATGGATCGAACTTGGAAGATCTATGGAATACTCGTCGTCCTTGGTGGGCTACTGTTCGGCGGACCCACTGGTACTCCCAGCGCCGGCTCGTCTCCTGCGACGACCGTATCGTCTGCCTCTGTCCCATCCGTTCTGCCCGTAGGACCAGCTCTTCACGATGCCACGCCGCCTCTCGATCGACAATTGCATCGCGTCGCGAAGGACCCCCCGCAAAAAGCCAAAGACCTGCTGGAGGCAATTCAGCAACATGAGGGCAAAGCCCTCCCTGGATATATCGGCGGCGGAGCGTTTCAGAATCGCGAACGTCGCCTTCCCTCTGGCCACTATCGCGAGTATGATGTGAACCCCAAAATACGCGGCCGCTCGCGGGATGCGGAACGGATCGTCATCGAGCAAGACACTGGCAGGGCCTACTATACCGGTAACCATTACCGAACGTTCATGCCATTGAATGAGATACCATGACTCCGAAGCACACACTGACATTGACCGCCTATCTCCAATCGACGAAGGCCCCCTGGACCTCATTGCTTATGGTCACAGCCGGACAGCGCGCCGAATCGCTGGTGGGCCCACCGACCGGGCTGGCGCTGAAGGTCATCAAGGGTCGGCACTGCAAGACGCCGGCACATCTGTTTGCAGAGTTCGCACGGGCATTGGAGTTCCCCGATTACTTTGGCCACAATTGGGATGCCCTTGAAGAATGTCTGGCCGACCTGGAATGGCTGCCGGCCAAGGGCTATATCTTGCTCATCACCGATGCGGAGTGCGTATTGCCCGACGACGAAGAAGAGTATGAAACTTTTCTTGAGATCTTGCGTGATGCGGGAGAGGCCTGGGGAAGCGGACAGGCGGGAATGGGCGCGCGACGAGCCACGCCATTTCACGTGCTGTTCGCTGTATCGGAACAGGAGAAATCCAAGCGGGCCCGTTGGGGGATGAAAGCAATCAATGCGGAGTCGACCCGAAAGCCTGGAATACGACGTCGGGCTCCCTTAAAACGGACCTAACCTCCATTTATTCATGAACGCTTCCGTCGCAATCGCCGATCCGCTCTAGGACAAGCATCCGGCCAACGGACTCGTCCCTCAGACCCTCACCGTACTGCACGAGTAGGCATCTGGCCCTCATGGTCAGCGCACCAGGTCTCACGGGATCAGGGCTGTAATTCGCACCTGTCACGCTAGGTATGCCCGTCGCGCGCTTAATTTGATCGATATAATGACGTCGAGCGGCAAGAATGAAGTTGACGGGAAATCGACAAGAAGATACGCCTGTCCTTATGGGCGCATCTTCTTGGTCACGTTGAGCAAGCCTGTCCAGCGGAAGAGCGCGGACGACAATCCGGTTGCGACTCCAGAGGTTGAGGTTGTGTAAATCGATGCCCGCCAGCGGGCTTCAACGTCGTGGCGATGAACGAGGCAAATCCCATGCGTTTCTCGCGCATCGTCGAGAGGGGCCTTCTCACCCACCAGCTCTGGCTTCCCTTCTTGCCGGCACCACGAACAAACAATCTTCATCGTCGATCCCTTAATCGCTGTCTCGAATGCCGAATACTACCTTCCTAATTAGGCAAGAGTCGAGCCGCATTCGATCGGTAGCATGAATCAGCACATTTCCAAGGGATTACGAAAAGTCCCTGAGCCGCAGTGAATCAGCCCATGATCAAAAAATGCTGAGAAGCGTATCGCGTCAGACACTTTTTGGCCCCACTCACTTTATCGCACCGCAGAGTCCTCCTCATTCTTGACCGAGGCTCGACTGCATGGTACTGTGCGCCCCCATCATGAAAACCACTCGTTCCGCCAAGCTCTTTGCCGACGCGCAGCAATTGATTCCCGGGGGCGTAAATAGTCCGGTGCGCGCCTTTCGCTCTGTCGGAGGTCAACCCCGGTTTATCAAACGCGCCAAAGACGCCCGCCTCTACGACGTCGATGGGAACAGCTACATCGACTATGTACTGTCATGGGGCCCGATGATTTTGGGCCATGCAGCCCCATCGGTTATCAGCGCGATCAAAAAGGCTGCCGCAAACGGAACCAGTTACGGCGCGCCGACCGAGCTGGAAATCATACTCGCCCGCATGATCCGCGATGCCTTCCCATCAATGGAAAAGGTCCGGCTGGTCAGCTCAGGCACCGAGGCGGTCATGAGCGCCATTCGTGTCGCGCGTGGCTTTACAAAGCGAGACAATATTCTGAAATTTGAAGGGTGCTATCACGGCCACAGCGATTACTTGCTGGCGAAGGCCGGTTCAGGTTTGGCCACGTTGGGGATCCCGGATTCGCTTGGTGTCCCGGCAGACTTTGCAAAACATACCTTGACCGCCCCGTACAACGACATCCAAGCGGTGCAACAGATCGTCAAGGAACAGCAGGGCACGTTGGCCTGCATTATTCTTGAACCGATCGCCGCGAACATGGGCGTCGTGCCTCCGGCGCCTGGATTTCCTCGCAGCGCTCCGTCGACTCACCAAAGAAAACGACATCCTCCTGATTTTCGACGAGGTGATCTCCGGCTTTCGCGTCACCTACGGAGGAGCCCAAGCGCTCTACGGCATCACGCCTGACCTCACGGTGCTGGGGAAAATTATCGGCGGAGGATTGCCGGTCGGCGCCTACGGAGGGCGGAAAGAGATCATGGATCTGATCGCGCCGTTGGGGCCGGTCTATCAGGCGGGGACGTTGTCGGGAAATCCGTTGGCCGTATCCGCCGGCATTGCGACGCTCAAGCAGCTCAAAGCCCGCGGGGTCTACAAGAAGCTGGAAGAGACATCAGCAGCCCTGGCCAATGGCATTGGAGAGGCCGCGAAAAAAGCCGGTGTGCCGCTCACGCAAACCAGGGTCGGTTCGATACTTGGGGCCTTCTTTACGTCAGGCCCGGTGGTGGATTGGAATACTGCAAAACTGTCGGACACGAAGCGCTACGGGCAATTCTTTCACGCGATGCTGGAACAGGGGGTGTACCTGGCCCCCTCTCAATTCGAAGCCGCCTTCCTTTCAACCGCTCATTCAACCCGCGATATCGAATACACGATCAAAGCCGCGCATTCCGCCTTCAAAGCACTTTGAAGAGCTGATCGCGATTGATCTTTCGATACGTAATGGATACATACGGAAGCAAGGTCGGCCTGGACAAAGCCTAAGCTCTGGCTACGACCGTGGCTTCTTGCGAAGGGGGCGAACAAGGAAGCTGTTGCGTTCAGGAGGGAGTTCAAGGAGAATGCCCTGCGTATGACCTTCGTGAAAGCCGCCCTGTTCGGCCTCGGCCTGGCCGTTCTGCTCTCGCTCCCCCCGGGAGCGCGCTCCGAGATCACAACGAGCGAGGCGGCCTGTTTGGCTTGCGTGCCGTAAGACTGGCCTTTTCCTGGGCAGTCGATGCCGCTGAGGCGGATGCGTTCAGGGAGTTGGTTGTGGAGGACTTCGATGGTGTCGCCGTCGAGGACGGAGACGACTGGGCCGGAAAAGTCCGAATCAACTACAAATTGGGCAGGTAGGCTCAGGGCTCCATGGTTTTTCCACAGTCTGCTAGGATTACTCTGCCTTTGCCCGCCCTAACCGATCCAGCACAATCGGACCCAAACATACGGCAACGGCCGCATTTGCTTGGAGAGTATAGTGCCCTGCGTATGCCTTACCCTTCGGAATGAAATGATTGGGTTCTGAATCTCGCTTAAGGCAGGATGTCAGATCCACATGCTCTAGTTGTGCATTTTGGAGAATTTGGAGTCCTTCCGGAATCCATGGTGACTTTTTTTTGAAATCCCTTTTGTTAGGCAGGTATACGAGCAAAGGGGTTGCTCCGTCCTTATGCACCGCGTCAACGAAGGCATTCAGGAGGCTTGAATTGACCGCGTGCATGTCCGCATCAGACACAAATGGTCGATCCTTTTCAGAGAACGGATAGATCGAAGTCAGAAACCGCAAGAAGTAAGAACGGTGCACATACCACCATTGTGGTCTATCCCAGTCTGTGCGGTTATACTTCTCGTCGTATTCGATGAACGGAACATCGTGAATAGAGGGAAGCATGAATATATCCTCCGCCTTCGGCAGAGGCTGGTTCACAATATTGGGCGTGCCTCTTTGATCAAGAACGAATCGAGGCTTCATAAATGGAAACGCATTTTGGTTGACAATGAGAAATCCATAGGAGCTCATGGTTCGGTGGAGGTCGGGGTCAATGAACGACAGAATCACCAGATTGGGCTTCCACGAAGTCACGTCTCTCTTGTATCGAAGATACATCTGGTCGATCCCATAACCGCCGACACCGAAATTCAGTACTCGACAACCTTTGGGGAGCAGTTGCTCCAACCGATAAGCCCACGAGTCTTCAAACCGCACGCCGTCACCCCACGTAAAGGAGTCCCCGACGAGCGCGACCCGACAGTCACCGAGCCCGTTGCGCAGAACTTCTCCCTGCGTTGCACTCCGCAGTCCTTCGGCACTGATCTCGTATAAACCATCTTCGCTTTTCCGGTTTGGTCCAATTATCCACCCTAACGTATCATCGGCTACAGTAAATGGTTTGCCTGCCTTGCTCAATGCCAGCAACGTTCGCTGCCGATCAGCAAACTCTCGCCACTGGATGGGAAGCAGATGAAAGTTACCCACAAAAGTACCGTTGTGCTTCTCAACAGCTGCGATGCGAAGAGCGGCTTCACTGATACCTCCAACCAGAACGATGACCAGGAGACTCATGATCACGGCATACCGCCTGTCCCTCTTGCGTCCCTGCGAACCACAAAGAAATCGAACGAGCACCCCGCTTGCCACGAGGAGCCCTAACACTGCGACCATACACAGGATTACACTGGGGCTGAGAAGGAACTGACCCCATGAAGGTTTGTCCCTGTAGTGATACAGACCGATGAGCAACATACCGCCACACATTGCCATGCCATAGACAGCCATCGAGATGGCGACCGTGACGTTTGGTGACAGCTCACGTCGAATAGAATTGTCAGTTAGCCTTGTCATCTCTTTCGCCTCTGTATCATTCTTCAGTATGCAGCCCGGCTCTTCCGCCCACCGACAAATACCAGTCTCCAAATACGTCAGTAGAGAATCGGCGAAGGGATCCGTCGCCGATACCCTCTGCGAGGATAGAACTATAATGCTTATACACGCTAGGAGCCTGTCCCATCAATTCGAAGCCGCCTTCCTTTCAACCGCTCATTCAACCCGCGATATCGAATACACGATCAAAGCCGCGCATTCCGCCTTCAAAGCACTTTGAAGAGCTGATCGCGATTGATCTTTCGATAAGTAATGGATACATGCGGAAGCAAGATCGGCCTGGACAAGGCCCAAGCTCTGGCTACAGACGTGGCTACTTGCGAAGGGGGCGAAAAAGGAAGCTGTTGCGTTCAGGAGGGAGTTCGAGGAGAATGCCCTGCGTATGACCTTCGTGAAAGCCGCCCTGTTCAGCCTCAGCCTGGCCGTTCTGCTCTCGCTCCCCTCGGGAGCGCACTCCGAGATCACAGCGAGCGAGGCGGCCTGCGACGGAGCCTCTTACGCTATCGACGTACGCGTCCACGGCGTTCGCAGCGACCGGGGCAACGTGACGTTCGTCCTGTACGGGGACAAGCCCCAGGACTTTCTCGTCAAGGGAAAGAAAGTCTTCAAGCAGCGCTTCGCTGCGAACCAGGGAACCGTGGAGTTCTGCGTGATCCTCTCTAAGCCCGGCGTTTACGCCGCCACGGCCTACCACGATGAAAATGGCAACGGGAAATTCGACAAAAATTGGGCCGGCCTTCCCGTCGAGGGCTTCGGCATGTCGAACAACCCTTCAACATTTCTTGCCCCACCCAGCCACGATCAAGCGTCCTTCGTGGTCTCGCACGGCCGCACGAAGGTGGATATCGAAATTAAGTATTGATTCGGTCGCCGAAGCCAGAACCTCGGTCACGCAATATCTAGGCTGGTACAACCAATCCAGACCGCATTCGAGCCTGGACAAGCAAACACCGAATGAAGTGTATACCGTGATGTTGCCGACGGGTAAACTGGCAGCGTGAGAATCAGCAGAGACCCCACTGAAGAAACTCGGGCTGCTGTCCAAACATATGGGGCCACCTCTCACTGCACAAATGAAGCTTATTTTATCGACAAAGCCATGAAGCACGAGACTTCACCTCTGTTTTCCATCATTGTCGCCGTTTACAACGGCAAGGCTACATTACAGCAATGTATTGACAGCGTCGCGCAACAAACCTACCTAAACAAAGAGCTGATTATTATTGATGGCGGTTCGAAAGACGGAACGGTTGAATTACTGAAAGCAAATAGTAATAAATTCAGTTATTGGATTTCCGAGCCGGATCGCGGCGTATACAACGCTTGGAATAAGGGGCTGGCACAAGCGGATGGCGAGTGGATTTGCTTTCTGGGCGCGGATGATTATTTTTGGGATACCACGGTGCTGGAGCGAATGGCTGTGCATCTGGAAATGCTCCCGGCAAGCATTCGCGTGGCATATGGGCAAATCATGCGGATCAGTGATGACGGGCAATCGCCTCGGCCAACAGGTGAATCATGGGAACAGGTAAAAGAATCTTTCAAGCAGCGTATGTGCATTCCGCATATTGGCATGATGCATCGGCGAACCTTGTTCGAGCAGCATGGTAACTTCGACGAGTCATTTCGTATTTCCGGCGATTACGAATTGTTGTTGCGTGAGCTTAAGACAGGCGACGCAGTGTTTATTCCGAACATCATTACAGTCGGACAGCGGCTGGGTGGCATGAGCACCGACACAGCACATTTTTTCACGATACAGCGAGAAGTCATGCGCGCGCAAAGGATGCATGGGCAGCCATTGCTGAGCAAGCATTACCTGAAGCAAATGAAAAAGATGTATGTGAATCTGCTGCTATGGAAGGTTTTTGGCGAGCAGTTAGCGAGAACGCTGCTTGATCTGCGCAGACGGTTGAAGGGCTTGCCGCCGCATTGGACAAAACCATAGTTGCCATCAATGCAATACCGCAGAATTCGCCCATGGATTATTTTCAGTCGAAAGTCTGGCATGACAGGAAGCTATGCCAAATTGCATCGAGAGCAAATGTTCTCGCTGGTCCGGCACAGCGAGCGGAATATCAAACGCGCACGAGGAAGCACGATGCTCTAGCTTTGGCTGGGGATGGTGTTACTGTACTGCGAGCAGCAGTTCAAGCGCGTGAAAGGCTTTGCAAGAATTGCGCAGGCCCTCGCGACCATTGAGGCAATCACGCGGAGCAGCAACTGGTACAGACGAAGAAGGCAGCGTGAGACACCCATGAGAGCCGCTCAGAAAATTCAACGGACTTATTGACAACTTCCTAAGTGGGTATTACAACGCTCAGATGTTGACAATGCGGGCAAGAAGTGAAATCGGTTCTTGGGCCATACGTTGGTGATACAGGCGTATTTCTTTCCCCTGGATATTGCCTGCACCATTCCCCATTTGTGTTTTCAAATATCAGACATGATGAAAGCATAGTTCACTGCTTAGATAGTAGATATTGCGGTGGTTCTCTGTCATCTATAATGCCGGAATCGTTTTCTCAATTCATTGAAGAATCTTCCCGAGCACAACGGCCAGTAGAGACCTTCTTTCGGGCAATATGTCAAGACCTGTGGTGCCGCTTGCTGGGGCGCGCAAAGAACGTACTCCACAGCATTGTGAAATTACCGTGAAGGTTTTGCATCTTGCCACGGGAGACATAGGCGGAGGTGCCTTTAATGCAGCCTACCGGTTGCACTGCAGCTTGAGGGATGCTGAAGTGACTTCTACGATGCTGGTGCTTAATAAGCAATCTGATGATCCGCATGTGATCGGAATGTCAGCAAGCTTTGGAGCCTTGGATCGTTTGCGTTGGTATTGGAGAAAGCGTTTAATCCGATTCCATCGACGGCATCGAGTATCTACTTATTTTTACATTGAACCGTGCGCCCTATTTCAAGTTCAAGTGAACCGAATTATAGCGGCTCTTCCTTTTAAGCCAGATGCTATCGTTGTTCATTGGATTTCACATTTTTTGACAGCTGACATATTGCGTCAGCTCAGTGAAATTACGGGCGCTCCTCTTTATTGGTACATGATGGACATGGCACCAATGACGGGCGGATGCCACTATGCGTTTGATTGTAAGGGATACACAAAACAATGTGGACAGTGCCCTCAGCTTCGATATGGCAGGAGCGATTCCGATGTTTCATATCGTCAATGGCATCTGAAATTCAGTAATTTCCGTGCGACAAATATCACAGCGGTCGTTGGTAGTTCATGGCTTAAACGTCAGGCCATGGAAAGCTCGATTTTTTCTGACCGCCCGATCAAACAAATTATGCTGGGAATGGACGTGGATGTTTTTAAGCCCGCCCCGCAGGCTGATGCTCGAGCGATTCTAGGATTGCCGATCGACAGGAAGATTATTTTCTTTGGTGCATATGGTACCCATGATGAGCGCAAGGGAATAGTTTACTTGGTTGATGCACTCAAACAACTCCACACCATGCTGGAGGGCAATCCTGATTTGCAGAAAAACATTCTTGTTGTTACTGCCGGAAATTGGGGGAAAGCAGACAAGCTTGAAATGCTTTTCGAGCATCGACATATTGGTTTGCTACAAGGTGACACAATGCTTGCCGCGGCCTATCAGGCGGCGGATATCTTTGTGAATGCCTCGATTGAGGACTCCGGTCCGATGATGATCAATGAATCTATTCTTTGTGGCACGCCGGTAGTCTCCTTCGATATGGGGGTTGCGCCAGACCTCGTGCATACTGGCCGAACTGGTTATCGTGCCCGCCTTAGGGATTCCGCCGACATGGCCGAAGGGCTGCACAGCTTGCTAGAAATGGATGTTGATTCGATCCAAGCCATGCGCACAGAATGCCGTGTGCTTGGTGTCCAACTCTGCCATCCTGATGTGCAGGTGCGGGGTTTTCTTGAACTCTTTGCATCACATGCTTCCTTACAAAAGCAGCCCAATTAAGAGCTTGAAGGGTCTTCCTATTAATAAGCTAAGAGAGTACATTCTCCGGCGGCACTTATCACTGGGCTCTTGGGTATGTGGAAAAATAAATTTGCTTCTCTGCGCTATCTTTATGGCACCCTTTACTTTGCTGAGAATGATATTGAGCAAGATGTTGCCTGCAAACCAGGATTTATTCCTTAGTCAGATTGTATTGGCTAGAAAAACTGAATGAAGATAGCCCGCTTCAACCTCCATCACGTGTCTATGAGGTAGCTTGAATGCAAATGGGCTATGCAATGAGGCAGTGAGTGAACCGCTTCATAAAGAAATTTGTTAACACAATCGGCTTTGATATTAGGAGGCATCGTTTGCCGCGCGAGGCAAACCTGAATATAGATGAGCAATTGGGATATGAGCTAGAAGCCGAAGCGACTGAGTGCATTCAAATAGTGAAAGACAATACAATGCTCTCAAAACGAAGGCTGGTGACGCTTTTTCAGCAGATAGTTTATTGCGAGGAACACAAAATACTAGGTAGCTTCGTAGAGTGCGGTGTCTGGAAGGGAGGCGCCATGGGGATGATGGCGCTTGCAAACCTTCGCCAAGGCAGGCAGAGGAGGCATCTGCATTTGTTTGATGCCTTCCAAGACATCTGTGAGCCCGACGCTGCCGTTGATGGAGCGCGCGCCCTGAAGGAAGTCAGAGAATTTACCGGAAATAGCGATCGTAACAGAGGCAAACTGCAACCCGTGAGTGGCATATATGACAGGTTTGGCGGTCCGGGAACGTTAGAGGAGAACCAGCAACTACTGGAAATAACTATTGGTTACCCCAAAGAGTTTATTCATTACCATGTTGGTTGGTTCCAGAATACGATTCCGGCAGATCATCAAGGCATTGGATCAATCGCTGTTCTGCGTCTGGATGGCGATTGGTATGCTTCCACCAAGGTCTGCCTCGAATATCTTTTCGAAAAAGTCGTACGAGGGGGCATGGTAATTATTGACGATTATGGCACATATGAGGGTTGTAGGCGTGCAGTCGATGAGTTCATGAAATTGAAACAGATTCAGGCCTACCTCGCACCGATAGATAGCGATTGCAGATTTTTCGTGAAATGTTAAAACATGTTATGCGTGTCTTACCGCCGCCACGAGTTGATTATCTAATTAAGTAATTTAGGTATAAGGAAGTAGGAATGCAGCACGAATTTATCAAGGACTATTGGGAAAACCAGGCAAAGATCCATAAAGATTCCCACCACGCGTCATGGGGCGACAATTTTATGATCGCCTTAGAAATTGAAGCCATAGGCGCGCATATTTCGGATGGGGATCGAGTTCTCGACGTAGGGTGTGCAAACGGGTATTCGGCGTTCGAGCAGTTGAAGCGACGCAGAGACATTCATTCAATTGTAGGCATTGATTTCGCAGAGAACATGGTTGCCCAGGCCAATGGCGCGAAACAGACAGTAAATTTACCTGACGTTATAACATTCGAGGTAGGTGATGCGCGCTCTTTAAGATTCCCAGATAATTCATTTGACGTCGCGTATACCACGCGGGTAGTGATTAATCTGCCTTCTTGGGAAGACCAGAAGCGTGCAATTAGTGAATGTTTGCGGGTTGTGAAGTCAGGGGGCAAAGTTATCTTTTCCGAGGCATTTTGGGAACCCCTTATGCTGCTTAACGCAATAAGGTTGCTCAAGCAGTTACCTCCGCTGATTGAACATGACTTCAACCGCTACCTGAAAAAGTCTATGCTCGAAGAGTTTTTCAATCAAAATGGGCTAAAGTTTAGTGTGAATGAATTTTCATCAATTTATTACCTTGGGTCAAGATTCTTGAGAGAATTAGTAACCAACCCCGCTGCATTTCCAGGTTTTTCCAACCCGATAAATCGTATCTTTTATGACATAGAGAAAGAATTCTCCGGCGGCGGATTCGGGATCCAACAGGCGTACATTGTTAGCAAGTAATAGCTAATTGAGGCATGGCTACGCTCATTTCAATTTCTGGCTCTAGGTAGATGGATATCCCATTTAATAAGCCGTATCTTAGCGGTAGAGAGACCGATTATATCCGAGAGGCTGTGGCATCAGGAAAGATATCCGGTGATGGTCTTTTTACGAAAAAGTGCCACAGTTTTTTTGAAAAGCGGTACGGCTTCACAAAAGCTTTGCTGACAACCTCGTGCACGGATGCACTGGAGATGGCTGCAATTCTATGCGACATCGAGCCTGGGGATGAGATCATTGCTCCAAGCTATACGTTTGTTTCCACCGTCAATGCATTTGTTCTGCGTGGAGCAAAAATAGTTTTCGTCGATACGGAACGGATGACACCGAACATTGACGTGGCGGCGATTGAAGCCCTGATAACGTCGCGTACTAAGGCTATTGTCCCTGTGCACTATGCTGGTGTGGCCTGTGAAATGGACAGGATTCTAGAAATTGCCCGCCGGCATCATCTATTTGTCGTTGAGGATGCGGCACAGTCAATAGACTCGTTCTATAAAGGCAGGCCGCTTGGCTCACTCGGTCATTTTGGCGCGTTCTCTTTCCATGAGACAAAAAATATTATCTCTGGTGAAGGCGGGATGCTGGCAATTAACGACGACCGCTTTATCGCTCGTGCCGAGATCATCCGTGAAAAGGGCACGAACCGTTCGGCTTTTTTTCGTGGCGAGGTTAATAAGTATGGCTGGGTAGACATCGGGTCTTCGTTCCTGCCGTCCGAGATTATTGCGGCTTTCCTGTATGCCCAACTCGAAAACCTTGAATCCATTCAGCAACGCCGCAAGCAAATATGGAATAGCTACCGTGAGCTACTTGAACCACTTGCTGCGGATGGGGTACTGGAGTTACCGGTCATCCCGTCGAATGCCTCAAATAACGCCCATATGTTCTATATTGTCTGTCGTAACCTTGACCAACGCACCAGGCTAATCGAATTTCTCAAAACGCATGGCATCATGGCCACATTCCATTATCTGCCACTCCACAAGTCCACTTATTATCATGATCGACACGATGGCCGCCCTCTTCCGAATACCGAGCGGTTTTCCGATTGCTTGGTGCGCTTGCCAATGTATTACGAAATGTCCCTGAGTGATGTTGAATACATTATATGTGAAATAAATGAGTTTTTAAGAATGAGTCTTCACCGATCGTAGTGGGGCCTTCCCCGCGCTCAGAACCAATGCAGGAAGAAACGCAGCAACAAGCCTAAGCTTGCCGCCTTCTTCATCTCGTGAGCCGTAATCAAATATGGTTAGGAAATGCATCACTCTTTATCTACTATCAAATTCACAAGCAATCGCTTCGATAAGAAATCTGAGGCGAGTGGTGTCAAATGGCCGTAATCCCACGTCGTAATTCCAGACTTGGCATCATCGCCAAAATATGTTAAGCACCCATCTGTATTGCAAAAGGCATCAATAACATTCGCAAATTTCTGTGAGCTGTCAGATTTTAACTCCCTTGCCAAAATAGAGTTTAATTCGAGTATATCCGTTCTTAACCCATCTACAATTCTTCGTGGCATATAAATGCGACTTCTTAACAATAGCTTGGGCAAATCACTTTTCCAGTGAGGCACTGGTCCCAAGAGAATTACCCTTTTTACACCAAGAGTTTTTAAATGATTAGCGATGTCTTGGAAAGATTTTGCTGACTGCCCTTCGCCTTGCGCGACGACTACTACATCAGGCTTAATATCTGATATGGTTTTAAGCGCAAAGTAGTTAGATTGTTTGCACTGGCTTGTTGTGGAAGGGGTAATTGAGTCCAATTTAGGACTGCAACCGGAAGTTGCTATTTGTAAAAGTTGCCAGTTGGACGGAAGGTTCTTTTGTAATCCCGGTGAAAGAACTTGTGCAATCGAATCCCCCCACAACAGCACCGCTTTATCATAAGTTAAGTTTCTTTCAAAACACGAAGAAGCCAATGCCTCTCTGGGCTTGCTGTCAGTAACACCCGCTAGCTTTCCTGCACGATATTTGTCAACATCAAAAAAAGCGCACTCATCTTTCCATAGAGTAAACAAATTTATCTTTTGAAAATAGCGCATTTCCGGGCGCTCGTTTTCGAAATACCCTAAAAATTCCGATTCGCTCCTCATCCTAAAAGGCAAACCGCCTCTGTCGTATGTGTTGTAGCCAATACATCCAATCATCACCATTAAAGACGCAAGAATTACTGTTCTTGATTTGCCTTGCAACCTAAAGCGTACTGGCCTTTCAATTAATCTGTACGTAAGCCACGCTAACAAGATAGAAATGCCAACGGTAACAATTCGAATTTCCTGTGAAGGTGATTGACTTTCAACAATACGAGCGAATGACAGTAGTGGCCAGTGCCAAAGGTATAGTGGGTAGCTGATTAGTCCAAACCATACCAACACTCGATTTGAGAGCAAGGTACGGTTCGCCCACGCATGGGTACCAGCCGATATAATCAACACAGCACCAAGCGTTGGCAGTACAGCCCACCATCCGGGAAAGCTTTTTCCCTTTGTGACGACAAGGAACGAGATACCAATCAGTAGCACCCCGAAAACAGACTGGACATTGCGAAGCATCTTACCGTTTGCTTCGGACGCCTGTGCATAAACGACAACACCAATCCATTGGTACAGTCGGTGCTTGACTTTGTAAAACGTCGTTTGCTTATACAGAGTGAGCCAAGCCAAAGTCGAGCCCGCCAGCAATTCCCAGAAGCGGGTTTGAGGCGAATAAAACGTAGCTACAGCGTCTTTTCCTATGCCGTTAATGTTGAGGGCGAAAGAAACAATGGCGACAAGGAGAGTAATTGTCAGTAAGTTGACCCGCGTTTTCCATGCTGCCCACAACAGCAGGGGCCACACAATGTAAAACTGCTCTTCAATGCCTAGTGACCACAAATGCAATAGAGGTTTTGTATCTGCCGTGATATCAAAGTACCCAATTTCGTTCCACAAAACGAAGTTCGATACAAAGCCAGCGCCAGCCGCAATGTGCTTGCCAAGTTTCTTGTATTCGTCGGCGAATAGCCAAAACCAGCCAAATGAAAAAGACGCTATCAATACCAGCAGCAGGGCTGGAAAGATTCGCCTAATGCGGCGGCTATAGAATTCTAAGAAACTAAAGCTGTTGCGTTCGAGGCTGTCAAAAATGATTGATGAAATCAGGAAGCCTGAAATGACGAAGAAAATATCGACGCCTACCAAGCCACCTTTTACCCAATTTGGGAACGCATGAAAGCCAACAACTGCCAACACGGCAACAGCACGTAAGCCGTCAATGTCGGCGCGGTAATTGGGGTGTGTTAGGTGAAGTTCAGAGTATGCGGGGCGGGGATGGTGATTGTCATTTTCTGTTTGAGTTGATGTCATTTCTCATTGCGTCTCAGTATGGGCTCCGAGTTCAGGGCGTTTGCCCCCAAGCCGCTCGCGTATGGCATGCGATTGTAAACCTTTCAGGGGTGTTTATTCATACCTGTAAGGCCATTGCGCTTGTACTCCTTGTTGTGCCCCACTTGAATTGTGGACAGGTGGCTTCGTCAGCTTGATGCCAGGAGTTAGTCTTGCGCTATGTTAAGGGCACCTCATGGGGTGAACCCCTCGGATGAGACAGTTTGGAATGAGCACACTCATTAGTTCAATGAATGTTGCTCCTCACACCGCCTCTGTTACTTCAGGCTGATCCAGAGGTAATAGAACGCCTCTCGGCCGAAATCGGACTAGCGAGAATATGATCTCGTCACTCTAGGAACTCCTGTGGCCGAGGAGTCATCGATTAACTTACCTCGAGGCACTAGTGTTTCCAGTACGATATGCTTCGCAACGTGTTCGGCAAGAAAACGGTTGAAGCTCGGGCTATAGTGGCACTGATCGATAATAGCCTTCCTGCCAAGCCCCCATGCCTCAAACAGATTGCTAAGATCCGTCACTCCTTTGGTAGCACTCATACGTTTGTAAAATGCCTCTCTTCGTTCCCTATCAGTGAGAAAAGAGTCAGGCACAGGTTTATTAAAGTTAGAAAAGGGATAGTTATGAACAGCGTCCGGCTGCAGAAAGAATTGCGAAGGGATTGAGTACTGATTCAAAATGCCCTCCGTGATCATGCGATCTTGAACAAAACGATTAATAAGGTGGCTGGCAGTGTCGACTACTACTGGTTTTGCCTGTTCCGGTCCGGCACTTGTCTCCCTACCAGAGATTCTCTTTTGGATTACCAACGCGAGTCTCACAACAGGCACCCACTTGAGTTGACGTACGATTGAGGCCTCAGGGACGAATTGCCGATCTGCAAACTGGCGCTCAAACTTTTCCGTGAAGGCCGGCACATCTTCATCTAATCCTAGGTTGACACCGTCCATAAAGATCATGAGACTTGGGCGGTGACCACTTTTCAATAGATCCATGGCCAGTACGGTTTCCTGGGTTGGGTAAAAAAATCCTCTCCCATAGTTCACGACTTCGACGTAAACGCCCAGATGTTGGGCTAGTGCCCGATCATTGAGGATCTTCGCAAGATAGCTTGGCCATGTGTGCTCGTCGGAAACATTGTATCCAAATGTTGTGCTCCCCCCCAGCGTGACGATCCGAATAACCGGTAAGTTTGTGATGTTGGATGGATTTATAGTACGTCTGGTGGGGAAGCCTCGTTCATCAAGATCAACGTTGACACGCTTTCCTTGGAACGGTGGCTCGGAGAACTGAACCCAGGGTTGATAAATGAACCCCAATTGACCCAGCTCGTAAAAGTCGTCTAAAACCTCACCGGCATAAATTGGTTCGACACCCTCATACGCGTTGAAATCAAACCAATTCAGCTGATAACAATTTCGCTTCCCATTGTTAATCGGAGAACCGTCTGCATTGAAGAGGGCACCGGGTTCAGAAACGATACGAGCAACAAGCTCCTTGCAAGCCACAGCCTTCTTACCGAAATTGGCCACATCTAGAATGTAAAAGGTTACAGCTAGGAAGAGGTTGATGACGACAAATGCGCTTAGTGTGTTCATGAGCACAAGCGCACATGCCAAATAAATCTTCACAAGCGACGAGCTTAAACCTGCTATGCTCTTTCCCATCAGGTATCCGGACTTTCTTGGTCGTGAGTGATCGGTTAGAATTTCATTCTTTTGCGTCGTGCCTCAGATGAGGCTAGAGTAGGCTGCTAAATATGAGGCCATGTTGTCATTATGAAAAAAAAGAGTGTTGTTAACATCCTGCTAGTACTGAGTTCATTTGTAGTGTCGATCATGGTTTCTGAGGTATTTCTGCAAGTAATAAAAAAACCTAAACACGTATATTCAGGATGGTTACCAAGAATAGCAGCTTCAGAAAAGAACCAACTTGGTTTCCGCGGGCGAAAAATCAATTACACAGATGACGATTACGTAATCCTTCTGTTAGGCGATTCTCAGGTTCAAGCAGAATCGTGCGCTTTTGATTGGCTTCCAGAAAACAGACTTGAATATCATCTAAATTCAAAAGCAGGAAGCATGAAAAAGGTTAAAGTATTTTCAATCGGCGCTGGAGGATATGGTCAAGATCAGCAACTGCAATTATTGCAAATATACTACAAGACCTATCGCGCTGATATGGTTGTTTTATGGCAAACTCCGGGTAACGATATATGGAATAATGTTTTCCCAACCCATTGGCCACGCAATGGATGGCCAAAACCGACATTCAGGCTTGTCGATGGTGAATTATATGGTCCAAGTGAAGAATTTCTCGAAGAATTATGGTGGTCTAAAATTAAGTTATTTGCTTTAGCGAACAGAATGTTTGGAATTATTAACAGAGATGATCTGTGGGAAAAATACCTCCCGCAACCTTATAAACCATTGAAAGATTATGAAGGCAAGATATGCAATGATTGGCAAGAAAGGTGGGATAAGAATCTTGGGTTGATGCGTGACGAAAATCTTAGCACAGAAAAGAGCCATTTAGCCATTGGCTTAACACCTGTTAGTCAGAGAATGCGATATGGTCTTGATTTAACAAAGGCGCTCTTGGGGAAAATACAGAATTTAGCGGCGACACACAAAAGTTTATTTGTCACATTTAACACTAAAAAAGCAAACGAGAATTCAGAAGATTGCCCAGGGGATACATTGGTTCATTTACTAAATGGAAAATATTATGTAACGTCAACGAAGCAATATGACGATAGTACAAGTTTTCTGAATGAAAACTTGTTGTCATTGACTATACCAATAACAATGGCTGAATGGCGGGTTGGGCCAGAAAATAGTCATCTTAATGAACATGCAACAGACCAAGTTATGGAAGATCTAGCCGTGCGAATGCTGCCACTTATCAAATAATGCACCTAGCGAGCACTCTCCCGGAGAGTCCACTTTCCACTTCCCCGGTTTATCCGCATCGGCAAAGGGCTCATTTGCGCGCAAACAACACATCGAGATATTGCTCCACGGCGCGATCGACCGAAAAGAGCGAGGCCCGCTTCTGCAACAGTTCTCTATCGGGAGGGGCATCTAGCGTCGAGATGATGGCCTGGGCCATGGCCGCAGGGTCGCCCACGGGAACAAGCCGTCCGTACCGGCCATCCTCCAGAATTTCGGCCGCTCCGCCCGGGCAGTTCGTGCTCACGACCGGGCACCCGCAGGCCAGCGCCTGAATCAGCACGCCTGGGAGTCCCTCATGGACTGAGGAGAGCACGAAGACCGCTGCACGTGCCATGTACGCGAAGGGATTACCCGTGAACCCTGGCAGAGAAACATCCTGCTCGACTCCAAGCTCGCGCGCTAGAGCTTGAAGCTTTCGCCGCATCTCCCCTTCGCCGAAGATCATAAGGCGCGCGGGCAGGCGGGTCTGGACGCGTGCAAATGTCCGGATCAAGGTCGCAAAGTCTTTTTCCTCAGAGAGACGTCCCATACCGAGGATGACGGGCGGCGCACCAGGTTCGAACCACGGATGATCGATGGGGCTCTTGGCCTTGGCGATCAACTCCGAGTCAACCACCGGGTTGTAGAGTGGGGTCACGAGCCGAGGCGGTAGGCCTGTCAGGCTGCAGAGATCGTCGGCCACACCCCGTGACACGGCAACCACGCCATCCGCAGTGGCGTAGGTGTGGCGAAGCAACGGGAGTATAAACCGCCACCGCCATTTTCGTCTCTTGGCCCCGTACCGCAGGTGACTCGACAGATGGATCCGCTCGCTGATCAGCGTGCGGACGGAGACGCCGGCGAGCCGCCTGGCCCACAAGGCGACGAGATTCAGATACGTGTCCGCTGAGAATAATACGGCTGGTCTTTCCTCGCGAAGATAACGCACAAGGGCGGGCAGACAGCGGAGCGTGACTTGCGGCTTGCGCGGAAGCAGTACGGGCAACGCAAGGTGAATGAGGTGCTCGGGCGCTGCGCGGAACGCGTGGAGCCGTCCCATCCACACAGGCGCCGTTTCGAGCGTGATGACCCTTATGTTGCTCGGCACACTATCCACAAACTCTCCCTGAGCTTTGTACACCAGTAAATCCACTCTGTGGCCCCGGTCAGCGAGAGCCCGAGCGAGATGAAGCAGCGACCTCTGGACTCCCCCGCCTTCCAGATTGGCCATTAGGAGGGCGACGTGCTGTCCCTCCCTGCTGTCAGGACTTAGGGCTTCGCTCGGTCCTTCGTGGAACTGCTTCATAACTTGTTTGCGTCGGTTCGCCGACCGACTACTTTGTGGTTTCCCGCAGCCCCCTGCGGAACAATTCGAGGATGTTACTGCCCAGACGAAACAGGGCACAACAGCAGTCTCTTTACGCGAAACGGATGGAGCAAGAGTTGTCTCCCTAGCAACAGGCTTGAGTGCGCTTCCAGGCCAGGCCTCTCATTTGCGCGCAAACAACACATCGAGATATTGCTCCACGGCGCGATCGACCGAAAAGAGCGAGGCCCGCTTCTGCAACAGTTCTCTATCGGGAGGGGCGTCCAGCGTCGAGATGATGGCCTGGGCCATGGCCGCAGGGTCGCCCACGGGGACAAGCCGTCCGTACCGGCCATCCTCCAGAATTTCGGCCGCTCCGCCCGGGCAGTTCGTGCTCACGACCGGGCAGCCGCAGGCCAGCGCCTGAATCAGCACGCCGGGGAGTCCCTCGTAGGTTGAGGAGAGCACGAAGACCGCTGCACGTGCCGTGTAGGCGAACGGGTTACTCGTGAATCCGTGGAGGGACATGTCCTCGACGATGCCGAGCGCATGCCCAAGGGCGGTGAGCTCGCGTCGCATCCGCCCTTCACCGAGTATGAGAAGCCGCGCCTGACGCTTGGCCCGCACCTGCGCGAAGGCCTGGAGCAGAGTGGGAAAGTCTTTCTGCTCCGTCAGGCGTCCCACGGCGATGATCACGGGAGGCGCCCCGGGCTTGAACCACGGATGGTCGATCGATGCTTCAGCCTTTTTGGCCAACTCCGAATCCACCACGGGATTGTACACCGTCGTGACGAGCTCAGGCGGCAAACCTCCCAGAGTCCTCAGGTCGTCGGCAACCCCGCGCGAGACCGCTACGATGCGGTCCGCCTCGGGATACATCCGCCGGATCAATGGGACGATGAACCGCCACCGCCATTTTCGTCTCTTGGCCCCGTACCGCAGGTGACTCGACAGATGGATCCGCTCGCTGATCAGCGTGCGGACAGAGATGCCGGCGAGCCGCCTGGCCCACAAGGCGACGAGATTCAGATATGTGTCCGCTGAGAATAATACGGCTGGTCTTTCCTCGCGAAGATAACGCACAAGGGCGGGCAGGCAGCGGAGCGTGCCGTGCGACTTGAGCGGAAGCAGTACGGGCAACGCAAGGTGCATGAGGTGCTCGGGCGCTGCACGGAACGCGTGGAGCCGTCCCATCCAGACAGGCGCCGTTTCGAGCGCGATGACCCTTATGGCGCTCGGCACACTATCCACAAAGTCTCCCTGAGCTTTGTACACCAGTAAATCCACTCTGTGGCCCCGGTCAGCGAGAGCCCGAGCGAGATGAAGCAGCGACCTCTGGACTCCTCCGCCTTCCAGAGAGAGCATTAGCAGGGCGATGTGCTGGCCCTCCCTGCTGTCAGGACTTAGGGCTTCGCTCGGTCCTTCGTGGAACTGCTTCATAACTTGTTTGCGTCGGTTCGCCGACCGACTACTTTGTGGTTTCCTGCAGCCCCCTGCGGAACAATTCGGGGATGTTATTGCCCAGACGAAACCTTGTCGTTGACATGCTCGTAAATAGAGCGGCGGCCCAAGGCAGTCGCATCATTCCAAGCCTGAAACATGAGCAGGTTCCACAGCAAGTAGTCATGGTTTTGGAACCCGGTGACATGCTGTTGCCAGATCCGCCGTACGGGTTCAGGGCGCAGGAAGCCCTGCTCCCGAATGCGTCTTTCGTCGAGCAGGGTTTCCACCCAGTCACGCAAGGGACCTCGAAGCCAATCCGCGATCGGAACATTGAACCCCATCTTCGCCCGGTCCGTGAGATCGCGAGGAACGTACCGCGCGAGCACCTCCCGGAGAATCCACTTTCCACTTCCCCTGCTTATCCGCATCGGCATGGGCAGACTCCAGGCAAACTCGATCACCCGGTAGTCGAGGAAGGGGCAGCGGACTTCCAGCCCGACGGCCATGCTCGCGCGATCGACTTTGACCAGAATGTCGTCGGCCAGGTAGTCCACCAAGTCCAGGTACAGCATGGCCTGGATCGGCTCCGACACGTTCGCCCATCGGGACGGGTCGGTCAGCACGGTCGGAACCGGGGCCGCGCCCGCCACAAACTCCGTCGCATTCTGGCACCGGGCGTGATGGCGAGCGAGAAGATCTTGCGGGCTCTCGGCCGCCAGCCGTTTCGCCTTCCTTTCTAGCTTTGCTCCGATCCGCTTCCAGGACGCGCCTTGCCCAGGCCCTGCGGACGGACGAGCCCCGGGCAGGTGCCAGCTGAGTCGGCCCAGCGCAC
The DNA here is from genome assembly GCA_963742465.1 of uncultured Nitrospiraceae bacterium. GTDB lineage: Bacteria > Nitrospirota > Nitrospiria > Nitrospirales > Nitrospiraceae > Palsa-1315. The sequence continues at coordinate 69,127 of CAVUMA010000021.1, read as the reverse complement.
TCATCGCCGTCGCCGCGTCTTGTCTGAGCCATACCGGGAACCTCTTCATCTGCTCCCAGTGCGTCTGGCATCGTTGATAATGTTTGTACCCGGCAAACAGTTCGTCCCCTCCGTCCCCGGAAAGCGCGACTTTGACAGCTCCACGGGTCAGCCTGGAGACCAGATAGGTCGGGATCTGGGAGGAGTCCGCAAACGGCTCGTCATAGATGGTCGGCAGATCGGGAATGACGCCAAGGCTGTCGTTCGGAGTCACGTACAGTTCCGTATGGTCGGTTCCAAGATGACGCGCAATCGCCTTTGCTTGTTCTGCCTCGTTGAACTTTGGCTCATGGAATCCGATCGAAAACGTTTTCACCCTGGCCGTGCTCATGGATTGCATCAGCGATACAATGGTGCTCGAGTCCACGCCCCCCGAGAGCAACGCCCCCAGGTCCACGTCGGCGACCATGCGCCGGCTGACGGCTTCCCTGAGAAGTGAATCGAGCGCCTTAGTGGCCTCTTCACTGGTTCCTGAAAAAGGCTCTCGTTCACCACGCTCGGCGACGTGTTGTGCAGACCAGTACGCGACCGGCGCTGATACTATCGAAGACCTGTTAGCGGTGAGGGTCAGGAAGGACCCTGCGGGCAGTTTGCGGATCTTCTTGTATATACAATACGGCGCAGGAATCCGAGAGTACTTGACAAGCAACCCCAGCGCGTCACGATCGATTTCATGGTCGAAATTCTGGTGGACGCGGAGCGCTTTGAGCTCCGATCCGAACAGGAATACGTCTCCGCACCAGCCATAGTAGAGCGGTTTCTTCCCTGCCCGGTCACGCGCCAGCGTGAGGGACCGGGTTTCCTTGTCCCACAGACCGAACGCAAACATCCCGTTCATACGCTGCAGCGCGGGCTCGATCCCCCATTCGGCGAGCGCGGCCAGCACGACTTCCGTATCACTATGCCCGCGAAATTTGTGGCCGTGCGACTCGAGGTCTTGGCGAAGTTCAGGAAAATTATAGACTTCACCGTTGTACGTGATCACATACCGGCCGCATTCCGACACCATCGGTTGTGCCCCGGCATCGGACAGGTCCAGGATGGACAGCCGCGCATGCCCGAGCGCCAGCCCCGCCCTCATGTCGGTCCACACACCGGACCCATCCGGTCCGCGGTGGTGGAGCGTTCTTGTCATGCGTGTCACGATAGCACGAAGCTCACTGTCGCCAAGGAGGTGTCCGCGAGATATGAAGCCACAGATTCCGCACATGGAGTGGTTCCTTTTGTGCCTAGGACGTTGTCGAGCGCACGGTCATGACGCGGAACCTGTTCCTGCGACGGTTCGACGTCGCTGCGCCGATGCAGGCCGACTGAGGTGTCCTCTCAACAGCCATGTGCGCGAAGCCAGGCTTGAAACATGAGCAGGTTCCACAGGAGGCTGCCGTGATTCCGATATCCTGCCACATGCTGGAGCCATGTGAGACGCACCGTGTCAGGACGTAACAGGCCGTGCTTCGTTAGAAGGTTCTCGTTGAGCAGATCCTCGGCCCACTCCCGCAAGGGGCCCCGAATCCATGCACCGACGGGCACCCCAAAGCCCATCTTTGGCCGTTCGGTCAACTCTCGGGGAACATACCGTGACAACAGACTGCGCAAGATCGGTTTTCCTCCGTCTGGGCCGAATCGCATGCCCGCCGGCAACGACCAGGCGAACTCGATGACATCCCTGTCCAACAGAGGACAGCGGACTTCCAGCCCGACGGCCATACTTGCTCGATCCACCTTGGCCAGAACATCTTCGGGAAGATAATCAGCAAAATTCAAATACATCATGCCAAGCACGGGGTCCGACAATACGGGCCACCGGCTCTGGTCCGTAAGCAGCGTGGGAACAGGCTTCGCGGCCGGCACGAACTCCGTTGCGTCGCGGCACCGCACATGATGCCGTGCCAACAAATCCACTGGACTTGATGCCCTCATCCGGAGAGCGGTCCGCTTGAGGTTCGTCCCGGGTGCTCGGAGCTCGAGCCCTTGGGCCGGCTCGGTGCCATGACGAAGTACGAAGACAGCCCAGCCCGCGCGATCCGCTGCCTCGACCACGCCCGCCACGCTCCGCTTGACAAGGCCCGGGATCCATCTCAAGACGTTCCCGTAATAACGGAGACAGCTCCGGTACCGCTTGTAGCCGGCGAAGAGTTCATCGCCCCCATCACCCGACAACGCCACGGTAACCGTTTGACGCGCCAGCTTGGAGATCAGATAGGTCGGGATCTGGGAGGGATCCGCAAACGGCTCATCATAGATGGTCGGCAGATCGGGGATAACGTCAAGGCTGTCGTTCGGGGTCACGTACAGTTCTGTATGGTCGGTTCCAAGATGACGCGCAATCGCCTTTGCATGTTCCGCCTCGTTGAACTTTGGCTCATGGAATCCGATCGAAAACGTTTTCACACTGGCCGTACTCGTGGATTGCATCAGCGATACAATGGTGCTCGAATCCACGCCCCCCGAGAGCAACGCCCCCAGGTCCACGTCGGCGATCATGCGTCGGCGCACGGCCTGGGTCAGGAGGGAGTGGAGCGCCTCGGTGGCCTCCTCGAACGAGCCGGTGAAGGGCTCCCGTTCGGCGCGTTCGATGACGTCGCGAGCGGACCAGTACACGCGGGGTGACGCACTCGCACCCGGCCCGGATGGGGCAATGGTCAGGAAGCTCCCCGCTTCGAGTTTCCGAACCTGTCTGAAAATGGAGAAAGGCGCCGGGATCCACGAATACTGGATGAATAATCCTAATGCGTCGCTATCGATGTCCCCTTGAAAATCAGGATGGGCCCGTAATGCCTTCAACTCCGATCCGAAGAGGAACGTCCTGCCACACCAGCCGTAGTAGAGCGGTTTCTTCCCTACACGATCCCGCGCCAGCGTCAGGGTCCGGGATTCCCTGTCCCACAGGGCGAACGCGTACATGCCATTCAGGCGTTGCAGTGCGGACTCGATGCCCCATTCCGCGATCGCCTCCAGAACCACTTCGGTATCCGAGTGCCCGCGAAATCGATAGCCACGGGACTCGAGATCTTGGCGAAGCTCGAGGAAATTATACACTTCCCCGTTGTAGGTGATCACGAAGCGTCCGCAAGCCGAGGCCATGGGTTGGGCACCGGCCGGCGTCAGGTCGATGATGGCGAGCCGGCGATGCCCCAGCGCGATGCCGGACCGCGGGTCCACCCATATGCCTGAGCCGTCGGGGCCTCGATGGTGAAGGGTCTCGGTCATTCGGCCGACCAGTTCCCGAAGGCCGCTTTCTTCTCGAGTCGGCGTTGTTTCCAGAAAACCGGCAATACCACACATTTCAAATATCTGTCATTTCCTTAGGCCGCATTATTCATGACGGTTCGTCGCAAAATGGTGGAGTCGGCGCGCGACAAGCGCGAGGAGCGAGACTCGCGTGACGTGAGAGCCCAGTTTCTGCAGTCGCGCTTTTCCCGCCCGTCTCGCCCGTCTCGCTTGAGTCAGTGTATCGGCGATTGTAGCAGAAGTGTTCATGAATCATGCGGGTTAGGCCAACGTTGTTACAGGACGGAAATGTTGTAACGGCCTTGCCCGTGACAACACCATCGGCCGTCTTCGAGAAGACCCGCAAATCATTTCCTACGATCCTGCTATTTTTGGCAGGCTCTGCGGCTCACCGAAAACAAGTGCCGGCTCCTTGCCGTTTGAAGACAAGGAAACGTGCCCACGTTCCAGCCGATACACGCTGTCGGCAGCTTGAACGATGGCCGGTTGGTGGGAGATGGCCAGAATCGTGAGCTGGCCTCGAAGCCCTTGGAGCGTGCGGCAGATCGCAGCCTCGCTGTCGGGATCGAGCGCGCTGGTAATCTCGTCGAGGATCAGCAGCTTGGGCCGATGCGCCAACGCCCTGGCGATGGCGATGCGCTGGCGTTGGCCACCGGACAACGCGGCTCCGCGCTCCCCGACCGAACTGCGTACCCCCATTGGCAAGGCCATCACGAAGTCCCAGGCACCGGCGGCACGCAGTGCTTCTTCGGCGTCAGCCTCCGTCAAGTTCGCATCCCCGAGCGTCACGTTCAGGAACACTGAGTCGTGGAGCAAAAACGTTTCTTGCGGCACATACCCGATCATCCGGCGCCACTGCCTGAGGTCAACCTGCTCCAATAACAGGTCATCGATCCAGACATGCCCTTGCTGCGGATGTATGAGCCCCGTGAACAAATCTGCGATTGTTGTTTTTCCCGCTCCAGAAGGTCCCACGATAGCGGTGAATGAACCGGCCGGAATGCTCAAGGACGCATCCCAAAGGACCTGGGTCGTTTCATAGCCGAAGGTGACCTTGTCCAGTCGAAGAGATTTCTCGAGCAGGGGAGTCAGACCTCCGGGTGCCGCTTCGCAGTTACGCTTGGCTCCCTCTATGGTGGCCTGTAGCGACCAGAAGGCGCTATCAAGGGACCGCATCCTCTGGTACTGTCGCTGCATTTTCGAAAGAGCCGACAACAGCTTGGCAATGACAAGCACCATGACCATCACGGCATTAATCGGGAGCTTCAATCCATCCAGGGCCACGTACAATCCGACCGCGATGACAATCGCAAAGGCCAGATCCTGAATCGCACTCAGCGCCTCCGTGCTGATGACTTCTCGCCGGATAGCCTTGCTCAACCGCCTGGTATCCGAGCTGAGAAGAGGGCCAACCAGTTCCTCACGCGCCATTGCTTTGAGCGGTTTGACGGACTGCAGGCTGTCGGTCAGGCGGGCCAGGAGGGACGTCATCAGTTGCGTCTGGCGTTGCCCGGCCTGATGGGTTATGCGCACAAGACGATTGAGCGCATAGAGCACGATGGCGCCCACCGCCAGAACTCCCAACGTGGCCTTCCAGTCAACGAGAAATGCCACACCGGCGTACACTCCGACTTGAATGACAAAAGAAACAGCCTTGGCCCCTTCCTGGTAGGCGGATGAAGCCCGAATGGCTTCTGTTCCCACTGCGTTGGCCAGGCCCCCGACCGGTTGCCGAACGTAGAACTCCCACTTGGCAGCCAGAAGGCTCCGGAGGATGGTGAGTCGAAGGTCGGTGGCGACGTGGGCGGTGGTGTACCCAACATGCGCTCTGGCCACCAGCATAAAAATGGACTTCAATGCGATACAGAGGACGACAATAATCAGCAACGGTCCCACGGTTGGGTTCAAACCCACATAGGAAAGGGATTGAGTCAGAAAATCCCCAACACCAAAGAGGTTGTTACCGTTACCTTGCCCTTTCTCACCCGTCACCGCACTGATAACCGGAAGGAGTAAGAGTAAACCGACTCCCTCGGCGACGCTGGAGAAAAGCAGGCTGAAGATGCTCAGGACGGTGCGCCCTGGATACATCCTGGCAATGGTGATCAAGAACCGCATGGCGACATGCTCCGGTGTTAAGCTGAGCCGGCAAGTTGAGGTTCAGACATGGCTCTTCCTGTAGACCTCGAACAAGACTTCAAGATGCTGCTCCACGGCACGTTCCATGGAAAACTCCGCCGCGCGCACCCTCAATCGTTCCTGGCTCGGCGGGGTGTCCAACACCGTTTGGATCGCTTCGGCCATCGCGGTATCGTCGCCGACCGGGACGAGGGGGCCATAGCTGCCATGCTCCAAAATCTCCATCGGGCCGCTGGGGCAATCGGCGCTGACGACCGGACAGCCAGAGGCCATGGCTTGTATGAGAACACCTGGAAGCCCTTCATAGGCGGACGAAAGGACGAAGACCGCGGCGCGCGCCATATAGGCAAAGGGATTCTCCTCAAATCCCGGCAATGCGAGATCCTGGCGGACGCCGAGCGAATCCGCCAACTCCTCCAGCTCTCGTCGCTTTTTCCCCTCTCCGAGGATCATCAACCGGACGGGCCGACGGGAACGGATCCTGGCAAAGGCCCGAATCAAGGTGGAAAAATCTTTTTGAGCGGCTAGCCGGCCGACCCCCAAGATGACAGGCGGCGCGCCCAGTGCGAACCAGGGATGGTCGAGAGGGGCGGACGCCCGCGCTTGCAGGTCAGGTGTGACGACCGGGTTGTAAATCGTGCGAATCGCCTGACGAGGCAGCGCTGCGACGACGGCGAGGTCGTCGGCCACGCCATTGGAAACCGCCAGGATTGCCTCGGCTTCCCGGAAATACCGGCGCGCCATCCATCCCAGAAACGGACGGCGCCCTGTCGGGAAGTTCGTGTTGACGATCGCGCGGGAGAGATGCGTGCACTGCCTAATCACCAAGGGGGTCCCTGTTCCCGCGAGCCGGCAGCCCCAGATCGCCGCCAGGTTGACGTAGTGGGAGGCCGCCAGCAGGACGTCGGGCCGGTGGCGGCGCAGATAACGGGCGAGGGCCGGCGGACTGGCAAGGGTACGCGCCCGTTTCGACCATCCAATGAGGGGCAGACGCATCCACCAGCTCTCGAGATCAACCAGCCGCACGAGGGGTGACACGGCGTCATGAAAGAACCCTTGCCCTTTGGTGACCACGAGATCGACTCGGTGTCCGCGTTGGGCCAGCCCATGAGCCAGCGCGAGCATCGTCCGCTCCACGCCCCCCACGGAGAGGCCTGAGATGAATAACGCCAGATGGAGTTTTTCCTGAGAATCAACGGTCGCCCGTTGCACGTTCGAGATCGGCGTGGGAACCACCAACTCCATCGACTCAATATCCTGCGGCATGTCGTCCGAACAGAAAATAGCGGGCTCGCGATGCGAGACTTCGATGAATGATCTCCACGATGAACACCTTCCGAAGAGCCCCTTGCGGGCAGTGGATCTCTTGAACCCCATGCCACGAATTCCCCTTACGCGAGAACAGCAGACTGTAATTCCCAAGGGCTTTCGATTCTATTACATGATCGAAATCTTCGAAGCTCGGCGCCGAGTCCGAGTGAAAGCGCCCATGATCATCCAGGATAACCGTTGTCCCTCCCCACGATGGATCCCAGTCGTCTTTTGTGTTGAAATAGAAAATATGAGACCCGAGCTTGCGTTTGGCATCGCAATGCGGGGACACCGAGCAGCCATTCGGGGTGTAATGCCAGTGAAAATTTAACGAGAAGGAGGAGGTCGCGATGAGACTCTCCAAGAAAGTCCGATAGACCCGTCCTTCTAGCTCGTCAATAAACTCCTTCCACGGACGGGCAACGGGAGGATTCGTACGCCATTCAAGCGTATAGCGGTCATGACTCTTCTGACCGTACTTGCGTTGGGCGTCGAATCGCCGTTCGAAAAGCGAGACGTCGGGGAGCGTCTCCCGCAAGCGCTGGTACCCTTCGTCGGTCAGAAGACCCTCCGGATTGAGCCACGGGAACGGCTCCTGTGCTCGGAACATTTCCGGATCAATTTTGCTCAGTCGGTTACAGTCGAGGTATGTCATGGCCTTTCCGTCAACCCTTCCTGGAGTCAGGCTTTCGTCATCACCGATTCCATTTCCTTCGTCTCGGCTTCGACGGGATTTTCCTCTTGCATCCTCAGAATCACGCGCACCTGTCGAGCCACTCGCTCAGACTCGTACAGCGCCGGACATGGTCTCATCACTAGTTCGGTCCCAAAAGGCCTGGCAACCCCTAGACCGTACAGTCCCTGGTGTAATCTCTTTATGTTTCGAGGAGGCAACACCAGCGATCGAGAAAGCAGAAATGCGCACAACCTTCTTTGCCAGCCCTCTCGCCCTGACCCTGATGCGTCGTAGCCAGACCGGCCGGCTGTGGCGCGAGCCGCCACCCATTCTCTGAATCGTTCCCTGACCTTCCCCAGAGCTCCGGGGAAACACTCCGGCAAAGGATAAATGTACACCGGCTTGCCCGAGGCAACAGCTTCCGCCAGCATGGATTCGCTGTCGCCGGTCACGACGAGGACATCCGCTGTCGCCAGATATCCCAGATACGGATTTTCCTTGCCCGTTGGTTGCCAACGGCGCACGGAGTTCGATTTGCCCAGAGCCTCCTCGAGCGCCGATGTTTGGTGCTCACCAGTCCTGCGACTGGTCACAGCATGCACGGTCCCTCCGGCTGACGCAGCAAAGGCATGGACTTCCCGGCCCAACCGCCTCGCAGTCTCTTCATCGAAGCTGCAGAAGGAGGACTTCCCCCCGACCAACAACACGATGTGTGGCCGGGGAGCTTGACCGAACAAGTTGGGCCATCGGGTCGCTGCCTGGGCCAGCCGACCTGGTCCCATAGGATTCACCGGCGCAACGACTTCCATTCGGCGGACATGCGGCGTCAGACCGAAGTGTGCGCAGGAAACGACCAGGTCGAAGTGCTCTGGATTATAAGCACCCCTGCGCCCCAGATGAACAATACAAGAATACCCCCGACTTTGCCGCCGAATCCACCGTGCTAGAGGAGCGAGTCGCCTGCCTGTGGCAATCACCAGGTCCGGCCACGGTGGAAGGAGTGGGGGATGACGGCCCGCTCGGATGCCAACACGACTGATGCCAAGGAGTCCGTTGGGTAAGCGAGCGAGGAACCGGGCAAAACGGTAAAACTGGATGGGCTTCATTTCATAGGGCCAGCCCAGCGCTTCGGCTAATCCGATGGATTGCGAGTTGTTCCCTGGCCGATCGTCGGTCAAGACCCACACGGTCGGCTTGCCTTTCCTGCCCATTAGGACCCCCTGAGGGACTCGAAGGCTTGACAAATGCGGTCGATCTGTTCCTCCGTATGGGCCGCGCTGATGCTGCAGCGAAGCAGGCTTCCCCCTTCGGGGGCGGCCGGAGGCAGGATCATGTTCACGTAGACGCCTTGCTCGAGCAGGCCGTTCCAGAACGCCAATCGCCTCCTCTCGTCGTTCGAACAAAGCGGCGACAATCGGACTCAGTGTGGGTCCGAGCTTGAACCCCAGTTCTTTGAGGCGATCATACAAGCGGCGGGCATTGTTCCACAGTCTCGTGCGCAGCTCCGGTCGGGTCTGGAGAATCCGCAGGGCGGCTCTCGTCGAGGCAATGACCGACGGACAGAGGGAGGCCGTGAAAATATAGGGGCGGCTGACGTACCGGGTCAGCTCCATCTCATCATGATCCGAGACGCAGAAGCCACCGGTCGCTCCCAAACTCTTGCTGAAGGTCCCGACGATGAAGTCGATACCGCTCTCCACATGAGCCGCTTCAGACAGTCCGCGCCCCTGCTCACCCAGGACCCCCAGTGAATGGGCCTCGTCCAGGAGGAGATAGGCCCCATACTCCTTCTTCAAGGCTACGAATTCCGACAGCGGTGCTTGGTCTCCCAACATGCTATAGATGCCTTCCACGATAATGAGGGTGTTCGTGCAACGCTCCCCTAAGCGCCGCAGCCGCTTGTGGAGATCGCCCGGGTCGTTGTGATGGAACCGAATCACCTCGGCCCCGCTCATCCGACAGCCGTCATAAATGCTCGCATGGCAATCGGCATCGATGAGGATCACGTCTTCCTTGCCGGTGAGGGCTGAGATGACACCTAGATTGGCAAGGTAACCGGTTGAGAACACGACGCACCACCGGCGTCCATAAAAGTCTGCCAACTCGTGCTCTAGAGCAGCGTGGCCACTGAAGCTGCCATTGGCCATTCTGGATCCGGTGGTCCCCGTTCCCTGCTCGTACACGGCTCTGGCCGCCGCATCCAGACATTCGGGATCAAAGGTGAGACCGAGATAGTTGTTCGTACCGGCGAGAATCATTTGACTGCCGTTCACGATCGCTTCGGTCGGCGAAAGGATCCGCTCGATCGTCACCCGGAACGGGTCCGTGCTCGTCCGCACAAGCGCCTCGTGAGCTTCAGCGAGTTGTCGGAATTTCTCCAAAAGGGCCATTATCGTTGCTCCGTGAGCTGCTCGATCTGTCGGGCAAAATCCCCGACGGTCCGGACGTTCGGGATGATGTTTAATGGAATGGAAATGTCGAACCGCTCCTCCGTCTCGAGCAGGAGTTGCATGACCTTCATCGAATCGAGCCCGAGATCGGACAGGAGCTCCGTGTCCTCGGAAAGGCTCTGCCCATCCTTCGCGTAACGGCTTTAAAATCTCGTAGAGTTGAAGAAGGATCTCCTCGTAGCGCGTCATCGTGCCAGCAAGCCTCAAAGCGGTCGTCTTATGCGCAAGTGCCTATTGCGGGAGAAGCACTGAGGCCAAGAGTGTGCCGCAGGCCTTCTTCCAAACGCACGGTCGGCGTCCAATTGGTGACACGGCAAAACATAGAGTTATCACACACCCAGTCCGGATGTCTAAGCTCACGCACTTTCCCCAGGGTGAGCATGGGTCTGTACCCTATCACTGATGCGGCCATCGTGTTGAGTTTCGCAGCCAAATTCATAACCGGTCCCGGCACTCGGACACGAAACACCCCTTTTCCCCGGAGTCGCTCGACTGTCTCCACGATCTCGCACCAGCTATACCCACCGGGGTGTCCGTCGTCCAACTCGAACACGCGGTTCTCCCGGCTGTCGCTGACCAGCCATTTCACTACGGCGTCGGCCAGGTCGTCCACGTAGAGCATGGAGAATCGAGCATCATTTCGACCAACTACGGGGGCGATCCCGCGCAGCATCAAGCGAAGCAAGGGAAGCATCTCACGATCCCCGGGACCATAGACCGCCGGCGGGCGAAGCGCGGTCCAGGTAAGCCGGTCGCCGACCTTGGAGAGGGCGATCTCCCCCATCCGCTTGCTGGCCGCGTAGGGTGACAAATTCGGCTCCCGAGCTGCCAAAGAGGAAATCAAGAGAAACCGTGGAGCGGGATTCCGGCTGGCTGCAATGTGGGCTAACCGTGCGACCGCTTCTACATTGGCCTGGTAAAAATCGGCCTCGGTGATCCCCCGCACAGCCCCTGCGCAATGGACCACGACATCCGCATCTCCGACCAACCTTTCGAGGCTATCGAGATCTTCGAACGTGCCCTGAACCCACTGGATCGTGGTGCCCGCGAGGCGCGCTGAAGATGAGGGCGAGCGGATGAGCGCACGCACGCACCACCCCTCTTGTACCAGCTTTCGAGCTATGGCGCTACCGATGAATCCGGTCGCCCCCGTCAACGCAATGACGCCGCGCATGAGACTGCTTGGTGGCTGGGCTTCGGTGGGTGGGTGTTACCGGGCCTGTTTCGGCTGGAGAAGAGTTGGGCCACGTCATTTCGCACCAGAAATTCCTCCCGTGTCTTGGAACGGGAAAGCTTACCGGAAGACGTGTGCGGCAGGGTATGGGGAGGCACGAGTTCAACGAAACAGTCGAGCGCGAAGTGCTCGCGGATCAACCCCTGTAACCGATGAATGAAATCGGCATGTTTTGCAGTATTGAGCTCACGCCACTGGACCACCATCACCGCCATTTCCGATTGGTCAGGACCCTGGATCGAGAACGCGCACGCGTCGCCCGGCCTGATCTCGGGCAATTCTTCGACGAGATGCTCCAAATCCTGAGGCCAGATGTTTCGGCCGTTCATGATAATGACGTCTTTCTTCCGACCAATGATCACGATGCTGCCTTCTATGATGTAGCCAATATCTCCGGTGTCAAGCCACCCGTCCGATGACAAGACTTCCCGAGTTTTTTCAGGATCGCCGAAGTATCCGGACATAACGTTGAGTCCACGAAGAAAGATCACGCCCGCGTGGCGGTCTGGCAGAACACACCCTCGCTCATCCCGCACCTCAACTTGAACTCCAGGGAGAGGGACGCCGCAATCCACAAATCGGTTCGTGTTCGTGCTGCCAATATCGGAACTCCCACTGCGTGCATTGACAGGCAACGCCTCTCCCCGCTCGGACAAATGAGCCCGGTCAACTTGATCAATGGCAATCCCCTCATCAAGGGGCGCAAAACTGACGGCTAGGCAACATTCCGCCATTCCGTAACAGGCCAAAAATGCGCTGGGCTTGAATCCACTCGGTGCGAGCACATCGGCAAACTCCTCTAAAGCATCAGCCCGGATGGTTTCAGCGCCCACACCGGCGGCTCGCCAGGCGCTGAGGTCGAACTTGCCGATCTCATCCTGCCTGAGACGCCTCACGCACATCTCATATCCGAAAGAGGGGCCAAAGGAAATGGTTGCCTTGGCCTGCGTCATCAGGGACAGCCACAAGCGGGGCCGCATGGCAAATGCCCGCGTTTTCAAGTAGTCCACAGATACTTGGGACACCATCGGTCCGAGCACGAACCCCACAAGTCCCATGTCGTGATAGAACGGGAGCCAGGACACGGCGCGATCTCCGGGGCGGATCTTGAGGCCGTGTTTAGTGATGCCCTCCAGATTCGCGAGCGCAGCCGCTTGGGTAATCATCACCCCGCGTGGGAAGCGGGTGCTCCCCGAGGTGTATTGAAGATAAGCCATCTCGGTGGGCTCCGAGGGGCGCAACGCCTCCTGGGACTCCGGAAGGCGATCAAACACATCCGCGGCGCCGATCTGGCTCAACCTCAACCCTTCGGCTGCTTCGACCAGGAATGGAAGAAACTCAGACGGCGCCATCGCGATGGACGCCTGGCAGTTCTCCAGCAGCGCCCTGAGTTTGGCGACATAGCCTTTGCGTCCGGACATCACAAGCGCCGCCGGTAGAGGAACCGGCACCAGACCGGCATACTGACAGGCAAAGAAAAAGCGCTGAAAATCGGGATCCGTCTCCGCCACGATCGCCACTCGCGCTCCTCGTTCAAGCCTCAAGCTCAAAAGACGCCGCGCCAAGGTCTGCGCCTGCTCGCGAAGCACAGCATAACTTTGGACCACGGAAAGCTCACCCCGGTCCCCATAGAAATTGAACCCGGTTTGTCCCTGGGCTGCATAATCCAGGGCTTCGGCCAACGTGGTAAAGTCCGCGGTTCGAAGTGGGATTGAGTTTTCAGTTGGGGTTGGCTGCAGTGTCATCCTTATTCCAGCTTCCTAACAAAACAAGCCTACACGCCGAACCCTACAGCAATATTCATACTTAGAGTAAAAATTCCTCTAACCAACTGATATTATTAATATAAAATATCACACTTGGCTATTATACTCGGCAAAACACTCTGGAATACAACGGTCATGTATTGTGAAAAGTACACGGTTGATGATGTTTTACAACAAAATCTTGGATTTACTCCTCGCTCGACCGTGGTCCGTGGCGACCTGTTTGCGGTTGTTGACCCTTAGCGCTGACGATAAGCATACGACCGGCCATCAGCAGAAACTCAGGCTGTCGATCCGTGTTTTCATGACCAGAGGGGGTGCCATTGTCTTTGGAGGGGTCCACGTATGGAAGTTAAACGGACTGGTCAGTCTGGCCCTTGCAACATGGCCGCCCTGAGGGGTTCTGTAAAATACCTCACAACTGGGCAGAGCCGGAGTTAATAGAAAGCCTTCAGATGGGCCAAAATGGCTCGATTGGTCTCTTCCTTCGTCTGATTGCCCCGTGAGAAGTCCGGCGGACCCGGCCAGGCATAGTCATAAAATATCTGCCCGTCGAATGTGCGTTCTTGGCCGTAACGAGGTACGACATGAAAATGAACATGTGGATCCACCATCATGAGCATCAGATAGTTAATCTTATCGTACGTAAAGGCACCTTGTAGTCCCCGTTCCACCTGCGTGGTGACTTGCCGGAGTTCTGCAAAGGCTTCCGTGCTCACTGCGGAGAAGGCGGTCGCTGGCTCTTTACACACCAGAACCAGTGATCCGAGCGTGAGTTGCTGGGGACGCAACAAGATGATCCAATTTGAGAATTCCTTGACGGTACTGCCAGGATACCCAAACTTTCTCATCGTATCGTTCACGCGTGTGCCTGCGCTTTCTGCTTTCACGCCCCTGCTCTTGTGTGCGACGACTCCGCTTGATCCTTCTAAGTCATTCTACTATAATATATTTTGCTTCTTACTTCTACCCTCCATGATTACCAAACTGGCTTTCACTCACCCGGCTCACTCTTATGCGAATGCCTCCCATGCCGTCGACTGCTGAACCCCTACAAATCGCTATGGTAAGAGGGCGCCACGACCTTCACCGCTTCATATGTGTTCCCTGGTCGATCTATGCCGAAGATCCGGTATCGCACGGGTCCCGCCCTTGTTGGTCGAGCGACGGAGACCACCTTTCTCAGCGCAACCCGTATTTCGCGCACGCTCGCACCTGTTTTTGGCTTGCCTTCCTCGGCGCCAAGTCTCAGCGTTCAGGACGAACTTACGACAGTTCGACGGACGAATTGTCTAAATTGCCGCATCGACGGGTGCTGCCGCGATGTCGTCGTCTATGCCAAATTGACGAGTCGATCCGGGCTTAGATGGACGCTTGCTTCCCTTCGGATGGTGGAAACTCTTGTGGCGCCTCAAGGTGGAATTTTCTCAAACGGCTCGTGTGCCCCTCATGGGTGTCCGTAAGCGTTACCAAGGGAGCGCGCTCGGAATAGCGCTGGCGTTCCTGCTCATCGAGAGGGTGCGCAGTCACGGGCTCATGCGCGGAGTCCAGGATGTGGAGTTATCCTGGATCCTGGAAGACAATATGCCAATGCGAAATATACTGGCCGTGCTTGGCAGCATTCCTTACAAATGCTACCGGATCTATGAAAGGACGTTGTGATGAGCAGCAGTTCGCCGTTCACCGCCATTGTCCTCGCCGCAGACCGGATGCCGGACGATCCGGTGGCCCGCGCAGCCGGTGTCTCGTGCAAAGCCTTAGCGCCTATTGGGGGCATCCCCATGGTCCTCCGGGTGCTGGGCGCCCTGGCCGAGGCGCAGGCCGTCGGAAACCGGATCTTATGCGGGCCCGCGTGGCATGTGATAGAGACACACAATGAGCTTCGCGATCTGATTACTTCGGGCCAGGTGAAATGGGTTGAGGCTCAGGCAACTCCCAGCTCCAGCGCTTACGCCGTGATGCAATCCCTTCCCCTCGAACAACCGGTGCTGCTGGTCACGGCTGACCATGCCCTCTTGAGCGCGCGACTCATCGACTATTTTTGTTCGGAAGCACGGAGCAGGAACTGTGATGTGGCGGTAGGATTCGCCGCTTACGATCTGGTGATCTCAGCCTATCCAGACATGAAGCGAACGGTGATGAAGTTTGGGGATAGTCGAGTATGCGGATGCAATCTGTACGCGTTTTTGAGCGCACGAGGACGTTCGGCAGCGGCATTTTGGCGCCAAGTGGAAGCACTCCGCAAGAAACCCATCAAACTTATCTCGGCGCTGGGATGGATACCTGTTTTGCGGTATCTACTCGGACAGTTCACCCTTCGTGAGGCCCTCTCGCGTCTCTCGCGCCGGTTAGACCTCTCGATCGAAGCGGTGATGCTTCCGTTTCCTGAAGCGGCATTGGACGTGGATAAAGTCAGTGACTGGGAATTGGCTCAGAGAATTGCCGGGCGGAAGGGGTCTTGAGCGATGAGGGGGCGTCCCAGGAGGTTACCAGTTTTTTGGCGTCCTCGAGGTCAACAGAATAGTCCACTTCGGCCCATCTCAAGCCTTGGATGGGACAGGCCCACACGAGACCTGACTGTGCCATTTCGTCAATAACCGACAGATACCACCGCTTCAAAGCCTGGGGTTTCCGAAGGGCACTCTCGACCGCGCCGACAAACAGGTCGGGCCCATTTCCACGGAAAAGCATCATGCCGATCGACTCTCCCTGAGACTGATCCGGCTGAAGAGTTTTCCCCACTCTAAGCACTCGATGCTCGTCTAACGTGACTTTCATGTCGTCGGCATCATAGGTCAACTTGCTGTCCGTCACGAGAGTGACCGGTCGGGATAGCGTGCCAAGAAGGCGATCCAGAATGGCCTCCTCAAACAAGGTGTCCCCGTTCAATAGGATAAAATCCTCGGTCATCAGGTGGCGTGCCAGCCAACAGCTGACGAGATTATCGCTGACGGCAAAAAATGGATTGTACAGCGTTTGTACTTGGTCTGGCCTATAATGGCTGCGCAAGAGGGCTTCCACCTTGTCAGCTTCAAACCCCACGACCACAGTCACCTGATCGATGCCGCACTTGATTAATTGCGTGATCTGCCACTCAACGAGGGACCGTCCTCCGATCTGGAGGGCACATTTTGGGACTTCTGCCGTCAACGGAAGCAGGCGTCGTCCTTGCCCCGCGCTTAATATGATAGCCTTCATGTGCACACTCCTTGTTCCGACGAGAGGTCGCGCGTTAGTGCGACGCGTTCCGGAGGTGTCTCCCGAAATATCACGCCTGTACAGCCCACCACAGGTAAGCTAACATATAGAATCTGCGAGACACGAGCAAGTGGAATTTTAATAAGCGCCCACCTCGCAAGGATCATACGCGGAGAGGTCCCCCTCAAGCCATAGGTCTAGCTTCCAGACATGAAATCCAAGGTCCTGTCCCGTCATCGTTCGTGAAAAGGCAGAACAATACACTGTAACGGGCCTGTACGTTGATACTCGACCGCTATATTTCTTGGGAAATCGCCAAGCCGCTCCTCATCTTTTGCCCCGGCTTGGTGTTCCTGTATGCCAACTTCACCGCCGCTCGCTACCTGAATCAGGTGGCTGACGGAACCATGCTTGGGGATAGCGTCCTGCTGTTTGTTCTGCTCAAGGCCGCCATCGCGATGGAGGTCCTGCTGCCGATTGCGTTGCACCTGTCTATCGTGGTCGCCCTCGGACGGCTCTACACAGATTCCGAAATGACCGCCCTCTTTGCCTGTGGTGTGAGCCCCGGACGGATTGTGCGTATCGTGTTGGTGGTCTCGCTCGTCGTGGCGGGATTGGTGGCCTACCTATCCATCTACGTGCGGCCGTGGGCCAACGACATCCGCTACCGGCTGGAACATCAAACCGTTGCCGATTTCGACTTCAACAATATGAAGCCTGGGCGCTTCTATGAGAGTACGTCCAAAAAACATGTCATGTTCTTCCAACATCTCGATCAACAGACGGGTCGCATGCAGGATGTTTTTATCCAATCACGCGAGGGAAATCAGGTGCGGGTCGTCTCAGCAGAAGAAGCCTATTATGCCGATGCTGTCGAGCCTGGAACGAGTGGGGCGCTGGTGTGTCTTGAGGCGCAGGTCTACATGCTACCTCAAGATCATGGCGACCTGGTCCAAGCCACCGCTCAGGCGCCTGGTCATCGAGTGGGACAAATCAAGCGACTTAGTGCTGGAATATAGGCGAAAGGCCGCGCCGACCTGGCAATTGGCCCTGTCTGATTCGTCCTCGGATATCGCCGAGCTGCAATGGCGCCTGTCCACCCCGGTGGCCACCTTTCTGATGGGCTTGCTCGGCTTTCCACTTAGTCGAGCCAGGGCACGGCAGGGCAAGTTTGCCAAGTTGTTCGTCGCGGTGCTGAGTTACGCCACGGTTTACAATTTGATTATGGTGGCCAAGACGTGGGTAGAGAAAGAAGCCGTCGGCACCATTCCGGGAATCTGGTGGGTCCATATCCTCTTGGCGATCCTAGTCGTGGGTCTGTTGTGGGGTCCGCCTTGGGCCGAGCTCTGGCAAAGACGCGGGCGTCGATCCTAAAGCCTATGCTCACACTTGATCGACACATTTGGTTCAGAGTGATCAAGGGATATGCCCTCGTGATAGCTATCTTATTGTCCATCTTTAGCTTAATGGCATTCGTCACCGAGCTGGATATGGTGGGCCGCGGCACGTATGGGATAGCCGATGCCGCTCTGAACGTCCTCTTGACAGCCCCAAGTCGAATGATTGAGCTGGCCCCAGCGACCGCCTTACTGGGGAGCATCATCGGCTTGGGGGAATTGGCTGCAGGCCATGAACTCATCGCCATGCTGGCCTTGGGCATCTCCCCGTTACGCATCGGCTGGTCGGTAACCGGGACCGGCCTCCTTCTGATGGCCGCGGTCGTCGGCTTTCAAGAGTCGGTGGCACCCTACACCGATCAACTCGCCTTCAAGCGCCGCGTCCTGGCGACTTCTGGACTGGAATCCTTTCGCACCGAGCAGGGGTTCTGGACAAGGGATGATCGTCGCTTTATCAAGGTACATCAAGTCCTTGATGGTCGAACTCCCTTAGATATCGAAATTTATGAATTTGACGACCGCGGCCGGTTACGCCTAGTGACATGGGCGGAACTAGCCGATACCCAGAATCCACATCAGTGGGTGCTTCTGGGAGCGGTCCAACGGATTTTTGAGGGAAACACCGTCGTGACGAAACGCTTCCCGAGCCTTCCCTGGGATGTCTCACTCATGCCAGCGCAAGTGGAATTGCTCGTCCTGCCTGTCGAGACCTTATCGCTTTCGTCTCTGTACCAGCATGTGACCTACCTCAAAGGGACCGGGCAGAATGTGGAGCGCCTGGAGATCAGGTTGTGGCAGGAGTTCAGTATGCCGCTCTCGACCCTCGTGATGGTGATTGTCGCGATTCCCTTTGTATTCGGTCCGCTTCGGGAGGCGACGGCTGGTAAGCGAATCCTTCACGGATCTCTACTAGGCGCTGCCTTTCATTTTATCAGCCATATCGTGGCCCATTTCGGAACCATTTTACATCTTAGCCCCGCGCTGACCGTGTTAAGCCCCATCGCGGTGCTGTGCGGTGTCGCCTTCTGGTTGTACCGTCGTTTAGGCTGAACTTTTTAAGTTTCCCGAGCGGGGAACCGCCATGTCGCGCTGGTCCTCGCCCATAAAACAGCGGTCTTGCAGGACATACCCGCGTACCGACATCCGGACAGCCCATCCTGCGGGCGAGGGAGACACCTCGTAAACATTGTACCGTGCGCGGTGGTCCAGCTTCCTCCCAAGCGCGGAAGAAGAGGGAACCCCGATAACGGGGAAAGGCCCTCGCGCTCCTGAATGGTGCGCTACGAAGGGGCGATGGGCATGCCCGTGTAACACCATCTCCACGCCGTGCCGAGCAAGGAGACCACTCAACGCCGGACCGTCGGTGAGACGTTTTCGCCACCCCACCGTGCCCGCAACAGGGGGGTGGTGGATAAGAAGGATTCTGAACAACTCCTGTCGTCCAGTTTGATCCAGGATCTCCTCGAGCCGTTTCAACTGCGTGGGTCCCAGGCTTCCTGTGGCAAAAAAAGGAGCCGTTGGACAGGCCGAGGTGAGTCCGATCAGGGCGGCGCGCCGACGCACGCGCACACTGGGAAAGAGTTCACGGCCGGGCCTCTGCTCTGCTATCGTCCGGAGTCCCGAATCTGAGGCCATATAGGGCGTCCATAGGGCAAAGGTATTATCCCACGCTGTGTTGACATATGCTTCATGATTGCCGGGGACAACCGTGACGTCGGTCGGCGCACCGAGGGTCTCAAGCCATTGTCTGGCTTGCTGGAATTCACTCGGCAGGCCGATGTGGGTCAGGTCACCCGTAATAACGATATGGTCCAGGGTGAGCTGGCGCAGGTCGCGCAGGAGGGCGGCTAACACTTCAGGAGCGTGCTCACGACGGCGTCGTAGCCGCCAGGACAGGTAGCCGAGCGCGCGTTTGTTCAACAGATCCGAAACCTTGACGTCGTCCAGTGAAGTGAGATGGAGATCGGAAATGTGGGCAAACCTGAAGCTGCTATTCATCATCTTGCCTATGTCGGTGCCGGACTATGGAAAAACCGCGCTCAATTTTGACTAAGACAAGTTCAGTATAATATATTCTCTCTCTTTACCCAACCCCTCTTTATGTTGGACCAGGAGGTTGGGTTAACCGTGCATTTAGATTTTGATGGGTGTATGTGCCCACATAGTCGGAGAAACCCCGGTTCTCTTGTGGGGGCTATCGTCCCACGAGCGCTATCGCCGCATGCTGAAGCATGCGGGCATGACAACGATGGTGGAAGATGTCTCCTCCGTGGCGCCGGGGGATTCGGTGCTCATCATTCGTGGGGATTACCTCTTCGATGGCCGTGTGCTTCATAGCATGGCCAACTCGTTGAACGTGATGCTCGAGGCATCAGCAGGACCATCACGCCAGATCGTTGCGGCTCATGTGCCGGCCAATCTGGCGAGGCAGGCCAGCACGATTCTGTCCGGAGGCAAGCTTAGCGACACGCTGCCTGGTGTCCGTATAGAAAAGCTTGAAGACCGATCGGTATCCTTTAATGAACATCTGCGGAAGTCGCAGCCGCTTTTTGTGGAACCCATCAGGCCGGACACGCAACGAGCGCTGGAAGAACGTTTATTTAGCAGTTCCTACAAAGGCATCACGGATTTGGTCACGAAATGGCTGTGGCCCGTTCCTGCGAAATGGGCCACGCGTCTGTGCGTGGCCGGCGGAGTGATGCCGAATCATGTCACTACGCTCAGCATAGTCCTGGTTGTCGTTGCCGGAGCCCTTTTTGCCAATGGTTTTTATGCATGGGGGCTCCTGGCCGCATGGATCATGACGTTTCTCGATACGGTGGACGGGAAGCTCGCACGCGTCACGATCACCTCCACCCGGCTTGGCC
Organism: uncultured Nitrospiraceae bacterium; assembly: GCA_963742465.1. GTDB lineage: Bacteria > Nitrospirota > Nitrospiria > Nitrospirales > Nitrospiraceae > Palsa-1315. Next base: position 48,819 of record CAVUMA010000021.1, on the reverse strand, counting down.
ACTTCCTCGACAAGATTTTGGACATCGTGCATCCCCCGTTTTGGTATCTACTGTGGGGGCTCGGCTTGGCGTCGTTCCAACCGGTCCTTCCCTCGCTCACGCTGAACATCATGATAGGAGCGATCTTCATTGGATACATTGCAGGCCGCCTTATTGAAGGGGCGTTTCAGCGATGGTTCGGCAATTTCGGCATATTTTGCTGGCGTCATTTCGACGCATACAATAGACTCGTGACTGCCCGACGGAATCCGAACCTGATCCTCTTAACCATCAGCCTTCTCATCAACAGACCTGATATGGGGCTAGTGGCGGTGGCCGCGTGGACGGTCCTTTCAAGTCTCCTGCTCCTGGTCCGCCTCGGGGTAGCCTTCCGCACCCGAGTCGTGCATGGACCGCTACATTCCTGGCTGGCTGATGATCTTGAAAAAGCTGGTGCCCGTTCGCTTGCCGTACGGCTGTTCACGCAGCACGTTCCCACCCGGTAAGCCTGACGGTCCCGCGTGTTGAGTCCGCGCCACGTTGCACCACAACTAGTATGCTTGTGAAAAATGAAATCGGCTGTGCGCCGTCCGGTTTTGAGCCTTGGGGTGCCCACCGCCAACGACGAGTCGGTATCCTGCTCAATCCGCGGAGTGGGACGACCCGATCTGGTTTCGACGCTTGCTCACAGCTCCTGGCCCAGCACAAGCACATCATCCACCGAGAGGTTGTGACCCCCGAAGACGTCGCTGCCGCCCTGGTGGAGATGGCTGCCCAACAAGTAGATGTGCTGGCAGTTTGCGGAGGTGACGGAACCGTCCAGGCCACGCTGACCGCCTTGTTCCACACCAAACCATTTGACGTCAGGCCTCCCCTGGCGCTCTTGGCAGGTGGAACCACGAACATGACCGCCGCCGATGTCGGCATAGAAGGAAAACCAGCCCGAGCCTTGCAGCGCCTGCTGGCCTGGTCGGCGGGGAGCGGATCGGTGGGCCATATTGAGCGCCGCAGCGTCTTACGCGTGGACCGAGGGCCGGATTGCACCCCTTTTTTCGGGATGTTCTTCAGCGCGGCCGGCATCGTTCAAGTCACCCGGGCTCGGTGGGACACACGTCGCCGCGCCAGCTCCCATGTGATGCGCGGTGCCCTGGGGACCGCGCTCATGGTGGGGCGATATCTTTTGGGGCTGGCACTGGGTCGCCGTGTCGTCGAGCCCACTTCGATCGCGATTCGTTTGGACGGTCAAACGTTTGATCCGGCAGATTACCTTGCGCTCTTTATCACCACTTTGGTACGTTTGAGCCCTGGAATATACCCATACTGGGGCGAGGAAGCTGGTCCACTTCGGTATACGGCTGTGGCATATCAGCCGCGCCATCTCCTCCTCGTCGCGCCTTCGCTCTTGCGTGGCAAACGCAACCGCTACCTGACGCCTGAGTTCGGATATACGAGCAAAAACATCCATGAGGCTGTGCTGCAGTTGGAGACGGAGTGTGCTCTGGACGGACAATTATTCGACAGACCAAGACAGCACCCACTCATGATTACCAATGGGGGGGAGGCAGAATTTTTACGGCTCTAAAGGAGGGCCCCAGGATTCTGTGTCTACAGATTTAACATGTTCGGCGAATGAAGCTCCCCGTAGCAAGCTACGGAGTATGTTCAAGTTCACGAAATCGTCCACATGCCGAGCGGTTGCTTGACAGGGTTTCTTGTGGCATGGAACATTCTCTCCTCTATGGGGTACCTCTGCTCATGCACTCGCTCTTGTATAGCAACCAGCTAGATCATCATATCCACGACAGTACGGGACATCCGCTGATGGCGAATATCTTCCCTTGGCGTCGGCGCCCTTCCGGGAAACCCTCCTGTATCTTGCACAAATTCCGTTCCTGCTGATTTTGGCTGTGTTTCGCTTCCTGATTCTGGTGCCCCTCTCGTTTTTGCATCCCCGCTGGCGACAACGGCTGCTGGCCCGTGGGTCCTCGTATGGATTTAACCCGTACGACAGGCGTATCCTCTCCCCGATAGAAAACTTAGGCCACTGGGCAGTCCTGGACCTGGCGGGCTTTTGCCTGCTGGCCCGTGCTTCTCTGGCCGCTACATCCAATCAAAATCCGATGCATTTGTGGCTTGATGCCAAAGTCGAGCCGTAAGCGCGGCGGTGTTCAGCACTGCTCGCCGCTCATCGCCCTCCTTGCCCAGCATAGGTCAGGACTTCTGGCCCCAGGAGTTCACGCGCTCGCGGACGCCCTCCGTGTCCGGTTTGGCGAGGCCGTCGCGGCCATCCTGGTCTATGGTTCCTGTTTCCGGACCGGTACCGATGAAGGCTTGGTCGATCTCTATGTCGTGGTGGACCGTTATCGAAGTCTCCCAGGCACATCGTTCCTGCGCCTGCTGTACCGCATCTTGCCACCGACTGTCTTTTACCTCGAGATTCCCCTCGGAAATCGTCGAGTTCGTGCCAAATATGCGGTGATCTCCCAGGCGGATTTCCGGCGCGGAACCTCTCCGCGATGGTTTCATTCCTACCTCTGGGCTCGCTTTGCGCAGCCAAGCAGCGTGTTGTACGTCCGAAACGAGGAGATCGCCCAGCAGATCCACGCGGCACGAGGCCGCGCGATTGTGACGTTTATCACCCGCGTTCTTCCGGTGCTTCCAGCTAGGTTCGATGCCGAACTGTTATGGCGAGAGGGGCTCGGTCGAACCTATCGCACTGAACTCCGCCCTGAACGGTTGGATGCGGTGGCCCGCCTCGTCCAGGATAATCTCGGCTACTATGAGCAGGTGACCCGAGCGGCCATGACCGGCATCCCCTTCGATATCAGCGTACACGAGGAAGGTCCTTCGGTGAGATACGAAGCCGTGATACCGGAGCGGGTTCGCTTTTGGGGCGGTCTTGCGTGGAACCTTCGGAAAGCCCTCGGCAAAACGCTGAACGTCTTACGGCTGTTGAAAGGACTGATGACGTTCCAGGGCGGTACGGACTACATTCTCTGGAAAATTGAACGGCATTCGGGCATGAGACCCATTCTTTCTCCACGCCTCCAGCGCTATCGATGGCTGGCTATGGGACTGATGCTTTGGAAACTCTACCGCCAGGGAGGCTACCGATAGGGGAGGCCAACTGCCTCTAGGCTCCTCACGCACCGTACTGCAAGGAAATGAACAGGCCGCGGTTGAAGTCGCCGATGTTCACCGTAAAAGCTCCCAGCGATTCCTGTGGTCTTTCATCAAGGCAGCTCTGAGCTGCCTGGACGTAAGGCCAGAGGCATCCATTATTTATCGAAATGTCAACTAATGGCTGATGGCTAGGCAGAGGCGAAGAGTTTATGCTGATAGAATAGGCGGTCTGGCTTTGGCGATAAGCCATAAGCTCTTACGGCTGTATCCAGCGAGATACTCGCTGAATCGATTTCGATACAGTCACGCAGCCCGCAGGATGCTCAAACCGAGTTCATTGCTAGGCCGCAACGAGCGAAAGCCTGAGGCGTACGTCGTACCGGTACGTTGAGGGCTTGAGTGAAGTGAGAACGACGCCTGGGTCAAAGCGCGTCTCGGCGCACTAGGGCTGGCGGGTGAGATGACGGCGTTTTCAACAGCTTCTCTACTCGTCGTCCTCGTCTTCCGCGTCCAGCACCTCCTGCCTCTTCTGTTCTTCCATCGCGTTATGCAGGAGCATTCTGACAAACATCGAATAGAGCGAGCCTTTTTCCAGCGTCCCGCCTGGAGGAATGGCGATCTTGCCTTCCTTAATCATGCGATCCATCCAGACCTTTTGATCGGGTGCGATCAAGATTGGAATCTCGATCAGTCCCACACGTCCCATCATATCCATAGAAACCTCCGTGAATTGTGAGCAGACGAGCAAGACAGGCGTGGTCCGAAGGCCGAAGGGAAGGCTGAAGCTGAAGTGTTCAGAACTTCGAACCTCGACCTTCGCCTTCCCAGCTTCAGCCTCAGCCTTCAGCATCACCTCACCCGTCCCGCTTTTCGCGCGAGTCTCGCGCGAAGAACTCGATACGCCGCTATAACAGCATGCGGATTTTTGCATTGTCAACCGGACGCTCTGGCATGGACTGTGCGTTCTCGCAAGCTTCATGGCGCAAGGTCGAACCACGTTCGATGCACTCATCGCCATCAGCGTCATTCTGGTCTTTCCCCATCAGGTCCCGGCACAACAATCGACCGCCCCACCCTCATCACTGGCCACTAGACCCTTGAACCCCGAACACACCGAGTCAGAAATTCGCACATCTTGTGACCTCTGCCGGAAACCAGAAGGGAGACCCGGAAGCGACCTGCGCCCTCAACGACCTCGCCGTGAGAAAGGATTGCGTCCGCACAAGAACGCGAAGGGAACCCATCGCTCATTCGATCAAAGTATCAAATCGACGTTGCCTCGGCATCCACTCGCGCCGCCCGAACGTCAGGGACAGCGTGATACGCTAAGCGGGAGAACCTGCTGAGTAACTAAGCCCGGCGTCACAGAAAACTCCTTCCAAGGCTACACACCGCAAGGATATCTACGATCGCCTCGTGGCCGAAACTTTCGTCGACAGACAGAATTTGGGAAACTGGCGACAAGCGCGAACCCAGGTAGCCCAAACGAGGTTCGCCTCCTCGCACGAATCCCCTCTTGCGGCATCCTGTGAATTACCGTAGGCTTCACACTATGCCTTGCGGCTACACAATCGACCTGGCACGGTCCTTAGTCCTATCCCGCGGATGGGACTTAGTGACGGATCGCGAGCTTCTGGCGCACGTACGTGCTCTGACCGCCGACCCACGCTTCGCGCGAGACTTTCGCCAACTCGCCGACCTGCGTGATGTAACGGACGTCCAGATCACTGCCTCCACTATCAGAGAGATGGTCGGACTGAATCCCTTCGGAGCCGGTGCCCGGCGCGCCGTGGTGGTCACTAACGACGTAGTCTTCGGCATGGCACGCATGTACCAAATCCTGTCGGACGAATCGCCCGATGAGCTGCGGATCTTCCGGAAAATGGATGACGCTCTTCAGTGGCTTTGGCTTGCCGACGCGAAAGCCGAAATACTTTCGGTCCTCTCTCAAACGCCTCCGATTCCTGGGTTGAATTAGTATCTCCCCCGCGACCGTTCCGTCCCGTCTTTGGAGCCGCAGCCCACTTCCTTGTGGTCCCAGCCGCGTTACGTTAATGGCGCATGGAACGAAATACAGGGGTCAGGTTCCTTAACCCACATTATTCATACCGGTTTGTCGCAAAATCGCGCATTCGCCAGGCAGGCAAGCGAATCCACGATTGCAGCAGAACTGTTCATGAGTAATGCAGGCTAGTAGCATTTCATCACTTTGTGTTGGTAAATTGAGGACATGACAACGCCGTCTAACCATGGGCTGCAGCGAACTACGCCATCGCGCTGTGGTGGCCATCCGAGCCCCTCGTGGGCTGGGTCGCTGAGCTTGGATCGATAGCCAGCATGCCCCACGAGGCCACACTCATATACAGTACGGCACTGCTTCGTCAGGCAGTATTTGCGTTTTGGCGGCGCTCCGTAGGTGTCGGTTTCTTTGTTGCGCTGCTCATTGCCGCGCTCGGGCTCGTCGTACTCGTGGCGCTAGGCCAGGCCTCTTGGCTCATCGGTGCACTTGCAAGTGTGCTGGCGCTGGGTATCGCATTCTCCATAGTTGTCTACGTCGTTCACTATCGTAGATCACTGCGCAAGTTTCGCCAGATGAGCAACCCTCGATCCACGTTCTGTGCTGATGAGTCCTCGTTCACCATGAGTTCGGACATCGGCACAACCACGCTTCAGTGGTCCGCTGTCAAAGAGTTGTGGCAGTTCCCAAGCGTGTGGCTGTTGTTGTACTCCAAGTCACAGTTCACCACGTTGCCGCTCGCATGCTTGCCGCAGGAAACGCAGGCGTATATTGTGCAGTGCGTTCGTACTGCAGGCGGCAAAGTCGATGGCTAACCCGTCTATTCAGCGGATCGCCGGTGACTTGTTATACGGAATCAGATAATACATAGTTAGCCGGATCCGGACGCAGAGAGGCACTCACATGTCATTGCAATCCGATACATCTTCGAACAAAAAGAGCAAGTTTCCTTGGTCCATCGTCTACTTTGCAGGAGCAGTTATCTATACCGTTTTTGCCGGTTGGCTGTTCGCAGAATCGTCTCCTCTGGCATGGGTGTGCATCATCAGCGCACCGATGGGCTTTTACTTTGCCTGGGGAGCTTGGAAACGAGAGAAACAAGACAGACAAGATGCCTCCTAACCGTATGCTGTAGCGAATCCGATCGCGCTACGGATGCGCTTCATGCTGCTCATGGGCCGGACTCCCTGCGCTAGGGTCGGTAGGCGAAGGTAACACATGCCGGATCTTCCCGATGAACTGATCCGAGTGAATGCTATCCTTGGCGAGTACGTCGCAATTCATGACGCGATCTTTAAGTTTTCGTGGCGCAAAACACTCCCCATTCCAGGACTGTTCAAGGCCACAGACTTTGGGGCTCACTTTAGAGACCTCGATCGGCTGCTGTCCAAACTGGCTGCTGTTTCGGCTGCATTGAATGCAGAGTCAGAGTCGTTGGAGGGTTCCCACCAGTACGCAACGGCGTTGCTCGAAGCTATTCACGCTCTCCGGGAGATCTGCAGGAGGTTTTACGAGAAAAGCCAAGGCGATCTCAGCAAGTATCCGATGGCTGAGTACAATGCCAACCTCAAGGACTATGAAGCCCTCGTGAATAAGTGCCAAGAACTCGGCGCAGCGCTAAACCAGCACCTACGCAGTGATCATGATCAACAAGAGGGTTGACTCAGGCCGCCCATAGCGCAATGCGCTCTGAAGACCAATGAACCCCGTCATGTTAGATGACTCTGGCGATGGCGAAGACTACGATGGAGGAGAATACTTACCGTTGTGTTACAGCCTCTTCTTGGACTTCTTGTCTCTATCCATTGGGTTTGGCATGAAAAACCACCAGGCGAGTATAGCTAAACCGACTGTCCAGCCGATCATGATGAGCCAGCTCCAGATTCCTGCCATTCCAAAACCCGACCACTCCATTTATTGACTCCTTGTTGTATTTGACTATTTTAGTATGGCGACCATCGCCTTGTCGAGGCGCTTCACTTTCCCGTTTCCATCCGTTGCCGCCAACCTGGCCGATCCCTCGACGACTACACGTTGGCTCTCCCGTCTCTCTGATCACGTGTGAAAACGTGAAGGAGGCTGCCGTCATGTCGGAGACGACCGTCTCGACGATCAGCCGGTCGCCATAGCGGGCTGAAGATCGGTAATCCACTTCTGCATGCACCACGACGAACACCGTGCCTTCTTTCATGAGCCCGGCCACCGACAACCCGCGCTCTTCGAGATACTGCGTCCGCGCCCGCTCGAAATATTTGAGATAATTTCCATAGTACACCACTCCGCCGCAATCGGTGTCTTCGTAGTAGATGCGAATGTCCATGTTCTCCACTCGCGAGATACGCGGGATGGGCGCGACCTGTCAGAAGATTGCCAGTTTCGCGCGTCTCGCTAGACGTTCAACACCGGAAACTTCGGCAACGAGGTTTCATTGACGCCCGATAGCTTGACGACAACTTCGTACAGTTGCTGCACCCGCTCGGCTTTGACCGGCTCGAAGCCGTGGCCGAGGACGGCATGGTCTGGCGGCATCGAGCAGCGGTTTCATCGTCGGCCACTCGCGCAAAAAGGCTTGGCCCATCTGGTCGCCCAATCCAGCCAGCGCCCGAAACTGTGCCTGCAAGGGCAACTTGTACTTGCCGTCGAGATCTTCCAGCCAACAAGATCGACAGGTTTCTTGCAGCGCCTGCGGCAACTGCTCCGGCTGCACGTCCCAGGTTTTGATCGTGTATTGCTTGAACAGTTGTCGCTGGGCAAAGGCTTCGAGCGCACGCACGAGCGAGACCATGGCTGCTTCCGAATCGTGCAGGCCATGCAGTCGCCGGCCGGCATGGGCCAGCAGATCGTGGGCCTGCATGTCTTTCACGGGAGCAGGATCGAGGACGAGCTTTTCCAAGAATCCCGCGTTCGCTTTGATGGCTGGTAACAGCGACGGGAGTCCTGGCGGTCCACCCCACAGGGACGCCATCTCGAAGGCCTTCACGGCAGTCTTCAGTTTCTCCCAGGCTTGATGGTAGTGAAATCGTTCCCACAGATCGTAGCCAGCGGCCAGATCTGCAAAGGCACGGTAGAGCGGTTTCTGCCCGCCGCTCACCCGTACTTCGACCTCGCGGAAGAGCTTCGCCGCTGCGGCAAACAAACCCCGGTTGAACAGATCGCAACCCTCGCGACGTGAGACAGAGGCTGCCTCGTCCCAGGGATTCCCCTGCGTCCATACGAACGGTAGCCCGGCCACATTGATCCTGTCCCCCTCCTGCTCCGCTCGTGCCGGCACGAGCGACACGATCCTCGAACTCATCGGCATAGTGACTAACGTCAGTGCACCCGCCATGGCCGGGGTGGCACCGGTCACATCGACGACAAGCTCGCCTGGCTGCACATCCCACGTACGCAACATTTCCGGAAGCGTCCGGGCGAGCGTCTGATAACAGCCGACAAATTCACAGGTCTGCGCCAGCACCACCCAATCCCACCGCCTAGGCATATGCTCGATTTTCGGCTGGACATCGGATTCTACGAGTGATTTCGCCTCTTCAGGCAACACGAAACAGAGCGAATCCGGCTGCAGACGATTAATCGAATAGACCGCCGCCGCCGCATGGTCGGTGAGCGCGATCACCAAAGCTTTGACTGGTTGGTCGTGCGCCATTTCGCGCGGACTATAGCATAGGACGGCGTAAAAGCCTTCCGGCTTCGTTCTCGCTTCGCTCAAGGCCTCAACGTACGGACCGAAGTACGCATCGGCCTTTCGCTCGCTGCGGCCTAGCCGGAAAGACTTTTCCCCCGCCCTATGAGTCATCGCTCACACTGATCGATCAATTCATGATGGAGCAACATGCGTTCTGCTTGACGGTCTACGGAAAGGCGCTTAGACTTTTGTTGCGATCTCCCATTCCTTGCAACCCTCTCGAAGATTGAATGAGGTCCCCCGATGATCTGGTGGTATTGGATGTTGGCCGGTCTCGTGCTTCTCGGCGCCGAGATGGTCACCCCCGGGGGCTTTTATATTCTTTTCTTCGGGCTCGCGGCATTGGCGGTGGGCACGGTGGCTGGAGTGGGGCTCGTCCAGGCAGAATGGCTCCAGTGGCTGTTATTTTCGGGGCTCGCAATCCTTTCACTGCTTGTCTTTCGCGGACCGTTGCTGGCTTGGATCAAAACCCGTGATAAGGAATTGCCGACCGTGGACTCGATGGTGGGCGAGAGTGCGCTGCTGCTCGAAGACCTCATGCCGAGCGGCACCGGCAAGGTGGAACTGCATGGCACCACATGGACCGCTCATAATGCTGGGCCAGCCATTTTGAAGAAGGACCAACGCTGCAAGGTTGAGCGGATCGAAGGGCTCACCCTGTGGATTACAGCCGAATGAGTGAGGACAGCCTGGAGGGCGAACGACTGTGGAGGAGGTAACGATGACCGGCGGACTATTTGTCGTGCTGATATTGGCATTGCTGGTGCTGATTATCGTCGCCAAGACCGCTGTGGTCGTGCCGCAGCAAAGTGCCTATGTGGTCGAGCGACTCGGCAAATATGCAGCCACGCTGGATGCGGGGTTTCATATTCTCCTCCCCTTCATCGACCGCATTCGCTACAAGCATTCGCTCAAGGAAACGGCCATCGATATTCCCGAGCAGGTTTGTATTACGCGCGATAACGTACAGGTGTCAGTGGATGGCATCTTGTACCTCAAGATCTTGAACCCTCAGCGCGCGTCGTATGGCATCAGCGACTATAATTTCGCTCTGATCCAGCTTGCGCAGACCACACTGCGGAGCGAGATCGGCAAGATCGAGCTCGATCGGACGTTCGAGGAGCGGACCAACATCAATATCCAGGTAGTAAACGAACTCGACAAGGCCTCGGATCCTTGGGGCGTCAAAGTCCTCCGGTATGAGATCAAGAACATTACTCCCCCGAAGGGCGTGCTGGACGCGATGGAGAAGCAGATGCGTGCGGAGAGGGAAAAACGCGCGGTGATCCTCACGTCGGAGGGCGAGCGCGACGCGGCCATCAACCAGGCTGAGGGCGAAAAACAGCAAGTGATCAAAGCCTCGGAGGCGAAGAAGCAGCAGCAGATCAACGAGGCAGAGGGAGCGGCCGCAGCCATCCTCGCCATTGCCCAGGCCACCGCCGAGGGCCTGCGCAAGGTCGCGGAGACCATTCAAGTGCCGGGCGGTCAGGAAGCCGTCCAGCTGCGCGTGGCGGAACAGTACATCACCAAGTTTGGAGAGTTGGCGAAAACGACAAATACTCTCATCCTGCCGGCATCAGTCTCCGACGTTGGCTCCATGATCGCCTTGGCAATGAACGCCATCCGGCAGATAGGTCCCGGCGCCACAACGAAGTCGTAACCGGCCTGCGAGTCACGTTTGACAGGTGGCAGCAGGTTGCCTAGAATCGCGTCCCATGAAAGAACGTGTCCTCAGTACGTTTGCCGAAAGCGCAACCGTCAAGCAACAGTTCGCGCACGAGCACGCCGATCGCATCGTGCAGGTTGCCACACTGATCGCCACGGCCTTTCGCCAGGGAAACAAGATCTTATTATTCGGCAACGGCGGCAGCGCCACGGATGCAGCCCACCTGGCCGCCGAGTTCGTCGGGCGGTATAAACGAGAGCGCGCCCCACTCCCGGCCATTGCCCTGGCCACTGACATCGCCGCCATCACCTCCATCGCCAACGACTATGGCTTCGAAGAACTTTTTGCCCGCCAGATCCACGCCCATGGCCAGAAAGGCGACGTCGCCATCGCCATCAGCACCAGCGGCAATTCACCCAACGTGTTGAAGGGTGTGGACGGCCGCGCGGGCTTGTGGCCTCACCACCATTGGCTGGACCGGTGGGACCGGCGGGAAACTGGCAGGTCTGGTGGAGTATCCTTTCGTCGTGCCCTCAACTGTCACAGCCCGCATTCAAGAAAGTCATATCACGCTCGGCCACGTGTTGTGTGAACTCATCGAGGAACAGCTCCTTGGCAAAGCCTCCTGACCGGCAGCGGCCCCCTATTACGACCCCGAGACTGATCCCGCCGATCAACGTGTCGGATCTCACAACGTATCCGCTCAAGAAACGGTACAGCAAGGTTCGCGTCTCCGACTTTGCCATCCCCTGGCGCCGTGGGGGCAGCTTCAGCCAATTCTATCGCTCGCTACCGGATATCTTGGGCGTGAAAACGTTGCGCGCTGTCGCCAAAGCCATCGCGAAAGCCCATCGCAAGGGCCGTCCGGTCATCGTAGGACTCGGCGCCCACGTCATCAAAGTCGGATTGAGTCCGATTATCGTGGACCTCATGCAGCAAGGAATCGTGTCGGCTGTGGCCATGAACGGCGCCGGGATCATTCACGATTTCGAATTGGCGCTCATGGGGCACACGTCAGAGGAAGTCGACGCGGAGATCGACGAGGGACGCTTCGGGATGGCGGAAGAAACCGGCCGCATGCTCAACGAGGCGATCGTCCGCGGGGCCCACGATCGCGAGGGGCTCGGCGAATCTGTCGGCCACTACATCAACCGGCGACAGGGACAGTTTCCCCATCGAGACACGAGCATTCTGGCGACCGGAGCGAAGCTCGGTATTCCGGTGACCGTGCACGTCGCCATCGGCACCGACATCATCCATATGCATCCCGCTGCGGACGGCTCTGCCATTGGCGCAACCTCGCTGCTGGACTTTCGACGGCTTGCGGCCGTTGTGTCAGAGATGGAGGGCGGCGTATATCTCAATCTCGGCTCTGCCGTTATTTTGCCGGAAGTCTTTCTCAAAGCGGTGTCACTGGGACGCAATCTTGGTCATGACCTGACCAACATTACGACCGTGGACATGGACTTCCTGGCTCACTACCGCCCGCTCACCAACGTGGTGCGTCGGCCGACCCAGAAGGGCGGTAAAGGCTACTCCCTGATCGGCCACCATGAAATTATGGTGCCGTTGCTAGCAGCGGCGGTGCACGAAGAATTAGGGTGACCCCCTTCGCATGATTCCAAGCCAATCCCCTCCAGTGACCTCGCAGCATCTGATCCAGATGTGGAGCGAATTGAATGGCCGCTACTTCGCGGGCCTGCTGCCCCCGATCGATCTGGTCTGGAGTCGGCGGCTGACCTCCTCTGTCGGCCTGTTCGTGAGTCGTAGAGGACCGAGGCCCCGACTGGATCGGGATGGCCTTCGCCCGCCGACCAGGCGCGAAATTCGCCTGTCCCTTCCCCTGCTCCAACAGGTCGCCCAGCGAAGCGAATATGGCGAGCAGGAGATCCTGAGCACGCTGGCGCACGAAATGATTCATCAATGGCAATACGACATCTTGAAGCGGCGGCCGAATCATGGGGTGGACTTTCTCCGCAAGATGACCGAGATGAATCGAGACGGCGCTCTGGCAATCACCATCTACCATTCGTTACAGAAAGAAGTCCTCGCCCTGGCGCGATTTGCCTGGCGCTGTCGGCAATGCGGCCGAGTGTACCGACGCCAGCGACGGACGATTCAGCCACGGCGGCACCATTGCGGCACCTGCCGGGGATCGTTGCAGGAATTAGGATCTGTCAGCCTGGTCCCGACTGATTCTGAACGTCCTTCCCACACAACAGTGCCTCCTCCTCAACGCCCCTTGCAGCCTCTTCAATTGTTCTTTACCTTCTAGACTCCTGCTCAGGAACAAACGATGCGATGGTCTCGACAGATTCTGTTCGGAGATGTCGATGCGATGTTCGCCTCAGCGGCCGTACTGGCAGACCCAAGCATTGCAGGCAAACCGGTGGCCGTCGGTGGGCCATCCCCGCGAGGAATCATCGCGGCAGCAAGTTACGAGGCTCGTGCATTTGGCGTCCATTCCGCCATGCCGACAGGCGAAGCTACGCGTCTCTGCCCCCACCTCATTCTCGTTCCCCCCGACAGACCGCTCTATCGCCGGCTGCATGAACAGATGCAGGCCGTCACCGATCAATTATTCCCGCTCACCGAATGGAGCAGCATCGACGAGTTTTATGCCGACACGACCGATCTCCAGACCCGTCATCCCGATCCCCGCTCACTCGGACAACTGGTAAAGGATGCGCTGCGCGAGGCCACAGGGTTACGCTGCACCATCGCCGTCGCGACCGGCAAGACCGTCGCCAAAATTGCCGCGGATAGTCACAAGCCGGATGGACTGGTGACGGTCTCACCTGGCACAGAAGAAGCATTCTTAGCGCGGCGGCCTCTGCGCGCGTTGCCGGGGATCGGTCCCAAGACCGCCGCGCGCCTGGAGCCGCTCGGGCTCAAGACGATTGGCGACCTGTTGGATCAACGCTGGAATCAACCCTTGCGTCATATCTTCGGCACGCGACTCCAGTGGGTTCGAGAGCTGGCGCGGGGGATCGACCACGAACCGGTGGTGGCTGATCGGGAATCCAAAAGCCTCAGCCACGAGACCACATTCGAACACGATACGCATGATTGTCTCTTTCTTGAGCGAACCCTACGCGGATTCCTCCGTGACCTGGCGCGGGATCTCCGGCAGGAAGGATTGGCTGCCGGATCCTGCACGGTGAAATTGAAAAACTCCCGTTTCGCCATTACGACCAAGCAGCATCGCTTTCCCCACCCGCTGAACTACGATCCCGACATGTGGCCGACCGTCCAACAGGCGCTACAGGAACTCCTTCAACCTGGCACCGAATACCGATTGGCGGGGCTCGCACTCTCATCCTTGACTCCCGCGCCGTCCGGACTGTTCGACCAACGACGGATGAAAGCCATTGAGACGATGGACGCGCTGATTACCAAACACGGGTCGTCGGTAATTGGTTTAGGCGGCGTGAGCCACGACGATACCTAGGTGCCACATATACAACAGCCGCCGACTGATGCCGCGCTCCTTCGCGAATTCCACGATGTTGTCACACTGCGTCAGTTGGTCCATGGCCATCTTTCGAAACCTTCCCACGCGTTTTTTCGCCATCTGCCACCCTTCCCTGTGCCAAGTGCGCCAATTCGCCGTGTCTCAATCTAGGGGATTAGTCCATCTTATCTCTGTCTGATAATGCTTAAGGCGGGATTTGATTTAAGGCGATTTTATGATCTCAATACAATCGGTCAGTTTAGATACTGTGCAATGGTTTTACAAAGACTTAGATCGTTTCAGATGTGTGATTGAGTATGACCAAGTCAGATGGATTTTGCTCTGGTATACAACCACGCCCCCATACGAAGACAGGGGGCTCAAAAATGACCCTGACAAGAGCTTCAAGCGGAGCAACTCAGGACATACTTCTAGTTGCTCATCAATAGCCCCTTAATAGCCCCTTCTGAACGTCTACCCACCATTGTGGATACCCTTCCGAAGAGGGATTGAACTTGATGCCCCAAAAGTTCAAACTCCCTTTCATATCCGGTGTGATGCCATAGCAAATAGATGAACGAGGGCCCAATGGCGATATCACGAGATCAGCTTGGCTGATAATAAGGGTTATCGAGTAGAGCCTACACGATCCTTTTGAGTTTTTCGTGCAACTGCTATGGGTGGTTTTACCAAACGATCACATTGGGGCAGGGTCACTCTGGTTGCCATTGTGTTTGCAGGCGGGTGTCAGATGCCACCGTCTCCTTCCACCATTAGTCCACCGCAGCCTACGCCGATGTCGATAGGTGAACTGCGAGTCTCTCAGCAGTTAATTGTTAAGTTTAAGCCCAACACGATGACCTGTGAGGCCCCCGAGATCGCGCACTTGTCCGCAGTAACGCGGGTGCCCCTTGAGTATGTGCGCCCCATGTCCGGCGATGCGTGCGTGATCAAGCAGGTTGCGGATCACGCCGCAGGCCTTTCGCAAGGACAAGAAACGCTCAAGCAACATCCTGCTATCGAATGGCTCGAGGAAGACAGGATGATGAAAGCCTTGCACTTGGATTGAGGCCGTGATGCTTATTGCAGACGTCTTAAGTTTTCGGAAAAAGAGGTGTTGATGTTTCTCAAACTACCGCACCGCACGATGGGTTTGGGTATGGCAACGATGGCGTTCATTGTGGCTATAGCTATGACTGCTTCTGTAACGACAGCGGGGTCTTCCAAATTGCCATTGGAGTCAGCCTTGAGCATAGCGGCAAGTGGGTCGGAAGAGAAAATGGTGTCGAGCCTGATCGTGAAGCCGCACGCGAAAGCCGGCGCCAAGATGGCCAGTGCCCTTCAGGCGTTTGATGCCCGTGGTTTATCCGAAACCGCCAATGTACCGCTACACGTGTTGCGTCAGATGTCTGGCGGAGCTCACGTGATCAAGCTGAAACAGCCAGTTACGTTATCCGAAGCGCGAGTCATCGCGGCGCGGTTGATGCACAATGACTCGAGCCTCGAATATGTGGAGCCGGATCGGATGGTGTATCCTCTGACGACGACCCCCACTGATCCCGGGTATGGGAATCAGTGGCATTATTTTGCGCCTGCGGGCGCCAATAAGGGCGGGGCCAACTTACCGCTTGCGTGGGATGCGAACAAGGGCAGCCCTTCCGTCGTCGTGGCCTTGATAGACAATGGATATCGCCCACACATCGATTTTCCTCAGGTCCTGCCAGGATTTGATTTTATTACCGATCCCACGGCCGCCCATGATGGCGATGGCCGAGATGCCGATGCCCAAGACCCGAGCGATGCGGTGGTCGCCGGCGAATGCGGGGTGGGCACACCGGCCAAGACCGGTCATTGGCACGGCACGTTCATGCTCGGCCTCCTTGGTGCGGTGATGAATAATGGCCAAGGAGGCACCGGCGTTGCCCCCAACGCGGGCATTTTGCCAGTGCGGGTGGTGGGGAAATGCGGTGGACTGACCTCGGATGTCGTTGATGGGATGCGCTGGGCGGCAGGCCTTTCGGTGGCTGGTGTGCCGGCCAATCTGAACCCGGCAAAGGTGATGAGCATCAGCATCGGCGCGCCAGGTGCATGCGGTGCGGCGTTCCAAGCCGCTGTGACCGAGATCGTTAATGCTGGGACCGTAATTGCGGTAGCGACCGGCAATGGGAGTCTGACGAATGGTGTAGAAGCGCCAGCGAATTGTAGTGGGGTCATTGCCGTGACCGGCCATGCGATCGATGGCGATCTAGCCCATTATGCCAATGTCGACCCTCAAGTCGCCCTCAGTGCGCCGGGCGGGGGCTGTGGGAAGCTCACGTTTGGGAGTACGTGTACAGATCTCTCGTCTTCCAACGGACCGGGTCTCTATTCGACATTTAACACCGGCACCACCAGCCCAGGAGCAGATAGCAATGCTATTGGTGCAGGCACCAGCGGCGGGGCGCCGATGGTGGCCGGTGTCGCGGCGCTCCTGTTTTCGGTCCAGCCGACGCTGACCCCTGCGCAAATCAGGTCCTTCTTGCAATCGTCCGCCCGTCCCCATCCAGCGGGCACGTGGTGCACCACGCCCAGCGGCACCGGGCTCTGCGGGGCAGGGCTGCTTGATGCGTACGCCGCCTTGCGAACGATTCCTGCGTCACCGCCGACCGTCACGCTCACCAATCCGTCGCAAGTCGTGGCACCGTATACCACGGTGGTGCTGTCGGGGACTGCGACCGCTGGTTCGGGGCGTAGCATCAGCGCGTACGCATGGACCCAAC
Source organism: uncultured Nitrospiraceae bacterium (assembly GCA_963742465.1). GTDB lineage: Bacteria > Nitrospirota > Nitrospiria > Nitrospirales > Nitrospiraceae > Palsa-1315. The sequence goes on along the minus strand of CAVUMA010000021.1, from coordinate 32,136 downwards.
TGACCGGTGCCTCGGTGGGCACCATTGCGAACAACAACACGGCTAATGCCTCGTTTACGGCGCCGGCGACGGGCACCTACTCCTTTCAACTGACCGCGATGGACAATGGCGGGCTGACCGGCACGGCCACCGCAACGGTCCGGGTGAACTCTCCGCCAGTGCTGACACCGGTCTCGGCCCAGACCGTCGTGGGAGGCCAGGCCCTCAACTTTGTCGTTGGCGCTACCGACGTGGATGGCGATATCCCAATTTTCGTCTCGGTGTCTCTCCCGACTGGGGCAACCCTCAGTGCAACCGGGACGTTCAGTTGGCCCAATGCGACTCCCGTGGGCAGCTATATCCTGACGTATTTTGCCAGGGACAACGATGCCAATAGTACTCAAGGCACCGTGAATATCTCTGTCACCCTCACCGCTGACACCCTTCCGCCCACGATACCGGGCAGCCTTGCGGGCAGTGTGCTCAGCGGGACGCAGATCAGCTTGAGTTGGCCCGCCTCAACCGATAACAGCGGGAGTGTGACCGGCTACGACGTGGAGCGCTGCCAAGGGGTCGGCTGCACCACCTTCGCGCTGATTGCGACCCCCACCACGACCAGCTACGTCGACACCGGCCTGACCCCCGGCGTCAGTTACAGTTACCGGGTCCGGGCGCGGGATGCCACGGGCAATGTCAGCGCCTATTCGCCCATCACGACGAACACGCTCCCCACCGGCCTCACGACCTATTTTACCGACACCTTCAATCGGGCGGACAATGCCGACCTCGGTGCGGCGTATACCGATTCCTATACCGGCTTCACCACCGGCAAAATTCTCGCGCAACGGCTCGTGTTATCGGCAATAGGGGCTGGGCCCGCGGTGGAGCACTATACCGGCGTCACGACGCCGAACGATCAGTGGAGTGAAATCACGATCGGAGCGCTGACGAGTGGCGTGGTGGCACAAGTGGGCGCCCATGTCCGGTTGACCAACCCCACCACCTATAGCGGCTACCGCTGTTTTGCGGCCATCAACCAAACGAATAAAGCGGGCATTCGCCGATTCAATGCCGGGATCTCCACCACGATCGGGACCAACGACACCACGACGGTCTGGGGAGTGGGGGATAAACTCCGCTGTGAAATACGAGGCACGACGATCAAACTGTATCGCGTGGTCGGGACCGCAGAAACACTCCTGACCTCCGCGACGGATGCGACCTACGCGAGTGGGACCACGGGCATCTATGTCGCGGTGGCGGCGGGAGGGGCCGTGACCGATGCGCAGATAAGCCGCTTCGCGATGGGCGGCTACAGCCTCACCACCGACACGACCCCACCGACGGCGCCAGGCAGTCCCACGGCCAGTGCGCTCAGCGGGACGCAGATCAGCCTGAGTTGGCCTGCCGCGACCGATAACGTCGGGGTGACCGGCTATCAGGTGGAGCGCTGCCAAGGGGCCGGCTGCACCACCTTCGCACTCATCGCCTCTCCCCCCACGACCAGCTACCAAGACACCGGCCTCACTCCCAGCACCAGTTACAGTTACCGGGTCCGGGCCCAGGATACCCCGGGCAATACCAGCCCCTATTCGCCTATCATCACAAGTACCACGCTCACGGCCACCACCGGCCGCACCACGTTGTTTACCGATACCTTCAATCGGGCCGACAACACGGACTTGGGGGCCGATTATGCTGGGGGCTATACCGGCAGAACGACCGGCAAAATCGTCTCGCAACGCCTGCTGCCTACCACGGTTGGTACTGATACAGTCGAGCGTTACACGGGCGTCACCACTCCTGCGAATCAGTGGTGCGAGTTTACGATTGATACGTTCACCGGCGCTCAAGGGGCTGATATCGGGTGCACCCTGCACATGGCGGCCCCACCCACCCTGAGCCTGTACCTTTGCCGCGCCTCCATTAATGGCACGAACAAGGCCAGCCTTCGGCGCTTTGACGCGGGGACCAGTGTTGATCTCGGTAACAATACCACCGTAGCCTGGGGACCAGGGGACATAGGCCGCTGTGAACGTGAAGGCACCGCGTTGCGATTCTATCGTGTGGTGGGGACGGCGGAGACTTTGCTCCTCTCCACCATTGATGCAACCTATTCCAGCGGGAGCACCGGCCCTTTTGCCGCTGTGGCTACGGGCGGCACGCTCACCAACGTGCAGATGAGCCGCTTCGCGATGGGCGGATTCGGGACGGCCTCGGCAGCGGCCATCGCTTTCGATGCGGTGAGCAGTTCCGCCACGGGGAACACGACCAATACGGTCAGCTGGTCCCATACGGTCGGGAACGGCACGAACCGATTCCTCGCCGTCTGCACGCAAGCACGGGATACGGTGGCGGGCGATGTCGCCGTGACTACCGTGACCGCTAATGGGTTTCCGCTCACGAAAGTCCGCGCCGATCGGCGCACCAATGGAGGCAGTGCCTTCGGGACCGAACTCTGGTATCTGCCGACTCCCGGTATAGGCGCCTATACGATCACGGTGACATGGGCGGGCGCCCTCTCCAGTTATGGCGTCGGGTCCGCCACGAGTTATTTCGGCGTGGATCAAGGCACGCCCATTGATGCACACACAGGCAGCGGCGGTACGAGCACTACGCTCTCCACGGCGGTCACCACGGTCGCCAATCATGCGCTGATTACTGATTGCGCGCTTGCACAGTCGGACCCGCTGACGATTGGGGCTGGACAAACGTCCCGCGTGAAACGCACGACAACGGGGACCGTCGATGCTGTGGGTGTCTCCACCGTCAATGACAAGACACCCGCAGGCGCAGAGACGATGGACTGGACCCAAGTGGCGGCCCAAAATTGGGTGATGAGTGCCGTCGCCTTACGGCCCGCCCCCTGACGTCAATGCGCGCGCTTGACTGGTTTGCCCGCGCGTCGCAACAGCCTCCCTGATTCTTTCCGGCGGCGTGGATTGTTCCCCCTTGAGCAACATCGTTTCGTGGCCAGCCGCGTTATTGCGCGTGAGGCAAATCACACAAGGGTCTGTGATGGCTTCATAGACTGCAGTTTCCGCAAAGTCTATAGGTGGCCGGACGCGCGTGTTAGCTGACAGATAGCGGCGCAAGTTTTTCCAAAACCGGAGTTCAGAAAACTGTTGTTCGAAATGTAACCCGGCGTTGCTGCGGAACGAAGCAAGCACACGCCGCCCTCGACGCGGCACGCACGAGCATCAAACCCAGTATCAGTCGAAGCATACGTCCTCCGTTAGTTCCTAATCTTTGACCCTTGCCGCCACTCCCACGGCGGCGCTTGAACCGGAGCAACCCACAAGCCTTTCTTGCTCTCTCGCGCCTCAGCTTCTAAACATTCAAGTACCGTATCCCTCGACGCATACCTTCGATACCACCAGCACCAGCTGTCTTTGGCGAGTGTGTGGTTGACGTGGGTGCCATCGGACAACAACACGCCGCCAATCATGCACCCGTAATTGCCGAGATCGTAGCGTACGTTTTCCCCAATCTGATAGGGATTCAAAAGATAGCTTTCTGGAAGAATAGTCCCCCTTAGCCAGGAGATTCCCATGTGCCAATGACAGCTTACTGAAACGCAGTAGGCTGCGGCCGGTTATCCTGCTCCCCTTGAAATTGAGACCACCTCTACGACATGGTTCAGCGTGGACCAAGCTCGACAACGACATCTGTGGAAGGCACTGAACCCGTACCCGTTAGACCGGAAGACATCCGACGCGTAAGGGCCGCACTGTTGGGCGTCTCGGAACGGCGGAGGTGCCGGGTTTTAGCCGTGGGTCGTGCAAGGTTGCACCGTGTGGCGAGGACTGGACGGCGCAGATCGTGAACAAGAAGGCGGTGTATCGCGTGCTGAAGCAGAAACGGTGGTTGGCCCATTAGCGGTCATGTACACCCCAACCACGCGTGCAGGACTGGGTGAGCCACGCGAGTCAGAGCGATGAAAGGCGGGCCATGGATGTGACGCACATCCCCTGCGATCAGGACGGCTGGGCCCATCTCGCCGACGTCATTGATTGTCACGATCGAGAAATCGTGGGCTATGAGTGTGCATTACGGAGTCGGGCCAAAGAATGCCGAACGCGCAGTCGAAGCGGCCTGTCTGCAGCACTTCGGGACACTCCGACCGATGAACGCGCCGGTGTTACACAGCGAGAACGGCCTGATTGAGCGGTTCTTTCGGAGTCTCAAAGAGGAGTGTGTCTGGCAGCACACGTTCCAGACCTTCGAGGAGGCGCGGCGCATCCTTCGGGACTGGGCCCAGTAGTACAACCAGGGACGCCCTCACAGCGCCTTGGGCTACCGGAGTCCCGCCCAATACCGGGCGCAACTATCAACCCAGGTGGCTTGATTTCAGGGGATCACTACAGGGGATGCTTCGGAACTGGCTCTCCCAGATGGCGATCGCTAGCTTGTCCCCGTCCATACCCAATACCATAAAGAAATACTAGGACTGTCAAAGCTGCGATGAATAGGTAGGACTGCATAATATTAAGTACAGGCACATAGGCTAACCGGTTAAATATGCCAAAATAATAGTTACTAGCCAGAGTATAAGACAAAACGAAAAAGAGCATAGTGCTTCTACCGAAAACGGGTTGACTGAGGAAGTAGGGCAGAAGAAAAGCAAAGATAATCAGCAAAATTCCATAGTGGTGTTCCCACGCAACCGGAGATGCGATTGTGCAACTCAATGCGATAATCATGAAATCAATAACACCTCCCCGCAAGCTTATTCTAACGAAACTGATTAGTGCGCCTAGTATCAACAGGCCTGAACTTAGTAATGTGCCAGCATAAACAATTGGGTTAAATGGTGCAAAGACATGACGCTCCCATTGTAAATTATTGCCATTGAACAGTAACCGATTTAGGAGCCCGTTCATTGATTGATTTGGATAAAAGCCTTCTCCAGTGCGAGAGATAAAATTGAGCACACTCAAGTAATCTAGATTATTAGAAATGCCAAACAAAACAACTGAGCCTAGAAAACCGCTTAAGGAAACTGCAAATAAAGAGATTGCGAAAGAATATCTTTTTCTTAACACGCCCCAAATAGCTATAAGTACATACTGAGGTTTAATTAAAACCATTAGTCCAATTAAAATACCTGAAATATGCTCCTGTCGCTTCAGCCAAAACCAAACTGATAGGGTAAAAAAACAGTTAATAAAAACTTGAATTTGACCGAGAGAGTGCGCTTTCAGGAGTGGATAAAACATAAAACACAGGACCAGAAGAAGAAAAGTTCTGATAAAAACATCTGATCTAACTAATTCAGATGAAGGTTTATCGGAAAAACTATTTAACTTTAGGTTAAATATCCTGACCGCAAAAATGGCCGTTGTAATGATTGCGATCGACGAAAGAAAGTTTAGAATATAAAGTTGAGTATGGTAGTCGGGAATGAATTGTTTGAACAAAAATAATGGTAAAAGTGATGTTAATGGATACTGAAATTTCACTCCGTCTTTAAAGAATAGCTGGGAATATATCAAAGTCTCATGATTGGACTGAAGATACTCCAAGGCCTGAAACATTTCCTCCCAGGAATCATGGGCAAGCCCAATACGAGAGAATGTTAGGAAAGACCATGTATGTTGAAGAACTGTCCCATGTCTTATCAAGGCAAGGTTCAACACTAGATTGCAGATGGCAAATAGAAGCAACCCCTGAGTTATGGGGCTTAGTTTTCTGAAATGTCCAGCTAATATGTCTTTCATTAGAAGGTACTACGAGAAATAGGAAGTTTTCCGAGAAAATATTGCAGTAACCTATCTAGGCTAGATCAGCCTAGTGCCGCAATGAATGATGTTTCCGTCATTTAGCTGAATAAATCAAGACTTCATCTCACAGACAGTGAGTCCTCACTAGATTTACGCCGCTAAGATTTTCTCTTTCGCCAACGACACACTGTCCCCAAGCGTCTGCATCGAGGTCTTGCCGTAACACCAGCGACCCTGATGCGACCGCTGCTGGTTGTAGTCTTCGATCCACGCATCAAGATCGGCCTGCACCTCCTTGATCGTCCGATAGATCTTCTTCCAGAACGCGACGCGATAGAATTCATTCAGCATCGTCTTGTGGTAGCGCTCGCAGATCCCGTTGGTTTGAGGATGCCGCGTCTTCGTCCGGGTGTGAACGATGTTCTCGACGGCCAGATATCATTCGTACTCAGTCCACCAAACCGGTAGCAGCCCACAGATCGTTTCGATCCTGAAAGAGGCCGATACGGGCCGTCCCGTCAACGAAATCTGGCGGAGCAACAGCATCAGTTCCACCACCTACCACTTCATTACATGACATTCATTTCTCAGTAAGCACGGACAAGCCTGCTTGAATCATTGAGAGGTTGAGCACGACTGATCTACTTCTGCAATAGAGGGATCGTCATACAAAAGTCGGTCCAGTTTTGCTGTTGCGAATCATTGAATACCGACAACCTTTCACTACACTATGCTGCCGTTAGCCCCTCCTTAGGGGGGTTGCTATCGCACAGTCATCTGTACAGAATGTTAATGTTATTGTGTATGAATTGCAACGTGAACTGATGGGGGTCTTGGAAGACTACGCGTCAATTCCGCTGTGTCAAATCTGAGAGGACAGTTGCTCGCCGATACGCTTCTGTAACCCAGAGACCTGATCGCTTTCCTGAGCTAGAAAAGGAAAAAGGAACTGGAGACGACCGTTGTCACCCCTGTAGAGTACGTGCGTCCCCATTTCGATGTGGAACCATTGAACCGCGCGTGGGTACCTGATGTTTTCACTAGGATCCAGAATGAGAAAGTTTAAGAATCTAGTTCTCCTTTGGGTTGGGACCTGTACCGCAGTAGCTTGTTTCCTAAGTCCAACACTTGCCCTAGTAGAAGGCGCGACCTTGCCGGCGGGGTTCTCAGAATCCGTCGTATTCTCCGGGTTGACGGCGCCGACCTCTGTCCGCTTTTCACCAGACGGACGGGTCTTTGTCGCAGAAAAAAGTGGGCTCATTAAGGTCTTCGCAAATTTCTCCGCCACCACGCCCACGGTGTTTCATGACTTGCGGACGAATGTGCATAATTTTTGGGACCGGGGGCTGATGGGACTCGAACTGCATCCCAACTTTCCCACGGTTCCCTCTGTCTACGTCCTCTACACCTATAACAAAGACCCCAATAATGCCCAAGTGCCACGGTGGGCAGGGTCCGACGTCACCTCCGATCCGTGCCCCACGCCTCCAGGCGCCACCACTGACGGATGCGTCGTGAGTGGCCGATTGTCTCGGCTGGAGGTCGCGTCCGGCAGCAATGTCTCCACCGGAACCGAATCGGTCTTGATCGAAGGATGGGGCCAACAATATCCCGGTCACTCCATGGACACCGTCATGTTTGGCCCAGACGGGGCGCTGTACGCGTCTGCAGGGGATGGGGCCAGCTTTAACTTTACTGATTACGGCCAGGCTGGTACTCCACTGAATCCGTTAGGAGATCCGCCGGTAGGAATTGGCGGCGTGCAGACCTCTCCCACGGCGGAAGGGGGCAGGACCAGATCACAGAGTCTTCGTAGGGTGAGTGGGCCGGTGATCTTAAATGGCACCCTGATCCGAGTTGATCCGTTCACGGGCGCGGCCCTCTCCGATAATCCCCTCTTCGCTAATGCAGACCCCAACGCCCGCCGCATCGTGGGCTACGGGTTTCGCAATCCCTTTCGGTTTACGTTCAGACCTGGAACCAATGAAGTGTGGGTCGGTGACGTTGGTGACATCACCTGGGAGGAGATTGACCGAATCTCCAATCCCCTCACGTCCCCCGTGCGAAACTTCGGCTGGCCCTGTTACGAAGGGGCCGCACCGCATGCAAGCTTCCAAGCGCTGGGTCTCAACATTTGCAAAAACCTCTATGCCCAGGCCGGTGTGCACACCCCTCCCTACTTTACCTACAGTCACAGTCAGTCAGTGGTGGCTGGAGAAACCTGCCCCACCGGCAGTTCGTCCATCTCGGGAATCGCCTTCAATCAGGGGGGCACCTATCCCGCCGCGTATCAGGGCGCGTTGTTCTTCTCCGACTCTTCCCGGAAATGTATTTGGAGCATGTTCGCCGGGGCGAACGGCTTGCCCGATCCTGCGACCCGAGCCACGTTTGTGGCCGGCGCCGCGGACTCCCGTCGACCTGCAAATTGGGCCTGGCGGAAACTTGTTCTATGTGGACTTCAACGGAGGGACCATCCGACGCATCCAGTACACGAGCGGCAATCAGGCCCCGAATGTCGTCATTCAGGCCACGCCGTTGTCGGGGCCCACGCCGCTGGCGGTCACCTTTGATGGGAGGGCCTCAAACGATCCGAACGCCGGCGATACCCTGACGTATTCATGGGACCTGAACGGCGACGGACTCTTCGGCGATGCTCTGACCGCTCAGACCTCCTTCACTTACACGCAGGCGCAACTCTATAACGTGCAGCTCAAAGTGACCGATAATCATGGAGCATCGAGCATCGAAAGCATCTCGATCCAGGCAGGGAACCCCACAGCGTTTATTGATACTCCGGCTGCGAGCACCCAATGGCAGGTCGGTCAATCGATTACCTTCTCCGGCCACGCCACCTCTCCGGGACAGAGCACATTCCCGCCCTCTGCGTTCTTCTGGGAACTAATCCTGCATCATTGTCCCTCGAACTGTCATACGCATCCGATTCAGAGTTTCTCCGGCGTCATGACGGGATCTTTCCCGGCGCCTGATCACGACTACCCGTCGCACCTCGAGATCAAACTGACGGTGACGGATGCGGCGGGCCTGACGGATACCAAGAGTGCCCTCTTGAATCCGCAAGCTGTCACATTGAACTTTGAGTCAACTCCTTCGGGCTTGCAGCTGGTCGTCGGAAGTAGCAGCTCACCCACCCCATTTACGAGAACGGCCATCCTGGGATCCACGAACTCCGTCAGTGCCGTCACACCCCAGACTATGGGAGCGACCACCTATCACTTTATTTCCTGGTCCGATGGAGGCAACCAGTCGCACCTCATTGTTGGAACCGCTTCTACGACCTATACGGCAATATACAGCCTCACCGCTGACACCCTCCCGCCCACGATACCGGGCAGCCTTGCGGGCAGTGTGCTCAGCGGGACGCAGATCAGCCTGAGTTGGCCCGCCTCAACCGATGACAGCGGGAGTGTGACCGGCTACGACGTGGAGCGCTGCCAAGGGGTCGGCTGCACCACCTTCGCGCTGATTGCCACCCCCACCACAACCAGCTACGTCGACACCGGCCTGACCCCCGGCATCAGTTACAGTTACCGGGTCCGGGCGCGGGATGCCACGGGTAATTTCAGCGCCTATTCGCCCATCACGACGAACACGCTCCCCACCGGCCTCACGACCTATTTTACCGACACCTTCAATCGGGCGGACAATGCCGACCTCGGGGCGGCGTATACCGATTCCTATACCGGCTTCACCACCGGCAAAATTCTCGCGCAACGGCTCGTATTATCGGCAATAGGGGCTGGGCCCGCGGTGGAGCACTATACCGGCGTCACGACGCCGAACGATCAGTGGAGTGAAGTCACGATCGGAGCGCTGACGAGTGGCGTGGTGGCACAAGTGGGCGCCCATGTCCGGTTGACCAACCCCACCACCTATAGCGGCTACCGCTGTTTTGCGGCCATCAACCAAACGAATAAAGCGGGCATTCGCCGATTCAATGCCGGGATCTCCACCACGATCGGGACCAACGACACCACGACGGTCTGGGGAGTGGGGGATAAACTCCGCTGTGAAATACGAGGCACGACGATCAAACTATATCGCGTGGTGGGGACCGCAGAAACACTCCTGACCTCCGCGACGGATGCGACCTACGCGAGTGGGACCACGGGCATCTATGTCGCGGTGGCGGCTGGAGGGGCTGTGACCGATGCGCAGATAAGCCGCTTCGCGATGGGCGGCTACAGCCTCACCACCGACACGACCCCACCGACGGCGCCAGGCAGTCCCACGGCCAGTGCGCTCAGCGGGACGCAGATCAGCCTGAGTTGGCCTGCCGCGACCGATAACGTCGGGGTGACCGGCTATCAGGTGGAGCGCTGCCAAGGGGCCGGCTGCACCACCTTCGCACTCATCGCCTCTCCCCCCACGACCAGCTACCAAGACACCGGCCTCACTCCCAGCACCAGTTACAGTTACCGGGTCCGGGCCCAGGATGCCCCGGGCAATACCAGCCCCTATTCGCCTATCATCACAAGTACCACGCTCACGGCCACCACCGGCCGCACCACGTTGTTTACTGACATCTTCAATCGGGCCGACAACACGGACTTGGGGGCCGATTATGCTGGGGGTTATACCGGCTTCACCACCGGCAAAATTCTCGCGCAACGGCTCGTGCCATCGGCAGTGGGAGGGAACGCGGTGGAGCACTATACCGGTGTCACGACGCCGAACGATCAGTGGAGTGAAGTCACGATCGGGGCGCTGACGAGTGGCGTGGGGGCACAAGTGGGCGCCCATGTCCGGTTGACCAACCCCACCATCTATAGCGGCTACCGCTGTTTTGCGGCCATCAACCAAACGAATAAAGCGGGCATTCGCCGATTCAATGCCGGGATCTCCACCACGATCGGGCCCAACGACACCACGACGGTCTGGGGAGTGGGGGATAAACTCCGCTGTGAAATACGAGGCACGACGATCAAACTATATCGCGTGGTGGGGACCGCAGAAACACTCCTGACCTCCGCGACGGATGCGACCTACGCGAGTGGGACCACCGGCATCTATGTCGCTGTGGGGGCTGGAGGGGCCGTGACCGATGCGCAGATGAGCCGCTTCGCGATGGGCGGATTCGGGACGGCCTCGGCAGCGGCCATCGCTTTCGATGCGGTGAGCAGTTCCGCCACGGGGAACACGACCAATACGGTCAGCTGGTCCCATACGGTCGGGAACGGCACGAACCGATTCCTCGCCGTCTGCACGCAAGCACGGGATACGGTGGCGGGCGATGTCGCCGTGACTACCGTGACCGCTAATGGGTTTCCGCTCACGAAAGTCCGCGCCGATCTGCGCACCAATGGAGGCAGTGCCTTCGGGACCGAACTCTGGTATCTGCCGACTCCCGGTATAGGCGCCTATACGATCACGGTGACATGGGCGGGCGCCCTCTCCAGTTATGGCGTCGGGTCCGCCACGAGTTATTTCGGCGTGGATCAAGGCACGCCCATTGATGCACACACAGGCAGCGGCGGTACGAGCACTACGCTCTCCACGGCGGTCACCACGGTCGCCAATCATGCGCTGATTACTGATTGCGCGCTTGCACAGTCGGACCCGCTGACGATTGGGGCTGGACAAACGTCCCGCGTGAAACGCACGACAACGGGGACCGTCGATGCTGTGGGTGTCTCCACCGTCAATGACAAGACACCCGCAGGCGCAGAGACGATGGACTGGACCCAAGTGGCGGCCCAAAATTGGGTGATGAGTGCCGTCGCCTTACGGCCCGCCCCCTGACGTCAATGCGCGCGCTTGACTGGTTTGCCCGCGCGTCGCAACAGCCTCCCTGATTCTTTCCGGCGGCGTGGATTGTTCCCACTGGTACCTGGATCGCTCAGGGCGTAACCTTATCAACGTCGAAGGTTGGTCGCGGGGGCAAGATTTGAACTTGCGACCCTTGGGTTATGAGGCAGTTAAGCGTTAGTTTCTTTACACCCTGATTTTCTGTCTGGTTTCTCGCTTCTATAGATTAATCTAGGGCTTACAGCTTTCTATCTTTTGTGGTGGCTTCTTATGATTCTATAATTTTCGGTGCTCTTCAGCACAATTTTATCACAGTCACATGGGGTGAACCCCTCCAGTGAGACACAGGAATGAGCACACTCGGTGGTTCAATGCATGTTGCTCCTTACACCGCCTCTGTTGCTTCAGCCTAATCCCTGGCTGATGATGCTGCTCGAGGCCTGAAAAACCGCATGGTGGCTCCTGTCGCAGGGGTCGCCAAACTAGCCGCGTGCTCGAACTCTTCCGATGAGCAATAACCCAGCGCCGAATGCAACAGGCCTTCCTCCTTCCCCATCCGGTCATAACTCATAGCCTTGTGCGTTGATGCATTGGCCGTGAGTTTCGTACCGTCCAGGTCAATATGTCCCAGTGTGACCAGACCTGCGTGCTGACAGAGCCGAAGCACTTGGACAAACAGCCGGCGGAGCGCTACCAGATGCTGCTTGCGGAAATCACTGATGGTTCGGAAATCCGTCGTGGTGCTTGCCGCCAGCACCCGGAAGGCGATGTCCTCGTGCAACTTGCGGGCGATCTGTCGCGGGGCCGGCTCACCCACTGCGTAGGCATAGAGCAGGACGGCCACCAGCATCCGGGGACCATACGGGACCGTGCCTCGCGTGAGATCACTATAGGTATGAAGGACGGGCTGCAGATCCAGTTCCTCCAATACATCCACCACAAAGCAGGCTAGGTGGTCCGTCGGCAGCCAGTCCCGGAGCGGCGGCGCGCAGCCTGCCGGCCGAAGGCTCGTCGTAGCAACGGATCGGCGATTGCAGCAGAAGTGTTCATGAATAATGCGGGCTGGTAATATTCTGTCTCTTTCCATCCGGGCTCGCAGCCGGTATGATGGAGCCATGCCCACGAAGGTCATGACCCAGGAACAACTCGCTCCGCTCTTGCAACAATCCCGCGCACAGAAGAAACGGATTGTCTTTACCAACGGCTGTTTCGATCTGATGCACGTGGGCCATACGCGCTACCTCCAGGCTGCGAAAGACCTGGGCGACCTGCTTATTGTCGCCGTCAACAGCGATGCGTCAGCCAGGAATTTGAACAAGGCGCCGGATCGGCCGATCGTCTCGGATGTCCAGCGTGCGGAAGTGGTGGCTGCGCTGGGCTGTGTCGATTATGTGATCCTGTTCAACGAACCGGACCCCCAATGCCTGATCGCCGCATTGCAACCGGATGTCCTCGTCAAAGGCGGAGACTGGGCAGTGGAACGGATCGTCGGCCGCGAGATTGTAGAAGCACGCGGTGGAATCGTCCGTACCATTCCTCTGGTCCCCGGCGTCTCCACCACGTCGCTGATCGAACGCATTCGCTCAACTTCAACCTAACCAGTAGCAGTGTCCGATACTATCCACACCATCAGCCTCCCAATGGTTCGTTCCTGTTGCCGCGGCGCTAGCAAGCGGAACAGGTCGTCCCTCTGTCACTGGCCTGCACGGCTCCACCGCCGGGCTTGCCCTCACCACGCTCCTGCATCCCCAGTCTGGCAAACTGGGCAATCGATCCTGGCTGATCGTGACCGGGTCGGATGAAGCGGCTGAACGCCTCTTTGATGATTTGCTCTTTTTTCATGATCTCATTGGCCTTTCGACGGCCCCCCTCGCACTGTTCCCGAGATGGGAGACCTTGCCGTACGAGGGCAGCGCACCCCATGTCGGTTTGATCGCGCGCCGGATGAACGCCCTGCATCACATCCGAACCGCCGCACAGACCTGCCTCGTCACTTCCATCGCAGCCCTGATGCAACGGCTATTGCCTATCACGACCTTCACCAACACCACCCTACAATTCAAGCTGCGCGGCACGATCGAGCGAGAGGCCCTCACCGGAGGACTCTTACGTCTCGGTTACCGGCGAGTCTCGGTGGTGGAAATCCCGGGGGAGTTCAGTATTCGAGGCGGCATTGTGGATATTTTCTCGACGGCCTATGCCGACCCGCTGCGTGTCGAGTTTCTTGGCGAAACGATCGATTCGCTCCGCCTCTTCGATCCCGCCACGCAGAAATCCACCGCGAAGCTGGATCGAGCGATCGTCCTTCCCGCTCGGGAATACCTACGTGCGGAGACGTCGCCGGATGCCCTCGCTCCCATTCCAGCGGATGCCGAGTGGCGAGCGCCGGATCTCTATTCCGACATGGACAGCCTCTTTGATTATTTCACCGAACAGCCTGTATTGGTCCTGGATCAGCCGGCTGCGTTGACAGGAGCCTGCTCCGACCTCTGGAGCAAGATCGACGATGGCTATCTCCGCCACGCCGATCGGGAGACGACCGTACCCTACCCGTCACCGGAGCGATTGTTCCTCTCCTGGCCGGAACTCATGGATCGCACGAACGGCTGGCCCACGCTCGCGCTCGAGCCACTCATGGCGAGTGATGCATCCTGGAATCCGGTCCAGACCTTTCCTGCTCAGATCCCGTCCAGCGCAGACCTCGGAGCTCGTGGAATGCCCTTCAGCCAGACCCTCGCCATCATGGATCGCCTGCGAGAGGAATGCCGCGTGGTGCTCGTCGCACGAAGTCGAGGCCAAGTGGATCGCTTGCTGGCGCTCTTACGAGAACACGATGTGCCCGCGATGGAATGGACAACAGGGGCCTGGACCGCTTCCGCTAAAACCAAAGCGCCGTTTTACGTCTTGCACGGCGATCTGTCCGCCGGATTCCTCGCACCGGACTTGCGCTTGGCCGTGCTGACGGAAGAGGAACTGTTTGCTAAAGGGGCGCGGCACAAGCCGCAGGCTAAAAGTAAGGCCGCCACCTTCCTCTCTTCGTTGGAAGATCTCAACGTGGGCGACTATGTCGTCCATGTCCAACATGGTATCGCCAAGTATCAAGGTCTCAAACGTCTCTCGGTGCAGGACTTCGACAGCGATTATTTGATCTTGGAATTCGCCGGCGGCGACAAGCTGTACGTCCCGCTGGAGCGGCTCAACCATGTGCAGCGGTATAGCGGAGCGGAGGGCCATGCGCCGCGCCTTGAACGTTTAGGCGGCACCAATTGGGCCAAAACGACGGCGCGCGTGAAGCAAGACATTGAGGAGATGGCCCACGAGTTGGTCGACCTCTATGCCAACCGCGAACTCGTGACACGCCATGCCTATGGATTCGACAGCACGATGTACCATGAGTTCGAAGCCGCGTTTGAGTATGAAGAAACGGCGGATCAACTCAAAGCGATCGAAGACATTACGCACGACATGGAATCCAGCAAGCCGATGGACCGGTTGGTGTGCGGCGACGTCGGATACGGAAAAACGGAAGTGGCCATGCGGGCGGCCTTCAAGGCAGTGGAAGATAATCGTCAGGTGGCGGTGCTCGTCCCCACCACTCTGTTGGCCCACCAACATTACGACAACTTCTCAGAACGCTTCGCGCCGTTCCCGGCTCGCGTGGCCCTGCTCTCGCGATTCCAATCGCCGAAGGAGGCCAAAGCCATTCTCAAAGACGTGGCGGCCGGCATTGTCGACGTGGTGATCGGCACGCATCGGCTCATCCAGAAGGATGTGGTGTTCCGCGACCTGGGCCTCGTGATCATCGATGAAGAGCAGTGGTTCGGCGTCAAACATAAGGAACGGTTGAAGCAACTTCGCACCCAAGTGGACGTCTTGACGCTCACGGCCACCCCGATTCCTCGCACCTTGCAGATGGCCATGGCAAGCGTACGCGACCTCTCGATCATCGAAACCCCCCCGGCTGGCCGCTTCTCCATTCGCACACAGGTCGTCCGGTCGAGCGACACGCTCATCCGAGAGGCGATGTTGCGTGAACTGGGGCGGGGCGGGCAGATCTACTTCGTCCATAACCGAGTCGAAACGATGGAGAAGACGGGAGCGTGGCTCCAACAACTGGTGCCCGATGCGCGCATCGTGATGGCCCATGGGCAGATGAACGCCAAACCGCTCGAAGCCGTGATGTTGAAGTTCTTTCGCCGGGAGGCGGATGTGTTGATCGCCTCGGCCATCATCCAATCGGGCATCGACGTCCCCCATGCCAACACGATCTTCGTCAATCGTGCCGACATGTTCGGCCTCGCACAGTTGTACCAATTGCGCGGGCGAGTCGGTCGAAGCGGCGACCAAGCCTACGCCTACTTTCTGGTGCCCGATGAAGGGCAGTTGAGCGACGACGCCCAGAAGCGCCTCACGGCCATTCAGCAATTTACCGAACTGGGCGCCGGCTTCCGCATCGCCGCGGCCGATATGGAAATCCGGGGCGCCGGCAACCTCCTCGGGAAACAGCAATCGGGACACATCGCCGCCATCGGCCTCGATCTCTACATGCAGATGGTGGAACAGGCCGTCCAGCGCCTCAAGGGCCAGGTGGTGGAAGAAGAACCGGATCCCACCCTCCGGCTCAACGTCTCTGCCTTTATTCCGGATGAATACGTCGCCGACCCCCACCAGCGTCTCTCGTGCTACAAACGGCTCTCATCCTGCACTCAAGTCGGAGACCTCGCCCTCCTGCACGGTGAAATGCAGGATCGGTATGGGCTGGCCCCGGACTCCGTCGAGCGGCTGTTCGAAGTCATGCAGGTGCGGCTCCAGGCCAAGGCCTTGCGCCTGAGCACGATCGAACTCAAGACCCACTCCGTCGTCGTCACCCTCGACGCCAAGAGCCGGGTCTCAAGCCAAGCGATTCACCGGATGATGGACCGGTACAAGAAGCGGGTGTGCTTCCTGTCTCCGCTTTCGTTCGAACTCCAGATGCCGCATCAGGACTGGCCTTCCATCTTTCGAGAACTCACCGCAACCTTGCAAAGCCTGGGAGGCTGTGATACCAACACCACGATGTCCTCGCAATCATCTCGCTAACAAGGTCTCATGCGCCTATGACTCGATCATCATCGAATGGGTCCGTGAACGCCGTCGCTGGCCGACTCGTCTCCTCTACTCGCCGGCGTCATCGGTGGCATCCTCCTATTCCTCACCGGCTGTACGCCACCGCCCGAGGAAGGCGTGCTGGCCTCTGTCAACGGCCGGCAGATCACGCAGACCGAATTCGATACCCGCTGGGGAGAACTGGCCGAGGCCACCAGGGCGCGGTACCTGAAGGAAGGGGGAAAGCGCCGTTTCCTCGACGAACTCATCACCCGTGAACTGCTCATGCAGGAAGCGCGCAAGCTGGGACTCGACCAGAACGATGCCATCCGTGATCGAGCGCAACGCTACCGGGAACAACTGATTCTCGACGAGCTTCTCAAGGACCGGATCAAAGCCAAGGTCGAACTCTCGAATGAGGAATTGGACGCCTTCTACGAGCAGCATGCCCACGAACTCCTCACACCATTGAAAGTGCAGGTGTCGCTGATGCTGCTGCCCAATATTTCCGCCGCGAAAGATCTTGAACACCAGGTCAACCAAGGGGGGGACTTCGCCAAATTTGCGCAGCGCTATTCCATCGATGGCAAAACGAAAGCGAAAGGGGGTGATCTCGGCCCCTATCGCAAAGACTTGGTCGTCCCGGAAGTCGATGCAGTCATTCA
This sequence comes from uncultured Nitrospiraceae bacterium, assembly GCA_963742465.1. GTDB lineage: Bacteria > Nitrospirota > Nitrospiria > Nitrospirales > Nitrospiraceae > Palsa-1315. Next base: position 14,918 of record CAVUMA010000021.1, on the reverse strand, counting down.
TACCCTCAAACCCGGACTGATCAGCGCACCGATCAAAACGGACGCCGGCTATTACCTCGTCAAGATTACGCCGCTCGACAAGGAAATTATTCAGGCAGACGTGGCCGTTCGTGAACGCCTCCGGCAGGAACTGCTGAACGAGAAGCGCCGAAAACGTTTTGACGGCGTGATCGCCGACATCCGCGCGACGGCGACCATCCGCCTCGCCGACGCCTCCCGCTATGTCACCGACGACGTCGGCACACGCTGAGTCGTTGCGGATTGAAATTGCCCTCGCTCAGACTCCTCAAGTCCTTCGCATTTCGTGTACAATCCCTCGGACTCTCGCCACCGGCCGATCCCATCGGCACGTGGCGAACGCTCTATCCATGATCACGATCCGTCCGCTACATCACGATGGCACCAGGCTGGCTGAGACACACGGTCTTCTTCGCGCTTGGCCTGATCGCACAAGCGTCCCTTCTTTCAGCCGCGCAGGTGGAAGATGGGATCGTCGCGATCGTCAACTCAGACCTCATCATGCTGTCCGAGATAAAACGGGAACTCGCCCCGGAACGGGAGCGGATTCAGAAAGAGTATCGCGGCGACGCCCTCGCGCGTCGCCTCAAGACAGCCGAGTACATGGCTCTGACCTCGATGATTGAGCGCAAATTGCAACTCCAGGAAGCCAAGGTGCGAGGCGTCACGGTCACCGATCAGGAAGTCCTGCAAACGATTTCGCAAATGAAGCAACAAGGGGAGGCGATCGACGAGACGAACCCTGCGGACATGAAAAACGTCCGAGAACAGTTGACACTGTTCAGGGTCGTCGACCGCGAGGTGCGGAGTGGGGTGATGGTCGCGGACTCTGACATGAAACGGTACTTCCAGGAGCACCGCGATCGGTTTGCACTCTCGGAGGAATACACACTCAGCCAGATTCTCATTCAAGCCCCGCTCACCGGACGATACGGCAGACGCGAAGGAGAAGGTTCGTGAGGTGATGGCGCGGCTCAAGCAGGGGGAGCCCTTCGAGGATTTGGCGCTGCGTTTTTCCGACGGCCCGAACGCCTCACAGGGAGGACATCTGGGCTTAGTGCGGCAGGGAGAGCTCTTGCCGGGGATCGAGCGCGCCATCGCCACCCTGGTGCCCGGCGGTATCTCGGATATGATCGAGACCTCGGAAGGCTTTCACATCGTGCGCCTGGAGGACAAGAAACCCAAACAGTTCCGCCCGTATGAGGAAGTCCGCAATGAAATCCAGAGGACTCGTCTTTCAGCAGAAAAGCGAAGATGCCTTCCAATCGTGGTTGGCGGAATCTCAAGAACAAGGCCTACATCGAGATCAAGTTTGAATCCGCTCTTTCAGGACCGCCCACAATCGCTCCCGCCCCTCGCCCGTCACCGACGAGTAAGGAATAACTGCGTCGCGCTCGACCAATCCCAGCCCTTCCTGCAGCCGACGAAGCGCACCGACACGCTCGCTCATTTTTAACTTGTCCACTTTCGTCGCCACCACGATAGGAGGCCGTCCGACGGACAAGAGCCAGGCGATCGTCTCCCTGTCTTGTTCGCTCAGCACCCGGCTTTCCACTAACAACACCACCGCGCGCAGCTGGTCACTGCCGCCGAGATACTGCTCGATCAATGGGGCCCACTGAGCCCGCAGCGCTTTCGACACCCTCGCGTATCCATACCCGGGTAAATCCACCACCACGAAACGCGCCAATCCCGGATCGTCGCTGGTGATCCGAAAGAGGTTGACCAAGCGAGTCTTTCCCGGCGTGCGGCTCACCTTAGCCAATCCCTTGCGCTGCAAGAGAGAGTTGATGAGAGAGGACTTTCCGACGTTCGACCGCCCGATGAAGGCGACTTCCGGAAGATCGCTTTTCAGAAACTGTTCTGGCCCCGCACAACTTCTGATAAACTCTGCCGTAAGGATTCTCATGCTACACCCAGCCACTCACCCATCAAACACCAGTTATTGACACAGGCACTCATCGCCTCTGTGATACGCAGCCTCTAATGCGGAAGTCAACCGCACAATCCCGATCCCGCGTGAAAGCCTTCCTGATCATCGGCCTCTGTCTCCCGATCGGCGCGATCCTCTTTCTCTGGTTGCTCGAGATGCCCGACGTCTCGGTCTTACGCGCGACCAATCCAACCGTGACAGCCCTGATGGAAGCGCGACAGACTCAGGCCGAGGCACAAGGCCGCACCATCGAACGCCATTGGATGTGGGTGCCGCTCTCACGCATCTCTCCCTACCTCCGCCAGGCAGTCGTGGCGGCGGAAGATGCGTCGTTCTTCACCCACGAAGGATTCGACTGGGAAGGGATCAAGGACGCGGCTCTGTATAACCTCGAAGCGGGTGAACTCAAGCGTGGGGGGAGCACCATTACTCAGCAACTGGCCAAAAATCTCTACCTGTCATCCGAACGGTCCCTGATTCGAAAGGCGCGAGAAACTCTGATTACGCGCTCCCTCGAACATCATCTCACGAAGGAACGTATTCTCGAGCTGTATCTCAACGTCGCCGAGTGGGGTCAGGGCGTCTATGGCGCTGAGGCAGCGGCTCGTCATCACTTCAAGAAGTCCTCGCGCGACCTGACGGCCGACGAGGCCGCGTGGCTGGCGGCCATCTTGCCATCGCCACGGCGATACGATCCAATGCGAAAAACGACCGCCCTGGCTCGTCGCCACGAACGTATCCTCAAGCAGATCAACCGGGGATCTACCCAGTCAGAACCAGAACCGTAACAATATTGGGTAGAGGCTAACAGACTAGGACCCGGAGGAAGGCTAACCCGAGTCGCCGACCTCGCGACACTCGCGCTCGCCGAAGATCGCCGATTCATTCGTGTAGTATTTGAACTCGAGGAGGTTCCCGGAGGGATCTTCGAGAAAGAACGTGTGGTGCTCGATGTTGGTGCCGGGGAACCGGACGCGGGGCTGTTGATAGAAGGACAACTTTTTCGCCTGAGCCATGCTCCAAGCACTGTTGCCATGAGTCTTTCGACAAAAATACCAGGCCGAAATGGCGAGGATAAATGCCTTGTTGCGGTGTCAGGGGTTCCGTCGTCAGATGCGCCACGAGTTGATGCCCCGCGAGTCCGAACACGACGGCGTGGCTCGACTCCCGACCCAACGTACAACCAAGTCCATCGACATAGAAATGTTTCGCCGCCGTCACATCGTGCGTGGGAAAGGCTAGATGAAAGAGTACGTCCTTCATGGAAATTTTCCTTGAACGGTCGGCAGACCGGTCCCGTTCCACCACCCAGCAGCCATATGGGATGTCACATGCCTGATGGCAAATCGCCCGTCCGGCGAGAGGACTAAGGCCCCGGCCGACCCACGAATCCGAGACACCAGCATCCGCAACACCTGTCCTGCAGCAACCGCAGGGCTCTTCCCCATAGCTAAACGATCGCAGATACTCTTGGCGATTACAAGGCGGATAATGCCCTCGCCCATTCCTGTCATCGACACAGCACCACTCTGATTGTCCGCGTAGACTCCACAGCCGATGAGCGGGCTGTCACCAACACGCCCCGGCAACATCGAATCGATGCCCCCGGTCGAGGCCCCTGCCGCCACCGTCCCGAACCGATCCAAGGCGACAGCGCCGACGGTCCCATGTCGTTCTGTTGGTGAACACTTGTGCCTCGCGAGAATCCGTTCGTAGGAGAGGCGGCGAGGCACGCCGGTGGAACGATGCTGATCGAGTTTAAAATGTCGCGCAAATCTGCCGGCTAACGGTCCGACTAGCAGAACATGGTTCGTGTCTTCCATGACCAGGCGGGCCGCCGTAATCGGGTGCGCAATCCCTTCGATCGAAGCGACGGCTCCAGCTCCGAGATGGGCCCCTTCCATGATTGCGGCGTCCATCCGCTGCACCCCGTCCAGCTGACGACTCGCTCCTCGTCCCGCATTGAACAACCCCGATTGTTCCAGGAGACCGATGGTGCGTTCGACCGCGGTCATCGCAAGACCTCCTTGCGCGAGAATGGCATAGCCTGCCGCGAGCGCATCGGCCAGACAGGTGGCCTGCGGCGGCGTCACACGTCGAGAACCGGCGCCTCCATGGGCAAGAATGAGAGGATGGGAGTTGCTCAATTGAGGAGAAGTTTTCGAGTCTGCAGGTACGCCGGATCTTTCATGCGATCAAGATCGGACCGCACGAACCCCAGGCCAGCGACGCAGAGCTCGAAATTGTCGGAGAGTTTTCGGAACAGAGGAGGTTCCTCCCGTGACGGACCGTCAGCCATTTGCGCGACAATCCCGTAGGAGCGCTTTCCCGTCTTCATATAGTCCACGAGGAAATCCTTATGGTAGATCAACCCGGCCGTTTTGAGTCGACGCAGATATTCCGGAAACAGTCCCGCCATGAAGAGCGTGAAATCCCCGATATGCCGATGCACGTCCCGTTCACGATCCATTGACTGGGCCTGGAGCAACACTTCCGACTCAAACAAGAGGTCCACCACAGAATCGACCGGTTGATCTTGCTGATTTCTGATTTTATACAGGTGGTCTGCGTGGGTGAAGTCGACGAGCAGGTTGGAGACGTAGCTGGTTACGTTCAGGTCGGGCCACCCGAGATGTTCCGTGAAACTTTTCTCGGTCAAGGCACCGAATAACTGACGGAGCGGATGCCGTGGCGGAACTTGCGTTCCCATATCCACCTCTCACACATTCCGAAAACGCCTGAACTCATTATAGCAGATGTTGGTCGAAGTACCGATGTCGGCTCATGATCCTTCTATCGGTCTTCATGAAACAGACTTGAGCATGGGCCGGAACTAGCAAAACCCGCAGGCTGTTCAAAAAGGGCGTCCAGCAAGGCCGCAGCGAGCGAAGAGGTGAATCGTACTCTGTCCTGTACGTTGAGCCTCTGAGCGATGCGAGAACGACGCTGGACGGCTTTTTCAACAGCCTGCTAGTTCGCGCTTGCGGCTATCGAGCACGAAGGTCACCGGCCCGTCGTTCAGTAATTCGACCTGCATGTGCGCAGCAAAAACTCCGGTTTCCACGTGAATACTGTGATCTCGTAGCCCTGCTACGACCTGCTCGTATAATCGCTTGGCTTCATCCGGGAGCGCCGCCTCGTCAAAGCTCGGGCGACGGCCCTTCGCCGTCCTGCCCAATAAGGTAAACTGGGAAACCAGCAAGACCGATCCCCCGATATCTGTCAGCGAGCGGTTCATCTTCCCTTGCTCGTCGGAAAAGATCCGGAGCGTGCGGACCTTCTCAACGAGATAACGTCCGTCGATCTCCCCGTCGCCCCTTGCTACGCCCAACAGCACCAGGAGGCCAGCTTCGATCTGCCCTACGGTCTTGCCCTCAACGTGAACCGATGCTCTGGTCACCCGCTGAATCACGGCCTTCATGAGTTAGCTCGCATTATTCATGACGGTTTGTCGCGAAATCTCTAGAAACCGCGTTCCGCGTGAAGCGTATCTCGCACGCGACGATACAGACACACTCGTTCCGTCTTGCGCTTCACGTTTCACGAACGACACTTCATGCGTAAGCGCAGCGGATCGGCGATTGCAGGAGAAGTGTTCATGAGTAATGCGGCTAGGATCGTCCCGATCGAAGCTCGGCCAGGGTTCCTTCGAGAGTGAGCAGCTTTCGTTTCGTGGGCAAGCCGCCTGAGAATCCGCCGAGCGACGCATCCTGCGCCACGATCCGATGGCAAGGAATTACGATTGGCATCGGATTCGCTCCCACGGCATTTCCAACGGCACGGGCATACTGTCTACCCCCAACACGGGCAGCCACCCATTGATAGGACCGAAGCTGTCCATAGGAGACACGTCGAAGGGTCTGCCAGACCTTCCGTTGAAAACTCGTCCCTCTTGAGAGGTCGAGCGACAAATCGAAAGACCGGCGCGTACCGGCTAGATAGTCGGTCAGTTGCGCCTGCGCCTCTCGCAATCGTGGAGAAGTCTCGCCCGCCAGCAGCTCGGCTGAGGGAAATCCCAACTCTGTCAGCACGGCCTGGCGCGAGAACTTCGGCAACACCACTGCATCGATCCCCTTCGTCGTTTCGGACACACCCATCCAGCCCCAGGGCGTACGAAAGACACAGGCCGTTATGCGTAAGTCGTCAGGCGTGAGTCGTTTGGGTGAAGGTTGTCTTTTTCCCATGGCCTCAGACCCCTCCTCGCTTGAGTTTCCGTCTGACCATTCCCCAGACAAGACCGAGTTCTTCTGACCGTAGTAAAGCATGGACTCCCAGATAGCCTCCCACGCTCAATCCTATGGCCACGAAGAGCATGACCTGATTTCTCGATCCATTCACCGGGATGAGTCCAAAGCTGCGCCGCTGCCACCCACGCGCAGACCACGACCAACGGCACGGATGCGACCAGCACACGCAGCAATGATCGCCCCACGGAGCCCCAGTCCACACCGCCCAACCGCCGGTGCAGCACCGCGATCAAAATACCGCCGTTCACCATCGCCGCTAGGGCTGTGGACAAGGCCAGTCCTGCCGCGCCAAGAGACGACATCAGCAGGAGGGAGAAGACGAGGTTGGCCGCGACGGCGATCGCCGCAGAGATGGCCGGTGTGCGCGTATCTTGCAGCGAATAGAAGGCGGAAACAATAATGCGGACGCCTCCGAAGGCCCAGAGGCCGACGGAATAGCAGAGCACCGCCGATGCGGTCTCAACCGTATCGTGCGCCGTAAAGGTCCCGTGCTCGAAGAACAGATGGACGATCGGCTGACGCAAGAGGATCAGCCCCAGCATCGCCGGCAGGATAATAAAGAGGATCATGCGAATACCGAATCCCAACGTCGTCCGCAACTCGTCCAATGCCCCGCGCGCAGCCTGCGCCGAGAGGGTCGGCAAAATAGCCGTGGCCAGCGCCACACCAAAAATCCCGAGCGGGAACTGAATCAATCGCATGCCGTAGAAGAGATAGGTTGGTCCACCTGGAAAGAAAGAGGCGAGGATCGTGCTCACAGTAATGTTGATCTGTGTCACGGAGAGACCGAGGAGCGACGGCACCATCAGTGCACCGATCCGCCTCACACCGGGATGGCCTGGCGCGAACCGGAATCCGAACAACATGCCGCGCAGACGCAAGCCGGGCAACTGCATGGCAAACTGCGCCGCGCCTCCCGCCACAACTCCGATGGCCACGCCGTGGATCGGCTCCGACATGATCGGCGATAAAAAGAACGCGCAGCCAATGATAAAAATATTGAAAAACACCGGCGAGAACGCCGGCGCCGCAAAGGCGCGCATGGAATTCAGGATGCCCATGGCCAGCGCGGCCAGGCTGATAAAGAGTAGATAGGGGAACATGATTTGCGTGAGCAGCGTGGTCATACCCAGTTTCGCGGGATCGTCATGAAACCCTGGTGCCAGGAGCCAGACGATTCCGGACGCGAGGATTATGCCCAGGATAGTAATACCAGTTACGATCGTGAGCAGCGTGGTGAAGACGGCACTTGCCAGCTCCCAGGCGTCTCGTTTCGACTTGAGCGTCTGATATTCCGTGAAAACCGGAATGAAGGCGGAAGACATCGACCCTTCCGCAAATAACTCACGAAGCAAGTTGGGGACACGATAGGCCACGAAGAAGGCATCTGCCGCAGGCGTCGCGCCAAACATTCTCGCCAACACCATGTCGCGGACGAAGCCAAGAATCCGGCTGGAGAAGGTGGCCACGCCGATTAGGCCGGCCGCTTTGACCACCGAGCGAGTCTCATCCTGCACATTCTTTGGAGCTGGGGACACTACGGTAGGATCGGACATGAATTGGGATTCTATCGGAACGACGCCAGGCAGTCTATCGAACCGACGATTATGGCTCCTGAATCAACGTGTCCGGCAACTCGTTGGGATTGTCGCCGGAGCGAGAGGGGGCGACTTCTGCGAGGAGCGCGCCGCACGTGCAATCGCGTGCGCAGAGGGCATCGGTCGCATTCCCGGTTCGAATGCCGTCGATGATGCCGTTGACCAATCCGTCCCATGTACCGGCGGGGACATGATCGTTGATGCCTTTATCCGCCAATACGTGCACGCGCCGCTCCAGCATCGAGACGAGGATCAGGATGCCTGTATGGCCTTTCGTGTGATGCAACCCATGCTTGTAGAATGCCTGTTCGGCACGCAGGGTCACTTTATGCGCCATACGCTCACGGGACGTGACGAGTCGGATGACCATCGGAATTCTGCCAAGCCATTGCCCGCAGTCCATATGACGCAACGACTGCCAACAATAGCCAGCCGGCGTTGCCGGCGTGCCACCCCCATGGCAGCCAGTAGATCTCTATCGTCAGGAGAAGGGCCAGCGCGAGCAGGGCGAGTATGAGTCCCGTTCGATAACCGGCTTCGCGGTACAACGCCGAGGCTGGGACAATCATCGGTACAATCTCGCCCTTTGTGACCTGTTCAGCTTGTTGAACCGCTTGCCTAATCCGTTCTCGTTCTGCGTCGGTGAAGGACTTCATCTACCAACCTCCTGAGGCACCGCCTCCGCCAAAGTCACCCCCGCCGCCGCTGAATCCGCCGCCACCGCCACCAAATGAACCGCCGAATCCCCCGCCCGAGCCTGTCGTGAAACCATCTCCCCACCCTCCACCCTGGCCCTTGCCGCGATTCGAATATAAGATCAGCCACAGTAAGAAGGCCGTCACCCCGGCTGCTGCAAGCCCCAACCCTACACTCGCGAACTGCGCGACGAGGAATGCAAGCAGGCTCCCGAGCAGCGCACGGGTGCGTTGAAGTCCATGGCTCAACACGATGCCGGCCAGGGTCCCGACGACAATCCCGATGATCACATACTCAAACGCGGTCGGCTCCTGGCCGGAACGAGCGTGACCCGGCAGTACCTCGTCAGCCTTGTAGGTGCCTTCAATGGTATCGAGGATGGCCTGGGCCCCTGCAGCAATGCCGCCCGGCAGATCTCCGCTTCTCAGCCGTGGCACTATCTCCTGGCGAATGATGTGGGCGGAACGGAGGTCCGTCAATGTGCCTTCGAGGCCATAGCCCACTTCAATACGGACCTTTCGCTCGCGCAGGGCGAGAAGCAGCAACACGCCGTTCTCCGTTCCCTTCTGGCCGAGCTTCCAGGTGGTCGCGACGCGATGGGAGAAGGATTCGAGCGGTTCGCCTTCGAGTGAGGGCAGAATCAGAACGGCAACCTGATTACTGGTTTTCGCCTCATGGGCTTCGAGATCACGGATGAGCGAGGCGGCGACATCGGCTGGCAGCACCTGCGCAAGGTCCACGACGCGGCCTGTGAGCGGAGGCACATCGAGAGCCCAGGCCGAAACCGCAATGAGCGTCACCCCGAGAAAAGCCATGAGCCGCGCCGGCTCATGCCAGACACGGCTCATGTTAAGGGCTTCCATCGAATGCATGAACTTCAGTTGAATTTGACTTCGGGCGGCTTCGCCACAGCTTTCTCATCTGCCACGGTGAAATTCGGTTTCTCCTCCATGTGAAGCAGAACTTGGCCGTCAGGTTCGTGGGGAAATAGCGGACGCCTTTGTTGTACTCCGCCACTTTCTCGATGTAGCGCTTGCGCGCGACGGCGATCCGATTCTCTGTCCCTTCGAGCTGACTCTGGAGATCACGGAAATTCTGGTCGGCTTTCAGATTAGGATAATTCTCCGCAATGGCGATGAGGCGGCCTAACGCTGACGTGAGGCCGGCCTGCGCCTTTTGGAATTGTTCGAAGGCGGCGGGATCTTTTAACGTTTCAGGCGTCACTTGAATTCCCGTGGCTTGTGCACGCGCCTGCACCACCCCTTCAAGCGTCTCCTTCTCATGCGCGGCATAGCCTTTGACGGTGGCCACCAGGTTTGGGATCAGGTCGGCCCGCCGCTGGTACTGATTGACCACTTCGCTCCAGGCGGCTTTGGTGTCTTCATCTAATCCCTGGAGATCGTTGTAGCCGCACCCTGAGAGTCCGACGAACAGAATCGTAATGGCGATGGTGGTGAATACCGAAATACGACGGCCCATGGTTCTCCTCCTTCTAGCCCGCGCCGGTCTATGGCGCAGGGGATTCGCTCATGCTATCATGAGAAAAACCATTATGATACGGAGGTAAGGCCGTCCGATGTCGCTTGAACCTTCTTCACATTTGCCCGGCGGGTTTCAGATCAAGCACGGCACCCTGGGCATCTACCAGGGGAGTGCGATCGAGCTGGCGTTTTGGCATCCCTCATCCGGGATGCCGGAATATGGGCTGTGCCGGTTCGCCACGAAGGAGAAGGCTGAGTCGTATCGTACGTATCTCTGTTCCCCTGCCTGCCCGGAACCGCTCAATGAGCATGACCTCACCATCGAGCCCTATGACCTCGCCGCACACGAGGAACTGATCAACAACCATCCGCTTCACTCTGCCTGGGAAAATCCGATCTAATCGCGTTGAACTTTATTTTTTAGTTGACGATGGTTTGGTGGGGCAAGAGATTCGCGGGCCTGCTCAGGCGGCGACACCGACTTTGCCAGAGGATTTGGCCGGCTGATCCGTTGTCTGGGCCTGGATGAAAGCAATCAGGCGCTTGTTTTCTTGGGCGGCTCGAAGGAACGTGAAGGCAATGCCGCGAACGCTCACAGAACGGACCATCGCGGCCACTTCAAGAGGAGGTTCGCTTTCATCAAGAGATAATCGCAGATAGAAGATGTCGTCCGTATGGACCTGGGTCTCACTCTTAATGATACAACCGCCCATCGAGAGATCGATGCACCGTTCCCTCACCGCGAACCTTGCCCCCGGAGAATGAGAGATAGAGTCGCACGGGAATCCTGAGGTGTTGGCGGCGATCGATCGGATGAGAGGAGTGGTCCAGCCAAAGATGGGACGCCAGAAAGCGGTGGCTGCACGACGGACAACGGAATGGCGCCACGAAGAGAAATGAGGCGAGGTGCTCGCGAGGCGATTGCGGGTGAGACCGCAAGAGGCCGTCCTTTTGGCATCGCGGACAGCTGAGGATGCGGCTCATATCATCTGTTCCTTCTAATTCCCATGATCGGACTCGCCCACAGGCCGGTTCTCTCTAGTCCACGGATAGATGATCTCTTTCACTCTGTCAAGAAATCGAACGTTCCGTGCGGAGCTATGTTGAGCGAAACGGAATATTCATCGGTGAACCTCGCCGTCTGCGCACACCCGTGGAAACCGTCGGGCCAGCCAGAAATCCCGCTCTTCTTGTGGCGGTTGCGCGGATAGTCTATGTATCCAGGGTGAGGGGCGCATAGGTCGTAGAGTATTTGATGACTCGCTCGCATTCGCAGCAATGAACACACGATTTCCAGATTGTCGGATCTGTCTGGATGAGCGCGATATGAAATAGGACGGTTCTGACGGAACTGACCGGGTCTTGCCGCCTCACATCGGCAACTAGGCAAAACTTCTTTACCGGGACGCAGGCGGGCTCGACACCCGTGGAGTGATCCGCTTGACTTGCGGCTCAAACTGATCGGATGCGTTCGCCCCGGCGATAATCGGATCAAGAACCATGACACAATTGCGCCCACCTTCCTTGGCCGCATAGAGAGCCTTGTCCGCTTGATCGATCAGCTCCAAAGGCGTCCGCGCTCCAAGCGTTGTAGATGAAATGCCGCAACTCACTGTGATCACCAGGCGGGATACCGTTCGCACCCTGTTCCCGGCCTCTGTTTCGACCTGAACCCTAAGACGTTCTGCCAGATTCGAGGCTTCTGCCAGCGTGGTGCGCGGAAACATCAAACAGAATTCCTCTCCGCCATAGCGGCCGATGGTGTCCGTCAATCGCAGCCCGATGCTCAGGCAGCTGGCTACCGCTTGGATGGCCTGGTCCCCCACCGCATGTCCAAATTGGTCGTTAATGCGTTTAAAATTGTCGATGTCCACCATCAGACAATACAGTTCGGAGTCATGTTCGTGACTCTCAGCAAAAGCTTTCTCAAATTGCACGTAAAAGGCGCGGCGGTTGAAGCATCCGGTGAGCGGATCTCGAGACGCGAGCCGTTCCAGTTCAACGTTTTGTCGTAAAATTTCCGCTTGAGCCACTTCAAGATCCGCCACGGTTCGCACCAAGGCCGCATTGGATTGAGTCAGTTGCTCGTTTGCGCCCTGGAGTTCTGCCGTGCGGTTGTAGACCTGTCTGCTCAATTCATCCAGTTGTCCTGCTACCTCATGCGAAAGATCCCATTTTCGACAGAGTGCGGTGGCAAGTTGTAACACCTCGATGCTGTTAAACGGTTTCTGGAGAATCAGCAACTTGTCGTTTCGGCCGATACGTTTTGTGATTTCCTCCCATGGCTGGTCGGAGTATGCCGTACAGATGACCACCTGAAGCTCTGCGTCCTCTTTCCAAAGGCGTTCGATGGTTTCTAGGCCGTCCCACCCGGGCGGCATCCGCATGTCAACAAACGCCATCGCATAAGGTCGGCCTTCACCCCGTGCCTTCTGCACCAAGATAAGACCGGCTTGCCCCTGATCGACGCAGTCCACTTTGAACCGTACAAGCGCCTCCGAGAGCGGCGGATCGCCGAACAACGACGCTCGCGCTTGATCGAAGCTCTCTTCCCCGTCTTTCGCTTGAAGGATTTTGCGAAAGTCCTCGTGGATTGCCTTGTTGTCGTCGATCACCAAGACTCGAAGGTTTTGATTATCGGCATGTTTGCTCATGTATGTCTTTCTGTCCGCGCTGATGGGGTAACCGTCGTCATTGACGACCTCCAGCCCGAGTTTCTTGTTTCCGACCAGTCATGAACTCGTGCATGTCGTTGTGGAGGGCGAGGAGATCTTGCGCACACCTCTGTATGGTCTTTACATGCTCTTGCTGCCCAGGATTGAGCGGGCTATCGAACAACAGACTCACCTTGTCGACCAATTCATTCATGGGCGTGAGTATTTCATGGCTCATGATCGTCAAAAACTCTTCTTTCTGGCGAAACGCTGCCGCGGCATCGCCCTGAGGTTGATCCTTCATAATCTCCTGGATCCTCCGGGCAATGTTTTCTTTCAGAAGGTCGCTCGTTTCGCGTAATTCGGCCGTTCGCTGGCTCACACTGTAAGCGAGGCTTTCAATCTGCAGCTTGACCGAACGTGTCAGGTTCCATTTCTTCGTGAGCGAATGTGCCAGTTGGACGACTTCGATGCTGTTGAAGGGTTTCATCAGGATGAGCAGCTTATCGGTGTTCCCGATTCGGCGACTCACGTCTTCCCATGGATGATCGGAATAGGCGGTGCAGATCACGACCTCGAGATCAGGGTCGACATACCATAGGTTCTCAATCGTTTCGAGACCGTCCCATCCCGGCGGCATACGCATGTCCACGAAAGCCATCGCGAAGGGGCGGCCTTCCCCGTAAGCGGTATGGACCATACCGCACCCTTCTCGCCCCTGACTTGCGAACTCGAGCTCGTAGTGCTCCTGTGGAGGAAGGCTCGGTGTCTCTCCAAACAAGGCCGCTCGCGCCTGATCGAGTGAGCCGGAATCTTTTGGAGAATCCAATATCTTACGAAAATCTTCGTGGATGGACAGGCTGTCGTCGATCACCAGAATGCGTCGATTGTCAGTCATCTTGTCGCTTTTCATGCCGCAGCCTCCACCAACGTCAATGGGAGATCGAGCATGAACGTGGCGCCTCGGCCTTCTCCCGCACTCTTGCCCTGTATGGTTCCGCCTAGATTCTTGGCGGAGATGGCTGCACTGTGAAGACCAAGGCCATGTCCTGCCTTTCTTGTCGTAAAACCCTGAGCAAACAATCGTGGGAGGTTTTCAGCTTTAATGCCACAACCGGTATCGGTGACCTCAAATCGCACGGATCCTGTGCGGTCAGTAGGCAACAAGATTCTGACCGTGAGGCAATGCGCGCTCGCCGGATATTCGACCATGGCGTTCTTAGCATTGGTGATCACATTCACAAGAATCTGGAGGACATGGTGTCGATCCGTCATGATTGTCGGAACATGGGCATACTCCCGCACAACTCGGATACCGTACTTCTCCGGTTCGGGCATCCCCATCATCAAGGCTTGCTCCATCAGGTCCTCGACCGCCGTCGCTTCCCGGATATCCCCCGCGTGGGCGATATCCTGCTGCGACATGATCACTCGCTTGACATGGTCGATTTTTATGACGAGGGAATCAATTTCGCTCTGTATGGTCTGGTGACTTCCACTCAGAGATTCGGCAACCATGCCCAAATACGAGGGAATCTGCTTGCCTTTCGTATCTTGTGTCAGAAATGCCTCTAAATTGTCCTGATGCTCATGAAACATCGAGGCAATTCGGCAAACGTCTCCCACCATCGGCTTCTTGAGAGTCTTCAGCAAAATATCGGTCGACACATTAATGCTAGTGAGTACATTCCCGACGTTGTGCAGCACGTTCGACGCCACATCTGCCATACCGGCTTGGCGCGACGCCTGCACGAGCTGCTGATGCAGTTCTTCTTTCTCTGCCTCAGCTCTTTTTCGTTCGCTCATCTCGACATGGAGGCTCGTATTCGTCGTTTCGAGCTCCTGGTTCTTTTCCAGAATTTGGAAGCGGGACAACTCCAGCTCGCTGTTCGCCGCCTTGAGTTGAGAATTCGCTCGATCGAGTTCGGTAACATCGTGGAAGGAGACCAGGGCCCCTCTCACCGTGGAGGTGTCGTCCATGATCGGCACAGTATTGATGATGAACTTTCGTGAGCCACCATCAGGGATGTCCAGGAGAAGGGACCTGTCGGCTTGAGGCTGCTTGTCAATGATCGCCTCTGTCCAGGGATGTACCGACACCCTGTCAGCCGACGCAGCCGACTTCCATGCCAGTGAGCTGAGATCGGTTCCGATCAACGACGTCACCGGTTTTCCCACAGCCTGGCAGAAGGTATCGTTCGCCAAGACGATTAAATCCCGCGTATCGATCATGACCACGCCTTGCGTAAGCGCATCGAGCGCGGACTTCACCCGAGTGGAGCAATACGCGA
>CAVUMA010000020.1:0-161846 GCA_963742465.1 uncultured Nitrospiraceae bacterium | reverse complement strand
AAGCGGAAATAGCACGAGTGGGCAGGCTTATTTCTTGGCGTTGGCGCGTTTGGATTTGGCCTGCGTCGCTCGCAGCGGGACCTGAATCGTCGGGCAAAAGAATTTCCCTTGTAGCTCCGTTGAACGCATCGAGATTCCTATAGCCGTGGTGCGGTGGTCAAGAGGGCAGGAGCCTGCGCCCCCTGCACCCCCCAATCACCAAATGAGTCCAATCACCGAAGCCTCAATACACATCCGCATTCATGCCACCGCGCACACACCAAGTGAAGAGGCCGTCGGCCTCCTTAAAAGAGGCCGCTCACGAGGGCAGTATTGAAGTTCACGGTCCACGCGACGGTCGGAAACTCGGCTTTCGTCGTCGCCGACCAATAGCCGTCGTTCACCTGGACGCCGGTGAAGATGCTCGCCGGGACAAAGGGCGCCGGCAGTGAGGGGTCGAACACACTCATTAACTCCACTATCGAGGGCAGCCGCCAGCCTTTCGTGCCCCCGACATTCTTGTCGAGACATTCGCTACGGGCGTTGAACCATGAGGCAGTTGGCGTGGTCGGCTCCTTTCGACACCAGCCCGGTGTTCCTATCCAACACCGCGGCGCCATTGAAGGCCCTCAAGATGACGAAACGGTGCGCCGCTGGCAGTGCGCTGTCCCAGCCGGCAGTTATGCCGCTGTTTGGTGCCTGCCCTTCCGCCACAGCTGGTGTGACGCCAGCCCCATAATTCGCCAGCACCAGTCCTCCGACCAGCAGCACCACGGCTCCGACGCTCCATCCCCCTGTGCTTCTCCTGCTTCTCATGTCAACACTCCTTTCTGTACTCAGTGAAATGCCGACTCCCCGAGATGCCATACCGTAGGGCGATGAACCCATGATGACAATCCCCTCAAATGGACGTAACTCAAGAGAAGGGGACAGGCTGGGATCTGCTTTACACAGCGTTTCCCGTACCGTAACAGGGGCGCTCGTGATCACGAGGTGTCCCAGGTGTCGATTTTAAGGCTGGTGTTGAAGGGGCTAGAGACGGAAGCACGAGACGCACAGAAGGGCTTGTGGGCCGATCCGCAGCCCGTGCCGTCGTGGGAATGGCGGAAGCGGTAGCCAAGGGGCGGGCTACCGACGGGCGAGGGAATGTCGATCATGCTACCGTTACAGTTGCCTCTCTACCGTTGCCACCAACTTGCTCGCCGAAGCCTTTAACGCACGGGACAACTTCAGAATCATGCCCAACGTGGGTGACGGAGCCCCCTGCTCAAGCTGGCTAATGTAGGTCCGGTGAACCTCCGCCCGAAACCCTAACTCCTCCTGCGAAAGGCCCAAGTCGTTTCCTCAACCGAGCCACCTCCTTCCCCAGCAATGACTTCCGGTGAGGACTTTGAACCACGGGTTCCCATACCCGCGATGCTGACGCCTTGCAGCCTATTGATCTACAGACTATAGTATTCACAGACTCATGGCAGATCTCCACGAGAGCTGATGAGCCTGTGGCAGAAACACGGGCGAAGGATTGGACTGAACAGAAGGAGTGCCGAAGGCCATGAAGCACATTTTGTTCGCGATCGCGCTATACCTCAGCTTCTTGACACCAGCACAGGCGGATCTGGAAGAGAAGGTCTGGAGAGATATGCCAGATGCGTTTCAGCTAGGTTACCTGTGGGGCATGTTGGAGGCGACAACGGCCAAGCCCTGGGAGCACCGACCTGACAATCCGAAGTACAGCACGGAAGTAAATGCTCTGATCAGAAAGTCGTTCGACAAATTTATCGCAACGTGCATCGAGACCAAGGAATTATCGCCCTTTCAGCTCCAAATCATGTTGGACGAGTTCATGCGGCAACATCCTCCCGAGTCTGGCGAGTCTATTTATGTGATAGTGAGGCGCCTGATCGGTCGCACCTGCTTCCCGTGAGCACCTTCTACGGCCGCCCAATTCATCCCCCAACCTCCGTGTGCAGGGCTTCAGGCTGTTTTCTTTCTTCCCACGTTCGTATCGACCCCATCAACAACTTTTCCAGCGACATTCTCTCCGCAACCTTGAGGTTGTCTGTCGGTTTTGCGTAGGCATTCGGCAACCCTTACCCGAACCTTACATCGTAGTGCCCGAAATCATGAGGACCCGTCTGGTTGCGTTGTGACCGGAACATGACTCAGTTAATGACGTTCGCAGTTTCTCTCTCATCAGACCGGTACGTTGCTAAGGCCTGTCGACGTTCCTCCGCATGCCACTGAATTCTGCAGCGCTCTGAGCAGAACCTCTGCCAGGGTCGGGAGCAGCTCATGGATTGATGGCACTGCGCACAGGTCGTTCTCAGCACGCTGGGTGCGTTCATCCCGCCGTCTCTCTTTGTCACTCTGCGAAGTCCTCCTAGAAATGCATGTCACGCATTTGAGAGGGTGATGCATGGATGCTCGCTGTACTTTACGGATATGGACACATGAGCCAGGTCCTTTCGGCCGCAGGACTCCACCAGCAGATGTCGGCCAATCAGATCCGGCAGACTTGTACGGTGCTTGAGGCGATCGTGTCCGGACACCGGGCCACATGGAGCAAATTTCACTTCTGTGAGGAGATCGCCGATCTTCTCAAGTGGAGCGCCGTACTGCAGAGTGATGCTCATCAGGCGGGCTATGATGTTGTAGAGACCGATCAGTTCTGAGGAGCAGTCCGAGCCTTTCACCCGAAGAAAGATTTCTGCGGGGTGTTCGTCGTCATGGACGCTGAGGTAGAGCGTGCGTTGAGCGGCGATCTTCACTTTTTGCGTGATGTGATTCCGGCGGGCTGGGGAGGGCCAGGCGGGTGCTCATGCGGCCACCACAAGCAGGTCAATTTTAAAGCTTAGCGGCCGCTCCGTGGTGTGTTGGGTCCCGTTGGGGACACCAGCACTTACGCGCTCCCTCCAAAATCCTGTGACACCGGCGTGACACGCCCTTCTGTGGATAACCCAGATCCCACTGGGTGACGGGCATTCCGCTGTTCCAAGGCCTGGATCCCAGCCCGGAGATTGCTGGGCGCCAGATGCGCATCGTCGGCTCGTCAGGATACCGCTGCGGCAATCCGCGCGCAATCTGTTCGGGGGGCCAGCGCTGCGCGAGCGGGCTGAAGACCGCGGTGCGCAAGCGGGAATGGATGGCGAGTGTCCGGGGCTTCCGCAGGTGGTGGGCGGCCACTGCCCGATAGGTCACGGGGGAGGTCCCGTGACGAGCAAACTCACGCAACAAGGTACTCGGGGCTCGGCTCAGCGCCTGGGCAGTGGCTCGGAGGCTATGAGTCGCGGTCGGTAGAAAACGACGTGGTCGAAAGGCAACCAGGATCTCCTAAATAAACCTGGCTCGTTCTTTCGGAGTAGGCACACGGCAAGTGTCCGACTTGCCCATCCACTGATAGCGATTCCTGGCGATAACACTGTAGACCATATCTCGAAGAGGCCGGGGAATGATGATGAAGGCGTACATCCAGGGCCAAACCCCAGGAAGGCGGCGAAGAACTTTGAGGGCCGCCGTGGATTTCGTGAAGACCTTCCCGTTTTCCAGCAGTAAAAAGGTTTCATAATCCTGCGTCGAGAGGCCTAGCTGAGTGAGAATGTCTTGGGCGGGTTGGGATTGAAGAGTTCCGAATGTAAATAATCCCCGGGAATCCCGCGCGAGGACAAAATTGACAAACGCATTGCAAAAATTGCACACCCCATCAAAAACAATCACTCGCTCGTAATGGCCCCATTCACGGGATTGTACTGGAGATCCCTGTTTCACGTGCCCCTCTCGGTTGTCCGATCTTTCCTTGATGTGTGCCGATATATCTGCAATATATGGCCGACCTCATTATAGCACCTCAGAGGTAGGCATGTTCGCATGGGTGAGGCTATAGAGCCTAACCGGCCATAGAGAGACGACGTCTGAACAATGGCCATGCGCGGGTTTTGAGCCATTGATGAATGGGAACGAGGTCAAAGAAAATAAGATAGACAAATGGAATTAACAAAAAGTTGACGTCCATCAAGACAAAAGTAGCAATGTGGAATGTGGTAACTCCCATAATAAACGCTAGCCGCAATTTGACGGATTTGATTAAGAGAAGCAGGGGAAATCCCAGCTCGAAAGCCAGGACGAGAATAGAGAAGAATTGAATGAGTTCCGGATGTTGGGCCAGCTCAAAACTGAGCCCATTTTTGAGGACTTCTCCTTGATCGGTCACACCCCACCGGACTGATCGTAGGATTAAGACTTCCTGAATTTTGCCTTCGCCAGCGAACCAGACCCAGCCTGAGGTTCCTACTTTGGCAAACACACTCCAGAAATAAAACAACGCCACATACAGTTGCATGGTTTTTATGGGCCAGCTGGCCTCCCATTCCTGAACTCCTTCGGGAATATGAAGCTGCCTGGCATCACGAGAATGGACTTTCCCACACTTGGAAAGTGCAAAGAGGAAAAGAATCTGCATGGGAATGATTTCCCGATGGTGAACGTCTCCCGAAAAGCTATCTCGTACTCCTTTCAGGTAAAAAATACAGAGAATGATCACGATAATCGATGTCCGGGTGTTTTTCCCTAAAATCATCGATACGGTTGCACCCATCAAAATGGCATACATGCCAAACGAAAGGGCCGGTACATGATATTGAATCCCTAATAACTTGAAGTACCAAATGGGGTCAATAAAGTAATACATGGCCCCTATAGGGTTAAGAGACAGGACGGTGGCAAATTGATAGGTGTGAAAAAACAGAAGCCCGCATCCAATGTACATCCGCAGCAGGCCAAGGCTTTCCCCTGAAAACCCTGTAAAGAAAAATTGATTCCAAGCCCGGCTGATGATGTTAGAGAACGCCATGTTCCCACCTTGGCAGCCATTCGTCCCGCCATTCGATAACAGCCCGTTGGGTATCAATTTGAACGTTCCCAACGTCCTGCCGCAATAAATCTTTCTTCCTGTACACACGGTTCTGATGGTCGGCTTCTATCCGAATGATAAATTTAGGGTCGGATGGTTCATGCCCTAAGGTTTTGTTGAGAGTCCAAAACAATCGCCACTCCGAATCAACCGCAAATCGAGGCTCATCTTTATCCAATCCGCGGATCCATCGGTTGATCCTTCCCAGATCAATAGTTCCCTGTTTACGTTTCGGGGGGACGGTTTCATATATTGCCGTATAGTACAAGCGTCGAAAATTCGGTTTGGGAATATTCAGATCTTTAAAGGATACGTACCCGGTTGATCCGTCCCGATAGGTGACTTTAAAGCCTTTTTTATCTTTGTCTTTGTCCCACACTTTGACTGAAATGGTTTCGCTGGGCTCGTACACGCTATACATGAGGACCCAGGTTAATGGAAACTGATCGATGCGGAAGATGACTGCCGCCCATATAATGGTCAAGTAGGCAACAAGAATCAGGGTAATGGTCCGCTTGTTCACTGCAACATTCCCTGTGATATGGCGACCCGGGTAATCATAGGAGTATTCCCTTTGATGTAGAGGTGTAAGTAGCAGGCGGATCATTATCTTGGAAAAGGCGAGAGATCTCAATAGTGAAGAGGCTGTGAAAGAAAATTGTACGGCGGTGAACCGAAAGAGGAGTGGGAAATGAATCAAAAAGAATCACGAATTAACTCGAATTTCCACCATATCCTTCGGTGATGTTCAAATAGTTAACGAGTCGGGAAGGAGAGACAAGGGGGAATCGTTATAGATTTTTTATATGGGAGTCCGCGGATACATCAGGATCTGCGCGCCAATTGGCTGCGGGTCGGCCGCCATCGTGTGGCTCGGTTCATGTGGCTACAAGGGCTCCGCAGTGTCCGACGGCGACCCTCACGCCCACCGCCGGCGCGCTCACGCGGTGGTCCGGGCGAACCTCTTGCGACGGGAATTTACCGCGACGCGGCCGAATGAGAAGTGGGTCGCCGACATTCCACCTTGGGCTATCTCAGCCACGTGGAGTTCGAATAGCAGGCGTCTCAGTCAACCAGCGGTGTCCACTAAGCCGGGGGAAGATTCAGGTCTCTTTGGCTGGGGGGCGGGACCTTGTGACACATCGTGCCGCAGCCTCCCATTGAAAGCCCCGCCAATTCCTATGGAATGAGGCAAAGAAGGGTTACGGCTCTCCAGCAGGCTTCTCCACAACCTCCAGTCTAAGTATTTAGTCACTAGGACGTTCTTCGAGTACAACTGGGGGATTCCCCAGTTCCACAAACCGCTGCACATTGCTAGTTATTATCTATCATCAATGTCGCCTCATCATCGCAGTGCTCTTTGTGTCTGGCGGGTAAATGAAGGAGATGGTGTATGTTTTTGACAACCCTGTTCACTCAGATCACAGGTAAGGCGCATTCAGTTCCGAGGAGAGAAACGTGCATCCCCCCGACGCTGCTCCCCGCCTGTTGTGCATGCGGACTCGTTCAAGACGAGGCGGGAGCGACCCCTGGTCCCGAGCGCTGGGTGACGCAACGGACGTATCGCGAGACCCATGGCGTGAATCCGGCCGAGCTTGAGCTCACGCATACCTACTGTCCGAGCTGTTTCGAGAAAGTCCAGGAGACTATGCGACAGTACGGCGTAAGAGCAGACGGTGCGATGACCTGCCTCGATCATCTATTTGTCCCACTCCAGATGACGGCTGCGGAGGGCTGGTTGGCCATGAGGGGGTAATCCAAGAAAGGGGCCGCAGCCATGAATTCGCTGATCAATCGTTCGACAGAACCGGGCCCCAAAGTATCCGATCCTCAGCAGCAACCCAACGGGCCGCCGGCGCAGAAACCTACGCACTGCCGCTGTCGTCCTGCGAGGACCCGCATGACCTGATCGTAATGCATACGAGGCGACGAACTGATCCCATGATCAACATGCCAATTTACTTCGCAAGGAGTTGCAATGGAAGAGCTGATTTTCGAAGAAGAAGGTGCCTCATCCGTATTTACAATTACGCTTGGCGATTTTCTCGTCTTCATCAATTGGATGAATCAAACCGAAAAATCCCTCGCTCGTGCTGAATCCTTGCCGTCTCTACCTGAACTGGATTCCGGTAAGGTCAAAGGCTGGGTCCAACTCGTACAACGGCTTGAGGAACGTTTTCGCCTGAATGAAGAAAAGAAACTGGCGCTCGAAGCGACTGTGATCGCACACGAAGCACAGACGGGACACATCTTGTCGCACTTGCATGCGAATATCGCCGCACTCTACGACAACCTCGGGCAATCGCAACGAGCCGAAGAAGTTCGTCGCCGCGCTGAAGCAGTCCATGTAGGGCAAAGCCAGGCTGTCTGAATCCCAGATCGTACGGTTCGCCGCGCGTCACTCCCACTCGTTTCTGCCCTACGAACCACGATATGCTGCGTCATGTATTCGACAGAACAATCCTGGGTTTATCGATAGGGTTTCGACCACGACCCGGCTATAAAGAAGCGCACATAGGCGACTAATGCAAAAGCACGCCATCACCATTGGACTGTCGGAAGCCAAACGAGACCGCTTCATTGACACGCACGACTATGGCCAGAAAGGTTGCTTTCTGTTGGCGTTCGGAGCCTTCGTCATCACCCTGGTTGGGGTAGTTTCGGGCTATGGGGGAAAACACTCTGCTGTCCCATGGGAAGCACAGCATATGGATACCATGAAGAATGAGCTTACGTTGGAGATGCTCGCGAAGGAACTGAAGAAGTCCCCGGGTATTGACAAGAAGGACTGGACGAACCTGAGTCATCCGCGGGTCAGCGCTTATGAGGACAAGATCCTCCAACCCGATCAAGAGTAAAGATCTCGATCCAACCGATAACGTCTTCCCGAGCTGCGCAGCAGCTCGGAGAGTGCCTGCACTGTCAATGGCGCGCTACCCTTTGTATCTCTCGGCGCATGTACGGGAGCTTCTCCAGAATCTTGGTATACGGCTTCGCTCGCTTCTTCGCAGCTTCATCGGACATCTTCAACGGTATGAGGAGTCACAACAGCATGACACGGTGTTGAACTCTCACATCCGTGTGTGTTGTTCCGTGTGGGAGAGCATTACCGTCCCATGGCGGAGTTCGGCGGGTTTGTTACAGAGTGGCCTAAGGTTCTGGCAGATCCTCATTCAGCGCCACCGGGGTTGTTACCGGGAGGTCGTAGCCTTGGTAGGAATGAATGCCGGCCCCGATGGTCAGCGCAATGAAAACCAACAGAATACGAAAGCCAAACTGGAACGCTCTCCGATTGGTGAATACGCCGGACACATTGAGGTAGAGGGCCAAGTTAACCAACGTCAGCAAAAACATGGCGGCTACAAGGACCATCATGGTCGTCACCGTATCCAGTCTTTCTCCATTCGTCCAATTCTGGCAGCTTGGCGAAGGCTCTTTCAATCACGTTGGTAAGCTAAACTCATTGCGCACAGGAGTCAACGCCAGGTTTCATGCTGGGAAACGCGTTGCCCTTCACATCGAGAAGCGGGTACGCCAAGTGAATGCCACGCTGTCCGAACAGGACCGACGAACCCTCGGCATGATCTCGAAAGGCAGCCGCGCCTAGCCCTTGCACCTTCCGCCGGCTCCCTCCTACAATACGCCTCCTTACGAGGCCACCATGAGCTGGATTGACGCCGTGCTGTTTGAGTTTACCCGCGTGACGTGGCAGCAATGGCTCATGACCATCATCGGAGGCATAGGGCTCGCGTGGCTCGCGGTGTTGGTGAAGTGGTATCGACGTACGAAGTAACCCACAGCCGTTCTTCGAAGGCCCTCATGCCTTTCCGCATTCGTCCCTTCCATCGCTTCCCCATGCAATGCTCCGTTGGTGAAGTAAGCGACGGAGCTTGTCCTGTGAGTGACAAGCGGCCCATGTTCCCCCGATTCACAATCGCTCTTGCGCTCTCGTTCGTGTGTCTCGCCGTGCCCGCATGGGCGGATGGTCAAGTGGGCGTGGATGCCTACAAGCGTGGAGACTACACAACAGCACTGCGTGAGTGGCGACCTCTGGCCGAGCAGGGGGACGCGAACGCGCAGTACAACCTCGGGGTGATGTATGACTTCGGGAAAGGCGTTCCCCAGGATTTTGCGACGGCGCGGCAGTGGTATGAGAAAGCCGCTGCGCAGGGGCACGCGGGTGCGCAGAATAACCTCGGAGGGCTCTATGAATTCGGACATGGTGTGACGCAGGATCATGTGCGTGCATACATGTGGTACAACGTAGCAGCGGGCCACTCGACGGGTGACGCGCAGAAGGACGTAGCAGTAGAAAATCGAGATGAGATCGCAGGTCGCATGACTCCGGCACAAATTGCCGAAGCGCAAAAACTGGCACGGGAGTGGAAGCCGAAAAGCAAATGAGTAACCATGGCTCACTGAGGGATTCATATGAAACGACTGCTCCTTTTCACACTCCTGGTGCTGAGTAATGGGCCTGCTTATGCGGAGTGGGTAAAGGTTAGTGACGGCGACGAAGCAGGAAAGACCGTATACGTGGATCCAGCCACCATACGCCGCAACAGCAATCTGGTAAAGATGTGGCAATTCTACGACTATAAGACTGTACAAACTGTGGGGGGCGTCAGGTTTTTAAGTGCCAAGGAGCAATGGGAATTCGACTGCGCAGAAGAGCGCAGTCGGGTGCTTGCGCTCAAGGAGTTCTCGGGAAATATGGGAAGTGGAACAGTGGCGTTTACCAATTCGGAAGTTGGTAAGTGGATACCAGTCATGCCAGGCAGTATTGGTCAATCGGTGTGGAAAGTTGCGTGCAGTAAGGACTGATTGCGCAGCCGCACGAACCTTTGACGTAGATAAGGTTATGCCATGATCGATGACTGACCCAAACGCGACAGCATGTCCGTCGAGTAAGCTACGGTCTCCAACATGTGGGAGATTGCGGCCATTCTAGAAATGGTTGCAAGGCCATTCCCAACCTCAACACAGCCACTGCCGAGCAACTCAAGGCATTCCCTGGTATTGGCGAGGCCTATACCGAGAAGATCCTCAAGGGCCGACCATACCAGCGGAAAGATGATCTGGCGTAGAAGGAAATTCTGTCACGAACCGCATACGAAGGGATCAAGTACAAGATTGTGGCGAAGCAGAAGTGAGCCAGAGCAGTCCTGCAACCTGCTCGCGCGGCTAGGCAGGATCATTGAAATGGGGCAGCGGGTGCCTCGGGCGAGTCAGGCGCACGGGAGACCAGAGCCAATAAGAAGATGTCCCCTACACGTGAGTGTCAGAAAAGCCTTGGACATCAATATTCGTCCAATTCTTCCGTTTCATCGATCAACTCTGCCGTGATCTCGGTACTCTCGGTCTCCCACTGAGTCAATGGAATACCCCCGGCCTTCAGAATCGCTTCCTGTTCCGTGCCTGCGGCTAACATCAGATCATAATGAATGCTTTGTCGCACCTGAAACGTCTTCATAAGGTCACCTTTTGACGCCGATCCTTAACTATCTCCACGCCGTTGAAATAATCGATGGTCAACCGAAATTCGCCTGTTACCCGTTCCCTTAAGTCGGTTCAACGCCTCGGGTGACTGGTGGATACTAGCATTGAACAAGTGCCACCGGCTACTGGGAGATTTGGCGCTTCCTGATGGACGCATGCTCAATCGAAAGCTGGCTCGGGAAGGATTTTGCTGCTGGTACCGTAAGTATGCACTGAGGGAACCGTGCTCGAAGGGTTGGAGTATGGCGCACGAGAGGCCAAGAAATGGTTGTGGGGCAATCCATGCCGGTGCCGCTCTTCCTCTCAGTAGCTGGCTTTCCGTTTCAGTCTTTTCATTCCGTTGAGTTTGTTGTGTGAGATGGATACACTGGCCGGCAGTGGCTGGGTCGCTTCTTCTAGCAGACTGCGGGAAAGCCATGTAGGCATGTCAGAAGGTCGATGGTCCGCACGCGTGGCACGACAGAATAATATATTTCGCAGGATGCTCAAAAAGGCCGTCCCACGGCCCGTGAAACGTGAATCGTGAAAGGTGAAATGTTTCGGAAGAAGACCGCTCGGCAGTCCTACGTTTCACCTTTCACATCTTACCTTTCACGATTCTCTGAGAGCGATGCGAGAACGCCGCTGGCGGACTTTTTCAGCATCCTGCTAGAACGCTACGGCGTTGGAGATAGCAATGTGTGGACAACAGACGATGTTGTGGGCCGGGATCAGCCTCATGACAGGGGTAGTCTGTCTTGGGGCGGCAGAGCCACAGCTCTCAAAGGGCGGGCAGGCGGTTTCGTCGGTCGAGGTGAGTCGAGGACTGGATGGCGCTCCGATGGTCCTTATCCCTGCCGGTCCATTCACCATGGGTAGTCACGACGGTCTCCCAAACGAGCGACCTGAACATACCGTGATGCTTGATGCGTACTATATCGATCGGTATGAAGTCACCCTCAGCCTTTACCGGAAGTTTCTGGAAGAGGGGAAACATGAATCTCCTCCGACATGGGACGATGAGGCGGCGACGACGGTTGGGAATCGGCCGGCCATCGGGATGAGATGGGAATCAGCAGCTGTCTATTGCCGATGGGCAGGGAAACGGCTTCCGACGGAGGCTGAGTGGGAGAAGGCGGCACGGGGGACCGATGGGCGTCGATACCCGTGGGGAGATATGCAGCCCTTCGTCGACATGGCAAATTATAATCGAGGCATGTGGGTCAGTGAAGCCATTACATTGGTGGCGGTCACCAGCGGTCTCGAGGGAATGAGTGTGAGGCATGGGCTTAAAGAGGGCGGGAGGAGCCCATTTGGCGTCTCTCACATGGCGGGGAACGCGGCAGAATGGGTAGCTGACTGGTATGAGCGCGACTATTATCAAAAAAGTCCTGGGCGGAACCCACTCGGTCCTGCTACCGGTGAAAAGCGTGTGCTGCGAGGTGGGTCATGGGCGGATTTACCGTCTGCATTGCGTGTAACGGCGAGGCTTTCAGCTGAGCCGGATTTCGAGGATCGGACGATCGGATTTCGCTGTGCCATGGATATGCCGAAGTGAGAGTAGCGCTGGCCTAATGCAGGTTGGAGAATGTCAGCGATACTATAGGGAGCCAGCCATGGTGGTTCATCCCATTACGACCCTGCCGGACCTTTCCTGCGATCGGTTCCATGCCTGAGCGATCTATCACACCCCTCATCGTGGTTGCGCTGCTATTGGGGACGTGGTTGGCCATTCGTTCCATCGAATCCCCTTCGGTAACGCCGGTGACTGCCTCATCGGTGCCAGTGCTTGCCCCTGGCATGGTTCCGCTGGTTACCGGAGACGAACCGATCGCAGAAATTTTTACGAGAGCCGGCTGCTTGGTGTGTCACACTGTTCCGGGTATTCCTGGGGCCGATGGACGGGTGGGGCCGCCTCTTTTATTAGGTGCCACGGGGCCTGCTGCGATTGGCCGATCCGGCTTACCGGGGCCACGCGAGAACGGTGCACGATTATGTGATCGAATCGGTCCTTGAACCGGGGCTGTTCGTTGTGCCGGGATATCCGGCCGGCACGATGCCGACATGGTATGGTGCAAAGCTCAGCGCCCTCGCGCTGGAGAAAATTGCGTCGTATCTTGAGCGGCAAGGGGTTGCCGTGGCTCAGTAAGTGCGGTGATCCATGCCGGATTAGTGACGAGGCACGTGGGTGGTGAGGAGGCTATCGTTTGCGGATGGGGGTCACGTTTCCTGAGGCTCCCCCTTGGATCTTGAAGGCCCCGGTCGTGGAGGTCGCCTGCTTTTTTGTCGAGGAGCGCGTTGATCGCATCGTCCCCTCTAAGGCCTTCGATTTTGATCTTGAGCCGGAGATTGTTGGCGCTGTCGGCATTGATCAAGGCTTGTTCGAGCGAAATCCGTTCCTCCTTATACAGTTGGAACAGGACGTGGTCGAACGTCTGGCAGCCTTCCTCCACCCCTTGCTCCATCGCTTCTTTGAGCAAATCGACCTCGGCTTTCTTGATGAGATCCTTAATGCGCGGCGTATCGAGCATGATTTCCAGCGCTGGGGCTCGTTTCCCGTCCACGGATGGCACAAGCCGCTGAGAGATGATGGCGCGAAGATTGAGCGACAACTGGAGATAGATCTGCGGATGCCGTTCCACCGGGAAAAAATTCATGATGCGTTCGATGGCCTGGTTCGCGTTGTTCGAGTGGAGCGTGCCGATGCAGAGGTGCCCGGTTTCCGCGAAGGTGATCGCGGCTTCCATCGTTTCCGTGTCCCGGACTTCGCCGATCAGAATCACATCCGGCGCCTGCCGCAGGGTATTCTTGAGCGCATTTTGAAATGAGAGTGTATCGAAGCCGACTTCTCGCTGCGTAATGAGTGATCGCTTATGATTGTGCACGAACTCGATCGGGTCTTCCACGGTCACGATATGGCCCGGATGGATGGTGTTACGGTGGTCGATCATGGCTGCGAGAGTGGTGGATTTTCCGGAACCGGTGGCTCCGACTACCAGCACCAATCCGCGCTTCGTCATGGCGATGTCTTTCACAATCGGAGGCAAGCCCAGCTGCTCGACGGTCTGGATCTCGGCCTTGATATGCCGGAAGACTAAGCCAACGTTCCCTCGCTGCCGAAAAATATTGACACGGAAACGGCCGAGCTCTTTGTAGTAAAGGGCCAGGTTCATCTCCATCTTTTCCTCGAATTCCCCACGCTGCTGACCGCGCATCAGCGCCAGCGCGAGGGCTTCGAGTTGTTCATTGGTAAACGGCGGCGCGTCGGTTTGTTGTGTCGAACCGTGGACGCGATAGGCGGGAGCCGAGTCGACGGTCAGGTATAAGTCTGACGCTTCTTGATCCACCATGACTTTCAAGAGACTGCGAACATCCATCTCTGCCCCCGTGTTTCTTCCTGCCAGGTATCTTAGGCTGCGCCGCCCATTGCGGTTCCAAACAGATTGGGATTCATGCTGCGCGATTGGGCTTCGCCCTTCGTGACGACGCCACGCATTGCTAAATCGTACAGTGCCATGTCCATCGTTTGCATGCCGTCCTTCTGACTGGCCTGCATGACCCCGGGAATCTGGTGCAACTTACCCTCTCGGATGAGATTCCGGACCGCGGTCGTGGCGACCATGATTTCGAGGGCGGCGACACGCCCGCCTGATTTTTTCTTCAGCAGCGTCTGCGTAATGACCGCTTCCAAGGCTTCTGCGATCTGTGTGCGAATCTGGGACTGTTGGTTTGGGGGAAAGGCGTCGATGATGCGGTCGATGGTTTTCGGCGCGCTGGAGGTGTGGAGTGTGCCAAAGACCAAGTGGCCTGTTTCCGCAGCAGTCAGCGCGAGCTGAATGGTTTCCAGGTCGCGCATTTCACCCACGAGGATGATGTCCGGGTCTTCGCGGAGGGAGGCTCTCAGCGCGTTCGCGAATGACAGGGTATGGACGCCCATCTCCCGCTGATTCACGAGGCATTTTTTTGTCTTGTGGATGAATTCGATCGGATCTTCGATCGTGATGATGTGGCCTTCGAATGTGTTATTCAAATAATCGACCATGGAGGCCAGCGTCGTCGATTTGCCGGATCCGGTTGGGCCGGTCACAAGGATCAGCCCCTTTTCCCGATCGCAGAGTTGTCGCACGATCGGAGGCATGCCGAGCTTTTCCATCGGAATGATCGAGGTGGGGATGTTTCGGAAGACGGCGCCAAGCCCACGGCTTTGGACGAAGACATTGACGCGGAATCGGGCGATGTCGCCCAGTTCAAATGAAAAGTCACACTCGCGTTTTTCCTCGAAGTTCTTCCGTTGGGTATCGCTCATCATGTCATAGATCAGCGAGTGCGTTTCTTCCGTGGTCAGTGCGGGATGATCGAGTTTCTTAAGATCCCCGTTCACACGGATCATCGGTGGCTCGCCGGCGCTGATGTGACAATCCGACGCGCCCTCCTTTGCCGTGAAGGTCAGGAGCTTCGAAATATCCATGAAGAGGACTCCTCGCTAAGAAAAGATAGTGAGATGACTGTCTGTCTGACCCCAAGGCAACTTGGGAGCATCATGCCACAGAGTGATGAGAAAGCAAGGAAATAGCCGGAAGCGGGTGCCTGAATTCTTCGGAGGTTCAGCGTAGATAGATGAGGAATTCGCTCAGATCAGTCCCGCCGATTGCCCTGCCCGTTGAAATGCCTTGAGCGCGTAATCGATGTGGCTGGGGGTATGCTCGGACGTCACCGTGACGCGGATGCGGCTGGTGGCGTCCGGAACGGTAGGAGGACGAATCGCCGGAGCGTACACGCCTTCGGTGAACAGGTGTTCGGCAAACGTGAGCGCGGTTTCAGCATTGCCGACGAGGATCGGCATGATCGGACTGACGCTGGGGGACAGGCTGAATCCCAATTGTGCCAATCCTGAGAATAGCCGTTCTCGGTTGGCCCACAAGCGCGCACGTCGTTCCGGCTCTCGTTGCATGACTCGTAACGCTGCCGTAACGGCAGCAGCTGAACTTGGTGGGGGGGCAGTGGTAAAGATGAAAGTCCTGTTTGTGTTCATGAGATAACGGATCAACGTCGAGGGCCCAGCGAGGTAGGCGCCGCTGCTGCCGAAGGCTTTGCCCAAGGTTCCCATCTGAAACGGAATTTGTGTATCGAGGCCGAAATGTTCGGCCGTTCCTCGTCCATGCGGCCCCATCACGCCCGTGCCGTGGGCGTCATCGATATAGAGGTCAGCCTCATAGTCCTGGGCTAACCGACTAAGTTCGGGTAACGGCGCGAGGTCTCCGTCCATACTAAATAGGCCGTCGGTCACAATCAGGGTGCGTCGCGCCCGGCGTCTCTTGGCCAGGAGGGACTGTAGATGATTGGTATCGTTGTGGCGATAGATTCGAAAGTCGGCTGCGCTGAGACGGCAGCCGTCGATCAGGCTGGCATGGCACAAGCGATCAGCCAGGATCAATCCGCCTTGTTCGATCAGTGCAGGGATGGTTCCAATGTTAGCAAGGTAGCCGGAGCTAAAGGTCAGCGCGGCTTCGGTTCCTTTGAACTGTGCCAGGGCAGACTCTAGCTCTTGATGCGGTGGCAACGAGCCTGAGATCAACCGAGAGGCTCCAGCTCCGGCGCCAAACCGTTGTGTTGCCTCAATGGCGGACTGAATCACTTCCGGGTGCATCGCCAGCCCCAAATAGTCGTTCGAGGCGAGCAGGAGGATCTGGCGTCCTGCCACTTCAACCACCGGACCGACGCCGGAATGGAGCGGAGTGATGCGCCTGGTCAGATGTCGCGCAGCCAATTCGTCGAGTTGTTTTTGAAACATGTGAAGTGGCCCGTCCTTAAAGATGGGAGATGGTGTGCGTTCTGAGAATCGACAGGCAGCAGCTGCCTCATTGACAAATTCGTGACATCCTGAGTATAAGGCGCGCACACAATTTGAGGAAACAAGCTCCGTCCTCTCCGACGAATCCATCCATGAGCTATCGTATCAAGGTCCCAGCGAAAACACTTCCGGTCGATGAAGCCCACATGTTGAGCTCGCTTGACCATGCGCTGCATAGTGCAGGGGATTATCGACGCCCCTTGCTGGTCGGTTTGGGAGTATTGGTGCTCGCGGCTGCCGTGGTCGGAGGAGTGTTTTATGTCGATCGTCAGGCTGCGCAGAAAGCCCAAGACCTTGAGCAAGAGGCGATGCGCTTCTTGACCGCCCCTTCTGCCAACGATCCTCAGAAGGCTGATCAGGCGCTCAAGGAAGCGATCGCAAGGTATCGGCAAATTATCGATCAATATCCACGAACCTCCACGGCACCACTCGCCTTGTATCATTTGGGAAATACGTTGGTCCAGGCCAATGACCTGAGCGCAGCTATTGAGGCCTATCAGCGATTTCTTGCATTATACAGTTCGAATCCCTCAATGGCTGGGTTGGTGCAACAACGCCTGGCCTATGTGTACTTGCACAAGGGAGACCGGGACCAGGCAGTGAAGGCACTCACCGGCATCTTGGAGACTCCCGGCACGTTGAACCGGGATCAGGCGTTATTTGAGCTGGCGCGGTTGGAAGAATCCCAATCGCGGCCGGAGGGGGCGTTGGCTCGCTATCAGGAACTGATAAAGACCTATCCGAACTCTCCCTTCACCAGTGAGGCGACAATTCGGACCAAGATCATGGATGTCAAGAAATCGCAGGAACCAACCCCTGCCTCGACATCGGCGGCTCCCGCCATTGCTGCGCCACAGAAGAGTCCTCTGGCTTCTCCTCCCTCAGCAGACAAGAAAAAACCTTAGACACTCAGAGTCTGTCGGCGTTCTCGGCTCTCGGTTTGGTCCGTTCTGCGGATTGACGGGAAGGGGAGTCGGATTGAGCAGGCTACGGGAAAATGCTTCAGGCGGAACTTTTCAGCATCCTGTTAGTTAGCGGCTGATAACGAGAAAGTCTCCCGGTCGAATCGTCGGACTGGAGAGGCTATTTTTCGTCTTGAGCGTCTTGAGCGGGATGCGAAACCGTTTCGACACTTTCCCCAGCGTGTCTCCCATTTGGACCTTATACCAGCGAGAGGGCCCGGCGGTGACGAACTGAGCCTTTGCCGGAAGTTGTGGGAACTTGTAGGTCGGGATGCGGTCAAGCAGTTGTTCCACTTTCGCTTTCGTTCCCACCGGAACCTTCAGGTGGTAGGTCTCGTCGCCAGGGGGCGTCGCGTCTCGCCGCAGTTCAGGATTTAAGAGCCGGAGTTCTTCATAGGGAATGCCGGTGGCATTGGCGATCGCGCGAAAATGGATGGGTCGTGTGACGATCGCTTCATCGAATTGATGCGGCTCGGCAGATTCCTGAGAGAAGCCGTATCGATCCGGGTTCCTCGCGATAATCGTGGCGGCCATAAATCGAGGCACGTATTCCTTCGTCTCTCGCCGAATCAATCGTGTCTTTGAAATCTCGGAAAAGCTTTCGGCCTGGGCCTTGTGGAGGGCTCGCATCACCTTGCCTTCTCCGGCATTGTAGGCAGCCATCGCAAGCGGCCAGGCACCGAAGAGGTCGTAGAGATCGCGGAGGTAGCGTGCCGCAGCAACCGTTGACTTGATGGGGTCCCGACGTTCATCAACGTAATTGTCGACGCGGAGCCCATAGACCTTGGCCGTACCCTTCATGAACTGCCAGGGGCCCGTGGCTTTGGCTCGTGAGTACGCGTAGGGGTTGAATCCGCTTTCCACCAGTGAGAGGTACACGAGATCGCTGGGGAGGTGAAATTCCGTGAAGATTGTCTCGACAAGGGGCTGATAGCGGCTGAGTCGGAAGAGCCACTGTTCGAAGCGACCGTGGATGGCCGTATTGAAGTAGCGAATGTGGGCCTGGACCGAGGAGTCCATGACAATCGGAACATTGTAGCTCGCATACTCCGTCTGATCTGCGGCATTTTGAGAGGGGTCTTGTGTCTGGGTAAGTTCAGCCGGAGGATTCAAGGCGTCTGAAAACCGCGCGGTCGCCGGTGAATTTCCCGCTGGGTTCAGCTGTAAGAGGTCTTCAACCCTCGGAACGCTGCTAGTCGTTGCTGTGGGAGGGTTGGTGGCTTCCGGTGGTGGGCCTTCGGTGTCGAGTGGAACCTGATTTGGGTCCGGGTCGTCTTCCGTCGCATGCGTTCTCGTCCACAAGCGTAGATGAGTCAACGGTAGAGGGTTCAAAAGTTGCAGCCTCCGCCACCATCATAGTAGGAAGCGGAGAAGCTGAACCACATGCTGAGGAAGAGAGCCATCGGGAGGACGGCATGTCCTGGCCTGAGGGGCGTCATCCAAGCGCTGTGGCAATGAGTATCGTGTGCGAGGTTTGTCATGTTCTGTGAGGCTAGACTATCGGTGGACTGCGCTCTTGTCAAGGAATTGCAAGAGGGATGATGCCCCTCCTTTGGTAGCACAGAGGCGAGGCGCTCCGGTGTTTGCGCAAGCAAAATTGTGAGAGGAAGTCACTGCTGGTATCAGCAAGTCGCAACAGTCTGAAAACACGCGTCATCTACACGGTTCCTCGCCTTGACAGCTTTTGGGAGGCAATGGTATCGTCCCTCCTTCCCGCGTAAGATTTTTCATGTTTCATTTGGAATGAGGAGGATCAGTCGATGCTGAAGCGGTATTTGCTGGCTCCCGGTCCGACGCCTGTGCCCCCTGAGGTGCTGCTGGCCATGGCGCGGCCCATGTTCCACCATCGTGCCCCAGAGTTCGACAAAGTGTTCGCGGAGGTCCGCGATGGACTGAAGTGGCTATTCCAAACGAAAAATAACGTGTTGATGCTGGCGGCTTCCGGAACCGGAGGCATGGAAGGTTCAGTGTCTAACTTTCTCTCTCCCGGCGACAAGGCCCTCACTATTAATGGGGGGAAGTTTGGAGAACGATGGACGAAGCTCTGCAAGACGTTCGGCGCCGAGGTGACCGAAATCAAGGTGGAATGGGGGCGAGCCGTCGATCCCCATGTGGTGGCCGATGCGCTGAAAAAAGATCCGGGAATCAAAGCGGTGTATGTGCAAGCGAGTGAAACCTCCACCGGTGTGGCGCACGACATCAAGGCTCTTGCGGAGATCGTGAAGCCCTATGGCGAGACCATTCTTGTGGTGGATGCCATTACCGCCCTCGGAGTGTTCGACATCAAGACCGACGAGTGGGGGATCGATGTCGTGATTACAGGGTCGCAAAAGGCGCTGATGCTCCCGCCTGGTCTGGCATTTGTGAGCGTGAGCGACAAAGCCTGGCAGTTGGCAGAGAAGGCGAAGAACACGGCGTTCTATTTCAATTTCAAGAAAGAGCATGAGAATCAGCTGAAGAATCAGACAGCCTATACACCGGCCGTGTCTCTCATTGTCGGCTTGCAGGAAGTGCTGAAGATGATGAAGGCGGAGGGGCTTGAGGGATTGTTCGCCCGCCAAGCCATGCTTGCGAAGGCCATGCGTGAAGGGATGCAGGGCGCCGGGCTCGCGCTGTTTCCCAAAGAATCGCCCAGCGATGCTCTCACCGCCGTTTTAGCGCCGGAAGGTGTTGACGGGCAGGCCATCTATAAGAATCTGCGTGTCCAATACGGCATGACAGCGGCCGGTGGGCAAGACCATTTGAAGGGGAAGATCTTCCGGCTCTCCCACATGGGCTACATGGACCGCTTCGATATCATCATGGCGGTTGCAGCCGTTGAAATGGTGCTCAAAGGGCTAGGGCATCCCGTGAAGCTCGGCAGTGGCGTCGCGAAGGCGCAAGAAATCCTCATGGCGTAGGGGTACGTCTCGAAACTCTTACGATAGGGCAGGCACAATGGGCATGAAAATTCTCATAAGCGATAGTTTGTCGAAGCAGGGCGTGGAGCTGTTGGAAAAGGCTGGATTCACCGTGGTCGTGAAGTCCAAGATGCCGAAGGAAGAGCTGTTCAAGGAGATCAAGGACGCCGATGGGCTGATCGTGCGGTCCGGCACCAAGGTGACGGAAGAACTGATTGCGGCAGCCGAGAAACTGAAAGTCGTCGGGCGGGCCGGGTCAGGGCTGGACAATGTCGATACGCCGGCAGCGACGCGTCGTGGCATCGTCGTGATGAACACGCCGGGCGGCAATACCGTCACGACTGCCGAGCACACGATGTCGATGATCTGCGCGATGAGCCGGCGCATTCCCCAAGCCACCGCGTCCGTGAAGGCCGGCAAGTGGGAAAAAGACAAATTCATGGGCGTCGAACTCTACAACAAGGTGCTCGGCATCGTCGGCGCGGGGCAAATCGGCAGCCATCTCACAAAGCTGGCGCAGGGGATCGGCATGAGTGTGGTTGCCTACGATCCCTATTTGGCCGAAGAGCGCGCGCAGAAGATGGGCGTTACCATGATGCCGCTGGATGAACTCTTCAAGCGTGCCGATATCATCTCTGTCCACACGCCGTTGACGCCTGAAACCAAGGGCCTCATCAATGCGCAATCGATCTCGACGATGAAGCCGGGGGTGATGATTGTGAATTGTGCCCGAGGCGGGATTATTCATGAGGGTGATCTGTTTGAAGCGTTGAAGGTCAAGCGTGTGGCGGCGGCGGCCTTCGACGTATTTGAAGAAGAGCCGGTGAAGGCGGATCATCCGTTGTTGACGCTGGATAATTTTATCTGTACTCCGCACATCGGAGCCCAGACGACCGAGGCGCAAGAGAATGTGGCCGTCGGCATCGCAGAGCAGATCGTCGATTACTTCACCAAGGGCATTGCCCGTGGGGCGGTCAATATCCCGTCTGTCTCTCCGGAATTACTCCCGAGGCTTCAGCCCTACCTGTCGTTAGCCGAGCAGCTTGGGAAGTTGCAAACGCAGCTGTGTGAAGGCGGGCTTGAGCGCGTGACCGTCGAATACAGCGGAGAGGTTGCAAGTCTGTCGATCGCGCCGCTCACGATTGCCGTGTTGAAGGGATTGCTGAGCCCGGTGATGGAAGCGCCAGTGAACTACGTGAACGCGCCGATCGTCGCGAAGGAACGTGGGATTGAAGTGAAGGAAGTGAAGAGCTCCGATGCGGGAGATTTCACCAGCTTGATTCGTGTGCGAGTGGAGGCCGGTAAGAAATCGTACCAGGTGGCCGGCACGCTCTTTCACAAGAAAGATCCGCGCGTCGTGGAGATCGATCAGTTCAATGTTGAGGTCGTCCCGGAGGGACACATGCTCCTGATCCTCAACATCGATCGCCCAGGGGTGATCGGGATGGTGGGGAAGGTGCTCGGCGACAACCAGATCAACATCGTCCGGATGCAATGCGCGCTCGAGAAACGGGGTGGGAACGCGCTGCTCATCATTGGATCCGACGCGGTCTTCCCTGACAGGGTGCTTGAGACGATCAAATCCAGCAAGGACATTCTCTCAGTCAAAGTCGCGGCTCTGTCCTAACCCCGCGCGCCATCCATCAGGTCAGCCATGGTCTCCGCTCCTCCGAAGCCCCGTCCTTCTTCGGGACAGATCTCGTCGTCCCGCGAGCGTTCGCTCGTCCCCGTGGGCATGGCGACGATTCTTCCTCATGCGGCGAAGCAGGTCCGCCGCCTTGAAGAGCAGTTGCTCGCTCAAGTCAACCGTTGGGGCTACGACGAGATCATTCTTCCCACATTTGAGTATCTCGATGTCTTGGCTCCGGGGCTTGAGCCGGAACTGATCGAGCACTGTTATCAATTCGTCGATCGTACGACGGGGCGGACGCTGCTCCTCCGTCCGGATGCCACGGCGCAGATTGCCAGGACGGTCGCAATGGGGCTCACGGGTGCGACGCTGCCGTTGCGTCTCTCCTATCGAACGTCCGTGTTCCGCTATGAACAGGAACACGCCGGGCGAGGCCGAGAAATTTTTCAGGTCGGAGCCGAGCTCATTGGCCTGGACGATGTCACGAGCGACAGCGAAGTCATCGGTTTGATGATCGAGTGTCTCCACACGATCGGTCTGCAGTCCTTTAAAGTGTCTCTTGGACATGTGGGCTTTATTAAGGGGCTCCTGATGCGATCCGGGCTGTCGGCGCAGGGGCAGAAGTTGGCTGAGCAGGCGGCGGCGCGAAAAGATCTGCCGAGACTCGAAGAGATCCTTGCCGG
The DNA here is from genome assembly GCA_963742465.1 of uncultured Nitrospiraceae bacterium. Lineage (GTDB taxonomy): Bacteria > Nitrospirota > Nitrospiria > Nitrospirales > Nitrospiraceae > Palsa-1315. The sequence continues at coordinate 139,457 of CAVUMA010000020.1, read as the reverse complement.
CGAACGTATCTCCAAAGACGGCGGCGCGTGCCATTCGGGAAGCGCCTGAGCTGTACGGTCAAGAGGAAGTGCTCGCGCGAGGACGGGTCCTCGCGGCCGGTGATCCGGCATTGGCCGCTCCGCTCGAACGGCTTGCCCAGGTGTATCAACTGCTTTGTGCGGCAGGCCATCGGGAATCGTTGCTTCTGGATCTCGGGGAGTTCCGCGGGTTCGATTATTATGATGGTGTCGTCTTCGATGTATTTGCCGAAGGGATGGGGGCGGAGTTAGGTGGTGGCGGACGGTACGATCACTTGATCGGCCGATTTGGCAGGCCATTGCCCTCAACCGGTTTCGGTTTGGACGTCGACCGGCTCTTCCGCACCGTGGAGTTCCCTGAGGAAGGATCGGTATCGGCGCGAGTCGACTATCTTGTTGCTGCGCCACGCCGGGCCACTCGTTTGTTGGCGGCGGTCGCGGCGCAGTTGCGTCGGACTCGCTCCCGAGTGGTGCAGCAGACGATGAAGGGGAGCGACTCAGCGCTCGTGTCTGCCGCAGTGACGGCTGGATTGGCCCAGCAGGCAGCATCTGTGGTGGTGGTCGGTGCGCCAGGAATGGGTCATGATGAGGTGCTGGTGGTCGAATCTCTCACTGCTCACAGGGCAGGGCCGCCGAACCGGCAATCTGAGTCGTCTTTCGAAGAAGATGGGGCTTGCCGACCTGGTGGCCGCTGGCTCGTCGGTCTTCGGAAGAAGGTCAAGGAACGAGTCATGAAATCCATGTCCGCCACCGATCTGTCTCAGCCCAAACTGCCCCCGCAGAATGTGGAGGCCGAGCAATCGGTTCTCGGCGCAGTCCTCCTCGACAATAGCGCGATGGCCAAGGCGATGGAATTGCTGGTCGAAGAGAACTTCTACCGCACGTCGCATCGGAAGATCTATCGTGCGATGCTGGAATTGTCGGATGTCGGAGAAGTGATCGATCAGATTACGTTGACGGAACGGTTGAAGGCGCAGGGAGAAATTGAGGCCATCGGGGGAGCAGCCTATTTAGCGGAACTCGTGCAGAGCGTAGCCAGTTCCGCCAATATCCGCTACCACTGCAAGATCGTGCGCGACAAGGCGTTGCTGCGAGAGCTGATCCATACCTCCACGGAAGTCCTCACGCGCGGGTACGAAGGCACCTCTTCGGTCGACGACCTGCTCGATTTCGCGGAGCGATCGGTGTTCAGCATCGTCCAGGGGAAACTGGATCGGTCGTTCACCCCCATTAATTCCATCATTAAAGAAAGCCTCGACCTCGTCGACAAACTGTCAAAGCGAAAAGAACATATTACGGGTGTTCCCACCGGCTTTTACGACCTCGACGACATTACGGCGGGGCTCCAACCCTCCGATCTTGTGGTGATCGCAGGGCGGCCCAGCATGGGGAAGACCAGCCTGGCGCTGGGGATGGCAGCCCATGCCGCCATCCACGCGGGCACCGTGGTCGGAATTTTTAGTCTGGAAATGTCAAAGCCGCAGATTGTTCTGCGCATGTTGAGTTCAGAAGCGCGAGTCGATTCGCATGGTCTTCGAACCGGCAAGCTTCAGAAAGAGGATTGGTGGCGTCTTGCAGAAGCGGCAGGCCGGTTGGAACAAGCCCCGATCTTTATCGACGATACCGGCGGTATCACCGTGCAGCAGATGCGGGGTAAAGCGCGCCGGTTAAAAGCAGAGCGGGGACTGGATCTATTGATTGTCGACTACCTCCAGCTGATGCAGGGGCGGAGCGACTCGGAATCCCGTCAGCAGGAGATCTCCGATATTTCCCGCTCGTTGAAAGCCTTGGCCAAGGAACTCAACGTACCGGTCGTCGCGCTGTCGCAGCTCAGCCGCGCAGTGGAAGCCAGGAAGCCGCCGATCCCCATGCTGGCGGACCTAAGGGAGTGTGTGACAGGAGAAACCTTAGTAATCTTGAGTGACGGGTGCCGGGTGCCGGTGCGGGATCTTGTCGGCGCCACCCCTGAGGTATTTGCCTTGTCCGAAGAAGGGCACGTCGGTACTGCCCAGAGCGACAAAGTCTGGTGTGTTGGAAATCGGCCTGTTTTCCGTGTTCGTCTGGCCAGCGGCAGGGTGATACGTGCCACAGGGAATCATCGTCTCCTCGGAGCCAATGGATGGAAACGCGTGAGTGAGCTGGGTGTTGGCGACCGGCTTGCGATAGCCCGTGAACTTCCTGAACCGTCGGCTACGGAAACATGGTCGGATTCTCGCGTGGCTCTGTTGGGGCAGCTTATCGGTGACGGCAGTTATCTCAATCATCAACCCATGCGGTATACGACTAGCTCCGAAGAGAACAGTGCGATCGTAGCCGAGGCTGCGCAAAAAGAGTTTGGGGCCAGGGTGACGCGCTACGCAGGCAGGCGCACCTGGCATCAACTGCTCATCAGCGGCAACGGCAACCGTTGGCACCCTGCGGGCGTCAACCAATGGCTCCGCGAGATCGGTATTTTCGGACAGCGGTCGTATGAGAAACGGATTCCTGAGTCTGCATTCCAACTGGGAAACGTGCAAATCGGCCTGTTGCTTCGGCACCTGTGGGCTACGGACGGCACGATTACGCCGAGAGCGAAAGGGCGAGGGGACCACGCGGTGGTTTTTAGCACGAACAGCCAAGGTCTAGCCCAAGACGTGGCTGCGTTGTTGCTCAGGCTTGGCACGGCGCGATCGAGCAGGATGCAGACGTCGTCATGTTCATCTACCGTGAGGACGTGTATGACCAGAATTCCGAACGAAAGGGCATCGCCGATATTCTCGTGAGTAAACATCGCAACGGCCCGATCGGGAGAAAGGAACTCTTCTTCCACGACCGCTTCGCGAAGTTCGAGAGCCTCGACAATCGAGAAGTCGTTTGACCCTGTGTCACCCCACTCGTATAATCTTTCTGGCTACCACAACTTACATCAGAGCTGAAAAGTCCGCCAGCTTCGCTCCTACGAGCCGTAAAGGTAACGTGAAACCAAAGAGGATCGTCCGAATGCCCACGACAAGTTTCATGCCGAGCCGAACGGCGAACAGCCGAGGTCTTACAGCGCACAGTGGATGATATGTGTACTGATTTCCTTGGTACTCGTAGCCTGCGCTGCCGGGCCTCAGACGCCTGACAAGATACTCGCCCCTGCCGGTACGGCGAAGGCTACGCCCTCGATTCATCCCCCCGATGCCGCCGCGTCCTATCATTTTATGCTGGGGTATCAAGCCGAGCTTGCGCAGGATATGGATCGTGCGATTCAGGAATATCAGGCCGCGCTGAAGGCAGATCCGGCGTCCCAGTCTGTGAAAGCCCGGCTGGCCGGTCTCTATTTTTCGCTGGGCGATATGCCCAATGCCGTACGTTATGCGGACCAAGTGGCAGAGGGATCGAGCCAAGACAGTCAGCTACTCACGAAGATGGCAGGTATTTTAGCGAGTGCGGGGCAAGGAGAGCGTGCGGTGAAACTGTTGGATCGCGCGATCGATCTCGATCCGACCTCCGGCGATCCCTATTTCACACAGGGTCTGTTGCTCCTGAGTCTGAAGCGGCAACCGGAGGCGGAACGGGCCATTCGAGCCGGCTTGGCACGGGCTCCCCAATCTGCCGTCGGCCATTATCATTTGGGGCGCATGCTCCTCGATGCGGGGAAAGGGGAAGAGGCGGCGGCGAGTTTGGAGCAGGCGATCGCAGTCAATGCTTCGTTTGAACCGGCCTATCATGCGCTCGCCTCGATCTATGAGTCGCGGCAGGCCCAGGATCGAGCGGTCGCCGTGCTACGGAAATATCTCCAGACGGTGAACCCGCGAAACCGAGATATCCGGCACCAGCTGGTTCGGCTCTATGTGAGCGCAAAGGATTATCAGGGCGCCAGGAAAGAATTGAATGATTTGCTGGCGGAGGACCCTTCGGACCTCGATGCCCAGCTTCGTTTGGCGCTTCTGTACGGGGAAGAGAAGGAATACCCCAAGGCCATCGATCAACTGACCCAGATTCTCAAGGCGCGTCCAACCGAGCTCAAAATCAGAGATTACCTTGGATTTCTCTACGAGGAGTCCAAGGACACGAAGAAAGCCATCGAGACCTACACGTTTAACGTGCAACTTGAGCCGTCCTTCTTCGAAGGACATCTGCATCTCGGTCTGTTGTACTATCGATTGAAGCAATTTCCTGAAGCCGTCACGCACCTGACTAAGGCCATCACGATTAATCCGAAACAGGCTGAAGCCCACATCGTGTTGGGATTGACCTATTTCCAGACAGGACCAATTCGACGATGCGGCAAAGGCCTTGGAAGAAGGCATCAGCCAGAACCCCAAGAGCGCCGATTTATACTTCAATCTTGGCACGGTCTACGACAAGCTCAATCGATTCGATGATGTCGTGCGCGTCATGGAGATCGCGATCAAGCTGGATCCCCATCATGCCGATGCGCTCAACTATCTTGGGGTATAGCTATGCAGAGCGGGGGGTCAAAATCGACCAAGCGCTTTCCCTGACCAAGCGGGCTGTCGCGCTCAAACCGAGTAATGGGTACTATATCGATAGTCTCGCCTGGGCCTTGTTTAAATCCGGTTCGTTCACTGAGGCCTTGACGGAGATGAAGCGCGCTGTTTCGCTCGCCGGGGATGACCCGGTGCTCTATGAGCATCTCGGGGATATTTATGCCAAGCAACGAAACCTCTCAGACGCCCGTGAGGCCTGGCTCCGATGCACTGGAACTTGACCCTTCCAATAGCAAGCTGATGGACCGATTCCGTGAACTGGGAATGGGCGACCCAACGCAGGAAGAACGTATCCAACAGGCCAAGCAGCGTGTATCTGAGAAGATACAAGCTCAGTAACACATCCATTCTCCCTCCCTAACAGAAGTCCTGGTCTCACCCATTTATCCTCTCTGCTCCAGCATTGATCTCACCTACAGCCATCTCCCTGAGTCCTCTTCGCTGCAGCTGACAACCTGATTCGTCCAGTTTCCTCACTCCAAATAATTGTTTTCACTGGATTGTTTCTCTCATGCAGATGGTGAAGTCCACCTGGATATCCTTCCTCCGTGGAGAGAGAACGGAAGATGCCAGGTCCCGTACAGTGGACGACAAATATTGGCAGATCAGAGCAAAAGATGGAGAGACGCCCCCCGACCGACGTCTGTTGCATAGCAAGATAAGAATCATAACCATTTGATATTTCATGAGACTCATGCCTTTCATGGCCTGACCACGCACCGGGCATCGAACCTGCTATAGGGCTAGGTAACAGAAATCAGATGCTGGTTCCGATGAGAAAGAAGCAAGGATGTGAAGGGGCGAGAGTCAGTGAACCATCAACAAGGAGGCAGTACGATGTTTAAGCAGTTGAAGCAATTAAAGGGCCAAAAGGGTTTTACCCTGATCGAGTTGATGATCGTCGTGGCGATCATCGGGATCTTGGCGGCCATCGCCATCCCGAACTTCCTGCAGTATCAGATGAAGTCGCGCCAGTCCGAGGCGAAGACCAACCTCCAGGCGATCAAAACCTCCGAGGTCTCCTTCCAAGCGGAGCGAGGCTGTTACGTTGGGATTGTTCAAGAGGTGCTTCAGCCTGCAGCTGCGGTTGGTACCAAAACAGCTCCATATACTTGGGGTAATGGACAGCCAGCAAGTGCTCCTATTGCGACTGGTTGGTGTACCGCCGCTGGCGTGGGAGGTACGAGTGGTGTGTTCACCGATATTGGGTTTAAGGCAACGGGCAATGTGAACTTCGTGTATGGAGTCGATGCAACGACGGTTGCGGCTCCAGGGCTCTATACGACGGGTGTTTCGTGTCCTCTCTACGCCGCTGCTGCCATGACTGCTGGCGCCTCAGCAGTTGGTAACAACAACTTTGTTGCGGTTGCGAAAAGCAATCTCGATGGCGATGCCAATGTTTCAACCTGGGAGTCCACGGTTGACTTTGGCGCCTTCGATTGTACAACCGGTGTGTTCTAGGCCGGTGTAGGTAAGGTCACTGGGTCCCGGCAGCCGAATGGCTGCCGGGACCTTCCATTTTACTCATCCTGCCGCGGTTTCTCTCATGACGGTCTCAACATCGTACATACATCATCGCAGTACGCCGATTTTGAATCAGTTTCTGCTCGGCATAGGGGGGCTCCTCTTGCTGGTCTGCGTCGGCTTGCTGCAAGGAGAGCTGGATCGTCGGCAGGACCGGACGGTCGTCCAGATCGAAGGCCTCGCGCAGCTTCCCAAGGGCGAATATCTGAAACCGGCCTTGCTCGGTTATCACCACCTAGGCGCTGATATCTCTCTGGCTCAAGTTGGTGCAGATGATCGGGAAAAAACGAAATACGGTGGACGAATATGAATGGATGTATCACGCCTTGGACGTGATCACCACTCTCGACCCTCAGTATGCCTATGCCTATTATGCAGGCGGCGTCATTCTCGGTGATCTCGCCAACCGCCCGGACTTGAGCATCCGGTTGCTTGAAAAGGGTGTCAGCGCGAATCCCGCTGTCTGGAACATCCCGTTTCTGCTTGGATACAACTATTACTTTCTGCTCGGTGATCCAGCCAAGGGGGCAGAATACATTATGAAGGCGGCCAGTCTGCCAGATGGCCCATCCTATCTCCCAGGTCTTGCCACTCGCATGGCTGCGGAGGCAGGGAGTCCGGACACAGCCTTGGCGTTTCTTGAAGCCCGTTTGAGGGAGACGCAAGATCCACAGACGCGAGAATCCTTGGCGAACCGGATGAAAGAAGTTATCATCGAACGGGATCTTCGTATACTGGAGAGTGCAGTGGAAGTCTATCGAACAGAACATCAGACCCTTCCTGCGACGCTCGCGGATCTCGTGGCGTCGGGAATCCTTCCGATGCTGCCACAGGAACCGTTCGGAGGAGACTATCGGTTGGACCCCAAGACCGGCTCGGTTTCCAGCTCGACGCATCCAGAACGGCTGCGCACATTTTTCAAACGTAAACAGCCTAGCTACAGCTTTTCCCGAAGATAGAGCCTTCCTATAGTTTCCCTAGGACATGGGAGTGAGCCATGACGCCTAACTCAGATCTCGTGGTTCAGACTGAGCAACTGTCTAAGGTCTTCCGTGTGGGGTTCTGGGGCAAGCGAGTGACTGCGGTGGATGGCCTCAACCTCGAAGTCCGGCGTGGGGAAGTATTCGGTTTTCTCGGGCCGAACGGCGCGGGGAAAACCACCACTCTCAAGATCTTGATGGGGCTCATCTATCCAACCAGTGGGACTGCCAGGCTATTCAATTTGGACATGGGCGATCCTCGAGCCAAGGCCACGTCTGGGATTCCTTCCCGAATCGCCCTACTTCTACGACTACCTCACGAGCCGGGAGTTTCTCGAGTTCTACGGGCATTTGTTCGGGCTGTGGGGGGCTGTTCTGGGCAAGCGAGTCGACGAACTCTTGGAACTGGTCGGCATGACGCACGCGAAGGATCTCCAGCTTAGGAAGTTCTCGAAAGGCATGTTGCAGCGGGTAGGAGTCGCCCAAGCCTTGATTAACGATCCGGAGTTGGTGGTGCTGGACGAACCCATGTCGGGGCTGGACCCCATCGGGCGGAAAGAAGTTCGTGATCTGATCCTGCGCCTCAAAGAGTCCGGGAAGACGGTCCTGTTCAGTTCCCACATTTTGCACGATGCCGAAGTGTTGTGCGATCGGGTCGCGATGATCCTGAAGGGGCGCCTCGTGGCCTGTGGCCGGGTGACCGACTTGCTGGATCAAGGGGCCAGTCACCCAGTGGAACTGGTCGTGGATCGTCTGTCCCCCGAAGGGCTGGACCACTTACGCCCGCTTACCGACAAAGTGGTGATGCAGGGGGATCGGATGCTGGTGGTGCTGAAGAGCCAACAGCAAGTCGGGGGAGCGCTGGAGATTATCCGCGCAGCGAAGGCTTGTCTGGTGTCGCTCAATCCTCAGAAGGGGTCGTTGGAGGACCTCTTCATCCGGGAAGTCGAAGGACATCGGAGTCCGTCGGAGAATCGCGCATGAAAATCCTGTCGATCGGGCTGAATACCTTTCGGGAAAATTTGCGGGATAAGCTGCTCTACAATCTGCTGGTCTTTGCCCTGCTCATGATCGGCAGTTCTGTGATCCTGTCGCGGTTAACCTTGGGGGAATTCCATCGTCTCATTTTGGATCTGGGTCTGGGGAGCATTAACTTCTTTGGGGTGTTGATTGCCATTTTTGTCGGGATTGGACTGGTGAGCAAGGAGATCGAGAAGAAGACCATCTATACGATTGTGTCCAAGCCGGTAGCGCGATATCAATTTCTACTCGGAAAGTATCTGGGCCTCACGATCACCTTGTTCGTCAACACGGTGGTCATGGCGCTGGGTCTCTTGGTGGTGCTCTATGCGCAAGCGGTTCCCGTCGAGGGGATGCTCTTCAAGGCGCTGGCGCTGATTTTTGTCGAGTTCATGGTGATCACGGCGGTCGCCCTGTTGTTTTCTACGTTTACCAGTGCCACCCTGAGTGCCATCTTCACCCTGGCGATGTATGTGATCGGACACCTTACTGCCGACCTGCGAACATTCGGGGCGAAGATGGATGATCTCAGCCGGGGGATCTTGGACGGGATCTATTATCTCTTGCCCAACCTCGAGCGTTTCAACTTGAAGGGCCATGTCGTCCACCACCTGGAAGTAAGTGGTGCGGATCTGATGCTGATCATCGTCTACGGAGCGACGTACACGGCAGTGCTTCTTTTCACAGCCAGCCTTATTTTTCAGCGGCGAGATTTCCGCTAAGCCGCAATTTCCTTGAAGCTTCGTGACGAAAATTCGGAGGAGCCAAGCGAGGCGGGCCACCGCGCGCAGGATGCTCAAAACCTGGTTCTGTTTTGTTTATCTGGTTCATCTGGTCTGTCTGGCTTAACCGAACAAACGAGACAAACCAAATAAACCAAATAACGGTCTTCTTCTGCTGGCGGGCTTTTTCAGCATCCTGCCGATTCTCCACTTGCATTATGTCAAGTAGCCAGGTATTGAAGGGAGTGTCATGACTGCCCTGTTAGTCCCTTAAGTATTGAGATTCATACCGGAGAACAGTTGAAATGAATGTGCCGTTGCTAGATCTGAAAGCTCAGTTCCAACCGCTCCGCGCGGAAATTTTAGCAGCGATGCAAACCGTCTGTGACGAGCAGGGATTTATCCTAGGGCCGCGCGTTGTGGCGTTCGAGGAATCCGTTGCCCGGTACATCGGGTCTCGCTATGCGGTCGGTTGCGCTTCCGGGAGCGATGCGCTGCTGCTCTCCCTCATGGCCATGGGAGTGAAGGCCGGCGATGAAGTTATCACCATCCCGTTTACGTTTTTTGCCACGGCGAGCACAATTTCACGATTGGGTGCGAAGCCGGTGTTTGTGGACATTCAGCCTGATACGTTTAATATCGATCCGGCACTCATTGAACGAGCGATCACCCCTCGTACGAAAGCCATCATTCCGGTCCACCTCTTCGGGCAATGTGCGGACATGGCTGCGATCAATGAGATCGCAAAGCGGAAAAAGATTTACGTTATCGAGGATGCTTGCCAAGCCATTGGGGCAAGCCAGGGAAATAAGCGCGCCGGTGTCCTTGGAGACACCGGGTGCTTCAGTTTTTTCCCCAGCAAGAATTTGGGTGGTTTTGGAGATGGGGGGCTCATTACAACCAACGACAAAGCCCTTGCCGACTCCATGGCCATGCTCCGTGTTCACGGGAGCCAGGTCCGCTATCTCCACGAGGCGATAGGGATCAATAGCCGGCTGGATGCGCTTCAGGCTGCTGTGCTTCAGGTCAAATTAAAGTATCTTGACCAGTGGACCGAGGGGCGACGCCGGAATGCCGAACGGTATCAGCAGTTGTTCGCCAGGACGAAACATGCGGATTGCGTCGCGCTGCCACCGACGGTGCCTGGTAATTTCCACGTCTATAATCAATTCACTGTCCGAGTGCCGAAGCGCGACGATTTGCGTGCCTTCCTCAAAGAGAAAGGGGTCGGCACGGAAGTGTACTATCCGCTCCCGATGCATCTCCAAAATTGCTATCGCGATTTAGGACAGCAGAAGGGGTCTTTCCCTCTGTCAGAACAGGCGGCCGAAGAGGTGATGTCCCTCCCGATCTACGCCGAGTTGACGGAAGCGCAGCAGATCTACGTTGTCGAGATGATTGCGGAGTTCTATCGGCGCGCCTAGCAGGATGCTGAAAAAGTCCGCGGGCAGAAAATTCCTGTTATTTGGTTTATTTGGGTTTGTTTGGTTAAACAAGACCAACCAGATGAACCAGAACAACTTCTCCCGCCAGTCTCGCTCGGCTATCCTGCTAGAAGAAGGAGACCATGATGAGGTCAATGACCTGGGGAATTCTGTTCGCGCTCTTCGTGATGTGGAGCACTGTGGCCACCGGTAAGGAATTATCGCCCCGCGAAATTTATGAACAAGCCTCTCCAGCCGTGGTGATGGTGATGGGGTATGCGGACGGCGGCAGGAAGGGGAGTGGCGGAACCGGTTCGATCATTCAGTCGGACGGATTAGTCCTTACCAATGCCCACGTCGTGATTGAAGAGCAGACCGGGAAACCCTTCGCCCGTCTGTCTGTGTTCCTCAAGCCGGCCCGAGTCACGGGAGAGTCAAAGAGCGATCTCTCCCGGATGGTCCGCGCCAAGGTCGTAGCCTATTCACAGCCATTGGATCTTGCCTTGTTGAAGCTTGATGGTGTTACCGAAGCGCTGCCTGTCGTCGATATGAGTGAGTCTGGGCGGGCCAGGATCGGGGATCGAGTGGTGGCCATTGGTCATCCGGAGCAAGGTGGATTGTGGACATTGACTACTGGAGTGATCAGCGCCGAAGTCGATAACTTTAACGGCGTGAAAGGCAAGCAAGTGTTTCAGACCGAGACCGGACTGAACCGTGGAAATTCAGGTGGGCCACTCTTGGATGGAGAAGGACGGATGATCGGGGTCAATACGGCGATTGCCCGCGTAGCCTCGGATGGCCTTCCGATCACGAGCATCAGTTTCTCGCTCAAGTCGAGTGTTGCCACACAATGGTTGCGGGAACAAGGCGTGGGGGCAGACGAGCTGGGCAAGGGACGCCGCTGACCACTAGACAAGTCAGCCTGATCGACCAACCGCCGGCTCTGTCAGTTCAGCCCCAGGCCAAACCAGCTCAGCCTGATCTTGACTTCGATCAAGCCGACGATGAAGCCGGATGTGGCCCCGCCGGCTCAGACGCGTCCATACAATCTCGATCAGTTGATCAGCGATCGTGCGAAAGCGGAAGCTGACCTCGACAGTATGATGTCGGAGATGCGTGGACGAATGAAGGAGCGATAGAATCGAGGTAACTATTCAGGTAGATACGTTTCTTCTAGCATCCGACTATGTCGTAATTGCCCCTTCCGAGGCCGACGAGACGTGCCGAGCGTATTTGCCCATCACGCCGGAGGTGTAGCGTGGTAGCGGTTGTTTGACCTTCTTGAGCCGGGCTTTGATCTCTTTCTGCGAGAGTTCCACGGTGAGCGTCCGTTTGGCGATATCGAAGACAATCATGTCGCCGTTCTTCACGGCGCCGATCGGGCCGCCCTTGATAGCTTCCGGTGCGACATGGCCTGCCATCAACCCATGGGTGGCGCCGGAGAAGCGGCCGTCGGTGATCAGCGCGACGGAGTCGCCTAGTCCTGCACCAACGATAGCCGCTGTCACGCCAAGCATTTCTCTCATGCCTGGTCCGCCGGACGGGCCTTCATACCGGATCACCACGACATCGCCCGCTTTGATTTGACGGGATTGCACGGCGACAAAGGCATCCTCTTCCCGGTTGTACACTTTTGCTGGGCCACGGAACGTCATGATCGAGTGCCCTGCAACCTTTACGACGCAGCCCTCTGGCGCAAGATTTCCCCTTAAAATCACCAGCCCGCCGGTTTGCTTGATGGGATTGGATAGGGGCCTGAGGACTTGCTGGCCGGATGTTTCCTTGGCGTCCTTGGCCTCTTCTCCGATCGTCCGTCCAGTCACGGTCGGTTGGCTGGCGTGCAAGATACCGGCATCGAGGAGCCGTTTGGCGACCAACGTGGTTCCTCCAGCTGCATAGAGATCGGACGCTGTAAATCGTCCGCCTGGCTTCAGGTCGGCGAGCAACGGCACCTTCCGATTGATCTTGTCGAAGTCATCGATGCTCAGCTTGATGCCTGCTTCGCGCGCGATGGCGAGCAGATGCAGCACCGCATTCGTCGAGCCGCCGGTGGTTGCGACCGCGGCGATGGCATTTTCCAGCGATTTCCGTGTGATGATTTGGCGGGGCCGCAGGTCTCGCTTCAGCAGATCCATGACCATTTTCCCGCACTCGAAGGCCACGTCGTCCTTCCGCTGATCCATGGCCGGCACCCCGTTCCGTCCCATCGGCGAAATGCCGAGGAACTCGAACGCGATTGCCATGGTGTTCGCCGTGAACTGGCCCCCGCAGGCGCCAGGGCCTGGGCAGGCATGGTCTTCGAGATCTTTGAGCTCGGCATTGGTCATTGTGCCGGCCGCATGTTTCCCGACCGCTTCGAACACATCTTGAATGGTCACGTCGTGGCCTTGAAACTGGCCCGGCATGATCGAGCCGCCGTAGAGCATCACCGATGGCAGGTTCAGGCGAGCGAGAGCCATCACGGTGCCGGGAATCGTTTTGTCGCAGCCTGACAATGCCACCACGCCGTCAAACAAGTGTCCACGAGCGACGAGTTCGATCGAATCGGCAATCACCTCCCGACTGATCAACGAAGCCTTCATCCCCTCGGTCCCCATCGAAATGCCATCCGACACCGCGATGGTGTTGTACTCGATGGGAGTGCCGCCCGCAGCTCTGATGCCGGCTTTCACCCGTCTCCGACAATCGGCGCAGGTGGAAGTTGCAGGGCATGACTTCGATCCAGGTGTTGGCGACGCCGATGATCGGGCGAGACAAGTCCTCGTCGGTAAATCCAACGGCTTTCAACATCGCGCGGGCCGGCGCTCGATCGGGACCGACCAGCAAATCGTGGCTTACAAGTTTCAACTCTTTCGGCATGACATTCCCTTATAGGCTGCTGAAAATACCGCCATTCCTCACCACCCATCCCAGGCACATCAAGATGTGCCATCGCCTTGACCTTCGTTCTTAGTCGTTCGAAACTCTCAGCCCACCCTGCCTGCGTGCGTCTTCTTTGTCCCAGGGTCCAAATAGTTTTTCAACACCCTGAGACGGCTTCGTGGTTAGAACTACTGTACGTACGTCCCCGATGGAGGTGCAGGATGCACCGCATCGCCACCCTTATGTGGATTGTCTTTCATGGGGCCGCCATGAGGGTTGCCGTAACCTTTGCCGGCATCCTTGTGTTGCTGCATTGCTTTTTCATGCTCGGTCTTTTCCTTGGCGCGCTGTTCCGGAGTCAACAGGGCGTAGACATCCCGGCGGGCCTTGATGGAGACCATGCGTAAGCCGACTTGCAGATCCCCGCTCTGCTTCAACTTGGCTTCGATCGCCCCCAGGTCGGACTTCTCATCCTCAGTCAGGGCTTTCAACTCGCGTTCTGCGACCTGGATGTCGGCTTCGCTCCTGATTCGGGTCTTGTCCAGGTTCAGTTGCATGTCTTTGAGCTTCGTCACCTGTTCCGCGGAAAGCCCGATGTCTTTTTCGTGCTTGATCAGATGCCGGATCAGATTGCCGGTGCTGTTGTGCATCATGCCCGACCCATGTCCGCCTATCGAGCTATGTCCGCCGCCCCCGTGTCCTTCCTTGCCGTAGCCCGGCTCATTGGCCCAGACCGTAGACATCCCAATAGTCAGCGCGAATACTGATGCGACGCCCATCGTCACGATGGTTCTGGTTCTCTGCTTCATACCTGCCTCCTTAGGTTGAACCGAATGAAGATGTCTGACTCCACGATGACGAACGTCCTAGTAGCCCGTACTAGCCCGTCATACCATTGAACAAGAATTGTACTGTGTGTGTATCCGACAGTAGCCCCATCACGCACGCAAGGCATAATTTTCTCTACCAGCGGATTCATGCGCGTGGCGCCGGAGGCTCCGAGCGTTACGGTGATGTAGCTTGCCAGATCGATCAACACAACGCAAGCCAGCAACACAACGTGTGTGGTCTGTCTGGTTCATCTGGTTTGTTTTGTTTATCTGGTTGTTTTGGTTAGTTTCGTTCAACTAAACAAACGAAACAGACCAAACAAACCAAATAACGGTTTTCTTGCGCTGGAGGACTTTTTCAGATCCTGTTAGTGAGCGTCAGGAGTGTGATCGGCGCCGGGCCTGGGTGAGCAGCTCGGCACGTGGGTCCGGATGCGCAATGGCCCTGAGTTGGTCGTACAGTTTGTGCTCCTCGTCGGTCGAGGAAGGCGGCATCACGATCTGGATCGTCAGAAAGAGATCGCCGTGGCCGCCTGCCGCCGCAGGGAGGCCTTTGCCCTTTAGCCGAAGCTTACTGTCAGCCCGGCTCCCCGGCGGAACTTTTACCCGAACCGGTTCCATCAGTGTGGGGGCCATCACATCGGCACCCAAGGCCGCTTCCCACGGGAAGACGGGGAGAGACACATGAATGTCGCTCCCTTGCCGGCGAAAGACGTTGTCCGGAGCGATTGTCACACGCAGATACAAATCGCCGGGCTTGCCGCCGTTGCTGCCGGCTTGTCCCTTGCCGGCCACGCGAACTCTCGTTCCATCCTGGACCCCGGCGGGGATTCGCACTTCGATCGTATTGGGCTGCAGTGTCGCACCATGCCCCTGACAGGTCGGACAAGGACGCCCGCGAAGGGCTCCGCTCCCGTGGCAGGTGGAGCAGGGCACTGGCTCTTGCAAGGTCATGCGCTTCGTGACGCCCGTGAACACCTCGGCCAGTGTGAGTTGCACTTCCGTTTCAAGATCCTCGCCCTGCATGGCAAATCCACGACCATTGCCGGCTCGCCCTCGCCCTTTGAACAGATTCTCGAAGATGTCGGAAAACCCTTCTCCGCCGAACGAAGTCTCCTGGCCGCTCTCCCCGCGGGCGCCGGCCTGCCGACGCGCCTGCTCGTAGGCCTCGGCCTGTTCCCAGTTGGCGCCATATTGATCGTATTTCTTGCGTTTGTCCGGATCGCTCAGGACTTCGTGCGCCGCGTTCAACTCCTTGAACCTTTTCTCCATCTCGGATTTCTTGGAACCGCTATGGAGATCGGGGTGGACCTGGCGCGCGAGGCGACGATAGGCCTTCTTGATGTCGTCCGCCGAGGCAGACTTGGGGAGACCGAGAACCTGATAGTAGTCGCGTTCTGTGGTAGCCATAGTGATGAAACAGGCTCGAATATTTGACCGGCAACCGGGATGCACGCAGCTTACGGGGTCGATGGGGGCTTTTCAAGTACTGATGAAGGGCAGGGTGTACTGACCGGTGTGCCGGTTAGTGTGGAACGACGGTCTTGGCTCTCGCCATCATTTTGCAGTAGGAGCAGATCTCGGCAGTGGTGGGCTGGCTGCACGAGGTGCAGGGGTGGAGAACGGCCCGGTCTTTTTCCGTCATGGTGGTCGCAGTCGGCTGCTTCTTGCTTTGTTTCTCGAGAAAGCCCCAGTAGAACGTCTGCTTTGTGCCCGGCGACTCGGTCTCCAGACGATTCAAGACTTCCTTGTACTGGAGCATCTTGGAGCCCTTCGCCATCGGGCATTCCTCGACGATGTAATCGATCCGGTTCAAGACCGCATAGGCCGCGAGTTCTCGTTCCGAAAGCCGGAAGAGGGGCTTCACTTTCTTGGCAAAGCCTGCCACCGAGGCCGGCAACGACGGGCCCTGCTTATCGAGATATTCCTCCTGCCAATGCAGCACGTTGCCCAGGAGCCGGGCTGCTTCGTCATCAAGATTGTGGCCAGTGGCCATCACATCGTACTGCTGTTCGATCGCCACGCGATTGAATTGGTAGCGTTTGATGGTCCCACATGTGGAGCAGGTTGGGCGATGGATAAGCTGGGCCAGTTCTTTGATCCCCGCTCCGGCCTCCTGTTCGACCGTATGGAGGTGCAACGTGGCTCCATGTGAGGCCGCAACCGCTTCGGCGAACTTCGTCACCTTCGCATGCGACTGCTCAGAATAGGTCCCAATACCGAGGTCCACATAGAGTCCATCGGCGCGATAGCCGAGCTTGAGCAGAATATCCCAGAGCGCCAGGCTGTCTTTCCCGCCTGATACCGCTACGAGAATTCGCTCCTCCTTCCCAAACATCCACTCCGACTTGATCGCACGCGCAACCTGATCGTGGACGAAGCCGTTGAAGCAGCCTTTGCAGAAGGCGGCATTGTGGCGGGGGAGGCCGATCACAGCTTTGGTTTTACATTTGGTGCAATTCATGTCAAAGCAGGGCCTCAACCTCAGCCTGGCTCCCGCCGGAGATCACCGGTCGGATTTCAATCTGATCGCCGTCGTATAGCATCTCGTCTTCGGTGACGAGATCATCGCCTTTGATCACGAGATGCGCTTCGACGACGAGATTCAACTCGCGCAGGAGGTCCTTGACCTTCTTGGGGCCTTTGACTTCGACGGTTCTGGCTGGATGGCTCAGCTGGACTTGCATGGGAGGATCATAAGCCGCCGATACATGAGGGAGCAAGGGGGCTGCGAATGGGTAAGAAGTAAAAAGGTAAAAGAAAAGCTGAAATGAAAGAAGGAGGAAACCGGTTAAGGCAAAGCGGCCAGCTTGTTGTTTGCGTAGGTGAGACCCTCGTCGAGGGTTGAAAACAATCCGTCTAGCTGAGCTTCGTAACATTCATCGAGTAGCCGCCCCATGTCAGGGCCTGGCTGGACTCCCAATTCCAGCAGATGGCGACCCATGACGAGCGGGGTGGGGGCCCGGTCTTCAACTTCCAGTTTACGCGCACGCTCCAGCAGCCAGGTGCCGGCAGGAAATCCGTCAAAGGGTTTTGGCGGGCGGCCCGCGTGATCGGCCCGCGCGACGCGCACCAGACGGTCAATGCGTTGAACCTGTCTCGCGAGTCGCCGAACTGCGCTGTCTGAGGCGTTCGCGTCATGCAGTGCGCGGGGGCGGAGGTGGCACAGCACAAGAGGAATCACCTCGTTGATGAGATCGTCCTGGCTCGTCAGCCGTTCGAGGAAGCGTCTCGTCGGGGCCTCTCCTTCCGGTTCGTGGCCGCGCGACGTGATGCGTCCAAAGTCGGTTGTGGTCGTCGCAGGTTTGCCGAAATCGTGACAGAGGATGCCGAGTCCTACGATCAGATCGTCGTTTTGATTACCGGTACGTTCTATGGCGAACCAGTCTAAACAGTGGAGCGTGTGGACCCAGACATCGCCCTCCGGATGCCAGACGGGATCTTGCTTACAGCCCTGCAGCGCTTCGAGTTCCGGATAGAAGCGGAGCCAGCCGCAGTTGCTTAAGAACTGTAGACCCAATGATGGTTTGACGCCTTGAAGCAAGAGCTTCTTCCATTCCTCCCATAGCCGTTCGCTCGGTTGCCCGTTCTGCGTCAGGGTTTTGCAGAGCGCAACTGTCTCCGGCGCAGCGGTCAACCCGAATCGTGCGGCCAGTTGCATGCCGCGCAGCACGCGCAACGGGTCTTCGGCGAAACGTTCCGACACATGGCGCAGCACATGCGCATCGAGGTCGGCCCGGCCATTGAAGGGATCACGGAGTTCCAATGTGTCGGGGTCCCAGGCCATGGCGTTCATGGTGAAATCTCGCCGCGCCAGCGCTTCGTCGATGTCCATGTCGGGATCGGACTGCCTCAGCAGTCCTTGGGCGGATTCGTTGTCGGTGAGCATGCGGGAGGGTATGGAAATGTCGACGGGCAGACCCTGCAGCTTGAATACGCCAAAGGCCTTCCCGACGAACTGCACGGAGAAGTGTTCTGTGAGCAGCGCATGGAGTTGGCCGGGCGGCAGCCCGGAAACTTCGAGGTCCAGATCGCGCGGTTGCCGGCCAAGTACGAGGTCGCGTATGCAGCCGCCGACCAGCCACGTCCGGCCGCCGGCGCGGCGAATCAATTGCTCAATTTGGCGCAGTGGCCCCGCGAGCGCGGAGTCCTCGATGCGAAAACGAACCGGCACCTACAGCGCCGCCTCCCGCAGAAACTTCGCCGACTCTTCCGGGGCCACGGGATTGATGTAGAACCCTGTGCCCCATTCGAAACCGGCTACTAGGGTCAGTTTCGGAATGATTTCGATGTGCCAGTGGTAGAAATCCCCCGTCTTTTCGTGGAGGGGAGAGCTATGGAGGATAAAGTTGTACGAAGGCCGAGAGAGGACCTTATCCATCCGACGGAGCGCTTCGGAAAGAATCGGCGCGAGCAACTCGAATTGTGTCTTCTGGCTCTCTTCGTAAGTAACCGGCGTGGCGCTTAGGGAGAATCCACATTTCAAAGGGAAAGCGTGGGGCATACGGAGTGACGCAGAGGAACTCGGGATTTTCCGCCACGATGCGATCGCCGTCAGAGAGGTCCTGCCGGAGAATATCGCAATAGATGCAGCGCTCTTTCTGCTCATAATGAGCCCGGCAGCCCTCGATCTCCTCCAGGACGTTGGTGGGGATGATCGGCAGGGCGATGAGTTGTGAATGGCTGTGCTCCAGTGTGGCGCCGGCCGATGCGCCGTGGTTCTTGAAAATAAGGATGTACCGGAACCGCACGTCTTTCTTCAGATCGATCATGCGATCGCGATAGGCCCACAGCACGTCCTCGACCCGCTTTGTCGGCATGTCGGCCAGGCTATCTGCGTGATTCGGGGTCTCGATGATGACTTCATGTGCGCCGATCCCATTCATGCGATCGTAGAGGCCGAGGCCTTGGCGGTCGAGGTCGCCTTCGACCTGAAGCGCGGGGAACTTGTTCGGCACGACACGCACGGTCCAGTTCGGGCTGTTGGGCTCCACCGGCTGCGGCCGGTAGGCCATGATTTCTTTCGGCGTCAGTCGCTCTTGCCCTGGGCAAAAGGGGCAGAGGGCTGCGGCTAAAGGCCTGGTGCCTTGCACGGGTATGAAATCGTGAGGCCGGCCTCTCCGTTCCGTCGAAATAATCACCCACCGACCGACAATCGGATCACGGCGCAAATCAGGCATTTTCCCCTCCGTGAACGTGAGACGTGAAATGTGAAACGTGAGGTGCCGGATGTCGGAAAGCAGTCACTGCGCAGAGACGCTTTCATATCAATTCTTTTTCGTTTCACGTCTAACGTTTCACCTTTTACGCACTAAGTCAAACGCGCCACAGATTCGCTTCAAACTCTGGACCGGGAACGAGGAAGGTCGCAGGCTTGTGGTGCGGGTAGCGTGCGACTTCCAAGCGATGTTCCAGCACCAGAATGGTCATGCGGAGTTCCTGCCCGGCTGTGAGCTGTAAGTCCTTGAACGGCACAGCCAGTTCGACAATCTTCCGATGACAGATCGATTGGTAGGGGCCGATCTCCTGCCAGGATCCATTTGCGAGTTTCTGCGAGAGCAGAAACTGGGCCGATTCCGACGGCGCGAGGGAAAATGACATGTGATAGAGGTGCTCAGGTGTCTGCAGCTGCAGCTCGACCGTCAGCCCTGCCTGGCGCGGCTGCGATTGCTCGTCAGGATCGAGCCGGAGATACAACTGATCAAGACTCCAGCCAAACTGGATATCGGTCAGCACTCCTTCGGCTTTCCACATTGCGCCAAGCGGCGGCTGAGTCTTGATCCTGCCCGCGCCGCGCCACTCGAAAAAGTCGGTCACCAGTCCGTCGAGGGAAGGATTCAGCAAGGCGAGGGGCGCGGTCACGACGGTCTGCCTCCGGCATGCCGCGAGGACTGACAGATCGGCTGATTCAACAAGTCCGGTGGAGTCAGTCCCGCGATCGTCCAGACGTTCCGAAGGTGAGTCCGGAAGAGCCGATCGAACTCGTCGTTGTAGCCGCTATCGAAATCGTCCCCATACCACCAGAACCAATCGCTGCCTTCGGCGGCATAGAGTTCGTCCCAGGCGGCTTGTGCGCGCTCCGAGGGGAGGGTGGCAGAAATCTCGGCAAGACGGGATCGAGTCTGACTCACCAGGTCCCATCCCCGATTGTCTTCCTGGTGGCCGATCCAGATCTTGTAGTCCTGATTGATCCAGGAGCCAGAATGGAGGTGGCTGACTCGATGTGTGGCCGGCGCAGCTTCGAGCGCTTCGGAGATCGTCGCGGTGGTCGTGCGAACCGCGTCGTCCATCGAGCGCGCCGGTCGAGCAGGCCTTGTAGAGGAGCGAGAGAAACTGTTCGCCCCCCTCGTGGTAGTGTTCCCATGGGTTTTCCCCGTCGAGCACAATCGCGATGGTGACCTGGTTCTTGCGGCGCTGTCGTGAATGATCTGGCGCAGCCGACGAAGGACATCCTCGGCGGCCATATCAGGAGTGGTCTTATGGTAGACGAACCCAAAGGCATCGGAGATCTCCCGATCGCGAAACAGTATCGTGACGTCTTGGCCTTCCGCTCCGACCCGGTAGGGCTGATACAGATCCCGGTGACGTTGCCACGGTTGCTGGGCCGCGTCGAGCGAACGAGCGAGGATGCCTTCGTCGGTCGCCAGCCAGCGCAGTCCGACCTTCGGCAACATCGGAATCAATTCCGGACAGACGGAGCCTTCCGACGGCCAGAGGCCTACAGGGGCTCGTCCGAATGTGGCGGCATGAAACTCGACGGCACGTTGCAGTTGCGTCTCTGCATCTTCCGGCGCATGGAATCGCGAAGGGAGCGGGAGATCCGGTCTGGCGCGTCGAGTGAAGTCTGTATCGATGACGAGCGGCAGGATCGGGTGAAAGAAGGGGGTCGTCGTGAGTTCGATTTGTTCCCGCTCCATCAGTCGTCGATAGAGCGGAACAATGTCTTGCACGGCGACGAGTTGGAGGGCCAACACCTCCTGTTTTTCTTCTTCCGTGAAGCCCCTGTTTTTCGCGCGCAGCGCAGCCAGGCGCGGATAGCGACTGACCGTGCCGTAGCCGAACCAGGCGAGGTTGTGCCAGGTCTGCAAGTCCAGCAGATCCTGTGTGGAAAACTGCCGCGCCATCCGCTCCAAGTCGCGGCCATAGATGTCGGCCCCGCGCTTCACGAGCAATTCATGATAGCGAGGGTAGGGGCGCACCATCGTGGCCCAATTGGCGGAGAAGAAATGTCGGATGAGAAAGGCTTTCTCTTCCGGACGGAGGTCCGCCGCCGGACGCTGCGCATATTCCAGAAAGAGGTCGCGCACCGTCCCTGATCCGATTTCTTGCAGCTGTCGCAGGAGCGAGGGGGTAAAGTTGAACGTGGCTTTGATCGAGGGAAACTTCTCCAGCCCATAGGCCATATCGTAGTAGGCCTTGGTGGCATGGAGACGCACCCAGGGCATACTGGCAGACCCCGCGACCGGGTCCGTGTAATAGGGCTGATGCATATGCCAGAGAAAACAGATGTGGGCAGTCTTCATGGTCGAATGCTATTGATGACGTAGCAGGAGGCTGAAAAAGTCCGCCAGCTCGTTCTCGACAGGTTAAGTCTGAAGTCAAGGCTGAGAAAAAAGGAGTCTGATCTTCGCTCAACCGAACGTCACCTCGGCCGGTTTCACTCGCCTGCGGCCTTGCTGGACGGCCTTTTTGAGCCTCCTGCGGGATAGTCTTCCTGTTGGTCATAGCACCGATGCGGACCATCGAAGTATTCGCGTGTTTATATAGTCTTTCCGCAATCTGTTCGTTATAAGTATCTCATAGGGTAGGGGATGGAGCGAGAGGAAATCAATGCGTGACACAGCTGCGCAAGGTGCGATGAGTCAGCTGCTTTGGTACTGGGCGCCGGTGGCGCTGTATGCCGGCACGATTTTTTACTTGTCGTCCCAGTCGCACCCGGAAGAGCAACTGCCATCGTTCTTGCTCAAAGATGTCAGCGACAAAGTCTTGCATGCGGTGGAGTATGGCATCTTGGCCATGCTCTGTTACCGTGCGTTTCGCTGGGCAGCGGGGCCGGCTGTCGCTCGGCAGGCGGTTGTGCTGGCGATCGTGACGGCCTCGGTTTACGGCATCACGGATGAAGTGCATCAATTGTTTGTCCCATTCCGCGAGTCGAGCTGGCAGGACTGGCTGGCGGATACCATCGGTGCAACCATCGGGGCGATGAGTTGGCGGTTCCTCGGGTCGGAATGATGAGCCTCTTATCTCCCTGCTTGTCTGTCTTGCTCATCCGGTGACAAGAACATCACCTTGAGATTGCTGCCATGCTGCATGCGATGGCGAAGGCCTGCGGTGACTATGTTGCTAGTCCGATAGTCTCAACGGTTACATTGCGAAGTCTGCGCCGTCATATGACACACGTTAGTGGCTTGATGTTCCTTCTTATGGCAGGCACCATTTTTATGCCAGCAATATGGGCTTCGAGTGCTGAAGATGATCTACGTATTCAGACGCCATTGACACAAAGGAGCCAGGCGTCACGACAAGGGCAGGTCCTTGAAGGCACACAACTCGTGCGACCTTCGCCGAAGGAGCGTGATGCGGTCAGCCAATTGCTTATGGCCAACCCACGCCCCAAGACTCTGAAGGATGCCGATATGAAGTACCTGAAGGACCTGCGTGACAAGGCCGCATGGTTTGGCTTCGAGCGACGAATCGTGCATGAAATGTGGACGGAGATAACCGGGAAGGAGTGGCATGATACCGAGGTATCGCAACCTCCCAAGAATGAAAAATCACCCTAGCGGGGTGTTGAAAACCATTCTGCACGAAGAAGCCCAGGGCTGAAGCCTGTTAGAATGGTTGGCCGGGCGAAGAGGCTGCAAGGAAGACCAGGCAGTAACAATAAGGCTGAGTCAATGAGTTGGTTGAGGAGGGGATTTTATCTTGCTCGAGAAATATCAAGAACGAAGGAGAGGCAACCAGTGAGAAATAGAATGGCGATATTCGGAATGGGGCTATTTCTTGTTCTGCTGGTATCAGTCGCCCCGGCCATGGCGGCAGAAGTTAAGCTACATATTCCTCCGGTGTTTCAGGAGCGCCCTAGTTGGTGTTGGGCAGCGGTTGGAGAGATGGTCTTCAAATACTATTACGTTCCCGCTGCACATCGGACAGACTATCAGTGTGGGATTGCGCAGAGCAGGAAGCTTTGCGTGGGGATACCGAATTGCGTTGAATGCGATTTCCCGGCCGGCGATGAAGCCACCATGGTGAACATGCTTGAACAGTATCCTGTAATGACTACAAAGGGCGGTGTGGCTGGAGATATCGCACTGACAGCCCAATCGAAGGCCGGCAGCCTTTCCGAGGCAGAAGTGAAGCAAGAGCTCAATGAGGGCCGTCCTATTATTGCGGAAGTTTCCCCGTCCGGGTTCAAGATAGATGGAATCTCTCAACATATGGCCCTCATCGTCGGCTATGACGATAGCTCCGGGAATCTGAAGCTGACTGTGAATGATCCGTTCCCCTTTGAAGACGACCGATTCCTCTGGATCGCGAACCCGTATCAACCAAACATGGATATGTCAGGAGAGCATGATGGCCAATATGAGATTAGTTTTGAAAGGTTTCGCTCAAAGATAAAGTGGAGCCAGACGATCTATCGGATTACCTGCACCGGGAAGGGTTGTCCGTCCGACAACCACCAAGGTGTGGGTGGCGCCGCCGGGAAAGATGACCGTGAGGTGATTCAAGCCGTTCTCACGGCCTCCTCCGGAGACTTCAAAACATTACGCACAGGACATAAAGCTGTCGGTACTACGGGGACAACGTGGCGGCCCACAGTTGCCTTTGCCGGTGCCAAGCAATGCCTGGTGAGGGATAAAGACGATTCCGATGGAGCGAAATGGAGCTGCACATTCAAATTTTCAGACAGGTCTGAAGCTGATAAAGCCGCGGAAGATATCGTCAAACGATTGCGCAACAGCTTACCTCATGGTTGGGTCGGAACGGATCTTGATAAGGACTCTGACGCAGACTTGTACAGCAAGACCGACAAGTTTTCCGCACATAAACCCGGAACCAATTCGGCCATCAGCCTGTACTTCATCGACGTCAAGAAGACTGGGCGGGTCACCATGTATCTTTCGGTGGAGAATAAGTAGCGTTCTGTCACGTCTAACGTCTCACGTCTTCATAAAAGGCGGGGTGATTTCCCGCGGGGAAAGGGGTATTCTTCGGCGGCACTGACACAGAAACAAAGAGTGACTGCCGGGTATGAGTCAAGCTCCCTCTATCGTTGCTACCCTCATCGACCGCTTCGAGCAGAACCGCGAATCCTACAAGAGCCAAGGTTACAACGAAACCCAAGTGCGCCGGGAGTTTCTCGATCCCTTCTTCGAGGCGCTCGGCTGGGATGTCGCCAATAAGCAGGGCCACGCCGAGGCGTATAAAGATGTCATCCATGAAGATGCCATCAAGATTGGCGGCAATACCAAAGCTCCCGACTATTGTTTCCGTATCGGCGGCGCGCGCAAGTTTTTCCTCGAAGCCAAGAAACCCGCCGTCAATCTGAAGGACGATCTCAGTCCCGCCTATCAGCTCCGCCGCTATGCCTGGTCGGCCAAACTCCCGCTCTCGATCCTGACCGACTTCGAAGAGTTCGCCGTCTACGATTGCCGGACACGCCCGAATCCGACCGACAAACCCAGTGCCGGGCGCATTCTCTATCTCACCTATCGAGACTATCTGGCCAAATGGGACGAGATCGCCTCCATCTTCACAAAGGAGGCAGTGCTCAAAGGCTCCTTCGACAAGTATGCCGTCACCGATCGCAAGCGTGGCACCGCAACGGTCGATGCGGAATTCCTGAAAGAGATCGAAACCTGGCGCGAGGCGCTGGCGAAGAACCTGGCGTTGCGTAATCCCACACTCTCCGTCCACGAACTGAATTTTTCCGTCCAGCGCACCATCGACCGGCTCATCTTCCTTCGCATTTGCGAAGACCGTGGCGTCGAACCCTATGCCCAGCTGCAAGCTCTGCTCAACGGCCAGAACATCTACGGACGGCTGCGCTATCTCTACGAACAGGCCGACGACCGGTACAACTCCGGCCTCTTCCACTTCCACCCCGAAAAGGATCGAGTCGAATCGCCCGACGACCTCACGCCTCGTCTGAAGATTGACGACAAGGTGCTCAAGGATATTCTGAGCCGGCTCTACTATCCCGAGAGCCCCTACGAGTTCTCCGTCTTTCCCATAGAAATCCTGGGCCAGGTCTACGAGCAGTTCCTTGGCAAAGTCATCCGACTCACAGCCGGGCACCAGGCCAAGGTCGAAGAAAAGCCGGAGGTCAAGAAAGCCGGCGGTGTCTACTACACGCCCGCCTATATCGTCGAGTACATCGTCAAGCACACGGTTGGAACACTGTGCGAAGGCAAGACGCCGAAGCAAATCTCCAAGTTGCGGATTCTCGATCCAGCCTGCGGGTCGGGATCGTTTCTGATCGGCGCGTATCGGTATCTGCTCAACTATCACCGCGACTGGTATGTGAACGACGGCCGGAGAAACATCGCAAGGAACTCTTTCAGGCGGTCAGCGGCGAGTGGCGCCTGACCACCCACGAGAAGAAGCGCATCCTGCTGAACAACATCTATGGCGTAGACATCGACAGCCAGGCCGTGGAGGTCACGAAGCTCAGTCTGCTGTTGAAAGTCTTAGAAGGCGAGAGCGATGAAACCCTCAAGCGACAATTATCCTTCGTGCACGAGCGAGCATTGCCCGATCTCGGCCAGAACATCAAGTGCGGCAACAGCCTCATTGGTCCGGACTACTTCGCGGGGCAACTTATGCCGGACGAAGACGAGATGCGCCGTGTCAATCCGTTCGACTGGAAGACCGAGTTCCCGGAGATCATGAAGGCCGGAGGGTTCGATGCGGTCATCGGCAATCCGCCTTATGTGCGGCAGGAGTCCCTCTCTGTCTTCAGAAGAAGTATCTTGCTCATACGCTACGAGCGCCTATGACGTGGCTCGCTGATTTGTATGCCTACTTCATGTTCGAATTGCAGAGCTGTCACGCTGCTTCGCGAAGGGGGGCGCTTCAGCTTCATTGTGTCCAGCAGTTTTCTCCGCACGACGTACGGCGGAGGCATTGCGACCGATCGCTCAAGAAACAGGCCGCCGTGCTCCGCATTCATTGATTTCGGCGGGCTGGCCGTGTTCGCAGAACGCGAAAGACACCTATGTCTGCATTCCGCTTCTGGCGAAAACGAAGTCTGCATCCACGTCAGTTATGAGAGTGCTCGCGCAAGTCCCTTCATTGGACTGTGGATGATGCGTCCCTCGATTGACAGCGCGACTTAAGCAGGTTATCGCTGTACCATGCCCGCATGGATCGCCTCTCACCGAGGCTTCTGGTCGACTGAAGGTCTGACGATGCCTAGGCGGCAGTTTTCGAGATTAAGGTCATGAAAGCTCGGCAAGCCGCACTTGGCGAATATTCGTTGCTGCAAGCAGTTTCGCGGCGTGGAACGTATAGATCCACCATCACTGCGACTTCGATGGCAAGCCCTTAACTCGTGAAATCGGAAAGCTCGATCATTCGAAGGATTGTGACAAGGTTCCAAGCGAGCCGAGTTAATCAAACCGCTGCTAGGAGGCGAGGATGTTAGGCGTTACCCTATGTCTGAAGATCCCGATACGTGGCTCATATTCGCCCGGCGAGGTGTCGATATCGGTCGCTATCCGGCTATTCGTGAACATTTAAACAAATGGAAGACCTGAGCTAACTCCCAAGAAATCTTCAAACGATAAGGTGGGAAGAAAGCCAGGGCGGTATGAGTGGCATGAGATTCAGGATGATGTAGCGTACTACCCAATATTTGACGGCCCCAAGATCATCTTCCCCGACATCTGCAAGGCTCCACGTTTCTTTCTAGATCGGAGCGGCCGGTATCTCGCCAATACCGCGTACTGCTTGGGTGTGGACGATAAATACCTCCTTGGCCTCCTGAACAGCCGGTTATTTTGGTTTGCGATCGGCAATCTCAGCATCCCGTTCGGAGTTCGTGCGGGCCAGTATCGCTATCGACTGATCTACCAATATATGGAAATGGTGCCGATCCGAGGCATCGACTTCACCTCGAAGGTAGATAAAGAGAAGCATGGCCGGATGGTCGCGCTCGTCGAGCGTATGCTTGGATTTGCATATGCGTCTCTCAGAGGCAAAACACGCCAGACGAGAAAGAACGAGTGCAACGCCAAATCGATGCGACGGATCAGGAGATCGACCGGCTGGTCTATGATCTTTACGGCTTGACGGAAGAAGAGATCAAGATCGTCGAAGCGGCTTCGGTTGCATCTTCATCCAAAGTGAAGGAGAATGACGGCCATGACGAAAGCCACTCTTCAGCCGGTGAATCTCACACAAGCCAACGCCAAGTTGCGTCGTTGGCGCCAGCAGCACGCCGACCTGGCGACGAGGCAGGCTCTGTATCGGGACCGGGTGCTGGATTGGGTGGTGGAATCGATGAGATTCGAGAACGAGCCGGTGACTATGGCCCGCCTTCAGGAACTCCTGGCCAGCCAGAAGAGCACCCGACCAGCAGCGTAGGCTCGACCCGTTACATTGATACGGCAGAAGGTATCAAGTCGTATACGGAAGTCACCGAACGTCTCGCCGCTTCTCTGTTGACCATTCTCCAGCAGACCGTCGATTCCGATCCTTCAACGCTGGACTTCACGCCCGAGTGGCTGTGTCTCCGCCATCGTCAACTTGCCGGAGCGCTCTTTCCCGATTGGGCGGGCCGTTTCTCGCGATCAAAACGTGCAAATCGGCCGGCATCAGCCCCCTCCTTTTTATGAAGTGCCGGTTCACATACGGCTGTTCTGCGACGATCTCGCGGAACGACTACGTCATAACCGGCCTGACGTGCCGGATCTCCATGCGATCGCGGAACTCCTGGCTGTGGCTGATGGCCGGTTTCAATCCATCCATCCATTTCGAGATTTCAACGGGCGAGTCGGCCGTGTGCTCCTCGTGGCTCTGCTTCATGTGCTGAACCTTCCTCCCATCGAGGTTGTTCCGGCAGAGTCGGGGCTTCGCCAGGCCTATCTTGATGCGCTGGACGCTGCCGATCATGGCGACTATGGGCGGCTGACCGAGATGTGGCTGCGGCGTTTGGTCGCGGCGTTGTAAGGAGGGAGCGGCCATGGCGAAGAAGATTAAACGGAAACAATCACAGACGAGAAAGCCTGCCGCGTTGCCGCTGCAGAGCCGAATAGGTCCGGAAGGCATGATGGCAGATCTGAGCCGACTGATGCAGGAGCAAGAGTTTGAGAGTCCGGACGATGCGCAGGCCTTCATGAATCGCTTACTGAATAATGGCGGTGGACAGATTCCGCCATCCGAACCGCAATCTCCTTCGGCGCAAGCTCAAGAATTGGCATACCAAGCCTGGGAGGCGCCGACCGATGCCGGAGCAGCGGCGCTTGCCTGGCAGGCCCTGGCGATTTCCCCTGATTGCGCGGACGCCTATTCCATTCTTGCGGAGACGGCTGCGAAATCATCAGAAAAGGCCTGTGATTATTACCGACAAGGGGTGGATGCCGGAAGGCGCAGTTTGGGCGAGGCATTTTTTGCTGAGAACGCCGGTCATTTCTGGGGCATAATCGAAACAAGGCCTTATATGCGTGCGCGTCAGGGGCTTGCCGATTGCTTATGGGCTATGGGACAGAAACAGGATTCCGTCGCCCACAGCGAAGCGCTGCTTGATCTCAACCCCAGCGACAATCAAGGCATTCGTGACGTGCTGCTCAGTCGCTATCTTGCGCTGGGACACGATGCTGGGGCAGAACGCCTCTTCAGGCAATTTAGGGACGACTGGTCCGCTGCGTTTCTCTGGAGCCGGGTACTCTTCGATCTTCGCCGGGGAGACAAGGTGGCCGCGAAAGTGGACTTGAGGACGGCGATGAAGTGCAACCGCCATGTCGCCAATTTTTTCACCGGCAAGAGAAAGCTCCCGGCTGAGTTGCCTGCAACCTATAGCCCAGGCAACCAAGACGAGGCGGTTTTGTATATGGCGGCCTTTGCCGAAGCCTGGCTGGCGTCATCCGATGCAATAGAATGGCTGATCGGTCAATTGGCAAATTGAGTCAAGAGGCTGAGCGCTGCCGGGGTCATTGCTTGACCTTGCCCCTCACGCCCGGCCGGACTGGCCTTCACTGCGTGCATAGAGCGACCGTCACCCCCCTAATTGATCCTTCCAAGCTGGTTGTTTTTTCTCTTCACGGGAGGGTGGCCTGCTTGGGCTCCCACTGCGCGCGTCCAACGAGGGTCTTCCGAGACCGCGCGTTGCGCGAGCACAGGAGATCAACAGGCTAACCTCCCGCTCTCTGCTCTGCGAGCAAGAAGGGCACCTGGCCGGACTGTCTTGGGATGGGGAATAGTTTTGTTTTCTTCTTTCTATCCCATTGGAAGGATCGTCAGGGTGATTCCCACTGCGGCCGTCAAACGAGGTTACAGATGATCCCTCCCAGCTCGCTTGCTTTTCTCTCTAGAAAGGGCACTCACGTTGGTCTAAGTGCGGCCGTCGAACGAGGCCCTTCTGAGCGTGCGCGTTCCGGGAGCACAGGACCGACCTGGCGTGCCCTTCCTTCCCCATCCTCTGAGTGACAAGGTTTCCCCGCATCAGTATAATGCGCGGCTTATGGCTACTATGAATCCAGCCGTGCCGAAACAGCCACTGGCTTTGCCGGATTCGTACCCTTGTGGCTGCCACGGTCGAAGCGTTGCTTCCTTTCAAGGGGCAATTCAAGACACTCACGCCCTTAGCAGGCGATGCCTCCAACCGCCGGTATTTCCGCATCGAGATGACCGGGGACGCTGCTCGTCTCGGTGATTCTCATGCAGTTGGCCGAGCCGGAGGCCTTCAAGCAATCGGAAGAAGCCGTCAGCGGGGCGGCTCATCAGGTCACCGAATTACCGTTTCTGAACATCCTCTCCCATTTATCCAAAGCCGGTGTTTCCGTTCCGCGCCTCTATCACTATGATCAGACGGCAGGGCTGCTCTATCTTGAAGATTTCGGGGACCTTACCCTGTCGGAAGCCTGTCGTGAGGCGAGCGTGGCAGATCTGGAAGCGCGCTATACGCAGGCTGTCGATGCCCTCGTGCATATGCAATCGACGGCGACCTCACCAGCCGATCCGAATTGTCTCGCGTTCCACCGAAGTTTCGATGTGCCGCTCCTCATGTGGGAGTTCGACCATTTTCTGGAGTATGGGATCGTAGCCAGGCAGGGGAAACCGATGTGTGCCGACGATCACCTGCCCATCCTGGGCGAATTCGAGAAAATCGCCGAGCTGCTCGCCGGCCAACCGCGCGTCTTTGTCCACCGGGACTATCACTCGCGCAATTTGATGGTCGATGACGAACGGCTGGGGGTCATCGACTTTCAAGACGCCTTGATGGGGCCGGCAACGTACGATCTCGCCTCGCTGCTGCGCGACGCCTATATCGAACTCGACGAGGCGCTGATCGACCGCTTGATCAACCGCTATCTCGATGGTTTGGCGACGCACCGGCAGGTGTGGACTAATCGAGATGCCTTCCGCCGCCTGTTCGACTTCACGAGCATCCAGCGTAACCTCAAAGCGGCGGGGCGATTCGTCTACATCGATCGCGTCAAAGGTAATCCCAAGTTCCTCGCCGATATTCCTCGTGTCTTGGGCTATGTCAAACGCAATCTCCAGAAGTATTCCGAGCTGGACATGCTCCGGAAGCATCTCACTCCCTACGTGCCGGAACTGCAGTAGACGTGAAAGGTGAGACGTAAAACGTGAAAGTGAGACGTGAGACGTGAAACGTAAGACACCAAGTCTGAATCATCTGAAATTCAGAACCTTTCACCTTTCACCTTTCACTTTTCACGTCATACGCCTATGAAAGCCATGATTCTCGCAGCGGGCTTGGGGACTCGCCTGAGACCGCTCACGAACACGATTCCGAAGCCGCTCCTCCCCATTGCGGGCACGCCGCTGATCATGTGGAATCTTTTGCTCTTGAAGCGGTATGGGTTCCACGATGTCGTTATCAATCTGCATCACCTCGGACCGATGATCGAGCAGGCAGTCGGCAACGGCTCGCGGTACGGGTTGCGGGTCATCTATTCGCGTGAGCCGGTGATCTTGGGCACGGGGGGCGGCCTCAAGCAGGCGGAAATGCATTTTTCCGGCGAGCCGGTGTTGGTGCTCAATGGCGATACGCTCGTGGAGCTCGACCTCGGTGCATTGTGTGCGTTTCACCAGCAGCGCGAAGCCGTGGCGACGTTGGTTCTGCGTAAAGATCCTGAAGCGGCACGGTGGGGTCTTGTGGAGATGGATTCGGACAACCACATCGTCCGAATCATCGGTCGAGGGCAAATCAGAGTCTGGTGCCGACTCAGCCCCGCATGTTTGCAGGGATTCATATCCTTCACCCTCGTCTCCTGCGCGATGTGTCCAAGGGCAAGGAGTCATCTATCATCGACCCCTATGTGGCGGCGATTCAGCGAGGGGAGACGGTGCTCGGGTATGACTGTGAGGGGTACTGGTCGGACATCGGGACGCCGGAGCGCTATGCGCAGGCCGAGCACGATGCATCAGCCGGTCGCATCACCCTGGCGACAAGACAGCGACCTGCGTAGCAGGATGCTGAAAAGGATGTGGGGTAGCTGGGACGATCCCCGTGCTCGCGCAACGCGCGCCCTCGGAAGGGCCTCGTTGGACGCGCGCAGTTGGGATCATCCCAGCCACCCCTTGGTACGGTAGTAAAAGAATCGCTCACCTGCGGCTTTGGCTGTGGCAGGACGCGTCCCAAGGTGAAGAGTCTGTCTTGGCAGACTCAGGGCGGGAGGGTGAAATAGCCACCAGGGTTGGGCGGGTGAGAAGTCTAGCCTTTTTGAGCATCCTGCGGGAGAGCTCTTCTGTCGCGCTACGTGAGCAGAGCATCGAAGTTCTAAGTTGGAACAATAATGTTCCCGCATCCTGCTAATGCTACTCCGGCTCCTCTTTCATCTTCTGTTGCTTGATCAAACGGGCTAAATAGGTGCGTTGGAGCTTGAGGCGATCTGCGGCTTTTGTCTGGTTGCCATCCGCGTCCTCGATAGCTCGCTCGATGATGTAGCGGCTATGTTCTTCCATCGACTCATGGTACGGGAGTGAGAGGTAGGGGAGATGTTCGCCCGGCGAAGTTGTGGTCTATGGCATCCAACGACAGCATGTCCGGTTCGATGGTGTCCGAATGGTTCAAGACGACGGCCCGTGCGACGACGTTTTCCAATTCGCGAATGTTTCCCGGCCAAGGGTACCGTCGCATGGCCTCCATCGCTGCGGGGCTGAAC
Organism: uncultured Nitrospiraceae bacterium; assembly: GCA_963742465.1. Taxonomy (GTDB): domain Bacteria; phylum Nitrospirota; class Nitrospiria; order Nitrospirales; family Nitrospiraceae; genus Palsa-1315. The sequence continues at coordinate 107,243 of CAVUMA010000020.1, read as the reverse complement.
ATCATGCCGGGACGCTTCGCATCCCTGGCATGCCGGTTCAAGAAAAACTTGGCCAGGGCAGGGAGGTCATCGGGCCGTTCGCGAAGCGGGGGCAGGGTCAGGCTGATGACGTTCAAACGGAAGAAGAGATCCTCGCGAAACTCACCGGTCTTCACGGCCTGTCGGAGATCCTTGTTCGTGGCGGCGATGATCCGTATATTGACCGACACGAGGCGTGTGCCGCCGACTCGATGGAATTCCCTGTCCTGGAGCACACGCAACAGCTTGGCTTGCAGTAGGAGCGACATGTCTCCGATCTCGTCCAGGAAGATCGTACCTCCGTCCGCCATCTCCAGTTTGCCCTTTTGCAGGCGGTCCGCGCCGGTGAAGGCGCCGCGTTCATGCCCGAAGAGTTCGTTCTCGAGCAGCGTTTCCGTGAGGGCGACACAGTTGATGACCACCAGCGGCATGGCCTGACGCGGACTCCACTGGTGGATGGAACGGGCGAAGAGTTCCTTGCCCGTGCCGCTTTCACCAAGCAGTAACACGCTGGCATCGGACTTCGCGGCACGTTGCGCCGACTCCATCACCGCGCGGATCTTCTCGCTCATGCCCACAATCGAGGCGTAGCGGCTGTCGACTTCGGACTTGAGACAGGCCACCTGCCGTTTGAGGGTGTCTCGCTCCAAGGCCTTGCCGATCACGAGGAGGAGGTGGTCTTTGTCCAGCGGCTTGGTCAGAAAATCGTAGGCGCCGGTTTTCATGGCCTCGACGGCGGCATCGATCGAGGCATGGGCGGTCATGACGATGACTGGGAGATCCTCGGCTTGTTTGACTTTCGGAAGTCGCTTGAGGACCTCGAGGCCGGTCAGGCGCGGCATATCCAGATCAAGCAGCATAAGGTGGGGGGCTTCCTGCTCGACCATGTTCGAGCGCCTGGACCCCGTCGAGCGCGATGCACGGTTCCGTAATCGGAGGCCTGCAGCCGATCCTCCAACATGGTGGCAATGTCAGGATCGTCGTCGACGATGAGAATTTTCGCCTTCATCGTCCATCCATCCGTGAGAGCGTCAAGCGTGAATGACTCGCGCGTCGAGCGACTACAGTTCTACGATGAACGATCCGCGAGCACGGTCACCGTCGCTCACCCTCTCACGGATTCTCCATCACATTCATCACGAGCCCCGTCAGCGGTTTCGGGAAGAAGTACGTCGACTTGTGGGGCATGCGTTCGCCGGCCGTTGCGACGGCTTGCACTTCGCTGACTTTTGTCGCATTGAGCAGCAAGGCGCCGGTTCCCGTTCCCTTCGCGACCCAATCCAAGGCTTCATGATCGTCCTTCGTATAGAGGATCGCCTCTTGTTCCTCTTGCGTAGGGCAGAGTGTCGTGACGACGAGTTGTTGGAGCAGCGACACATCGAGCTTGGCGCGAGGGGAGGCTTGTGCGGGCGGACGATGGGTTGGTTTCAGGCACAGTGTGATGTAGCGGCTGTCTCCCTTCAACGCCAGCCCGAACACCGGCACGGTTCGTCCAGTCGTCCGCATCGTCTCGATAAATTTTGCGCGCGTGGCCGCCTGCGTGGCTGCGGTGAACGGAAATTCCTGCAGGTCGAACGTGGAGCCCAACAATGATTGCACACGGTCATACGAAGGCAGGGCGGTGGTCGTGACCCGATGCGTCGGCAGTACGGTTAAGTCCGGGATCTTCGAGCGCGGTCAACAGCATCAGCACGCCGTCATACGGATGCTGGCCAGCCGGCGACCCGGCCTGCTGCCGGCGGAGTTTCTGGTAGTTCAACGCGGTCTCGTAGCGATGGTGGCCGTCTGCGATAAACAGCGGCTTACTGCGCAAGGCGTCGACCGCGTGCTTCAGCACGGTTGGATCGGTCACAGCCCAGAGTTGCTGACGGAACCCCACATCGTCGAGAAAGTCGATTTGGGCCGGTTTCCCTTTGATTGCCTCTTCCAGCAGGCCCATCATCGCTCCTTGAGGATCAGAGTAGAGGGACCAGATTGGGCTGAAGTTTGTTTTGCAGGCTTCGAGAAGATTCAGCCGATCTGTTTTGGCGGCTGAGCGTGTATTCTCGTGCGGGTAGATATGTCCCGAGTCGAGAGCTTCCAGTTTGACAGTGGCGAGAAAGCCCTTGAGAATTTTCGTCGGCGAGCCGGCCGGAGCATAGGGCGGGGTGTATTCGATCGTATGGTAGTAGAGGGTCGGTTGCGCATCACGTTTCAACGCCCCGCTTTTCAGCCAGTCGCGAAGGGTCGATGCGGCGCGGCTGTATCGATTGTGACCTGGACCGTCACCGGGTTGATCGAGCCCCAATTCAAGTCGAATGATGTTCTGTGGGTGGCGATCGTGCAGGGCCTTCTGCCCTGCTGCATCGATGATGTCGTAGGGCGGCGCCACGACCTGTTTGACATCTCCGACAACCATCGAATCGTACCGCGTGCCATGAAATGGAATAATCGTCGACATAGCGAAATCCTCTACTCCGTAAGTGGTTGAGGTCGTTGCGGCGCAACGACCTGAGGGGTGGAACCTATTCCCCTACGCGGTGCCTTCTGACGCCCCGGAGGCGCAGAACACGCAGGGAGAAAGGTTATCGATCGCGGGTGACCATATAGTCGGCGGCCACCGAGAGGGCTCGCTTGGCCGTACTGTCTTCGAACTGGTTGAGATCTCGCTGGGCTGCGGCGACGTAGGATCGTGCGCGATCCATGGCATAGGTAATCGAGCCCAATTCTTCCATCAAGTGGATGAACCGCCCGAGGTCTTCCTCTGTCAGGGTCCTGGTTTCCATGCGGTCGACGATCATCTGCCGGTCCTGCTCCGAGCAATGATGCAGCAGATGTAACAGCGGCAGCGTGGCCTTGCCTTGGCGGAGGTCCTGCCCCAGTGTCTTGCCCAAGTGTTCGCCATTGGCCGTGTAGTCGAGCGTATCGTCGGCCACTTGGAAGGCGATTCCAAGATGTCGTCCGAACCGGAAGAGCGCATCCTGCTGGGCCTCTGAGGCGTCCGCGAGAATGGCGCCCATGCGACAAGCGGCGGCAATCAGGCCGGCCGTTTTGTATTCGACAATCTTGAGATATTCCGCCTCCGACATGGAGGGGTTGCCGTTGTAATAGAGCTGAAGCACTTCGCCTTCCGCCATCTTCTTGCAGGCATCGCCGAGCACTTCGTTAATCCCATGGTTCCGGAAGTCGACGACCTGGCAGAAGGCTTTGGAGTAGAGATAGTCGCCGACGAGGATACTGATTTGGTTGCCCCAGACTTTTCGGGCGGTTCGCCGGCCTCGGCGGATATCGGCTTCGTCGACCACATCGTCGTGGAGCAGGGACGCGGTATGAATGAACTCCACCAGACTGGCGAGTTGGTGATGATCGCGACCGGTATAGCCGCAGAGACGGGCAGAGAGCAGCAGCAAGAAAAGGTCGAATTCGTTTTCCGCCGCTGTTCAGGATGTGGGCGGCGACGGTATTGACGAGTGCCACACTGGAATCGAGGTTCGTCCGAGCCTGGCGCTCCATCCCTTCCAACTCATCACGGTACGCCTCCCAGACGTCCGCCATGCTGTTGATAGTGGGGGTGATTGGGCTTTGGGGCATGGGGCGGATGGTAGGGCAGAGGAGGAAACAAAGTCAAGCCAGATCACCCCTTTGGGGGGCAGGCCGGCATGGACCATCCTGTGCGAGAGGCAATCTTGACAGAAGAATCGTGCTTCCATTAAGGTGAGCGGAGCGGATACGAACGGAATTTGCCTTGTGAGTGACGGGGTTATCCATCCCGATTGCCTCTCTGGTGTAGCCTCCGTCTAACAGCGAACACGCCTACATTTTTAACGAGATACGAACGATGAGCATCCCTGGGCTTCCACCGAAGCAAGGCCTCTACGACCCTGAACAGGAGAAAGACTCCTGTGGGATCGGTTTTGTCGTCAATATCAAGGGCCAGAAATCCCATACCATTGTTCAGCAGGGGCTTCAGATTCTTGAGAGCCTGAGTCATCGAGGGGCGCAGGGCTGTGACCCTTGCACGGGAGACGGCGCAGGGATTCTGCTTCAAGTCCCGCACGAGTTCCTCAAGCGTGCGGCCGGCGATGCGGGGGTTTCTCTGCCCAATGCCGGGGAGTATGGCGTCGGGATGACGTTTCTTCCTCCCCAGGCCGATGCACGACAACAGTGTGAGGCCCTCTTTTCCAGAATGATCGGCGAGGAGGGCGCTCGACTCCTTGGCTGGCGCGATGTGCCGGTCAAGAGCGATGCGATCGGTGTCGTGGCGCGCAGCACCGAGCCGTTTATGCGGCAGGTGTTCATCGCCCGCGATATCCTCAATGAAGGGCAGTTTGAACGCAAGCTCTATGTCATTCGCAAGCGGGTGGAACAGGCCATCCGCGAATCGGCGATTCAGGGGCGTGACTATTTCTACATCTCAAGCCTGTCGGCGAACACTATCGTCTACAAGGGGCTGTTGCTCCCGGAACAGATGTCGGCGTACTACCAGGACTTGAAGGATGAGCGTCTGACGAGCGCGCTGGCCCTCGTGCATTCCCGCTTCAGTACGAACACGTTTCCCACCTGGCCGTTGGCACATCCCTATCGCTACATTTGCCATAACGGTGAGATCAATACGCTCAAGGGCAACGTGAATTGGATGCGCGCCCGGCAAGGGCGGCTCAACTCCGAATTGTTCGGCCAGGATCTGGCCAAGCTCTATCCGATCGTCTCCGAGCAGCAGAGCGACTCCGCCTGTCTGGACAATGCCGTAGAATTCCTGACCATGGGAGGCCGCTCTCTCCCGCACGCGATGATGATGCTGATTCCCGAACCCTGGGTTGCGAATCCGCAAATGGATCTCGATCGGCGGGGGTTCTATGAGTATCACGCGGCGATGCAGGAGCCCTGGGACGGTCCGGCCGCGGTCTGTTTCACCGACGGCAAGTTCATCGGTGCGACGCTCGATCGCAACGGGCTGCGTCCCTGTCGCTATCAAGTGACGACGGACGGCCTGGTGATTTTGGCTTCGGAAGCGGGTGTGCTGCCGATGGATGTCCGGAAGATCAGGCAGAAGGGGCGCCTCATGCCGGGCCGGATGTTCATGGTCGATACCGTGCAAGGGCGCATCATCGATGACGAGGAAGTGAAGGCCGAGATCGTGAGCCGCAAGCCCTACCGGTCCTGGGTCACCCAATATCGGATTTCGCTCGACGAGCTGCCCGATCCCAGCAATGTGCCGCAGCCGGATCACCTGACACTTCGCCAGCGCCAGTTGGCCTTTAGCTACACCATCGAAGAGTTGAAGATGGTCATCACTCCCATGGTGGTGGAGGGACAGGAAACGACCTCTTCGATGGGCACGGATACACCGTTGGCGGTGCTGTCCGATCGGCCGCAACTGCTCTTCAAATATTTCAAGCAGCTGTTCGCCCAGGTGACCAATCCGCCGATCGATCCGATCCGCGAAGAACTGGTGATGTCGCTGACGACCAGCATCGGGCCCAAGCCGAATCTGATGGATGAGCATCCGGAGTCCTGCCGCCGCATCAGGGTCAAGCAGCCGATTCTAACGAATGCCGAGCTCCAGAAGATCCGCGAAATCGCCGATCCGCATTTTAAGAGCAAGACGCTCAAGATGCTCTTTCGGGTGGCCGAGGGGCCTGAGGGGCTGGGAGCAGCAGTCGACGATCTCTGCCGGCAGGCCTCCCAGGCGATTAAAGATGGCTACAAGTTTCTGATCCTGAGCGATCGCGGGATGAACGAAGAATGGGCGCCGATTCCGAGCCTTCTCGGCATCGCGTCCGTCCACCATCATCTGGTGCGCGACTGCACGAGGACCGAAGTCGGCCTCATCGTGGAGACCGGCGAGCCACGCGATGTGCACCACTTCGCCTGTTTGATCGGCTATGGAGCCGGGGCTGTGAATCCGTACCTCGCCTTCGAGTCGATCGTGGACCTGGATCGCGAAGGCTACTTTCCCGAGGGGCTGGATGCGCAGACGGCAGAAGGCAAGTACATCAAGGCGATCAATAAGGGGTTGCTCAAGATCTTCTCGAAGATGGGCATCTCGACGGTGCAATCCTACTGCGGCGCGCAGATCTTCGAGGCCATCGGATTGAATCACGAACTCATCGGCCGATACTTCACCGGCACGCCGTCGCGCGTGGAGGGGATCGGCATCCGCGAGGTCGGCGAAGAGACGCTTCGGCGCCACCGCCTGGCCTATGAGCCGGCGCCGATACGGCAACTCGATTTCGGCGGGGAGATCCACTACCGCATCCAGGGCGAGCACCACAACTGGAATCCGGACACGATCGCTAAGCTGCAGCATGCGACAAAGGCCAACGATCCGAAGACCTTCGCCGAATTTTCCCAGCTTGTGAACGACGAGAGTCAGCGGCGTTCAAACCTGCGCGGGCTGCTCGAGTTCAAGTTCCTGCCGGAACCGATTCCTGTCGAGGAAGTGGAATCGGCCAAGGAGATTGTCAAGCGGTTCACGACGGGCGCCATGTCCTTCGGCTCGATCAGCAAGGAAGCGCATGAAACGCATGGCGATCGCGATGAACCGCCTGGGCGCCAAGAGCAACACCGGCGAGGGTGGAGAAGACCCGGCTCGATTCGTTCCGCTGCCGAATGGCGATTCGAAGAACAGCTACATCAAGCAGGTGGCCTCGGCGCGGTTCGGTGTCACGAGCCACTACTTGGTGAATGCGAAAGAACTGCAGATCAAGATGGCGCAGGGGGCCAAGCCGGGCGAAGGCGGTCAATTGCCGGGCCACAAGGTCGATGAAAACATTGCGAAGTTTCGCTATGCGACGCCCGGCGTGCAGCTCATTTCGCCGCCTCCGCACCACGACATCTATTCCATCGAAGATCTGGCGCAGCTCATTTTCGATTTGAAAAATTCCAATCCGGACGCGGCGGTATCGGTCAAGCTCGTGTCGGAAGTGGGCGTCGGCACGATTGCGGCCGGGGTGGCCAAAGCCCATGCAGACAAGGTGCTCATCAGCGGCGACTCAGGCGGCACCGGCGCCTCTCCGCTCTCGTCCATCAAGTATGCGGGAGTTCCTTGGGAATTGGGCCTGGCCGAAACGCATCAGACGTCTCGTGCTCAACGATCTTGCGTGGGCGTATCCGGGTGGAGACCGACGGTCAGATGAAAACCGGGCGCGACGTGGCGATCGCCACCTTGTTGGGCGCCGAGGAGTTTGGGTTTGCGACCGCGCCCTTGATCGTCGAAGGCTGCATCATGATGCGGAAATGCCATCTCAATACCTGTCCCGTCGGCATTGCGACGCAGGACCCGGCCTTGCGAAAGAAATTTGCCGGGCAGCCGGAACATATCGTGAATTTCTTTTTCTTCGTCGCGGAAGAACTGCGCCAGATCATGGCCAAGCTGGGTTTCCGGACCGTCAACGAGATGGTCGGGCGAGTGGATAAGTTGAAAGTACACAAGGCCATCGACCACTGGAAGGCGAAGGGGTTGGACCTGACCCCGCTGTTGACAAGCGCCGGATGTCGGGCCGGAGATTGCCCGCTACTGCGTGCAGAAGCAGGATCACGGTCTCGCGGACGTGCTCGATAACAAGCTGATTGAGTTGTGCAAGCCGGCGTTGGAGAAGAAAGAGAAAGTGACCCTCGATCTGCCGATCAGAAATGTGAACCGCACGGTCGGGACGATGCTCTCCAGCCGTGTGGCGAAACAGTACGGGCTTGAGGGTTTGCCGGAGGACACCATCACGATCAAGTTCTCCGGTTCCGCCGGACAGTCGTTCGGCGCATTCCTGTCCCGTGGCATCACGCTCATTCTCGAAGGCGAATCCAACGACTATCTGGGCAAGGGACTGTCCGGCGGGAAGATCATTGTATTTCCCCCGAAGCAGGCGCTCTATGTGCCGGAAGAGACGATTCTCATCGGCAATACCTCGCTCTATGGCGGGACGCAGGGCGAGGCCTATTGCTACGGCATGGCGGGCGAGCGGTTTGCGGTGCGGAACAGCGGTGTCAGGGCGGTCGTCGAAGGGACCGGCGATCACGGCTGCGAGTACATGACCGGCGGGGTGGTCGTCGTATTGGGTCAGACAGGACGAAACTTTGCGGCCGGTATGTCGGGCGGCGTGGCGTTTGTGCTGAACGAATTCGACAAGTTCCAATCGCGCTGCAACTTCGGCATGGTGGAGTTGGAAAAGGTGAAGACGGCGGACGACAAGAAGACGCTGCATCAGATGATCACGTCGCACTTCATGCATACCGGCAGCCGGAACGCGAAGCGCATCCTCGATAGCTGGGAGTCGATGCTGCCGAAGTTCGAGAAGGTGATGCCGGTGGACTATAAGCGTGTCTTGGAAGAACGGAAGAAGAAGGCAGCCGCGGCGAAGTAAGGGGTAGGTCAAGGCTGAGGGGTAGAGTAAGGAAGAGATCTTCATTCGACCTGGACCTTAGCCTCAGCCTGAACTGGAAGAAGAATGGGTGATCCCAAAGGTTTCATGAAATATGCCCGTGAGGGCCCCAAGCGGAAACCGGTCGAGCTGCGCGTGCTCGATTGGAAGGAGATGTATGAGCCCATCTCCGAAGACAAGCTCAAGGCGCAGGGCGCCCGCTGCATGGATTGCGGTGTGCCGTTCTGCCAGGGTAACACCGGCTGTCCAGTTGTGAACTTGATTCCCGACTGGAACGACCTCGTCTATCGTGGCCGTTGGAAAGACGCGCTCAAGGCGCTCCACACCACGAATAATTTCCCTGAGTTTACCGGACGGCTTTGCCCGGCGCCCTGTGAAGGGGCTTGCGTGCTCGGCATCAACGAAGACCCTGTGTCCATCCGCATCATCGAGTGGAACATCATCGACCGTGGCTTCAACGAGGGCTATGTCGAACCGATGCTGCCCGTCATCAACACAGGGAAGACTGTCGCCATTGTCGGGTCGGGTCCGGCTGGTATGGCGGCGGCGCAGCAATTGGCGCGCGCGGGGCATCGCGTCACCCTCTTTGAGAAGTCCGATCGCATCGGCGGCCTGTTGCGGTACGGCATCCCCGATTTCAAAATGGAAAAGTGGGTCATCGACCGTCGGCTGGAACAGATGAAAGCCGAGGGCGTCGAGTTCAAGACCGGTGTGACGATTGGAAAAGACATCACAGGCGAACAACTGCGAGAAGCAGTTCGATGCCGTCGGCCTCACCATGGGCGCGGAGCAGGCCCGTGAGCTGCCGATTCCCGGCCGTGAACTCAAGGGCGTGCATCTGGCGATGGAATACCTGACCCAACAGAATAAGCGCACCGCCGGGATTTCCGTTACGGACGAGCCGATCACGGCGAAGGGCAAGCGCGTCGTCATCATCGGCGGTGGCGATACAGGCTCGGATTGTCTCGGCACTGCACACCGGCAGGGCTGCATCGAAGCGCATCAGTTTGAATTACTCCCGGAGCCGCCGCCGACCCGCGCCGACTCGACGCCCTGGCCGCTCTGGCCCATGCAGCTCCGCACCTCGCACGCGCACGAAGAAGGCTGCGACCGGCAGTGGAGTATCTCGACCACGAAGTTCACCGGCCACAATGGCCAGGTGACGAAGCTTCACGGCAATCGGGTGAAGTTCGAGAACGGCAAGTTCACGCCGATTCCAAACAGCGACTTCGAGATGGATGCGGATCTCGTTCTGCTCGCGATGGGCTTCACAGGCCCGGTGAAGAATGGCCTCCTCGACAGCCTCGGCGTGAAGTACGATCAGCGTGGCGCGGTGTCGGTGGACGAGCACTTCATGACCAACCTCGACGGCGTCTTTGCCGGCGGCGACACCAAACGCGGCGCCTCGCTCATCGTCTGGGCCATTGCCGAAGGAAGAAAGATGGCGGCGGGGATCGATAAGTATCTGCCACGCGAATCAATCAGCAAAGAAAGCTGTCTCGTAGCTTCTGGCCGACCTGTCAGTTGTCTCGCATCAAACTTCAGTGCATGCCAGGGCTCGTCGCTTCCTTGCCTCCCGGAGCGACCTTCCGGACTCATCCGAGCGGAAGCCTTCTGGAATTCCTTCGGCTGCGGTCGATGACCGCAGTACCTCAGTCAGTTCCAGCTTTCCTTCTCGGCTGAGTCTCGGTGGGCCCCCGCTCCTCCGGCAAAGTTCGCTCTGAGCCCTGGCACGCGCTCATTCACCTCACCCTCGGGTTGACACAATGTTGAACAAAAAGTAGCCTGTCGAAAGATTGTTAAATATTGAGACGCTGGTGGGAGCAATTGCGTGGCAGAGGACGTGATAGAACGTGTGCGAGCTGCAGGTCTAAAGCGGCTCTTATACCTGCCTCACGCCATTCGACAGATGTCTCGGACGGAGCGGATGATCGCGCCGGAAGAAGTTCAAATGGTTGCCATTACTGGTCGATTGGTGGAAGATTGTCCCGATGATCCTCGCGGACACAGTTGCCTGCTTCTTGGATTTGGAGATAGAGGGCGTCCTATTCATGTTGTCGTGGCGCCGAAGGACGACTATCTTGCTGTCATCACAGCCTATGTGCCTGATCCAACGCAATGGTCGCCGGATTTCTTGAGGAGGGTGTAAGAGATGGAGTGTCTCCATTGTAAAGGTCGCATGGAGCGGAAAACAGCTCCGTTCAGCTTGGATCGGAAAGGGTACCATGTATCCTGGGATGCCATTCCAGCGTGGGTAGCTGCGTGCAATGTGGCGAGCCATATCTTTGAAGCCTCAAACGCAAGTGGCAACTACCTAGTATCATCGTTTCTGCCCGAACCTCTACAGTGCGGAATTCAGTTCCGACCAGTAGTCCTCATCAGCGCAACAATAAAAGCTGTCGAGACATCTAGACAGCTCCTCAGTCAGAGAGCTTATTGCCGAAGGTGAGAATCAAGAGGTGTTCAAGTATCGAATTCGATTGATGAGACAGATGAAGCCTATGCATTCGCTGCTATCTTCTATGATTGCTTTGAGGACCTTTCGTTTTCTTCACGGGAACTAGCGAAGGCAGCTGTATAACATGGCATGTTGAGCGGACCGAGGGAGATTTAAGGGAACCTTCTGGATTTCTTGTTGCCTGAACTGAATCACTAGTCTGCGGAAATTCAGAATGTCCACTATCGCCCCACCCATTCACTCCGACCGCTGGCCTGCTGCCGCGCGACCTCACCGGAGGAACGGAGACACATCGAGGATCGCGCTGGGAAAGCTGGAACTGACTGAAGTACTGCGATCGAAGGATCGCAGCTGAAGGAATTCCAGAAGGCTTCCACTCGGCCAAGCTCGGAAGGGTCGTTCTGGGAGGTGGGGAGCAGCGGCGGCATGCCAGCGGTCGTTGTTCCTCCTAGACTTCTCTCGCCCGCGTCTGTATGTTTTTAAAAATCACAACTTTGGAGAAAGATATGATGACGCAGCAAATTTATCCCCGCAGTCCCAAAGCCCTCCTCGGTGGCATTGCCCACTTGGGGCGGTTTATCGACAAGATTCGTTTGCGGCATGAAGGCAAGATTCAGGAGTACAACTACATCACGGTGGGGTTCGATAAGTATCTGGTCGATTTTCTTCAGATCGATCCGAAGGCCTTCGAGCAGCGGGTGTTGGCCGGCGGAACGGATGAGGAATTGCTTGGCTTGGGTGAAGGCCAATAGTCGAAAACCATCTGACCAAGAGATCGCGCAATGGTCACAGGGTCTGCTGACTTCCGGTCCAAAAGATGATGCGGCGCGGCAGCGGTTTCAGGGTCGCGTTCAAGACATCGCGACAAACGCGCGGTGCCGGTCGAGTTCCCTCCCTCCTGTCTCCACCTGGGCCGATGTGATCGAGCTGGATGAAGGGCGGTTATAGCCGGTTTTGACAGTGAGGCTGTCTGGCTGGTTTCTCCTCCATCTGGCCTCAGTCTTTGTGCAGTTGGATCGAACCGCCGGTCATTGCTCTCCATTTCCCTCAAAAAGCAGCCGTTTTTCTTCCCTCTGTGGCACCGCCCTTGCGTTGGTGAGGAGGGTGCTGACCACCTCATTTTCGAACCTAACCCAGGAGGATTTGCATGACCAGAACAATCGCCTCAATGACGGCCGTTGCCGTGTTGTACGCCTTTACAAGCGCCTTGGCGCAAGCGCCGGAATCGGTTCCGGCTCCGACAGACTCACCGGCAGCATCGGCTCCTCAGGACACGTCTCCATCACCCGTTCCCGCTCCATCGATGGGTGTACCAAAGGTCGAGGAGATAAAGAGAATGCATGGCAAGATGAAAAAAGTGCATCGCGAGAGGGGCAAGAGCAGGGAACATCGGAAAGATGGTGAACATAAGCGCCATGGGAAGCATCGTGACAAGCACGAAGATGGTGACAAACACGAAGAACTAACCGATAATGTCGCGCGGGTAATTCGAAACAAGGCGATCGGTCCTTATGGGCCGGTCGCTTTTGTGCGGAAAGGTAAGGAAGTTTGTGCGGAAAGTATATCGATGCGTCGAACTCCGAAGGTCAAAGTTCGGATCGTGCCCTTCTCACGTTTCACGTTTACGTGCGTTTCACGAGGCGACGGCGGTGAGCGTCGATGTCGCGTAACAGGATGGGCAGGTATTTCGGTCGGTAGCGGGGGCTCGACAAGATTTGTGACTCGTTCACGGTCTCCCTGACTGTATCGAAGAAACTCCACTCCGAAGTGGCCGTCTTTACACCAGCGAACCACCGAGACTTCCACGGCCAGGGGAGTTGGTTCCTGAGAAATCGCAATCCGCAATGCGAGATAGGCCCCCGCATTCAGCGCAATGTCGCTGCGCATTCTGCAGCCGGCGGGTGAGAGGTCGAGCAAGACCCCTTCTCCTGCGCCGGTATCGCTTTGGATACTCGCAGGGTAGCCGACGGGAACTCGCAGACGACATCGTGGTTGCATCGCCATAATCTCCGTACATGAGTCTACTTTAAGTATCGGTACAGACAAGAAAAACTTGATTCTTGGATGAGTAGGATGCTGAAAAAGAATGTGGGGTAGCTGGGACGATCCCCGTGCTCGCGCAACGCGCACCTCAGAAGGCCCTCGTTGGACGCGCGCAGTTGGGATCATCCCAGCTACCCCAGTAAATATAGTATGTTGTCACTCGCGCGGCCTTGCTGGACGGCCATTTTGAGCATCCTGCGAGGGAAATGGCGGTGAGACGCCAGTTGCCGAAATTGCTTGGAATTGTTTCTGAGGAAGGCTGGCGTGGCTACAGGAGCAAGAAAGATTAGGGCGTTACGCGGCGATCTTGGTCAGGAGTCTCTTCACTTCGACGTGGGCGAAGATGACGTCGGGTTCCCGCTGAAGGGCTTCGTAGTAACTCCGTTCGAAACCGTCTCCTTCCTCCGAAGGACGGATGAGGGCTCGGGCTTCTATCAGAAAGTGCTCCACCTCAACAAGCGATAGCTCGGACTCGTCATCCAAGAGTTCATCGATGCGAACAACCAACTGAGATAAGGGGTGAAGCCAGGTAAACCAAGGATCGTTCAACACCAATTGCAGCAGTTCGCTGGTTGACGCGACACGGCCATTGATGCGTTCGTAGGTCACTTGCTCTGCCAGGATGAGGGCCTTGTGGAGACTCAAGAGGCTGCCTCGCATGTCGAGTAGTCCTCTTGCGGAGAGGGCAGGATTTCTTGGTCGAGGTCTTCTGCGATACAGGCGCCATAAAATTACTTTAGCAGGTTATTAAAAAAATGGTGACCCCTGGAATTCGATCGTGATGTCGATACCAGGCATTGTTTGAATATCGGCATATTCACGTCTCGTACTGTAGCAGGCTGTAGAAAAAGACTCCAGCTTTCTGGAAGGTTAAGGCTGTTATGGTCTGATCGAGGTCTGATCTTCGTTCAACCTTGGCCTCAACCTCAGCCTGGTTCACTCACTGCGGCTTGAGTAGGTCGTATGAAGAAGAGAGGCAGGCAAAGTTCCGAGTGCTTGCGCCTGGATAAAGTTACGCGGCTTCTGCCAGCAGGACGCGCGTGACGTGGAAGTGGGCGAGCACCACCTCAGGGGCTCGATTGAGAGCCTCGTAATAGGCGCGCTCGAATCCGTCGCCATCAATCGACGGGCGGGTTAAGGTGCGAACCTCAGCCACAAGGTGTTCGACGTTTTCATGGGTGATGTCAAACGCGTCGTCGGCCAGGAGTTGATCGATCCGGAGCAGCAGATCCAACAGAGGGCAGAGCCATGTGAACCAGGGATCGTTGAGCAGCAACTGGATAAGCTCGTCCGTCGAGCCGACGCGGCCGTGGATGCGTTCGTAGGTGAGTCGCTCCGCCACAATCAACGCGCTATAGAGAGACAAGAGTTTCTGGTGTACCTCCAGCATGGTGTGGCGTAGAGGATCGGTGTGGGCAGTTGGATTGGATGGTGGCGGCGAAGCCATACGGTAAGTGTAGCAGGGCCACAAGCCTCGGTCTGTCTGGTCAATCTCGCTTATTCTGGTTCGATCTGGATGCATCAAGATCAGACCGAATCAGACGAGATTGATCGAGGCAAGCTATTTCAGCGTCCTGCTAGTTCCCCACCCGAGTGGCGAATTGCGCAAACAGTTCCCCCGCGAGGTAGCCGGTATTGGCTGGGTCGATCGATATCTTTGCGGCGAAGATAGTCGTTGAGGATTCGCCCATCGGCGGTCTTGTGGATGTGGGGCAGGCCGAGATTCATGCGGTAGCGTTCGACGGCGCCGGCCACACGACTGATGAAGATCACGGTGCCGTCCGGTTCCTGCCGCTCGACGATTCCGACGTGCGTCAGCGGGTCGTTCACCTTCCCATCCCCGTTGTAGTCCCATGTATTGTTGAAGAAGACGAGGTCGCCGGGATGGACGACCGGTCCCTGGTGGAACGTGCCCTGTTGCCGTATGTGCGCATGGATGATTCGGACGCCGTTGGCATGCAGAGTCGATCGGTTCACTGTCATAGAGATCGATCCCGTGTTTGAGAAAAACCGCACGGGTCACCCCTGCGCAGTCGTAGGCGATGCGTCGGCCGTTGCTTTCAATCATTTTGGCGCCTACGAGTTTGGCCGCTGTCCGCACGATCGCGGTTCCGGCTCGGCACGTGCTCGACGGATCGGCAACAGGGGCGCTCTGTCGGTAGCGATACGCGCGGACGTTCGATCGGTTGCGTGGCACAGCCCACGAGCGTCACGACTGCGATAGCGGCCATGATGAAGAGGAATCGCATCGTTTCACCGTACGTTGACGAACCGGCCTTGGGCCGTTTCCCGGAGCTGATCGATGTCTTCACGCCGGGTGACGGAGAGTGGCATAGTGTTGGTCAATTCTTCAATCAATAGATCGGTCGTCAGCGGTGTTTTTTGGTGGAGTGCGCGATAGAGGGCTGCGACCACAGCCTGCTCGATTTCCGAGCCGCTGAAGCCGTCGCTGGCGCTGACGATCTTGAGCAGATCGAACTGTTTCACGTCCTGCTTCCGAAGACCCAGGTGAATCTTCCAGATGGATTCCCGCTCGCTGTCGTCCGGCAGGTCCACAAAAAATATTTCATCGAATCGGCCCTTGCGAAGGAGTTCCGGGGGAAGCAACGACAGATTGTTGGCGGTGGCCACGACAAAGACCTCGTGTTTCTTCTCCTGAAGCCACGTGAGAAATGCGCCGAACAGCCGGCGGCTCAAGCCCGCATCGGCCTCGCCGCTTCCGCTCCCAGCGGCCATCGCCTTCTCGATTTCATCGATCCAGAGGACGATGGGCGAAAGCGATTCGGCCATCTCGATCGCCTTGCGGAAGTTCTTCTCCGACTCACCGACGAATTTATCGAACAACCGGCCCGCATCGAGCTTTAAGAGTGGGAGCTGCCATTCCCGCGCGATGGCCTTGGCGGCCAGCGATTTACCGCAGCCTGGCACGCCCACGAGCATGATTCCTCTGGGGGGCGTGAGATTGAGCGCCTTGGCTTCTGCGGTAAAACCGACCTTCGCACGTTCCAACCAGGATTTCAGATTGACGAATCCGCCCAACTCGAACCGGTTGTCTTCAAGCGGATAGTATTCAAGCAGACCGCCATCTTTGATAGCTTGCACCTTGCGCTTCAGAATCTTCTGCACGTCATCGGCGGAGAGTGTGCCGTCTTCGACGACGCACTGCGTGATGACCTGCCGTGCCTGATGGAGCGTCAGTCCCTGCAAGGCGCGGAGGATGGCGTCACGCTCGTTGGCCGAAGGGCCCTGGTTTGCAGCTTTGGAGTCGCTGATGGAGCTGAGGATGCTTTGCACGACGGTGGTCGATCGTGGACGACGGAGCGAGGTTCTGGGGCCGAGCGATTGCAAGACGTTCTGGAGCATGGACTGCAGTTCGTCTCGATCCGGCAGTTGCAGGTCGAGCCGGACGACGATTTTTTCGATATCGAGCGGCAGGGCAATGGGTTGGCCGGTGAGCACGCAGGTGGAACGCGAGCGATCATAGATAGCCGCGACTTCTCGGAGTTGGCGGGCGACTGCTGGATCTTGCAGGTGTGGTGTGAGGTCCTTGAGCCAGAAGACCGCCTCGACTGTCAGTCCTTGCAGGTGTTGGAGGACCGCCAGAGGTGTGGCGGTCATTTTGCTGAGTGTCGGTCCATCGTCGTGCCTGGTGAGTCCTCTGGTGACGGACCATTCGAACAGCGGCATGCGTTCCTGTGCGGCAACTGATTGCAGCAACGCCAGTACCCGCTCCTCTTCCACCGTCTCGATGGCGATCAACGGGTGGCAGGAGCGAATGAGGGTGCGGAGATCGTGCACGCTGGTTGACAGAGCCATAGGAGAGAAATGCTAACACGGGGCTCATGCCTCACCAAGGAAAGGGAGCTTTGCTGCGGACTCTTTCTCCGCAATCTTACGTTCCTAAGGGGGTGGCTGGGATGGTCCCAACTGCGCGCGTTAAGCGAATTCTTTCGCATTCTCTCCATCCCTCTTCAGGGAGTGTGCCGAGGCTGCCTTTACTGCGCGCATCGAACGAGCACCGTTTCATCGTGCGCGTTCTGCGAGCAAGAATGGGCACCTGGCCGCTCCCTCCATCCTTTTTCAGCATCCTGTTAGTTAGGCCTTACTGGGGGAGGCCAAGGCTTTGTTGATCTCCCGGATGAGGCTCCGTTCAATTTCAGCGACCTCCTCCGCGCTCACGCTGAGGATACGTCCACCCTGAGCCAGTTTGTCATAATCGGCCTTGACGTTGAGCCGGGTGATGTTCGAAGGGAGGGCGTGAAGCGAGAGCACGTATTGATTCCGTGAGCCGGCGACTTCAAGCGAGACAGGGGGGGAGACTTTCCGCTCCGTCACGTAGACCGCTTTCTGGTCGGTCTTGATACTCACTTTGATGTGGTACCCGTTGCGGCTAAGGGCTTCTTCCACAATTTTGGTGACGGTACTCAAGGGGCGGGGGAGGTCCTCAGTCTGGGTCCCTTTCTCCTCGACGTGGATATTCTGCGCCGCCTGCGCTGCTGCGGTTTTTTGGACATCGGCGCTCAGCTTTTTTGCCTGGGCTGTTTGTATCGCCAAATTATCGGCGGTGGCTTTAGCCTCGGCCTTGGCGCTTTCGGCGGATTTCTTCGCGTCGCGCAGCTCCTGGTTCAGCAGATCGATCTGCTGGTGCATGACCTTGTTCCCGTCCTGCAGCGAGGTGACCACCGATTCCTGCTTGGCCAGTTGCTTGCGAAGCGACTCATTTTCCGCTTTGAACGGCGAGTCGTCAGGTTTGCAACTGCTGGCCAAGAAACAGAGCGCGATCGCTCCAATCCACAAGGGCCACTGGGTTGACTGAGTCTTATCGCGCACGGTTCGTCCCTCCAGTTTCTTGGGATTATCCACGCTTCGCGCCAACTTGTCCACGCCGGATTCTATGAATTGACCGTGCTTTTCCGGAAGTTATGCTCGATCTCACCGGATGCTAAAAGACCGCCAGCGTCTCTCGGCTCATCGAATCCTACGTACCCTGAGGGTCGTCTCCGGTTTCGATTCGCTTCGGCCTTGCTGAACGGTCTTTTTGAGCATCCTGGGCTCAATGTGATTGTGTATGAAGAGAGCCTTTTTGCAGATTCCTACGATGACTCGCTTGATGGTTTTCATTTTAACGATGCTGCTCATGATGGGTGGCTTCATCGAGCTGCCGGGAGCGGTGGGGCGTAGATCAGAAGGCCGATGCCATTTCTGTTGAAGACTATGCTCTGTACGACCAAGTGGTGACGAGTAAGTTTCTCACGTCAGCGACTCAGTTGGTCGTGATCGAACGATTGACGCGGCTCCGTCTCTCTCCGGATCAGGAGGGACCGATGACGATCGGAGCCTTTCAGGAGCAGGACTACTTCAATGGCGAACTGCCAGCGGACCTGATCCGGGATTTCATCTCAGTCAACCGGCAAGCAAGCCGGCTCGAAGGACGATTTCATTTTGGTGTCGGCTACCGGTTCGCCACAGGGGACATGCTCGAGGAGCCGGAGGTCTCCCTGGCCCGTCCGGTCACGGTGGCTCACGCGAGACCCGTTCAAGCGCCGTCGGTCCTGGATCGGCTGGCCTTCTCTCGGGTGGGGCGGACTCTCCGCAACGACCAGGCGTTGCTGTATATCGAGAACCTGCGCCCCGATGAAACCGGTGCTGGATTTCTCGTGTGGTTTCGCCGACAGGGACAACAGTGGACGATCTTCGATACAGAAGTGGTCTGGACCCTTCGCAGCTCAGGAGAGGGAAGATGGCCCACTGCTTGCACCCTAAGGTCGTTGGGCAGTAGCATGCACAGGTCATGGCTGCCCTGATTCGGAAAACCTTCTCAGTCCCTCCCCTCGGATGCAACTGCTCGATCATAGGCGATCCGGTCACGAAACAAGCCATCGTCGTCGATCCCGGCGGCGCGCACGAGCGCATTCTCCACGAGGTGCAGCAACTTGGATTGACGGTGACGCATATTTTCCACACCCATGCCCACTTCGACCATTTTCTCGCCTCCGGCGAAATGAAGAAGGCGACAGGGGCGACAATCTGTCTGCATCAAAATGATCTTGAGCTGTGGAAGAATCTTGAATTGCAGTGCCGGATGTTCGGCGTCGCCTACGTGCCTGTTCCGATGCCGGACTACTGGCTCAAGGATGAGGAGAAGCTGCTGGTTGGCCAGGTCTCCGCTATTGCGCTTCATACGCCAGGCCACACCCCCGGGTCCATGAGTTTTCATTTCCCGGTCGACAACTTGGTCTTGGCCGGCGATACGCTCTTTCGCGGCAGCATCGGGCGCACCGATCTCTGGGGCGGAGACTTCGATGCCATCGAACAATCCATTCGTGAGCGGTTGTACACCTTGGAGGATGCCACGATCGTGGTGACGGGGCATGGACCGGAGACCGAAATCGGGTTGGAGAAAGAGACGAATCAGTTTGTCCGTATCTAGCAGGATGCTGAAAAAGGATGCGGGGTAGCTGGGACGATCCCCGTGCTCGCGCAACGCGCGGCCTCAGAAGGCCCTCGTTGGACGCGCGCAGTTGCGATCATCCCATCCACCCCTTGGTAAGGTAGAAAAGGATCGCTCGCCTTGTATCTTGGTTTGGACGAGGAAGCTTGATAGCGTCGTGCATAAACAGGGATGTGCCAGGCCGTTTCGCCTGAGGTCTGATGAGACCGTGCCGCAGCGCGGGTCGGCATATCCCATCATCTGAGAGCCCGCACAGTCGCCTGGGCCGTAGAGCCCGTATCGCGCAAGGATGGGCCACGAACAAGAAAGGAGTCGGATGATGGAAGCAGCAGTCTTTGTCGGCATCGATATCTCGAAGATCCGCTTGGACGTGGCGCTGCGTCCGACCGGGAGTGCTTTTACGGTGCCGTACGACGAGACAGGGATCACCACCGTGGTCCAACGGTTGAGAACCCTGTCGCCGGCCGGGATTGTCCTGGAAGCCACGGGGGGCTTGGAGGTGTTGCTCAGTGGGGCGCTGGCCACGGCCGGTTTGCCGGTGGCGGTGGTGAATCCCCGCCAAGTGCGAGACTTCGCACGCGCGACCGGACGTCTGGCAAAGACCGATGCCCTCGATGCCCAGATATTGGCCCAGTTTGCCGAAGCGGTGCGGCCCGCATGCCGCCCGCTGCCGGATGCGAGTACGCAGCAGTTGGCGGCGTTGATTACGCGGCGCCGCCAGCTCGTCGAGATGCTCACGGCGGAAAAAAATCGTCGAGGCAGTGCCCCGCGGATGATGCGCACCCAGATTCAACAGCACATCGAGTGGCTCCAACCGCACCTGGCGCACCTGGATCAGGAGCTGACCACAGCGGTCCAGGCTAGCCCGATCTGGCGGGAACATGACGAGCTGTTGCAGAGCGTCCCTGGCATTGGCCCCGTCGTCACCCGGACCCTGCTGGCGGAGTTGCCGGAGTTGGGAACCTTGACGCACAAGCAAATCGCAGCCTTGGTTGGCGTCGCCCCGTTGAATCGAGATAGCGGCACCTTCCGCGGAAAACGGAGGGTCTGGGGTGGCCGGGCGACCGTGCGGGCCGCCCTCTATATGGGCGCGATGGTGGCGGCTCGTCATAATCGTGTCCTGAAAGCCTTCTACCAACGATTGCGTCAGGCTGGCAAAGCACCCAAGGTCGCACTGACGGCCTGTATGCGAAAACTGCTGACGATGTTGAATGCCATGCTCAAACATCGGACCTCGTGGCGTGATATAGCGGTTGCGGCCACTTGACATGTAAAACAGTCGCTGCGGCCTTGTTTGCGTAAGGCGCGTCTTGGCGCACCAGGGTTGGGCGGGTGTTTGGCATTTTCGAGTATCCTACGGGAGTGCTCTTCTGTTGTGATGTATCTATGGACCACCGAAGTTCTCGCGCACCAACATAGTTTTTGCAGCCGGTTAGCTTGCTACAGGAGGTGCAACCATGACGATGCTAGGTCGTGCCGTCATTACTAGTATTCTCCTTGCAGGGCTATTTCATACAGAGGTGCAGGCAGAC
Organism: uncultured Nitrospiraceae bacterium; assembly: GCA_963742465.1. Classification (GTDB taxonomy): domain Bacteria; phylum Nitrospirota; class Nitrospiria; order Nitrospirales; family Nitrospiraceae; genus Palsa-1315. The sequence continues at coordinate 86,384 of CAVUMA010000020.1, read as the reverse complement.
GGTGGTATCTCGAATCTCTCCGATCCAGTCACGATCACCGATGTACAGGTTCGCATGTCGGAGCATGGTCCGATCGTGCTCTTGCAGGCGGAAGGCAAGGTCATTCCGATCTTTATCGACGTCACCGTCGCCGTATCAATTCAAGGCGCATTGAATGGTGAACATTTGTTCCGTCCCATGTCGCACGATTTGATGCACACGATTCTTGAAGCGTATGGCGGCAAAGTCACGCAGACAGTCATTACGCTGAAAAGCGGGACCTACTCCGGCGCGTTGACCGTGGCGTTCAAGGACAATGTGAAGGTGTTCGATAGTCGGTCGTCAGACTCGATCGCGCTCGCCATTCACTTTAAGGCGCCGATCATCGTGGGGCGTGATTTGTTGAATTCAGCCGGAAAGTTGCCGGAGAAGCCGAAACCCGACACGTTATGAGGCCTACTCTTTCTCCATCCGCTCTTTCAATCGTTCAAGGCGTTTCTCGGTGGACTGCTTAATGAAGGCCATGTTTTCTCCGAGGTGTTGCTCGGCGTTGATTTTTCCCTCCTCGCGCCGCTTCAGCTGGTCCAGCCCGAATTGCGAGATCAAGGGGCCATCTTCCTGGTTCAGCGATCTTCCAGATCGCTGCACATTTGGTCTGTTTAGCAACGGGGTACTTGTCGCAGGGTGGATCGGCCGCCCATGCGGTACTCCAGATCCCTCCCAGCAGGATGAATGTCAATGCCAGTGCAATCATGGTAGGTCCACTTGCGGTATGAAGGGCTTCTCCTCGCTTGACTCACGATAGCACAACCCAACGTGTTTCGCAGACGATCGATGCGTACGAACGGTCGGCCAAGCAATGTGTTGCCCGCTGGAGCAAGCGGCGGCATCGCCGACCGCCGTTGTTGGTCGAATGGTTACAGGGCCTCCCTGTCGGTGCGAGGCTGTTGGACCTGGGCTGTGGAGGAGGGCAGGACGCGGACGATCTCGATCGGCGCGGGTATCGCGTTGTGGGCTTGGATCGGACGAGAGCGTTGCTCTCAGCGGGACGACGTCGATATCGTTCATTGCCGCTGGTCCGCGCTGATCTTCGCGATCTCCCATTTCAAGCGATGTCGTTCGATGGCCTATGGGCTGCCGCCTCGCTGATGCATCTTCCGAAACCGGTCGCACGTCGTGTCTTGACCGATCTGTACGGGCTAGTTCGCCCGGGCGGCATATTTGCTGCGACGGTGACCTATGGCGTGAAGAGCCGCCTCGTGACCGATGGATGGGTCCCCGGGCGCTATTTCGCTCGCTGGAGAAAGGACGAACTCGCTCGCGCGGTTCATCGAGCCGGATGGACAATTCTTGAACTAAAAGTAATAACCAACCGGGAGCGCAAAGGACGGTGGATCAATTTTATCGCCCGACGTCATACAGAATGATGCGGGCTACGAGCGCGAAGGTAACCTTGACTGCTTCCAGATACAATATATTGCGGGAATCACCAGAAGCGTCAGGATCGTTGAGCTCACCATGCCCCCGATCATCGGTGCCGCAATCCGTTTCATGACGTCCGCGCCGGTGCCGGTGGTCCACATAATGGGGAGCAACCCTCCCATAATCGCGGCGACCGTCATCATCTTGGGCCGCACTCGCTGGACTGCTCCTTCCATAATGGCTTCTCGCAGGTCCTGTGCCGTCGTCATGCGGCCTTCGCGTACCCGCCGCTCATAGGCCTCGTCGAGATAGACGAGCATGACCACGCCAGTCTCTGCGGCTACGCCGGCCAGGGCGATGATGCCTACCCAGACCGCCACGCTCAAGTTGTAGTCCAGATAGTCGAGATACCAGATGGCCCCGATCGCAGCGAAGGGGACGGACAGGAGCACGATCAGCGATTTCGCCAGCGAACCGAAGTTGAGATAGAGCAGCAAGAGAATGATCCCAATGGTGACGGGGACGACCAGCTTTAATCGCTCTTCGGCTCGCACCAGATGTTCATATTGACCGGCCCAGACTAGCCGATACCCGGCAGGCAGAACGACTCGTTCTCGCACCGCGCGCTGAGCCTCTTCGACGTAGCCGCGCAGGTCGCGTCCACTGACCGCGACCGAGACCAATCCCGCCAGTGCTCCTGCCTCATCCGTGATCGACGGCGGCCCCTGCGTGATGACGAGATCTGCAATTTGTCCGAGTGGAATCTGCGCGCCACTTGGCGTGGGAATCAGTACCCTCTTGAGCCGGTCCGGGTCATCGCGCAGTTCGCGCTTGTAGCGGACATTGACCGAATACCGCTCCCGTCCCTCGACCGTGGTCGTCACGGTTTCTCCTCCGATGGCCGAGGTGATCACCGCTTGCACGTCTCCCACCGTCAGGCCATAGCGGGCTGCTTCACGCCGGTTGACGGTCAGATCCAGGTAGTAGCCTTCATTCAACCGTTCGGCAAACGCGCTTTTCGTGCCCGGCACATTTGCCAAGACTTGCTCGATCTCCAAGCCGATTTTCTCAATGGTCTTCAGATCCGGCCCCAGGACTTTGATGCCGACCGGGCTGCGCACACCGGTCGTGATCATCTCAGTGCGAGTCTGAATCGGCATCCACCAGATGTTCGGAAAGCCTGGAATGCGCAGCTTGGCATCCATTTCATCCAATAACCGGTCCCAGGTCATGCCGGGGCGCCATTGCGCTTCCGGTTTGAGGGTGACCGTGATCTCGGCCATTCCGACAAAAGCCGGATCGGTGGCAGTCGGGGCCTTTCCCATCTTGCCGAACACGCGTTCCACCTCAGGGAAGGTCGTGAGCAGCTGATCCTGGACCTGCAAGACCTTGGCCGATTCTGGAATCGAGAGGCCAGGTACGGTAGTCGGCATGTAGAGGATAGTCCCCTCATTCAGCGGCGGCATGAATTCCGCGCCGAGACGGGAAAAGATCGGCGCCGTGAATCCTACGATCACCACCGCCAGTCCGAGCGTCAGCCACCTGGCGCGCAACGCGCCGGAGATGATGGGCCGATACAGCACGACCAGCAGCCAGTTCAACGGATTCTTGGCTTCTGCCCGGATACGCCCACGGATCAGGAGGACCATCAGTACAGGAGCCAAGCGTCACTGAAAGCGCGGTGGCAAACAGCATTGCAAAGGTTTTGGTGTAGGCCAAGGGCGTGAACAACCGTCCCTCCTGGGCTTCCAATGCGAAGATCGGCAGGAACGACACGGCAATCACCAGCAGCGAGAAGAACAAGGGACGGCCGACTTCTTTGGCCGCCGCGATGATGGTCTCTGTCCTTTCACACCCACCCACCCCAGGCGCGCCAAGACGCGCCCCTTCCCGTGCTGCATTCGGAGCTTGTTCCAAACGCTTATGCGCGTTCTCCACCATGACGATGGCCGCGTCCACCATCGCGCCGATGGCAATGGCAATGCCACCGAGCGACATGATGCTGGACGTGATATGCAAATACGCCATCGGGATGAAGGCGAGCAGGACGGCCACGGGCAGGATGAGAATAGCCACTAGGGCGCTTCGCAAGTGAAACAGAAAGACGACCGCGACCAAACTGACGATGATGCTCTCCTCCACGAGCTTCTCGCGGAGCACGGCAATGGCCCGATGAATGAGATCAGACCGGTCATAGGTGGAAACGATGTGGACGCCTTTCGGCAGGGCCGGTGTGATTTCGGCCAGCCTTGCTTTGATCCGCTCGATCACGGCGAGCGCATTTTCTCCGGCCCGCATGATCACGATGCCGCCGACCGTCTGGCCCTTGCCGTCCAGCTCGGCAACGCCGCGCCGCTGGTCCGGCCCGATTTGGACATGGGCGATATCCCGGATCAAGATGGGCGTGCCACGTCCATCGGTCCCGACGGGGATCAGCTCTATATCATCAATCGAGCGCAGGTAGCCTCTCCCTCGAATCACATATTCGGTGCCGGCCATTTCTAAGACACGGCCACTCACCTCCGCATTGCTGTTCCGGACCGCCTCGATGATCGTCTTGATCGGCAACCGATAGGCAGCCAACGTGTTCGGGTCCACTTCGATTTGATACTGTTTGACGAACCCGCCGACCGCCGACACTTCTGCCACGCCTGGCACGCTTTCCAGTTGGTAGCGCAGGTACCAATCTTGAAGACTGCGGAGTTGCGCCAGATCATGTGCGCCAGATTCATCGACCAGTGCGTACTGATATACCCACCCGACGCCGGTCGCGTCAGGGCCTAGAGTCGGCGCGACTCCAGAGGGCAACTTTCCGGTCAGTTTCTGCATGTATTCCAGCACACGACTGCGTGCCCAGTACAAGTCCGTCCGGTCTTCGAAGATCACGTAGACATAAGAGACCCCGTATTCCGAGACACCCCGCACTCGTTTGACTTTCGGACCAGCCAGCAGGGATGTGACGATCGGATAGGTGACTTGGTCTTCAATCAACGTAGGGCTACGCCCCTGCCACTCGGTGTAGATGGTCACCTGGACATCGGACAGGTCAGGAATCGCATCCAGCGGAACCTGAAATCCCGCCCACAGCCCCCAGGTACCCAACAGCAGGACAAAGAGGATGACTAGAATCGGATTGCGGGCACTTCCGTCAATGAGTCGCTCGATCATGAGGGATTACATGCCTCCCCCGGCGACCGAGAACTGAAACTTTTCGGCGATAGGCGGTTGCCCTGGTATCGTCACGTTGACCGTCACCACCCAGGTGCCGCCCATGCCGAACAGCACCGTACCTTCGTAGAGCCCATCCTTGGTATGGCGAGCCGTCACCTTGGAATCGGTCATGCCCGGCATCGGCATCGTATAGACGAACAGGACTTGGGCATTGGTCACCGGCTTGCCGGCCTGATCTGTCAGCTTGAGCTTGAGCAGCACGTTACCGGCCTTGGGGTGTTCCGGCACCGTCGTCAACGCGAGGGAGAATCCGGCGACCTGTACGGGTCTCTGGACCGGATGGCCCCTTCATTCCCCCATCGGCATCCCTTTCATGTCGCCCATGTCCATCCCTTCCATCTTGCCCTCGTACGCACCGCGCATCTGCCAATCGCCCATGCCGATCCGGCCCATCATGGCCTGCATGCTCGACGCCGATGTCAACTTGCTCTCAGCGTCCAACAGGAAATTGGCCGAGGTCACGACCCGATCTCCTTCTTTGAGTCCTTCCAGCACTTCCACGGAATCCTGGTTCCTGCGGCCAAGCTTGACTGGATACGGCGCGTAGGCTCCTTCGCCACGATCCATGAACACGAGTTGCCGAAGTCCGGTGTCCAGCACGGCTTCCTTGGGCACAACCAACATCCTCGCCGCATCAGTCAGCAAGGTGACGGTTCCGAACATGCCCGGCTTCAGCTTGAGTCCTGGTCCTGGATTCGGCAATTCCACCCGCACCCGCACGGTGCGGGCCTCGGTATTCAGCGTGGAATAGATGTACGAAACCGTGCCCCGAAACGTTTCTCCTGGATACGCGGCGAAGGTGACTGAGGCTGGCTGATTGAGTGTCACTGCCGCAACCTCGGACTCATAGATGTCGGCAGAGATCCAGACCGTTGAGAGATCCGCCAGTTCATACAGTGTCGTGCCTGGCTCCACATATTTTCCTGGCAAGGCCTCCCGCTTCAGGACGATCCCGGAGGAAGGGGCATAGACCGTGAGCACCGGCTCCGCTTTGCCTCGACGTTCCAGCGTGGCCATTTGTGCATCGGTCACATCCCACAATCGAAGGCGCTCTCGCGTACTGGCCACGAGAGAGGCCGCATTGGCTTTGATTTCATCGAGAGGACTGGCAGCCAGTTGGCCCTGCGTTTTTACGGCAAGGAGATATTCATCCTGCGTGGCCAGGAGATCCGGTGAGTAGAGGGTGAAGAGGGGGTCGCCTTTGCGGACGGGGCGACCGATCGAATCGACAAAGACCTCTCGTACCCACCCGGAGGTTTTCACTGTGACCTGAGTCAAGCCACGTTCGTCGTAGCCGACCGTGCCGACCGTGCGAATCTCTTGCCCTAATACAGCGAAGCCGGCTGGCGCGCTTCGGACCCCGATCAACTGTCTCATCACAGCCGGAACCACCACAGCCCCGGACGGCGATGCGGACATGCCTGGCATGCCTTCCATTCCTTGCATAGATTTCTCGCCTGCCAGAGCCAGTCCTTTCATGTCCATCTGCTTCATGGGCATGCCCTTCATCTCTGCCACTCTCGCCCATCCTGCTCTGGAGGTCGCCGAGACGCCCCCTGTTCCCATGGTCATGCCGCCATGTCACCCGTCATTCTGTGAGCGGTGAAGAAGCCGGCGGTGACTCCGGCGATCACACCGATCGCCACGGCACCAACCACGAAATTTTTCTGTATGCCTGCTGGTTCATCGTGTTTCTCCTTCCGATTACGTTAGCTCTGCCGATCGAGAGTGATACCGACGACCTGCTCAAGTTCAGCCAGTCGATGCTGGCGGTCCACGAGGGCCTTGAAATACTCAAGCTGAAATCCTCGCCAGGCCCGCTGTGCATCAATCAGATCCAGAAACCCTGCTTTGCCCGCACGATACCCGACGCGCGCCGCTTCCAGGCTCTGCTCGGCCTGTGGCAGGATGGTGGTGCGGTACAACGTGGCCACCTGGTCGGTCGCCCGGAGCTTGGCCAGGAGGTCGTTGATCTGAAACCGGGTCAGGTTTTCTAAGGTATGCTGCTGCGCCCGTGCGACCGCGACTGCCGCCGCGGCCTCCTGTACGCCTGCGTCGTACTTCGGCTTGGTCCAAAATGCGAAAGGGATGCTCATCGCCACGTAGGCGCCGAATCCGTCGTTGGTTTGATAATTCTGGAAGCGCTGAAACGCCACGTTGAAGTCCGGGTAGTACTGACGCTGGGCCAGCGCATGGGACTGCTCGTTCCGCTGCACGGCCAGCTCGGCGGCTTTGAGCTCCGGCCTGTCGTTCAGCGCGAGACGATGGAGATCGTCGAGGGGCTTCTCGAGTGGCAGTTGAGAGGGTTCTTGCGCCATGCCCAAAGGTGATGCAGGATCCCGATTAACCAGCGTATTCAGCATCGCCTCGGTGGTTTCCCGACGCTGTTCCAGGACGGGAAGCGCGTTGGAACAGCAGGGACAGCTCGACTTGGGCCTTGAGGACATCGGCCTGGCTTCCTTTGCCTGCACGGAATTTCGTGTTCGCAATCTCCACAAACTGTCTGAGCAGCTCCACCTGTTCATGATGAATCTGGACCGCCTTCTGCGCGAGAAACAAATCGTAGTAGGCCTGCTTCAAGCGGGTGACCAGTTCCCGTTCCTTCGCACGGATCGCCTGCTCGGTCATATCGGCCGAACGGCTCGCCACGTCGCCTTTGAGCGCGAGTTTGCCGGGAAAGGGAAGATTCTGCGAGAGACCGAAGATACGTGTTGTCCGCTCTGCGTGGCCTTGAAGGGCTGCGGGATATTCCACAATTGAACGGACAGGATCGGGTCGTCCAATGACCGCGCCGGCGTAATCCGATTCGTGGCGGCTTCCCATTGCTTACGTGCTGCCACCAGCTCGGGATTTCGAGCCAGGACCTCTTGGATCAATTCCGGCAACACCAGCCTGTTGCGCGGCACAGGATCGGTATCCTGCGCCCACACCAGTCCGCTGCTGAAGAACATCACCAGCAGCTGACGCGACAGTCGCACACTGACGTAGTCTATTCCGTCTCATAGCAATGACCTCCCAGATTTCCTACACGTTCGACGCCCGGTCTGTGCTCTGGCCTACGTGGCCAAGAGAACTAGACGACAGGCTGGACGCTAAAACTGAGCGTCAAACGGCCCATGTGATGGCACTGGATCGATTGACGAGGTATCGGCGTAGGGAAGATCAGATGCGAAGCACGGAAATCTTAAGCAGGAGATCCTGCGGGGGACTGACCGTAGGATGATCGGACAAGCGGCTGTTGTGTGAGGTGAGGATGACAAGAAGTGCTAACGAAGCAGTATCTTCAGGACAGATCGTCTGACAGTCACTATCGAGATGGAGCTTATCGGCAGACTGCACACCGAGCGTCTTAAACGCATCGCAGAACTGAGAGACAGGTTGTTCATCCGGGGTCGAACAGCCATTGCCCATTGCACCGGCCGTGACGCCATTCACCGGCAGGAGGCAGGCATAGGCATTGAAGCTCAACGCGAAAAACAGAAGAATCAAGAAAACGGCTAGAGGAGGTCGTAAGGAGCGCAACATGTGTTCCTACTGGGTGATACGAGAAAACATACTCCCATCAATAATACCTGTCAATGTTAAGAGCTTGACCGCCTGTTCGACGATCTTTGCGAACACCCGGATGGAGGGAACAGTATAGTGTGCGAAGGGTGGTCCCGTCTTGCTACTTGAGCGGGATCGGTTCAGTAACCCGGCGATCGAGTGTCAGATAGATCTTGTCGTCGAACGTATAGTAGCCGCCCTGGTCCATGTCGTTCATGATGCAAATTGGTGAAAAGATAATGAGGCAACCGAAAATATCTCCGACGACCCACCAGGACCAGGTGCGATCGATCTTGAACGAGGTCGGCTCATAGCCGTCCCGGTTCACCTGCGCGAGATGGTTGCCTTTGCGGCTGAGAGTGACTGTGCCAGGAGCTGTGAGATGCAGGTAGTCGTCAATGACGACCGCGGTCTCCGGCGGGTTGGTGAATATGGTGACCGATTGTTTGTCGGAATGCATCCAGGTTCCGCAGCCCGAGAGTCCTCCGAACAGGGCGCACAGCATGAGCGCCTCCTTGCCATATCTTGCGATTTTTCATCTTCCACTCCATCTTTCCCAAATCACTATTTCATTTTCAAGGGTGGCCTGGTCGATTCTCGATTGCGCGCGTCGAACGAGCACATTCTTATCGTGCGCGTTCCGCGAGCAGGAGAACGGTCAGGCTACCCACATCCTTTTCAGCATCCTGCTAGATCTTCATCGCCTCGTTCACATCGTGGAGCGTCGCTTTGGCGACCTCGCCGGCCCGGCGGCTGCCCTCTGTCACGATGTCGTTCAGGTGTGCGGGATCTTTGCTCAGGCGTGCGCGTGCATCCCACATCGGCGTCATGCGTTCAACGATTCGATCGGCGACGAGTTTCTTGCAATCGATACAGCCGATGGCGGCTGTCCGGCATTCGGTATTAATCTGCTCCTGAATCATCGGCAATGAAAAGATTTTGTGAAAATCGTACACGGGACAGAGATCCGGATTTCCTGGGTCGTGGCGTCGGACTCGGGCAGGATCGGTAACCATCGTCTTGAGTTTTTGGCGCACGACTGGTTCGGGGTCCGACAGGTTGATGGTGTTGCCGTAGCTCTTGCTCATCTTCCGGCCATCCGTGCCGAGCACTTTCGGAAATTTCGTGAGCTGCTCCATCGGCTCAGGGAACACCGGTCTTGTAGAGGCTGTTGAATCGGCGGGCCAGTTCCCTGGTGAGTTCGAGATGTGGCAGTTGATCTTTCCCTACCGGCACGAAATCCGGTTTGTAGATGAGGATATCCGCGGCTTGAAGGACCGGATAGCCGAGAAATCCGTACGTCGCTGAGATCGCGTTCCTTTAATCTCTTCCTGTTTTTCCTTATAGGTCGGATTCCGCTCCAGCCAGGCGATGGGAATCATCATGGAGAGCAACAGATGCAGGATGGCATGCTCCGGGATGCGCGACTGCACGAACACCGTGGCCTTTTGCGGGATCGATGCCTGCGGCGAGCCAGTCGATCAACAACTCACGGGACGAACTCACGGATACGGCTGGTGTCGGCATAGTTCGTCGAGAGTGCATGCCAGTCTGCGACAAAGAAGTAGCACTCGAACTCGTTCTGAAGATTTTTCCAATTCTCCAAGGCGCCGAGATAGTTGCCGAGATGCAGCAGCCCGCTCGGCTGCATGCCGCTGAGGACTCGTTTCCTGGGTGTGGTCATGGTGTGTTTCCTGCTCCGAGACCGACTGCGGTGGAGAGAATCGTATTGGAGAGGCTGTGGGTCAAGGTGCTTGTGATGGTATGGATCAGATGGATCTGCGGGTCGAATATGATCAGCCCCATCAGGATGAACATGCCGTAGGGTTCCACGCGCATGAGTGCCATCGCCGCAGTGTTTGGGAGAAGGCTCGTGAGAATTCTCCCGCCATCCAATGGGGGGAGCGGCAGCAGATTGAACAGCATCAAGAGCACGTTAATCAAGACGGAGTAGACCGACATGACGGCAATCGGCAGGAGGAACATTGCGTGCCATGTATCCGGGGGGTCGGTATTTTCCGAATTGGACCAGTAGCTCCCGATTGTGGGATCGATCGACACTAGGAGGGCGAAGAGGAGGGCGCTGCCGACGGCCAGCGCGAGATTCATGGCCGGCCCTGCCGCTGCGACGAGCGCCATGTCGCGACGTGGTTGGCGCATGAGGCGTGGGTCGATCGGGACCGGTTTGGCCCAGCCGAGGAAGAATCCTCCCGGCATCAGCAGGCAGAGCAGCGGCAGTATGACGGTTCCAAACGGATCGATGTGTGCCAGCGGATTCATAGTGAGCCGGCCCTGGAGTTTGGCGGTTGGATCGCCGCATCGATTGGCGACCCAGCCATGAGCATATTCATGCAATACCATGGCGAAGAGGAGCGGGAGCGCCATGTAGGAAATCGTGTGGAGTATCTGTGGTAAGGAATTCATGCGTTCGGCTTTCTTAGTTTACTTGAAGGAATCGACCTCGTTTGATTTGTATGAGGAAGAGCGGGCGATTCAATATTCCGTCCGGTCCAAACGCCGCCGGTCCCGCAAGGGAGGAGAGATCCGGCTGTGTCAGTAATTGGTCGCGGACGTCTTCGCCGGAGGAGGCGCCTTTTCGAACCGCATCGAGCACCAATTTCGCGGCATCGTAGCCCTGCATCGCAAAGAGTGTCGGGTTGGTTTGGAACCGTTTTTTGTACCGCGCGACAAAATCCTGCACGGTCGTGGCTGGGGCTGTCCATAAAGAAGCCATCGACGAACACGGCTCCGTCGATCGACGAATCGTCCGTGCGGGCGAAGTCCGGCGAGTTCCATCCATTCGTGCCCAGGAAAGGAACTTTCATGTCGTGGAAATTGAGCTGAGATGTGATGATGCCGGCGTCGGCTGCGCGGCCTGGAATGAAGATCGCATCGAAGCCCGGCGTATAGAAGACTTTCTTGTCCAGCTTTGTCAGTTTCCCGGTCAGTTTCGTCTGATCGACCGGCACGGACAAGCCGTATCGCTTGAGGTCCTCCGCCTTCATGCGTTTGAGTTGCGCACTCACGTCGGCTTCGCCCTCTTTGTACGATTCGATGGCGATCACTTCTCCCTCGTGTTGGCGCACTTCCTGGGCAAAGAGCCGGGCCAATTCGCGGCCATAGGTGGTGTCGGGATGCAGGATGCAGAATCGGCGGAAGCCTTGCTCCTTGATGGCATAGGCCGCGATTCGTTTGGCTTGCAGTTGATAGGTGAGTGCTGTACTGAACACATAGTTGCCGAGTCGTCTGACGTTGGGGAGGGTCGCTGCCGGCGTGATCAGGGGGATGTGGGCTCGCTCGGCGAGTTCAGCCATGACCGGCAGATTTTTCGAGAGGAGCGGACCGATTACGGCGAGGGGGCGATCGGTGTTCAGCAGTTCGGAGAAGTCGTCCAAAAACGAGGCGTAATCGGATTCTAAATCTTTGACGATGAGACCGACCGATGCGCTCCCTGCCCGGTCTCTGTTGGCTTCGACCGCCAGCTGAATCCCGCTGAGAACTTCACCTGGCAAAGGGGGCGAGTTTTCCTGAGAGCGGCAGGACCGCGGCGATGAAAAACTGGTTGGACTTTGGTTTGGCTTGGAGTGTGGTGAGGAGTTCCGAGGTTTTTGTCTGCCTGCGGGTGGGTCGGGAAATTCATGAGAAATTGCTGGATTTGCCGGATGGCCTGGTGTTCTTCTCCACGGCCGATGTAGAGGTCGATGAGTCGGAGGGATGCGAGATCGCCGGGAAAGCTGCGTGGAAAGGTGTCTCGGATTTGATCGAGGGCTTTCTTGTCGGACGTTTCGATGGCCAGCTCGCGAATGCGGGCACGCACGTCTTCTGCTTGGTCGTCGGTTCCCAAGGCCACTTCATCGAGCCACGCCTGAATGGCACGGGTCGCGTCCTTTTTTTGCGCGTAGAAGTCGCCGCTCAGCTGCAGGGCTTCGCGTTTCGTGCCGTCATCTTTGGAAAGATTGCGCAGGCCCGTTAAGATCGGCAAGGCCAGGTCGAGGTTGCCCATCGCCGCATGGACTCGGGCCTGCATCAACTTGCCTCGCTCCGTCACCTCTGAGTTGGGGAACTCGGTCTGCAGTTGCTGCAAGTATTTTAAGGCGTCCCCATATTGCTTTGCGCTGTGCAGGGCTGCGCCGAGGAGTAGATAGGTGTCGTCGAGCAGCTCGGGCTTCGGAGAGGTGGCCAGAAAACGACGGAGTGTGGTGATGGCTTCCTCAGCCTGACCTGCGTCGATCAGGCGCTTCGCCTGCTTCAGCGCGGGATGGTTCGCCGGGCTAGCGGGTCCTGTTTCTGCATAGACGGGCGAATTGAACTCGAACCCAGTGACTGGCCCAGAGTATGCTCCAGGCAAGTATAAGGGACAGGCACCAGCGTGCAGAAAGGACGTACGTGCGATGTGAAGACGAGAGATATCAACGGGCGGGCCATGAGCTCCTAGCAGGCTTTGGGATAACTTGGATTATATATAATAGCACCGTTGGGATCTCACATAATGACGCTATAGCCGCAGGATGCTCAACAGAGGCCGTCAGCAAGATCGCGTAAGCGAAGAGGAGGCGTACGTTTCGGTCGGTGAGACTCTGAACTTCAGCATCCTGCTGGGCGGTGTGACGGATGTGTCAGTTCGCACGTGACTACTATCGGAAACCCTGTCGGGGTGTCAAGGTAAACTCCCTACAGGGCTTCGTTGTGTTCATCTGAGCGATTGGCTATCATCGCACAGATGATGCTGGACCCGCTGGCCGAGCGATATTTGAGCCATCTCCGGGTGGAGGGTGGTCTCTCCGTCAATACGGTCGAAGCCTACCGCCGCGACCTGAGTAAATTCCACTCCTACTTGCATCGAACCGGTGTTGTGCCGCTCGGGCCTCTATCGCAGAAGACGTTGACGGGATTTCTCCGTTCCTTGCACGAGGCGCGGTTGTCTCGCGCCTCTTCTGTGCGCTGCCTCTCGGCTATTCGTGGATGGCTCCAGTTTTCTGATGCGGGAACGGATGATCGAGGAGAATCCTACCATTGGTCTGGCGCCGATATCGCGAGGCGTTCGACTGCCCAAAACGCTGTCGCAGCAAGATGTCACCGCATTGTTGGATCTGGGGGCAGTCCCGACCCCTGAAGATCTGCGTGACCGTGCGATGGTGGAGTTGCTCTATGCGACGGGGCTTCGTGTATCGGAATTGGTGATGGCTGAAGTCGCACTGGTGAATCCTGATGTCGGGTATCTCCGGGTCACGGGCAAGGGCGCGAAGCAGCGTCTCGTGCCGATGGGCGAGGGGGCCCGGCAACTGCTGCAGCAGTATGTGGAAGAGGCGCGTCCACGGCTTCTCAAGAAACGGGCTTCACGGTATATGTTTGTGTCGAGACGGGGCGGGCCATTGACGCGACAGGCCTTTTGGAAGTTGCTGCGACTTCGTGCACAGCGGGCAGGGATTAAACAGGTCATCTCGCCGCACATGCTCCGGCATTCGTTTGCGACGCATCTGCTCGAAGGCGGCGCGGATCTTCGGTCTGTCCAGGCGATGCTCGGCCATGCGAATATTGCAACGACACAGATCTACACGCATATTGAACGGGGACGCCTGAAGCGGGTGCATGACAAGTATTTTCCCCGGGTGGGCCGGCGACAGGAGCAAAAAACATAACCGAGGACACGCGATTCATATGAGCGGAGTGCGCAGCGACCGAAAAATGCAAGAAGAGTGCGAGATTCGATTGACAAGGGCAAGTGGAGTTGGTAGCATCCGCCAAGGTTGCTAAGGAAATCGGGCGGATAGCTCAGTTGGGAGAGCGCTGCCCTTACAAGGCAGAGGTCACAGGTTCGATCCCTGTTCCGCCTACCAGGGCAAAAGCTGGTTCACGGGGAGCAGGACAGATATTGAACGAAAATAATGAAATTTTAGACGGGACCAACCGCTAGATATAGTCTTGTCACTCACATCTTCCGCTATAAGTAGAGTTTTGAGGGGCCGTCGTTCAGCTGGTTAGGACGCCAGATTGTCAATCTGGAGGTCGCGGGTTCAAATCCCGTCGGCCCCGCCATTTTCCCCTGTGTCTGCTAGACTCCGTAGGCAGAACTGTGAGTACTTCCTAGAGCCTGGAAAGGTCATTGCCGCATGTTTCAAACGGGTCTAATCGGACTGGTGGGTTCGCTCGGCGCGGTTTCAAAAATCGTGCTCTTGCTCCTGTTCGTCTTCTCGGTCATCTCGTGGGCCGTTATTTTCTTCAAAATGGCGAGCGTTTCGAGTGGCAGACCGCGAGGACAAGCGGTTCCTGGCGCTCCTAGTGAAAACACGAGATCTCGACGAGCTGTATCGACAAGTTCGACGAATCGAAGGAAGTCCCAGCGCAGCCGTATTCGAAGGGGTCATGGAGCGTGTGGGGTCTGGGCGGGGTCGAGGGGAGGAATGGTGCCAGCGTCAGGACCAGTTGATCAACACGTGATAGAGCGGACGGCCTCCCATCTCGGCACAGAGCCAGCTCTCACGGCTCGAGACCTATCTTCCGTTCCTTGCCACGACGGGAAACATTACTCCGTTTATCGGACTGCTCGGGACCGTGATGGGAATTATCGATGCATTTCGTGAGATCGGAACCCAAGGGACCGCCAGTATTTCCGCTGTCGCTCCCGGCGTTGCGGAGGCCTTAGTCGCGACGGCAGCCGGTCTGTTCACCGCTATCCCCGCGGTCATTGCCTATAACTACTTCCTCACTCGGATTCGCAGCACGGCATTCCGATTGGATTCGGTCACCATTGAGCTTCTGTCATCCCTCTCGATCCCTTCATCGAAGACGAAACCAGTTCCGGTCGGAGTTCAAGGATGACCCTAGAGTCCCGTCACCGCCGGTTTCTGGCAGAAATCAACGTCATTCCCCTCGTCGATGTGGTCCTCGTCCTCTTGGTAATTTTCATGGTTACAGCGCCGATGTTGTACCGAGGGATGGACATTAAGCTGCCGACTTCTGCCACGAATACCATCAAACCGGAAATGCGTACGGTGCTTACGATTGAAAAGGATCAACGACTATATCTCGACAAAGATCCGGTCGGGGTGGCTCAGCTGGAACAGAAATTGAAGCTCTTGAAACGGGACCATCCCGATGTGTCGCTCTATCTCAGGGCGGATCGCGACGTGCCTTACGGCGTCGTGGTGCAAGTCATGGACGGTGTCAAGAAAGCCGGGATCGAGAAAATCGGGATGGTGACTGAGCCGGTCGGTCCCGAGCGTGTCGGAGCGCCAGAAGCTCCGCGTCTCCCGTTGAGAAAAAGTTGACGCAACCTGTGCGAGGAGGCTGGTGGTTATGGCGTCCGAGGCGTCGGTCCTGTCAGGTATGGGGTTCGATCAGGGCGATCAATCCATACTGTCGGCTCGACTCAAGCGAACACTGGCGATGTCGCTTGTTCTTCATGTGGTTGTCCTGCTCGTGGTGGCAGGGCTTCGGCTTCCGCAACAGGGTGAACGCCCTATGACGTCCGTGGAAGTGTCGCTGGTCAGTCTGCCGACGCCCGTGAGGCAAGCCGAGTCGGCGAAGCCTATCGAGTCAGCGAAAACTCCAGATCCGAAGCCGGTTCCCGCCCCGTTAGTCAAGGCAATGACCTCAAGCGCAAACCCTTCTGCCGCGCCTCCAGTAGGCGAGAAAAGAAGGGACATGTTGCGGGATCTTCAGCTTCCACCGGATGCGCCGAAGTTCGGAGATTTGAGCCCTGCAACCAAATCGGTGGCGCAGCCCCAACAGGCGGCGAAGACGCTCGATATTCCACGTGTCCCGGATGTGGCGCAAGACCCGGTTGCGAAGGTTCCGCAGCGGTCTTCGGTCAGCGATGATCTGAATCGTGAATTAGAAGAAGAGCTGAAAAAGATCAAACAGTTTCAGCCTGCGGCTAAGCTGGACATTCCGAAAGAGGTGAAGCCAAGCGAGGCGTCAGTCAAGCCGGTGCCTCAGCAAGAGGTGAAAGTTCCAGTAGTTAAGACTCCCGAGACGACCCTGAGGATTTCCGGTACGGCTGGGTCGAATCCCTACTGGGCGCGTGTGCAGTCCATTATTAGTAGCCAGTGGGAGCCGCCTCCGATCGATATGGCGGGACAAACCTATACGATGATCGTCAAGTTTCGTCTTCAACGGGATGGGACGATCAAAGATGTGGTGGTACAACAGTCGTCCGGGAATGCCTATTTTGACATGGCGGGCCAGCGCGCCGTGTTGCGGCCACGAATCCTGCCCCTGTTTCCTGCCGATATGGCAGACAGCTACAAAGACGTAGAGATGGTATTTCGAGTCGGAGAGTCGGTCGGATGACACAGCTGAAGTTAGTCAGTGCCTGGTTCGGGGGAGCGCTGCTGCTAGCAGGAGTTGTCGGCATTCTTGAATCTGGGGCGGCGGATGTATTCCTCGAAGCCACCCGTCCCGACTTCCAAAAGATTTCCCTGGGTGTTGCGGGAATACAAAACGCGGGAGGCCCCGACTGGTTGGGGGGGCGGATCGAAGAAGTTCTCAAAAAAGATGTGAAACGCTCCTTGGTCTTCGATCTGGTGGATTTGCCCAGTCTTGGGATTCAAACACCTGATATCGGCAACGGGATGGGGGCCAGTTCCAAGGCCATATTTAGACAAGCGGCTGAGAAGGGTGTCTCGGTCTTAGTCTGGGGAAAAGCAGGCATGAAAGGGACAGACAAAGAAGCCGACGTGAATATGGAAGGCTTCGTCTATGACAGTGGCAGCGATGAACTCGTAGGGGGGAAGCGTTATGTAGGATCACCCTCGGTCGTGCGGCTGATGGCGCATCGATTTGCCGACGAACTGGTATTTCGTTACACGGGTGAGCCGGGCATCGCGCGGACAAAGATCGCGTATGTGGCTGAACATGGGACTGCCCGCGAGTTGTTCGTGATGGATTATGATGGCCACGATACGCGCCAACTCACCGCCGATGGATTCCTGAACCTCATGCCGCAATGGTCTCCGGATCGCCGGTTTCTCATCTTCACCGCCTATCGGAATCGCAATACGCAGGACATCGACATGATTGAGTTGGCGACGGGCAAGCGATGGACGGTGATTTCCCTGGGGGGGTTGAACATCACTCCGTCACTGTCTCCTGACGGAAACCTCCTGGCGTTTGCTTCCAGTCACGAAGGCAATTCTGAACTCTATCGGTTGGATACAAGGACGAAAGCTATCCAACGATTGACAGTTAACCCGTCCGGCGACTTGTCTCCCTCCTGGTCTCCGAACGGGAGAGAGCTGGTGTTTGTGTCAGATCGGGGTGGCGGGCCGCAGCTGTTCCTGATGGGTTCCGATGGGTCGAACGTGCGCCGCCTGACGTTTGAAGGTGATTACAATGCGGCGCCGGTGTGGTCGCCTCGCGGGAACTGGATCGCCTACGTGTGCCGGACGCATAAAGAGTATAAGCTCTGTGTCATCTCGCCGGACGGGCAGAAGCGAATGCAATTGACGACAGGACCGGGTGTCGATGATTCACCTTCCTGGTCACCGGATGGCCGGCATTTGGTATTCAGTTCGACGTCCGATGGAAAGAGTCAGATCTATATGATCGATGCCGACGGTAAGGGCATAGAACGGCTCACCTTCCAGGGGACGCACAATAGTTCGCCCTCCTGGTCTCCGGCATCGTGAGGATGACGTTTCGTCTATATCGGATGAATAAAGGCCAATGATCGAGATAACTAATCTGGGAAAGGAGATAAGATGTATGAACAAGGCATTCTCTACTGCGGCTTGGCACTGGTGATGAGCGTGGCATTGGTTGGTATGTCCGGCTGCTCGAAAAAATCCGTACAATCCGGCGGCGACTCCCAGTCCACTCAAGGGATGGCAAAGGGGGGGGCAGATAGTTCCAGGTCCGGTGTCGGCAGCTACCCGGACACCAGCGTTCAGCCTAGTGGCGGCGGGCTTCGGGGACTCGACAAGAACCCTTCAGAAGAGCGTGTCGGCAGTGGCACAATGCTGGCGAAGGTGGATCCCTCCAGCAGTGCCGGACGACAAATGGATGAGATCAGCGCCGAGCAGGCTGCTTCAGCTGCAGCCGGCTTGCGGGATGTGTTCTTCGGCTACGATAGCTGGACGATTTCCGAAGATGGGCGTCAGGCGTTGACCCGCGATGCCGAGTGGATGAAGTCCAACCCGAGCTCGCTGGTCAAGGTCGAGGGGCACTGTGACGAGCGCGGGACCTCCGCCTACAACCTCGTCCTCGGTGAAAAGCGGGCGAAAGCCGCCCGGAACTATCTGGTCGAACTCGGTGTCGGTGCCAATCGTTTGTCCGTGGTGTCGTATGGGAAGGAGCGACCGTCCTGCAATGAACATGCGGAGTCCTGCTACCAGCAGAATCGGCGAGGACATCTTGTGTTGAAGACCGGGAAGTAGGCGATATGCTCTTTATCGTGGCACTAGTGACTTCGTTGTCCGCGAAGAGAGAGAAGGGGATTCCTTTATCATAGTGGGTGGAACAATGTGGAACCATTCGAATACAAAGGGAACCTGGACGACAATCTGTGTGATCTGTGCCCTGTTGTCGACCGGCTGCATTGCCCAACAATCCGATCTCAAACAGACGGAAAAGAATCTTCAGCAGCGCATCAAGCAGTCGAGCGATGAGTCGGCACAGACCCGTGCGCGACAGAGTCAAGAGATCTCGGTGCTTCGGGAGCAGGAGTTGCCGCAGTTGCGTGGCGAACTGGAGCGGGCGTTGCACCAGGCTCAGGAACTCCAGGGCAAACAGGAAGACCTCAAGCAGCGATCTGCGCAGCTCGAGCAACAAACCAAGCGGCTCGAACAGTTGGCCGGCAAGCTGGAGACGGATAGCGCAGCTCGCTACAACCAGGTGCGCGAGAGCCTCAATGCTCAAGATGTCAAGAATAAGCAGGATCGTGATCAGCTCCGCATGGATGTAAATGCGCGCCTTGACGACGTGAGTCGACAGATGGAGGTGGTGCGAAAAGAGATCATCGAAGTCGTGCAGAAGACGAACAGCGGACTTGCCAAGAGTCTCGACGCACGTCTGGAGGAGCAGCATAAGGCGCTGGCGGACGACCAGGCTCGGGCCGAACAGTTGTCGGCAAAATTCGCACAATTCAGTCAGTCTTTGACAGCGTTCAGGGATTCGCTGACAGTATTGAGCGAGCGGGTGAGTCAAGAAGAGCATGCGGGCAAAGCCTCGACAACCCATATCAATGAGATGAACAAGGCGGTGACCGGTCACTTAGCCGAGGTCAACAAGAGTGTTGCATCTGTCGCGCAGAAGTTTTCCGCCCGCTTCGATGAGCAGGACCGCCGTCTGGATGCCCTCTCCAAGACCGTTGATCAGGTCGCGCAGGACGCGCATGTACGAGGGGGAAACAAGGGAGGGGCACGTCAGTCAACCACGAAGCCGGCCCATCGATCGGCGGCGGTGCCTTTATCTGAGACCCCAAAGGTTGAGCAGGTAACGCCTTCGGCTTCGCTCCCTGTGCAAGCTGAAGTAGGACAATCGGCTGAAGCTGTGACGTCGGCAGTCGAGTCCGAGGAGTCGCCACGTCCGCAAGTCAGCCAGAGTGGAGAGCGCTCCGATAAACTCGAGTATGAACGTCTACTGGCGCTGTTTCGTGATGGGGATTTGGATGGAGCCCGGCAGGGGTTCGCCGCATTTTTACGTGACTATCCGAACTCAGACCTGTCTCCAAACGCGCGCTATTGGCTCGGTGAATCGCATTACGGCAAGAAAGATTATAGACAGGCGATCGATTCGTATGACCGCGTCGAACTGGATTTTCCCCAGAGCGAGAAAGTACCAGCGGCAATCTTGAAGAAAGGGTATGCGTATCTGGCGATGAAAGATACGAAGCGCGCTTCTTCGGCATTCAAACAAGTGGTGACGTTGTATCCGCGGACTCCTGAGGCAGGAAAAGCGTCCGATAAACTATCCCAGTTGAAGGAGTCGCGATAACTGTGATGCGCAAGAAAACAGGTTCAATGGGGTTGGTCGTTCTCATGGCCGGGATGGTGCTGTCGCTTTCCGGATGTGCCAATCACGCGGATTTTGTGGCATTGCGTGATCACTTGGCGACAGTGTCGAAGTCTCAGGATCAAGATCAAAAGCGGCTGGATGCGCTGCAACGACGCTTGGAGTCGCTGGAGCGGGTGAAGGATAGCGAGCCTGCCAGGCAAAAGCTCGATCCGAAGTTCGATGAACTGTCCGCACGGATCCATAAGTTAGAGGGCCGGTTGGCCAAACTCGACGAGGCATCGGGTGTTTCAGCGGCCCCCAAGATGGAGCCAGCCCAGGGAGAACCCGCTCGTTCCACCAAGCCACAGAAGCCGGCTTCCTCTGCAGATGTGCCGACGATGATGCCCGGTATTCCCACGATTACCCCGACGTCGGCGTTCAATCTGGCATACAACGACTATCTCAACGGGAAATACGATCTTGCCGTGGCGGGCTTTCAGCGATTTGTGAAAGATTTCCCTGGCACGTCGCTGACGCCGAATGCATACTACTGGTTGGGAGAGTCCTCCTATCAACAGAAAGATTACGTGCGCGCGATGCAATCGTTTGAGTACCTTTCAACCGAGTATCCGGGAAACGAGAAGGTGCCGGCGGCGCTCTTCAAATTGGGGCTCGCGGCGGGAGAAACCGGAGATCTCGCCAAATCGAAGGCGAATCTCAAACGGGTCATCGAAGAGTTTCCCACGTCGGACGAGGCGAAGCTGGCCAAGAGTAAGCTGGCAGAAATCCGATGATCGAACGTCCATCGAGACGGTTTGTGGTGGCGCCCTTGTTCCCGGCATTCCCCGGAGTCTAGCTTCATGCCCGCCGCCAGTTGCTCCGCCAAGATCCATATCCTCCCAGACGATGTAGTCAGCCGCATCGCGGCCGGCGAGGTCGTCGAGCGTCCTGCCGCCGTCGTCAAAGAATTACTGGAAAACAGTCTCGATGCAGGGGGTCTGCATATCACGATCGACGTGAAAGACGGTGGGCTGACCCTCATTCGAGTCACGGATGATGGAGAGGGGATCAACCGTGCCGATCTTCCCCGTGCTTTCGAGCGGCATGCCACCAGCAAGCTCAGATCCGATCGGGATCTCGCCTCAGTGACGACGATGGGCTTTCGCGGCGAGGCGTTACCGAGCATTGCGTCAGTCTCCCATGTGCTGGCGACGACCGCGACCAGGCAGGATACGGTGGGGTCGCAGTTCACCCTTGTCGCAGGAGCAGGCAGCGCTATTGTGGACGCCCCCCCCGTGCCTGGCACCCGGATCGACGTCTCCAATCTATTTTTCAATCAACCGGCCAGAAAGAAGTTTCTCAAATCGACCACGACCGAATTCTCCCATATCAGTCATGTCGTGCAACTCGCAGGACTCGCCTGGCCATCGGTGCACTTCCGCCTGATGCATAACGGCCAGGAGATTCTCAACTATCCCTCCGTGACAGCAGATCGCGATCGCATCCTCCAAGTCTATCGCCAGACGTTTCTCGATCGGACGATTGAGGTTCGAGGCAGGACAGCGGGATTGTCGATTCGCGGCGTGATGGTCGATCCTATCCATGCGCGGTCTTCAAGAACGCCGCAGGAATTGTTTGTGAACCGGCGTCCCATCCGCAATGCGACCGTGTTTCATGCGGTCATGGCGGGGTATGGATCATTTCTTCCCAAAGGGCATCACCCGACGTTCGTGCTCTTTCTGGATATCGAGCCGGATCGACTCGATGTCAACGTGCATCCCACGAAGAAAGAAGTCCGTTTTGCGGAAACAGAAGCCCTTCATCAGTTGGTGCGCCAGTCGGTCCGCCATGCACTGAGCGGTTCCGAACGGAAGGTCGTGTTGGGTCTCTCGAAGGCGTGGCTGTCGCAGACGGCGCCGGAGTTCGCTCCCACGGTCAAGCGGCAGACCGCATCGTTCCCGGATTCTCACCCGGCCGCCTCGATCTCAGCTCATAGACAGGACTCCCGGATCGATGTGAGTGACGCGGTGTCCCTGTCCGGCATCGTCGAGGGAAGTCAGTTGGCCCTCGCTGCGGAGGCAGTCGCAACGTATCAGCGGGGAGAGAAGCCCGACATCGTGCCGTTCGGACAAATCCTCAGGACCTATCTCGTGGCGCAGGTGGGTGAAGAACTGCAAGTGATCGATCAACATACGGCGCACGAGCGCGTTCTTTTTCAACGGCTCTGGCGTGGATGGCAGAGCCGGGATATCCCCTCGCAGCCGTTATTGATTCCGGAGCCGATCGAGCTGTCTGCGGCGCAGAGCACGCTATTGCTTAAGCGCCGTGATGATCTGGAGAAACTCGGCCTCCTGATTGAACCATTTGGTGCCGCGGCTGTGGCGATTCGAGGGGTGCCGATTGGACTTGGTAAAGTGGATGCGGCTGTCTTGGTGCAGGATTTGCTCGAACGATTTAATTGAGTGGGACAGCGCATCGTCTCTGGAGATGCGAGTACAGCCCGTGCTGGCGTCGCTGGCCTGCCATGGAGCTGTGCGCGCCGGACGCGCCTTGGCACTTCCAGAAATTCAACAGCTGATTCACGATTGGGTGCAGGAAGGGTTGATCATGACCTGCCCGCATGGGCGCCGCACGGCGTTTCGTCTTTCGACAGATGAGCTTGCCAAGCTATTTGGCCGGGTTGGATGGGCATGATGCCCGTTCCAGCGAGGGCGATGCGTCGTCTCTCCGAGACGCAGGTCCGTTGCAAGCCAGTGGTCGTGATCGTTGGGCCGACTGCGGTGGGGAAGAGCCGCGTCGCGGTCGAGGTGGCAAAGGCTTTCGAAACCGAGGTGCTCACGGCAGACTCCCGGCAAGTCTATCGAGGGATGGATGTCGGGACGGATAAACCGGTCTTCGGAGGAGCGCCAGGCGGTTCCCCATCGGCTGATCGATCTTGTCAATCCTGATGAATCGTTTAATGCGGGATTGTATCGCCGCCAGGCGATCGATGAGATCGAACGCCTCTATCGAGACCGCCACCTTCCTCTGGTGGTGGGCGGCACAGGACTCTATGTGCGGACCCTCCTTAAGGGTTTGTGCAACGCACCACAGGCCGATCCGATTGTGCGGGCTGCCCTGCGGCAGGAGGCGAAGGACCAAGGGCACGATCGTCTCTACGCGCGGCTCGTGACAGTCGATCCTGTGTCCGCCGAGCGGTTGCACCCACGCGACGAATCAAAAGTGATCCGCGCATTGGAGGTATATCAGCTGTCCGGTCGCCGGATGTCGGAATTTCAGCAGGAGCATGGGTTTGCCAAGCAGCCATTTTCAGCCTTGATCATCGGTCTGAACCGAGACCGTGGCGCGCTGTATCGGCGTATCGAGGCGCGGATCGATTGGCAGCTGGCTCACGGCCTGATCGAAGAGACACAGCAGCTTCTGGCTCAGGGCTATCGGCGCGACAGCGCAGCCATGAAGGGTTTGGGGTACCGGCAGGTGGCCGAGCACTTGGCCGGCGAGTATGACGCCGCTGAAATGATTCGGCGGTTCAAACGGGACACGAGACATTTTTCCAAGCGACAAATGACCTGGTTTCGAAAGGAACCGGGGATTCAGTGGCTGACGATCGAGGAGTCGGAGTCAGACCAGCACACGGCAGAGCGGGTGATCGGGCAGGTGGATCGATTTCTCACCACACTTGAGGATCAGGGATGATACGACAGGGGAAGGCATCGCGCGCAGACATCGGGATCATCGGCGGCAGTGGGTTATACGACGTCGAGGGGCTTCGAAAGGTCAAAGAACTCGCAGTCAAAACCCCTTTCGGGGCTGCGTCTGACAAGGTGGTGCTCGGCGAATTGGACGGGATTCGTATCGCCTTTCTCTCGCGACATGGACGTGGACATCGAATGAATCCTTCTGAAATCAACTATCGCGCGAATATCTATGCGCTGAAGTCGCTGGGTGTTCGGCGGGTGATTTCTGTGAGTGCGGTCGGCAGCATGAAGGAGTCGATTAAGCCTGGCGACGTTGTGTTGCCGGATCAGTTTATCGATCTCACCAAACGACGGGTTTCGACATTTTTCGAGGGGGGTATCGTTGCGCACGTGGCGTTTGGCGATCCTGTCTGCGCCTCGCTCGGTGTGGCATTGTTGGACGCGGCCCATGTGGTTGGCGCTACGGTGCACCAGGGCGGCGTCTATCTCTGCATCGAAGGGCCGCAGTTTTCGACCAAAGGGGAGTCGCGGTTGTATCGCCAGTGGGGTGCGAGTGTGATCGGGATGACGAATCTTCCTGAAGCCAAGCTCGCACGCGAAGCCGAACTCTGTTACGCCACGGTGGCCTTGGCAACCGATTACGACTGTTGGCATGAGACGGAAGAGGCGGTCACCGTCGAGGCGATCTTGACCACGCTCCGTCAGAATGTCGTGCTCGCCAAACAACTGTTGCGGACGGCGATGCGTGCGGTGGCCGACGTCAAATCGTGCAGCTGCCAGCGATCGTTGCAGGATGCCATTATTACGGCGCCAGATCGGATGCCGGCATCGCTCAGACGGAAACTGGCATTGTTGATGGATCGGGTTGTTTCTGCGAAGAAAGGGGCTTGGTGAACTATGGGGAAATTGCTCGTGGTCGGCTCGGTCGCGCTCGATACGGTGAAAACACCTTTCGGAGAAGTCAGTGAGGTCCTTGGAGGATCAGCCACCTATTTTTCGACTGCGGCTAGTTATTTTACCAGCGTCGACCTCATCGCAGTGGTGGGGGAAGATTTCCCTCCGCAACACCTGGCCTTCCTCAAGAGCCGTGGCATCGACTGTGACTGGGTTGGAGCGGAGGCCTGGAGCGACATTTCGATGGAAAGGGGAGTACACGCATCAGTTGAACGAAGCGCACACGCTTGATACGAAACTCAACGTATTCGAAACCTTTCGGCCAAAGATACCCGATGCCTACCGATCCCCGGATCTATTGTTCTTGGGTAATATCGATCCGGAACTTCAGTTGGATGTGCTGCAGAAGCTTCCGCGTCCGCCGTTGGTCGCGTGCGACACGATGAACTTTTGGATCAACGGCAAACGGGATGCGTTGTGGCGGGTCTTGGAGCAGGTCGATATTCTAATCGTGAACGATGGGGAGGCTCGGGCACTCGGTGAAGATTCGAATCTGGTGAAGGTCGCACAAAAAGTACTCGCACGTGGGCCCAAGCACCTCATCATCAAGCGTGGGGAGTATGGGGTTCTGATGTTCAATGAGAAGCAGGTGTTCGGGGCTCCAGCCTTTCCACTTGAAGACGTGCGCGATCCAACCGGTGCGGGGGATACTTTCGCCGGCGGTTTCCTGGGCTACCTGACAGCCACCGGCAATCGTTCGGTTGAGGCCTTCAAGCAAGCGATTATCTTCGGGAGCGTCATGGCGTCATTTGCTGTAGAATCCTTTAGTCTTGACCGTTTGCGAATCCTGGACTACAAAGAGGTTCAAGAACGGTTTCGAGCCTTTAAGCAGTTGACTCATTTCGAGGACATTTCGTGATTCAGAACCTCTTTGCCGGTTCGATTGTTCGATCTCTTTCACGTCCGTTGCTTGTGTTGGCCCTGTCGATCGGATGGCTACCTGGCTGTGCCACATCAGAAGGTTCGGCACAGAAGTCAAAAGGCTATTACCAGGAAGGTATTGCAAGTCTGGATCATGATCAGCAGAAGGCCTTTGTATCGTTCCAGAAGGCTGTGAAGCTCGATCCGAACAACAAAGAGGCACGATACGGGCTCGGCCATATTCTGGCGCTGCAGGGTAAATTGCCCCAAGCCGAGGAAGAATTTATGGCCGCGACGAAGCTCGACGAGAATTACTCGGAAGCGTACACGTATCTAGGCCAGATTTTGGAGAAACAGGGGCGGTGGAAGGAAGCGATCGCCGCATTCCGTCAGGCGCTGGCCAATCCCTTATATGCAACGCCGGACCTCGCCCGATTCCATCTCGGCCGGTCGCTGGCTCACGAGGGTGATTACCAGGGTGCGATGGAAGCGTTTGAGGATGCCTTAGTGGTCAATCCACCGAACATTCCCCCGGCGCTATTAAACTTGGAGTTGGGGCGTGTGTATTACAAGCTGGGGTTCGAACGACGTTCAAGGGAAACGCTGACCAAGGTGACGACACTCGATAAGGGCGGCGAGCATGCCGCAGCCGCGAAGGAACTGCTGGCACGGCTCAAGCCGTAGAGAGACACCTATGGAATCGATCGGCGAATTTTTCAGGCAGGTGCGAGAGACCAAGGGGCTCACCATCGACGAAGTCGCGTCCAAGACGCGAATTCGAACGGATTTTGTGAAGGCGCTGGAAGATGGGAACTTCGCCAAGCTGCCCGATCAAGTGTTTGCGCGAGGCTTTGTCCGGTCCTATGCCAGGTCTCTCGGGCTCGATGAAGACGATGCGATCCATCGATTCGCTCAATCGGCCGGCGCCTATTACGACAAGCAAGGCGAGCGGGAACGTTTGAAAGTCAGGCAGGCGGAAGAAGAACGAAAACGTCAAGTCCAATCGAAAGGCCGTCGCGATTGCGATTGGCATTGCGATTCTCACGCTCATCTTCCTCCTAAGCCGGGAACAGTCGTCGCTCCTGGTCCGTCGTTCGAGCTCAGACCTTCCAGCTTCCGCATCCAAGCGGACCGCTCCTCCGATTCCAGAATCTCAGGACGCACCGCCAAGCCAGCAGGCGGAGGCGGTCCTGCCGGCTCCACCGGCTCCCAAGACCAAACCAAGCGAGTCCCCTGTCGTGCCAGCCAAGGCGAGCGTGGGACAATAATGTTGAGCCAGTGACCAGTCCCAGCATCCACAGCTTCGGCTGTGCCGGAATCGGCGGCTCCAGCGCCTTCGTCGCTGGGGAGCGACGGACCGCTGGGAGGGATTTCACTCGAGGGGTCTGGAGCAACGGAGGGACAGCTGGCGCTCGACCTTGAAGCGACAGAGCTGAGTTGGGTCGTCGTTCAAATCGATGGAGGCAGTCCCCAAGAGGCCTTGCTCCGACCTGGAGAAAAGGCCACATGGAAAGGTCAGGACCAGTTTATCCTGACGCTCGGTAACGCAGGGGGTGTCAAGGCCGAACTCAATGGCAAACCTCAAAAGCCCTTCGGCCCGAGTGGCAAAGTCGCACGCGATATCGTCATCAAACGCTAACTGCTCTCCAACAGCCGTCTCAAGGCCTCCCTGTATTCAAATCCAAGTAGGCCCCGGTTTTGTGGCTGGCTGTCTTGGCATAGCTGTGCCGGAGGTTGCGTAGGTATGTGATATCGAGGAATGGGGCGCCGCCGCAAGGATTGAGGCGCAATGGTGCCACCCTCTTGAGGCTTCCGTGATTCCCGGGGTTGTACAGGCCACTAACTAGCTGGAATATCGTGCTTCGCCTTGTGGGTGTTCTGGCACGAGCCTTGATACTGTATTGTAGGACTGAACGAAATCCGTCGGACTGGAGGTGAGTGTGAGCCAGGAACGGGAAGGTGAAGTGGAGGAATCGCGGAGTATAAGGAGACCTTCCGTAGCACCTCGGATTGCTTGACATGAGTGAAGGGCCATTGTTATATTCGCCCGCGTTTTGTCGCTTTGACATGGATCTCATGAGTCAGCGGCCCGATGCCGAGTTCACGTGCGGTGGTTAAACACAAAGGAGGAAGTCTGATGGGGTATTTTTCTAAGTTTCTGGGAATCAGCGCAGCGCTGATGATGCTGTCGGTCTCAGTGGTGGGAGCCGAGGAGAAGGATCCACTCAAGTCCCGCGTTCCGGCTGATCAGATGGCCGACGCGAAGGCCAACAAGAATCCGATTGCCGCAACCCCGGAGAGCATCGCCAAAGGAAAGGCACTGTTCGAGGGCAAGGGGACCTGCTTCAATTGTCATGGTAAGAATGGGGATGGCCAGGGTGAGGCCGGTAAGGTTCTGAATCCGAGCCCCCGTGATTTCACGAACTGCAAGTTCCATAAGAAGCGGAAAGATGGTGAACTTTTCTGGGTGATCAAGAATGGAAGTGCAGGCACAGGCATGATCTCCTTGACCCCGGCAATTATCTCAGAAGAGGAAGCCTGGCTGATCATTAACTACGAGCGGACCTTCTGCAAAGGCGAGTAGTTTTGTCGCAGGTGTGAGTTCTATGAGGGTGGAGGATCGAATCCTCCACCCTCTTTTTTCTTCCGATTCTGTGATTCTGTCGCATCGAGCATGAAAGGTGAGATCGCGTCAAGCGTATGGCCATGAAGCGTCTGACGCGATTAGCCTGAACCTTGCGTGGCAACCGGTTCGCCAGCGCTGAGCGGACTTTTTCAGTATCCAGTTAACGGGCTTCGTTGCCCTGGATCGCAGCAAGCTTGGTCAATATCAAGGCAGCGGAAGGATCGGTTGGGCTGATCGCCGGAACAGCGAACGGCCGTTGTTCCTGGTTCATGTAGGTCTTGGAGGCCCAGCGTACTTTTTGGCTGAGATAGGTCACCGTTTCGCCGAGTGTCACGTCGCCATCCCGGTTGGTGTCGGCCTCACCGCGCAGTGCCCGCAGCAGATAATAGGTGAACAGGCCATGCCGATGCTGGTCGTCCTCCAACCCCTGCCCTATGCCGCTGGTCCCGATGACATGGAGGGTCGAGCTTCCTGTGGGATTCCACTGGGGGATGGCGGTCAAGGCCGTCTTGGTTCGGTTATCCGGTTCCATGCGCGACACAATGCCATCGAACAGAAACACCGTCTGTTTCGCTTTCAAGCGAGACAATGCTGCCTCCAAATCTTTGATCGGGTATGATCGTGATGCGCTTGTGGCGGTTCCATCATATGGTACGAGAAACGTCTCTCCCGTCGAAGAGACCGAAGCCAGACCTGCGAAATAGACAATAACGACCGCGTCTTTGTTCATATGAGGTGGCAGCCAATCCAGCAGCGCTTCGTCAATATCCGAGCGTATGGCCTTCCAGTCTTGTAGTAGAAGAATATTGGAGGCAGGCAAGCCACCGAGGGTCTGAAAATAGTTCGAGACCATCTGGGCATCCAAGGAAGCGAACTTGCGGGATGGGACTTGCCGGTTTCGATAGGATCCGATCCCAATTGAGATCAAGTAGGTGTGGGGTTGTCGAAATCCGGTGACCAGGGCTGGGATTTGGTCCACGTCGTCGGCCTTGATGCCGGTCGGTTGGATCGACAGGGCTAGGGTTTGAGTCGGCGGCTGAGTACGGGGCCCTGAATCAGAGACCGCCACGTGGACATCGGCCTTCTGCTGTTGCACAGACTGTGGTAATGTCGCCACGAATTCGATCGAGCGGGATTGGCCCGGTTGCAGTCGTCCGATTGCCAGTGTGGTGGTAGGAAACTGGGCGAGCAGCGAGGCGGTTCCCGTCAAGGTCGCCGTGACACCCTGAAGTTCTTGCTCTCCTCCGTTCATAAGGTCGATGCGAACCCGAATGCGCTCGCCTCCTTCCAAAACCAGATTGCTGTTCTCGTCCAGCACAGTGGCCTTAAACAAGAGTGCCGATGGAGCGCCTTGAGCTGGCATGGTCGCCGTCGGTGGAACTGGTCTCACGGGCAATGCTGCCAGCTGGGTTCGGACGGCGCGCATGAATTGCGTCGAAAGAGCGATCCCAGCGTCATGCACGAACTCCCCCATATTGCCGTAATCGCATCGGCGTATGCTCGGTTCCAGAATAAGGCGTTGGTTGTGCGCGATGGAAACGGTTTCCTGCCCAAGCTCTTTTCCTGCGGCATCCTTAAGGGTTAAGTGTGTCTCAATGGTCATGTCAGCAGGCACCCGATCATAGACATTATCAGTCCATAGTTTGAGGCTCGAGCCTTGGAGCGTGACTACGATCTCCGTGTCGGGCTGGAATCGTGCGGGGATTCCACCGGTGACGGTCACGGCGGTAAAATTTTGGGAGGCCGCGTCAATCATAATCGATTCGACTTCTTCCCCCACGTTGAGCTCATGGGGGCTATTGCACCCATCGATGTACTGCATCTTGAGATTGGTGAAGGAGGGGTCGAAGGTCAGCTTGACGGAGTTAGCCAGACGCGGACCCATGTCAGGTAAGGAGGTTCGGTGAAATGCCGACGTCAGCTTCTCGCATCCCCACAGCCCACCCACTGGGAAGAGGAGACACAAGAGGATGGCCCATCGCATTGTGAGTTGTTGAGGCGAGTTTGTCAGGTGTCGCTCGACGGCTAATCCCTGGGGAATCGGTCTGTCGTAACTGGTTTGGTTTTTGGAATTGAAGCCCGGAACCGAAAAGTCTGTGGCGTGGAACGTGAAACGAGTGTTAGCCGAAGAGTTGCGGCTCTGCTTGGGGAAAGACGCGTCCCTGGGCAAAGAGGCTGTCGTAGGAGACTCAGGGTGGGTGGGCGTGAAGAGCAACTGTTTCAGCATCCTGCCAGAAGAATGCATCGCCTTATTGTGGTGGAAGCCCGATTTGGCCGACTGGGGTCGGATGAAATTTCCGTGGGTGTAACGGAGCTGCATAGTAGCCCTTGGTCCTATTCCGTCGGATCACGGCCAATTCACGTAGCATGGCGACTCCATCTCTGAGGACACGAAATTTTGAGCCGGGTTGATGGGACCAATTCACCGGAATTTCTGCGATGCGGTATCCGCGTTGTTGCGCCACATAGAGGAGTTCGAGGTCGAAGCCATAGCCGTCGATTGAGGAGACTCCAAAGAGGTCTGCTGCCACAGTTTGACGGAAAAGTTTGAATCCGCATTGCGAGTCGGTGATTCCTCTGAGGCCTCTCTGCTGTATGAGTGAATTGAATAGGCTGCTCAAAATGATCCGATACCAGCGAGCCTGGACTGCATAGCCCGGCAGCCGGGAGGCGAGCGAGCGCGATCCGATAGCCACGTCGGCTCCGTTCGCCATGGCCTCTTCGAGCCGGGTGAGTTCCTGAATCGGAGTGGCGCCGTCTGCATCGGTAAAGAGTTGTAGTCGTCCGACCGCGGCTTGCATCCCTCGCCGGACGGCCGCGCCTTTACCTCGGTGCAGTGGCGCCCTGATCAACCGAATTTCCGGGACCGTAGAAGCCACGGTTTCCACAATGGAGGCCGTGGCATCGGTGCTGCCATCGTCAACCACGAGGACTTCGTAGGGCTGTCCTCGGTCTTGCATGTAAGAGGCGATGCTTCGAAGATGAGGCAGAATGCGGGCAGTCTCGTTATGGGCTGGAACAATGATCGACCATTGGATAGAGCCGGAAGCGTTTTGGTAAGGCACAGGAGACCAGCCTTGTTGCGGTGAAGCGCGGTGGCGTCAGACTTGAATCGTTGTGAAACATGGTAGCGAGCCACAGACAGGATTACAAGGGAGAGGGTATCGCCTGACTTGACAGATCTGCCGGTGGGGAGCGAACGTACAGCAGTGGAAAATGCAGCGGCGGACGAAGCTGCATGATCTGAGGTGGAGGATGCGACAGGTGCTCAATCAATTCATTCTCATACTCAGCGTAGCATTCTTGGCCTCATGTGCTTCCGCCGTTCCGCCTGCGCGGATCGGCGATTATGTTTCCTCAGGGCGTCAGGTTGACGGCGACGCGTTCACGAGGATCGATCAGCGACCACTGCAGGCAGGGCTTGTCGTGGTGTCGGATACGGCAGAGCCAGGTGCGGCTCCGAATCTGCCTGAAGAGGCGCTGGATCGTCTCGGAGAAAGCCTGCAACGGGACCTTGGCCGTGCGATTCCTGTTACGATCACAGAGGTGATTCCAGCCGACCGTATCAGGCCGCAGTTGCATGGAGATTGGACCCAGTTTGCTGAACTGGGGCGGCAACGCGGGCTCGATTACCTGTCCGTCGTAATAGTCTCCAGCACCGAGCAGGAATATCCCATGACACTTTTTCTGGGATGGACCGCGCACGCGCAGCCTGGATTTCGTCGTGATAACTGGTCGCTGCTGGAATTCGCCCTGTTGGATTTAAAGCACAATCAGGTCTTGATGCAGGCCGAGGGGCGAGGCTGGGCCACGCTGGATCGTCCGAGTGCGCCAGGGATCGATCAATGGTATCCGGCTATCTATCTGCGCCCTCAGGATGAACGGCGTATCTGGCCTCCGACATACGAGGGCGCGCCGAATACACTCCGTGTCGTGTCCTTTGAGCAAGCCGCTAAGCGGTTGGTGCTGAAGCTCCAGAACTCGTGGCGTGGGGTATTAGAATCCGAGGCGGCGGCTCGGAAAACCAGGTTGTAGCAGGTTGCGGGAAAACTCAGTTGGCATGCTAGAGCTTCGATGCTTTTCACGTGCGGCATACAGGTGAACGTTCCAGCTTGCTAGCCTTGTCTGGCAGGCTGGATGAGTGAGGCGCAAGAATTTAAGCTCCAAAGTCCAAGGTTTACCGAACGTTGAACCCGGAACGGCGAACTTGGATTGTGCCGTTTGCGCATATCTCGTGATTCCTGCGTAGCGGTCATGCTCCATGCTTTCTCGGGCTTTGTTTGGTGAGGGTCCGGCGGAAGCTATTAGTCTTTGAAGCCCTCGGAACGGATAGTGTACAATGTACCGTTCATCTCATGTCATGCGCGCGCGTCGGTTAACCCTGTGGAGGAACGCTGTTATGGTCACGCGGAGTAGGGTGTGGAATCTTCGAGGTCTTGTCGCAGGTATTGGTCTGGTCATAAGTGCTGTCGCCTTTACTGTCCTGCCCAGTGAACCCACAGCCTTCGCCGCCGGGGTTCCAGCCGGGATGACGCAAGGATTTTCAGAGATCGTTAAAAAGGTCACGCCGGCAGTGGTGAATATTGCGGTAACCGGGGGTGGGGAAGGCAGGGGACGGGGCCGGAAGTCGCCGGTGCCGCCAGGTCCCTTTGGTGGACCTCCGGGTGAAGAAGCCCCAGAGGGGGAACTCCCGACTCCTCCGCCGATGCCGCCTGGAGGAGGGCATGGACGCCCTGATCAAAGCGCTGGGTCCGGCGTCATTTTTGATCCGAACGGATTTATCGTGACCAACAATCACGTCGTCGAAGGCGCCACGCAGATCACCGTCACGCTCAGTGATCGACGTGAGTTCAGCGCGAAAGTGGTGGGAACCGATCCGAAGACGGACCTGGCCGTGGTCAAGATTGAAGCGAAGGATCTTCCCTCCATGAAATGGGCCGAGTATGAGAAGTTGCAGGTCGGCGATCTGGTGTTGGCAGTCGGCAGTCCGTTTGGACTGAGTTCTACCGTGACTCTGGGCATCATCAGTGCCTTGGGGCGCGGCAACGTCGGGATTGCAGACTATGAAGATTTCATCCAGACCGACGCTGCGATTAATCCCGGCAATTCCGGCGGAGCGCTGGTCAATCTGAGCGGTGAGCTCATTGGAATCAATACGGCCATCTTCTCAAGGACCGGCGGATCGGAGGGGATTGGATTTGCCATTCCCAGCAGCATCGCATTGGACATCGTTGACAGCCTGCAGAAAACCGGCAAGGTCGTACGCGGCTGGATGGGTGTCGCGATTCAAGAGATTACGCCGGCCTTGGCAAAGTCGTTCAAGTTGCCCGAGCATCGCAAGGGCGTTTTGATCAGCGATGTGAACGAAAATGGTCCCTCCCATGCAGCCGGTATCCGTCGTGGCGATGTGGTGATTGCGTTCAACGGGAAAGAAGTCCAAAACGTGAGTCAGTTGCGCAACCTTGTCGCGCGCACGATGGTCGGCAAGGACGCGCAGGTAAAGGTGTTACGAGACGGCAAGGAAGAGATGATCGCCGTGAAGGTGGCTGAGCGGCCGACGGATGAAATGTTGGCGAAAAAGGAGCCGTCAGCTCCCAAGGAGCCGGTCGAGACGGTAAAACCGCCGGATAATGTCTTGGCGTCCCTTCGCGTGCAGGGGTTGGATACGGCTACGATGAGTCAATTGAACATCCCGGCGAAGATGACAGGTGTCGTCATCACGTCGGTTGAGAGCGGCGGCTCTGCGGAAGCGGCGGGGCTGCAGCGCGGCGACGTGATTCAGGAAGTGAACCACGAAGTCGTGAAGACGCTCGAAGACTACCAGAAAGCCTCGAGTAAGTTGAAGAAAGACGAGTTGGCCGTCCTGCTTCTGAGCCGGCAGGGGAATAACCTGTTTGTAGCAATCAATCCCAAGTGACACGCATGACGTTAGCCGCAACCGCTCGGCATCCGAGCGGCTGCGGCTAGCTATCGGATGAACGGATCGTATGTCCAACGGCCCGAATTCAATTAACCAGTGGCTGCAGGACACGATCTTCAAGCCGCTGGAAGATAAGAAAATGCCGGTGATGGAGCACCTCGTGGAGCTCCAGGTCCGGCTGACGCGTGTGGTGATCATCACCGCCATAGTGTTTGTCGGCACATTTTTCTATGCCGACATGTTGGTCAAGTGGCTTCGCATTCCCCTCCAGAACATGTTTACGCCGGGCTCCCTGTCGTGGGTGCCGACCGATCTGGCGACCGTTCCGCTCGTCTTTCTCGCGCCGGCTGAAGCGTTATGGCAAAACGTCAAGGTGGCCGGGCTCTTTGCTCTCGTTGCCGTGACCCCATACATTCTGTTGGAAGTCTGGCAATTCGTCGTGCCCGGGCTCCATGCCCAGGAACGGCGCTTCGTCGCGCCGTTTGTGCTGTTGAGCACCCTGGCGTTTTACGCAGGGGTGGGTTTTTCTTTTTTCTTCGTGCTTCCATTCGCGCTGAACTTTTTGATTTCCTATGGCGTCAACGCCGGCTTCGTTCCTCAGATCTCGATTGCACAGTACGTCGGATTTGCCCTGTGGTTCTTGATGGTATTCGGGCTGATTTTCGAAGTCCCGCTCGCGATCACTCTCATGGCGAAGCTTGGGTGGGTCGATGCGCCCTTTCTCAAGCGGTATCGCAAGTGGGCCCTGCTGGGGTCGTTCATCTTTGCCGCAATTCTTACCCCGACGCCCGATCCCTTCAACCAATGTCTCATGGCCCTGCCGATGTATATCTTCTACGAAGTCGGGATTTTAAGCGCAGGGTTTTTCAACAAAAAGAAGCCGATGTCCGAAGGGTCAGGCGTGCCGGCCATGGCTGCCGCAGCGGCAGGAAACGGCAAGGCGCCGTCGGTGGGACTCCCTAACGTGGGAGATGGCGACTATGTCGGCGTGCCAACAGATCGACGGCGATGACGAGAACCGGCGGATCGGACGTAACGTTTTTTTATAGAAGGAAGATACATGGCTCGTGAATTGAATGTCATTCAACCTCCCAGTTCCGGCGGCAGCGATGCCTGCGTCTACATGTGGGCCTGCGCGATCTGCGATGAGAACGAAACCTGTCAGAAGGACAAGGAGGGGCACAGTCGCTGGTTGGTGGCCAAACGGATGGAGCGTATCGAATACAAAGTGCTCATCATGAGCAACAAGGGTGGAGTCGGAAAGAGTACCTGTACGACGAACCTTGCCGTGAGTCTTGCGCTCAAAGGGTGGCATGTCGGTATTTGCGATATGGATATCCATGGTCCGAACATTCCAAAGATGGTAGGGGCCGAAGGGCAGAAGCTCAAGATCAGCAGCTCAGGCGGGATTATCCCGTTTCAGGCGTATAACCTCAAGATTGCCTCGATGTCCTTCTTATTGCAGAATTCGGACGATCCGATCATCTGGCGCGATGCGTACAAGTATGAGTTCATCAACCAACTCCTGGGGGGTGTCGAGTGGCAGGATCTCAACTTTTTGTTTATCGACCTACCTCCAGGAACCGGTAACGAATCGGTCACGACCATCGATCTGCTCGGCAATGTCAGCGGTGCGGTGATCATCACGACGCCACAGGAAGTGGCCTTGCTGGATTCCCGCAAGTCGGTCACGTTCTGCAAAGACAGCGAAGTCCCGATCATTGGGATTGTCGAAAACATGAGCGGGTTGGAGTGCCCCCATTGTCACAACCACATCGAGGTATTCCGTAAAGGCGGCGGAGAAGCCTCCGCAATTGATATGGGCGTGCCCTTTCTCGGGCGCATTCCGCTCGACCCCGATGTCGTGATCCAGTCCGATGCCGGGTGAGCCGTTTGCGATGTTCAATTCTGACACCGCCACGGCCGAGTGCTATCACGAGATTGCCAACAAGGTCGAAGCGTTCTGCAAGAAGAGCGGGTCGCTCGTGAAAATCGCGTCGCAGAAGGCGCATTGATGAAGGAGAGACTGTGAAGGCCACAGACGCGACAGAGGGGCTCACGCAGCTACAAGAAGCGCAACGGATCGTGTTGGAGTCCACGCCGATTCTGGGCTTGGAGAAGATTTCGATCCTCGATGCCCTTGGCCGTGTCCTCGGCGAGGACATTGTGGCGGAACGGGATAATCCACCCTGGGACAATAGTGCGATGGATGGGTTTGCGGTGCGGTGGGACGATATCAAGCAGGAACATGCGATTCAGAAACCGGTGACGCTCGACGGTGATCGAAGATGTGTCTGCAGGCAAGATGCCTTCAAAGTCCGTCGGCGCGGGGCAGGCAATTCGCATCATGACCGGGGCTCCGCTCCCGAATGGGGCAGACACGGTCTTGAAGGTCGAAGACACTGAGCATACACCGGATTCCGTTCGTGTCTTCAAGCCGGAACAGCAAGGCGCCAACATTCGACCTCAAGGCGAAGACGCCAAAAAAGGCGAGTGCATTATCGGCAAGGGGACCCAGATTCGCCCTGGTGAAGCGGGGATGTTGGCGATCCTCGCCAAGTCGTTCATCTTTGCCTATCAACGGCCCCGAGTCGCGATCCTTTCGACCGGTGATGAATTGGCGGATTTGGACGAGCGGTTCAGCGAAGAAAAAATCATCAACTCCAATAGCTATGGAATTGCGGCAGCGGTCCAGGAAGCGGGTGGCATTCCCCTGTTGCTGGGGATTGCGAGAGGATACGCCTGCGGCACTGAAGGAAAAGATTTCGCATGGACTGACGGCAGATATTCTGGTGCTGTCCGGTGGCGTGTCGATGGGCGATTACGATTTCACGAAGGCGGTCTTCCACGAACTGGGCGCAGAAATGAATTTCTGGAAGCTGGCGATCAGGCCTGGTCAGCCGCTCGCCTTCGGCAAGATTCAGGGTAAGCTGGCCTTCGGTTTGCCGGGGAATCCCGTGTCCTCCATGGTGACGTTCGAGCAGTTAGTGCGTCCGGCGATGCTCAAAATGAGCGGACACCGGAGTTATGGTCGGCCGGTCGTGCAGGCGATCTTCCAGGAGAAGTTTTCCAAACGGACGGACCGACGCCACTTTCTACGCGGCGTGCTCACTCGAGAAGACGGTGTCTTCAAGGTTCGAACGACCGGTGCGCAAGGGTCTGGAATGTTGACCTCCATGGTGAAGGCCAATTGCTTGATCGATATCCCCGTCGAAGTTGAACGAGTGAACCAGGGCGATCTGGTGTCGGTTCAACTGTTGAGCGGAGAAGCCTGGGCCAGCCATTCCGAACATGCTCACACCGGTCCTCAACGGCTGTCCTGTTGCTAATAGGGAAAGGAAGTCAATAGTCATCAGTCACTAGTCAATGGCGAGTATCATTCTTGACCGCCATTCACCAGTGACGATTGACCATTGACTGGTTTGATTCATGGCCGTACCTATTCTCTCTTTTGTCGGTCGGTCGAACAGCGGGAAAACCACGCTGATTGAGCGTGTGATTCCTGAGTTGGTCCGGGCCGGCTACAAGGTGGCGACGGTGAAGCATGCCGGACACGGGTTTGATCTCGATACGGAAGGGAAAGATAGCTGGCGCCACAAGCGAGCCGGCGCCAGCAGCGTGATGGTGCTCTCCAAGGGGAGTATGGCGATGTTTGCCGATGTGTCCGATCAGATGCGTGTCGAAGACGTGCGGGATCGGTTTCTCGATCACACATATGACCTGATCATTGCCGAAGGATGGAAACACGAAGGGTATCCGAAGATTGTCATCGTCCGTGAACAGATCGGCGAAATTCCTGTTTCTACGGAAGGGCTGCTCGCGGTGGTATCGGACAAGCCTGTGGATCTATCCGTACCGCTGTTCGGGCTGGACGATGTCGTCGGCGTGGCCGCCTTGATCATGAAGCAGTTCCCAAGATCGCAGTCTCGTTCAGAGCAGGGACTGGAACCCTAACGCAATCGTCGTCATCGCTCTCGTTGCTGGTGCCATTGCGCATGACGCTGTGGCGCTCCACCAGTTCGACGCCCAGACCGATCCACATAATTTGCAGACGAAAGTCGATTCCTCGGTGCGCTAGGTTTGTCACCGAAATATTCTTCGCGTGTCTGAGATTGCCAGACGCGATCTGCCACAGCCGGTCAAGGATGTCGGTCTCGTTATGAGCCATCGTAAACATATCGAGGTGTTTGAGAAGCACGGATCAATGGCTATCCGATTATCGTGCCGCGCAGGCACCGTTCGTCCGGCAAGAAACTGTGGTACCCCGGCCATCCGGAGGGCTCGTACTTATGGACAAGGCCGCTCACGGATTGATTCCAATTCCATGATGGGAAGACGGCGCATGAGAGAAAGGTCGTGAGCCGAGTTCGAATGGTGAACGGCCTACACGAAGTGCGGTTTGTACCTCCTCGGTCCGTCACTCACTGCGGCTTTGCGGGACAGCCTGTTTGAGTATCCTGCTAAGTCACTAATCGTCTATGTCCATACCCGTCCTGTGCGTCCAACATCTGGTGAAACGGTTCGGCGAGTTCGTCGCCGTCAACGATATTTCGTTCGACATCAGACCGGGAGAAATTCTTGGATTGTTGGGTCCGAATGGAGCAGGGAAAACCACCACGATTCAGATGTTGCTCGGGGTGGTGACGCCGACCGCCGGCTCCATTCAGATGTTCGGGCTCGATCTGGCGAGCTGCACCGCGAGGAGATTCTGCAACAAGTGAACTTTTCTTCGACCTATGTCTCCCTGCCGCAGGCGCTCACGGTCGAGGAGAACCTCTGGGTGATTGCGCGGCTGTATGGTCTGTCTCAGATCCAAGAGCGAGTCGATGACATCGTGAAGCGGCTTGAGATGGAGGAGTTTCGTCATAAAGTGACGCGCAAGCTCTCTTCCGGTCAAAGCACTCGTCTTGGGCTGGCCAAGGCGTTCTTGACCGAACCGAAGATTCTGTTTCTCGATGAGCCGACCGCGAGCCTGGACCCCGATATTGCACAAAAGATTCGGAGTTTCCTCAAGGAGGAGCGACGATCGTCCGGACTGAGTGTGCTCTATACGTCACATAATATGCACGAGATGGAAGAGATGTCGGATCGAATCATCTTCCTCCAGCGGGGAAAGATTGTGGCGGAGGGGACGGCGCAGGAGATTGTGGCGCGGTTTGGGCAGGCGGATTTGGAAGAAGTGTTTGTGAAATTGGCGCGGGAGAAGTAAGAAGGCGGAGCGGAAGGGTCTCCCTGTGCTCGCGCAACGCGCGGCCTCAGAAGGTCCTCGTTGGACGCGCGCAGTGGGAGACTCTCCCCGTCACCTCCGAATGGCCGCCTACCATTTTGGAGTGGGAGGAGAAGAAGAAAGATGAAGGTCCATCGAATCTATGCCTTGGTGATGAGGTATATGTACCTGTACCGGCGTAGTTTGCCGCGGATAATGGAAATTTTCTATTGGCCGTTTCTCGACCTCGTCATTTGGGGATTCATTACGGTCTATCTCATGAAACTCCAGGGACAGATCCCTGGAGCAGTGACGTTCTTTTTAGGAGCGTTGATCCTGTGGGATGTGCTGTTTCGAGCTCAGCAGGGAATTACGATTTCGTTTCTGGAGGAGATTTGGGCGAGGAACCTCATGAACTTGTTCGCCAGTCCGCTTAAGCCGAGCGAGTTCCTTGCCGCGACGATGGTCATGAGCATCTTCAAAGTCGTGGCCGTCTCTGTAGTGATGGTTGTCTGCGCCGGTCTGTTTTACTCCTACAACATCTTCGTGATCGGGCTGTGGCTGGTTCCGTTTGTCTTGAATCTCGTGATGACGGGATGGATTATCGGGGTGTTGACCACGGCCCTCATCATGCGATTTGGCCAAGAAGCCGAAGTCCTGGCTTGGAGCATGGTGTTCCTGTTCCAGCCCATCTCCTGTGTGTTTTATCCGATGGAGGTGCTTCCAGGTTGGTTGCAGGCCATTGCCTGGATGAACCCGGCTGCCCATGTGTTTGAAGGGATGCGCGCCGTGCTCAACAGCTCCGCCGAGCCGCTTGCCCATCTTGGGTGGGCGACCGGTCTCAATCTACTGTTTCTTGGTATGGTAATTGCCGCGTTCCATTGGACATTCGAGCTTTGCAGAGAACGGGGTTTACTGGTGCGCATTGGAGAGTAAGCCGATGAGGGAGACTGGGACTCGGATTGCCATTTTCAAAAAGGCTGTGATAGCCTGCAACCACCTTATTGCAGGGGCCTGGCGGTGAGGTGGAGCGAAACAATCAGGTCTGCAGCATCGATGTTGCCTTGCCCGAGAATCTCGTCGGAAGTCAGACCTAAGTCGCCGCATCTTTCGCGTCTTCGGCCCGCTCCTTCCCCCGTTCCTCGCGTACAAGACAATATCATCATTCTCAAAGGAGGAACCCCAGATGGGTTCAAAGATCTATGTCGGTGGGTTGCCCTACTCGGCGACTGAGCAGGAGTTGAGCGATCTGTTCGGGCGGCATGGCGCCGTCGCTTCCGCGCGGATCATTACGGATAAATTCACGGGACAGTCACGCGGCTTCGGCTTCGTCGAGATGTCTTCGGATGCGGAAGCGCAGGCGGCCATTACCGCACTCAACGGTGCGGAAATGGGTGGCCGGACCTTAACGGTCAATGAAGCGCGTCCCCAGGAGCCTCGCACTGGCGGTGGGGCGGTGGATTCGGTGGGGGTGGTCGTAGCGGTGGCGGCGGTAAGCGCGATCGCTGGTAATCCGTAATCGCGAATGTGAACAGGGGGCTGTTATCGTCAAGATAGCAGCCCCGTTTTGTATGTTGCCGCAGGACGAGAGATGGTCGCTCTGTCTGAGTACGTGGGGACTGCCAGCTAATCGACCCACCCATCACCGACTTTTGGAATTCCGGACGGGCCCACGGTCAGACTTTCAATCGAGGGCGGAGGTGCTTGGAGAGTCTGTCGCACAAGCGCCACCAGGGATTGGAGCCTCAAGTGGTTTGGGAAGAAATGGGAGGGTTCCCCGGCGTATGCCGTATCCCGCCAAGTCTTGGTCGATATTGCCGGACATGAGGATCACTCGCAGGTCTTTTCGCATGCCGAGGGCGCGGACGGCCAGCTCGTGGCCGTGCACGTGGGGGAATTGATTGGAGCTTGAGGCCAATTGAAAACCCGGAGGAGGGAGAATGAGGTCTGTAAGCAGTAGATCGATGGGCCCTTCGTGCTGAGCACAGATTTTGAGGGCCACTGAACTATCGTCGGCATCGAGGACCGAAAATCCTGCCTGCTCAAGTATTGTCTTGCACAGCTTCGTAATGGCCGGCTCGTCATCGACCACCAGGATGGTTGGGGACAAGGATTGAGGCATGATGTCCTGCTGTCCTGACATAATGTGGCTACCTTGCTGACAGCATAGTCCCGGACAGAGTCCATGGCGAGAAAATCCACGTTTATAGCAGCATGGATAGGGAGAGATGAGGAGATGCCCATATATGGGCACTGTGAATGGTAAGGGAACGCGAGGAAAGGCAGTAGTAAAAGGGTCGAACAGTTACTCATGAGCCGATCGAGCCTTGAGTGTATCCAGCCGTTTCTTCTCCAGGCTCACATGCAGTGATTTCTCTTGTGTGACGATCACGGCGCCCGGTGCCTGTCCCTTCACTTTCTTGACCCACTTCCGACGGGTATAGATGACATCGCCCTTGCCGCTTTTCTTGAGATCGCTATACAGCAGAGCCAATGTCGCCGCATCGCGTAAGGTTTCGGGGGGTACGTCGGCTCCCTTTTCGAGGCGCACCACCACATGGGAACCGGGGGTTCCCCGGGCATGCAGCCAGAGGTCATCGCTCTTGGCAAGGCCGAACGTCAGCTCGTCGTTCTCGCGCGCATTTCTTCCGACATAAATCGCCAAACCGTCTGATGAGGTGAAGCGACGGAACGGACCTTGAAGTTGTTCCTGACGGCTCTTTCCCCCATCTGTCCGCGAGAGGGTTCGTGCGCGCATGATCGGATGCAGTTTGTCGGGCGGCTGCCAGGTTCTCTGTTCAATCGCAGTCATTTCTTTCCGCAGGGCCTCTAATTCCTTCTGGCCTTCCTCAATGCGTGGGTGCAACTCTCGCTCTGCGGCCAGGTGCTTCCGATGCTTTCGGAAGTAGTCGTCCATATTACCCTGGGGAGTTTTGGACTGGTCGAGTGGGATCGTCAGGTTGGGAAGCTCCGCATCGAAATAATCCACCACGGCTACGTCGGTCTGGCCTTTGCGGATGGTCCCGAGGTTCGTCTTGATGAGTTCGCCGTAACGGGCGTAGGCCTTGTATTTCTCTGCCTTTGCGAGGTCTTCCTGCCATGCCGTAATGCGGTGACGGAGCTTTTTGATGGATTTTCTGAGTATCGCTGCCCGGGCGTTCCGCACGGTCTCGATGACTGAAACTGCTTCTGCCCTGTGGTAATGGGCTTCGATGGCAGCCGACAGGGGAAATGGCGATTCCGTGATGTCCGGGCTGAATCGCGCGTGGTCGGAGGCACCTTGTTCTCGTTGCCGATAAGCGGGTGGAACATATACCTGTCCCACGAGATCCTTCATCCCGTTCAGGTCTCGCCGAATACGGCCTGCGCCGTCAAGCACGAGGAGATTCGATGTTTTTCCTGTCATCTGTGCGACCAATCTGCAGGGACCTTCCTTGGCAGTTAGTGCAAACTGAACGATCCGATCTCCTTGAACCTGATCGACCTGGTCGATTCGTGCCCCTTGCAGATGAGCGCGGAGAAATTGACAGAAGGGTGGAGGCGCCGGTGGGTTCTGAAAGGCTGCCGTGGTGAAGTGGAGACGGGTGGTTTCGGGGTGGCATGAGATGAGGAGACGGTGTGTCCGTCCCGGAGCGCGAATCTCCAGCACCAGCGTACGATCTGTCGGCTGGTAAATTTTTTGAATCCAGCCTTCGGCCAAAGCTGGAGCAAGTTCATCCGTCACCTTCCCAATTTCTGACGCGATCAATGCCACGATTCGCCTCCAGTCAGCCGCTGTGTTTCGATGAGAGAGTCGTAGATTTACAATGAGCCAGAGAGTTTTCCTACTTAGGGCCTCGGCTCGTGGAC
This sequence comes from uncultured Nitrospiraceae bacterium, assembly GCA_963742465.1. Lineage (GTDB taxonomy): Bacteria > Nitrospirota > Nitrospiria > Nitrospirales > Nitrospiraceae > Palsa-1315. The sequence continues at coordinate 43,158 of CAVUMA010000020.1, read as the reverse complement.
CAGGTCATTGTTGCCGCATGGGGCCAATGTGTTGCACGTATAAGCGGTGTTGGCAGAATGTTGTTCGTCCGCACTCTACGATTCACCGCTAAAACACGCAAGCAGTCGTAGTAACACCCGTGGCATTGCGATTGCTATTTCAGACAGGTAAAGTGATCACGTGATGCAGCATGTCAAAGCACTGCGCCTTGATGAGCTTGGCTACCTGCCGAAGAAAACCTTGTACAGAATTCCGAAAAAAGCAGCCACTCTCACCCGCTAGACCCCGGCGACTACTTCGCCTGCCCACCCTGAGGCTGCCAAAACAGCCTCTTTACCAAGATACGCGCCGTTTCCCATGCAGTGTTCTCGACACCTTCTGTCGTGTCACACATGCATGCGGACCATCGAAATTCTCGCGTGCCAAAAAAGTTTCTCCATCGTCTTCTAACCCTTCTTGCAGCGATCCCTCTCCTCCGGTACAGTCTAACTCCTTCATCTCGGAACGTGAGTTTTTCATGCCGTTACTCGATGTGCTGATGCTGGCTCGTCTTCAAGAAGAGTTTCGCCTGTCGATGAAGCGACTCCTGAGCGACCTCTGTCTGGATTTGGAAAGCCAATACGCAGACGTTGCGAAATCGTTGGCATTGCCTGTGGCCTACTTCCGGTTCCTCGGGCAAGCACTCGAACGGGATGCGTATGCTCATTGGAAAGTCGTCGGCTGGATCGAAGCGCTGAACGATTTGGTGTACTTCATCGATCTGCTGCAACAAATTCGAGAGGAGCAGCATCCTCATGACTTCGCGGCACAGCTGTTTGCCGAGTGCGAAGAGAAGTTTTTCGAGAACAGTTATCTGGATGATCTGTTCCCACGCGGGGTCTCGCAGGCCTCGGGGCTCGAACGTCGACTCAATGAACTCTGCGCCCGCCTTACGCAGGAGCTGACACAGGAATCGCTCTGTCTTGTGCCGGGTCTTCCGATGCTGTGGTGCGTCTCTCACAAGATTCCGTCCTGGACGTTAGAGATACATCTTGGCCACAACGTCGAATGGGCAGAGATGTTTGGAACGATGGCCGTTGGGATGGAGGGCGATAGCTACGAGGCTCCTCCCTCGGTGAGAAGAGCCCTTAAACAAGCGTCTGGCCAGGCGACCATTCTGGTCGAACCGCAAGAGCTGTCTCTGAAGATCGGGCAAACCGTGACACCTCTGTGCATGAGGCGAGGTAATCGGTTGGAATGGAGTTGGGCGCGCCGGCCACCGGTCGTGGCAACAGAGACTCGATCCAGGGCCATCACAGTCGGGCCGACGCTCGTCTATGGGAGGGATCGCCAGCCTCGCACAGTGGTCTCAACTTCAGCCGATCAAGTGAAACGAATCACACAGGCATGGACAGTCGTACAAGAGGCCTGGCTGGAAGGGCACGAGGTCCTCGCGCTCTTGACCACTCGGATCGTTCCGCTCAAGGCCAAGGGCGTCGTCAGCTTCAGTTATCGCCACCGGCCAGGGCTATCCTTTATCAACTGCTTCGACCGGGACAACCTCGACCTGATCGACGATGTGATCCACGAGAATAGCCATCATCATTTGAATCTCTTATTGCGCAAACAAATTCTCTATCACGGGGATCGCAACCAGCAGATCTTTTATTCTCCTTGGCGCCGGAGTCTACGTCCGCTACGAGGCATTCTGCATGCAGCATTTACGTTTACTATGGGAGCGATGCTGTTCGAACGACTCTCGACGTGGGCATCGGGTCCGGGTGGCTTGGCGCGATGGAAACGAGCAGGACTGACCCAGCGCGATCTGCAGCGAGCCAGGTTTCGCTGTCTTGAAGAAGTGGAATCAGTCCGCTACTCCATCCAGGATTTAGAGTATGCCAGCTGGCACCTCAAGTGGCTCACAGGATCAGGCCAACGGCTGGTCAAGCAGTTGGAAGAATCGATCGAGCAGGTAGAACAGAGCATCGCGCCCCATCGTAAGGCCGTTCTTGCTTCCACCTTCGGCCCCTCCCTCCGCCGCCATGTGAAGGAACTCCAGCAAGCTCGCCAAACCTACGGACCGGTGCGACTGAGTAAGGCTTAGGATGTTTTCAGCGTAACGGGACTAGGGGGATTTGGGTGGTGTCTTGATCCGAGTGGTGGTGAGCGCAGCCTCTTTTTTTTGAGTAATAATTGGAAGAATATTTTTCAGGATTTCATTCAAGTCGCGCAGATTCACCGTTTTGTCTAGAAACAAAAGGGCGTGCGTCTTTGCGTCGAAGCATCGTATGTACTTGATGCCAGGGGCTTGGGTCATTCCAAATGGCCCCAAGTTATCCAGCGCCACCAAGCCTCTCCCTGAGTTGTCTGCTGCCCACGTGTCCAAGTCTTCATCGAAATGTTTCAGGTAGTTCCTGACTTCCCTGCTCTCCAAGGGATGTCCTTTGTCTGGAAGGCCGAGTGCATGTCTAAGATGGAGAGCGCGAGAATCCATTCTATGTTTTCGAGCCTTGCTATCTGGGCCTGGCCCCGGTTTCCCTGGCCATAAGAGCCTGGACATGTTTCCGGTGTGGGTTAAGAAGCTATGAACTGTCCTGAATATCTCCCGCCGAGGGTCAAGTAACTGCTCGGTTCTGGCTCCCGGAGAATGTAGCCTTAGTTGAATGGATAGATATTGATAAGCGTTGATGGCGAAAGAACACTGTGATTCGATTTCGTGGAGGTAGAGATGCCGGAATCGTGGATCCATGATGGATTCTTTTCAGAGAGTAAAAACGTTATCTCGAGAGAGAGGAAGAGCCAAGAAACATTTCTAGAGATGCAGAATGCTCTCGCTACCACTCTTGAAAAGAATGCCGCCGTATTGATGGTCGGGTTGAGCTAGTGGGCCATAGGCAGGAGTGACTGGGGTGCTCTCAACTGCGCGCGTCCAACGAGGGCCTTCTTAGGCCGCGCGTTGCGCGAGCAAGGAGAGCGTCCCAGTCGCTCCTGCGCCTTACGGTTCCACTGTCACATCCACGTAGGCCGGCACACTATCCGCCCCCTTCTTGTCCGTCACCCTCAGCTTGAACCGATAGGTCCGTTTCTCCGACACGGTCGGCGCGAGAAACGACGCTTCGGCGTTATCCACGTCCAGCATCGCGATCTTGCTGCCGCGTACCTGACTCCACGAATAGTACAGCGCTTCGCCTTCTGCGTCGCGACTCTTCAATCCGCTGAGCTTCACCTTTGATCCTGCCTTCACGGTCATGTTCGCTCCGGCGTCGGCCACTGGCGGTTCGATTCGGTTCGTCGTTCACGTTCACTTCCACGTCCAGCGAGGCTTGCTTGCCGCGGTTGGTGACGGTGATCGCTGTTTTTCCGTTGCCGACAATCTGCAGCAGACCGCTGGGCAGTACCTGAATGACCTTGGGGTTCGAGGACTGGTAACTCGTGCCGGTCCCCAGGATGACTGATCCGGCGGGCTACGCCGTCGGAGAACTCGCCCACGACCGGCAGCTCGAAAATCTTGCCCAGGGAATCGACGTGGCCGAATGCAGAGGATTGTCCGGCTCGCCCGAGTTGCAAGGGCTTGTCGGTTTCAAAGTCGATGGTGGTGAGGGAAGCGTTGGGTTCGACATGTAAGAGGATTTCATCGAAAACGGATCTCGTGCCCAATCGTCCACGTGAGATTTCTGCCACCGCTAGCAAGCGCATGGGCCCGATGCTGTCCTTCGGGACTCGCAACGGGCCACCGAAGGGAGGGTTATGGTCGGACAATCCGATTAGTGCCACCGGCGCAACGATCGATCCCGTGGCTGTGGCGTCCTCCTGTTCGACCAGGGTGTCATCCTGTTCGCCGTACCAATAGTAACGGACGGGACGATGCCAGAGTCTTTGCCGAGTTCCACACGCGCGGTGATGGTTTTTCCCGCCGTTAGCTTGCCCCCCTCCACCGGCTCTGTGATCTTGAAGGCGAGCGCCTGCTGCGCTGGAAGCGCAAGGCAAAAGGCAAAAGTGAAAAGACAAAAGTTACGAGCCCACGCCTCACGTGTTACATCTAATGGTTCACGCTTCACGGTTACCTCTTCAGGTGGAATGGCACGTCGGTCAGGATGACGCGCTCTTTGAACAGCAGCGCTGTCTTGAGGAGCAGCGCGCGTTGGTTGTGCAGGATGCTCTGCCACCAATGGGCGGGAAGAATCTCAGGGATCACGACGGTCACCCAGCTGTCGGGCTCCTTTTCCAGAATGTTTTCGATGTAGTCGAGCAAGGATTTCAGGACCGAGCGGTAGGGAGAGGGGAGTGCGAACAAATTGACGCCACAACCCCATTGAGCCCACTGGATTTGTATGCGTGCCGTGGACTGCGGGTCCACATCCACCATCACTGCCCGAATTTCGCCGGGACGGCTGCGCGCGTAATCGACCGCTCGAATGACCGCTTTATTGACGCCGTTGATGGGAATAAGGACGATATTGCGTCGTGGAAGTGGAGGGCGGTGATCACGCGTGAGCGTAATCTGTTCAGCGACGGCCTTGTAATGAGAGCGAATCGAACGGAACATCACAGACCAATATGAAAATGAGGAGAAAGACGATCCAGGCGCCGTGCGTAAACTTGGTGCTGGCAAGGATGATGGTGGCAATGCCGGTCGTGATGGCGCCTGCGCCGTTCACAATCAGGTTCTTTCGCCAATGAGGCCCCTTCTTGGTCAGCCATCGGCGCACCATGCCGGTTTGTGACAACGTGAAGGAGATGAACACGCCGACGGCATACAGCGGGATCAAGGCGTGCGTGTCGCCGTGAAAGAGGATCAGGAGGAAACAAGCGAAGACCCCTAAAATGATGATCCCGTTCGAGAACACCAAGCGGTCGCCGAATGTCGCCATCTGGCGGGGCATATAGCCGTCGCGCGCCAGGATCGATGCGAGATGGGGGAAGCCGGCAAAGGCACTGTTTGCGGCAAGTATTAACAGCAGCATCGTCCCAATTTGGAGCGCGTAGTACAGAGCTCCGGTGCCAAAGGTGAGACGCGCTAATTGAGAAATGATCGTTTCATCCGTTTTGGGAAGAACTCCATAGTGGTCGGCAAGGAAGGTGACCCCCATAAATAATGCCGCCAGAATCAGCGACATATGAATCATGGTGGTCGAGGCATTCTTGGACTCCGGCTGGCGGAAGGCTTTGACGCCGTTCGAGATCACTTCCATCCCGGTCACGGCCGAACAGCCGGCGGCAAATGAGCGAAGGATCAGGAACAACGTCAGTTCTTCGACCGCCGTCTGGTGGTCCGGCGACGACGAGACACCTTGTCCGAACAGGATCTGGATAGTTCCGACCACCACCATCAGCCCGAGGGCACCGATGGCAAAGTAGATGGGGACGGCGAAGAACTTTCCTGACTCCTGCACGCCGCGAAGATTCATGACGATAATGAAGATGATGGCGACGAGGCCGAGGGCTTCGCGATGCTCGAACAAACTCGGTACCGCTGAGGTCAGGGCCGCGATGCCTGCTGCCACGCTGACGGCTACCGTGAGAACATAGTCGATGATCAACGCCGCTGCGGCGGTCAGTGACGGCAGTTCCCCTAAATTGTTGCGGGCTACGATGTAGGCCCCGCCACCTGCCGGGTATTCGTAGATGATTTGGCGATAGGAAATGGTCAAGACGACGACGAGAAAGAGGATTGCAAGGCTGATGGGAATGGACCAGGCAACTGCGGCGGTTCCCGCAAGGACCAGCACCAGCAAGATCTCTTCAGTGGCATAGGCCACGGAAGAAATCGCGTTCGAAGAAAAGATCGCGAGTGCGATGGTTTTAGACAGCCGTTCGTGTGCTGCCTGAGTGCTTTTGAGCGGATCGCCCACGAGCCAACGCTTCAGAAACATAACCGCCATTATCGCACATAAATTGAGGTGTGCGCATCGAAGAAGACGCCTCGGACATCAGTTGGCGAAAGTCGTACTCGCCTATGCGCGTGGGACTCTGAATGAGAGGACACGCAGATCGTATCAGTAGCAGTTAGGGTTCATGGAGGGATTGACAGCCTGTGTTAAAATCAGTATCTTCCTGCATACTGATTGAAATTGAACACGCCTTCGTGCCGCGAAGGATAGGTGTGATCGTAAATAATTTTTCCAAGCCTATAATTTTTGATGGGTTGTTAGCTGCTTTACTTGTCATATAAAAAGGAGGCCGGTCCATGTTTATGCACAAAGTACGGGGATGCACGCTTACCCGTGTGCTTGGCGCGATCGCGGCGATAGCCCTGATCGGGGTCCCACTCGCATCAGCTGAGAATCCCCCACAGTCTGGGCAGACGCCGTTGCAACATGGTGCGATGAATCATCAGCTGCCTGGTTGGGCGGAAAAACTCAAAGGTCAGACCATCGTCGAGGACGCGATGGGCGGCAAGCCCGAGCGTTCTGCGATGGTTGAACAGCAACATCAGCGGATCATGGAGCACATGGCTCAGGATCCGCAGTTGCAGGGTGTCAACACCGGGATGTACAACACCTCCTCCATGATGCATCAATATGGAGCAGGTGGGCAGGACATGCTCCTCGTGTCCGATCCTCGAGTGGAACCGGTGGCAATGACCGGCGGCGGGAAATGTCCTGCGACCGCCCCGGTGAAGCAGTACAACATCTCCACGATCAACGTCGAGATCACGCTCAACCAGTGGCTCGACTTCTATCCTGGCTACATGTACGTGTTGGATGAGGATATCGATAAGGTACGCGCTGAAGAAACCAAGAACAAGGAAGCCCGAGACAAGGAAGGGTTCGATCCAGGCGCCGTGATTCCAGGCGTGCAGGCCCAATGGATTCAGCCTCTCGTCTTCCGCGGAAACCAAGGCGATTGTATCAAGATCAAGCTCTCAAACAAGCTGGAAGAAGGTGGCGGACCGGTCAGCCTGCATATCCATGGATCGAGCATGGTAGTGAGCGCCACCGGCGCTGCGGCGACGACGACCAACCCCGACTCTATCGTTGAAGAGAAGAAAGCCGGCGAGTTCGAGTGGTATCTCCACCCGAACACTTCAGGAAGGTGTCCGCCAATTCCATACCTATGCGCAAGATCGTGAGTTGACGGTGATGGGCCTGTTCGGCGCGTTTGTCGTCGAGCCGCGCGGATCGAGTTATCTGGAACCGCTTGGCGCAGGCGATCCCACGCCGGCTTCCAGCGGTTGGCAGACGATCATTAAAAACGGGACCGGTCCGGACTTCCGAGAGTTTGTGCTGATCTATCACGAAATCGGCGATGAAGCCTTCCGTCCGCTCAATAAGAAGGGCGACTTCCTGCCACAGCGCGATCCGTTGACCGATACCTATCGTCCAGGTGGCCGTGCGATCAACTATCGCAGCGAGCCGTTCGGCATCAACAACATGCACGTGCAGCACGAGTACTTCGGGTTTGAAGACGAGTCGATGGGCTATAGCTCCTATACGTTCGGCGATCCCTCGCCGACGATTCCCCGTTCCTATATGGGCGATCCGGCCAAGTTCCGTCTGGTGCACGGTGGATCGGAAGTCTTCCACTCGCATCATCCGCATGGTGGAACCATTCGGTGGCCGCGCAGCCCGCGGGCGATCGACGACATGAACCTCTGGGCGACCGCCGTGAACGGACCGGTGAAGTATCCCGTGATTCGCGCCAAGACGGACCGGGTCGACGTCGAAGTCATCGGTCCTTCCGAAGCACTCGACCTCGAGACGGAGTGCGGTTCCGGCCTCTGCCAGCAATTGGCTGGTGATTTCCTCTTCCACTGCCACGTCGCGCATCATTATGTGTCGGGCATGTGGGGCTACTGGCGTGTGTACAACACCATCCAGCAGGGAGACTTGCGGAACGACGTGATGCCGGACCTTCGTGAGTTGCCGGACCGCAAGGGCCGGATCAGGGCTCCGATCTCGTCGGACAAGCTGATTGGTCAGACAGTCGATTGGTTCGGTAAAGCATTTCACGATCACCGACAAAGGCAAGACCAACTGGACGACCAACCCTGCCATCATCACGGTCAAGGATTGGGTAGAGATGCAGATGCCGACGATGGGCAAGCCTGGTCACAAGGATGATGAGAAGGGTCAGATGGTGTCCTATGATGCCACGGTGCTGGATTGGGCCTGGGAAGGCAATCGTGCGATGAGTGAGAAGGAGAGCACGACGACAATCCCAAGTATAAGTCACTCATCCAGGCAAACGGCATCCGATCATGTTTGAGCCGTTGACCGGCAAGGTGGCCTGGCCGCATCTGACGCCGCACTTCGGCAAGCGGGTGATGTTCTCCCCGAACCATTCCGGTGCACCCTGGCTGGAGATGATCCGCCGAGAGGCGAATGGGGATGAGAGCAATGACCAGGCGAAGCCTGGTGAGAACGGCGTCTGGAGCCTCTGCCCGGAGAATGCCGGTCGCAAAGACTACAATGTCCACTTCATCAAGTTGCCGATCAAGATTGCCAAGGCACAGGGTAAGGAGCCACCGGTGATCGACCCGAACGGGTTGATCTATGTGCTCCATGAAGAAGAAGCGGCCATCCGGGCTAACGACGATCTGAAGTATCCGTTGGTCGTGCGCGGCAACATCTACGACTGCGTCGATTGGACCCTGACCAGCGAGTGGGACGACGACGATTACACGAACTTCCAGTCGTCGAAGATCAACACCCACTGGCATTTCCTCCAGTTCGATAACCAAGCGTCTGACGGCGTGATCACCGGTTTCTCCTACGAACAGTCGGTCCGCCCGTTCACGATGTTGGAGAAGAAGAACAAGAAGGGGTTGCCTCTCCCGATGAACACGGTGCTGACCGCGCCGGTGAAAAAGGGTGCGACGTCGCTCACAGTCAAGAATGCTGGCCAGTACCATGTCGGCACGCTGATCTTGGTCGGCGCTGATAACGTCAAGGGTAATGAAATCGCTCGGATCAAGAGTATCAAGGGCAGTACGATTACCTTGACAAAGGGTCTGAAGAACGATCATCCGGCGAACGACATCGTGACGGTGGAATTCGTTCGGCAGCGGTTCTGGGTCGATGCGGACGTGGGTACCGTGTTCTGGCACGACCACGCGTTCGGTGCAACCACCTGGCCGCACGGCGGCTTCGGAACCTTCATCGCTGAACCGGTAGGATCGACCTATCACGATCCGAAGACCGGGAAGGCGATCCGGAGTGGTCCGGTCGCGGACATTCGCACAGTTGAGCCGGTCGGTTATGGGGTGAACAACAGCTTCCGTGAATTGATGGTGCAAGTGCACGACACCGTGCCGCACACCGTCAACATCGTAACGGCTGGCAATCCGCCTGGGCAGCCGATTGAAGTGGCGCTTGAGGCAGGGAAGACCGTGTCGTTCATGATGCCGGAGAAGCTTTATATGACGCCGATGCCGTTCCTGAACGGCGGAACCCATACCACCGGCAGCGGGTTGAACTTCAGGGCCGGTCCGATCGCCCAGCGATTGGCGACCAATCCTGACGTATCGCAGGCGTTCAACAGCCAGATCCATGGTGATCCCTACACGCCGCTTCTGAGGGCGTACGTTGGAGATACGATGGTGTTCCGGTTGTTGCATACATTGATGAACGAAACGATGACCTGGACGCTTGCCGGTCATACATTCCTGAGTGAACGGTATGCAGGCGATGCGAACCGGAAGAATTCGATGCATGTCGGAATTGCGGAGCGCTACGATCTCGTGGTGCCGCAAGCCGGTGGACCACGGTTGCAAGCTGGTGACTACATCCACTTCAACGGACGGTCGTCGAAGTTTTCTGAAGGGGCATGGGGCATCCTCCGTGTCTATGACAAGGAGCAGGCTGATTTGAAGAAGCTCCCGGCCGGTTTCTCCATCAAGGGGGAGATTCCTAAGGCATTGCCGGTCTGTCCGGCTGACGCGCCGGTGAAGAGCTTCAACGTCGTGGCCTTGGATTATCCGGCCATGAAGTTCAATGCCAAGGCGCCGGAATCCATCGAGGTGGACTTCGAGCGGACGATCCAAATCAGCAACCCCGAGGCGAAAATCTATGCCTTGGAAGAGGATACTGCGAAGGTGGCGAGCGGTGCGCATCCGATGCCGCTTACGCTTCGTGTGAATATCGGCGATTGTGTCAAGGTCAATCTGAAGAACAAGATGAAAGCCAGCAAGGCGTCCTTCTCCGCGATTGGATTGGCCTTCGATCCGAAGGATTCGATGGGCGCCAACATCGGCAACAATCCAGGCGATCAGACGATTGCCTCTGGTGCCGAGCGGACCTATACCTACTACGCGGATCCGTTCAACGGGGAAACTACTTCGTTGGTTTGGGATTGGGGCAATGTGATGACGAATCCACGCAACGGATTGTTCGGAGCCGTGGTGGTCGGTCCGAAAGGGTCCAAGTATCGGGACCCAAAAACTGGTGCAGATCTCACGAACAAGAATGCCTGGGCCGCCGACGTGATCATCGATCGTTCGGTGCCCGGTAACGAGTTGCGGGCAAATTATCGCGACGTGGCGTTGTTCTTCCAGGACGAAGACAACATCATCGGTACGAGTTTTATGCCCTATGTGCAAAATGTCGCGGGTCTGACAGGGGTTAACTATCGGTCGGAGCCGTACAAGTATCGCGAAGAGCAGGGGTGCTCGCTGGGCAAGATGTTCCAGCCCTGTAAGGCGGACAAGCCGGAGGATCCGTCCACACCGGTGATCGAAGCCCACACTGGTGACCCGGTGCGTATCCATGTGATCGGGGCGAGCAATGAGCAGAACGGAATGTTCAGCGTCGAAAAGCACGAGTGGCCGATCGAGCCCTTCATGCGCGGCGCGGATCTCATCAGCGTGGTCGAGTTCGCCGGGTCGGAAGTGCTCGATGCGTTCTTGCCGTCTGCCGGCGGACCCTATCGTCTGCCAGGCGACTATGTGTACAGCAACCAGCGGTTGCCGTATTCCCAGTCTGGGCAGTGGGGCTATGTGCGTGTGTTGCCGTCAGGCGATACACGGTTGCTGCCTCTCACCGGCGCCGGTGCTGGCATGAAGAGCGCATCGATTGAGCAACCGGTGCAGGTCATTCCGGTCGCAGCCAAGTAAGATCGAACGTCCTGCGTTGCGCAGGATGTGGCGAATCAGGAGAAGGGGGAGGCCAGGGCTTCCCCCTTTTTCTTTGGTACGGTCATTTGATACGATAGCGCGTGTCCGGTTTGCTTAGATGAAGGAATCACGGAGGACTTATGCGAGTGCTGTTGTCTCTGTTGGGCGGATGGTTGGTGCTAGGCCTTTCTCTTGCCTGGGCCTATGAAGAGATTCAGGTCGTGAACGGAGGAACCATCGCCGGTCAGGTGACAATCACGGAGGGGACACCGATTCCCAAAGGGTTTAATCTGATTACGTTTCCTGATCCAGTCTATTGCGGTCGGATTTCCACTGGAACCGGCTGGCGCATTCTTCACGAGTTTTCTGTTGCGGCAGACGGAGGGCTGAAAGACACGGTTGTCCTGTTGGTGGATGCAAAGCAGGGCAAACCATTCATGTTCGAGCCATCGACGATTGAAGCGAGAGACTGCCGGTTTCTTCCGTTTGTCAGCGTGGTCAAGGATCGCTCGGAGGTAAATGTCGTGAACCTGGACCCCGTGTTTCACGACATTCAGGCCTACGAAACCTCACATCTCGGCCCCCGGGTGTTGTTTAATACACCGTTGCCTATGAATCCCCATCACAAGCGCAATGTCGGAGCTGATAGTCACGAACACCTGGCTGGTCAACCGATGAAGGAAGTCATTCGTATGACGAAAGACCGCCGGATTTTTGTCATGCAGTGCGGGTTCCATGCCTATATGGAAAGCTGGGGGATGGTCGTCGATAATCCATATTTTGCCATCACGCAGGCCGATGGAACCTTCTCGCTTCGTGACGTGCCTCCCGGGGACTACACCTTGGTGGCGTGGCATCCTGGCGTGGGCACGATGACGGAAAAGAAAGTGACGGTTCCGGCGAATCAGATGGTCAAGGCCGATTTTGTCTTCGAGTCCCCCAAGGGACGACGTAGCGCCCATGAGATCGAGGAGAACCCGCACTATGGGTTGGGCTCACTGGGTAAATTCATCGATATCAGACCGACTCTGGAACTGCAGAAGCCGTGAGACGTCAAACGTGAAAGGCAAAACAATGAGAACGTGGATCAGAGGCTTCATGGTGGCGGCAGGCATGCTAGGGGCCGTGACGGTTGGTGCGGATTCGTCGTTTGCTTACGATGTCATTGAAGTTCAGCGTGGCGGGACAGTTGAAGGGACGATCAGGCTCGATGGCGCAGTGCCGGAACCCAAAGGCTTCAACCTCATCACGTTTCCGGATCCAGCCTATTGCGGACGTATCTCCAATGGGCGAGGTTGGCGACTCCTCCATGATTTTGTGGTGGGCCAGCATGGCGGATTGAAGGATGCCATCGTCTTGCTGGAAGGCGTTGAGGCGGGAAAACCATTTGAGTTGTCCGTCCCTCTGATTGAAGCACGTGATTGCCAGTTTGCCCCCTTCATGACCATCGTTCGGAATGGCCATGCGGTGGAAGTCATCAACATGGATCCGGTCATGCACGATATCCAAGGTTATGAGACCTCGATCGAAGCCGGTGCGCGCGTGTTGTTCAATACGCCCTTGGTCATGAACCATCAGCACCATCGCGGCGACCTCCATGCGATACACAATCATGCACCAGGTAAGTCATTGGTCGGGCCGCTCTATCTGAACAGAGGGCGGCGGACGTTCTATATGCAATGCGGTTTCCATGCCTACATGGAAAGTTGGGCGATGGCCGTCAACAATCCTTACTACGCGCTGACCGATGAGAACGGCGCGTTCTCCATCGAGAACATCCCGCCAGGCACCTATCAGTTGGTGGTGTGGCATCCGCAGACCGGCCCTGGCGTCACCAAGATGGTCACGATCCAGCCGGACGGTAAGCTGGTCGAACATCTCTCCCTCCTTGCTCCGAAAGGGAACCGTTCCGCCTTCAAGGTGATGGATAATCCCCGCTTCGGCCCAGACACGCTGGGATATTCAGTCGATATCCAACCACTCGTCGAGCATCAGCACTGAACGTCCATGTCGTTTGTCGCAGGTATGAAGGCCTGCAGACGGGGGCTCTACCTCGGGCTTGGGTTGTGGCTGTGGTTGGCAGGGATGCCGTGCCATGCGGCGACTGATGACGTAACCATTCCGTCAGTGGAGTTTTCCGGTTCGCTGGTCAAGACGGTCAAGGGTCGGCAATACTATGCACAAGTATTCGCGAAGGAAGACCGTTTGCGGCTGGAGTTCAAGTATGCCATTCGAACCGAACGTGGGTATGCAGCAATCGAAATCATCCGGTTGGATAAATCCGAGACCTGGTATCTGCTGGCGCAGCAGAAAGAATTGTTGGTGACAGGGCTGGATTACGATGATCTGCTCCCGATTCGCCCACCTTTACCGGGAGAGCGAGATCGAAGTCTGATTGGAGACGCGACGACCGCTGGTCGTCCAACCCAGCTCTTCGAAGTTCAGACGGACCATCATGGTCGAGTCGAGCGATTCTACGAATGGGTAGATCTGGACTCAGGAGTGGTCTTGAAGCTGGTCAGCAGGGATCGTGAGTGGTCGTTCGAGTATGAACGATTCAGACTGTCGCCTCAGCCTGCCTATTATTTTGAAGAGCCACCCGGATACAAAAGGCGCATGTCGACTTCTGTGCCGCAAGGACGGGGGTAGAAAGAGCGATGCGTGAACTGTTCATGCCCAGCCGTTCTTGTCGTTGGAATCTGCTGGTCGCAGTTGCGGTTGCCTGGTTATCTCTGTGGAGTGGCGCGGATCAGTTGCTGTTGGCTGCAGGGGCACCTATCTGTCCCCAAAGATGTGCAAGAGGCGTTCGACAAGAAACAGTACGAACAGGTGCTTGAGCTATTGGCCAAGCTGGAGAAGGAGCAGGATGCCGCTCCAGACGTTCACCGGCTTAAGATCCGCTCCTTTCTCAAGCTCGGCAACCCCAAGGACGCGCTCGGCGAGTATGACAAGCTGGAACTCGCGCTCAAGCAAGATGAGGTGCCCCTCCTCCGAGAGGTGGCACTGGGGTTCATCGTCGTCATGGTGAAGGACATGCGTGAACAAATGCGCGGAGCCGCCTACACGGCGCTCAAAGAAGTGGACTCGGACGAGGTCATCCCCTATTTTGAGGATGGCTTGAGCGATGGGTCTGGACCAGTCCGTGCGCTCGCCGTTGAAGGGCTCGGCCGATCCGAGATCGGGGAGGAAGTCGGCGAAATTGCGTACGGCGATCGAGGATCAAGCAGGATTGGTGAAGGCGCGCGTGGTGAAAACGCTCGGCCGAACGGGAGATCCAGGAGTCATGCCGTTAGTCGAATCGGCTGCAAAGGACGAGCTCACCACGGTTCGTATTGCGGCGTATGGCGCCTTGATCAGGCTTGGTAAGAAGGAGGCCTGGACCGCAATTGCAGCAGGCCGCAGCGTCGCTGAATCCTGAGGATCGAGCCGACGCGATTCGCACGATGGCTGAGTTGAAAGACCAGCGAGGCGCCTCCATCATGATCGAGTCCTTGACCTACAAACAACCCTCCGTTCGTGGGACTGCAGCCAGAGGGCTTGGGCATCTCGGACACAAAGAGGCGAGGGGATCGATTGAGCAGTTATTGAAAGATCCTGTGCCCGCCGTCCGTGAATCTGCGGTGACGGGTCTGGCGGAACTGGGAGGAACGGAATCGGTGCCGGCGCTCACTCAGGCGCTCAGTGACGGCAACTTTACCGTCCGTGCCTCAGCGATTGCCGCGTTGCTCCAGCTCGGCCAGCCCTACTCGACGGTGGCCGCCACCGCGCAATCGCTGGCCCAACAGAACGATATGGCCATGCGTGCTTCCGTGGCCTATGCCCTTGGGAAGGCGACCAAAGCCAACGCTCCCGGTGCGATCTCCCTGTTAGCGAGCTTGACGGCTGATCCGCTTCCCGGTCCGAAGATTGTGGCGCTTCGATCCCTCGGGCATGTGGGGGACCGTGAGCTTGTTCCTCTCATGAAGGAAGCGCTCCACGACACGAATGATGCTGTGCGGGCCACCGCGGCAGGGGCGCTGCTTCATCTTCTTCAACAGAAGAAATAGCCCCTGTCTTTGCACGGGCATTCGACAACAGGAGAGGGGCATACTAGGACTCACAGCAGGGATGTCTCGACCTACCCAACGAACATGGCGGAATTTCTATCTCTGGATTTGGGTCGTAATCACCAGAAGAAAGTGAGCATGGGGCTATGGTAGGATTTCCCGCCATGCGCCAGATCGGTCTCGTGTTCTGGATTGGGTGCGCTCTGCTGCTCGTTGGCTTGCAGGCCTGGGCATTGGAGTTTACCGCCGATCAAGTGACGAAGATCGATGGCCGAACGCACAAAGCCAACATCTATTACCGCGATACGATGTGGCGCATCGAGCACCATTCGATGGGGCCGGTCAACGTCAGTATCGTGCGCAAGGACAAGCAGGTTGTCTGGTTGCTGCTCTCGCGGATGAAACACTTCAAAACGATGCCCTATGGTCCGGAGCAGGATCTCAGGGTGAGTGAAAAGCTGGACGGAGAAGTGTCGCGGCAGGAGATCGGCACGGAAGTGCGCGAGGGGCATCCGACGATCCTGTACGAAGTCACGACGAAGCAAGGGGAGCAGGTCGAGGTGTACTATCAGTGGGTCGCCACGGATATTCACTTTCCGATGAAGCTGGCGAGGAAAGACGGGAGCTGGATCGTGGAGTACCAGCATGTGAAGCTGCGGTCGGTCTCAGACTACCTCTTCAACCTGCCGGTTAACTTTCAGCCGCTGGAAGATTTCGAGAAACAAGAAACGCCGGAGCCGTCCGGGCCTGGCATGTAACACAACAAGGAGGACGTGACGTGCGAGTATTCGGAATCATCGCGGGCGTTGTGGTAACAGGGCTGATGGCCATGGGCGGATTGGTTTATGCGTTGGACGTTGCCGACGTCGTCCGGGAATGGACCCCCGAAGGAAAGAAACTCGCCGCCGAGCGGGTGAAGCTGTCGGCTCACGACGAGATGGTCCTGATTCCGGCCGGCTCGTTCATCATGGGGAGTGACAGGAAGATAGACCGCAACGCCTATCCGGCGGAGTTCCCCCAACGGAAGGTGTATCTGGACGCCTACGAGATCGACAAGTTCGAAGTGACCACCGTGCAATTTCTGAAGTTCATCCTCGCCAAGGATCTGCCGCCGCTGATCGATTGGCAGTATGACGGTGGTAACTTCCAGGAGACCATGGTCAACCATCCTGTGATGCACGTGTCCTGGGCCGATGCCGAGGCCTACTGCACGTGGGCGGGCAAGCGACTTCCGACCGAAGCCGAGTGGGAGAAGGCGGCACGCGGAGAGGACGGGCGGATTTATCCCTGGGGCAATCAGCCGGCAGGCCTGTCGCGTTCGAACTTCGGCCGGACCGGTTTGTCCGGCCCGGTGCGCGATCGCCCCGAACGGCTCCTGCTCTATCCACCGATCATTTCCGTGGATAAATACGATAATGCGGTGAGTCCGTACGGCTTGTTCCAGATGGCCGGTAATGTGGCTGAGTGGGTGGCCGATTGGTATGACCCAAAATATTACGCGGCTGCGCCGGAGAAGAATCCCAAGGGACCTGAGCAGGGGACGCAGCGGAGCTTTCGTGGCGGCGGCTGGATCGACAGCACGCCGAGTGTGCGAACCGCGCAACGTAATGGAACCGATCCCAACACCAAGATGAACTGGATGGGATTTCGCTGCGCGCGGGATGTGAAAGAGGTGGCGGGTGTACAGAACTGACGTACCCATGCCTCCCGGATCGACCATTTCAGGTTCCGGTGTCCAGCGAAAATTCCCTCGAAGCGATGTTTAGGTGAGGAACTCGGCAGCGACCAGGACGGCTTTTTTTGAGCAGCCCGCGTGAAGATTTTCATTTTGCATCACATGTTTACGCCATCACCGACTTGCGTGCCATAATAGTTATGCTGAAGCCTGCTCGGTTGCATGCATAAGCAATCGAGATAGAGAGAAGTGACATCCGTTGTCCGAGAGACTCGTTCTTTTTCGCCGTACGAGGAGGACTCACATTCATGCCTGGCCGCGTCACACAATGGACTCGAACCCGGCCTGTTCCTTACCTCATCGCCGGTTCCCTGCTTGTCCTGACTCTCATGAGCCTCATCCCGGCCTCACTCGCTGGGGCACAAGGAGGCAAGACGGAGGTGTTCCCGGTGCAGAAAGCTGCGCCGGCAACGGTCTTTATCGAGGCGTCCGGAAGCGAAACTGATTTACGGCGTCAATTGCGGGTTAAAAACGGCGTGTCTCAACTCAGTTCCTCTACCTCGGTGATCCGCTTCTCGGTCGCACCGACAGGGAGCTTTGGATTTATTCCCCCCAAACTCCTGGCAATGGCATTGATCACGCAGAGTCCTGATCTCACGATCGAACAGGTGCCGCCCGTCTCCAATGCGTTTGAGATTCATAAACTCGCTGACGGAAGTGGAATGCTGGTGGGATTCGTGGAGGCCAGCCTGAAGCCTCAGTTGACGGCGAGTGAGCGGCCGAAGAATGTCAGACTGGGACTCTATTCCAATCCCTCGGATAAGGCTCCGCATATCGTTGCGGTGCCCTTGGTCAAACTGGTCGTCGACCGGATGCCGATCCGACTCAATCCCAAAGAGCCAGCCAGCGCCGTTCTGCTCGATATGGATTTGCAGAGCAGCGCCAATCGTACCTCGTCTCAAACGGGACCCTAGTAGAATGCATGGTTTTTCGTGGTCTGATCATGCTGTTCGTCCGTGCTCCTCATGCGTCATTTCCTTGTTCATGGTCCTGAGATCTGCCCACTTCTGCCCCACATTCTCATCATAGCCGTCCAAGAAATTAGACAGTCTATCTGATTGAAATTCCAGCACTGCTGATTTATGCCTGTCATGACTGTCTAGTTTTGTGGAAATTTGACCGACGCACGCCTATCGGTTTCATCCGACCGTCGATTGCGAATCGCGAGGACTGATGCGGAGTAAACAGCTTATTCCTGTCGGTATCTGTACCGGGGCATGTAAGTTGCGGATACGTGTGATCGCTGGTGAAGGTCTGGGTGATTAGGACCGGCCTCCGAATGACCCTCTTCTCCGCAAGGAGGAAGCCTTCACCAGCTCTTAATCCAACATTGCTGATTGGGTCATTGATGAGCTGTTTCATTGAAAAAGGCCGATCAGGATGAGCGGAGCCAACCCCTCAATGAATAAATGGTTCATTCAATCCTTAAAAAGAGGAGGCCGAGATATGAAGTCATTTCTAGTTCAACCGCGTCAGCGGCGGCGCAGCAGCCTGTCGCTCATGCTGCATAGTGTCCTATTGGCGGGCAGCTTGGTGGCGACGCCATGGCTGTTTGCCGCAAGTCCAGGGGAGTCGTCGCATGAAGGCCATGCGACTCCGGTTGCGCTGCCGGGCTGGACCCAGCAATTGAAGGGGCAGACCATCATGGAGGATACGATCGAGGGGCGGCCTGACCGTTCGGGAAAGATGGAGATGCAGCACCATCGCCTGATGGAGAAGCTCGAACAGCAGGCACAGAAAGATGCCAAGGCGCAGCAGACGTCCGGAGCGTTCAACGAGATGTCGATGATGCACCAGTACATGGGCCAGGACGGCAGCAGCTTCCTGCTCATGTCCGATGGGTCCAAAGGTGAGCCGGTGATGACGTCGGGCGGGAAGTGCCCGGCCGGTGTGCCGGTCAAGCAGTACGATGTCTCGATGATCAATATCGAGATCACGCTGAATCGCTGGCTCGATTTCTATCCTGGCTATATGTATGCGTTGACCCAGGACCTCGACAAGATTCGCAGTGAGGAAGCCAAGAACAAAGTGGCTCGCGACAAAGACGGCTTCGATCCAGGAGCCGTGATCTACCGGGTTGCAGGGCGACATGATTCAGCCCTTGGTGCTTGCGCGCCAATCAGGGCGATTGCGTGAAAATGACGCTCCGTAACCAGATGGAGAGCGAGGACGGCAGTCTGTTCATCAGCGCCTCCAGCATGATCGTGAGTGCCACCGGCAAGCCGGCCACGACGACGAACCCCGAGTCCATTGTGGCTCCGGGCAAGGCGCAGGAGTTCGAGTGGTACATCCATCCGCAGATGCAGGAGGGGGTTCGGCAGTTTCACTCCTACAGCCATGACCGTGAGCTGACCGTGCTGGGTCTCTTCGGCGCGTTCATCGTGGAGCCGAAGGGCTCGAAGTATCTCGATGCACTCGGAAGTGGAGGCCCGGCGCCGGAGGCCAAGAGCGGCTGGCAGGTGAATATCGATAACGGGTCCGGACCGGACTTCCGCGAGTTCGTGCTCTTCTATCACGAGATCGGTGACGAAGCCTTCCGTCCGCTGAACAAGAAGGGCGACTTTCTTGCCCCAGCGCGATCCGTTGACCGATGCCTATCGTCCGGGTGGCCGGGCGATCAACTATCGCAGCGAGCCGTTCGGCATCGATCAGATGCACCTGCAGCACGAGTATTTCGGGTTTGAAGACGAATCGATGGCCTATAGCGCCTATACATTCGGCGATACTGCCGACCACGATTGCCCGTGGCTATCTGGGCGATCCGGTCAAGTGGCGGCTGGTTCATGGCGGATCCGAAGTGTTCCACTCCCACCATCCTCACAGCGGAACGATCCGCTGGCAGAGGAGCCCACGCGCCGATCAGGAAGAACATTGGTATAAGGGGCAGGACGGGCCGGTAAAGTATCCGGTCGTCCGGACGAAGTCCGATCGGGTGGACGTGGAAGTGATCGGTCCGTCAGAAGCCTTAGACCTCGAGCCGGAATGCGGCGGCGGCGGCTGCCAACATCTGGCGGGTGAATTCCTGTATCACTGCCATGTTGCGCACCACTATGTTGCGGGCATGTGGGGGTACGGCCGGTTCTACAATACACTCCAAGTGGGTGCCGCACACACCGATAGCATGCCTGACCTCAGGGAGTTGCCGGATCGTCAGGGCCGGATGAAGCAGGGAGTCTCATCCGACAAGCTGATCGGGACGACGGTGGATTGGTTCGGAAAGGTCTTTAAGATTGTCGACAAGAGTCAGAAGACCAACTGGAAGTCCGATCCCGTCATTGTGAACATCAAGGATTGGGTCGAAATGTTTGTGCCGGCACAGGGTCAGCCCGGTCACACGAACGATGAGAAGGGCCAGATCATGGCCTACGATTCGACCGTGTGGGACTGGAAGTGGGATGGCAATATTGCCAGGGGCGAGCGGGAAAGTACCGCACAGAATCCGAAGTACACATGGGCAGCTAAGTGGGATGATAGCACCAGACCGGCTATCCTGTTCGATCCGACAACGGCCAAGATGGCCTGGCCACTCTTTAAGCCGCACTTCGGCAAGCGGGTGCCGTTCTCGGCCAACCACAACGGTGCTCCCTGGCTGGAACCGATTCACCAGGACGCCAATGGTGAACGGACCTCCGAGCCGGCCATGCCGGGCGAGCAGGGCCGATGGAGTCTCTGCCCTGACAATGCCAATCGGAAGCATTACAACATCCACTTCGTCCGCATGCCGATTACCCTGGCGAAGGCGCAGGGGAAAGAGCCGGCCATGGTCGACAAGGACGGCTTGATCTACGTGCTTCATGAAGAAGAACGGTTGACCAGGGGCAACGACGATTTGAAACTTCCGGCAGTCATTCGCGCGAACGTGTATGACTGCGTGGACCTGTTGCTGACGAGTGAATGGGACGACGACGATTACACGAATTTCCAGTCGTCCAAGATCAACATCCATCCCCACTTCTTCCAGTTCGACACGGGGAATTCGGATGGCGTGATCTCAGGGTTCGAATATGAAATGTCGGTTCGGCCGTTCACCATGTGGGGAAAGAAGACCAAGCATGGGTTGCCGGCCCCGATGGTTGCGAAGCTCGTAGGCGGTGCGAAGGCTGGTGCTGCGTCCATCAAGATTCAGATGGCGCCGGGTGCCACGCCCTTCCATGTCAACACTGAAGTGATGGTCGGCATGGATTGTTTGGAGAAGGGCAACGATCCGACGGCCTCATTGCCGCGGGACAAGAGCTGCCAGGAAGTGGCTCGTATCAAGGAGATCAAGGGCGATCAGGTCACCTTCTTCAAGCCGTTGAAGACACAATCACCCGGCGGGCGACCTGGTGTCGCCGGAATTCGTGCGCTATCGGTGGTGGGTGGATGTGGATATGGGGACGGTGTTCTGGCACGACCATGCGTTCGGCGCGACGACCTGGCCGCATGGCGGGTTCGGCGTGACGATCGTGGAGCCGTTCGGGTCCACCTATCACGATCCGAAGAACGGGAAGTTGGTGTACAGCGGTCCCATCGCCGATATTCACAGCAACGAGCCGATCGGGGCCGGTGTGAGCGGGAGCTTCCGTGAGTTGATGGTGTCGATCCACGACACCGTTCCGCATACGGTGAACACCATCGAGGCGGGCAACCCGCCAGGGCAGCCGATCGAAGTGGCGCTGGAAGCCGGCAAGACCGTGTCCTTCCAGATGCCGGATAAGATCATGGCGGCGCCGAACAAGTACATCAACGGCGGGACGCACACGACCGGCAGCGGCTTCAATTTCCGCGCGGCGCCGTTTGCACAACGGTTGTCCAACAATCCGGATACGTCGAAGTTGTTCAGTCAGCGCGATCCATGGCGATCCCGGTACGCCGCTCTTGCGTGCGTACACAGGGGACACCATGGTGTTCCGTCTGCTGCACCAGCTGATGAACGAATCCCACGTCTGGACCATTTCAGGCCATACCTTCCTGACGGAACGGTATGCGGCAGATGCCAATCGGAAGAACTCGATTCACGTCGGGATCGCCGAGCGGTATGACCTCGTCAGCAAGGCCGGAGGATTCCAGGGTATGCCGGGCGACTACATCCACTTCAACGGTCGAACGTCGCACTTCGCCGAAGGGGGATGGGGTATCATCCGCGTGCTCGACAAGGAAACGGCGGATCTGAAGCCGCTGCCCAAGGGGACCAATCCTCTCGGGAATTCCTGCGACGCCGAGTTCCGTCTGTCCGTCCGATGCTCCGGTGAAGAACTTCAACGTCGTGTCGTTGGACCGTCCGATGAAGCTCCATCCGAAGGCGCCGGACGTGATCGAGGTGGACTTCGAGCGCAAGATCGAAATGACGATGCCGGAAGGCAAGATCTACGCGCTTGAAGAGGAAGCGACCACGGTGGCGGGCACTGTGATGCCGAATCCGCTCACGTTGCGCGCCAATCTGGGCGACTGCATCAAGGTCAATCTGAAGAACAAGATGAAGGCGAGCCGGGCATCCTTCTTTGCGCCGGGCCTGGCCTTCGATCCGAAAGACAGCCAGGGCCTGAACGTCGGGAATAACCCCGGCGATCAGACGATTGCTCCGGGCGAAAGCCGCACCTACACCTACTATGCGCATCCGGCGAACAAGGAGACGACGTCGCTGGTGTGGGACGGTGGGAACGTGGTCGTCAATCCACGGAACGGATTGTACGGCGCGGTGATCATCGGCCCGAAGGGTTCCCAGTATCGAGACCCCGTCACGGGGGCCGATATCTCGCAGAAGAACTCATGGCGTGCCGACGTCATTGTCGATGCCAGCTTGCCGGAGAACGTCGGGAAGCGAAACTACCGAGACGTGGCCCTCTTCTTCCAGGATGAGGACAACATCATCGGGACCGCGTTCATGCCCTACGTGCAAAACGTGGCCGGGTTGACGTCGGTCAACTATCGCGCGGAGCCGTACAAATTCCGTGAGGAGCAAGGCTGCTCGCTGGGCAAGATTTTCCAGCCCTGCGTCGTGGATAAGCCTGAAGATCCGGTCACGCCTCTGATCGAGGCGCATGCCGGTGATGCGATTCGCATCCATGTGATCGGCGCGAACAGCGAACAGAACGGGATGTTCGGGGTCGAAGGCCATGAGTGGCCGATTGAGCCCTACATGCCGGGTGCCGATATGATCAGCGTGGTGGAGTATGCCGGGTCCGAGATCCTCGATGTCTTTATCCGTGGCGGTGCGGGCGGCCCGTATCGTCAGGTCGGAGACTTCGTGTGGTCCAATGCGCGGCTGCCCTACACGCAGTCGGGACAATGGGGCTACCTCCGTGTGTTGCCTGTCGGCGACTCACGGATCCAACCGCTGGGGGCTCAGGGAATGGGTGCCAAGCGTGCGGATATGCAGCCCGAGCCTCACGCTATTCCGACGGCGATGAAGTAAACGGGTTGGACATGGTGTAACACCTGGATGGGGGAGCTGCTTGTTTCATGCGGCTCCCCCATCGTGTTATTGAAGTGCTGAGCAAAAAAGTGCTGAGTGCCGAGATAAAACTGAATCCGAAAACTCAGCACCCAGCATTCAGGGGAGGCTGGAGGGGAAAATGGCACTGATAACACAATTTGTGGCGGGACTTCGGAAGACATGATTTTCGATTGCGCTTGGCATCGCTGTTTCCAATGGCGGGTATGTTGGTTTTTGCCCAGCTTGGAATGGCGACTCCCGCAGATCCCGGTGAAAAGATCGTGAAGGCGTTGTGTGTGTAGTGTAATCGGACCGAGGGGAAGCCTGCGCCGCGCCGAACGAAGAAGGTCCAGGATCTTGCGGCGCTTAATGAGTGTGGCCATGCCGGGTGGGAACTGGCCGCGTTTGAAATGGGTGAACTGCAAACTCCGAGGTTCATCTTCAAGAAGGGAGCTCTCTGCTCCATAGAGGAGTCGGGAAGGGAAGCACGCATTCCTCATCATGTTCCAGTCTCCTGGCCTGATACGGCCCTATCGAAGGGAGGGTGTCATGTCATCTCGTAAGTGGCTTGTAGGAGGATTGTGCGTTGCGCTGTGCGTGATCGTGGGTTGGGGAACCGGGTTTGCCGGCAAGGAATCGGCCGGCAGTGTCCCGCTGGAAACGGTCGTGGATTATATCCATTCAGTGCTGGAGGCCGACCGGACGTTTTATACCGTCCACGTCGTGGAGCGGATGCAGAGGAGAGGTGTGATCGAATCATCGGAGCAGTGGCGTTCGGCGAGCGCACTCCCGCTTCCAGCCCAATTCTTTCAGGAGTCGTCGAGTCTGGCGGCGCTGACGGGAGCACAGGTGCAGTATCGGTTGATCAGCCTCAATCCCATCAACAAACAAAGCGGGCCTCAAACCGAATTCGAGCGCAAGGCGCTTGAGGCGGTCATGGCACATCCCGAGCAGCCGTATAAAGGCCAGGTCAGGGAGGGGGGCACTCGATACTTCCAAGCCGTGTATGCGGACCTAGCTGTCTCGCCCATCTGTGTGAGCTGTCATAACGCCGACCCCCGCAGTTCAAAGCGTGACTACAAACTCCACGATGTGCTGGGCGCGGTCCTGATTTCAATTCCGGCTCCTGAGTGACCGGATTGTTCCTCGCCGCCGTACCGCGAGTGAGCCGTTGATATGTTCTGCGACCGTTGCGCCTCGCCTCAGAGAGGGAAGGGGGGCGGTCACGCCGTGCGATCCGATCGAGCGCAGTCAAGAATATCTCAGGGCCGCAATCACATCGTGCCGCCTGTGGTACGGATAGAGAAGCTCTTGACTATCTGTCCGAGGAATGCCCTGGCCAGGTGTGACCTGGCTTCGGTGCTAGACGGACGAGGACAACACCGAGTGCTCCACTTCAACTAGAAAGCTGTGTTATCCTGTGAACTAAATAATCTCAACGCGAGGGAGGGGCTGGCTCGCTCCGGCGCTGGATCGGGCAATTCCCATAGTCGAACATCTAGAGGACTCAGGCTGAGATCCTGATTGAGAACGAGGAGGATCCACATGCGTTATGTCATGACAGTAGCGTTGTTAGCCGCGATCGGTTTAGGAGGGCCGGCTTGGGGTTATGAAGAAATTACCGTCACGGAAGGTGGATCCCTCGTTGGCACTGTGACGCTCGACGGCCACGTGCCCAAACCGAAGGGCTACAATCTCACAACCTTGCCGGACCAATTCTATTGCGGCCGCATTTCTGACGGGCAAGGCTGGCGCATCTTACAGCCGTTCCAGGTCGGGCCGGCGGGCGAGTTTCGCGATGTGGTGGTCTATCTGGAAGGGATCGACAAAGGCAAACCCTTCGTTGAAAAGAGCGTGCCGCAAATCGAAGCGAAAGACTGCCTCTTCCTCCCGTTCACGACCGTCGTGCGGGACGATCAAACGGTGACGGTGGTCAACATGGACCCCGTCATGCACGACATTCAGGCCTATGAAACCTCGCATTTGGGTGCGCGCGTGCTGTTCAACGTGCCGCTGCCGATGAATCCGCAGCACCCACGTAACTTCAAAGATCGCAGTGACGCCGGGCTGTATCACAAACACATGGCCGGCCCGCCGATGAAGCAACTGGTCAATCTCAGCAAGGGCCGCCGGATTTTCGTTATGCAATGCGGTTTCCATGCGTACATGGAGAGCTGGGGCCTGGCCATCACGAATCCGTACTTTGCCAAGACGGACGAGCAGGGCCGGTTCACCATGACCGATGTGCCGCCAGGCACCTATAAGCTGGTCGTCTGGCATCCCTATGTCCGCACCACGATCGAGCAAACCGTCACGATCGCGCCGAAGGGAACAACAGAGGCGAATCTCGTAGTCCCGGCTCCTACAGGGAGGCTCTATGCCAACGAGGTGCTGGACCATGCGTACGTCCGCTACAACGTGCTCGAGGAAACGAAGAAAGAAATCGATCCGATGATCCAGAAACAGGATCGCTGAGCACGGGCGTCTTTACGCCAATCAGATGGTCGAGAATCCGTACGTGCGCTATACGATCACGCAGGATGTGCAGAGCCAGATCGTTCCGACGCTGGAGAAGCAAACGTACTAATAAGCATGAGGCAGTGGGCATGAGACGGTGGGGTGGATTCTGTGAGAAGCGGTGTCGGGTCGTTCTGTTCTTGCTCGCCTATTGCCTTTTGCCTCTAGCCTCTTGCCCAGGTGATGCGCGGGCCGATCATTTGACTCCCAAGCACGACCCCTGGGCGCAGCCCTGGGAGTTAGAGCGGCTGGCGTTGCTGGACGTTCCCGAGGGCATGGTCCCTGTGCCGGGAGGACCGTTCTTGATGGGCAGCGATCCCAAGGTGGATCGCGCAGCCGGGCCTCAGGAATTGCCGCAGCGGCCCGTGTCCCTCGATGCCTTTGAGATCGACCGGTATGAAGTCACCAACGTCCATTATCTTCGATTTGTGTTGGCCACAGGTGCGGCCTGGCCGCCGTTTTGGATGCAGGATCCGTTTCTCGAAAAGATGGCCTCACATCCGGTCATCGGGGTGAGCTGGGAAGAAGCCGATGCCTATTGCCGGTGGGTGGGGAAACGGCTTCCGACCGAAGCGGAATGGGAAAAGGCTGCGCGAGGCGAGGATGGGCGGGTCTTTCCCTGGGGCAACGAACCGGCCGGGTGGATGAAAAGCAATATCGCGCACCCAGGGTCGAAGCGCGGCTTCAAATATCCGCCGCTGGCCAATGTGAATCGGTACGACAAGGGCGTCAGCCCCTATGGCGTCTATCAAATGGCCGGCAACGTCAGTGAATGGGTGGCGGATTGGTTCGACCCCGAGTATTACCAGCGTAGCCTGCCGGACAATCCAACGGGGCCGGCTGCCGGCGAACTCAAAGTATTTCGCGGTGGTTCCTGGAACGAAGATCCGGAAGTCGCACGATCCGCCGGGCGCAATGCCGGCACGCCGGATCGGAAAAGCTATTTGACAGGATTTCGATGCGCAAAATCAGCATTGGACAAGGGGCTAGAGGCGAAAGAGCGACGGGGTTCGTAGCCTGCCTCCCTCTCTGCCTCGCGCCGTTAGACTGGACAACTAAGGAGGCCGGATCATGAACATGCTGCGAATGGATAAGCTGACGACAGTCAATCGTGCGGTGAAGGCGACCGTCGTCATGGCGGTGGCTTTGGCGACTGCGAACGTCGCCTGGGGGCTCGATATTCAGGACATTACGGTCGAGTGGACTGAGGTAGGGAAAAAGATCGCCACAGAGCGTGTGGCCAAGTGGAAAGCCAAGGATGACATGATCCTGGTGCCGGCCGGTGAGTTTGTGATGGGCAGCGATAAGAAGACGGATCGGCTGGCCTATCGGAGCGAGATTCCGCAGCGGCGCGTCTATCTGGATGCCTTTGAGATCGGCAAGTACGAAGTGACGGCGCTGGAGTATCTTAAGTTCGTGCTCGACACAAACCGTTCGCCGCAGTTGGACTGGCGGTATGACGGTGGAAATTTCCAGGAGCCGATGGCGCACCATCCCATCATGCACGTGTCCTGGTATGACGCCGATGCCTTCTGCAAGTGGGCGGGAAAACGGCTTGCCGACTGAAGCGGAATGGGAGAAAGCGGCGCGCGGGGTGGACGGGCGGCTCTTTCCCTGGGGCAAAGACTATGCGGGGCCGACCAGGGCGAATTTTGGGAGAACCGGACTTTCAGGTCCGGTGCGGGATCGACCCGAGCGGCTGCTGCTCTATCCTCCGATCATTTCCGTCGACAAGTACGAGAACGCCGTGAGCCCATACGGGCTCTATCAGACGATCGGGAATGTCGCCGAATGGGTCGCGGATTGGTACGATCAGGACTATTACAAAACGGCGCCGGATCGAAATCCCAAAGGCCCGGAGACTCGGGACGCAGAAAGCCTTTCGTGGCGGCGGCTGGATGGATAGCACTACGACGATGCGGGTCGCGATGCGGAACGGGACCGATCCCAATACCAAGATCAACTGGATGGGATTCCGTTGCGCACGGGATGTGAATGACTCGGGTCAATCACAGGAGGCAAAGCCTCGGCAGACCACCTTGCATTAACAAATGCGACTGAGGGCCGCGGTCGAAGCGGTAAATACTAGTTGAGGAATGTCGGTTCCAAGGGAACGAGGCAGAATCTCTAAAATCCTGTCTTCCTGTGAAGAACTCTATCCTCCCCCCAGTGCAACTGTGAACGTCAGATCTGCATCCACTCGTCGAACCTTGACTGAGACGCGCTGGCCCGGTGTCGTCCGTTCAATCAAATAGTTCTTCAGTTGGGCTGCATCGAGAATCTCCTGGTCTTCGATCGCCAGCAAGATGTCGTGTTTTTGAATGCCGGCTTCTTTTGCCGGGTCGGCCACATCCTTCACGGCCATGCGCCACTTGGTCCCGTCCTTCACCGAGGTCATGTGAATTCCCATTTTTGAGAAGGTGAGCGGCTTGCCTGTGAGTGCCGCGTTCACAATCCGCTCGGCGAGCGTCCCCGGAATAGCAAAGGTCATGCGGCTGCAGTGAGCCTGAGTTTCTTCTTTTTCTGTTTGGATAATGGCGTGCATAATCCCGACGATGTTTCCTTGTGCATTGAATAGTCCCCCTCCTGAGTTGCCGCTGCAGGCGGAGAGGTCGGCTTGAATCAAACGTGTCTCGACAGTTTGAAGGAAGGTATTCGTATTTCCAAGGCGGCCGAAGGCCATAGTGGGGCCCCAGCCGAGCGGATAGCCGACGGTGAAGACTTCCATCCCAGGGGCGACATCTCCAGTGGCAAACGCTGTTCCTGTCCGCAGCTTGGATCGATGCGGCTCGGCGACACGGTAGATCACGACATCCATGAACGAGCTGTCACCGACGAGGTCGGCAGGGAGCTCATGGAGATCGTTGGTGAGGATGCGAACATGGGCTGCCGGATCAACTCCTCAATCTTCGGAAACGACCAGGGAGCGCTGGGCGTGCACGCCGGCGGTCTCGAACCGGCCCGCACTGCTTTGACCAATATTTCCAGAGCCAGGCCGGCGGTGGGTGGGGAGACCACGGTGGCGGTCAGCAGTCCGCGGCGAACCCACTCCTGGCCGGTCTTGGTCACGCCGTCGCATCCGGTGAAGGGCACCTTCAGCCAGCGCTCGCGCTCCTGGGCGCCGGGCAGTTCGCCGAACGCTTTTCTGGCGCCCATGGCCATGGCATCGTTCTGGCACCCGACCACGCGAATATCGAGCTTGCGGGAGTGCCCCAGGGACAACCAGGACTTAATGGCGTGACGTCCGCTACGCGTCTGGTCCAGTTCCTTTGAGCACTTTCAATTCGAGCCCCGTGGGCTGACCCACAGCATGCCTCTGGTGCGCAGCGCAGCCGCGTCGCCACCGCCGGAAGGCCCTTCGATATACAACACGTCGCCTTGCGCCGCCAGGGAGCAAACTGCTCTTCCCTGGAGTCGCCCCACTCCTACCTGATCGGCGGCGACGGAAAAGACGGGTGCGCGCTGGCCGCGGCGCAGTCGGAAATATGTTCCGTATTCGCGATTCAGTATCCCCCAGCGATGCCGGCCGCGACGGCGGCCTTGGCCACCTGAATCGATCTCGGTGCCGACCGGTTCCACGATAATCGCGTCGGTACGCAGCGTCGTATCTGGATGACCTTGATCAGTTGCCGGGTCTTCGGTTGACCGCGTCATTGTCGGCGTAAAGGATCTCCATTTAACGCCCAGCCGGGACAAGCCGCCTCCGTGGCTGAGGCCGCCTGCTCGGCCTGGTAATCATTGTCACTCGTGATGAGCGCAACAACTACATTCAAATTGTTCATCGAAGTCGAGGCGTTCGTGGGCTCGCCGACACCTTTAATTTAGCGGCAGACCGCCCGGGCCGTCGATTCACAATCTGATTCCCGCAATAAAAAAAGAAGCTTTCCCTGGAATCCCTGACGTGAAAGTTGATATAGTCCCGCCCATAGGGATTCGCATGAAATTTGCTAAGACTACTGCGGCTCTGTTGGTTCTGCTGACCTCCGTTTCGCTCCCCTCTCATGCAAAGGACAAGCGCGACTGGAAGACCGGCACGTTGGTATCAATTACCGATTCAAGCTCAAACCGCGTAATCGGCAATTCTCAGGCAGGAACTGTTCAAACCGTCACATACGTTGAATATCGAATAAGTGTTCTGTTGATGGGACGACTGATGTCGGCTCGTACTGGCCGCGCTGGAGGTGGAGCTATACGCCGACCGACTTTGTAGTCAACGACCCGATTGAGATATCCATAGACGGAAAAGACATGTATATCAAGAGGCAGGGAGACAACGAGTTAAAAACCAAAATCATTCAGCGTATTCGGCAAGACGCTCGCTCGAACGCTCAGGCGCCCCCTTCAAAATGAGCAGGATAAAACGAGCTCTCTGGAGGACAACTCTTGGGGTCTAAACATCTCTGGCAATCTACCCAGACAGACAGACCGCTGGTCGGGCGTATAGTGTTTCGCCATGTGGAAATTTGCCCTGCTGTCGGTTCTTCTCGCTCTTCCCGCCAGTGCCGCGGAGAAATTGACTGCGCCGCAACTGATCGCCCTGGCGAAATCCAACCGCGCGGCCTGCAAGACGCCATCACCGCGGCTTCGACGATAAACACCTAAAGGAAGGCACTGCATGGGCCGGCCACGGCCCGATTTCTTCTTCGCCACTCGAGGCGCCATCGCGCCCGGCGCTGGTGATCGACGATGCCCCCGCCGCGCGCATGCAGCAATCTGCCGGACCAATCTCTGGTATGCGCCGGCCCACATCGAGCCGCGTGGGCCAGCTGCACGCCTTCCACTACCTGCGTCACGGCGCAAAGCTTCGGTGGCCGCCTCGATCTCCCCGCCTTCGGCCCGCTTTCTTATCTCGAAGCCCGGCGTTCCCTCCGGCATGCTCTCCGACGAAGATCATCCACACCAGCAAGATTTACGACGGCATGAAGAGCGAGTACTGGATTTATGTGCCCGCGCAATACGATCCGCAAACGTTCCGCGGCGCTCATGGTCTTTCAGGACGGCGGCGGCTACATCGATCGCAACGGAACAATCCCGGCAGCTCAACGTCATCGACAATCTGATCGCGCAGAAAGAAAATCCCGGTGATGATCTGCGTCTTCATCAATCCCGGCGACATTACCGACTCGCCCGGCACGCCAACCTACAATTTCGTGAAAGCCTATCGGCGACAAATGGCACCGCACGCTGAAAGATTCCATGCGCAGCACGCTCTATGACACGGTGAGCGACCGCTACGTCCGCTTTCTGCGCGACGAAATCCTGGCCGACGTCGCGGCCAAATACAACATCCGCAAAGACGCCTACAGCCGCGCCATCACCGGCCTCTCTTCCGGCGGCATCTGCTCCTTCAACGCCGCCTGGCAGATGCCCGATCAGTTCAGCCGCGTCATCACCTGGATCGGCAGCTTCACCAGCATCCAGTGGAAAGAAGATCCCGGCTAATCCCGACGGCGGCAAGGACTATCCCGAAAAAGTTCTGCGCGAGACCAAGCGCAACATCCGCGTCTGGCTTGCAGGACGGCTCCAACGACCAGGAGAATGACCGCTACGGAAGTTGGCCGCTGGCCAACATCCGCCTGGCCAATGCGCTGAAGACTCAAGGAGTACGACTTCCACTTCAGCTTCGGCAAAGGCACGCACAATTCCGGCGGGGGCGCCGCCGAATTTCCCGCAGGAAATGATCTGGCTCTGGCGCGATTACGATCCGGCCAAAACCGAGCAGCTTACGAAATGGAGCCCGCGGAAAAATCCAAGCCGCTATTCCGCGTCACGATCACGAACCGCGAATAGATCTGGGTGGACACGGGCGACCGGCCCGGGCGTTCGTCCGCTGCAGAGTCGCGTCGAGACCCGAATAAGCCGTTCACAAAACCTGGCCGAGCTTGGCTCGGCGGCACGAGCGCGGGCGCTCGCGGCTACACTTCAGTGCAGAACGGGGGTTGCGTTGCTGGCCACGCACACCCATTTGCCGTTCTTGTAAAGCCAGGTATCCGACAAAGCGCTCTCGCCGGGTCGTAGCTCTTCCCGCCCTCAACCCCTTTGGCTCGAAATACTCCGGTGGCGATCGCGGTGTTGCCAAAGACGTGCACATTCATCGATTCCGGAGAACCTGCTGTTCCTGGGAATTGTTGCCGGTGGCCTTGACGCTTCCGAGAAACTCGGCCTTGCTCTGGACGGAGCCGTCATCGTTGATCAGCACGATCTGGTTGTCCAGAATCGAATCCAGCGCGCGGATGTCTCCGGCTTTGTAGGCCTGGTTCCAGGCTTTTTCCAGGGCAATGATTTTCGATCGTACCGCGGACTCGGATTCATCCTGCGCGTGGACGCACAGGGCGGCCGTGCAGACCACGATCATCAGGCAAGCGCACAGTTTCATGGTGCAGCTCCAGGCACAGCGTATGGCTATGCAGTATAGGCCAACCCGATCTCTTTTCTTGCCGGGGGTTACCAGAAAAGAAATTCCACCGCCGAGAACGCCGAGTCCGCAGAGAGGCCTCTAGGAATTGTCTCGGCGCCCTCTGCGATCTCGGCGGTAGATGTTAAGGCTCCGGTTACTGCACCGGCGCATCCTGCTTCCGGAAGTGATCCAGAATCGCTTCCGCCTGGGAGCGCGTGACCACCGAGGAGAGCGCCGCGGAATCGGCCTGCCTGATGGCCTGAACGCTGCCAAAATGTTGCAGCAACCGGCGGGTTGTGCTTTCCCCCACGCCGGGGATTTCCCTCAGTTCGGTCGCGCGGTCGCGCATCTGGCGCCGCTTGCGATGGAAGGTCACCGCAAAGCGGTGGGCTTCGTCCCGGATCAGCTGCACCAGATGCAGCACCGGCGAGTGGTGATCGAGCGCGACCGGCTCGTTTTCCTGGCCGTAGACATAAATAATTTCTTCGCGCTTGGCGATTGCCGCCAGCGGCTGATTGATGATCTCCAGGGCTTCCAGCGCCTCCGCCGCGGCGTGCAGCTGGCCCAGGCCGCCGTCGATCAGCACCAGGCTGGGCATTTTCTTCTTTTCTTCCTGGATGCGTTTGTAGCGCCGCGTGACCACTTCGCGCATGGAGGCAAAATCGTCCACGCCGATTACATCGCGGATGATGAATTTGCGGTAGTCCGACTTCTTCATCTGGCCGTCTTCCCACACCACCATCGAGGCCACCGTCTCCGCTCCCTGGATGTGTGAAATATCGAAACACTCGATGCGTTTCGGCAGTTCGGGCAGCCCGAGAGCGTCCTGCAACGTTTCCTGGATGGCCCGGGCGTTCGGTTTCATCACCCGGAAGCGCTGGTCGTAGGATTGCTTGGCATTGTTGCCGGCGAGGTCGAGAAGCCCGCGCTTGTCCCCGCGCTGGGGCACCAGGATGTGGATTCGTGCCGGCCGGGCATCCTCGCCCGCCACCTGTTCGGACAGCAGGTCTTCCAGCGCCTCGCGGTCCTCGAAGTCCACGGGAACATAAATGTTCCGGGGAACATAAGGCTGTCCGATGTAGAGCTGATTGAGGAAGGCAGAAAAAAATTCGCCAGGATTAAAAGACGCAATGGAGGGATGTGCGTCCTCGCCCGTCATGGGCTCTGATTGAGTTGCCGAGCTTTGCTCGGCTGGGCGGGTGAGGGCACGCGTCCCTACGTGGTCGGTGGCGGTTTCGGGCAGGTCTTCCCAGAAGAACTCTCGCCGGTCGAGCACTTTGCCGCCGCGCATGTGGAACAGGTTTACCGCCAGCATACCGTTTTCGAAGTGATAGCCGAACACGTCGGCATCGTCGCCTTCAACGGCGGCGATGCGCTGTTTCTCCTGTAACTGCTCCACCGTGGAAATGAGGTCGCGATATCTCGCCGCGCGCTCGTATTCCTTGGCTTCGGCGGTCTGTTCCATGCGCTGGCGCAGAGAACGCAACAAGTCGGTGGGCCGGCCCTCGAGAAACAGTTTCACATCGCGCACCGCCTCCTGGTAGATCTCGGGCGTGGTCAGTTCTTCCACGCACGGCCCCAGGCAGCGTTTGATGTAGTACTGCAGGCAGGGACGCGGATGAAAGCGCGTGAGATCAACCTTGCAGGACGGCACCATGAAGTGGCGGTGGATCAAGTCCACGATGCGATAAGCCAGGTTCGCGGGAAAATACGGGCCGTAGTAAGCGCTGCCATCTTTCCCCAGCCGCCGGGTCACATAAACCCGGGGAAAGCGTTCGCCCAAAGTCAGCTTGACGTAAGGATAGGTCTTGTCGTCGCGCAGCAGAATGTTGAAGCGCGGCTTCTTCTGCTTGATCAGGTGGTTCTCGAGCGCCAGCGCTTCCTTATTGTTCGCCACCACGATGTAATCAACATCCACCGCCTCGCGCACCAGGGAATCGGTCTTGGCATCTTCCCAGCGCCCCTCGCGGAAATATGAGGAAACCCGGCTGCGCAGGTTGTTGGCCTTGCCCACGTAGATGACTTCACCTTCGGCGTTCTTGTAGAGGTACACGCCGGCCGAAGTGGGCAAGCTGCGGATTTTCGCCTGCAGATCCATTCAGCTATTCATTTTAGATGATCGTCGGAGTGGGATCAGGGACGCGATCAAAACGAAGAAGCCACGGATCAGCACAGATTCCCACGGATAGCTCCTCCAATTCGTCTATCCGTTTTATCCGTGCTGATCAGTGGCCTAAGTTCTTGTGCCCGCCCCATGCATAAAGCTGCACCATATAAAATTTCCTCAGTGGATATCGGCTTTTGCACGAAAGTTGCTGGACCCTGGCGCCCAGGCCTAGACCGCGATATGCTCATAAGTCCTTTTAAAATAGTGTGTTAGCGGACAACACCGGCCATTTCCACCGTTGGCATCTTCCGTGCTCTTGTACAATGCGAACGCGAGAGAAGCGCTCCCCGGTTGATCGGGTGAGATCAAGATTTTGCCACCAGGTTCGAGAAACCTGGAGTTTCGCGAGATGAGTGAGGAAGGAGCCCTCCTACAATGAATCGCACTTCGTTAATTTTTCTACTGGCGACAAGCATGGCGGCTACGATCGGATGCGCCAGCAAGAACTACGTCCGACAACAGACCACGCCGCTGATCAACAAAACCAATGAACTGGACGACCTGACGGCGCAAGAACACCAACGCCATCAAAGATGTGGATGCGCGGGCGCAAGCCGGCATTCAACAGGTGACCGCCAAGGCCGCTGAGGTTGACCAGAAGGCGCAGGCCGCCGCCGACAGGCAGGCCAAGCCCAGACCCTGGCCGACAACGCCATCCATCGCGTCGATTCGCTGCAGAACACCGTCGCCAATCTGGACAACTATCGCGTGGTCACCGAAACCGCGGTGCACTTCGGCTTCAACAAGGACAACCTGACCAAGACCGCGGCAGGAAGCTCTTGATCAGTTGGCCACCGATGTTGCCAGCACCAAGGGCTACATCATCACGGTCGAAGGTGGCACGGACTCCGTGGGCAGCCAGGACTACAACCTATGGCCTGAAGCGAGCGCCGTGCTGATTCAGTGATCCAGTACCTGGCTTCGAAGCACAGCATTCCGGCCCACAAGATCTATTTGATCGGCTTGGGCAAGGACAAGCCGGTGGAGTCGAACAAGACCGCGGACGGCCGCGCCAAGAACCGCCGTGTGGATGTGCGCCTGATGACCAATACGACCGATGCGACCCCCGACGACGCCGACCGCCGGCTACCCCGGCGCCGCCATCTCTCTAGCTTTAATCGCGAGGTTCCACTAACTCCAGCTGCTCCACATCCCCCGTGGAGCAGCTCTTTTTTTTGGACGCCGGACTTCGGACTTCAGGCTTCATCACCGCGATGGCGAGCTCGGGATTTTGACTGACGTCCGAGGTCCGAGGTCCGACGCCCGGTCTTCAGAGTTACAATAGGTCAATGCGGCGACTGAGTTTTCTGCTGGCGGCCTGTCTTTGCCTGGTCGTGCCCGGCGCTGGCCAGAACCAGAATGATGGCAAGGATGCAAATCAAAACCAGCCACCGCCGCGTTCCGATCGCAGCCAGGAAGCCGGCGAGAGTTCCAGCCGGGATACCCTGATCGACCTGACCCCGCCCCGGAACGACGCCAAAGACCATCCCAACAGCACGCTGCCGCTCGACGACGCGGACGACGCCGCTCCCGGCGACGTGCAGGAATTTCACACCTTCGATCCCCATCGGGCCGCGAAAGATATCGAAGTCGGCGATTTTTACTTCAAGAGGAAGAATTACCGCGCGGCGCTGGAACGCTATCGCGAGGCCCTGCTGTACAAGCCCAACGATGCCTTTGCCAACTTTCCGCATGGCGCAGGCCCTGGAGAAGCTGGCCGCCTCGACGAAGCTGCCGAGTGCTACCAGGAGTACCTGAAGATCCTGCCCACCGGCCCGCAAGCGGGAAGAAGCCAAGAAGGCGCTGGAAAAAATGAAGGCCAGTCCGCCCGCAGAAAAAAGCCAGGCCAAACAATAACTTTTAACTCGTTGTCATCCTGAGCGGAATCTTTCCCTTCGCGCCGCGAAGGGAAAGATGAAGTCGAAGGACCCCTATGCCACCACTGCAGCCGGTGATCTATTTTTCCACCCGATAAAATTCCCGCGGGAGGCGCTGCCACTTTCATCCAGGCGGAATCGTTCCATTCGCTGCGCGAATGGAATGATGGGACCCTTATCATCACCACTGCAGCCGGAAATCTATTTTTCCACCCGCATAAAATCCCCGCTGGAGGCGTTCACTGCCACTTTCAGCTTGTAGTCGTCGCGGCTCACCCCGTAGATCACGTGCCAGATGAGTTCGTTGGTCGCCGGACTCCAGTCGAGCATGTAGAGATGGGAGTGTCCGGGTCCTTGGCCACAAGTTTGTCGCCGCCATGCTTCTCGGCGACTTCGAGCGCTTTGTCCGAGTCCACCTTGAGGAAAGCCACGTCAAAAATCTGGGTGGAAGTGTTGGTCGGACTATAGGTATCTTCCGTGCCGGGATTGATGCCCCGGTCGGAGGTAGCCTCTCCCGACCAGGTGTAGGCTTTCACTCCACGTTGCAGGGGAGAACCGAAGGAGGCCCGCCACACTCCCGACTTTCCCTCTTTACCCTTGGAGTCGTCCGTGATCATGGACTCGAGCCGGTAGGGCTGAGCATCGCGCGCCCAGCCTCGGGAGGCGATCAACAGCTTCTGGAAGGCGACCCGCCCAGTGACAAACTCCGCCGGCTTAGGCTGAGGTTTCTCGGCCGGCGCCGGCGTGGTTGGCTGCGACGTGCACCCGGTCATCAGCAGCAGTGCCAGCATTGCCATCAGCAACTTCTTCATAGCCACCTTCCCCTCACGCGTATGAAATTTTGCAACCGGAAATGCCGGGGCCTATTCTACTAGAGAGAGCAATCCGAGGGGCCATGGATTCGTATCTGGAACGTTTGCGTCAGACGATTACTTCCGCGACCGGAGACATGAGCGTCGAGGAACTGACACGCCAGCCGGAAGGGAAGTGGAGCGCGGCGCAAGTACTCGAGCATCTCTATCTGACCTACACCGGAACGCAGAAGGCTTTTGCGCGCTGCCTGAAGGCGGGGAAGCCGCTGGGTGGCGTTCCCACTTTCAAACAGAGAGTGGCGACCACCGCGGTCACCGAGCTTGGCTATTTTCCCAAAGGACGGAAGTCGCCCGACCAAGTCGTTCCCCGGGGCATGTCGGCGGAAAGGTAGTCGCCGAAATCGGTCCTCAGATTGACGCCATGGACAAAATCATCGCGCAATGCGAAGAGCGTTATGCCTCGCGCATCATGGTTCTGGACCATCCTGTGCTCGGGCCCTTGACGGCACGGCAATGGCGGAAGTTCCACCTGGCCCACGGCCGCCACCATGTGAAACAGATTCTCGAACGGAGCAGGTCCGCAGCCCGGGTTCACAATTCAAAAAGCCTCCGGCCTGAGCCGGAGGCTTTGATGAACCGGAGCGTCCGAGCCTATTGCCGCAGCTTGGCGGGCACGCCAGCTTTGCGCGCCTGTTCCTTCAGATCGTCCAGCGCTTTCTTGGCGTCATCGACTGCCTTTTGCTTCTGGGCAATCTGCTGTTTGTACTGGGCGTCTTCCTTGTCCCATGTAGCCGAGCCGCGCAGGCGGTTGCCGGCGTCGGCATAGAACGCGGCCGGCGCGCAGGCGATATTCGCGCTGCGTCACATCCAGTTCGCGCGGACAGCAGGTCAATTTTGCCCTGCTGATCGGCAATCTTCTGCTTCCATTGGTCGTTCACTTTCTGCGCGTCGGCGGCGTCGTCCTTCTTGTCGTCCTTCGACTCCGGCGTGGCCGCGCCGTCTGCCGGGTTTGCGGCATTGGCGTCAGGCGCCGGGTTGGCGTCTTCGGGGCCGGTGGAGTCCGTGGCATTTCCCACCACGCTGATGTTGTCGGCGGTGGGCAAATTGTCGTTGTCGTACTTCTTGGCCGATGCCGGCTTCTCATCCTTGCGGACGGAACGGGCATAGTCGCCCAGGCTCATTTTGTGCGCCGGCAACCGTGACCAGCATGCCCGCCAGAACGATTCCCGCCAGAAAAACGTATGCGATGCGCTTCATAAGGTGCTCCATTTCTTTCAGTCCTGCCGTCTCGATCCAGCTGAAGGCGGCATCGACGTAGTCAAACTCAAAGCTTTCGAACCGGCCGTCGCAGCTCGCGCGCCTGCGAGAAAGCCGCCAATCGTTCGATCCAGGTGGGCCGCTTCGGCGGCGATGTCAGCCGCCAGCTGCCGCGCCAGTTCCGCATCCCGGCTGGCGGCAAGCTGCTGCGCGTATCCCGCGATAGTGGTCAGCGAGTTGCGCAACCCCAACGCCATCTCACTCGACATTTCACCGCGCAACTCCTGCTGCCGGCGAATTTCGGCCACTTCCGTGCGGTCACTGATTAAACAAGCAACGCCCAGACGAGCAACGCCCAGGAGCAACGCCCGGCGAAGCAACGCCCGGCGCCTCGCTGTCCGGCGCATGCACCGAACTCACCGTGATGTCCAGGGTACGTTGCCCGCCTGCCGGAGTGCGATAGCGCGCTTCCATGCGCTGGAACCGGGTCTTCTCGCGCAAGGCGATATTCACCGCGTCGGCCACACTCGCGAAGGCGCCCTGGGATGCGGAAATCAACTCGGCTTCACGAAATATCTCGGCCGCGCTCATCCCCGCGGGCGAGGCAAATCCGAGGATCTGCTTGGCGGAAGCATTGGCTTGCCGGCACCAGCCCGTTCGGCGTAAAGAAGAGCACGCCCGATGACAGGTTCGCGAGCACGGCGGCGCTGATGTTTTCCGATGTTTTTGCCCGGCGCCGCTCCAGCCGCTTGCAGGCTCTGCAGCTCATGTTTCTGCTGCTTCAATTGCTGGATCACCGCGTGATACATATGCAGCGGAAAGCTCTCGGACACGGAAGGCGTGCCGGAAAACGAAACCTTCCTGGCTGATGCTGCGCCGCATCGCGCCGCATCAAGAGCAGCCCCATCACGAAAGCGAAGCCAGGCGGCCACGAACACCAGCACCATGCGCAACACGATGGGATTGGTGGCCAGTCTCACAACAACCCCCAGTACCAGCGCAGGAAACTGTTGCCGTAGAACAGCGCGACCATGGCCATGCCGCCAAGAAAGACGCCAAACGGCATCTGATGGCGGCGCAGCGCAATCGCGGCCGATTCCCAGGCCCGCCGCCGTGCTTCCGGAGCGGATTCGTGATTACGTTTCATCCGCCGCCGGGTGCGCTTGATCCACACTGCCAGCACCGTGGATACCCCAAACAGCGATCCCGCGATCGAGGCCGAAAACAAAGTAAAGATGGTTAATTTAGTGCCGAGAAACGCGCCCACCATGGCCATCAGCTTGACGTCGCCGAAGCCCATGCCCTCCACGCCCCGCGCCCGCAGATAAATGGCGCCCGCGCCATAGATGAATGAAGCACCGACAATCGCGCCCAGCGCCGAGTCCACCAGTGACAGCAGGTGCCAGGAAATGTCGGAACTCACCGGCAGCGACACCAGGCCCGGCAACAGTTGTGAAGCCAGGTCATTGACCGGCACCACCAGGCTGAACCCTAGTCCCAAAGCCAGGCCCGGGAGGGTCATCTTGTCCGGCAAAAGCTGGGTTTCGGCGTCGGTAAAAATCAGCCCCAGCACCAGGAATCCGAAAGCGCAATATTTGAGGGTCGCCAGGCTGGCGCCGAAATGCGCGTAGGTCGCGAGAAAGACCGCTCCGGTGCAGGAGCTCAACCACCAGGTAGCGCGGCGAAATACGAAGTCTTGCAATTGCGGCAGCGGCCGCGCCAGGATGAGCCAGCTCAGAACCGGAATGTTGTCGTAGGCTGCAATCGGGCGCTCGCAACCGGGGCATGCCGACCTTGGCCGCACCACGGATAAGTCGCGCGGCAAGCGATAGATACACACATTCAGGAAGCTGCCGAAGGCCAGCCCCAGAACAAAGATCGCCGATGCCAGAACAGGGTCCACCCTAATCCTTTGCGCGCACAAAGTCCTTCCGATTTACGTTGATTATACGGGCATTCTCCAGGCCAGCCCGAGTACGAAGGTCACTGACCATGCGGCCTCAGGTTACCGAAAAGTTACTGTGTGGCCGGCGGGGCGAGGGCGCCTTTACTGACGCCAAACCCCGCGGGCGGGTCGCCCGCGACCACATTGACTACACCAGCCGCACTAACCACACTATCCATCAGGTCGCGATATAGTTATGGAGTGAACCCCAGGCAAACCCTCGCCAAGTCGCTGGCGCCCGATCCAGTTGCCCCCAAACTGCTCTTCCCCTTTCTCGACCTGAAGGCTGAATACGCGACCATGAAGGAAGACATCCGCGCCGCCGTGGATGCAGTGCTCGAAAGCCAGCAATTCATCATGGGGCCGCAAGGTGAAACAACTGGAGGCGGAAATCGCGGCCTTCATCGGCTCCAGTTTCGCCGTCAGCTGCGCTTCCGGATCAGACGCGCTCTTGCTGGCCCTGATGGCGCTGGGGGTTGACTCGGGCGACGAGGTGATCACTCCGCCGTTTACCTTCGTGGCTACCGCCGGCAGCGTCGCCCGGCTCAAGGCCAAGCCGGTCTTTGTCGACATCGATCGCGAGACCTACAACCTGGACGCGACCCGGCTCGAAGCCGCCATCACCCCCCGGACCAAGGCGATTATGCCGGTCCATCTTTTCGGACTTCCGGCCGAGATGGACAAAATCGGCGAGATTGCCCGCGCGCACCGCATTCCCGTGATCGAAGATGCGGCACAGTCGATCGGCGCCCGGATCGGCGACAAGTATGTCGGCGACATCGGGGCCTGCGGCTGCTTCAGCTTTTTCCCTTCCAAGAACCTGGGCGGGGCGGGTGACGGAGGAATGATCACCACCAACGATCCCGAACTGGCCGAACGCATCGCGGTGCTGCGCGATCATGGCAGTCGCAAGAAATACCAGTACGATCTGCTGGGGATGAACAGCCGCCTGGACAGCCTGCAAGCCGCCATCCTGCTGGTCAAGTTCAAGCACCTTGAGGCGCTGACCAAGGCCCGCCGGCGCAATGCCGAGCGCTATCGTCAGCTTTTCCGGCAGGCCGGCCTGGACAAGGTGATTACCTTGCCGATCGAGCCCGAAGGCATGCGCCATGTCTACAACCAGTTTGTGATTCGCACGCCCCGCCGGGACCAGCTGAAGGAACACTTACGCCATTCCGGCATACCTTCAGAGATCTATTATCCTTCGCCGCTTCATCTGCAGCCCGCCTTCGCCGCTCTCGGTTATGGCCCCGGCGCATTTCCGCGGTCCGAGGAAGCCAGCCACCAGGTTCTGGCGCTGCCCGTATTTCCACAGATGACCGAAGAACAGCAGAAAATTGTGGCGGAAAGCGTGGCGCAGTGCTTCTCGGAATGAGCCTCATGCTGAGCTGGCGAAGCATCTGGCGTGGAGCGCATAGGAAAGATGCCGCAATGGTGACGCTGCGCGCAAGATCCTTCGGGACTAAAGTCCCTCAGGATGACGCCGTTTCGAGATTGGCACTTCAACTTCAGCCATTACCGGCTACTGCGAATACTTGAAGTTGCTGATGTACATGTACCGGGTCGGCCCAATCGTCGCCGTGCCTCCCCAGGACGAGTTATTCGTGCCCCACAGGTTGAACAGGAAGTAGGCGGGAGCGCTGGGGACCGCCTGGGTATGGTGCACTACCAACTGGCCGTCCACATACCAGTCCACAAAGCTGGGCTGCCAGACAATTTTGAAATCGTGGCTATTGGTCTGGTCGAAGCCAAAGACCTGCGTGTCCTGGAAGTCTGAGGTTCCTTTCCAATTGGTGCAGTCGACCGCATCCGGCTTGTTACCTACCTGTTCCATGTCGATTTCAGTGGCCGAGTTCGAGGCGTACAGGAAGCCGGAGGCATCGGAGCCTGAAAGCGCTTCCGACACCCTGGAAGTGAATTCGAAGGTGCCATAGGTGAAGGTCTGCTTGGTGATGACCTCCGACCCGCTGGACACAATCTGGCTGCCGTTCTGAGTCTGGGTGAGCGACAAAACAAGTTCGGATCCGACCGTGACGTTGTCGGCATCGAACTTGCCTACATTCCCATTCACGTTGCCTACCGGAGGAGCAGAACCGCCATCCGTTCCCCAGGTGTAACCCGAAAATGTGAATGTGCTCGGGCCAACCACCCCGGTCGGCGTGCCCGAAGACCCGCTGCTGCCGGACGATCCGCTGGTTGACGTTCCGCTACCGGAAGTCCCGGTGGTTGACGTTCCGCTGCCTGATGACCCGCTGGAGGAAGTGCCGCTGCCGGACGAACCGGTCGTTGACGTGCCGCTGCCTGACGACCCGCTGCAGGAAGTTCCGCTGCCGGACGAGCTGGTCGTGGAAGTGCCGCTACCTGACGAACCGCTGCTGGAAGTTCCGCTACCTGACGAACCGCTGCTGGAAGTTCCGCTACCGGATGACCCGCTCGAGGAGGTGCCGCTGCCGGAAGACCCACTGCTGGAAGTGCCGCTACCCGACGAACCGCTGCTGGAAGTTCCACTGCCTGAAGATCCGCTGCTCGAGCCCGTACCACCCGACGTTCCACTATGAGGAGGAGTAAAAGGCATGCTTCCTCCCCCGCAGCCGATAAGAAACAGGACCGCAAAAACGAGAACACTAATCCTCAGCATGAAATTCCTTTAAAAGCGGGGGATAGGGACTGACGGACAGATCCCTTTTGGCCAGAGAAACTGCAGGGGCCCAAAGAAGTGTCAAATTTCAGATTGCTGAACTCGAAGATTTCCTCTCGGCGTCCCAGTTCGATCCCCGACGGCGCCTCCACCAAAAATCAGGCAGGTGCGCGCGTGACTTCCTGAATTCGAAAGTAACACCGTCCGGCCATTACCCCTGGTTACGGAAGGGAATGACGGGACTAGAACTGCCGAGGTCAGGCTGCGACAAACCTTTCCAAGTCCGCTTTGGGGACCTGGAAACGAGAGTTAAAGCTGTAGACGAAGAAGCGGCGCGCAT
>CAVUMA010000019.1:102500-122904 GCA_963742465.1 uncultured Nitrospiraceae bacterium | reverse complement strand
GTCCGTTCGTACAGGCCGAGCGAGCCGAGCACGCGGTGCGGGATGCCGGCGTGGGCGAGTGCGCGCTGCAGCGGCTCGGTCGCGTACCCGGTGCGGGCGAGCGCGAGGATCTCGCCGGGCGGGGTGCCGGCAGCGAGCGCCTCGGCGATCTGGGCGGTCACCCAGTGCGCCTCGGCGAACTCGTTCGGGAACGTCCGTACTCGCACCCGGCCGCCGAAGCCGCGCATTGCGATCAGCGCCTTCGGCGCCCGGCGCTCGTTGTGGCTCACGCATCTGACCGCGGCCTCGAGGATCTCCGACCGCGAACGGAAGTTCCGCCCGAGCACGATCTGCGTGTGACCTGGATGGCGCTCGCCGAAGCAGAGGATGTGCCGCGGGTCAGCGTGGCGCCAGCCGTGGATCAGCTGGTCGTCGTCTCCGACCACGCACACGTTTCCGTCGGGGCCGGCGAGCAGGTCGACGAG
Organism: uncultured Nitrospiraceae bacterium; assembly: GCA_963742465.1. Lineage (GTDB taxonomy): Bacteria > Nitrospirota > Nitrospiria > Nitrospirales > Nitrospiraceae > Palsa-1315. Next base: position 122,440 of record CAVUMA010000019.1, on the reverse strand, counting down.
CATCGCCTGCGCGTGGCTGGTGTCCTGGAACTCGTCGGCCAGGATCCACCGCCATCGCTGCCGCAGCCACGCGAGCCGGTGCGGATGCTCTGAGAGCAGCCGGACGGCGCAGGCCAGGAGATCGTCGAATTCGAACGCATTGCAGCGCCGCAGCTCGATCTCGCTCTCGCGCCACAGCGCCGCGACCAGCGGCGCAGCGGGATGGTTCGCCGATCGCCGGTAGGCGTCGGGCGTCATGAGCGCGTTCTTGGCGCGCGAGATCTCGGCGAGCACTTCGGCGCTCGCCGGCTGCCCGTAGTCGGCCAGCGCCCGTTGGATCTCGCCGCGCTCGGCGTCGGACAGGAGCCAGTCGATCACGCGGCGCATGTCCGCCTGGTCGTAGATCGTGTAGCGCTCGGTGCGGCCGAACACGCTTGCGTGCTCGCGCAGCAGCCGCGCGCACACCGAGTGGAACGTCGCCGCCGTCACCCCGCGCGCGACGGTCTCGCCGAGCAGGTCGGCGAGTCGTATCCGCAGCTCTGAGGCGGCGCGGACGCTGAACGTGACCGCGAGGATCTCCCACGGCTGCGCCCGCCCGCTCGCAAGCAGGTAGGCGGCGCGGTGCGTGAGCGTCCTGGTCTTGCCGGCGCCCGGCCCGGCGAGCAACAAGAGCGGGCCGGGGCCGAACGTGACGGCTTGCGCCTGCTCCGGGGTGAGTCCCGCGAGCAGGCGCTCGGGCCCGGGCGGCGCGTGATCGCGCACGCCCGGGTTGGGGTTCGTCATAGGTCACCTCCATCGGTGAACAGATGAAATGGGTGTGCGAGAGGAACCGGCTGGGCTGATCCCTCGGCGCGATTCCGTCCGGCTTGGCGCCGGCGTTAGCTGCCGGGCGAGAAGACCGGCTCGAGCGTGACGGTGCGCCGGCCGCCGGCGATCGGGCAGGTCCAGGGCCCGCGCTCGTGGGCGGGTGGTTCCTCGCTGCGGCCGAGCAGTCCCGGATCAGCGACATCGCCTCGTCGTGTGGCTGCGGCGGGCTCTGGTAGGCGCAGCCGTCGTGGCCGGCCAGCGCGGCAGTGATCGTGTCCTCGACCTGGATGACGAATCCCGCCGCGCGATCGAACACCGAACCGTCGCTCATATCGTCGCTCCACCGAAGCCGACGTGCGCGAGCGCGGCTTGAGATCCAGGCGGGCGCAGCGGTCACGATTCCCCCGGCAGCGCCCGCGAGTACAGATCCTCGAAAACGCCGAGCCCCTCCTTCGCCCATTCGCGCAACGCGACCGTCTGCGGCACGAGCCAGATCGTCGCTCCGGGCTCGCGCAGGAACGTGAGGATGCCGTCTTGCTCAGCGCCAGCAGGAACGTCCGCGTCACGGCGACCGGCCGGGCGATGCTCACCGTGTATGCGAACAGTGCCTGCGGCGCGTGCGGACGAGAAAAGCTCACGACCCAGACGGCGACGAAAATTGAAGGGGTGACGAATCCCTATGCGCACACCGGTCTCTCGAACGATACCCCCTACCACTATGCCGTGACCGCGGTATTCGAGACCGGCGCCGAAAGCGAGTTGTCGAATGAAGTGACGGCCACGCCGGTGCTCATCGATATCACGGCGCCGCAAAATCCCTATGCCGTGATCAATCATGGCGCGTTCATGACGAATACGCCGGAAGTCATCGCCACGATTTCAGCGAACGATGTCGATACCGGAGTGGCGGCCTACTTTATCTCCGAGGCGCCGATGACCCCCACGGCGGGGACGCCGGGATGGGTTGATGTGACGCCGGCCACCAAGTTCGGCGCGACGATTCCGTTTATTTTGTCGCCGGGAGACGGGCAGAAGTCGATCTACGTCTGGTTTAAGGATGTGGGAGGCAACGTCTCCATCCCTGCGAGCACCACGATTTTGGTCAACACGTCGGGGTATCTCTGCGTATCCGAATGGGGCCGTACGGGCCGCGGCGCATCGTTGCTGCATGGCGGCGAGTTCATGGCCCCGATCTACGGGCTCTGCGTCGATCAGCAAGGATCGCTGTTCGTGGTCGACAACGGCAACAACCGGGTTCAGAAATTCGACAATGCCGGTAACTTTATCATCCTCTGGGGAAACTTTCGGTTCGGCCAATTCGAACTTCCATAACCCCACCGGGATTGCGTGCGACGGCAAGGGCGACGTCTGGGTGGTCGATACGAACAATCACCGTGTCCAGAAATTCGACGGGAAGCTCGGCGGCTATCTCATGAAGTTCGGGTCGCGCGGAAACGGCGAAGGGCAGTTCAACTCACCCTGGGGCATCGCGGTCGATCGGGTGCGTGGGTATGTCTATGTGGTCGACAGCGCCAACTTCCGCGTGCAGAAATTCGATATGAACGGGGAGTTCATCATGTCCTGGGGCAGCTTCGGGAACGGAGACGGCCAGTTCTACTTCCCGCGTGGCGTGGCGGTGGACCAGACGGATGGGTTTGTGTATGTCGTCGACATGGGTAATCACCGGATTCAGAAGTTCGACACCAGCACCAACGTGCTTCCACAGTTGCTGGCCAAGTGGGGTGGCAGTGCCGAACCGGGCCACGCCAGCAGCCCGCTTGCACAGGAGGCAGGTCAGTTGCGGTCTCCCTGGGGCATTACGGTCGATGGGGCCGGCGATGTCTATGTCACGGACACCGGCAATCACCGTATCGAGAAGTTCGACAGAGAAGGTAATTTCATCACCCAGTGGGGTGGGTTTGGGAACGGAAAAGGGCAGTTCAACTTCCCCTACGGCATTGCGGTCGATGTCAGAGGAAGTGTGTTTGTCGTCGATAGCGGAAACACCAGGGTCGAACAGTTCATGCCGGCCGACGAGGGGAGCGAACGGCTCCAGGAAGACGCCGAGACCGTGGCAGAGATGAGCAACCGGAAGGTCTCAAGAGTCATAAGTCGTCAAGTCCGTAAGGTCGAAACTTTCAGGCGGTATCGACCTCGACTTTATGACGTTCAGACGATTCTAGACATGATGACGGAAAGAATGTTCGATAAAGAACCACGCTTGGGACTGACCTACGACGACGTCGTGTTGGTTCCGGCCAAGTCTCAGATCTTGCCGAGTGAAGTCGACATGCGTACGAGGCTGACTCGCCACATCAAGATCAACATTCCCATCATCAGCTCGGCCATGGATACCGTCACCGAGTCCCGTTTGGCCATCGCCATTGCCCGCGAAGGTGGCATCGGGATTATTCATCGCGTGTTGTCGCCGGATGGATCAAGCGACAGAAGTGGACCGGGTGAAGAAATCCGAGAGCGGCATGATTCTCGACCCGATCACGATCTCGCCCGATCAAACGATTCGCGATGCCCACGCGTTGATGGCGAAATACCGGATCTCCGGGATTCCCGTCACAAAAGACAAGAAACTGGTCGGTATTCTCACGAATCGCGATCTGCGGTTCGAAACCCGGATGGATTTGAAGGTCTCGCAAATCATGAAGCGAGACAAGCTGATCACGGCGCCCGAAGGGACCAGCCTGGAAAAGGCCCGCGAGGTGTTGCACGAGCATCGGATCGAGAAGCTTCCGGTCGTCAACAAGCATTTCGAGCTCAAGGGGCTCATTACCATCAAGGATATCGAAAAACGCATCATGTATCCCAACGCCTGCAAGGACGGACATGGCCGGCTCTGCGTCGGTGCGGCTGTCGGTGTGGGGCCGGAGACGGAAGATCGCGTGGCGCGGCTCAAGAAGGCCGGGGTGGACGTGATCGTGGTCGATACCGCCCACGGGCATTCGCAAGCGGTGCTGGATACGGTCAAGATGATCAAGAAACGTCATCCGGAGCTCGAACTGATAGCCGGGAATATTGCCACCGCCGAAGCGGCGAAGGATCTTCTTGAAGGCTGGCGTCGATGCCGTGAAGGTGGGTGTGGGGCCTGGCTCGATTTGTACGACCCGTATTGTGTCCGGGGCCGGGATGCCGCAGCTGACGGCGATTGCCGATTGCGCAAAAGTCCTCGCGGGCAGCGGAGTCCCGATCATTGCAGACGGCGGGATCAAGCATTCAGGCGATATCACGAAGGCCTTGGCAGCGGGTGCCTCTTCGGTGATGCTCGGCGGACTCTTGGCAGGCACGGAAGAATCGCCGGGGGAAACCGAACTGTACCAAGCCAGAACCTATAAGGTGTACCGCGGCATGGGCTCGATCGGCGCGATGGAGCGAGGCGGCGGAGATCGGTACGGGCAAGGCGGGCGTCCGGTGCAGAAGTTGGTCCCGGAGGGCATCGAAGGTCGCGTGCCCTATAAGGGAAAGCTCTCAGCCGTCATCTACCAATTGATCGGCGGAGTGAAGTCCGGCATGGGCTATTGCGGGTGCAAGACAATCTCAGACTTACAACAGAAGGCCACGTTTATCCGGCAGACGGTTGCAGGTCTCCGCGAAAGCCACGTGCACGATGTGATCATCACGAAGGAAGCGCCGAATTACCGGATGGATTGGGAATAGCGACGTTCAACGTTAAACGTTAACCGTGAGCCAATCCCAGTTTGGTCCTCACCGTCGTCTCCCTCGTTTAACGTTCACGTAACGATTAACGCACTCCATGGAACTCTGGCACAATAGAATCCTGGTCCTCGACTTCGGATCGCAATACACTCAGCTGATTGCACGCCGCATTCGCGAAGCCCAAGTCTACTCGCAAATTCTGCCTTGCACCGCTCCCTTGGCGACCATTCTCGCCTATCGTCCACAAGGCATCGTGCTCTCTGGCGGCCCCTCCAGCGTGTATGAGAAGAAGGCGCCGACGGTGCCCAAGGAACTCTTCGACCTGGGTATTCCGATCCTTGGTATATGTTACGGGATGCAACTTGTGACTCATCTCTCGGGCGGGGAGGTGGCCAAGTCCAAGCATCGGGAGTACGGCCGGGCTGATCTCACGATCGACGACCGCAGCAATCTCTTCAAGGACATCGGCACAGAGGGATCGACCGTCGTCTGGATGTCGCACGGAGACCGTATCGAGCGGATGCCGCCGGGCTTCCGATCGATCGCGCATACAGCCAATTCGCCGATTGCCGCGATGAAGCGCGACGATCACAAGCGCCGGATCTATTGTCTCCAGTTTCACCCGGAAGTCGTGCATACGCCGGAAGGAACGGCGCTGCTTCGTAATTTCGTCTACGACATTTGTGGCTGCAAGCCGACCTGGACGATGCAGTCGTATGTGGATACAGCGGTGCAGCAGATTCGCGAGCAAGTCGGCAAGGAGCGAGTGATTTGCGCCTTGAGCGGGGGCGTGGATTCATCTGTGGCTGCCGCGTTGACCCATCGGGCCATCGGCGACCAGTTGACCTGTATCTTTGTCGACAACGGGCTGCTTCGGGCGGGGGAGAAAGAACAAGTCAAACAGACGTTTGCCCAACAACTTCATCTGAACGTGCGGTTTCTCGATGCGTCCGATGTGTTTCTTGCCAAGCTCAAAGGGGTGATCGATCCCGAGCGTAAGAGGAAAATTATCGGGAAACAGTTTATCGAACAATTCGATGCTGAAGCGAAGAAGAAATCGGGCGGCGCGAAGTTTCTGGTCCAGGGCACGCTCTATCCCGACGTGATCGAAAGCGTGAGCTTCAAAGGACCGTCGGCCACGATCAAGACGCATCACAATGTGGGTGGTCTGCCGGCGCGGATGAAGCTGAAATTGATCGAACCCTTGCGGGAATTGTTCAAAGATGAAGTGCGGGTGCTGGGTAACGAATTGGGTCTGCCGGATGAAATTGTCTGGCGGCAGCCCTTCCCGGGGCCTGGCCTGGCCATCCGGGTGCTGGGCGCGGTCACCAGGGAGCGACTGGCCATCCTGCGAGCGGCCGAGTCCATTCTCGATCAGGAGATTCGTGCCGCCGGTTTGTATCGAGAGATTTGGCAATCGCTTGCCGTGCTGTTGCCGATCAGGACCGTGGGCGTCATGGGCGATCAACGGACCTATGAACATGTCATTGCGCTTCGTGCCGTCACGAGCTTGGATGGCATGACGGCCGATTGGGCCAAGATTCCGAATGACGTGTTGGGCAAGATGTCGAACCGGATCATCAACGAAGTGAAGGGCGTGAACCGGGTGGTGTACGACATCAGCTCGAAACCGCCGGCCACGATAGAATGGGAATAAGGACGTTAGATCGTGATTCGTAAAACGCGCAGAGACAGAGAACGTTCTGCGCGTTTAACGATCTCAACGCTTCACGATGTGAACGAAGCATGGAAGTTAGACTGCAAAAAGTCATTGCCGGAACGGGATTGGCTTCGCGGCGGAAAGCCGAGGAGTGGATTGCCGCCGGGCGCGTGACGGTCAACGGCAAGGTCGTGACGGAACTCGGCACCAAGGTCGATCCGGATCGTGTCCACATCAAGGTGGACGGCAAGCATCTGAGTGCCACCCAGCCGTACGTCTATCTGTTGTTGAATAAGCCGAAGAATGTGATGTCGACGTTGAACGATCCGGGAGGCAGGCCGACGGTGAAGGACTACCTCCGTGGGATATCGGTGCGGGTGTTTCCCGTCGGTCGGTTGGATTTCGACAGCGAAGGGTTGATGCTCCTGACCAATCACGGCGACTTGGCTCAGACATTGCTCCATCCCCGCTACCATGTGCCGAAGACCTATCTCATCAAGGTCAAGCAGGTGGTGACGGATGAACATATCCGGCAGTTAGAACAGGGGGTGCAGCTGGAAGACGGCATGACCAGTCCGGCTATCGTCAAGAAGGTCAAAAAGGCCAAGCAGAACTCTTGGCTGGAGATTACGATCCGCGAAGGGCGTCAGCATCAAGTGAAGCGTATGTTGGAAGCGGTCGGTCATCCGGTCTTGAAGCTGACGCGGATTAAGATGGGTCCGCTCTCGTTGGGCGATCTGGCATCCGGCGAATTCAGGTACCTGACCGACCGTGAAGCGAACGCGTTGCGCGAGCTTGCGGAGCAGAAGCTGACTGCAGCAGAGGACACAGAGAAGCAGGCTCCACGGCCGAAGAGGCAGGTCAGTCGGGTCGGATGGGCCCGATCCAAGAAAGTGAAGGTGGTATGAAGGTCAGAACTCATCGATGCGGGGAGCTCACGAAAGCCGCTGTCGGGCAGACCGTCGTCTTGAACGGCTGGGTTCAGAAGCGGCGCGACCACGGCATGGTCATGTTCATCGATCTGCGGGATCGAACAGGGATCACGCAAGTGGTATTTAACGCCGAGCGGAATGCAGCGGTGCATCAGGCCTCCCACGCTTTGCGGAGCGAGTGTGTCGTGTCTGTGACGGGCCAAGTGATGGCCCGTCCTGAAGAGTCGAAGAATCCCAATCTGCCGACGGGCGAGATCGAAGTTTTCGTAGATGCCGTCGAGATTCTGAACGAGTCGAAGACGCCGCCGTTCGTGATCGAAGACGATGCCGAAGTGACGGAGTCGATCCGGCTGAAGTACCGCTACCTGGATCTTCGTCGTCCGAAGATGCAACGGCTCTTGAGCCTCCGGCATGACATCATGCAAGCCGTCCGTGGATTTCTGAACGCAGAACGCTTCCTTGAAGTGGAAACGCCGATTTTGACCAAGAGCACGCCGGAAGGCGCGCGTGACTATTTGGTGCCGAGCCGGGTGAACCCCGGTCAATTCTACGCGCTGCCGCAGTCACCACAGCTCTTCAAGCAGGTGCTCATGGTCAGCGGAGTCGATCGCTACTATCAGATCGCGCGTTGCTTTCGCGACGAGGATCTGCGCAACGACCGACAACCTGAATTTACACAGATCGATGCGGAACTGTCCTTTGCCGACCGCGAGCAAGTCATGAGCTTGATGGAGCAGATGATCGTGACGGTGTTTCGTGACGCAGGCGGCGTCCAGTTGCCGACCCCATTTCCGCGTATGACCTATACCGAGGCGGTGGGCCGCTATGGATCGGACAAGCCGGATCTGCGCTTCGACATGCCGCTGCATGACGTCACCGCCTTTGCGGCGACCAGCGAGTTCAAGGTGTTCAAGGAGGCGGCGACCAAGGGCGGGATCGTGAAGGCGTTGATCGTAAAAGGCGGAGCAGCCACGCCGCGAAGCAGGATCGATGGGCTCGGTGAGATCGCGAAGAGTTTTGGCGCGAAGGGGCTCGCCTGGCTGAAGATCACTCCAGAGGGACAGCTTGAGTCTGTGATCGCCAAGTTCCTGGATGCGAAGGCCTTTGCGGCGGCCCTTCCCGATGCGAAGCCGGGGGATTTAGTTCTCTTCGGCGCCGACAAGGCCGCCGTTGTTCACGATGTGTTGGGCCGCATCAGGCTCATGCTGGGGGAAGAGCTGAAGCTGATCGATACCACTGCCTGGAAGCCGCTGTGGGTCATTGAGTTTCCCTTGCTGGATTATTCGCCGGAAGAGAAGCGCTACATCTTCATGCACAATCCCTTTGCTGCGCCGATGGACGAGGATGTCGCGTTCCTGGACTCGGAGCCGCTCAAAGTGCGGGCGAAGGCTTATGACATGGTGCTGAACGGAAGTGAAATCGGCGGCGGGAGTATCCGGAACCATCGGAGCGATATCCAGCTGCGCATTCTCGACCTGCTCGGCATTAACAAGGAGCAGGCACAGGCGAAGTTCGGGTTCTTGCTCGATGCGCTCGACTATGGGGCGCCTCCGCACGGCGGGATTGCGTTCGGTCTCGATCGGCTCATCATGCTATTGGGGGCGGCTGACTCGATCCGCGACGTGATTGCGTTCCCAAAAACACAACGTGCCCAATGTCCGCTGACCGATGCGCCATCTGCCGTCAGTGCCGATCAGTTGAAGGAATTGCGCATCAAGCTCGATCTCGTCGAGTAGGGAGGAGTTATCCGTCCCATGGCAGGCAATTCGTTCGGTCGAGTCTTCACCGTCACGTCATTCGGCGAGAGCCACGGGCCTGCGATTGGCTGTGTCGTGGATGGCTGTCCGCCCGGTCTGGTCCTTTCCGTCGATGACATCCAGCACGACCTCGATCGGCGCAAGCCAGGCACCTCTCGCCACGTCACGCAACGGCAGGAATCCGATACAGTCGAAATCCTCTCCGGTGTCTTTGAAGGCAAGACCACCGGCACCCCCATCGCGCTGCTCATTCGAAACGAAGACGCCCGCAGCAGGGACTACGGCAATTTGATCGATACCTTCCGTCCCGGTCACGCGGACTACACCTATTGGCAGAAGTACGGCATTCGCGATCATCGCGGCGGCGGGCGCGCGTCTGCGCGTGAGACGGCGGTGCGAGTGGCGGCAGCGGCGATTGCGAAGAAATGGCTCAACGAGAAATATGGTGTCGTGATTCGTGGCTATCTGAGCCAGCTTGGTCCGCATTGAAGTGCCGTTCAAGAGTTGGGATGAGCGTCGGCGGGAATCCATTCTTCTCCGCTGATCGCCGACGTAGTGCCGAAGCTTGAATCGTTCATGGATGAACTGCGTAAGGCAGGCGATTCGGTTGGTGCGAGGATCACCACTGTGGCCGAGTCCGTGCCGGTGGGGTGGGGTGGGCCTGTCTATGCGAAGCTCGATGCCGATTTAGCCGGGGCCATGATGAGCATCAATGCAGTGAAAGCAGTCGAGATCGGGTCAGGCTTTGATTCGGTCACCCAGCGCGGGTCAGAACATGGCGACGAGCTGACGCCGGAGGGTTTTGTGACGAATCATGCCGGCGGCATTCTCGGTGGGATTTCAACCGGGCAGGATATCGTCGTCACGATCGGGATTAAGCCGACGTCGAGTATTCGTGTGGCCCGCCGGTCCATAGATAAGCAGGGCAAGCCGGTGACTGTCGAGACGAACGGACGTCATGATCCATGCGTCGGTATCAGAGCGACGCCGATTGCCGAAGCCATGATGGCGCTGGTGCTCATGGACCATGCCTTGCTCCACCGTGCACAGAACGCCGATGTGAAAACGTCCACGCCAAAAATTCCTGCCTCAGCCAAGAGAACCGCTCGTTCTCCCAAGTCATCCGGTCGTGCCAAGATCAATCCCGATCCGGATGAAGCTTAGCCCGCATTATTCATGAACGCTTCTGCTGCAATCGCGGATTCGCCCATTGCGATAAGCCTGGACGCGGTTAGCCCGCGTCCAGGCAGGCGGGCTCGCCACTCAGTCGGTCAACATACTGTGTCAAGTATGCCTCCCTCCCTCACGGCTCCACGCGCCTGTCTCGCGTGGCGACTGCGCGATTTCGCGACGAACCGTCATGAATAATGCGAGCAGCCCCTTAATCGAGATCGAACAGGCGACGGTTTATCGGGGGGATACCTGTGTCTTCAAGGATTTCTCGTTGTCCATCCAAGTGGGTGAACACGTCGCCATCCTCGGTCCCAATGGTGCCGGGAAATCGACCTTCCTGAAATTGCTGGCCGGTGAGGTCCATCCAGTCCCGAATGATGAGACGCATATCCGGCTCTTTGGCGAAGAGCTGTGGAACGTCTGGGATGTGCGCAAACAATTGGGCATGGTGTCCCATGATCTTCAACATCAGTATATGGACCAAGTGACCGGGCTCAAGGTAGTCCTGTCCGGTTTCTATGCCAGCATCGGGACCTATGGGTATCAAGATTTCAGTTATGGGCAACTCGCTCGGGCAGACGGCATGTTGGAGGAGATGGGTGCGGGATCTTTAAGGGATCGACGGTTTGGGGAGATGTCGACGGGGGAGCAGCGCCGGTGCTTGTTAGGACGGGTGCTCGTTCATGAGCCGACTGCGCTCATCCTAGACGAACCGACAAGCGGGCTCGATCTGACAGCGACGTTTCACTATCTGGACCTCGTTCGCAACTATATACGGAAAGGGAAAACACTGTTGTTGGTGACGCACCACATCCACGAGATTCCGCCGGAAGTAGAGCGGGTCGTGCTCTTGAAGCAAGGAAGAATTCTTCAGGATGGGGACAAACGCACTATCCTCACAGGAGTCAACCTCAGTGTATTGTTCGACTGCCCCGTGACATTGGCTCAAGCCAATGGGTGGTATCAAGCGCTTCCTGGGCACAGCATCTCGCACTGACTTCGTCTCGCTATTTTTTCCGAAATCCGAAAAACATTCCGACGGCTCCTGCCCCTGTTGACGGGAGATACCCGGAGAGGATGTGTTTGAGTCCTTGAGCGCCCTGGTGTGCCGCTGCGATGGCATGGCTGATATGCGTTTCCACTGAGCTCCAATCGAGATCGATCCAGCCGGTCTCTTCCAATACGGCGATTCCGGCCAGCAACCCGCCAGTGATTAACGCGGCCATTCTCAGAAATCGTCGGGATGCCCAGCCGATGAAAAATCCTGCCAGGTAGCTACCACCGATGCCTGCCAGAGCAGGCGATGAGTGATCAGTAGCCCAAGAAGTGAGGCCTCCGACTGTCGTGATACCAGCGACGATGACAGATTTTCCATTCCAGGGCGCCTCGGCCAGTAAGGTTGCGCAGATGCCCTGTGCGGAGGAGGTTTCCGGCTGGTCCAGTTCTTGATCCATGAACTGGCTATAGCCGGCTGCCCGCGAATGTATCACAGGCTTTCGGGTCGCCGGTCTCCAAGCCTTTGCGGAGCCACGTCATACGCTGTTCAGAGGAGCCGTGCGTCCAGCTCTCCGGCTGGACATAGCCTTGTCCCATCTTTTGGAGCCGGTCGTCTCCGATGGCGGCGGCGGCTTTCAAACCTGCTTCGAAATCGCCTGGCTCGATGAGGTTCCGCTCACGCTTGGCGTGGTGGCCCCAGACGCCGGCGAAACAATCGGCCTGCAGTTCCATTCGCACTGATAAGGCATTCCCCTCTCGTTCAGAGGCCTGGTGCTGGAGGCGCGTCACCTTCTCTGCAATGCCCATCATGTATTGCACGTGATGGCCCACCTCATGGGCGATCACATAGGCTTGCGCAAATTCGCCTGGCGCGCCCAATCGTTGCGCCATTTCTTTGAAAAAGGACAGGTCGAGATAGACTTTGTGATCGACGGGGCAATAGAAGGGGCCGACGGCTGACGAGGTGGTGCCGCAGGCCGAGCGTACAGCTCCGGTGAAGAGGACGAGTCGAGGATCTTCATACCGCGGCCCCAATAGTTGCCTCCAGGTGGTTTCAGTGTCGGCGAGGACAACCGCGGCGAATTTCCCCAGTTGGTCGTCGGGCGATCCGGTCGGTGCGGGCTCGGAGGGTGCCGATGAGTCGGTTATCTCCTGCACGCCATTGATCATGCTGATGAGGGTCAAGGGATTGATGCCGGTGAAATAGCTGACGACGAGTACAAGGACGATGCCGACAAGTCCCAGCCTCCTCCGACCCTGGCCGGTCCCATACCTCGACGATCTTCGACATTGCCGCTTTCCCGTTGCCCTTCCCAGCGCATACCTTCACCCTTGCTTCCCCAGTAAAGAAACCGAACAGATGGAACCACATCCTTCGTTGCAGTGCAAGCCGTTAGTCCGCATTATTCATGACGGTTCGACGGGAAATCGAGAAGTTGCGAGCGACGTGTGAGCCTTTTCTCTGCCAGTCTGGCTTGAGTCAGGCATCGGGGATTGCAGCAGAAGCTCACATGAACAATGTGGGTTAGGGTGTTATTTCTTGGTGGGCGTCTTTCTGGAGGCAGCCGGAGGGGAGGCGCGACAGGTTGGTACGCGCCTTCTCTTGGTCTGTGCCGCTATTTCCATGAAGCCGTACTGGTCTCGACTTGGCCGGCAATTTCTTTGAGGTCCTTGGGGTACAGCACGATCTCGATTCGACGGTTGGACGATCGCCCATCTTCGGAGTCATTCGAGGCGAGGGGCTGAGTGTCCGCGTAGCCGACTGTGGAAAGGTGCTGGCGGTCCACACTGCCTTGATCGATCAAGTAGCGCACCACTGTCGTGGCTCGCGCAGTCGAGAGTTCCCAATTCGTTTTGAAGCGGTCTTGCAGTTTTGAACTGATGGGCACATTGTCGGTGTGGCCTTCGATCAGGATCTGATTGTCCGTGACCGTTTTTAATATGTCACTGACCTGTTTCAGGACTTTTACGCCGGCCGGTTTGACCTGTGCTTGGCCGGAATCGAACAGGACGCGGTCCACCATATATTATTAATGGTGAGGCGGTCACGGACTTGCTGAATGGTGATATTGCCTTTGGGAATTTCGTCTTGCAACGATTTGGACAGTTCTTCCTGTGTCCCTGTCAGTCGTTTGATTTCTTCCTCTTTGGCGGCTCGCTCCTGATCGAGGGTCTGTTGCAAGCTGGCGAGCTGTTGTTGTTGGTCGGCCTGCGCTTGCTATTTCTTCTTGATCGCATCCAGTTCAGCCGCTTGCTGAGCCGACATCTTCTTGGTGGCTTCAAGTTCGCTGAGTGCCTTGGTGTGGGTCTCTGTGGTCACGCATCCCCCGCGGCCATCGCGCACAGTATGGCAAATGCGGGCGCCTGGAGTGATATGGTTCGATCAATCGAAACTCGTTGCTTGGTGTGATTTGCTATAACGCAAGCCGACTTGTTCAAGGAGAGAGAGGGCTGGTTGTCCGAAGCATGTCTGGCAACGGAGCAGGCGGGGCGCAGCGGATGCTGCGCCCCTGTGGCAGGACTTACTTTCCGCCCATGTCCTTCTTCTCGTCCTTCTTCTTTCCGTCGTCGGCCTTGGGACCGCCCATGTCTTTCTTATCCTTGTCCTTATCTTTCTGCTCGGCTGGGATCGGTTCGCCGGCGAAAGACACTGCCGTACCGAGGCCGAACATAAGGAACGCTGCGAGTGCGATGAAGCTTGCATAGCGAGTCATGGGAACCTCCTTAAGATTAGTGAGTTGATGAATTGGAGCCACCGCAACATGCGATGCTGTGGCCCCAGAAAACACTCTGTGATACCGATGAGAGTGGCGCGGCTCTCTGGTCATGGAGTAGAGCAAGGCAGATGCCTACTATCCTGATTGGGGGAAATCCACCAGCATGAATGACGAGAATGGACGAAGATACTCCATTCTCAACAGGTTATGGAGAGCCTTCATCCAATGACAAAGAGTGAAAATACGTAAATGGTAGTGAAATTCTGTAGGCGAGAGCCTGCGCAGCGATCGCTACTCTCGTCATGGGATTGGCGTATGAGATATAGTGCACGCATGAGTGGACGATACCTTTTCTCTAACTGAGCTTCATGTCTCAACCTGGTTTTGTGAGTCAGTCCATCATATCCGCCCGTGAAAACGCCCTTCGCACGATTGCGTTCAATAAGCCCTATAACGTGTTGCCGTGTTTTACCGATTCGGATGGGCGGGAAACCTTGGCGGACTATATCGATCTGCCTGGCGTCTATGCAGCTGGCCGTCTCGACTTGGATAGTGAAGGGCTCCTGCTTCTGACGTCGGAGGGTCGGTTAGCTCATTACATCACGGACCCGCAGCATAAGTTGCCGAAAGTGTATCTCGCGCAGGTCGAGCGCATCCCGAACGATGAGTCCTTGGAGCAGTTGCGCGAGGGAGTGGTGCTGAATGGTAAGAAGACCAGGCCTGCCGAAGTACGTCTACTGCCGGGCGATCCGCAGTTGCCTGAGCGCCCCGTGCCCATTCGTTTTCGCAAAAATGTACCGACTGCTTGGGTGGAGATCACACTGTGCGAGGGGCTGAACCGACAGGTCAGGCGCATGACCGCTGCAGTGGGGCACCCGACGTTGCGACTTATAAGGGTGGCGATCGGGCCGATTGTGCTCGGTGACCTCCAGCCAGGCCAGTGGCGGGATTTGGCGAGTGACGAGATTGCACAGATCTATTCCGCTGTTCGTCGTTCGTGAAGTGTGAGTGAGAGAAGCAATATGTGCGCGACAGGCGCGACTTGCGAAGATGAAACATCCGGCTCGTCTCGCTTTTCGCTCAAGTCGCGCGAGGCTCACGCGAATAATAATGAGATACGACTCACGAGGAGCCCGTTCTCAGCGATTTCACGACGAACTATCATGAATAATGAGGTGTGAGGTCTGATGATCCGATACGATTCTCGATGTGTGATCACGTTAGCCATGGGTCTGTTGATTGGTCTCGTCGGCTGTCAGGCCGGAGGTGGGCGGACCCTGAACGGGGCGCCCTGTTCGGCGATCGAGCAGCAGATCAATTTTGCAGACAGGATCGATACCCTCAACCGACTGGCCGATGCCTTTGCGGCACGGTGCTATGACACCGTGATTGTTCATGGCGAGAAGGCCCGGTCGGAATTCCGGCACAAGACCTTTTCCTTCCTGAAGGAGAGCACCAACGTCTTCATTCCGGAGGGCTCCTTCATCGATTACGTGTTGGAAAGTTATGAGCGCGGCTATCTCAGTCTCTTACTGGCTGCGAGCTATGCGAACGTGCAGAAACCGGAGGAGGCGAAGGTCGAGCTCAGGCTACTGGATCATGAGCTGTTTACGCCGCTCTACAATTACGGCGAAGACCCGGTAAATCTTTTGCTATCCGCCGTGCTATGGGAGCGGGTGGGAGAGGTGAATGAGTCGCGCGTCGATTGGCTCAGGCTGAGAGACCTGGGCCTGATGTGGAAAGGTCAGCAGGAAGCGGTTCGACTATTTGCAGCGCGGCAGGTGGATCGGATCGATGAAGGGCAGGGTTTTAGCGATCCGTGGCACGTCTATGGTATCGGTCAATTTCCTGAACTCACATGGGACCTGCAATTCTTTGGATCCTCGAGCGGATATTTTTCCGTGAAGACGAACGGAGAATTTCTTCCCGCCTGTCAGTCCGACACCGGGGTGCGGTTGTCTACCAAAAGTTGGTTCGACAAGGTAGCCATTCGCCATAGCCATGGGTACCATCCGCTCCTGAACGTGCAGGCATGGATTCGATTACCGATTGGTCTGACGTACAGCCTGATTCCGTTGGCGGCTGGAGCCGGCGTCATGGTTGGAGGTTGCATGCTTGATGCGGCGGCCAATGGTAAAGGGGGACTCTGTCAGCTCTCGGTGATCGGGGGAGTGGCCTTGATGCGCACCGCGCCGGCGGTGATGGAAGGCGCGCTACGACCGGACCTGCGGCACTGGGAGCATGTGCCTGCAGCGTTTGTGGTGACCAGAGCATCAAAGCCAGAGCTGGAACCCTGCTTGCCGAAACTTGGAACTGCGGTTCAGCGGCTTTGGTAAGTATGCAGCGACTTTGTCAGACAGTAAGGCTTGCCAACCAGTTGTTGCGTGAAGCGAAGCGAACGGTAAAGGAAGATCTCCTCTCAGCGGTATGTCAGAGGGAGTCCCACGCTATGCGCGGCTCGCTCATCTTCGTGGGCGACGACGGCGTGCTTGGGGCTGATCGAGTGCTTGGCCCCAGTGGGACAGAAACTTGGTAATGAAGTTATGTTCCTGATCCGGCTCCACGGCCAACGGGGCCAGTGCGAGCGCGACGGCGAGCGAAATGTGATAACCCACGGAGCGGGATGCCAGCGCGCGCCGATAGGCGGGATGGGCTTGGTTGATCCAGACGGTGGATTCGACGAGCCGGCCCAGTTCCGAATCATCGGGTCGGTCCTCGAACTGAATCCCCAACCCGTATCGCATCGGAGCACGGGAACGTCCATGACCCGGGAGCATGGCAGAGGTTGAAGCAGGGATCGTGGAAGTCGTCGGCTCGGTCACTGCCGTATCCTGGTCAGAGGCTGAGGGGGTGTTTGCGGCTGAGCCGGTTCGGTCTCATTTCGGCTCCGGTTCAGTCCGTCGATGGAGCCGTCAGAATTGCAATGGCTTCTGTTCCCGCTGCGATGCCGGTTGGCTTGCCGTCGATCGGCAATCGCTTTTGGCCGCCGGCTCGGCGCTCGACGAGTGAGCCGAGTAACGGAAAGTCGTCGGATAATTCTTCCAACACTCGATCGAGATCCCGTTCCAACGGCCGCATCATCCTGGATGAGGCTTCCGGAGTTCCGGCGCGCCCATCGCCCCAGGCTTCCAGTTGTCGGGAGACGGCTTCTTGGATCGCCTTACGGTATGCGAGATAGACGGCCCCTCTGGTGCCCGTGCGGATGAAATCCCCTTTGTTGAGAGTAAGTGAAGCGGCCAGGTCTGGGACTTCGATTAAGCCGTTGATCCGCTCCGACTGTAACGATGTCACACCCAACCAGTCCCATCCGCGTTTGATGACTTTGCCCAGCGTGCTGATCGCAACGCCGCGTTGTTCTTCTGGTAATGCCGCAGGATGGCGAGATAAATACCCCAACGCCGAGGGTTTACGCCGCCGGGCCAATCGAATGGTCAACGGGGCTTGGTCAGGCGCCGACATGGGATGCCGTTCCAACGATCGCCCATTGACTTCGAACGTAATCCCGGCTGGGTAATGGCCGGTCAGAAAGGAATCGAAGGAGGATTCAAGCAACGGTTGGAAATGTCGACGCATCACACTCTCGACAAACCCAGGGTCTATAAGAGGAGACAGCGGGGTTTGTAACTTCAGCCGCACCGCAGTGCCCTGCTCGCCGACCAGTCCTAGCGGGGTGGCCCATTGCCACGGCGCGCGATGGCGCGAGGCCAAGTGCCATCGCGTAGCCACGTGCGTGCTGCCACGCCTGGTTTCTGTGAGCACCTCTTCGCAAACCAGGAGTCCCAGCTTGATGCCCACTCCGGCAAACCCGATGCCTTGGCCGCGCACTTTCGTGCTGGCGGCGATGTCGTGATACTGCCGCATCGCCTTCCGCTGCATGCCGGACCCGTTGTCTATGACGGTCAGCGTGGACTGCGCGGGGTCAGCCGTCATGGTGATTCGGCTGGCCCCTGAGTCCAGAGAGTTGGCAATGATCTCGGTGAGGATCGTTTCCGCAATGCTGGAGGGATAGGCATCCCGCAAGTCTTCCAACAGATGTTCAAGATCGACGCGCGTCTCGCCCATGTATTACTCCGTGAGTCTGCTCTGTGAAGGAAAAGGACTGTAGACGGAGGCGCAGGCGAAATCAAGGCGAGAGAGGCGAAATTCGCGGTGGAGTCAGACCAGTGAGGTGCCTGCTTCAATCCAAACATTGGCTGGAGAGTCCGTAGCAGGCGGGTTGGTCAATGTTGGATTGCAAAATCTTCGACCGAATTCTCTCTGTGATCGGAGGAATGGCCTTGATGCTTCCCGCGCCAGTGGCGCTGGGAGGCGCGCTCCAACCGGACCTGCGGCACTGGAAGCGTGTGCCTGCAGTGCCGCGCCAGCAAGCCCCGGAAAGTCTTCCGTGAATTCGTGGATGAAGATATTGGGACATTTTACTTTTCAGGCTCGGCGTAGTCCGGCACAATGTGAGCACGGTCCAACGACCGTATCCCAATTTTTCTAATGCTCTGTAGCGGAGTGACCGAGGTTGCCCTTTACTGCACGCATCGAGCGACCACCGCTTTTTCGTGGGGGCTCTGTGAGCAAGAAGAACGGTCTGCCTGCTCCCTCGCATCTTTCTGAGGCCGCGCGTTCTGCGAGCAAGAAGGACAGTCGGTTGCCCTCGCCTCATCCTTTGTGCGCTTCCATGTAGGCCCGAAGGAGAGCATTAATCCGTGTCTGATAGCCAGGCCCCTTGGTCTTGAACCAATTTAAGACCTGACGATCCAATCGAATGGTGACGGCGGTCTTTGGTTCAGGAAGTCTGAGCGTGGCACGCTTGAAAAAGGCCTTGCCTAGCTCCGGGATATCAGAGAAATCAATCTCGCTATCCTTGAGCGCGTCAATTCTTGCCCAATTCGTCCGCGACCGCTTCTTGGTAGGAGGCTTCTTCACGTGTGTTCGCCTTTCGTGCTGAGATAATCCGAATCAAATTTGGCGCGCGTTCGGTAAAGGCGACCGCCATGAGCCGCCCGCGAATGAATCCGAAGCCGATCTTCCTGGTTTCGCCGTAGTCTTTTCGGCTGTCCGTTCCCACCAACATCAGGCTGCCAAACATCTCAGGGACATCCAGAAAATCGATGCCGTGCTTGGTAATGTTCGCTTTACGTTTAGCCTCGTCCCATTCGAACCGCACGGATGAAGTGTACATACAGAGTGTATGTACGTCAAGGCCTTGAGAGTTGTGCTTGGAACGATGATGGAGAGGGGGCGAGGGTTAAACCTGCTCAACGTCCGCTATAATGGTATGCAGCCCGCTCGCCCCCGCTGGCTGTGGCCGGACGATTTCCGCGATCTGTAGCTGCCCCTTCGTGTCCGTTGCGCGCACGACGGTTTGGAACTTGCCGCGTTGAGGGATTTTCCAGGTATAGTTCCAGATGACCCAGGAGTAGGGCGACATGGGCTTCTCGATCTCGCAGTCGTTCCACGTCCGTCCTGCGTCGAAGCTCAATTCCACTTTGCTGATGCTGTTAGGCCCGCCGAAGGCGATGCCGCGGAATTGTCTGCTCGGCCCCACGGAGCGTTTGGTAGTGGCCGGGGCTGATCGATGCGTGAAAAGATCTTGATCGTCCCGTCGTCGGTCCAGCCTTTGCGCTGCCAGTAGCCTTGATAGTCTCCGGGATAGACTTCGATTTCGACGATCCACTTCACGTTCTTGATCCCGTAAAGTCCCGGCACGAGGAGTCTGATCGGGAAGCCGTGTTCCTTCGGAAGTTTTTCGCCGTTCATTAGAAAGGCGAGCATCACGTCGTCTTGCATGGCCCGCTTGAACGGAATGCTGTCGTCGTAGCCATCGATGCCGCGGAAGACGACATCGCGCGCGGTCTCTTCATCGGCGCCGGCGTCTTTGAGCAGCTTCTTGAGTGAAATGCCTCGCCACGTCGCGTTCCCCATGCTGTCTCCGCCCGGCAACGTGTCGATGCACATGAGTGTCGAGACTTGATCGTAGGAATCGCGATTGAGAATATCGCGCCAGCCGAGTGACATCGGAGTGTTCACGGCTCCTTTGACGTGGAGTTTCCACTGTTCGATATTGAGATCCCGCGACATCGAAACGGCGCCGTCGGCGTAGTTCACGACATAGAATTTTGAATTCGGCGTGAAGTAGGTCGTGTCGCGTGCAGGAATGGCAAACATGCGCCCGAATGTCGACCCCACCGCGTCGCAGCCACCGGTTAATCCGGCGAGAGTACCGAGGCCGAGGGCCTTCAGAATGGTTCTCCGCCGC
>CAVUMA010000019.1:0-97500 GCA_963742465.1 uncultured Nitrospiraceae bacterium | reverse complement strand
ATCGCATCCTGGGGCTGAAGCTGGTCCCAAGGGTTAGGCTGTTCGCCTATTAAAGCGGTACGAGAGTTGGGTTCAGAACGTCGTGAGACAGTTCGGTCCCTATCTGTTGTGGGCGGAGGAGAGTTGAGAGGGGCTTTCACTAGTACGAGAGGACTGTGAAGGACGGACCTCTGGTTTGCCGGTTGTCGCGCCAGCGGCAGTGCCGGGTAGCTATGTCCGGTAGCGATAATCGCTGAAAGCATCTAAGCGAGAAGCGTGCCTCAAGATAAGCTCTCCCGGGGCGTAAGCCCCCTAAAGACCACTTGTAGACTACGAGTTTGATAGGCTGGGTGTGGAAGGCCCGTGAGGGCTGTAGCTGACCAGTACTAATCGGTCGTGCGGTTTAACATCATCATCTTTGCTCCTGATAGACATGGTCTAGCGCGTACGACAGTGCGTGGCGTGATGCGTTAAAAGTGAAACGTGAATGGAGTCCTACATTTCACGCGACTGAACGTCTCATCGAAACAAGTTCCCGGTGGCCTTACCGGAGGGGCCACACCCGTTCCCATACCGAACACGGAAGTTAAGCCCTCCAAGGCCGATGATACTGCTGCTGTGAGGCAGTGGGAAAGTAGGACGCTGCCGGGTTACAAAAAAAGCCTGCTGGTGAAAGCCAGCAGGCTTTTTCATTTCCGGGGAAGAGGCAGGAAGGCCTGGCTCACTTCCCGTGCTCGCAGAACGAGCACGATGAAACGGTGCTCGTTCGATGCGCGCAGCAGTTGGAGACGAACCCAGACCGCAGAAGTCAACTTCGAGTTACCGCTCACGCCAAAATCAGAAAGCGTTGTGCGGTGACTCAAGTATCCAGTTGAATGAGAACCAGCAGCAAACTTGAAGTATCCCAACAACGCTGAATACCGCTTGACCGGGCCCTCTATGGCGTCTAGCATAGGGATGTGTTGTATTGAGCCTCGCTGACTGTCCCATCTCTCGCGCTTCTTGATACCTTCCTGCGCGTTTGATTCCCCAGTCTCCGCCGCTCCTATGCCAATGTGTTTCTGAAGCGCTGCGATCATTGGGCCTGACCACCAGGACCGAATCGGATCGGTTCCTTGGGGACACATGAGTCAGCAGATAAGCAGCAGACTTCCCGGTACAGACTCCCAACCTATAAAGGAAAAACGAGATGACACAGGAAGAACAAATCGCAAAGATGAAGAAAGCGATCACGCAGGCCATTAAGGTGATGGGAGACCGGTTTGGATCGACGGAGGCAGATGTTGAAAGGGCTATTGATGAGCTGAAGGCGTCCATGCAGACGGCGCCGGACGTAGCTGCTCAGCCTCCCCAGAGCACGGCAGCTGTGACTGCCGTGGCATAGTGGTCGCAAGCGCAGATTGAACAACACAGTCAGGGCCTCTTGCCTGATGGGCTCGCTGTCTTCTGTGCAATTTGAGAGGATGCAGGCGCGTCCGTGGTGTGTTGCTTGATGAACTGTCCACGTTATGGGTAACCAGCATCAGAGGGGATCGTATGAAGAAGGCCACGCAAGTCTATGTGCTGACGCTGAATGCACCGTCAAGAAAAACAGTTCGTCTCTGGACGGGAACGAGCATCCATTCGTTGCGACACTGTTCCAGCAAGAAAATTGATCGTACGCTGGCGGAGATGCAGCAGCATGTGGACGATTTGCAGCGCGCCATCAGCGTACTGGCAAAGGGCGGATCGTATTCCATCAATCGCTCTCGATAATGTGTCACAGCATAGGTGCCAGTGTCGGCGATATACACGCATGAAGAAAGAATACAGCCATCATGTCGAACGATATAGAAGATAAGAAGGTTCATGCCGCAGACAAGCCGGCCAGCGTTCCATCACGGAAACCAGCCGATGGCGATCTCACATGCAGCGAATCCCAGATTGAGGACATTCTCTCTGAGGGTGAGTCCAGCAAGCCAATGAGCAAGAGCGACAAGGGCCTTCATGCGAAACGTCAGCCGAAGTCCTCGCGCTAAGCAGTCCGAGGTGAGTCGGTTGCTTTCCTGACCTGCCAACTCTGCGGTGGCTTCATCCCCTCTGTGGCCTAAAGGGGAATCATGCAAAGAGTTCCTGCCTGGTTTTTCTTGCTGTCCTCAATGGTCACCATCGACGTTTCGCAAAACGGCTGCTGGTCTTTGGCCAGATGGCGGAATATTCTGTAGCGACAGTACAACAGGGGAACAGCCACATGGCCACACGCATGGATGATGTGAGGACTCGATGGCCTCTTCCGACCCACGACTATTGGTCTACCCCCTTCGCTCAGTCGTTACTGCAGCATCTGCATCTTTGCCCTGGGGCATCCATTCTCGATATTGCCTCCGGCCACGGGATTCCGGCCTTCTACCTGGCAGAGCAGGTGGGACCCACAGGACAGGTCTTGGCCATCGATCTCAGTGAGCGGCAGGTCGAGAGTGCGAAAGCGATCCAAGGAGAGCAACTCCCGTGGCTGCGGTTCGAACGCCTCGATATGCGCGCCTTGCCTCCACACCTGCCATGTTTCGACCGCATCACCGGCAATCTCTCCGTGATGTTTTTCCGCCCCAACCGTTTCGAAACTGTCCAGGGGTTGGTGGAACATCTCAAGCCAGGCGGCCAACTGGTACTGACCTTTCCTTCGCTCGGTACTTTCGATTCACTCTGGCGTCGGATCGATCAGGAGATGGCGGTCCGTGGTCTCCTGGCGGAGCGTCGTCGGCTGGAAGCCTATCTTGCCGAACGGCCGTCAGCAGCAGACGTTCGAGGATGGCTGGATCGGCTCGATCTCACGCGTATTGCCGTAGCCGAGTATCCGTTGGACGTGTCGACTGGTGCCGGCCAGGCGTTTCTCCACCATCCGCTGCTCCGGGGTGGCTTTCTCGATGATGCCTATGAATGTTTCGAGGATCAGAGGCTGGCGGATGAGGTCATGACAAGGGTCTCAGAGGATGTGGGGAGCTTCACGCCGCTGATTGCGCAGCGGTGTGTGTTGTCAGGGTGGAAGTCGTAGGGCGAAAGGCTGTGCCTGGTTGTTGACGTGTGAAGATATCGCCAGCCCAGCGACGTCTTGATTAAAGCCGGTATCCAAGTTCTACGAGGTACATGTCTCACGCCAAGACTGGGCGATCCGTACAGGCCGGCATCGGAGAAGTGTTGAACCCGAAAGCCGGTGTAAGCATGTGGGAACGGATTCACGAGAATTCCAGAGGTCGCGACGATTTGAACCGGCCCCCAGAAGTCTTGCACACCGAAGTTGTAGCTGCTGAAGAATCCTGCCCCAACTCCAGCGTCGAAAGTGACAAGCCCCTCCCAGCCGCTCAGCGCAAGATCAGGCACGGCCGTCATCATGAGACCGCTCTCATTTGTGGCTGTCAGTAGTCCCGCGCTTGCGATCAGTCTCGTTTCTAGACTCCACGTGCTCTTACCAAGCGGCCAAGACCAGGGGAGCTTGATGACCGTAGCGACGTCGTACAGGTGAAAATAGTATTTTTGCTCTTTCCCTATTAGGGGAATTTTTCACCGAAGCCAATGCGAGGGCCGATGCTCAGGAGGGACATCTCTCCTGCAAGGATGGGCGAGCAGATTACTGTAGGAAGCCAATTGATGATTGCTCCAATTATTCTCGTCTAACTACATTGCCTGGTTTGCTGCGTGGAGGCCTCAAAGTGGGCCTCTAGGTATGGTCGCAGCAGCGCTCGGTCGAGACATCTGTCGGAGCTGAGAGGCATGTGAGTGTAATAGCCTGAGGTTTCGGCCAGAGGGATCTCGATATATTGAGTGTCGTTCGCTATGGCAAATTGAATGTGAGTTATGAGGAACGGGGTAGGAAGTGAAGGGGCGCTTCAATCGAAGCGCCCCTTCTGCAGCTACAGCTTGTTGGTGCTTTGTTAGAAGCGACCGCGTCCGCCGCGATCTCCACCGCCACCACCACCGCCAAAACGACCACCGCCGCCGCCACCACCACCAGTGCGTGGTTCTTGTGGCTTGGCTTCATTGACAGTCAGGGGACGTCCGTCCATCTGTGAGCCATTCAACGCGGTAATCGCGGCCTTGGCTTCTTCCTGTGTGGCCATCTCGACGAAGCCGAAGCCTCGTGATTGCCCGGTGAACTTGTCCGTGATCACACGCGCAGACTCGACGGTGCCGTGCGCGGCGAAGAGGGTGGTGAGCTGTGATTCAGTTGCCGCATAGGGCAACCCGCCGACATAAAGTTTTGAACCCATGGGGGTTCCTCCTTCTGAAATTGATATTGTTTGAGACTCGAGAACGAACACAAGAGGGGAAGGAACGGGCCGAAGACGCAAACAGTGGAGCGGCTTGGGTCGAGCTTCCGGTCAGCTTCTCGGTACCAACAATATCGGTGATGGGCCGTTCTATTTGCTGTTTCATGCGAGACCCGCCGCATGAAACAGGGACATCCTAACAGAGGCGACATGTGAAAAGCTATAGTCCTTGGTTCCCTATATTTTGTGGTGCCTGCACGACGAGGGGTGGATTGTGCGGGTGGGGTGAGGATCGATGCCATAGCTGCATCGGCGATTGCAGACGAGTCATGAGTAACCGTCCTACACATCCGCATTGCCGGTGGGACCGGGGCCGGGCCAGATGAGGTAGGGTGGCCTCTTCATCGTCTCAGCTGAACGCGGGTAGAGACGTTGAGCATAACCGTAGGCGTCTTCTTGCGCAACCAAGCAAGTGGCTGCGGCGAGATGGTTGGAGATGACGCGGAAGGCCCCTCGATCATCCGCTGCGATGGTCGCCATGTAGAGAGCACAGGAAAAGCTCCCTTCTTTTGAGCAGGCGGTGCTGATCAAGAGGTGCGATCCATCTGGAAATGTCATGATCGGGTCCAAGTTGGTACGGCCCATGCATACTCCTTTTCCGTAACGCGTGTGATTTTATACGGCCTGGTTTGCGTAGGGGGTCACATAGAGTCTGAGGAGGTGTCCATCCCATTCGGTTCCTTCAAGGGCGACCACGGCGTTCAAGGCCTGTTCTCCGGACCCCATTTCGACGAATCCGTATCCAGCGGATCTTCCCGTATGTTTGAATCGGACCACGTAGGCTCTGGCGACCAGACCGTAGGAGGTGAAGAAGCCACGTAGCTCGCAGTCCGAAACCTTGTCCGGGAGTCCTCCCACATACAGGACCCGCTTCCCCATCGAGATTCCTTTCGTGACGTGTTAGTTCGTCCGAGCGAGTGAGTCTTCGACATACGAGCCAGTCCGCAACGATGTCGCAAGTCCCAGTGAGTAGAGTCCGTGGATGAGCCATTTTGAGGGATCGAAGTGGTACCAGCGAGGACCGTTTCGGTAATCGGTCGGATACATGTGATGGTAGTTATGGTACCCCTCGCCAAATGTTACGAGGGACACCAGCCAGCTGTCCCGGCTGGAATCTGATGTGCCGTGTGGCTGCTGTCCCCACAGATGGCAGACGGAGTTGATGAAAAACGTCGAATTGAGCACGACGAATGTGCGTCCCACGCCGGCGAGGAGAAAGCAGCCTATTCCACCCATCACGCCGTTGTAGAGAAAGCCGATGAGAAAAGTGCCGGCCAGGCCTGCGAGGAGCAGGAGGGGATAGTGCTTGTGTTGCCAGATTGCAACGGGATCGTTCGCGACGCGTGTCGCATATTTAGGATCGGCGTGCCGATCGGGGATAAAGAGCCATCCACAGTGGCTATGCCAGAACCCTTGTTGCGCATTGTACGGATCTTTCTCCTCGTCACAGTGCGCGTGATGACGCAGATGATCGGCGGCCCATTTGATGGCGGAGTTCTGAAGCGCCCAGGCGCCTCCGATCAAGAGTGTAGCCTTTGACCCAATTCGGGCAGTCAAAGCTTCGATGGGACATCAATCGATGGTAGCCGACGGTGATGCCCAGTCCGCTGACGGCATAGAGCAGCCCAAACATCGACCAGTCGAGCCAGGTGTAGTGGTAGAGATATCCATAGAGAGGGACTCCGATCACGGCGCCCATGGTAATGGCGCAAAAGAGGATGAAGGTCCAGACTCCACGGCGACTGCTGATCTTGATCGATACACCCTTGGGGGTGATGGCGAACGTTGGTGATCGTGGAGTCATGCGTTGTTGTGTTGTTTGGCTCATAGGGGCTCTTATCCAGGGATTTGGTATTGTGGCCACAGGTCGCCACTATTAGGCTGCATTTCGATTCGATCAACATCTGTGCCGTCATTCGCTGTCTGCCGATCGATGCTATCGGACAGGGACGAGTGCGGCACGGACTGGTACTGTTCGGCGGTCTCCCAGAAGAGACCTGTGTGCGGAGCAGGGCGGAAACTAGAGCATCGATCGCGCAGAATCTAGAGGGAGGGAATGAAGGCGCGAGGGATAGAGTAGTGACCGGACTTCGTCTTCAGCTAACATAGCACAGTCTCGCTAGGATAGCGAACGTGTCAGTCGTCATGACATGATAGTAATCCAATACCTTGAAAGTAGAGATCAATGTTCCTCCTCGTGCATTATCGAACTGTTCTTTTTCAAAATAGTTGACGCCAGAAGGGGCTTGCTGTACGATGATAAGCACATCGTTGTCGCAGTAGTCCGGCGGCACGGCTGTATACACCATAACGGACTTCGCGATCGCATCGCGACCAGGTCCTGTCGGAGTTGATGCCTTCCTGGTTTCTCTCCCCTCGGTTCTCTGATCCCGTCTTAATGCGATCACACTGAAAGGATAGTGCATTGTATACCTCTGTTCACACGAGTTTTCATACCCTTGGTCTCTCTGAACCGCTCTTGCGGGATTTGACGGCAGCGGGCTTGCTGGTTCCCACTCCCATTCAAGCTCAGGCCATTCCACCCGCCCTTGAGGGACGAGACGTCATCGGTTGTGCACAAACCGGTACTGGGAAGACGGCCGCGTTTGTTGTCCCCATGATCGAACGGCTCGCGGTTCTGCCGAAAGGTCAGCCGCAAGCCTTGATTCTCGCACCGACGCGGGAATTGGCGTTGCAGATTTTTGGTTCAATCGAGAAGCTCGGTCGAAGCCACCACATCTCTGCCACGGTCATCGTCGGAGGGAGCGATATGCAGGCGCAGATCAGAGGATTACGCCAACGGCCCGATATTCTGGTTGCCACACCGGGGCGTTTGCTGGACCATATGTGGAACGGGACGATCAATTTGGCCCCGATTAAAATCCTGGTGCTCGATGAAGCCGACCGTATGCTCGATATGGGATTTGCTCCACAGATTAATCAGATTCTTGATGCGTTGCCGGTGGAGAGACAGACGTTGCTCTTTTCCGCCACGATTCCGACGGATGTCACCCGCCTGGTTCAAGCGAGCCTGAACGGTGCCGTTCATGTGATGGTGACGCCTCCCTCGACGACGGCTGAAGGTGTGACCCAGGCGTTGCATCATACGACCTCTCATGAGAAGACGAAGTTGTTGGTGTCGTTGCTGGCGGTGGAACGAGGGACCGTCCTCGTATTTGCTCGGACAAAGAGTCGGGTCGATCGACTCGGTCAGACGCTTGAACAGGCCGGTCACCGCGTCGCGGTCATCCACGGAGACCGAAGTCTGCCCCAGCGCCTCCGTGCTCTCGACGGATTTAAACGAGGACAGGTCAGAATTCTCGTCGCGACGGATATCGCAGCCCGCGGGATTGATGTGGCAAATATCGGCCACGTGGTGAATTACGATTTGCCGAATTGTCCGGAGGACTATATTCATCGTATTGGCCGGACCGCCCGGATGAAGATGACTGGGCGAGCCACAAGTTTTGTGACCTCCGAGGATCGTGATCAGCTGCGCGTGATCGAAACGCTGTTGGGGCATCCTGTGCCGTTGGCAGAGGGAAGCCCCCGCCCTAATGATCGTCCGCATTTGCGGATGCCAGAACGTTCCAGAGGTGACCGCCAGAGGTGGGGGCGTCCAGGCGAAGAACGACGCCAGCATCAGTCGAGTCCCGTCGTGCCGGAAGAGGTCTAGGTTTCTCAGGACAGAGTAGAACGACTATGGAGATGTCGCCGGCGTATCTACAGACGGGTAAAGATTTTGATCAATCAGAGAAGTATCGTCATGACAAACCCAAGTGCTGACGGGCTGCACACGCTGAAGAGATGGGTGAGAATTCAAGACGGCACGAAGGTCAGGTTTCGCAAGGACGGAAGCGAAGGGATTATCGACGGACTGACGGAATCGGTAGTCGGCCCTCGCTGCAGTCCGGCTATCCGGACTGCAGTATCTGATCAATGTCGGAGATCCTGATCAGACACTTACGATTGAGGACGATTTGCTGGTCTTGACTGATGAGGATGGCCTGGTGCTTGAGGTGAAACAGAAGAAAGGCGAGTGTCGCCTCGTGGTTACTCAGTAGCTGCAGGAGGTGTTTGCTGCTGACCGTTTTGTGAGGAAGGCGTAGTGTTGGGAGTAATGTGAGCGGGCTCACGCTCACGTTATCCTTAATACAGTGGTTCTTGTGGGCCCCACTGAAGCCCGGCCAAATCTGGATCCTCTCCCTCTGTATTCAGAGGGCGAGCGGGCTTCTCGGTCTTGCGCTGTTCTCGGCGGGCGTCTTTCTCGCGCCGCTGAACTTGTTTCGCTTTTTCACGGTCTCGTTTTGCGATGGTCGTTTTTCCTGCTCGTCCGATGGCGCCCTCCTTTGCGTGGCGACTCGTATTGAGTCGCCAATCGCCTGCCGTTTATGACCCAGCTCCTAGGATGACTGCGACGACTCCGTCGCTCCACGACGTCTTTTGCTGCTTGAGTCAGGAACACGAACGGTGGCTTTGGCTTCTCGTTCAGCCGTGCGCGAGCGAGTGCCCTGGCCAAACCCACGGCTTGCCATGTTTGACACTTGCCGACGGATGTCTTCCATTGAGGTCGTCAGGCTGGTATCAAGGGGATTTGGAAGACCGAGCACTTCCCATCGAATTTTTGGTTTCCGCGTCGCCTGTGCTCGGTTCTTTCTCGTCTTGTCGGATCGCCACCCAGAGGATAGCTTCATAAGTGCTCCTTTATAGAACCTGGCATCTCCAACGTGGGGAAACGCTCAATGGGGATGAGGGGGTCGGACAGGAATACCGAAATCATTCCGTCCATCTTCCTGCATGGCGTCTAAGCGCAGCAATGAATCGACCGTATGAGCAACAACTACTAGAAAATTAATCGCGCTGGAACAATCAAGTAAAGTTCGAGGCGCGCGAAGGCTAGTGCTTCGCTCATCTGAATGTATGAGGTTACCATGGGCCATTGCGAGAGTCAAATAGGGTATTTAGCTAATTACATAAATCTGTGATGGAGGACGTGCCTCTTGCCTTGCGTTGACACAACCCTCGTCGAGCAGATGCGTATATGCTGTGTGCCGTTGGTGCGGGATAAATTGATCATCGGGAAAGTAATCCACCAAAAGTCGGCGGTCGTACGTATCGTACATCCACCGCTGATCGATTCATTGACAATGGACCAAAGGTAATTGAGGAATTTGCCGGCTGGGGTGAATTCGGACATGCTGTCTGCGAGTGGTGCGGATATGCAGCGCCGTGTGGATGAGTTGAGCCGGGACACAAGCCGGAGCTCGATGACCACACCGTTGGCCTCCAGGGTGCGCTTATCCTGGAGAGAAGAGATGGTGGATGGTAAAATTCTTGATATCTGTACTGATCGTTTCCTTGGCGGTGGTGTCGCTGTTCAGTCTGAAGGGATGTGATCGTCAGGATCCTCTCCCGAAGGTGGTGAAGGAACTTCCGCAGCTTCCTGAAACCGCGGCTGGTGGGATGGCCAGGAGCGCAATCGAGAAGGCCAAGGGAGTTGAGACAACGTTGGGAGAGGCAGGCAATAGGACAGCCGAGGCCAGTAAGGAAGGGCCGCCATAAGCCAGAAGTTTGAAACTCATGGAAATGGCAAATGAGTTCTTCACGAAATGCACGATTCAATTGGTGCGATTGAGGAATTATATTTGTGAATAAAGCGTCCTGATGTACGGTAGAAACATAGTAGGGACGCTCTATGGAACAGACCTCACATCGACTCTCTATCTTAAATAGGTTTCGCCAACATCCTCGGGTCCGTATCTCTGCTCCTTTTGTCTGCGCCCTGTCTCATTGCCAGTCCCGTCGTTGGTTGAGGAGACCTGGTATCGACTTGGGCGTGGTCTACGATCTTTCGATATGTGGCGCCCGAGTCAGCACGCAGGCTGAGATCAGGCCAGGGGATGAGGTCACGTTGAGCCTGCGTCTTCCCAAGCAAATCAAGCCGGCCGATATTGCCGTCGCCACCGTGAAGTGGGCGAAAGATCAATTCTTCGGTCTGGCTTTCACAGAATTATCACCTGCTGCACGGAATCGCCTGCAAAAGTACGTGGCTGTCGCTTCAACGACTGTCACGTAGGCTCCGGCCCATTCGTCGTTAAGCCCTGCCATTCTAGCGTCAGATGTTGGTTGAAGAGGTATGCTGCGTCAGCATACGTTGACTGCTCGTTTGCACGCATCGGCTTGCAACGAGTGGCTAACTGCTGAACGTGCTAGCCTTGGTGTCGTGCTCGACATTTCGTTGGATGGAGCGAAAGTCATGAGTCCTTCCTCCATGAGCCTGGGAGATCGGCTTTCGATCAGTCTGCGTTTGCCGGATCGAATTGCGACGATGAATGTCGAGGCAACAGTGCGATGGGCAATCGTCACACTGTCGGATTAGAATCTACCGCTGTCTCTCAACTCGGTGAAACCCGTATGCGAAAATTTCTGTCCCATCGCCACAGACATCGCCTATTGTTCATGATGTCCATTGCAGGCCTTTTCCTTATGAAGGGGAGAAGGAGTGGCGGACGAGTCATCGCCAGGGTGCTGGGCAGTACTGATAGGTCTATCTATGTTGATAGAGCGGAAGAGGTGTGATGGGATTCTGATCATGCGGATAGGCCGAGGTCCGCACCCTTGCAGGGAAGTAGGTAAAGAGTTGAGCGGACATGTTTCGCGTGAGATAGAAACGATGAGTTGTAACGTTACTTTGTGATCTGGCGCGACCTGCGTTCTTTGAGCCAGATTACTTGATGGCCACCGCCTTGACTTCCTTGAACGTGGTCTGGCCAAGCAGGACCTTCTGAACTCCATCCTGCATGAGGGTGGTCATACCCTCTTTAATGGCAGCCTGTAGCATCTCTTCAGTTCTCGCTTTCGTCTGAATCATGCGTTTGAGGTTATCCGATCCCAGAAGCAACTCATGTAGGGCCACGCGCCCTTTAAAGCCAGTGCGATTGCAGGTTTCACATCCCTTCCCGCGGGCCAGGCGGAACGTGTTGTCTTGTGGGATACCGAGCTTGTCCCAATGTTCAGGCCCATAACCCTGACGGATTTCCTCGTATTCTACCGCTGTCCCGACGTACTGTTCCTTGCAGTCCTTGCAAATCCGGCGAGTGAGACGCTGGGCGAGGACTCCCAACATCGCATCGGCAAAACTAAACGAGTCGCAGCCCATATCGAGAAGTCGAGTGACGGTTTCCACCGCGCTGTTTGTGTGGAGTGTGCTCATGACGAGGTGTCCGGTCAATGAGGCTTCAATGCCGATTTCAGCCGTTTCTTTATCTCGCATTTCTCCGACCATGATCACGTCTGGGTCGGCCCGAAGAAACGCGCGCATGGCAGCGGCAAAAGTGAAGTTGATCTTTGGAAGAACTTGAACCTGCCGGAGCCCATATTGTGTGATTTCGACGGGGTCTTCCGCCGTCCAGATCTTAATGTCGGGGGTGTTGATGAAGCCGAGGACGGAGTGCAGGGTCGTGGTTTTTCCTGAGCCGGTTGGCCCGACGCAGAGAATGATGCCGTAGGGTTTTGCGGCGATCACCTTGATTTCTGCGAGATTCCGGTCCGAGAACCCCATCTTGTCGAGTGGCAAAGGCTCGCTGGCTGCGAGCAGACGCATGACCACGTCTTCGTTATATCCGGCGGTCGGAATCGTTGCGACGCGCAACTCGATTTCCTTGTTTTCCGACAGTTTAAATTTGATCTTGCCGTCCTGGGGTTTGCGCCGTTCTGCGATGTCGAGGCTGGCCATAATCTTCAGACGCGACACGATGGCGCGCCGATAGCTTTGCGGAATCTTCATGTATTCGAAACAGTCGCCATCGACCCGGAAGCGGACAAGGGTCTCACGCTTTTCGCCATAGGGTTCGACGTGAATATCGGAGGCGCCTTGTCGATAGGCATCGGCGATGATCTGATTGGCTAGCCGCACGATGGCATTGTCGTTTTCGTCGAGCCCGCCTCCGGCTTCCTCCGCCGCCGCCTCTTGGGCTTCGTTGACGAGTTCGCCGAGAATGTCGGAGACATTTTCATCCAACTTTCGTGTGTTGCCGGTATCTCCCTGTCCCTGTCCTGTGGCGGAGCCGAGGAACTGGGCGATATCACGACGGAGGCTGATCGCAAAGCGAATGTTAAGGCCGGGGAACGTCCGCTTAATATCCGCCACACGATCGAGATCGCCCGGGTCGTCCGTCAAAATTTCAATGGCGGTTCGGTCTCGCTTGAGGGGCATCCAGTGGTTTTTCTTGAGGTAGTCGACGTTCAGGTTTTTCAGGAGTTCGACATCGACAATCGTTCGATCGCTGTACTCGATGTAGGGGCACTTGTGAAATTGGGCGAGCGACTTGCCGATCTCGAGTTTCGGTACCTTGTATTTCTCAATCAGGATGCTCTCGAAGTCCGACAGGCCTTTCCGGGACTCGGCAATCGCATTGTCCAATTCGTTCTGGGTAATGCGGTTGTTCGTGACCAGGCGATCGAACTTGGTTGGGGTTTTCTTCGCGACCTTGCGGAGATTGAAGAAGGCGATGCCGAGTGCCTTTGCAATCTCCGCGACGGATTCTTCGTCTTTTCGAGTGAACCGCACGCCGCTCTTTTTGTTGAGGAGTTGTAGGACGCCCATCAAATACTTGTTGTCCGCCACGATCGGGTAGGTCAGGACCTGTTTCGTTTTGAATCCAGTCCTCTTGTCGTAGGATGTGTCATGGACGAGTGAGGGATGGACGCCTTGCAGTTCGGCAATGTTATAGGCATCGGCAATGCTCACTGGGCGGAGATACTTTGCGCAGAACCCAGCCAGGCTCTGTTCGGTGATGGGAATGCGGAATTCCTCGACGTTGTCGATGTGAGGGACTTTGGAGAAAATCTCTTTCTTCTCCTGATCGAACGCGAAGATGGTGAGATCTTCGGCATCAAAAATGCTTAGAATTTCTTTGCGCAGGTCGAGGAGAATATGGTCAAGATCGCTGGCCGCATGGATTTGGTCCGTGATGCGCTTGACGTTCTCGGCGAATGCCACTTTCTGCTGAAGTTCCTGAAGATTTTGTGGGATGGGATTGGCTTGCATTACATGGGCTCCTGGCCACCGACTACGAAGGTCATCGCCGGATCCGTATGTTCAATGAAGAGTGGCGTACGATCCGCATAACCACGCGTGCCTTGAGTCAGAGATCGAAGCTCAGTCTAGCTGATCACGGATGGAAGGCAAGGAAAAGGCAGTTTCAGACTGGGATGGTTATGGGAGTAACAATATGGATGAAGCCGTTGGCGGACGGTATGGTTTTCAATTCGCTTGTGTGCGAATAAGATGAGCGGCGACTTGCGCCGGCGGCAGCTTGAGTTTCACCCCGTCCTTTCGAGTTTTGACCTCCACCACTCCTTCTGCGAGGCTCTTGTCTCCGACAACGACTTGGAACGGAGCTCCCATCAGGTCCGCATCGTTGAACTTCACGCCTGCTCGTTCGTCCCGATCATCCCAGAGTACTTCGAACCCTGCCGCCTGCAGTTCGTCGTAGAGCTGCGCGGTGACTTGGGCAGTCTGTGCAGATTGGGTGAGCGGGAGGAGATGCACATGGAACGGCGCGATTGGGAAGGGCCAGATAATACCTTTCGCGTCGTGGTTCTGTTCGATCGCCGATGCGGCAGTGCGTCCGACACCGATGCCGTAGCATCCCATAACGGCGAGGCACTCTTTGCCATGAAGATCCAGAAAGGAGGCCTTCATGGCCTCACTGTATTTGGTGCCGAGCATAAAGACATGTCCGACTTCGATGCCTTTCGTTGCCTTCAATGTCCCGTCTTTTCTCGGTGACGGATCTCCCGCACAAGCGCTGCGGAGATCGGCAAACTGCTCTACCTGAAAATCACGATCCCAATTCGCATCGACATAGTGCGTATCGCTCTGATTGCCGCCGACGACAACGTTGCGCAAGGCTTTGACCGCGTGGTCGGCAATAATTCGAACGTGTTTTAGGCCAACGGGACCGGCAAACCCTACCGGTGCGCCTGTGACTTGCTCGACGACGCTGGGAGTTGCGAGTTCAAGATCAGTCGATTGCAAGAGTCGTTGGATCTTGACCTCATTCGCCTCATGGTCTCCCCGTATCAACACGGCGACCGTGTCTTTTCCTGTCGAATAGAGGAGCGTTTTCACGAGGTGCGTAGGGGAGACGTTCAAGAATCTCGTGACCTCTTCGACTGTCCGGCAGCGAGGCGTTTGGACGGCGCGCAGAGGCAGCGGGGCTTCGGTGTCCACATCAGTAGGAGGCAGCACTTCGGCCTGTTCGACGTTGGCGGCATAGGTGCCGGCATCGCTGTAGACGATCGTGTTCTCGCCCGTTTCGGCGAGCACCATGAACTCATGAGATGAGCTGCCGCCGATCAGGCCGGTGTCGGCTTCCACGGCACGGAAGGTGAGGCCGCAGCGCGTGAAGATACGATGGTAGGCATCGTACATCTTCTGATAGCTGAGCCTGGCGCTCGTTTCGTCTTGATCGAAGCTGTAGGCGTCCTTCATGATGAACTCGCGTCCCCGCATGAGTCCAAAGCGGGGGCGGATTTCATCTCGAAACTTTGTTTGGATCTGATAGAAGTTCAGAGGCATCTGCCGATAGGAGCGGACTTCGCGTCGGAATAGGTCGGTGATCACTTCCTCATGGGTCGGTCCCAAGCAGAACTCGCGCTCGTGGCGATCCTTGAAGCGCATCAATTCCTTGCCGTAGAAATTCCATCGGCCGGTTTCTCGCCACAGTTCTGCGGGAGAAGCAATGGGCATAAGGAGTTCTTGGGCTCCGGCCCGGTTCATTTCCTCACGAATGATCTGTTCGACCTTTCGAATGACCCGGAGGCCGAAGGGAAGGTATGTGTAGATGCCGGCAGCCACCTTGCGAATCAGACCGGCCCGGAGCATGAGCTTATGGCTGACGGTTTCCGCTTCGCCCGGGTCTTCTCGCAATGTAGGGATTAAGACCTGAGATGTCCGCATGGGCTATGATTGCAGCAATCTAACGAAGGAGAGTCTTTTCGGGTACTCAGACAAGTTGCTCACCGAGGCCGCAGGCAAGAAAAAGCTGGAGGTGTAAGAGTTCTCATCAGTCTGCTCCGAGCTGCCAGGTCGCTCTTCCTGGTAGAGGTGTCCTGAGGATTTCAATGAGCTGATAATAAAGCTTGAGAAACGACGTATCTTGGTACGTCGGGGATGGGCGGATAAGAGGGTGGGATTATTCAGCATCCTGCTAACGAATGAAGATCCGCTCAAGGTCATTCCAGAACGCAAAGATCATGACGCCCACTAATAGTACGAGTCCGGCCTGTTGTGCGAGTTCTCTCTGGCGTTCGCCGAGGGGTTTCCGGAGGATGCCCTCAATCAGAAAAAACAACAAATGGCCGCCGTCGAGAATGGGAATGGGGAGCAAATTGAGGACGCCCAGATTGATGCTTAGAATGGCGATGAGAAAGACCACACTTGAGGCCCCCTGCGCAGCGGCTTCTCCTGAAATATTGGCGATCGTCAGCGGGCCGCCGATATTTTTGCTGGAGATGTCCCCCACGACCATCTTGTAGAGGCCGATTGCGGTCAGCTCAGTCCAGCCCCACGTGGCTCCCAAGCCGTCATAGAGCGACAGCAGTGGGGTGCTGGAGCGCATGATCGAACGGCCTGGTCCTGAAATGCCGATCTTGCCGACTTCGACCGACTGGCCGTTGACCATCGCCTTCTCAGCAGAGGGCGTCACGGTCAGCGAAACGCGATGTCCTTCCCGCAAGACCTCTACCTGTAGCTGGCGGTTGGGGTTTTCTTTCACGATACCGGTCATCTGGGACCACGTATGGATCGTCTGGCCTTCGATGTTGACCACATGGTCTCCGGCTTGGAGCCCGGCTTTCGCCGCCGGAGAACTTTGCATGACTGACGTGACGAGAGGTGGTGTTTCCTCGACGCCCAAGTAGTATCCGGGTTCTTGTGCAGAGGCCTGTGGTCCGGGAACGGTTGTGGGCGTGACCGTCAGTGTTTTGACCTGTTCGCCTCGTTTAATCTCGAGCGTCAGTGGCCTGCCCGTTGCTCTTCGCCACGGCGTCGAAAAGTTCGGTTCTGGTCGAAATAGGCTGTCCATTGACTTGGCTGACATGATCTCCGATCCGGATGCCTGCGGTATCGGCCGGAGAGCCGGGAACCATCGCTTCGATATCGGGAGTGAGATCCTGGAACGTCGGGACAAAAAGCGGAGCTCCGGTTGCGAGCCATCCGGCAAAAATGAAATAAGCCAGAATGAAGTTAAAGCCAGGCCCTGCGGCGACGATCAGGACTTTGCCCCACAATCCTTTGTGTGCAAACGACCGCGCACGATCTTCCTGTGTCGTCGCCTCGGTCTCATCTTCGCCGAACAGTTTCACATAGCCACCGAGCGGAATGGCTGAGAGGAGATATTCTGTTTCGCCCATTTTTCGGCCGAAGAGCTTCGGTCCGAATCCAAGAGAAAACTTGAGGACCTTGACACCGACCCAGCGAGCGGCCAAGAAATGCCCGAGTTCATGGAATGCGACCAACACGCCCAGAACAACCAGGAACCACCAGGCCTTCTGCAATAACAACCAGACGGTATCGGGGGACCAGGTAAATGCCATGAACACGGTATATGCTCCTTCGTGTAGAACTAGCGTGCCAACGCCACAACCAACGATTCCGCTTTTTCTCGGGCCCAGCGATCCGCCTCTAGCGCATCTTCCAATGTCTCGACGTCTTTGGTGGTGTGGACGTCCATTGTGCTACGAATGATTTCCGGAATGTCAGTGAACCGGATACCCTCGTTCAAGAACGCCTCAACAGCAATTTCGTTTGCGGCATTCATCGCGGCGGGCATCGTGCCCCCGATCCGCAGGGATTCATAGCCAAGATCCAAGCAGGGGAACCGGTCGTGATCCGGTTTGCAAAACGTCAACTTTGCGATCTCTGTCAGATCCAACGAAGGTAGGTCCAGCGGCATGCGCCCTGGATATCTCATTGCATAGGAAATAGGTGTTCGCATATCCGGCAGTCCCAACTGCGCGATCATTGATCGATCCTGATATTCTACCAGAGAATGAATGATGCTTTCCCGATGGATCATAACCTCGATCTGGGATTCCGGGATATCGAAGAGCCATCGGGCTTCGACGACTTCGAGACCTTTGTTCATGAGGGTGGCGGAATCGATCGTGATTTTGGCGCCCATTTTCCAATTGGGGTGTTGGAGTGCCCGTTCGGGTGTGACGTCTTGTAATTCTTCCCGGCTCAGGGCCCAGAGGGCCCCTCCGGACGCCGTCAAGATCAGGCGGCGGACATCCTCTTTGCGGTGGCCTTCTAACGACTGGAAGATCGCACTGTGTTCGCTGTCCACGGGAAAGATACGAACGCCATATCGTCGCGCTTCGTCCTGCATCAGTTTCCCCGCCATGACCATCGGCTCCTTATTGGCCAAGGCGATTTGCTTTCCATTTCGGATTGCCGCAAGGGTGGGCACGAGACCGGCTCCACCGACGATGGCGGAAATGACGAGTTCCGCTTCGGGCGCAGAAGCGACCTGAATCAAGCCTTCTTCCCCAGCCAAAATTTCGACAGGCAGTTCCGCACAGCGTTGCCGGAGCCTGGCGGCAGCGGAGGCATCCGATAAGGCTACCAGACGGGGTCTGAAGCGGCGGATCTGGTCCTCGAGCTTTCCATCATTGCTGCCGGCAGTCAGTCCTGCCACGCGGAATTCTTCTGGGAATCGGTCCACGATATCTAAGGTGCTGGTGCCGATCGACCCAGTTGACCCGAGAATGACGATCGTTTTCATAGGGGGCTCCTTCACTCAATGACTCGTAGCCGGCTCACCATCGTTACATAGTAGTAGAAGACAGGGGCGGTGAACAAGAGACTATCCAAACGGTCGAGCATACCCCCGTGGCCCGGCAGTATCCCGCCGGAGTCCTTCATGCCGACGCTGCGTTTCATGGCCGATTCGGTCAGGTCTCCCCAGAGACCTGTGATGGTCAGCAGGGTAGCCAACACCAGACAGTCGAAACCGGACAACTCAGGGAGAAACCACCAACGAGCTGCGTACGCGACGATTATGGCACCAATCAAACCGCCCACCAAACCTTCCACAGTTTTTTTAGGACTGATCGTGGGGGCCAAGCGATGTCGCCCATATAGGGTGCCGATATAATAGGCGCCGGTATCGGAAGCCCAGGTTACCAGCAGAAGAAAGAAGATTAGCCATTCACCCTGAGGGAGGAGTCGCGTCATCGAGAGCGCGCCGAGCGTGAGGCCCAGGTAGAGTACGCCAAACAGGGTCATCGCGCCATCCCTCAGGCTCTGTTCGAGGGGAGCGCGACTGAGGAGTGGGACAGAAATAATACCGATCAGTGTGGCCAGGAGGGTTGGAACGATGATCTCCGGCCGGTGTGTTCCGAAAATCAGAACGGCGAATCCAGTCAGGCCGATCCCTATCAGCCAGGAGTGGCCGCGGTCGCTGAAACACAATCGGTAGAACTCGAAGAGGGCAAGCCCTCCTGCCAGCACCACGACGCCCGAAAACGCAAGGGGCGGAAGGTAGCGAATGACGGCGTACAAGAGTGGAGCGAGGACCAGAATGGTATAGATCCGACGGGGATCGAATCGAGACGCCGCTGTCGGCGTGCTGGTTCAGCCTGCTGTTGGCCGGCGGTTTTGTATTCCTGCATGGGGAGGTTGAGATCGACCACTATGACGAAATGGCGCTGAGGACGCGACCGAATCGCCGCTCGCGGCGCTGGTATTCCAGCAAGGCCAGCAAGAGTTCGCGGCGACGGAAGTCGGGCCACAGGGTCTGAATGAAATAGAGCTCGGTGTAGGCGAGCTGCCAGAGGAGAAAGTTACTGATTCGCGTTTCGCCGCTGGTGCGAATCAATAAGTCGGGATCGGGCAGCTCATGGGTGTAGAGATATTGCTGGATACGTGATTCGTCCACATCGTCAGGTTGCAGCTTTCCGTCCATTGCGTCATGAAGGAGTTCACGTACCGCGTCCACGATTTCAGTGCGGCCACCGTAGCTGAGGGCGACTGTGAGATGCAGTTTGTCGAGATGGGCGGTTTCCTGTTCCGCGGCCCGGACCCATTGGAGGGCGGAGGTCGGGAGTGAGTCGAGCCGTCCGATCGTGCGCAATCGGACACCCTGCTCAATGAGTTTCGATCGTTCAGTCGAAAGGTAGTATTCGAGCAAGCCCATGAGCGAGGAGATTTCCTGAAGGGGACGATTCCAATTTTCCTGTGAAAATGCGTAAATTGTCAGGGCGTGGATGCCCAGTTCTAAGCAGACCGTGATCATTTCCCTGACGGACTTGATCCCCTCCCGATGACCGGCAATGCGAGGGAGGTTTCGCAGTTCTGCCCAGCGGCCATTGCCATCCATGATGATGGCAATGTGCTTGGGTAAGAGACTCGGACTCAAGTTTTCCGAAAAGCTCTTGTATGGATAGCTGATCCACGGCCGACGAGTCTTTTGTGTCCATAAGAGTGCTGTCGGTAAAGATCCCTTCTCATAAGGGTCATACGGTAGGCGTGCAAAGTCTACTGGTGAGGATAAAGAATGTCAAACAAATTTTCGTAAAAGTCCTGTAAAAGCGATAAGTTGGATCGATTGTCGTTGCGCCTGTAGAAAGCGATCGGCTATACTTCTCCGTCTATCCGCAGGCCAACCGTCGTGAGGATTCGTAAACCATGGGTGAACTTGTTCAGTTGACGTCCTTTGGTCTGACCGAAGGCGAGGTGCTTGGGGCGCTCGGGCGGGTCAAAGTTCGCGATGTCGACTATGCCGATCTCTACTTTGAATCCTGTGTGTCCGAATCCGTCTCGATGGAGGAATCCCTCGTCAAGCGCGCGACGAAGAGTGTGTCGCAGGGTGTGGGGGTGCGAGCCACGGCGGGGGAGAAAACCGGTTTTGCCTATTCCGATGAGCTGACGAAGAAGGATCTCGAACTGGCTGCCGATACGGCCCGCTACATTGCCAATTCGCCCAGCGGGGCCGAGGCGGTTCCGGTGCCTGTCCGCCAACGCC
This sequence comes from uncultured Nitrospiraceae bacterium, assembly GCA_963742465.1. Classification (GTDB taxonomy): domain Bacteria; phylum Nitrospirota; class Nitrospiria; order Nitrospirales; family Nitrospiraceae; genus Palsa-1315. The sequence goes on along the minus strand of CAVUMA010000019.1, from coordinate 77,183 downwards.
CGACGCGTGATCTCTATCCGGTTGAGCGGGCACAGGCCGAAGTCGCCACCGCGGATCGCGTATCCCTGTTGAATGCCATCGATGCCGAAGCGCGCCGGTACGACCCGCGCATCAAGAATGTCATGGCCTCGTTTAATACGGAATATAAGGTAGTGATGGTAGCCACCTCGGACGGGACGTTGATTGGGGATGTGCAGCCGCTTTCGAGGCTGCAAGTGACCTGCATCGCCGAAGAAAATGGGCAACGTCAAGCTGGTTCGTTCGGCGGGGGTGGCCGTGTTGGATTTGAGTTCTATCACGAGGGTGATCGGTACCTGAGGTTTGCGCGTGAAGCGGCACGTGAAGCGATTCTCAACCTGTCTGCTGTCGAGGCGCCGGCCGGTGTCATGCCGGTCGTGCTGGGTGGAGGCTGGCCGGGGATTTTATTGCATGAAGCCATCGGCCACGGCCTGGAAGCGGATTTCAATCGCAAGAAGACCTCGGCATTTTCGAATCTCCTGGGCAAACGGGTAGCTTCCGACGTCTGTACCATCGTCGATGATGGTACCTTGCCGGGCCGACGTGGCTCGCTCAACATGGACGATGAAGGGACTCCGACCGGTCGTATGGTGCTCATCGAGCGCGGGATTTTGCGCGGCTATATCACTGACAAATTGAACGCGCGCCTGATGGGCATTCCCCTGACCGGTAACGGGCGGCGAGAAAGTTACCAAAGCGTGGTGCTGCCGCGCATGACGAATACGTTTATGTTAGCTGGTACGTCGGACCCTGAGGAGATCATCCGCTCGGTCGATCGCGGGCTGTATGCCGTATCGTTCGGCGGTGGGCAGGTGGATATCACCAACGGTAAATTCGTGTTCTCCGCCAGCGAAGCCTACTTGATCGAGGGGGGGAAGGTGACGAGACCGGTCAAGGGCGCAACATTGATCGGCAGCGGCCCAGAGATTCTCACCAAAGTCTCGATGGTCGGGCATGACCTCAAGCTCGATGAGGGCATTGGTACTTGCGGCAAAGAAGGGCAGTCTGTTCCTGTAGGCGTCGGTCTGCCGACCATTCGAATCGATGAAATCACCGTGGGCGGGACGCAGCGATGAGCCAGCAGATACAACAGCGCGATGGGTATAGCCAGCTTGCCATGGATCTCTTGGCTAAGGCGAAGCGCGGTGGGGCGACGGAGGCCGACATCATTATTGCCGACGGAGAAACCTTTTCGGTGCAAGTCCGGTTGGGTGCTGTCGATCGCCTCACGAAAGCGCGCGAGAAGCGTCTCGGGCTTGCGCGTGTTTGTCGGGAAACGTTCGGCTAGCACCTCCACCTCCGATTTCTCAGCGGACTCCTTGAATCAGCTTGTCGCAGAGACCTGTACCCTGGCAAAGGCTGTCGTGGAAGATCCGGTGTCCGGTTTGCCGGCAGCGGATCAGATGGCGGGAGCAAGGCCGGACTTAGATCTCTACGATCCCACTAGACTGAATACGGAGCAGCAGATCGAATTGGCTAAGCGGGTAGAGGCTGCCGCCATGTCTACGGATGAGCGTGTGACGAATTCTGAAGGGGGCGACTTCGACTCCTCCTCGGGGCGCGTGGTGCTGGGCAACAGTCACGGATTTCTGGGGGAGTATCAGAGTTCCAGCTTCTCAATGTCGGTATCGCCTGTTGCCACCGATCCGGAGACCGGGGCCATGCAACGTGACTCCTGGTACGCCGTGCAACGGAAATTCGCCAAGCTGGATTCCCCGGAAGCGGTGGGACTGGAAGCGGCGCAGCGGACGGTCCGGAAGCTCGGGGCGAGGAAAGTGGCCACCCAACGAGTTCCTGTCGTCTTCGATTCCGAAACGGCCGGAAGTCTCATGGGGAATCTCTGCAGCGCGGTGTCAGGCTACTCACTCTACAAAGGGGCTTCGTTCCTGGCAGGCCAATTAGACAAACTGCTGGCTCCGGAGTATGTCACGGTGTATGACGATGGGCGAGTGGTTGGAGGCCTGGGCTCTCGACCGTTCGATGGCGAAGGTCTGCCAACCAGAAAGACGACAGTAGTGGAGCGAGGGGTGCTGAAGAGCTACCTGCTCGATACCTATTCCGGGAGGAAGCTCGGGTTGGCCTCGACCGGCAACGCCTCGCGTAGCGTCGGTGAGAATCCATCGGTGGGTCCCACGAATTTCTATCTCACGCCAGGGACGATGACGGCGCAAGACATCATCAAGACCGTGAAACAGGGCCTGTATGTCACGGACCTCATCGGTTTCGGCATCAACATGGTGACCGGAGATTATTCGCGAGGCGCTGCCGGATTTTGGATCGAAGGGGGCGAGTTGGCCTATCCCGTTGAAGAGATCACGATTGCGGGCAACCTGAAGGATATGTTTGCGGGAATCGAGATGATCGGGAGCGACCTTGTGTTCCGCGGGCGCATTGTGAGCCCGACCGTGAAGATTGCAGAGATGATGGTGGCCGGAAGCTAGACTAGAGGTGTGAGCGAGAGGCAAAAGGCGGTGCGCTGTTTCCTTAGCCACTTGCCCCAAGCTGCGCGTCTGACACGCAGGAGGTGATGTATGGCCGAGTCAATCAGAGAAACGCTGGTCCAGTATCCCAGCGACAAGGTGACGATGCGGGCCTATGTGGCAGCCCCGCAAACCAAAGAGCGACGCCCTGCGATCATTGTGATTCAGGAATGGTGGGGGCTGACCGAACACATCAAGGACGTGGCAAAGCGCTATGCCGCTGAGGGGTATGTGGCGATCGCCCCGGATCTCTACTCCCGATTAGGATACGCCCTTACCACCGATCCTGGCGAGGCAGGCAAGTTGATGAATACGCTTCAGCAGGAAGATGGGCTCAAGGATCTTAACGCCACCGTCACCTATCTCAAGTCCGTTCCAGAAGTCGACGCCACAAGAATCGGGGTGACTGGATTCTGCATGGGTGGGTCCTATGCGCTCATGTTGCCTTGTGTGAATAAAGATATCAAAGCTTCGGTGCCGTTCTATGGTCAGGTGCCGAACCCCGATGCGCCGCTTCAACAGCTGTCGGTTCCTGTCCTGTACTTCTATGGAGAGGATGATGGCTGGATTACCAAGGCGGATGTTCAGCGGCTTGCGGCAGGTTTCAAGAAATATAATAAGTCCGGCGAGATCAAAACCTATCCCGGCGCGCCTCATGCTTTTTTCCGTGATACGGATAAGACTGTGTATCGGCCGGAGGCGGCCAAAGACGCCTGGGCGCGAGCCACAGTATTTTTCAAACAGCATCTGAGATCGTAAGAGGAGTCAGCCGTCCCATGCCGCTTGATGCCGAACTCGGAAAGACCATGCTCCAGTTGATTACGTCGCGATACGACGACCGGCATTGGCGCAAGAGGATAGAGAAGACTTTGGGGCTTCCTCAATCCGGTGTCGGGGATCCTGCGCAACAACAGATCTTCATGTATCTCAAGATCGGGCTCAAGGCCTACAAATCCCGTCGGGCCGATCCAGACTCCTGGATAGTCGGAGGGTATGCCACGAAAGAAATCGTCGAACGAGCGAAGTTCCAGCCTCAGCTGGTCGGCCCCGACATCACGAAGGACGATGTTGCGTTTCTCGGCACCGATCCGGGGAAAGAGATCGATGAAGCCTGGTGGGACGAGATGCTTGTGTCCTGGTTCGATGTGCCGGAGGAAGAGAAACGCGTTGAGGCTGATTCAACTGAGTTGAATCAGCCGGAGAGTCTAGAAGACGCGAAACGGTCGTCGTAATAGTTAAAGTCTGTGGTCTTAAGCTGAAGGCTGGTGGCTAAGTCCCGAAGAGATCCATCTGGGTCGGTTGTGGCGGTTCGATCTGTTGTGTGGGAGCTCCTGGTGCGGTTGTGGCTTCCGTGGGTTTGACCGGCTTCGCCTGGCGGTCGAGAAACTCTCTCAGCTTCTTGAAGTCCTCACGAAGCGGTTCGAGCATGCTGCCTTGGTGCAAGGCTGCGGCTGGGTGCAGCAAGGGGAAGAGGACAAAGTCTTTCAAGTAGAACGCCTGGCCGCGAACCTTTGTAATCCCCACCTTCCGTTCCAGCAACGTTTGCGTCGCCCAATTTCCTAACGTGCAGACCAGTTTCGGACGGATCATTGCGATCTGTTGCATCAGAAACGGTTTGCACGTCTCGACTTCATCCGGTTCCGGGTCGCGGTTGTTCGGGGGGCGGCACTTGATCACGTTGGCGATGTAGATGTCGCTGCGTGACAATCCAGCCGATTGCAGGAGATCGTTCAAGAGTTTTCCCGCAGCCCCGACAAACGGCTCCCCCTGCTGGTCTTCGTTGAAACCTGGCGCTTCCCCCACGAACATCACGCTTGCGTGAGGATTCCCCACACCAAACACCACCTGGGTTCGGCCCATCTTCGCGAGCTTGCAACGTTGGCAGTTATGCAGAGATTTGCTGAGTTCGAGGAGGGTCATGATGATGCAGGGGAGTTGGTGAAAAGCTTTGAGAGATTTTAGGCGGGGCGGTTTTCCTTGTCAATGGAGTAGGAACGGCGGTATCGGGTCACCATCATACTGGTTTATCGGAGGCAATGGTTTCGGCGCAGCGGTTGCCACTGACAATGGCGCTTTCGAGGTTGGGAGGCCATCCTGTATCGGTCCAACTACCAGCCAGCAGCAAGTTCGCAATCGGACTGCGCTGGATGGGTCGATGTAATTTGGTTCCAGGCCTGAGTGAGAGGATGGCGTTGGAATCGTTCGACGGTGGGTCGATGCGATTCTGCTTTCAGGCGTGAGGAGCCCCCACGATCTGAGCAGGTCAGGGATAGTGATATCAAGACTTGAATCCGGTCGAACCTGTGCGAACTGACTGTCGGTCGTGATGAGAGAGAAGTCTGTGCGATCAGGCGTTGCCGCTGTCACGAGTACCGAGTGAAAGGATGTGTCACTCGGCAGGACGAGGCGAGGGGTGGCACAGGGTTGCTCGACATGCACGTGAAGGATTGTGCTGTCGACCGATCGCAATTCCGTGAGTTGCTGAAAATAGGCGTAGCGGGTTAGCCATCGTTCTGGAAGTAAGGGCGTAAGTTGTTGAGAGCGTAGGGCTGCAATATACCAATCGGCCTGGAGCACTGAGCCATCACGCAGCAGGACGCCCGAGATGCGGTCTTGTTCGTAACGGAGCTGTGTGGCTTCAGTATTGCGCAAAATGGTGGCGCTCCCCTGGATCAATATCTCGGTGATCGGCTGTATGAAGCAGGTCTGAAGCGAGTCCTGCACGACTGAGATGCGGCTATCCGGACGAGTACTGAGGAACAAGGGTTTCATCGACAGTACGAAGGCATCGGCGGACATCGTGGAGAGATCGTTGCCGGTCAGCCATAGTGCAAGAGGATTCCAGACGATGCGGCGCGTCTGCGCGCTTTGTCCGATTGACGCCAACCAGTCGTCGGCGGTGCGTTGCTCCAGATCGGCAGGCAGCTGCGCATCGCCTTCCCACAGCTGTTCCACCCATGATGCCAGTTGCCATCGTTCCTTCCAGGGGATGCCGGCAAATCTCAGGAGATTCGCCCAGGTGTGAAGAGGAGCGGGGAAGGAGGTGCGCGGGTAATGAACGAGGGAGCCGTCAGGCAGACGAAACTCTAGCGGGATTGCAATTTCTGTCGGTTGCCGTGGATTGGAATGTAGCGAGTGCAGCAACGCTTGTGTCGCGTGATGGCAACCGAGGATGGTGAAGGGCTCAGGGTCGTTGTGAGGATCTTCGCCTATCAGGGCACCTCCCAAAGAGGGGTGGCGATCGACGATCGTGACTCGATAGCCATGGCGGGTGAGCCGGTAGGCGGCAGTGAGACCGGCCGGGCCTCCTCCAAGAATCGCGACGGACTGGGTGCCAGTGGACGTCACGAGAATCGGGATCGGAGCCAGACTCTGGCGGCCACAGCCAGTCGACGGCTCGCTGCGAGCCGAGCCCGAGGGCCGAATATCCGATGCCTCGGTTCCTCAATCTTTTTCAGAATTAGAAAATACACCGCGCGCATAATTTCAGCGACCGTCAACGCTTGTTGGTCGTTTGCCGGCAAGGCTTCGAACGCCGCCTGTGCCTTGGCGTAGTACTCATGGGCTCTCGTGGCTTCGAAGTGAAGCAACTCACGGAGCTCTGCGCTTTCCTGCCGTTGAAGGATGGTCTCATCGGTGCAGCTGAATTTCTTGAGGTCTTCTTCCGGTAGATAGACGCGACCTTGGGCTGCGTCTGTTCCGATGTCCCGCAGAATGTTTGTCAGTTGGAACGCCATTCCGAGAGCGACGGCATAATCTTGTGCTCTCGCCGATGTGGGGCCGAAGATGTGGAGGCAGATCAGTCCCACGACCGACGCAACACGATAGCAGTAGAGCGAGAGGTCTTGAAACGAGGTGTACCGTGACGCCGTGAGATCCATTTCGACCCCTTTGATCAGCTCATCGAAATAGGCCTGAGGGATAGCGAGTTGTCTTACATGCTCGGCCAAGCTAATGGTCACCGGGAAAGTCGGTGTGCCGCGGTAGGCCGCTTCAAGTTCGGCCCGCCACCGGCGCAGTTCCTCCTGAGGGTTGCTTCCTGCAGGCGGCTCATCGACCGCATTATCGACCTCCTTGCAGAACGCATAGACCGTGTACATCGCGGCGCGCCGTTTTCTTGGAAGGAAGAGGAAGGAGTAATAGAAATTGCTCCCGCTCTTCTTGGTGAGAGCCGTGCAGTAGGCTTGCGCGTCAGCGACGGAGCGTGCAGTCATGGGTGTTGGATAGTCGGCAGTGGTCCAAGGCGACGGGCCATGGATTCATGAATATGGTTGTGATCTGGCGGGTGCAGGATGGCCGCCAGGAGTTCGATGCCGTCGATCAGGCGAGGGCCGGGCCTGCTGAAATAGGAAGAGGCGTCGACCAGGAATGTGTGCTGGGCCAAGTCAGAGGATAAGCGCCATGGACCTGGTTGCTGCATCAGTTGGAACAGTTCCGTGTGCGTCCGTTCAACGGAAAAACCGCAGGGCATCACGATGAGGACATTCGGGGCTGCGGCCAGAACTTCGTCCCACGTCACAACCCGCGAGGGGCTGCCAGGCTGCGCGAGGACATCCTGGCCGCCGGCTAGTTGGACCATTTCAGGAACCCAATGACCTGCGACGTACAGTGGAGAGAGCCATTCGATACAGACCACGCGAGGGCGGTGCGATATGCCATGGACGCGAGTTCGTATGGCGTCTAATCGATCGCGTAATTGCGTGGCGAGACTGTGACCTTCCGCCGACCGCCCGGCGGCGTTGCCGATCCGAACGACATCGTCGATCACGTCATGGACCGTGCCGGGGTTCAACGTGAGGACGTTCGGTTGCCGAGGCATGGAGCAAAGGGCGTCGTGTAGTTGGTCCGGCGTGACAGCACAGACATGGCAGAGGTCTTGGGACACGATCAGATCGGGTTGCGCCTGCCGCAACAGATGGTCATTTAGCCGATAGAGCCGTTGTCCTGACGCCACAAGTTGACGAACTTGTCTGTCGATGTCGGCGCTGGCCAGTCCATGAGGAGGAATCATCGGTTCAACCATGATGGGCACACTTCTGACCGATGGCGGGTAGTCGCACTCGTGGCTAATTCCGACCAATTCATCGCTCAAGCCAAGCAAGGCGATCACTTCAGTCGCACTCGGAAGCAGGGAGCAGATTCTCATATCATTCAGCTCTTAAGCACTAGGCCACAGGCGCATACGAAGTTCACTGAGACGAACCTGTACAAGACTCTGGGCGACTGCATGGGCTTCATGAAGATCTTGGATCGTGTGTGTGTTCGCCACGGCAAAGACCTTCATTCCTGCGGTTTTCGCACCGCGGATACCAGGGATGGAGTCCTCAATCACCAAGCAGGATCCGGCGAGCGATGACCTGTTCTCGGCCGGTGTCGATTCAACGCCTTGAGGGCGTGGAGAAAGGGTTGCGGATCGGGCTTTCCTTTGGTCACGTCTTCTGCGCTGGTGATGTGAAGAAATTCTTTTTGAAGTCCTGCCTGTTCAAGGATCACCTCGATTTCATGGCGAAGGGCGCCGGACGCGATGGCCAATGGGTAGGCGGCGGCGGCTTCGCACACAAACTCGCGAACCCCGGGGAAAATAGCGAGATGATTCTTCACCGATTCTAAATAGGCATAGGCTTTTCGTTGCATCAGCTGTGTAAGGGCGGCTGGGTCAGTGGGGCGCTGGTGCGCGGTGAGTGCTGCGATAAAGCAGCCTCGATCGTCATACCCCAAGTAGTTGGCGTAGTAGTCGGATTCAGTCAGGCTGATGCCGATTTCAGCCAGCGTCTGACGAAAGCCAGCGAAATGGAGAGGTTCGGTGTCCGCGATCACGCCATCAAAGTCAAAGATAATCGCTGAGAGTGTGTTCATTGAGATCGCATCGATAATCTTGGCATGAGCACGAGATGGAAAACGGGTGGATTATAGCACAGGAAGATCGCCTGAACAGGCGGAATGTGTCTGTTCGCAGGCCATTCGCGTGAGAGAAAATGGAAGGATCAGAACTTCAAGCGAAGACGTTTCTCCGATACCCAGCCCTTTGCACCTTCGTCGGTCCGCACAAAATACATCCAGCCGCCCGGCTGTAAATCACCGTCCATGACGGTCAGTGAGACTCCTGGACGAACGATTGGTCCAGGCCTGCTGCTTGATGAGTCTGCAAACAACGGAATGCCTCCGCCACGAGCGCTGTCGTCTACCGTAACGGTCACCTTCTGCCCTTCACTGAACATCGGGTCGAGAGAAGGTTCGGCTGGTGCACCGGGTCTTGCTGCCGTTTGGGGCGGTGGAACGACTGCCGGGGCCGCAGGGGCGACGGCGGCAGCGGGAGGGGTTGCTGGGGCCAAGGGAGCTGAGGCTCCATTGCTTGGACTGGGAGCAGGCTTGCGGTGCGGGTGCCGGTGGAATCACGGGCGCAGGGGTCGACGGCTTCGGCTTTCATGGCCATAGGCGGTGGTGGGGTGCTCTCACCCAGATAGGGGCTCAGCCACTCTGTCCAGCATCTCCGGTTCCATGGTCGCGACATAGGCAATGCCGCCGACGAGAGCCAGGAGCAGTATCCAGAGGACCGGGCGTCCCCCGCCTGGATTTCTTGCGAGGATTCAGCGGGCCTCGTGCTTTTGTCGCGATCGTTTGATCGAGTTCCTCTTCCGTGAATTCCAAATCCGGTTCTGGTTGGCGGGCAAAGAGGAGTGTCCAGTTAAAAGGATTCCGGACTGTTGTCAGGTTCCCAACGAGCACAGCCATCAAGCACCTCCCGGCTGAGCGATTCGATCCCACGTAGACTAATCTGTGAAAATACCTATCACCATCGCCGAGTGCTGTCAATTTTGTTGAAGAATTGTGCGTGCGAGCAGCCGGGCTCAACAGGGGTGAGCGAGGCTGCAGGAAAAGACTTGTCCTTCCCGACTGCCCATTCGAAAGACGGTGAGGCCTTTGCATCCAAGTTGGTATGCGAGCAGAAAGGCTGCGGCTACCTCGGCCTGGGTCGCCGTGGCCGGCAGGTTGATGGTTTTTGAAACTCCGCTGTCGCTATAGCGCTGAAACACGGCTTGCATACGAACATGGTGTTCGGGTGAGACATCATGTGCCGTGACAAACAGCCGACGCAGCTCTTCGGGGATATGGGTTAGATGTTGAATCGAAGGATGAGCCGCCAGGTCAGGCTGGAGTGAGGCGAGATCGAGACCGAGGGCGCGTGCGCGACGGACGAAGGCTGGATGAATCGAGGTGAGGATGACGCCGTCCATGACGCGGCGGACTTCCTGCACACCGTATATCGGTTCAATGCCCGGCGAGCAATCGGCAATGAGGCTGATGCTGCCGGTCGGTGCAATGGTGGTCACAGTCGCGTTTCGATGCCGCTGGTGAAGTGGCTGGAGCCGGCTGCCTCGATAGGCAGGAAAGACTCCACGTTCGGACGGCCAGCTCTGCCGATGCGAGATGGGCGCGGATTGAAAGAAATCCATCAGAGTCGTCGCCGTGTGGATTGCAGCTTCGGAGTTGTAGGGAATATTGAGGGAGATCAGTAAGTCGGCGAACCCCATGATGCCCAGGCCGATCTTCCTTGTCTGTTTCGTCATGCGGTCGATCTGAGGAAGCGGGAAGCGGTTGCGATCGATCACATTGTCAAGGAAGCGTACGGCGAGGGAAATGGTGTCGGCCAATCGGACGAAGTCGATGCTGGGTTGTGCATCCCGTCGTGCGATGAAGTTGGCTACGTTGATGGAGCCGAGGGTGCAGGATTCATAGGGCAGAAGTGGTTGTTCACCGCAGGGGTTGGTTGACTCAATGGTGCCAAGGCGAGGGGTCGGATTGGCACGATTGATTGTGTCTAGAAAGACCAGGCCTGGCTCACCGCTGGCCCAAGCCGCTTCGACGAGCCGATCGAATATGAGCTGTGCCGGGAGCCGCCTCGTCGGTTTGTTGGTATGGGGATTGATCAAGGTGTAGGTGCGACGGCGTGCGAGGGCCTGCATGAACGAATCGGTGACGCCGACGGACAGATTGAAGTTCGTCATCTCGGTCGGCGTTTGTTTGAGCGCTATGAAGTCGAGAATGTCTGGGTGGTCGATACGGAGGATGCCCATATTCGCGCCGCGCCTGGTCCCGCCTTGTTTGATGACGTCCGTCGAGAGGTTGAAGAGGCGCATGAAAGAAATCGGCCCGGAGGCCACGCCACTCGACGACGCGACCAGGTCGTTGTGAGGGCGCACGTGACTAAACGAGAATCCTGTGCCTCCGCCCGATTGGTGGATGAGTGCCTGACATTTCAGGCTGTCATAAATGGATACGAGGGAGTCTTCAACCGGGAGGACGAAACAGGCGGAGAGCTGCTGGAGGCGTCGCCCGGCATTCATCAGTGTGGGAGAATTGGGAAGAAAATCGAGGCGGGCCATGCAGTCGTACCAGCGTTGAGCCGCGTGGGGCAGCCGACTGCCGGTAGGGTAGAGTCGTTCAGCTTGTGCAATGTCGGTCGCGACGCGCCAAAATAGTTGCGCCGGCGACTCGATGATCGTTCCCGCAGTGTTCTTGGCCAGATAGCGTCCACGGAGGACGGTTTTGGCATGGGCTGAAAGTCTAAGTCGTGGAGATTGCGGTGGGTGTGAGGCCTATGGTCGTCTTTCTTGACGGACATGGCACCATTATATACCGGCATCAGCCTGATTGATTCTCCTTCGACGAATATCTCGTAGATTGCTGCGGGGAGCTTTACCGATGGTGTGGGAGAGATTGTGCGGCTTGCATCTTGAGTGTCCAGTTCGGCAGAATGAGCGCCCACTGACCGACGACCATGAAATCCTATCGCGAAGAGCTCTGGTTCGAGACGAAGACGCGGCGCGCCTACATCAACATCACGCAGCAGGTCGAGGCGGCGGTCAACAAGAGCGGCGTCCAAGAGGGGTTCGTGCTGATCAATGCGATGCACATAACGGCCAGCGTCTATATTAATGATGACGAACCAGGTTTACTCAAGGACTATGACCGATTCTTGGATACGCTCGCTCCTCAGGGTGCGACCTATCGGCACAACGAGACGGGAGAAGATAACGGCGACGCCCACATCAAGCGCCAGCTGATGGGGCGAGAAGTCGTCGTCGCGATTACCGAAGGCCGGTTGGACTTCGGTCCGTGGGAACAAATTTTCTACGGGGAGTTCGACGGGCTGAGACGAAAACGCGTGTTGGTGAAGGTGATTGGATCGTGAGCATGATATCGTTCGATCGGTGGCCCGGACCCTGTGGCGATAAACTATTAGAGCGCTTGCTACCACAGGGAAAAGTTTGGCAACATGGAGTGCAGTGCTGCACGGTCTGTGCGGTAGGAGTCTGTCGATATGTTAAGTTGGTCTCGCCCCGATCCACTCACACGAGATCTCGTTCACTTGATCAATGCCCGGCGCCATGACCATGGCGATACCGATGCGGCGATCGATACGCTGCAAGCCTTCTTGGAGCAGGGACGGGAGTATGATCTCTTAACAGTGCTGGCAGCACTGGATGAGGACATGGCGGAATGGCTCTTCGATCTTCTCGCGGAGGCATCCTGTTCCGTGCTCATAGATGGGCCGGCTGATGAAAAATTATCCTATGCAATTATGGCGGCCTTGGAACTTCCCCTCCAAGCCAATTTGGCCCACCCGCTCAAGTTGAAGATCGATCCGGTTGCGACGGCGGATCTGTTGCATCGACATCTCCGGCTCTCTGCTGGGACGGTGGTGCGCGTGGAGTCGCGCCTGTTGACCGATTCTACGCTTGAGCCGCTCAGCCTCCAGGGTTTGAATGATCATTTGAGTACGGTGGCAGATTCCCAGCGGGCCACTTCAATTGCCGCTCGACTTTATCCGCCAGTTGAAAGTACCGCCTTTCTTTTCTTTGAGTTGATCGGTGTGCCGGACTCTGGACTGCCCGATTCGCTGGAAGATCGGCATCGCCGGGCCCTCCTTGAAGGTCTCGTGGCGCAATGTCCCGAGTTGGCGCTGGCTCCCGACATGATCGAAGCACCTGTCTACGCAGCCTATGCTATTTTCGATGCACAAAATGCCGTGCGGCTCCATCGACTGGCGGATGAGACTGCGGCAGTCTGGCGCGATCTTGACCCGCTCGTCCGTGCACGCACGATCGTGCACCTCCATACGCAATGTGGGAACGGTGTGTACATGCCGGTCTGGACTGATCTGTTTGATCCTGAACTTCCTGAAGACCACGGTCCTGTGTGGACCTCGCCTGATGTGTGGATCTTCACGGCCGATTTACCCATCGAATGGCCTGGGGAAATGCTCACAAATCGGCTGCTTGCCGAGGGTTGCACCAGGTTTGAAAACCACATCGTCGAAACTCCAGATAACTAACCATCCTCTTACTTGCTCTTTCGGCTCATTCCCTTGCGGTTCCGTGCCGCCTCACTCTCAATGTCGTGATGAACCGCACTGTTGGACAGTGACTGGTAAAAACCGGACAATTCGTCGATTTTTTCGATGCCATGTCCTATGCTGAGCTTGTTCAGATAGGGGACAATCATGGCTCAGCAACAGTCTTCGGGCGGTACCATCGCCGGCGCAATCACCATCCTTGGCCTTGGGCTCGTGTGGGTGACGGTCGCCACCAATTTCCCGTCGCAAGAAGAGTTGTCTTCGGCTGCGCTGCCTGCTGAGACTCGTCAGGCGGCAGGTCCTTCGTCTTCCCCGCCTGCGCCACCCACGCTGGATTTATCCATTCCCGTCTCTCCTCCGCTGCCTTCAGAGGAAGCCGTGTTGAGGCCGGACGATGATCGGTCACGCGACTCAAGTGTTGAAGTTCCAATTGTGACGGGGTTGGATACTCGTGTGCTGCAGGCTTCTCGTCTGAAATGCGAAGCCGAGATCGAACAATTGTGCCCCGACTCCCTGGACGGTTCTGATCGTACACGCTGTCTGAAACAGCGGGCCAAAAAACTTCCACCGCTATGCCAAAGCCAGTTGCATGAGCGGTTTGTGAAGTGGAAGGAAGATCGAAGTCGATTGATGGCGGCGTGCGACGAAGATGTCAAACAATTCTGTCGAGCAGTCAAACCCGGGAGCGGACAGATCCTCCAGTGCCTACAATCGCATGGCCAGGAGGTTTCCGACCGATGCTACCAGACCCTTCCGAAGGGCACCTTCTTCTTGAAATAATCGGGTGGCATTAGCGAGAGGGGTTCTTGGTTCCTGAGAACGCACAAAACGTCAGTGTCACGCCCGCCACCTCGATCTGATCCCCATCCTTCAGGTCCTGTTGTCCCACAACCTCCGTGCCGTTGACGTGCAGAGACTTCGCACCCTGAGAAGGGCTGATGGAGTAGCTGTTGCCTCGTCGAGCGATCGTCGCCGCTGATTTGGGGGCAAACCAGCTGGTCAACCGAATGGCCGATCCGTTTTGTGACCCAATGACATTCATCTGTTTCGTGAGAGGGTATTCTGTCTTTTCTGTTTTCCCAGCAATAATCAGAACCTTGGCGGTGGCGTCGGTCTGTCTGGTGTAGGATCCGTTCCTCTGAGCACCATGGTTCGATCCAGATCGACAAATGGGGTCGGTGACGCCGTGCTGGCTGCCGCATTTTCTTGGAAGACCAGCCGATGTTGGCCGATGGTGATCACGTCCGCGTCATGAAGTTGGTGACGCGTGATTGGCCGGCCATTGATGGCGGTGCCGTTGGTGCTCATCAAGTCTTCGAGAAAGAAGACGGCCTGAACCTTCACGATCCGCGCATGATGCCCCGAGACAGCAGGATCCTCGATCGCAAGAGTATTGTCGGCCTTCCGGCCGATCGTCAATGTCTCGTGGGTCAGTTCGATATGCCGCGAGTCTTGTCCGTGAAGTTTGACGAGCAGCGTAGCTGGCTGTGGCAGAGTCTTCGGCATGATGCTCCCTCCTATGCCAGGGGTCTTGTGATTGTTTACGCGACGAATCGTTTTTTCAGCCGCTCCCATAACCCGGTTTGGACCTCATCCCGCAGGGCCACGACGACTACGGTCGTGTTGTCGTCGCCGCCGGCGTTGTTTGCCATGGCGATGAGGCGATCAGACATGGTGGGGAGGTCTTCCGATCCATTGAGAATGTGAAGAATGTCGTTCGGATGGACACCACGGGTAAGTCCGTCTGAGCAGAACAACAGCATGTCTCCGCTCTTGACCGGAACCTCCGTCAGCTCCACGTCGACGCTGCTCTCGACGCCGAGGGCTTTCGTTACGATGTTCCTGCGGGGGAGAGCTTGGCTTCTTCTTCCGTGATGAGCCCCTTGAGGATCTGTTCGGCGACCCAGGAATGGTCTGTGGTGAGGGCTTGGATTGTTCCGTTTCGGACAAGATAGAGCCGGCTGTCTCCGACATGGGCGATGGCGAGCACATCCTCATAAAGCAATGCGGCGACCACGGTGGTGCCCATTCCGGCATAGTCAGGCCTGCTCCACGACTCGCGATGAATGACATCGTTCGCTGCACGAATCGCGCTGGCCAGACGATTGGCCGGTGCAGATACCGTGGCATCGCAGGGGCCGATCAACGGCAGGTCTGCGTGCCGAGCTGCCTCGGCCAGATGCGCCTGAATCGCCTCGACCGCGAGGGCGCTGGCAATCTCGCCGGCGTTGCCGCCGCCCATGCCGTCACAGACGACATAGAGTCCGAGCGGAGGGTCGGCCACAAAGCGATCCTCGTTATGAGACCGTTTGAGTCCGGTATCGGATTTGGCGCTATGCAATCGTTCGAGTGCCAGACGACGCCTCCTTCATGCTGCGAGACTCTGCAGACAGGCACGGAGCTCGCCCGCGAATTCATCCGCGCGCCGATAGCGGTGCGGCAACTCTTTCTGTAACGCTCGATCCACGATCTCTTGCACCATTGGGGGAAGATCCGGCCTCAAGGTCTGAATGGCGGGGTGCGGATGATGGGCGATGCTGAACAGCACGGCCGACAAGTTGTCGGCCGTAAACGGCAGTTGCCCCGTGAGGAGTTCGAACAGCACGACGCCGAGTGAAAAGATGTCCGACCGGCCATCCACCTTCTTGCCGGCAATTTGTTCCGGTGACATGTACGTCGGCGTGCCCAAGACGATATTCGTTTGTGTCTTGCTGCTCGAGGCCATCTTTGCGATACCGAAGTCCATGACTTTCACGATGCGATCCTTTGTGAGCATGATGTTCGCCGGCTTGATGTCACGATGGACGACGCCTTGTTGATGGGCATAATCCAGGGCGTCCGCGACGGTGGCCACAGTCAGGAGGACCTCGTTGATCGGCATCAAATTGGGCTTCCGTGCCCATTGTTTCAGGGGGGTTCCCTCGATAAGTTCCATCGCGATATACCCTAAATCGTTTTCTTCTCCTGCATCATAGATAGTCACGATGTTGGGGTGGGAGAGACGTCCGGTGGATTCTGCTTCGCGGAAAAACCGTGCCTTGAAGTCTTGCAGCTTATCGTCGTCGTCGATGTGATCGAGTCGCATGGTCTTGATAGCCACGAAACGCTGGATCGTTGGGTCTTTCCCCAGGTAGACCAGTCCCATGGCTCCGCGTCCGAGTTCTTTCAACACCCTGTAGCGCCCGAGCATGCCTGGTGTGTAGCCATTGATCGTTGATGTGGCGGCCATGCTTGTTGTTTCTGACGGAGCCTCTGCCTCTTCTTCTTGTCCTGCGTCCTCATCCTCAGAGAGCGCCTGCGCCCCTTGGCGGCGTGTTCTGGCTAGGGGGAGCGAAGGCTTCGCGTAGCGAACTTCGGTTAAGGACCCAGGTGGCTGTGAGCCAGAGGCCGGATCCGACGAGACCGAACGCATACCCCAGGGCGAATCGAGAAGAGCCCATTTGTTCGATCAGTGGCAGGCCCACGGCCCTAAACGCTTTATTGGCGAAGAGCACGACGACGAGGGTCGTGAGCGGAAGGGCGAGGCTGCGGAGAAAGCTCGATCCGCGGCCGTTGTCCGGGATTTGCTGAGAGGCAGCGAAGGCGAAGATCCAAAGGATGGAGAGCGCGAGGAGGTTCGCACCCAATCGAATGGCGTGAGGCCCACTGAGCTGCACATATGGAACCGAGACAGATTGGGCCCATGTCATGCTGCTCAGCAAGGGGCCAGCGAGGAGCACGGCCAATATGGCAAAGATATAGGGAGCGATCCAAGTCCAGGATTTCGACATAGGAATCTTTGAGGGAGTCCGTGAATGTCTCAAAGTGTAGCGGATGGGAGGGGAGAGTCAACGAATTGGAGGAAATGAGCCGCGCGCGCTCGACACCCACGAAGCGTACTTCTTTATTCGTGCGGGCCTCGTGAGACTTGCGAGAAAGGCGGGATGGGTCGGAATTTTGATCTTCGCGCGTTGCGCTTGTCTCGCTCACAATTCACGAACGGCCAACCAAGAGGGCGGCCTTCTTGAGCGGTTCAAGCAGCTTCTCGGGAACTTTTAAATCACCCCGGCCCACACCAACTTCGATGTCCGGCTTGGTGATGCCGTGGAAATCGCTTCCACCGGTCACCAATACGTTCAGCCGCTTGGCCAGGTCTAGATACTCCGTCGTCTGTCGCTTTGTGTGGGTACTGTAGTGGACTTCGATGCCGCCGAGGCCGTCAGCTTTCAATGTCGTCAGGAGTGTGCTCAGCCCTTCTCCAGACACCTTGGCCCAGGTAGGATGTGCCAGCACAGCTACGCCTCCGGCGGCTCTGATCCAGGCGATGGCATCCGCCGGCTGGGGCAGTTCACGCGCAACATAGGCCGGCCGCCCCTCTGCTAGATACCGGTCAAAGGCGTCTTTGGCAGACGTGACATACTTCTTGTCCATCAAGAGCCGCGCAATATGTGGTCGTCCAACAGAATCCGTGCCGGCCAGAGCCCGCACCTCTTCGTAGGTCACGTCCAGCCCCAATGAGCGCAGCCGTTCCATGATCTGCGGGTTGCGGGTATGCCGACTCTCGCGCAAGGCGGCCAAGCGTCGAATCAGTTCCGGGTCTTGCCAGTCTATGCAATAGCCAAGGATATGGAGCTCGCTATTGCCAATACGAGGAGCTGATTTCCACGCCGGGAATGATTTCAATCCCCAGCTCAGCCCCGACTGTTATGGCTTCGGGAATGCCGGACACAATGTCGTGGTCCGTAATGGCCAGCGCGGTGACCTTGGCTTTGCGGGCAAGCCGTAGTACCTCAGCCGGCGAGAGGCTTCCATCGGAGTGGGTCGTATGGAGATGGAGATCGATGCGACTCATGTCGACTCGTGCGGCAGGCTGCTGGGGCCTGCTTGCTGGGCGACGAGTCGCGCAGTGAAGATAGAACCTGGTCCGTGGTTGCCGTCGTGTTCGCCTTCGTCGTACGACAGCACGCGGAGAGTGGATGTGAGTCTGAGCAATTCATTGTGCGCGAGGCAAAATTCCCATCGGCGCGGATGGCGATGGCGCATGTAGTTGTCGATGATAAAAGTTTCGTAGATCAAGACCCCGTTCGGTTTCAGTGAATCAATGAGGGCGGGGAACAGTGCGCGATGGAGATAGAAGAACACGACGATCACATCATATTCCTGCTTCGGAAATTCCGGCCGTTCCTCTGTCTTTCGTTCGAGGTCCACCGTCCGGACAGTGAGGTTCGGGAGGTTCCGTTGCTTCGCCATGGCAGCGAGTTGTGCCATGGCCTGTTCATCGCGGTCCATCGCATCGACCTGAAAACCGTGCGAGGCCAGATAGAGCGCATTGCGTCCAGATCCGGCCGCGACGTCGAGCGCGTGGCCTTTGGGCAAGCGATGGAGCTGGAGCTGCTGCGCTAAGAATAACGAGGGAGCTGGATCAGTCTGTTGCGGCTGATGCGCCATGCGGCTTCGTTCCACTTTCACGCCAACCGATCCGGTCATTTGTGAGAGAGGAGGGGCCAGTTTTCTGAGCCAGAGGGAAACCTTTGCAACAGGGAATTCTGTGAACAACATCGCAAGGACCTGCTCCGTGAATGTTTCTAGGAGCGCGCAGTCCTGAGTCTCGCCCAACTCGACGATCCGTTCAGTCACCTGGGCATAGTCCACGGTCTTGCTGATCTGGTCGGCAGTTTCGGCAGCGGTTCCTTCGCAGTCCAATTCCAAATCGATCGCCAGCGGCTGTGGTCGCCGCCGCTCTGCCGGAGTGACGCCGCAACGCCCTTGAAATTCCAGCCGTTCAATCACCACACGATAGGCCATGCCGACATTCTCACGGATTGGATTTCAGGCTGTCAACCTATCGTTAGTGGGGTATGCGATTGAGGGGAGGGGTACGCTTAGGTGGCTTTCTTGCTCGCAGAACGCGCACGATGGAGTAGTATTCGTTCGATGTGTGCAGTGAGAATAGTCTGTCTGCCCCTATCCTTATGACAAAGTGAGGAAAATCGGAAGCCCTAGCTGGGGCTATTTGGAAGGATTCTTGAGAGGAGTAGCCATTGCAGAGGCTTTGACCGTCAGGAGATCGGGGTGACGTGTCTCAGCTGTGATCAGGCTATAGCGATCGTGCCTTCGGTACTGAACCCTGTCTTCGAGAACGTCACGGGTGAGGTTCCGGCTTCTTTCAGCTTATCTCCCAGGCCGGATGACAGGAGAGTCTGTTGCAGGCCTTCAGCGGTCTGGTCGAGGAGAAAATCCAGCCCGAGGACAGCGTAATGGAGGGGGTGGCCATGCGGACCATCGATACGGAAGACATGCGCACGGCTGGTGCCTTCCTCGAAATCGGCGATGTGGTGCTTCGGGAACTGCTGGCGCAGGTAGAGGCGGATCACATCAAACTTGGCTAGATTACTCACGTGGGTCTTTCTGCCTTTAAAAGTCAGGTGGTTGAACTAGCGCAAAGGCTAAGATCGAGCAACCGATTTCAAGTTTGCGCTTGTCTGAGCCCATGGCAGATAGCTGCACTTATTTATTAAATGGATGAAAACCAATCTTGTTTTCTTCTCGGTCTTGCAAGCCCGTGAAGTACACCAGTACCGAGTCAAGCTTCTGCATCAGAATGGCCCGCTCGCACCACAGACCTTCGAGATATGTCACGTCATTCGTCATGCTGTTACACGAAGCGACAAATCGTTTCAGCGCGTCTTGCGGAACCTTGAATTCCTGCAGATCAATGTCCAGTGACTTCTCAAGTTTCTCGATCGCAGTGTTGAACTCGATTGACCCACCGCTCTTCAATCTCGTGGCGCTCCGGAACGTTAGCCCGAATCGAGGTGATGGCGGCATAGGCTCTCAGGATCTGGTCATCGTCATTCATGCTAGTTGCCATCACACCGTCTTCCAACAAGTCAGTCTGCTGCGAGCTCCCATGCATCATAGCACGGTCGCCTGAACATCCTGGTCGAAGGCAAGTCTACTCGAACGTTCAACACTTGTTCAATCGTTCATAATAACCGTTGTTCTGTGACAGCGTGAGCGAATTCCCAAGCCAGGAAACACGATCGTCTGCGAACGACGAGATGTGAGAGAAGAACGACGAATCGGCAAGCAGGTCCCACAGCGAGTCGAGAGATGTACGGATTGCAAGACCTGACCTCGATTCTGGAAGAGTGGCTTCCAGTTGATCCTCCACTGCGCGCGTCGAACGAGGGCCTTCCCAGGCCGCGCGTTGCGCGAGCACAGGAGACCAACCAGTCCGCCCTGCCCCTCCCTTGACTGCCCTTTCCACCGGCTCCTATAATCCCCTCACGTTTCTTCCTTTAACCGGCTGATTCAACGTGGAAAATGGCTGAATTCACCCACTTCAACGAGTCAGGACGGGCGAGAATGGTCGATGTCAGTGCCAAAGACTCGACTGAACGGGCCGCGACGGCTCAGGCCACAGTCTTTCTCCAGCCGGAAACCCTCGAAAAGATTCAGCGGGGCAAGATTGCCAAAGGCGACGTCCTGTCCGTCGCGCAGGTCGCAGGAGTGATGGGAGCCAAGAAGACTCCGGACCTCATTCCCATGTGCCATCCGATTCTCCTCACCAGCGTCGACATCTCATTTAAAGAAGAATCTCAGCCGGATCGTGAAGGCCGCTGTTCAATCACCATTCTGGCAACAGCCAAGACGACTGGGCCGACTGGAGTGGAGATGGAAGCGATGACCGCGGCCTCGGTGGCGGCGCTCACGATCTACGATATGTGCAAAGCGATTGATCGCGGGATGAGTTTCAGTGACATCTGTTTGCTTTCAAAGTCAGGTGGGAAGTCAGGTACATTTACAAGACAGTATGGCTAATACTTCAAGTAAATATTGAGGATATTGCGTGGTCACGGTTCGCCTCTTTGGGATGACGAAAATGTTGGCGGGGAATCAGGGAACCTTGTCCCTCAACCTCGTCAATGGAGGACGGGTAAAAGACCTCGTCGGTGTGTTAGAAACTGGATATCCCGCCATCGGGGAGCTGATTCAGAAGAAGAAAGTCCTGGTGTCTGTGAATCAGGAGATTGCCCACGAGGAGACGGAAATTCGAGACGGCGACGAGGTGGCATTGCTACCTCCTTTTGCCGGTGGAGCATCCAATGGATCAGATGCAGTGACGATACCCAGTTTGTCCGTGTGCAACGGGAAGATTTTTCCGTCGATGCGGAGATCAATCGGGTGCGAGGCCGGTCGAAGCGCATCGGCGGCATTTCGATTTTTCTCGGGACGGCGCGTGACCGGTCCAAGGGGCGCGATGTCGACAGCATCACCTTCGAGCACTACGAAGGGATGGCTCAAAAGAAGCTGCGCGAGATCCGCGAGCGGGCGTTGAAGGATTTTGACATCATCGAGGTCGCGATCCTCCATCGGTATGGTGAAATAGGCATCGGCGACAACATCGTCCTGATTGTCGTGGGGGCTGAGCACCGGGCCGAGGCGTTCCGTGCCTGCCAGTGGGCGATCGATGAATTGAAACGGATCACGCCGATCTGGAAACTCGAACACACGCCGGAAGGCGAAGTCTGGGTGGAAGAACATCCCTAGAGACGTGAGACGTAACGTGAGACGTGAAACGCGTGGAAGACTACCGGAAGTTGTCATGAGCGATTCAGCTATGAGTGCGACCTCTCCTCCACAGTGGTCGATACCTTTGATCGTCCGCTCAAGAGTCTGCGTTTGTCCGTGACGGATCGATGCAATCTCCGTTGCACGTACTGCATGCCGGAGCAGGACTATGTCTGGCTGCCGCGCGAGGATGTGCTGACCCATGAGGAAATGGCAGGCCTGACCGGCTATTTCACCGACCTTGGTGTGGATCGCGTGCGGTTGACCGGCGGAGAGCCGTTGCTTCGACGCGATTTGCCTCGGCTGATTCGCCTGTTGCTGCCAAAACCGGCGGCTGAAGGATATCGCGCTGACGACGAACGGCATTCTTCTGGCGGATCAGGCTGAGGCGCTGTATGAGGCAGGGCTGCACCGCATCACGGTCAGCCTCGATACGCTGAGACCGGAACGATTTCTTCAACTGACCCGCCGTGACGAGTTTGCGCGCGTGATAGAAGGAATTAAGTCGGTGGCTCGGGCGGGATTCACCGGCTTGAAACTCGATACGGTGGCGATTCGGGGTTTCAACGACGATGAGTTGGTCGATCTGATCGAGTTTGGCAAGCAGGTGCAGGCGGAGGTTCGGTTTATCGAATATATGGACGTCGGCGGTGCGAATGAGTGGTCTCAAGACAAAGTGTTCTCCCGAGCCGCGATGCTTGCCCTGCTGAGTGAGCACTATGGGACGATCGAGCCGATGCCTGAACGGGGCGCTGCGCCGGCGCAGCGATTTCTGCTGCCGGATGGGACGACCTTTGGGATTATTCCTTCGACGACCACGCCGTTCTGTGCGACCTGCGATCGCAGCCGGGTGACCGCCGATGGCATGTGGTACCGCTGTCTGTATGCGACGACGGGAACGGATCTGCGCAAGGCCCTTCGCGCCGGTGCTTCGGCTGACGAGATGCGGGCCTTGATCCGTACCGGCTGGGAAGACCGCCGCGACCGAGGCGCAGAAGAGCGCAAGGCGCTTGAACGAGACGGGTTGCGTGTCGGGGGGCTTATCGGTATTGAGAAACTTCGCGAAAATCCACATCTCGAAATGCACGCTCGAGGAGGCTGACGTCCC
The DNA here is from genome assembly GCA_963742465.1 of uncultured Nitrospiraceae bacterium. Lineage (GTDB taxonomy): Bacteria > Nitrospirota > Nitrospiria > Nitrospirales > Nitrospiraceae > Palsa-1315. Next base: position 54,667 of record CAVUMA010000019.1, on the reverse strand, counting down.
ATCTGTGCCGCCGACACCTGTGCCGCAGTGCCGATCCCTGTTGATGCGCTCATGCTGGATACTGAATTCCTGACCATTTTAGGACTCGGGTTGGTGCTGGGGCTTCGCCACGCCTTGGACACGGACCATTTGGCTGCCGTCTCCACGGTGCTGGCGCAACGACCCTCGCTCCGCGCCTCCGGCATGATTGGATTCAGCTGGGGACTTGGACATACGGTGGTGTTGTTGCTGGTCGGGGCGGGGTGTTGATGCTCCGCGTGACGATTCCTGAACCCTTCGCGTTGGCGGCTGAGTTCGGCGTCGGCGCCATGCTCGTGCTCCTTGGCGGGATACTCGGGGTGCGATTGGTCCGAGAGCGCTGGCATGTGCATACGCACGACCATGATGGTGAACGGCACGTGCACCTGCATAGTCATGCGCTGGCCGAGGATCACGGGCATATACACTGGTGGCGTGATTCCGTTCGACCGTTCTGTATCGGCATGGCCCATGGTCTGGCTGGGTCGGCGGCGTTGTTGTTGATCGTGCTGTCGTCTGCGCGGTCGGTGTCGGAGGGGCTGATGTATATCGCTGTGTTCGGGCTTGGCTCGATCATGGGGATGATGCTGGTCGGGATGGTCGTGAGCCTTCCAGTATTGTGGTCGCTGAACCTCGGGCGCCCCGTCTTTCTCGCAGTCCAGGGGCTGGCGAGTCTTGGGAGCGTTGCCGTCGGACTGACGATGATGTTCCAAATCGCCCTCGGTGGCCAGCTCTTCTGATGCCCCATCGTCACTGTCATCGATGGGAAATCTACGTGCGTCATAAGGGCGGCTATGGTATTCTGCCGTCTCTTCATCCGTCGTTGTGAAGGTGAGCGAGACAAGCAAGACGTGCGCGACAGGCGGACGGGCTGAGAAGTTCTGAGTTCTGGGTTCGACGTTTCGAAACATCGCAGACTTTCTCTCGTCACGCGTTTCTCGCGTGTCTCGCGAGTCCCGCTTGCGACTAAAAGGAGCGTACGATGGCCTGGTTTAAAAAACAAAAAACGACTGAGCCTGAACCTCCAAAGCGATCCAAGATTTCGGAGGGGATGTGGCTCAAGTGTAACCACTGCCGGGAAATCGTCTACCGCAAAGAAGTCGAGCGTAATAATAAGGTCTGTCCGAAGTGTGACTACCATTTCCCGATTTCTGTCATGGAGCGCATTGCGCTCTTGGTCGATCTCGGGACATTCAAAGAGTGGGATGCGGAGATCTGCCCCCAGGACCCGCTGAATTTTCAGGACACGAAATCGTACAAGGATCGTGTGAAGGCGCACCAGGGGAAGACCGGCCGTAAAGATGCCATGATGACTCGGCGAAGGGATGATGAACGGCCGTCGTGTGGTGCTCTGCCTGTTCGACTTCAGTTTTATGGGTGGCAGCATGGGATCGGTCGTCGGGGAAAAAATCTGTCGGGCGATCGATCGTGCACTGGAGGCCAGGTTGCCGGTCATTTTGGTCACGACCTCCGGAGGAGCCCGGATGCAAGAGGGGATTCTCTCCCTCATGCAGATGGCCAAGACTTCTGCCGCTGTCGCCAAGCTGGGCGAGGCCAAACTCCCGTTTATTTGCCTATTAGCCGATCCCACGTTCGGGGGTGTCACTGCCAGCGTCGCGATGTTGGGCGATGTGATTCTGGCCGAACCGAAAGCGCTGATCGGCTTTGCCGGTCCCCGCGTGATCGAGCAGACCATTAAACAGCAGCTGCCGGATCAGTTTCAGCGAGCGGAATTTCTGTTGGAGCATGGCATGATCGATATGATCGTGGAGCGGAAACAGCTGAAAGAAACCTTAAGCACCCTCGTCGCGCATTTTTAAGTCCAGACCCTTCATGAAGAATCCTGGCTAGCCTCCTTCCTGCCTGGTTACACCATGACCTATTCCTCTGCCGTGGCCTATTTGTATCGTCTGCAAAAGCATGGCATCAAACTGGGTCTTGCGACGATGACGGCGCTGATGGTGCGCCTCGGCATGCCGCAGACCAGGTATCGTGCACTGCACATCGCCGGCACGAATGGAAAGGGCTCTACCGCAGCCATGGCTGCTGCCATGTTGCAGGCGGCAGGGTATCGAGTGGGGCTCTATACGTCGCCTCATCTCGTGGAGTTTCGAGAGCGGATACGGGTGAACGGCGAGATGATTGCTGAATCGCAGGTGGCACAATTGACCGAACAACTTCAGGCCCTCTGCCAACCGGATCTGTCGCCGACCTTCTTCGAATATACGACGGCGATGGCGTTTCAGCACTTTGCCGATTCAGGGGTTGATGTGGCAGTGTTGGAGGTTGGGTTGGGCGGCAGATTCGATGCGACCAACGTGGTCACGCCCATGGCCTGTGCGGTGACGACGATTTCTCTCGATCATCAGGAGTATCTGGGGACCACATGCTCATCGATCGCTTTCGAGAAGGCCGGCATTATCAAGCCGGGGGTGCCGGTGGTGCTGGGGCGACTCGACGATGACGCATGGCGGACGATCGAACAGGTGGCAAGGGAGCGGCAGGCCCCGGTGTTTCGTCTGAATGAGAATTTTCGCACAGAGGGAGAGACGCCCCAGCAATTTTCCTATCGCGGTCTGGGGATGCAGTATGACGGACTGACCTGTGCTCTGGAGGGTCGTCACCAACTTGATAATGCCGCCTGTGCGCTGGCGCTGTTAGGAGCGGCGGCTCCTCAGGGGATTGCTGTCACGGCCGAGGCGGTGCGAGCGGGATTGCGTGACGGTCAACTGGGCCGGACGATTGGAAGTGGCTCGATCGCCGTCCGACCATCCTGCTGGATGGCGCGCATAATCCTGCTGCCGCAACGGTCTTGGCCGATTTCCTCACGCGATCTGATCGATTCTCATCCGTCCCGCCCTGTGGTCCTTGTCCTTGGGATGATGCGCGACAAGGATCATCGAGGCTTTTTCGAACCGCTCAGGGGCCTTGTCGATGAGGTGGTGTTGACGCAGGCGGATCTTCCACGCTCTGCCACCGCGCAGGAACTCCGAGCCTCGCTCGGAGGTCTGCTGCCTCACCCGCATGTCGTGCCGTCACTCAGCGATGCGATGGCGCTGGCCAGACAGCTGGCGACGCCGGACGGTCTGGTCTGTGTGACGGGATCGCTCATGCTCGTGGGAGAGTGCAAGGCATGGTTCCGTGGCTGTGGGCTTTCGCCGCTTCGGGGCTGACATGGCAGGGATCGCGACGCGGCTGTGGATATGCCTGGTTGGTTGGTTGATGCTGGGGATATTGCTTCCGCACGCAGGGGATGCGGCAGGGAATGGGAGAGGTTCCGCAGCGACGACGACATCCCCCAAGTGGGCCCCCGCTCGATATCACGGCAGAACGAATCGAGTATCTACAGGAATCAGAAATCTACGAAGCCGATGGCTCGGTGGTGGTCAACCAGGGCACCCTGCGTCTGACGGCCGATCACATGACTCATCCAGACCTTGCCCGGCATATTGATTGCCACGGGCCACGTCCGACTCACCGATCCCAAAGCCGATCTCGTGACCGAACGGTTGGAACTCAACGTGAATACTGAGGCTGGGGTGGTCACGCACGGACGGGTGCATCTCAAATCCACGAATACCTCGGTGGAGGGGCGTCTTCTACAGCGGTTTTCAGAGGACCATTATCGGGTGAAAGAGGGCCGGTTTACGAACTGCGATGCCCAGGAAGGTGAGACGCCGGCCTGGCGGTTTGAGTTCAAGGATCTTGACCTGCGTACCGGCGACAAGTGGCGATGACTGGTGCATGGCTTTGCGTGAACGATGTCCCGGGTTATTCCGCTTCCCACGTTGACATTTCCGCTCGACAAGCGACGGACTGGGTTCCTCATTCCCTCTGTCGGGTACAATAATCGTTTCGGGACGCACTTCCAAGAAAGCTTCTTTTGGGCCATCAATCCTAGTCAGGACCTGACGATCTCCCCGCTATACTACTCGCAACTCGGGTATGGCAGCGATTTCACATATCGGTATGTGTTGGACCGGCAATCTCGTGGGCAGTGGCTCGTCACTGCCTTACGGCAGACAGAGTTGCCGGGTGTGGCCGGCGGAACCGACGACAGCGAAGCAGGTTCGGGCTCTGATCACCGGGACCCATACACAGCAATTCACGCCGGACTTGTTGGTGAGAGCAAAAGTCATACTATTGTAACGGACGCAAACCTTCTCCAGCAATTGAGCAACTCGGGAGTCTCAGCGGGCAGCTCCCAGCGCCGAATCGAATCTCTTGGCGAATCAACGGCTGGCTTATGGAAACACGTATATGCTCGGTCAATACCTGCTGCCGTTGGGATCGGGAGGAGTGAATACGTTTCAGCGCCTGCCGGAAATCGGCTACAGTCTGCCGCATCTCCCATTGTTCAATTCGCCGATCTTGCTGGGCACGGACACGAATTTTGTGAACTTTTATCGTGAACAGGGATTTACCCAAAATCGAATCGATATTATGCCGGGACTCTCGACCGACGTTCTGGATTTCGGCCACATCGTGGGTTTCACGCCCCAAGTAAAAGTGCGCGAGGTCTACTACACGCACGGGGTACAGAATTCTGAAAGCCAGCACCGCGAGACTTTTTGGGCGGGGCTTGATGCGACATCGAAGCTGAGCCGCCGCTTCGGAACGAGCGAGGGCAATACCTTGCTGCACACCATCGAGCCTAGCGTCATCTATGAATATGTCCCGCCGACCGCTCAGGAGAAAATTACTCAGATCGATCAGGTCGACAATCTACCGAAGAAAAATCTGATGACCTATATGCTCCGTAACCGGTTATTGGAGCAAGATGGTAGCAAGAGCTTCAATTGGCTTGATTTGACGCTGGCTCAGAGCTGGCAGGTCGGGGGCGTGCAGACGCAGGCACGCGATTTCACACCTGGAGTGAATCCCACCTTCGGAAACGCGGAACAGCCGTTACAGCCGGCGACTACGGCGGTCGAGGGGAAGAAATTTTCCGATCTCTGGATGCGGGCGGTGATCGGCAACACGACTCCTCAGTTCACTCAGGCTCAGTCGGAGGGTGCCGCGATTGGCCAAGGCTTTGGGGGTGTCTCTGGTCAGCAGTCTGCCATTAACCAGTATCTGACCATCGATGCGTTTTTCGATCCCTACCGGTCGTCAGTGAGTCAATTCAACACCGATTTCCGGGTCCAGCAGTCCAACTACTGGTATCTCCAAGTGGGGCAGCGTTTCACGCAGGATGGTAATCGCGCACAACGCGGAGACCTGTGGAATCCGATTTCGTTTAGTCAGGTCTACGCCCCGACTCCTGAGATTGAATTTGTCACAGCATCAGGAGCGTTTCGCACGCCCTGGGGCTGGACGGTCGGCGCGAAGAGCTATTATGACGTGAAGAACGCAAAGCTTTCTCGGAGTTTGATATCGTCGGCCTCTACCAGAATCCCTGCAAGTGTTGGTCGCTTGGACTCTATTATGTGCAGTTTCCTGATCGCGCCTCGTACAATTTCATGCTCAGTTTAACCGGGATTGGATGGACCGAAAACCTCGGAACGACTCTCATAAGAAATATTCTCAGTCCGCTGCTGATCGGGGAGAGAGGTCTGCCCTGGGCTACGCCTGGAGGGCCGTATGGGAGGCCACAATCGGCTATGCCTCAGCCTGAGATGGGTGGGTATGGACAGTGAGCGAATCATCTGGCGAGATACGGCTCGTATTTGTTATCGGGGGTGATTCTCCTTGTGTATCTCCGCAGTGAGCTGCGGACCCTTGTTGCGGCCGTGGTCGCGGATTTGACTCCTCGAAGAGGGCTGGTATACGATGCCGTACCGGTTCCAACTGTTATCGTGTACTCAGCGAAGGAGGAATGCGACGTGGCAGGTGATGCACTGAAAGTCGAAGATGCAACGTGGGACGCAGAGGTCATGAAGGCCTCTGAACTCGTGATGGTAGATTTCTGGGCCGTCTGGTGTGGTCCTTGCCAGATGGTCGCTCCGGTCATCGAAGAATTGAGCAAAGAGTATGCGGGAAAGATGAAGGTACGGAAGCTCAATACCGATGAAAATCCAGAGGTCGCAGGCCGCTATCAGGTGATGAGCATCCCGACAATCCTGTTTTTCAAGAATGGACAGGTCGTGGAAAAGCTCGTTGGTGCGCGACCGAAGCGGCAGTTCAAGGACATGATCGATTCGTTGCTGGCGCAACCAGCCGGCTCAGCCTAAGGATTATAGTCACCAGCCGCAATGCTCGCCGAGTTGCGCATTGTCAATTTCGCGCTCATTGAGCATCTCAGTCTTCAATTCCAGTCAGGGTTTACGGTTCTCACCGGGGAGACCGGTGCCGGTAAATCTCTCCTCATCGATGCCATCGCCTTGTTAGTCGGCGGGCGAGCCTCGACCGACCAGATCCGTTCCGGAGAAGAAGAGGCCCAGCTCGAAGCCGCCTTCCACCTTCCAGACACCCATCCGCTCATTCAACGCCTGCGGCTGCAAGATATCATCGGTCAGAACGAGTCTGAGCTGATTCTTCGGCGCGTGCTCTCCCGATCGGGTCGCCACCGAGTGTACGTCAACGGCAGCCTCTGCCCCCTGCGTGTGCTCGAAGAACTTGGGGGCACCCTCGTCGATATCCATGGCCAGCATGAGCAGCAATCGCTGCTGGCTATCTCCAAACAATTAGATGCTCTCGATGGGTTCGGACGACTCTACGAGCTACGCGGGAGGTACGAGCAGGCCTACCAGGGGTGGAAGGAACTGCGCGCGCAGTTGGATGCCTTGCGGAGTGACGTCGTCGATCGTGCAAGAAGTCGAGGATATTTTGCGATTCCAGGCCCAGGAGATTGAACAAGCCGGCCTGTTGCCCGATGAAGAAGAGCGGCTCCGTAGTGAGCGGCAGCGACTGGTCCATGCGCATCGACTCAGGGAATTGGCCCACGAGGCGCATGCCGAATTGCAGGAGGATGAGCAGGCTGTCCTCACCAGGCTGGGGCGGATTGGGCGAACCCTTTCAGAGTTGGCCCAGACCGATCCGGCGATGGGTGATTGTGAACAGACTGCTGACGGAGTCGGCGATCCAACTCAAAGAACTTGCCGGGCGGTTGCGCGACTATGCACAACAGTTAGAGGCCGATCCAGATCGACAGGCTGTCGTGGAGGATCGACTCGACCTGATCCAACGGTTGAAGAAAAAGTATGGAGGGTCGGTTGAGGCGGTATTAGCGACGGGCAGACGGGCTGCAGGAGGAGCTACAGCTATTGGACAATCGTGAAGAGAGAACTGCCGAGTTGACCGCGCGGCTGGACGAAGAGGTCCGACGTCTCCGTACGCTGGCACAGCAGCTGTCCAAGAAGCGAATTGACGCGGCCAAGCGAATGACGACGCTGGTGGGAGCGGAGCTGGCAGCGTTGAAAATGGAGCAGGCGATCTTTCAGGTCACGGTCTCGAGTCGATGAGTCAGCCGAGGGGCTCGGACCGGCCGGGCGTGATCGAGTGGAGTTTCTTCTCTCAAGCAATCCTGGTGAACCGCCGAGACCGTTGGGCCGGGTGGCATCCGGCGGAGAACTCTCGCGTATCATGTTGGCGCTCAAGACGGTATTGGCCGAGATGGACCAGGTTCCGGTCCTGGTATTTGACGAAATCGATACGGGAGTCGGTGGGGCAGTCGCTGCGGCCATGGGAACGAGACTGCGCAAACTCGGATCGTTTCATCAAGTATTTTGCATCACTCATCTTCCTCAGGTCGCGTCTCAAGCGGAGCACCATCTGCTTGTGGAAAAGGGGCTGGAGAGTCAACGGACATCCACGTCGGTCAGAGTGCTCAAGGGGATGGGACGAGAAGAGGAAATCGCCCGAATGTTGGGCGGTCTGACCATTACGAAGAAAGTGCGTGAAACGGCAGCGGAACTCATCGCGGGGGCGAAGGGGAAGCGGTCTGAATGACCCGGTCTGTTTTGTTTATCTGGTCTCAATTCACTGGTTTATCTGATGAGTCTGGTTTAACCAAATCAAGACACTAAACAAGCCATTAAACGAGCCTGCGGGCTAGGAGTCGGATCGGTCGGTCTGGAGTAGTCGCCATTGCCATGGCAGGAAGGGATGCCTTGCATTCCTGGATCACGTGCGAAAAGAGTTCGGTCAACTTCGGTTCGAAGTGGGTGCCGGAATACGAAAGCATCTGTTGGCAGGCGTCATCAATCGAGAGAGGTGTTCGGCCAGGAAGCTCCGCGGTCAGATGGTCGAACGTCTGGGCTAGACAGACAATGCGAGCCAGTTGAGGAATTCCTTCTTCCTGAAGCCCAAATGGGTAGCCTGAGCCATCCCACCGTTCATGGTGATAGGCAATAATCTGTCCCACCTCAGCTGGAAGTCTCAGCGGTAATACGAGTTTCGCACCCTGCTCCGGGTGATGCCGATTGCCGACAGATCTCTCCGGTCACAGCGATTTCATCGTCGGCAAATTGATAGGGTTCAGGCCCGATCTTGCCGATGTCGTGCAGGAACGCTCCCAACGCCAACGATTTCTGCTCAGCGAGGGTCAGGTTGATGCGGTTGGCCAAGAGTGTGGCGTAGAAACTGACTCGGCTGCAGTGGTTGAGCAACTGGCGATCCTTGGCTTCAAGCAGGTCGGAGAGCAGAGGGAGAAGGTCCGGCGTTGTCTTCAGCGCTGGACGCATGGTCTGATGCGGTTTTCCGATCGCCTGGTATCCCGCGAGCAATTCCTTCCACGCTTGCGCGCATTCTGTTTCTGATCCCCAGAGACCGGTCGATGTTCCGATGAAATGTCTGAGGAAATCGAGCCGTTGTTTCTTTTCGAGTGTCTGGTTGACGAGGGAAAGCAATTCCGTGACGTTGAAAGGTTTGAGCAGGTAGCCGGCGGCGCCATGGCGTATCCCTTCCATGGCAGACTTTAAGCTCCCGTACCCGGTGATGATGATGACCTCAACGTCGGCGTGGTGATGCTTGATGTCCTGAAGGAGATCCATGCCCTGGCGGTCTGGAAGCTTCTGATCGAGTGTGATGAGGTCGATCGGCTGGGAGTTCAGCACGTCAATCGCTGCACTGGCTGATTCCGCTGTCTGAACATTGAAAAATGGGCGAAGAATCACTTTCAGGGCGTCACGAGGTCCTGCCTCGTCGTCAATAACGAGCAGGGTCGGTTTATCTTTTCTTCGGTTCAGGAGTCACAGGTGCGTTCATATGGATATTCTCTACCACTAACTACTTACATTGTAAAGCAATTCTTGTTCCATTTCAATGAGTTAGCGTCCTGCCTCAACAGAGTGTGGCTCGTGCATAAGTGAGACCCATATGTAGTTTTCTTGAACGAAACACTACGTACAGCACGCAAGAAATTCTCATATTGACTGTGCAAAAACGACGCAGTGGAAGAATTAGTGTGCTATTCCTGCACTACAGCTGGAGGCTCGGTGCTGACTTCCTGATCAGGTCGTCCGATTCCCAGCGTGTCCATACGGTACTTGAGCATCCGGCGGCTGATTCCCAGCAGGTTGGCGGCATGGGTTTGAATGTAGTTCGTTCGTTTTAGGGCATCCAGGATAATTTCTCGCTCGAATTCCATGACGGCTTTTTCGAGCGACAGTCGCCCGGCGAGGGTGTCGTCGCGGAGTGAAGAGGATCGGGTGTCGTTTTTGAGAATGGTCGGGAGATGTTCGGGGGTGATGGTGTCCGATCCCTTGGACCAAATGAACGCTTGTTCGATGATATTCTCCATCTCTCGTACATTGCCTGGCCAGGGATAGCGGGACAGAAGATCGACGGCATCTTTGGAGAACTCTTGCGGGCGGCCGACTTTCTTCTTCGATTCGTTTGGCCAGAAAATGTTTGGCGAGGAGTGGAATGTCTTCACCGCGCTCCCGGAGCGGGGGCAAATATAGCGCAATGACGTTGATGCGGTAGTAGAGATCTTCGCGGAATTGCCCTTTGCGAACGAGTTCTTCGAGATTCTTGTTCGTCGCTGCCACGATGCGCACATCCACCTTGATGGATTGCACTCCACCGACTCTGGTGAATTCTCGTTCTTGTAAAACGCGCAGCAGCTTGGCTTGCGTCATGGCGCTGAGGTCGCCGATCTCGTCGAGGAAGAGTGTGCCGGTATTGGCGAGTTCAAATTGCCCGACTCGACGAGCCGTGGCATCCGTAAACGAGCCTTTCTCATGGCCGAACAGCTCACTCTCAATGAGCGTTTCAGGAAGGGCCGCGCAGTTCAGCGCGATGAAGGGACGCTCGCGCCTGCCTACTATTATAGTGGAGTGCCTTGGCGACCAGCTCCTTTCCCGTGCCGCTCTCGCCGGCGATCAGGACGGTCGTGCGGCTGTCGGCGACTTGTTCGATCTTGGTGTAGATATCCTGCATCGACGGGCTCTTGCCGATCAGGTTGTGAAAGGCATAGCGCCGAACGACTTGCGCGCGGAGTTGTTTCACCTCCCGTTGGAGTTCCTGGTCCTTGAGCGCGCGCTCGACGATAATGCGGAGTTCTTCCACATCGAAGGGTTTCGAGAGGTAGTCGGCCGCGCCGAACTTCATCGCATCGACGGCGGTTTTGACCGATTTTGTTCCTGTCAGCATGATAACCGGTGCCGGCCGGCTCTTCGGCGCGTATGGTTTGGAGTACCGACAGCCCGTCGGTGCCTGGCAGGATCACATCCAGAAGAACCAGATGAGGAGCTTCCTTGCGAAACAGCTCAAGGCCTTCCTGGGCATCTGCGGCTTGGATCGTTTCGTAGGTCGGCTCCAGCACCGCCTTCAATGAGGCCCGAACTCGGGCCTCATCATCGATCAACAGCACTCGTTTTTTCATACTGGTGTCCATAGGGTGTTGAGCGGCTATGCAGGTAACGCGGGCAGGCTCACGAAAAACGTCGTGCCGACACCGACCGAGCTTTTCACTCGGATCTCGCCGTGATGTTCTTGAATAATCTGATGGACGATCGTCAAGCCCAGTCCCGTTCCTTCGTGTTCTCCGCTCTCATGTTTTGTCGTGAAAAATGGGTCGAAAATGTGTTCGAGATTCGTCTCCTGGATTCCCTCACCGGTATCCTCGATTTCGATGTGGGCCCAGACATTCCCTCCCGGCTTCACCAGCTTGCGGGTTTGAACGCGTAACGTCCCCCCGCTTTTGCCATCGAGTCCATGGCATTGAGGAAAAGATTGAGCAGGACTTGCTTGATCTGCTGTCGGTCCAGCATGACACGAGGTAGGTCTGACGCCAACTCTTTTTCAATCTTGATCCCATGGCTGTCTGCCTTGACATCGATGAAATACAGGCAAGAGGCGACAATGTCGTTGAAGTCCTCGTCCGTCAGTTTGGGTTCCATGTAGCGGGCATAGTCGAGAATTTCCTGGATCAGCCGTTCGATCCGATACACATCGTCGAGCACCACTTTGCTGAATTCTTGGATAAATTGGGGGTCATCTTTTCGTTCAGGGGCCAATTGGATAAAAGTTTTAATCGAGGTGAGGGGGTTTCTGATTTCATGGGCGAAGCCGCCGGCGATCGTTTCAAGTGATTTCAGCCGATCCGTGCGCTTCATGAGCGTGTGTGAACGATGGAGGTCCTCGTACAGCATAATGGTGTCGAGCGCATTCGTAGCGGTTTGTGCCAGCGCGGCGAGCACAGATCTGCTCAGTGCATATTTCTCCAGCAATAGGTAGTCGCTGCGCCGAGGAGTGAGAAGGCGATGAGACGGCCTTTATTGAGGTGTGGCACGATGCGTGTGGCCTGCATGGCTTCCATGGCGGCGCGTGCGCCGGCTTCGGAGTCAGTCTCTTGGAGGTCTGCAGCCGAGTCGGCTCTGTGTCATGATCCGGTTGGTTGCCGAGCAGATGGTGGGGCAGAGGATGGCTTATGGCCAGCGTCGGAGGAATAAGCGCGGGTGCGATCGGGCCAACCATGCTGGCGCGGCGATAGCATTCGTGTTCGCGATCCAGCAGGAACAGTGCTCCATGGGTCGTGGCGCCTGCACGACAGAGTTCTTGAATAATGCGATTCCCGAGTGTCGTCAGGTCGGTCATCGTTCCCAGATCGGCCGCAAACTGTGTGACGATGTTCAATAGCTCGCTGGAGGAAGGCGCCACGATGTCAGTATCTGATGGGTGTGATGTCATAATAAACAGGGAGCGCAGGTACGCCGTGTGACTCGCCAGTGGAAATACAGATTGGAGCATGAAATGTTTATGTGTTCAAAGATGTACGGGTGAGAGTATACACGGCACTGGGCACGTTCAGCTAGCGGATTTATCTTTTTCGATGATGGCGAAGAGGGCATGCCCATCGAGCGCAGGAAGGATGCGGGGTGTGAGGATACCGGCTTGCCTGGAGGAACGAGGCGAGTGAAGACTGGTCGAAGGTGTGCAGCAATCCATGCCGGATGGCTTCCCGGAGTCGTCCCAGGTAGTGCAGGACAATGTGGGCTTGTGGACTAAATTCATCCTGATTCGCTCTGTGTAGATGCCGGCGATAGAGAACTGAGAGATCGGTGTCGGGGTGAAAGACCGTGAGGACCAGGCGTCCTTGTGGATGGAGTATGCGGTACAGCTCCCGAATCGTGACCAGCGGAGAGGGAACGAACGGGAGCGACAGATTGCAGACGATGCGATGGAGGGAGCGGTCCTTGAACGGAAGCCGCTGCGTCCAATCCGCTTGCATCCATTCGGTGGTCAGGGGAGGGTGGATGGTGAGGGTGCCTGCGAAGTCACGTGTCGAGTTCCCGATGCAAGGCACGAAGATTCTGTCGGGCCTGCATCAGCGAGTCTTGAGAGTGTCCCAGCCCGATCATATGAACAGGACGCTCCGGGCTCCATCCACGCTGTCGCGAGCGGTAGGCCTGGTTGACCATCGTGGCTCGGACTAAATCGCCTTGGCCGACTCCTACATCCACGAGCATGGAGCCCGGTTCGAGCGGGCTAAGCAGCCGGTAGAGATCGTCCAAGAGCTTCCAGTGTTCATGGAGGTTCCCGAGTTGGGGAAGCTGCTGCAGATGCGTGACCCTCAAGGCCTCACGCGTAATCTGCGAGAGATTGTGGCGAAGACGGGTGCGTTCCATCTCGATGCGCTGTTGACGGGCCAGCATGTGACGGGTCTGTGCACGGAATTCAGCTGGAATGGCCGGTAGCGAGACGATTGCAGCGATCTGTTCCAGGACCTGTCTGGAAGGCCTGGGGGTGTGGTTCGTTGAGCGGAAGATCCTGGCCGATCAACGGTGCGGGGACTGTCGCCAGACGGGTATGGGTTCCCAGCGCAGTGAGAAATGCCTGTGGGAGATCAGCCGGAGGCAATGGCCCGAGCGGGTTGCTGGGAATCGTGAGGATGGCTGATGGAGAGCGAAGGAGGCGCAGATCCTGCAATCGTGGAGGCCAGATCTGTGAAATGGCCTGCAACGATATCGCCGACAAAGCGATCGACATTGACGTTGAGCCCGAGCAGATTGGCGATGCCGCGTCGGAGTCCATATCGATGGTCGGCCACGAGATCATGACCATGGACGGTCATGAGCATGGCCTGAATATCGACGACCGGATTGATCAGGAGAAGCAGGTCGAGGGGACGGGATTGCACCGCCATCTTGAGGGCGACGCGTGCGGTCATGTCGCTCGCCATGACGATCAGGGGAGCGGTCGGCCACGTATGTTGCACAAACTCCACAACTTTAAGAAGATCGGCTTGCATGCTTCGTAAGGTCGTCTGTTGCAGCTCGCCGTCGCTCAGCCCCACATGATTGGTGTGGTCGTAACGCAAGATGCGGAGCCGGTGATGCGCCAAGTAGTACGACAAGGTAATGGCATCCAACGCGGTCTGGCCATAGCCGGGAGCGATGATGACGACCGGCGTGTTCGGTGCGAGCGACTGGCGAAGATGGTCGTCGGTGATCACAATCGTCTGGCCGCGTGGATTCCGGCACTCTCGCGGAATACTGACGACCGACGCCTGCTGCGAGGAGGACTTCCGATTCGCCTGGGGACGTCAGATGTTGTCGGACGACACGGTTCACTTCGCGCTCAGCGTATGGTGTGAGGCCCTGAAAGCGGAGGCCGACCTGAAGGGCAGGGTCGGAGCCTTGGTCGACGAAATTCACTGGGCGCTGCGGGATCTGGAGCCGACCAGATGATCCGGGCGGGCAGTGCGGAATCCGGCGCACCCGGTTCATGGGTTCCAGGGTGTTTCTGGGTCTGTGTGGCGGTAAAGTGCAGCGTGGTAATACCACTCAGGAGTTCAGGGCGAGCGTTGAGGTGAAGACAGGCCCCGTCTCGGACTGAGGTTGCTGGTGAGTGCTTCGAGGCGGTAACTTTTTCCGGCAGGATCTGTGACATCGAGTCTGGACCGGGAGTTGCAACGGCTACTCGTACAGCCTCGCGCGGGTCGAAATCTTTTTGCTCGAGTGGTACGGGGGGGGTGATGGCAGTCAGATTCGATCTGCGGTCCTGCCGCAAGAAGTACTTCAAGAGAGAAGGGTAAAGTCTGTTCCTGCGCGGCTTGGATCAGTGAGGCAAGGACGGCGGCTTCTTCTCGCTTGGGCGAATCAAATGCGATGACGAGATGGGAGACCGGTGTCCCGGAAGGGAGCGAGATGAGCCGCTCCTGCGCCTCACCTTGCAGTTCGAGCATGCCCACGGCAGTCTTGAATACAACATAAGCATCTTGTGGCGCAACGGTGGGGAAATCGTGAGGGAGTGTAATGCAGGTCCCGCCGAGACTGAGGTTGGAAATAGTGCCATTCCATGTCGACTGATCCAACGGTGATCGTGGCAGGCAGGGTGGTTGAGAATTCGAGGTGAATGGCGTCGTTCCTGTTGCCGACTGCCGGAATCGGCTAGTCGGAACAGGTGCTGTTGTGGTGCTCTTAGTATCAGGAGTAAGTGCAGGCGGGTGGCGGAGAGATGGCGATTGGCAGCGGGGGTATCTCGAGGGGGGGGCGAGAGGCGACTGGCAGACGGAGAATTATACGAAGAGGGCCCTGCATCGGCGCCGACAAATCCAAGGTGCCGTCCAGTTGGTGGACGAGCTGATACGACTCGAGGAGATCAATAGACGGGGGTGAAGGTAGTGTGAGTTTGCTGCCGACCACACAATGTCTGATTCGAGCAGCTCGACCTCGACCTCAGTAGGCGGGGCGAGGGGAAATAGGGCGGGGGCGTCTGCTGAGATGGAGGAAGGCCCCACTGCGCGCGTGCTCACGATTAGTCGATGTGCACGGCCGACTGTCAGCAAATAGGTCTGCGCGTAGCTCAGGAGAGAGTGAGTGAGCGTTCGTGATCTGTTCGCGCTCGTCAACAAGGAGGGGAAGGTGTGAGGAGAATTGCTCGTATGATGCCTGCGCCATCCAGGATTGCCGGAGTTGTGGATCTGAGTACGTCGTCAAGGATCTCGTTGATCGTGTGTCCCAAGGCCCCTTCCTCGCTCTCGCGGAGGGCCTGCGCCAGCTGTGCTCCGAGTTTCGATGCTTCTGCGGCGTGGCTGGCGAGTGTTTCGGCTTGATCGTCCAGACGTGCGTCGCGAATCGTGGTGAGGAGTTGTTGGGACTGTGTCAGCAGTGAGGTCAGTGGATCGTGCAGCTGTTGGGATAACAGTGTGACTTGCTGGGCCAGCGCGAGCAGCTGCGTCTGTACGCCGGAGTTGCTGGCGAAGTTGATGGATCGTAGCGCTCTTGTTGCTTGGATTGGGAAAGGTCTCGGATCAGTCCCACCGTGCCGAGGAATCGGCGAAGGGAGTCATAGAGTCCTCTGGCGGTTACCTCCGCTGTGAGAGTCAGCGGCTTGTTGTCCTGCGTGGGTTTCCCCCGCAAGGTCAATTCAATGCAGCTGGTGCCACGCGCTCCGGAGCGGCGTTCGTTGAGGCGAAACCGAGCCACCGTTTCCTGGTCGGGAGGAACGAGAGTGGTATAGGGCAATCCGATGAGTTCATCGGGAGAGTAGCCCAATAGTGTGACGATGCCCGGGCTGACCGTCACGAAACAGCCGCTGGCATCCAGTTCGTAGACGATGTCGCTGAGTGATTCGATGAGCCGACGATGGCGTTCGTGCGCGTGGTCCAGGGCCACTCTCAGGTGACGTATTTCGATGGTTTCCTTGGCACAGAACAGGAGTTCGGTGAGAAAGGCCGGAGATTTCTTCGAGAGGAAAAAATCAACGTCGGCTTGGAGTGCTTGAAGCGCCGAGGCTGAGTCGGAGCGGTCGCTGTACAGAATAATCCCCGCATACGGTGCGCGGCGTTTGAGTTCGTCGGTCAGGGAGGAGTGGTCCCCGGCGAGGCACTGTTCGTCGATGAGGATGAGGGTCCATTCGTGCGACGACGTCCATGCACGGGCTTCTTCGGTTGAATAGGCGACGTCCACGCGGCAGCCAGGAAAGAATCCGCGCAGACTGACGGTGATGAGTTTAATGGATTCAGCGTGTTCGCTGACAATCAGGATAGTGAACGGCTCACTCTGCGGCATCTAGATATCCCTGTGCTTCCTGGGAATCCGAGCAAGCCCAGTCTCAGAGCGACAAGACAACGTTCGCTCGCCACGTGATCTGAGACACACCAGCCCCACGCTTCTGCTGCAAACCACTCTGGGCACGCATCTGAGGGTGAAGATGTGAATAGCACAGGCAGAGGTGGGAAACCCAGTCTACATATGATGGAATGGGCTTCTTCTTTGGTAGGGGGGAGCCTTCACAGACTTCGATGACGAACAAAATTGAACGGAATTGGAGGGGAACAGTGCGCGGGGTGGGAGAGAAGGCCGTGGTACCAGCGCAGACTATACGGCGGGTACCGTGATGTGTGTGGCCCCTACTTGAGGGCGAGTGGCGAAGGGGATGTTATCGGATAAGCGCCAGGCGTCATGTACAGCAAATAGTTTCCCATCCCATGCCGGGCTTCTTTTTTCTGCAAGGGATGGTGATGGACCATGACCATTTCATAGTCATCAGCCTTCGTCACAGGAAACCCCTGACTGTCTTTGTAGACTTGATGTGGTTGAAATTCGAGGAAGGTCCCGTCCTGGGTGACGTCAGGAACCGTCCGCAGCAGGGTTTGTTTCTTTGTCATATTGTCCAGCCCGATCATGAGGAGTTCGTCATGCCCATGCGGGTAGGCGAACTTCACACAGCCATCCATCGTGAGTTTGAGCGGCGTCTTGTGATAAAACGCGACAATCGACATGAGGTGATCGTCTTGGCGAGCTTGACCCCGCAGCCCTCAGGAAAACGCGTCTTGGTAATCAGGAGGAACGCAACGGCGCACAGTGCGCTGCGAATAACGCAGGACATGAAAGCTCTGTATGTCGTGGTCTTCCCCTGTCAGGGGAGGAGATGGTTAGAAACGAAAACCACACAGCCTGTTATAACTTGTCAACGACGAAGTGATATACGGGCGTTCTACTGATGGTCCGATATGACGATGACCGTCACATTATCTTCTCCCCCTCTGCCCAGCGCCTGCTCGATCAGGTCGTGGCAGGCTCGGTTGGGATCGCCGTCCGCGCGGGAGAGTACCGATGCGATGGCTGCGTCCTCCAACATTTTCGTGAGTCCGTCGCTGCAGAGCACGATCAGGTCATGCGGAATCACCGGCGTCGAGGTCAGCTCCGGTTTCATGTCGACGCCCATCCCCAGGCCTTTAGTCAAGATGTGACGCTCAGGATGCGTGAGCGCCGTGGCCGCATCGATCAAGCCTCGCTGCACAAATGTTTCGACGAGGGTGTGATCGCGAGTCAATTGCTTGAGCTGTCCTGCTCGATAGAGGTAAGCGCGGCTATCTCCCAGATGGGCGATATGGGCGATCGGCGTCGGCGCCGAAGTGATGGCCAAGGCAACGAAGGTCGTGCCCATCCCTTTCAAGTAAGGTTTTTCCAGCATGAGATCATGGATTCGCCGGTTGGCGCTCATCACGAGGTCTACCACGAACTCGGCGGCAGCGCTCGGGTGCTCCCGAAGCCAGGCCGCTCGTTCCCGTGCCCGCTGTGTGGCCATAGCCACGGCGGTTTGGGCCGCGATATCTCCTGCCGGGTGACCACTCATCCCGTCTGCCACGACCCAGACGCCGCAGTCATTCAGGAGGGCCAGCGCATCCTGGTTTGACGCGCGAACATGACCCGTCTCGGTTCGACCAACCCCGGTCCACTGCTGGAGTTGTGTCATGGAACGACCTCGGCCGGCCTTTGGTGGCGGGTCGGTGGAAATCCCACAGAAGACGGGCCAAATCGCGCGACCATCTGGTCGTAGAGCAATGATGCGAGCGGTTCAAGGTTTTGGGTATCGGCCGCGTTGTACCTCAGCAACAGATCGCGCGCGGCCTCGTCTCCCGCGCACCACTGGTGCCACAGACGCACGGCCTCCCATCCATCGAGCCCCATCACATCGGTCTCGCGCGCAATCTGAACTTCGTGCTCGATGTGTTTCAGCCCACCCTGCATGCCGAGCCTGCGTGCCGCGAAGCACAGATCGAAATGCGGTTTCTTGAAATTCAACCGGGGGAACTTCGTCTGCAAGTAGGGAATGTCAAACCCGCTGCCGAAAAATGTAATGAAGAGGTCTGTCTGTTCCAGTTCTGCGTGCAATCGGTCCTCGGTTAACGTTTCCCCTCGGATCAGGCTTGTCATGTGCCCGTTGCGATACAATCCGACCACCGTCACATGCCCCTCGCGCGCAGACATCCCTGTCGTCTCGATGTCCAGATAGAGTGTACGATGGCGAAACGTCTCGAAGAGGCGCCAGTGCTCCCGGCTCTTCAGGCAGGTGCCGAAGAAGTGCGCATCGCCTTCTTCCAAACGCGATTGGGCGGTGGCGAGTTCACGGTCGTACCATTCTTTTCTGGTCGAGGAGATGCCGGGGAGGGTCGGAGCCCGGATAAATGAAGCCCAATCGAGAATACCCTCCTGCCAGAGACGGCGTTCGGAACTTTGGCCGATACCTTTGAGAAGAACGAAGGATGACTCGAGCATATGATCGCAAGATTGTAGCCTTGATTTCACCGAATAAACAAGCTAAAGTCCGCGGCCTGAGCGGGTTTTCATCTATGATCGCCGGGTGGGGCCGATGGGAACGCAATGGCTGATCTCTCCAACAAAATTCGCATCACCGTCGGCTCTGTGCAGCTCGACGCGGAACTCAAGTCGACGAAAACAGCGCAAGAAGTCTATGCCGCATTACCGGTTGAAAGTCCGGTCAACACCTGGGGCGAAGAGTTTTATTTTAAATTGGCCGGGGTGAAGGACCATCGAGAGACAGCAACGAACCAGGTCAAAGTCGGCGATGTCGCTTTTTGGGGGGCAGGGCAGGTCCTGGCCATTTTCTTCGGTCGCACACCGATGAGTATGGGACAGGATCCGGTCCCGGCCGACCGTGTCAATGTGATTGGCCGCATTCTCGGTGATGCGTCCCTGTTGCGGCGAGTGATGGACGTGCCGACCATTCGAATCGAGAAAATATAGCCATGCGATTGTCGAAAGAACGCGTTCGCCACATCTCGGAGTCGCTCGCCACCAGGCTGCAGCAGGAGGGGCAGGTAGCGATCATCGGGGATCGCAAGGCGTTCGTCGAGCAGATCGATCATGCCATTCTCGAGGAACTGTCGGTCGAAGACCGTCTGAACGCCGAAGTGCGGCAGCTGTTGAATGCCTACGAGCAAGACATCGAGCGGGGACACGTAGACTATCAGCGGATGTTCACGATGGTGAAGAGTAAACTGGCGCGGGAGCGGGGCATCATTCTTTAGGAGCGTGAAATGTGAGACGTAAAAGGTGAAACGTTGCCTGATTGAACCTCCGACCTCAGTACCTTTCACCATTCACGTTTTACATTTCACGGGCTTGGTATGTTGAGCGAAGACAAAATTAGCCATCTCTCCCACGTCATTCTTCAGGCGGTCAAGAAAAGCCCGCTGGTGACGGTGCAGGCCGATGAGGGGCGTGTCTTGAAAGAGATCAAGCGAGTGCTCACATCCGAGTTGGCGCAAGAAGAAGACATCGATCGAAAGGTCAAAGCGAAGCTGGCCTCCTACTCGCGCGGGATTGTCGAAGGCAGTGCGGAGTGGGATGTGCTCTATCGGAAGGCGTTCGAGGAAGAGACGCGGAAACATGCGAAGGCGTGAGGCGCCGATGGAACGTGGAGGCGCGATGAAATACCTGTCCATGCTCGGAGTGGTTCTCTTGCTCGTCGGGGCAGTCGCCTGTTCTCAAGAGCAAGGAGAAGCCGTTGGTTCCGCTGGCGCTTGAGCCAGGGGTGAAGCCGCAAGCCGTGGTCTCTGACTGAACAGGGGACGCAGGCCTATCAAGCGAGGCAGTTCGATGAGGCGAAGAACTATTTTTCCCAAGCGGTGGCCGCGGCTCCTGAATCGGGGCCCGCTCACTATAACTATGCGTTGGCCTTGAATGCCTTGGGCGACACGGAGCAAGCGCGTCCACAGTTCATGGAAGCGGCCAACCTGGCTCCGGGCGACAAAGTGATCTGGGATTCGCCCGCGCTCCGTCCCTTCGGTGACCCGCAGTCTCCCAAAAAGAAGCTACTTCCACTGGGGGCCAGCCCCACCAGGCCGAGCATGGGAGGCGGGCCGCGATAATGCAGCAGGCTAACGTTGAGGTTGAGCCAGGATCAGATTCTTTCATTCTCAGCCGTGACCTTCAGAAAGTGGGCGGACTGTTTCACTGTCCCGCTGAGCAACCGAAGAAGGAGTGAGCGAAGATGGCAAAGGAACTCGAAGTCGGTGATAAGGCTCCCGCCCTGTCGCTTCCCGATCAATCGGGAGAACCGGTCAGCCTGAAAGATTTTACGGGCAAGCAGGTCGTTCTCTATTTCTATCCCAAAGATGATACCCCTGGCTGTACGACGGAATCGTGTGACTTTCGCGATGCTGCCACGCCGATCAAGAAGGCGGGGGCCGTGATTCTCGGTGTGAGCCTGGACGGCAAGGAGTCTCACCAGAAGTTCATCAAGAAGTTTGATCTACCCTTTCCTCTGCTGAGCGATGAAGAGGCTACCATCTCAAAGACCTACGGCTGTTACAAAGAGAAAAACATGTACGGTAGAAAGTATTGGGGTATCGAGCGCAGTACCTTTGTGATCGACCAGGCCGGCAAGTTGAAGGCGATCTTTCGCAAGGTCAAGGTCGGCGGTCATGTAGATGAGGTACTGGCGGCATTGAAAGGTTAAGGCTGAGGCCAAGGCTGAGATTGCAAGAGTTTGATCGTAGCTCAATCTCAACCTTGACCTCGACCTCAGCCTGCTAGGTGGCTGTGCGGCCTATGAGTGTTCTCTTCCGCAGAGCCGGTCTCTTCACCATTCTCCTCTTCTGGACTGCGACCACAATCCTCTCCGCGGCGGAGAAGATTCCCGGAACCTTGACGGTTCACGATAGTCTCACCTCTCCCAACCAGCCGGCGACTATTGAAGCGACGCTCAGACAGAAGGGCCTTCTGACAGAGACCGGTCTGGGCAGGGGAACCTATCGAGCTTCTCGTCGCCGGCAAGGTCGTCGCGACCGCGATGACCGGTGGCGACGGGCGAGCTATCTTGTCATATACCCCGAAGGCCAAAGGGGTTGTCCCATTTACCGCGCGCGTCGGGGCTACATCGAGAGTTGACGTGACCGAAGCTGCTGGGAATCTGGCAGTGTGGGAACATCGAACTCCGATCCTCGCAGTGGAAATGGCAGCGCTGGTGGAAGTGACCGTTGCACCGGGGCCTGACCGTGACCGCTTCTGGGAAGGATGCGGAAGGCAGACGCCCGATGCCTGATGCCGCCGAGGAACTCGGCAAGCTCACGCAGTTCTACTACAACGTGATCTATGTGGTAACGCAGGATAAGCAGGCTGGTCCCACCGATCAGGTAAACGCGCAAGCCAGACAATGGCTCAAGGATCAGAAGTTTCCGGTCGGACACATTCTCGTGCTGCCCTCTGGTCCAGAGGCGTTTGGGGCGAAACTCGATGAATTGCATGCCGCCGGATGGAAGACGCTCAAGGTCGGTGTGGGGCGCACGAAGGCCTTTGCCGAAGCATTTCTGCAGCGGCGGCTTGATGCAGTGATGGTGCCAGAACCAGCCAAGGGCGAGGCTCCGCGGAAGGCGAAGGTGGCGAAGGAATGGAAGGACGTGCGGAAGAAAATGTGAGGGCGGTTAGGGGGCTCCTCTTGCTCGTGGAACGCGCACGATGAAACAGTGCTCGTCCGACACGCGCAGTGAAGGAGCCCCCTAACCGCCCGCTTGTGGGGAGGTTTTCCGCTCTGGGTGGAGGAAGAAAGTAGAAGATGAAAAGGGTTGGAAGGGCACCCACGTTGGTCCTGTGCTCCCGGAACGCGCGCCCTGAAAAGGAATATGAGAGGACAGGCTGGAAGGTCATCTGTGCTCGTGCAACGCGCGGTCTCAGAAGACCCTCGTTGGACACGCGCAGTGGGAGACTATCTAGCCCGCCCTCAAGAGAAAAGATAGAACTGAAGGAAACGGGGTCAGGCATGAGTGTTGACTTATCGAGGCGTCCGATCTCGCTCTGTGCCACCTGGCGCAGTCGTCTGGAATCAAGTCGTACGGCGAATGTAACTGCGTCATGGTGGTGGAGTCTTTACAAGGTCATCGTCCTGAGTGGTGACGGGCATTACGCTCCATGTAAGATAGCAGTATCAAATCGAAATCCATGAGCAACGGGTGGAGTCACAATGGCCCCATCTCCTTATCATTGATTATAGTATGCTGAGACAGCAAGCCGAAGTTCAGGTGAAGATTACTGTAACAAAAGCAAAGGGGAAATTATGCGCAGCCTGGTACGAAAAGTCAGCGATGTCACAAAACTGAGATTTGCAATGCAGTTTGTATCAGCTGCCTTGGTGATAATGTTGGCAGTCATGACGACGGCAGCCTATGCGGCTGACGCGTTCGCACCTGCTGGCGCGAAGGCCACGCTCAGTGTCGATTACATCTATGAGTCGGCCGGCAAGAAGCGCAGCGAGGGCATGTACGACCCGTACGAGTGGCGCGTCAAGCGCAGTGCAACCTTGGTGGCCGAACTCGCCGCACAGCCTGCCACAGCCATGCCCACCGTTCAGACTGTAGACGCTGCGCAGATGGCTGTGCTACAGGGCAAGAGCGACAAGGCTCAGTCGGTGGCCACGCAGATGGCGCCGATGATGGCCGGCGTCGAGGAGATCATGGCCAAATGCGGCGAAGACGAGGCCTGCATGACGCGCGAGGTACAGAAGATGGGCACGGCGATGCAGGGTACGCCGCAGATGGCGGCGGCGATGGATGCCAGGAAGGACGTGCAGGAGCTGTCCAAGTCCGACGTGCCGCGTTACCAGGCCTGGCGCCCGACGGCGCAAAAGGGCAGCTACCTCATCGACGAGACCGTGCACATCTCCAGCCCCGACCCGATCTGCACAAGCCGGCCGCGCCATCGCTGCACCCGTGACGAAGCGCGCAAAGGCTCGGGCGAAATCCCGCTGCCACCGGATGCGACGAAGAATCCTGGTGCAGCTGCCGGCATCTCGGCCGTCGAGGTAGATGCAGGGAAAAACACGCTCACGGTGGGGCTGCCGGTGCCGCTGTTTTTGCTGCCCTATACCGAGACCATCACCACCGACGAGCCCGAGGGCACGCATGATACGCCCACACCCAAGGGCCCGCAGCAGAAACTGCATCGCTTTCGGGTCAACGCCGCGGGTAGCGTCACACACGACAAGCCTTTCACCGTGGCACTCAAGGGGGGGTGGCGCAACCAGGCCGGCGAACAGGTGGTGGCTTTGAAGGGCGAATTCGGCGATGCAGGGAAGCTCACCGTACGCTGGCGCTTCAACGTGCAGTGATCGCCGTGCACTGCGCGAAGAAACACAACATCAAAGGGACCTGAATCAAAGGCAGAATCAATGGAGCCAGGTGTGTGAACTATATTCAGGGGCAGGTCTTGCAATCGACCATCTCGCTTCCTATCGAACAATTTCTTTCCGTACTCTCCCCGTTCCTCGCGCGACCAGGTTGTCCTTCGCTGTGCGCATCGAGCGACCGTCATTCTTCTCGATGGTCCCTCCGAGCTTACTCGTTATCTCTTTCGGGCTGGGGGCTGCTTGATCTTGCACTGCGCGCGTCCAACGAGGGCCTTCGGAGGCCGCGCGTTGCGCGAGCACAGAAGATCATCAGGCTCCATCCCCTCCTCTGTTCCGCGAGCACGAAGAGCAGGCCGATTGCCCTTGTCCCCGCCTTTCCTTTAGCCAGCTCTTTCCATTAAGATAGGTCTCAGATTTCCTTCTTAATGAGGCTCCTTTACATGCGGGCGAAAACCAGTTTTTCCTGTCAAGCATGCGGCCATCAGTCGCCCCGATGGCTGGGTCGCTGCCCTGACTGCAGCGGCTGGAATACCATGAAAGAGGAGCGGCAGGCGCCGACCGGCAAGGGGCGGCCTGCTGCGATGAAGACGGCGCAGGCTAAGGCCACGCCGATTGCCGAGATTGAAGTGGTCGGTGAGGACCGGCGGTTAACGAATATCGGCGAATTCGACCGGGTGCTGGGTGGCGGAGTCATTCCCGGCTCGGTCATCCTGATCGGCGGCGATCCTGGGATTGGGAAGACCACACTGTTACTCCAGGCGCTCCCGCGCCTGTCTTCCAAGGAAGAACCGGTGCTGTATGTTTCCGGAGAGGAATCTCCGAGGCAGATCAAGATGCGGGGGCAGCGGCTCGGCATCGAGCATCCGAATCTGTTAATTCTGGCAGAAACCTCCCTCGAACAAATTCTCAAAGCGGCGCAGGAGATTCAGCCGGCCGCAATGGTTGTTGACTCGATCCAAACGGTCTACACGGAACAGATCACGTCCGCCCCTGGCAGCATCAGCCAGGTGCAGGAAGTGGCTGGTCAATTGATGTGGTACGCAAAGCGCAGCAGCGTGCCGGTCTTCATCATCGGGCATGTCACCAAAGAAGGCGCGATCGCCGGACCGCGGCTGCTGGAACATATCGTCGATACGGTGCTCTATTTCGAAGGGGACAAGGGCCACAGCTTTCGTATTCTTCGCGCAGTGAAGAATCGCTTTGGCTCGACCAACGAGATCGGCGTGTTTGAAATGAAAGATTCCGGGTTGGAGGAAGTGAGCAACCCCTCCGAGTTATTTTTGGCGGAACGGTCCCAGCGCACGACGGGATCGGTGGTGGTATCGAGTCTTGAAGGTTCGCGGCCGATTCTGGTTGAGTTACAAGCATTGGTGTCATCCACGAGTTATGCAATGCCGAAACGAATGGCGAATGGTGTGGAGCAGAATCGAGTCTCGCTATTGCTTGCGGTCATGGAGAAGCGGCTAGGCATGCATCTATCCGGACAAGATGTCTATGTCAACGTCGTCGGTGGGATGCATATCGACGAGCCGGCCATCGATTTGGGCATTGTGGCGGCGGTCACATCGAGTTTGCGCGAAGTGCCGATTGAGCCGGGACTGTTGGTGTTGGGCGAGGTGGGGCTGGGCGGTGAAGTGCGGGCAATCAGCCAGGCTGAGATGAGGATTCGTGAAGCGGCAAAGATGGGATTCAAACGCTGTCTATTGCCGGAACGGAACTTGGCCAAGCTGGAGCCCATTGATGGGATTGAATTGATCGGGATTAGGGAAGTGGGGGAGGCATTGGATGTGGTACTGGCTTAACAGGATGCTGAAAAAGTCCGCCAGCATCGTTCTCGTATCGTTCAGACCCTCAACGTACCTCAGAGGGTACGCCTCGGGCCCTCACTCACTGCGGCCTTGCTGGACGAACTTTTTGAGCATTCTGCAGGGCAGTCTCCTCTTGTCTAGGGCGGGTGCAGTGGAGGTATATCCACCTGTCTCTTCCGCAGTGATGGGTGGGAGGAAAGTAAGACGCTCTTTCGCCAGCGCTACTGTCATGGCTATGTTGTCTTTTACACTCTTATCCGGCTGTTCGCTGTTTGCGCCGCGTGAGGAAGCCCAGCTCAAGCAGGCGACGGTGGCGGAGCTGACGGCGTTGCTAAGTCAGCGGGAAGCGGCGATTCAGACGTTGAAAGGTCTCTTTAGCGCGAAGGTGCGGGGAGGGATCATTCCTATCGCGTCACGGGTGGAGGGATCGTTGTACTATCGCCGTCCGAACGCCATGCGCCTGCGCGGGTTCACTGCGGTCGGCGGTGAACTCTTCGAGTTTGTGCAGGCAGATGATCAGTTCCGGCTGCGATTGCCGACAATGGGCCGTGTCCTGTCCGGCAGTCCATCCGACATGAGTGAGATGGGAAAGCTCGCTCGGCCGTTCCAGTTGAGTGTGTGGGCGATGGGTGGCCTGTTAGGGACCGGCAAGATTACGAAAGACGAGACGGTCGCCCTTGTGGAAGAGGGGGATCGCTACCGGCTGGATGTCTTTGGCCAATCTCCCAGCGGAGTACAGTTCATGCGCCGGCAGCTGTGGTTCGAGCGGCAGACATTGCATGTCGTGCGGGAAGATCGGCTCACGGAATCCGGTGCGGTGGAAGCAACCATTCAGTATGAGGACTTTCGTGCGATCGGCGATGGGCGGCTGCTGAGGCCGTTTAAGATTATGTTGGAAGATGGGAAGGGGCAGGGGAGTGTGCAGGTGACGTTTCATGAGATGACTCCGAACCAACCATTGACAGCCGCCGACCTTGCTCAGGTCTCGTTCCGATGAAAGTGTTGGCCGTCGAGACGGCAACCTCCTGGCAGAGTGTAGCGATCCTTGATGGGCAGCGCGTCCTTGCTCGTCATGACCAGGAGGCGGCTGGATCGCATGCCAAGCTGTTGCTGCCGACAATCGATCGGTTATTGCGTGAGACGGGTCTGACCATTAAACAGTTGGATGGTCTCGCGGTGTCGATCGGTCCCGGGTCTTTCACGGGACTGCGTGTCGGCCTGGCCACGCTCCTCGGATTCCGGACGATCAGTCAGCTCCCCTTGGCGGTGGTGCCGACATTGGAGGGTATGGCCTGGAACCTCAGAGGAACCTCGACGCTACTCTGTCCCATTCTCAACAGCCGGCGTGGGGAACTCTACTGGGCGCTGTTTCGCTGGACCAGCGATGATCGGTTGGAACGTGTGATGTCAGAACAGGTAGGCACAGCCGTGATGCTGGGGGGCAACCTCACAGGATCGGTTCTCGTATTTGGGGAAGGTTGGACGGTCGAAGCGTCAGCCATCCGTGCCTCGGTTCCTCCCTCCACCACGGTCGCCCAGGCGCCGGACTCTGCGATGAAACCCTCGGCTGTCTCGATCGGGTTGGCAGGAATTGAGCGGCTCCGGCGAGGTGAGTTTGCTGGAGTTGGTATCAGTCCACTGTATGTGCAACGCACTGCTGCAGAGCTGAAGTATGAAGAGTCTGGCGGCCTGTCGCCGGTTGCCCTGCGTCAGGGGCGGGTGGCAAGAAAAATGAACGCGCGTGTGGCGGCGGCACGGATTCCATCACCGCGAGCTCGGGTCACAGGGGGGAGAGATAAAGGCGGGATGCGCGGCGGCGAATGAGGTAAACTATGGTAAAGGTTGAGTGAAGATCCGCTTTTTTCACCTCATCCTCAGCCGTAACCGTATCCTGTGAGAGAGGGGCGAGTGATGGGCGAGTGGGTGATTGAGCCGGCGACCGTTGAGGCGCTGCCGGACATTCTGCAGATCGAAGAAGCTTGCTTCTCGGCCCCCTGGACGCGCAAAATGTTAGAGGCGGAACTAAGCGGCAATCCCTTCGCGTATTTTCTATTGGCCAAGCAGGCGCCGCAGGGCGAAGTTGGTTCCGTTTCGATTGTCGGGTATCTCTGTTTCTGGGTTGTCTTCGAGGAAGTACGGCTGATGAACCTGGCGGTCATCGAGTCGATGCGACATAAGGGTGTCGCCAAGGCCTTGGTCATGCAGGCTCTGGAGATGGGGTTGGCACAAGCGGCGAGGTGCGCTGTGCTCGAATTGCGGGCTTCGAACCATGCCGCGCATGCCCTCTACCGAAGTCTCGGGTTTCGGGACGTGACAACCCGGTCAACGTACTATACCAACCCCATAGAAGATGCGTTGCTGATGGAACTGGACCCGATTGTGTCGGAGTCTGGTCGATTGACAGAAGAAGTTGGTCGCGAGGGAGGACGTATCAGGCCACTGCGGTAATCCCATCACCAGGAGGTGCGACATGCTGACAGACAGTATGGTTGCGATGATTGCGGAACGGCTACGTCAATCCAGTCACGAATTCCGTGTGCTGGAAGAAGCACACCACCGTCTGGACCTGGAATTGATCCAATTACAGAAGCGCCACGTACTGACTCCGGCCGAAGAGCTGATCATGAAGGGTTTGCACAAAGAGAAGTTGGCGAAGAAAGACAAGATGGCCGAGATGATTCGTGTCTGTCGAGACCAGGAGCTGCAGGCCTCTCCACAGTGAGGAGCATCGTTGTGGGGTCGGCATCAACCTGCAACCGGGACCGGAGTCATGGCACAGATTCTCAATCCTCTTGCCGCACATATCCGGACCATCAAGAAGCGTCTGATCATTGTTGGGGCCACGATTCTGGTGGCCCTGATGGTGTCCTTCGCCTTTTCCGGCGAGATGGTTGCGTGGTTGAATCGTCCGTTTCCCAACCAGTTGGTGTTCTACGGACCGACGGAAGCCTTATTCGCCTCGATTAAAGTTTCCTTTCTTGCGGCGATCCTGGCGAGTCTGCCGGTCATCTTCTATCAGTGTTGGAAATGTATTGAACCAGCGTTGCTCCCCAAGGAGCAACGCTGGGGCATTCCGCTGTTTGTACTGGCAGGAGCACTCTTTGCCTTCGGTTTGATCTTTTGCAATCTCGTGATTCTCCCGCTGGTCATCAATTTCTTTGTCAGCTTCGGTATGGATCACGATGTCACCCCTGAATTGAGTGTCGGCACCTACATCGACTTCAACGTCAAATTTCTCCTGATATTCGGCTGTGCGTTTGAATTGCCGCTGGTACTCACTATCCTGGCGCGGGTCGGAGTAGTCTCAGCCCAGGTGTTAGCAAAGTATCGGAAACATGCAATCATAGCCGCATTGATCCTGTCGGCCATCGTCACGCCCGATGCGACCCTCTTTACCATGCTCCTGATGGCCGTGCCCTTGATGGTGTTATATGAGATCGGAATTCTTGGCGCGCGTATTTTTGGGCGGGGAGGTCCGACCGAGGTCAGCTTGCCGCTCGATCCTGATCTACCGATAGGACCGGCCGGGCAGAGGGTGCGATAGAAGCGGGCAAGGAATAGGGGATAGATGAAAATTCAGGCTTGGATTATACCTACAGCGCTTGCGCTGAGTATCTGGAGTGCAGGTGGGATATTGGAGGCTGCCACTCAGGCACCCTCGCCGGTTCCGCCATCTTCGCAGCAAGCCCCTGGCCATGGGGAAGGCCATCCTCAATACGACCCCTTCAGTCAACAAGCTGCGAGCATTCAGGCGCTCACGTCTGTCGGGAACGATTTGGTCTATGCCGGCTCGTTTGGCCTTGGTCTATTTCGCAGCGAGGATCGCGGCGTCAGCTGGACGAAATCGGGTCAGGGCGTGACCGATCCGTTTATTCTGACGCTCACCACCGGGAAGGACGGCGCCATCTATGTCGGAACCTTCCGTGGCGGGGTCTTTCGTTCACGCGATCGAGGGAAGAGCTGGCAGGCGATCAATAGCGGGCTCAAGCGCCTGGAAATCAAAGCCCTTCTTGCCGTGAGTGATGGGGTGTACGCGGGCACGAGCGACGGGGTCTATCGCCTCGCCGCCGACCGCTGGTCGGTGGTCACTACCGGTCTCGACGACATCCTGGTCCATGCGTTGGCCCTCTCGTCCGATGGGACGCTGTTTGCCGGAACCTCAGGAAAAGGCATCGTGCGATTTAAAACTCAATCCACCGGCTGGGTGCGCCAGCCACATGGGCTCAAAGATCATGAAGGTATGACGGAGAACTTTATTCGCGTGTTGACGATCGATCCGGAGGGTGGCATCTATGCAGGTACGTTCGACGGAGGCGTCTTTTGGAGTACCGATGGGGGATCAACCTGGCGGCCCATCAGCCGGGCGCTCCCGAACGATTCGATTCGCGGGATTCTGTTTAACAGCCGTGGGCTTTTTGTGGCGACAGGGCATGGCATATTCAAAACAACCGACAAGGGGCGGCAGTGGGTGCCGCTCAATAAAGGGTTGACGAGTATGGCCATCCAAGTTTTGATCGAGTCCGGCGCCGGAGTGCTCTATGCCGGTACAAGCGACGGGGCATTCCGAAGCGACGACGACGGACGGACGTGGAATCCCATCAATCAGGGTCTTGAGGGAGGGGAGGCTCCGGCGCCTTTCCATTTTCGCTAACCAAGAAAGGGTAGAGGACGATGTCAGAGCCGACAGAGAAAACACGAGCCACCATTTCCGTCAGCAGCAAGGGGACGCAGTTAGGCGAGATTGTGTTGCGGTTGTTTCATGATGTGGCTCCAGGTCACGTCAAGAACTTTACAAAGTTAGCCCGGGAAGGCTTCTATAACGGCACGACGTTTCATCGGGTCATTCCCGGTTTCATGATCCAGGGCGGCGATCCTAACAGCAAGAGTCCTGACCGCGCGTCGCACGGCATGGGGGGGCCCGGGCATAGGGTCAAAGCCGAGTTCAACAGCAAGCCGCACAAGCGCGGGGTGCTCTCCATGGCGCGATCGAACGACCCGGACAGCGCCGGCTCACAGTTTTTTATCTGTGTCGCGGATGCGAACTTTCTCGATTGGCAGTACACGGCATTCGGCGAAGTGGTCAGCGGGATGGATGTGGCGGATAAGGTTGTCGGCATGAAGCGTGACGGCCGGGATAATCCTCTTGAACGAGTCGAGATGACAGTCACGATCACGGACTAGCGTGAAACGTGAAAGGTAAAATGTAAAAGGTGAGGGAAGAAGGAGGCATTATCCAGATCATCGTTCCACGTTTCACGTTTCATGTTTTGCCAGTCGCACTCTTGTGCGCCCTGCTCGCAGGCTGTGCCATTCCTATGGTGCCCTATCGCGCAGTCTACGAAGATCCGGTGAACTATGTTCGGTTGGAGGTTGATGATTCCGTCCTGCCGGAGTGGCCTCCCAGTATGCATACCCATCCCAAGGTGATCAGCGTCGAGGAGGTGGCTCGCATCCTCAGAGGCATCTCGGTCAAAGAACATCGGATCTGGTTACAGAAATGGCTGCAGGGCGAAGCGCCGCTGATGCCGGCGTTTCGCCCTGAGGAACTCACTCTCTTGACTCAACAGATCGCAGAAGCATTCGCCGAAGCCCGACCGGACGAACGCGTGACGTTTTATCTCAGTCAACCGCAATCGTCCGTCAAGCGCATTATCACCACGGGTGGATTATACGTCCAGGGCTCTGAGCTGCATTTCATTTTGGGGAATTGGCAGATCGTCTATGGCATTCCGACCTATGGGATGATCTATGATCGGCGCTATCCCATGCGACCGACGGCCGCCAAAGGATTCGACTTGTTCTTCGAGCCGGGTGAGGCGACCATCACACAACGGTACAGCCTCTGGGATACGTTGTTGGCCAACACCGATGACGAACTCGTGATCGATCTGACTAAAATAGACTCTAGTCCCTATCGCGTCGCTCTCAGGAGCCGTGAAACGATAGGTGTGAAACCTGAAACGAGGGTCAGCCCCGCCGTTCAGTTCTTCGACATACCGCATGAGCATGCCGTTGGGTTTCACGCATCTGAGTGCCCGTCTCGCTTCGCGTCCGTACACGATCTGCAATGAATCTTCATAAGTAACGCAGGCTAGACAGCCTCTTTGCTTAAGGACACGCCGTGTCCCACGCAAGCCGCAGCAAACGATGCTGCTAAGGCTCAGGTCAAGGTAAGCGATGATCGCACTTCTATTTTTACTCAGCCGTTAACTTCTAAAAAGCTGGCAGATATTTTTAGCATCATGCCAGTCACGCTGCTGGTGCACATTGCTCGTATTACGGACGGTTTCCTCATCCTGCTGAGGTTGAACGTGAGAAGCGGAGAGCTCCCTGTCAAGACACAGACTTCGTAGATTTCATGCAGGTGATTCGGTAAGATGACGCACCCGCAGATGCTGCGGGTTACCCACCGAGCATGATCCATCCAGGGAGCAGGAGTGGTCCGAACTCGCGTTGTTGCCGCCATTATTGCCATTCTGCTGATCGGCGGCGGCGTGTTTCTCATTTTCTCGCCCTACCTGACTGGCGCCGATTATCTCAAAGATTATTTCCTCCAACAGCTGGAGCAGAGTATCGGGCGCAAGATTGACGTCCATCGGATCAAATTGGTCCTGTTCCCCAGCATCCGATTGGAACTGACGCAGGTCGCGATTCACGATCGGAATTCCGATGACATCGTGTTGTCGGCAAAGAAGCTGGATCTGGTCTTGCGGTTTCTCCCGCTGTTACGTAAACAGGTAGTGGGGAAGCGGCTGCTCATCGAAGAGCCGACTTTAACGCTTCGGCGCAATCGTGGCGGGCACTGGAATCTTCTCGATCAGGTTGTCCAGGGGGGCTCAGCCGATCACGATGCCGTGCAGACGATCAGTCGGATCTTCCGCATTCATGAAGCCACGCTGGTGAACGGGAAGCTGATCATCATCGACGACGCACGGCCTGACGGGACTCGATCGATTACATTCGAGTCGGTGGAGGCGTCCCTGGTCATCCGGGCGGAACGGGGACAGGCGGATCTGCACCTCTCTGCCGGTCATGCGGGCGACAAGGGCCTGTCTGCCATCTCTCTGGCCGGGACGATTAGCACCGCCCAGCGGCAGACGTTGGTGATCGACGATTCCTCTGGTCTGCCGGTCACCCTTCAGTTCGATGGCACCGCCGAAGCGGCCAATCTGAATCTTCGTGAGGTGGCGGGCTTCTTCGGGCCGCACCCTGTTCCGGATCAGTTGCAGGGCGCCATCAATGTGCACAGTCACGTTCGGGCTGTGCCCGGTGTCGCGGGCTATGATGTGGTGTTGTCCGATCTGTCGGCGAATCTCGAACAGCTGAAGCTCACAGGCCAAGCGAGCCTCTCCGGTCTGTTGACGCCTCAGCCCACTTTTGCGGTGACCGTTGCGGCGACTCCGATCCAGATTGAGCCAGTTGTTCAAGACCGTACCGGCTGAGTGGGTGCATCCGCAGGTGCCGCTAGTGATCAAGGATCGGGAGATCGACGGGATAGTGGAAATTGTCTCTGCGACCGTCACGGGATCGTGGGTGGAGGGGACGCAGCTGTCGTTGACAGGGGAATTTCGTGTGAATCATGGGCAAGGCCTGATCGGAGACAATCGTGTCCCTGCCAAGGATTTGACGGCGGTGGTATTGGTCGAAGCCGGCCGGGTCAAGGTGTCGAATCTGAACGGACTCTATGGCACGATCCATATGAATGAGAGCAAGGCACTCATCTCATTTTTGGAGGCGGGGCCTTGGGTTGAAATGGAGATTGTAGGAACGATGACCGCCGCAGACCTGCTGCAGCATCTCGCAAAGACCGTCACCTCGGAACAGCTGTCGCGTCTGTTGGCCGCCTCGCGTGACGTCGAAGGTATGGCCGCCCCCACGTTTCGTATGGTCGGCCCGCTCGATCTGTCGGGTGGCGTCACCTTTGCCGGGGGAGAGATTACCGTTCAGCAGGTCAGTCTTACCAATCCATTGTTGCCCGAGCGGCTGACGGCACTGCAGGGCCGGTTTGTGTTGTCGGAAGGCGGGACCATGTTCGATCAGGTGACGGGACGCTTGGGCGATCTGAATTTACAGATCAGTGGGGGCATCACGGGGGGCAGTGGCAGCGAGTTTCAGGATTTCTTGATTCGGGTCAAGGGAGAGGCGGACCATATGGCCAAGTTGCTACCTTCGAACGCCATTTCAGCCGGGGTGATCGATGGCTTGGTCAACGGTGCCGTGGTGTTGACTGGGCCGACCCTGTCGCCGCACATACGGGGTGAGGTCGTCTTGACCGAATCGAAAGTAACGTTTCCCGGTCTGGTCGAAAAACCGATCGGCGCCCCGGCGACGGTGGAATTCCAGGGCGTGATTTCACAGGGCTCGGGGGTCTTGCTCGATCGGCTCGAGCTGATCGTGCCGCCTCTTCGTCTGCCGGTCAAAGGCAAGATTCAACTGGGTGAACGATTCTCCATCGACGCAGCGCTTTCAACCGGCACGCTGTCATTGTCCCGGGTGCCAGAATGGATTGCGAAGGGAGGGTTTGAGGCGGGGAATATCGAATTGTCGCTCGACATGAAGGGGAAGGGTCTCGATTGGAAAGCCTGGAGGAACACCGGGTGGCTCGCATTGACCAACGGTCTGATGAACGCCAAGGGGGCCGAGGGACCGATCCAGGATTTGTATCTGCGGGTTCAATTCATGAAGAACGGCGCGGATATCAAACGGTTGTCGTTTCGCCTGCTCGACAGCGACGTCTCGCTGGAAGGGGCGATCCGTAACTGGGCGGCGAAACCCACGATTACCGCCAAGATCGAGTCCAATCAGATGGATCTCGATCTCCTCATTCCGAAAGGCGAGCGGTCGCCCATTCGAGAGTTTCTGGAAACCCTTGCAGCCACCAGCAAGGTCAATGCAACCGTGTCAGTGGTGCGCGGCCGGTACAAACATCTCAAATTTGGAAGCCTTTCAGCTCGTATCATGATTCAAGACGGCGTGCTCGATGTGGATCGTGTGTCCGGCCAATGGACCAGTGGAGAAGTTGCCGGACGTATTGTGGTGCAACTGCCTCCTCAAGAACCGGCCGCCGCCGAGATCTCGGTTCGGGCGACGGGTTTGCTGGTGGAAGATGTGTTGAAGCTGGCGGGGGAGAAAGGAAGTGGAATCACAGGTGAAGCTCGAGTGACGGGGACGATCCGTGGCCATGGGAAGAACCCGCACGGGCTCTACCCCACGCTTAACGGCAAGGCGAATGTCCTGCTTGAAAATGGGCGCATCTTCAAATCTCAGGAGCGGGCGGTCTGGAAAATCATCAGCATTTTGAATCTCCCGGCCGTGCTCCAAGGGAAGGTAGATTTGGAGAAAGTAGGGTTGCCCTATAACAAGATTTCTGCGACGGTTCTCGTGCGGAACGGGCTCTTCGAGACCGAGAACCTGATCATCGATAGCCCGATCGTCAAGATTACTGCTGCCGGCAACTATGATCTGCCGACGGACCAGATCGATATGGTCTGGGCCGTCAGC
Source organism: uncultured Nitrospiraceae bacterium (assembly GCA_963742465.1). GTDB lineage: Bacteria > Nitrospirota > Nitrospiria > Nitrospirales > Nitrospiraceae > Palsa-1315. The sequence continues at coordinate 19,580 of CAVUMA010000019.1, read as the reverse complement.
CCGTTCGGTTCGTATTCGCAATTCCTGAAAACGATTCCGCTCTTCGGGCGGCTATTCGCCGGTGATCGCAAAGGCATTGCTACTGCGTTGTTTTCCGTCAAAGGGTCAATCGAGGATCCGGAGGTGACCTACCTGCCGATGAAATCGTTTGCCACCGGCGTGACGGGCCTGGCGCAACTTGCCTTCGATATCTTGAAGAACACGGTCATGATGCCGATTGATCTGATGACGCCTGATGAGGAGAAAACTACAGATATGGACAGCATGCCCGCGCCTGAACCGGTTCCCTCCGCGCCTTGACCGACCTCCCCCCCCGTGCTAGATTCCGACCAGCAAACACTATGGCGTCATCCACTCCGCACTCTCAACGTGCCACCGTCTTCATCGCTGCCAGCGAGACCGACGCCAATATATATTATGCGACAAAATTTATTGCGCCGGACCCCTTTATCTATTTGGAGATCAAAGGGGAACGGATTCTGGTGATGAGCGATCTCGAAATGGATCGAGCGAAGAGCCAATCGTCTGTCGATCGGGTGCTCTCGTATTCGGAGGTGGAAGGGCGAGCAAAGACGCAAGGCATTGCCGAGCCGGGCACGGTCGAGGTGGTCCATATTCTCTTGAGAGAAGCCGGCATCACGCAGATCCTGGTCCCGGCAAACTTTCCTTTTGGCCACGCCCTCAAGTTCCAGTCATTGGGGTATCAGCTGTATCCAAAACGAGATCCGTTCTACGAAGGGCGTGTGGTGAAGACCGCCGAGGAAGTCCGCTATATCGAAGCAGCCCAGCGCGCGACCGAACAGGCAGTCGCGTCCGCCCACGACATGCTGCGTCAGGCCTCGATTGAGAAGGATCAACTGTGGTTCGACGGGATACCTCTGACGTCGGAGCGAGTGAAGAAGCTGATTAATGTCACATTGATGGAGTGCGATTGTGTCGCCCAACATACCATCGTCGCCGGGGGAGAACAGGCCTGCGATCCACACAACGAAGGCAGCGGGCCATTGCCGGCACACCGCAGCATTATCTTCGACGTGTTTCCTCGTTCAGCCACCAACCGGTATTTCGCCGATATGTCCAGGACCGTGGTACGTGGGACCCCGAGCTCCGAACTGAAGCGGCTCTATCAGACAGTATTGGATGCCCAAGAAGAGGCCATCACAAAAGTCAAAGATGGGGCGGACGGGAAGAGGATTCATCAAGGGATCTTGACCAGATTTGAAAAAGCCGGGTACAAGACGGGTCTGGTGAATGGGCGTATGCAGGGCTACTTTCACGGCACCGGCCATGGGGTTGGACTCGATATCCATGAAATGCCGCGCATCAGCCGTACCGGGTCGCTGCTCCAAGAAGGCCATGTCGTGACCGTCGAGCCGGGCCTCTACTACCCCGGTCTCGGCGCCGTGCGCATCGAGGACATGGTACTCGTCACGAAAGACGGGTGCCGCAATCTGACGAACTCTCCGAAGATCTTCGAGTTAGGCTGAGCAGGAGCAGTCTCCACGGTTTCACGTTTCACGCCTCGCGTCTTCCATGCGACTGACCTTCACGATTCAACGATTCAATCCCGAAGTCGATTCCACCGCCCATCCTCAAGAGTTTCGGCTCGACGTTGGTCGCGGGATGACGGTGCTCGATGCATTGATTCGCATCAAGCAAGAGAGCGACGGGAGTTTGGCTCTCCGCTACTCCTGCCGCTCTGCGATTTGCGGCTCTTGTGCGATGACGATCAACGGCAGTGAGAAGCTGGCCTGCCGCACCTCCCTCCGCAAAGAACTTGAGCGGCATGGGCACATCACGGTCGCGCCGCTCCGCAACTTGCCGGTGATCAAGGACCTGGTCGTGGACATGGCGTCGTTCTGGGAGAAGATCCACGATGTGCATCCCTGGCTGGTGCCAGCGGCTCGGCCTGCGCGTGAGGACGTACCTGCCCAGACGCAGGCGCGAAACCATGCCAATCCGCAGTTTCACAATGTGGATGCCTGCATCATGTGCGGCGCATGCGTCGCGGCTTGTACGGTGCATGAAGTTTCGAAGGGGTTTGCCGGCCCGGCAGCCTTGGCGAAGGCCGATCGTTTCCTCTCCGATCCACGCGAGTCCCCTTCGGCGACATGGGCCAGACTTTCGGCGCTCCAAGACGAACATGGGATCTGGGACTGCACCCGTTGCAATTTCTGCGTGGAGGTCTGTCCGAAAGATGTCAAACCGATGGAGGCGATCATCCGGTTGCGGCGGGCCTCGCTCGATCGAGGATTGACGACGACCGGCGGTGCGCGTCATATCCTTGGCTTTACCGATCTGGTCGAGCGGCAAGGACGTTTGAACGAAGCGATCATGCCACTGAAAGTGGTCGGGTTCGCACCGCGTGGCTTGCTGCACATCCTGCCTCTGGGCATTAAGATGTTCCTCAAAGGGAAAATTCCCAATCCCTTCGGGCAGCATTTCCCGGGCTCAGCCACGTCCAGACTCTCATACGACGAGCGCGACGCGCCACGCCTTCAGCCTGATGCTCATGGCCTGGACGTTTCGATTTCTTGAAGAGATTGCCCTGGCCGATATCGCCTTTGAAGCCGAAGGGGAATCGGTCGAGGAGATCTTTCGCGGCGCGACGCAGGCCCTCCTTGAGAGTATGGCCAACCCTGCGACGGTATCTGGGGGGATGGGAACGTGCGATTGAACGAAGCGATGTAGATCCTTCGGCGCTGTTGTTCGACTGGTTGTCGGAGGTGGTCTATTGGAAGGACGCCGCAGGGGTGGTCTTCCGAGAGGCGCCGCTCACACTGACGCGGGAGGGGGACGTCTGGCTGTTGCGAGCACGTCTGATCGGCGCGCCGGTGGATCAGCAGACACAAGAACTTCACGCCGATGTGAAAGGGGTCACGAAACATCTCTACGGGCTCACGCAGACAGACGGTTGCTGGAAGGTACGCGTGGTGCTCGACGTATGAACCCTGACAGAGAAATGCGAGAGAGCGAGGCAGTGCGACGTGTCGAGACAGTCGTCTTCATACACTCACGCTCATCACGCTAATCGCAGCCTGCAGACCATCCCTGATATGAACCTCAACACCGACATGTCGGTCAATCGGATTACGGACGAGATTTGGGAAATTCCCATGTCTGAAAAACCCGGCATGCTGGTGCCGGCCCGTATCTATGCGACGAAGGGAATTTTGCAATCGATGGACTCGGGGGGTATTCGATCAGGTGACCAATGTCGCCTGCCTGCCAGGCATTCGCCGGTATGCGCTCTGCATGCCGGACGGGCATTGGGGCTATGGATTTCCGATCGGAGGTGTCGCGGCGTTCGACGCGCAGGACGGTGTGATTTCTCCCGGCGGTGTGGGATACGACATCAACTGCGGCATGAGGCTGATTCGAACAGATTTGACGCTGGCGGACGTGCGGCCTCATCTGGAGCGGCTCATGACCGAACTCTTTCGGAAAGTGCCGGCGGGCGTCGGGGCGAGTGGATTTGTTCGGCTTTCGGGAGAGGAATTTGGCCGTGTGATGACCCATGGGGCCAAGTGGTGTGTGGAGCGGGGATACGGGTGGCATCGGGATCTTCTCCGCATGGAAGAAGGCGGCTGCATCGAGGGGGCCGATCCGTCGATTGTGACCGACCATGCAATCAAACGAGGCATCAATCAGCTGGGGACCTTGGGATCTGGCAATCACTACCTCGAAGTCCAGGTCGTCTCGAACGAGCGGATATTTGATCCGGTCACAGCCGCGGCGCTTGGCATCACCGGCCAGGAGCAGATCGTGGTGATGGTGCATTGCGGCTCCCGCGGGTTCGGCCATCAGGTGGCGAGCGACTATCTCAAGGTGTTTGAAAAATCCATGCGCCGCTACGGCATTACCGTGAAGGATCAGCAGCTGGCCTGTGCGCCGTTTCGATCTCCCGAGGGGCAGGAGTATTTTTCCGCCATGAACTGTGCCGCGAACACGGCCTTTGCCAATCGCCAGGTCATCACGCATCAGATTCGCGAGGCCTTCGCGACGGTCTTCGGTCGGTCTGCCGAAGCACTGGGGATGGAGTTGGTGTATGACGTGGCGCATAACATCGCCAAGGTCGAACGGTATGCGGAAGGGGAGTTGGTGGTGCATCGCAAAGGAGCGACCAGGGCCTTTGGGCCGGGGAGTCCTGAGTTGCCAGAAACGTTTCGACAGACAGGCCAGCCGGTCATCTGTGGCGGCTCGATGGAGACCGGCTCGTATCTTGCTCGTGGGGACGGACCGAGCGGTGCGCGACACGTTTGGGTCGACGATGCACGGGGCTGGGAGAACGATGTCTCGCGCACAAGCGAAGAGAACGGTTCGCGGCGCAGAGCTGCAACAGCAGATGCAACAGCGCGGCATTCTGGTCAAGGCTGTGTCGATGTCGGGCCTCGCGGAGGAGGCCGGTCTGGCATACAAAAATATTTCTGAAGTGGTGGAGTCGGTCGATCGTGCGGGAATTACAAAAAAAGTGGCGGAATTGCGTCCGATCGGGAATATAAAGGGGTAGTCATACCACCAGGTTGTGAGGCGCGATGATGGAACAACGAAAAAGCCTCCGGTTTCCCGTCAATTTTCGCAGTTCGTTTTCCTCCATCGGCATGGTCGGCGGAGAGGGCAGCCTCGTAGATCTCTCCATCAGGGGTTGTCGCATCGAGAGTCCCGTCGATGTTCAGCCAGGAGCCTCTCTGGAAGTCCGGATCAAGGCGATCGAGCACGAACCCCCAATCCAGATTCAGGCAGCGATTGTCCAGTGGAGCAGAGGGCGGGAATTCGGCCTTGAGTTTGAGGTGATTAGCTCCGACAGAATGGGCCCACCTTCAGGACATCGTGAAGCAGATCGAACTGGAGCCCTACCAACGGGCTCAACAGCAAAAAGAAGACAGTACTTAACAGGAATCTAAAAAAGCCTCTGTGCTTACCTGCCCAGCCCCGGCGGCTACTTCGCCCGCCCAGCCTGATTTTTCCAAGACAGCCTCTTTGCCCAAGTGACGCGCTTTTCACTAAGCGGCGTTCTCGCGTTGTTCACATCCTCAACGTACCGACTGGTTTCTTTGGTTCATCTGGTTTGTTTGGTTTGTCTCGTTAGTTTGCTTGAACCAGATGAACCGGATAGACGAGAGAAACCAGATGAACCAGACACACCAGAGCAGCCAGCCGGTTCTCGCTCCTTATGCGTCACGGTCCATGTACGGTGACTTTCCAAAAGGCGGAAGTTATACTCCGGAGGGTGCGCGCGCGTCGACGAGATGGAGGAGATTGCGATGAAAAATTATGCCGGACGGTTGTGGGGGACTCTGGGAATCGTGCTGCTCCCCATGCTTGTTGTCGCAGCGGCTGGAGCGTCGGATAAGCTGGTGACGGGTGACAGGGTTATCCGGGAAACGCAAGAGGCGGTGACGGCCACCAAGGACTATACGATTCAGCAGAAAGACGCGTTTCAGCGAAAGGTTCAGGAAGAACTGGATGAGATGCAAGCGCACATTGCACAGTTCCGTGGGCAAGTCAATCATGCGTCGGCGGAAGCCAGGGCGGACATCCAGAAAGCGATCGTGGAATTGGAAAAGAAAAAAGACCTGGCCCAAAATAAAGCCGAGGAGATTCATTCCGCAACGGCCACTTCCTGGGAGCAGGTAAAGTCGAAAACGACGGTTGCGATGGACGATCTTCGAGGTTCTCTCAACCGGACCCTCTCTCATCTCCCGTGACGGTAGATCAATGAAATATGCCCTCTACCCCGGTTGTGCGGCCCAAGGGGCGACACCCGAACTGTATCAATCGACGAGGGCGATCATCGGCCGATTGGGGATCGAGGTCGTCGAACTCTCTGCTGCGGCCTGTTGTGGCGCCGGGGTTGTGACAGAGGCGGACCCCGATATGGCGCTGGCGCTCAACGCCAGGACGTTTGCGCAGGCGGAGGCGCTCGGACTGGACGTCATGACGATCTGCGGCACCTGCCAAGGAGTGATGAGCGCAGCCAATCGACGATTGAAGACAGAGGCAGGGATCCTGGATCGCATCAACGCCCTCCTGGCGCCGGAAGGACTGGCCTACCACGGACATGTTCAAGTCAAACATCTGTTGTGGATCGTGGTGCGGGACATCGGACTGGTCCGCCTGGGCGCGCTGACCTCTGTGCCGATGAGCGACTTTCGCATCGCCCCGTTTTACGGTTGCTACATCCTGCGCCCTTCGTGGGATCTGGGGTTTGACGATCCTGAGAATCCCCAATCCCTCGAACGCCTCATCACAGCTGTCGGTGGCGAGCCGGTGCCCTATGCAGGAAGAACCAAGTGCTGTGGGTTTCCCATCATCCTCGAAAAGGAAGCCATTGCCGTGGCCATGGCAGGGACGCACATGAAAGAAGCCAAGGAGCAGGGAGCCGATTTTATGGTGACGCCCTGTCCTCTCTGTCACATGAGTCTGGATATTTATCAGGAACGGGCTGGTCGTGCAGTGAACCGCGAGCTTCACTTGCCGATCTTGCACGTGCCGCAGTTACTCGGTCTGGCGATGGGGCTTCCGGCCAAGGACTTGGGGCTCTCGCATCATGTGATCTCAGTCGATTCCATTATGGCGACGCTTGAGCGACGCCGAACGCAGCCGCAACCTTCTTGAAGGAGTTGACGAATGAAAGTGGTGAGTCTTTCGGACTTTCAGCAGTTCAGCAGTGAGAAGATGAAGAAGAACAATCTGTTTCAGACGCCACGATTCTTCTGCGACATCTACTGCTTCGAACCAGGGCAGGAACAGAAGGGTCATATCCATGGCGAGCAGGATAAGGTCTATCTCGTGCTTGAGGGACAGGGCACCTTTCAGGTCGGTTCAGAGAAACAGGTGCTGGGTCCAGGGCAGGGAACCATGGCGCCGGCCGGTGAAGAGCATGGTGTGAAGAATCACACAGGCCAGCGTCTCAAAGTCCTCGTGTTCGTGGCGCCGAATCCCTCCTGAACGACGTGAATCATTAAATGATGGGAAGGGAGCGGCCAGGTGCCCTTCTTGCTCGCAGAACGCGCACGATGAAGCAGTGGTCGCTCGATGCGCGCAGTCAAGGGCAACCTTGGCGACTCCCTCCAGGAGAAGCATGAGAAATCGGAGCTCTGATCTGTCCTGGCTAGTTGTGCCCTGCTCGAGATGCCTTTTTCGCCCTATCGAGGGCCTTCTCATTGATGAGAACGCCTCGACGATGCTTCGACTCGATGTCGGAAACGTGGGCCGGTGAGGTACTGATAGACCATCTCCGTCTTGGTCTGTTGTCCTTCCGATGCCTGCCGAGAACTGAAGCAACCTCGATTAAGGAGTGGCGCAGCGCTACTGGCGACGGGAGAGCATCGATCGTGAATGTAGTGACCCAGACTCCTTCGATCAGATCAAACGACTCCACGCCCTTTGGAAGTGTCTGACTGACGATAACAGCGATTTCTGCTTTGGCCGTCCGCTGATCGTCGCGAAGTTTGGCCAGCCAGCCGTCGCTCCAATTCTTGGTTCGCTTGGATTCCCATAAGATGGTTCCACAGAGCTGACCGAGCGGGCCGATGACCCGCTGTAGTGCATCGCCGCCGAATTCGCCTTTGGGGACAGGCTCAATCGTGTCCCTCGGGAACTTTGCTCTGAGCAAGGCTTCCAGATCTAGTTCTTGGACTTCGCCTTGGAGCTGCTGCGATCCCTGTTCGGCCCTGCGCTTGAGTTCTTCGATCTGTGTCTGCATCGAGGCGATGGTTTGTTCCGCCTCCATGACTTTGATGCTTCAGCCCTTCCTCGGCTTCTTTCTTGGCCTGCTCGCGAGTGGCAGAGAGCCCATCCTGAACGCGCTTTTCGACTGTGAGTTCTAGTTCCCGTTTGGCATCGTCCAGTTCACGCTTTTGCCGGATAAGATCGGCCTGTGCCTTCTGAGCTTCGGCGAGTTTGACTTCGCGTTGATTGAGGACGTCCTGAAGTTCGGCGAGCTCTCTCGTCTTCTGGTCAATATCCGTTTGCAGAGCGAGTTTGGCCTTCTTGGATTCCTCTGTGACGATCTTCGCGCGCTCCAGCAGCAGCTTCTCAGCCACCTGATCGTCAATCGCTTGCGTGGCTTTTGAGACAGCTGCTTCTCGCTCACGTAAAGACTCTTCTTTCTTGGCAATGTCCGTGTCTTTCTGCGCCAGCCGCTTCTCGTAGTCGCGACGGGTTGACTCGATCAATGGAGCGGCGAGTGATTCTGTCAGCTTGATCTCTGTCTTGCAGTTCGGACAGATAATTGTAGGCTCTGACATTGAAAAGTCCCGGTAAGGCTGGTGTATCTATTGGGACAATTCCTACGCTCAAAGGGTGGATAAATCAACCGTACAGAAGGGGGTAGTAGGCGTCAGGAAGGCTAAATGTTGCCTCCAAGCAAGCTCGCCATCTCTTCAGGGATGGGGCCTGATTGATCTTCCATTGCGCGCGTCCAACGAGGGAGTCTGCGACCACGCGTTGCGCGAACACCACGAAGATCTCAGGCTCCATCCCATCCCTTGCTTGACCTGCCACTGACACCGCTGATGTCTTGAGTAAGACTCCGAAAGCTTTGGCGTGGGTTAGGATCGGCGAGGAACGGTCCGGCCTTTTCCAGGTCTTGGAGGTTGGCTCAGGCGGTGAGGTGTGTTCGAAAAGATCGACTGCTTGCAGCAGTTAGGTCTTGAACCCGATTCGTTTGACCTTGGGCTCTGGCTCTGCCATGAGTTCTCGAATTGCTTCGAAGACGACCCGGAACTGGCTGTCGTATTTCTTTTCCAGTTCATTGAGCCGCCTGGCAAGCCCCTTGTTCGAGCTGATCATTTCCCGGAGCTGAACGAATGCTCGCATAATGGCAATGTTGACTTGGATGGCGCGCTCGCTATGCAATACGCTTGAGAGCATGGCCACACCTTGCTCCGTGAAGACATAGGGGCGGTATTTTCTGTGTTGCCCACGGCCTGTCTTTAAGGTCACAAATTGTGACCTTAAAGCGGTTGCTTCCTCCACTGTCAGTTGGAACATGAAATCGATAGGAAAACGGGAGGCGTTTCTCCTTACTGCCTGGTTGATCGTTTTGGCAGGGACACCGTAGAGCTTGGCCAGATCTGTATCCAGGATCACTCGATGTCCACGGATCAGCAGGATGTTCCGCTCAACCGGTTCGCTCAGTATTGGCAAGGCCATGTGGTTTTTCTCACGACAGGAGGATAGGTTTCGGTGTTCAAGAAGTACCGTTTTCAACTCAGAAAATCAACAGACAGAACGTTGAAATGGAAGTATTTACGGGTGGTTGCGAAGGGCGAGCGATCTAAGGAGCGTGGTACGTGAAGCGCTAATGAGTCGGAGTCATTCGCTTGGGGACGGTCCGGCCTTCTTCTAAATCTTGGAGGTCAGACCAGGCAGTGAGGTCGGTTCGGGAGGGATCGACGGTGTCGCGGAGTTTGTTGAAGTACTTCTGCTTATCCGGTGTGCTTGGTCCACGCGTCAACATCATCTCATTCCACTCGTCTAGCTCTACCTGCGGATGAGGCTTTGAGGCCTTCTTAAACCATTGGGCCACGCCCTTGTCAGTGGGATTGGCCTTCACGGTTGCGGTGAATTCCTTCGTCCGTAATCCCGGCGAATTTCATGAGCCGTTCGTCCATTGGGCAGGGGTAGATGTATTCGCCCTCGGTGCCGGCCAGCACGGCGCGGCACTTGTCGATCATGCGCGCGAGATGGACGTAACCCTCCATCTTCACGCGCATGCTGCGAGGAAAGTCTTTCGCAAGTCCATCGTTAGATCAATTTGTGATTCGTGAACGTCAAGTTCTTCACGATCACTCCGCCGTTTTCGTATGTAATGATCCGGCGGGTGGCCGGCAAATCCGATGATCCGATGCGCACATGGGTGTCGGTGAAGCTTTCCACGTTGTTCAGCTTCCCGTCGGTGGGTGAATAGTAGTACACGCTGTACTTCGTCGTCAGATTCTTCTGGTCTTGGGTCACTGCGCTCTCTTCCACGTTGATCGTAAAGGCGAAGGGGGTCATGCCGGGGTGCGCCATCGTGCGATTGATCTGGGTGATGCGATTGTCTTTGACGCGATAAAACGAGTTCGACCCATGAATGATCAGTTTCGTGCCGAACGGGTGCCCATCTTCTTCCATGGTCAATGAGTACTTGCCGTCCGATTCTTCGAAGGTTCTTGGGCCACGGTGCACCGCGATCATGCCGAGCTGTTCCTGCGCCCACTTCTGCACGTCGGCCTCTCCCAGTTGAACCGATACTTCGCGAGGGCCTTTCACCATGACGGGGCCGCTGGTTTCTTTGCCGTTCACATTCACGGTCAGGTCGGCCGTGAATCCCGTAAAGTCTTTCTGCCAGCGCGAGGTCTTTTCGAACGCTTGTCGAAGTATCTCGCGGGCCTTCGGATCGTCGGCGACGGTCGGTTGATTCTGTTTCTGATGTTCCATTGTGGTCTCCCTCTAAGAATAAAGTGAGCAGGATTATAACCCCTGGATGAAAATAGCCTCAAGTGGTACCCAGCCTGCACAGAACATCTGGTGCATTTGCGCAAATTCCGCTATACTGCGCGGCGCGTTGCTGTACCCAGTATACGAAAGGACGGACATGGAACGACGGGCTGCTTCCCATACAGAAGAAGAAGAGATGAACCATCGCCGCCGGTTGCTGAATGCCGCGAAGAAAGGCGATCAGAAGGCCATTGGCAAGCTCTTAGAGCTGTATCAAGTGCGGATCTACAGTGGCGATATGGTCACGAAAATGAATAAAACATCCGCGACGCACAAACTTCAGGCTCAGCTTGCTGAAGGGAAACCTGTGAAGGGTGGGTCGCGAAGTCACGGTAAGAAGACTGCGCCCGCGAAGCCTGCTTCACCGAAGCTCAAACATGCGAAGTCGTTCCAGCGAAACGTGCGCACTCCCAAAGCTGAAGCGCGTCCTGCCGTCTCGAAGGCAAAGACGAAGTCAAACGGCCAAAGCAGCTCGAAAGAAACACAAGAAGTAGTGAGGAGTCTGTCCGAGTGATGCCGTTCTACTGCGGCAAACGATCTGCAAACATCTGCGTCGTTCTCGGCCCGAAAAAATCCTCACCGTATTCCAGCGAATACGCCTCCGGTTTTTTCGAGCCTGCGGCCTAGCATCTGCCCGCAGCTCTCTTGCCTCGCAACGAAGGATTACTCGGACAGACTCCTAGCCTGCGATTATTGCACGGCCACTCGTAGCCCCCCTCCCCCCAGTTTTGTGGCGATCTCTTCCGCTTGTTCCAGTGTCCCTGCGAACACGATGGCTTCCCCATCATGGTCGATCTTCCACGCGAGCTCAAAGGCCTTCGTGGAGTTCATGCCTGGAATGTATTGGCAAAAGAGCGCAATGACTTGCTCATAGGTATGACATTCGCAGTTGAAGACGATCACACGCGCATCGAGCCCGGTATCTGTATCGGTGCTAGTGGTCTCTGTCGGGACGGGGGGTGCGAAGGGGGTTTTTGTGCCTGCCATGGAGGAGAATTCTAGCAGACTTGGCCGCAATTTTTAATAGCCCGCCCGGATAAGCAGGTGGTTGGTTCTCGGCCAATTCTCTCGGACACAGGATTGTGCATAGAGCGTGAAGTGAGCGGGGGAGTCTGTAACCGGTTGAAGCTGGTGTGCCAGCGCCAGTGTCTGTGTATAGACGAGTGAGGCGGATGTCTTCACGAGGGCGAGCCCATATTCAAAATGGTACCCCTCTTCAAGGGTGAGGCTACGCTTCGATAGTGCTCTCACCTGACCGAGATCATAGCCGTGCTGTCTAAACGAATCGTCCATGAGGCGCAAGAGTGCGGCAGGGCCTGGCACGAGACTGCCGCCGATACGAAGACTGTGGGACGGCTCGAATAGTCCACGTTGGAGACGACGGTCTAGGCGGAACGCGGTGTGAAAACACGCGCGCCAACGAGGATCGTGAAGGTCGCGATCAATGGCGGCTGCCACGGTAGGTGGAAGCGGTCCACTCACGTCATAGCCTTGCACGAGGCGTCCGGACTCGATGAGGTCCGGGAAGCTCATGCCCATCCGGTCTTGAAATGCTGTCATCCCGGACATGGGGGTCAATTGCAGCGCCATGAAGTCGCGAAAATGGACGGTGGCGAAGCGAGTCAGCAGTCGCGCCAAGGTATCCGGATGGCATAGATGAAAGGGGTAGAACAGCGCGTGGGGTCCTGGTTGATTCATCGACAAAATCTCACAGTCATGCTAGGTTTTGCGCGTGCGATATCTCTTCACGTCGTGGCTCGATTTCCTGCTCATCTTTGTCCCGGTGACGATCGCGCTCGAAGTTCTTCGAGCCGACCCACTGCTGGTCTTTGTGTCGGCTGGACTTGCCATTATTCCGCTGGCGGGCCTGCTGGGACGAGCCACCGAGCATTTGACGGCTCATGTCGGTGCCGGTATTGGTGCGCTGCTCAATGCCTCGCTCGGTAATGCCGCGGAATTGATTATCGCACTGGTGGCTCTGCGTGAGGGCCTTCACGATGTCGTCAAAGCCTCTCTCACCGGCTCGATCCTCGGCAATATCTTACTCGTACTCGGGGTCTCCATGTTTGCCGGCGGGGTGAAGTACGAGCGGCAGAAGTTTAATCAGACCGCTGCAGGAATGGGCGCCAGTCTCCTGCTCCTGGCTGCTGTGGGACTCATCATTCCCGCCCTCTTCCATTTCACCGCCGCCGATCGTGGCGTCGCGATCGAACGACAGCTGAGCCTCACGATATCACTTGTATTATTCGCCATTTATATCGCAAGCCTATTGTTTACCTTGAAGACTCATCGTCATCTGTTTGCCGGAGAGGCCCATAATGCCTCGGACCTCGGAGAGCAACCCTGGACCCGACGGCGCTTCGATTACGGTACTCACCGTGGTGACCTGTCTCGTGGCCCTGATGAGCGAGATGTTAGTCGGTGCGCTGGAGCCGGCATCGCAGCAACTTGGGCTCACGCAAGTCTTTGTCGGCGTCATTCTGGTCGCCCTTATCGGTAATGCGGCCGAGCATTCCACGGCGGTGATGGTGGCGCTGAAAAATAAAATGGACCTAGCCTATGGTATCGCGGTTGGATCCAGCCTGCAGATTGCGTTGCTCGTTGCCCCATTGCTCGTCTTTGCCAGCTATCTCTTTGGGACGCCATTGGATCTGATCTTCACACCGTTCGAGGTCGCTGCGGTGACGATCTCGGTCCTGATTGTGGGATTCGTGGCGATGGACGGAGAATCGAATTGGATGGAAGGTGTGATGTTGGTCGGAGTGTACCTGATGCTGGCGATCGCCTTTTTCTTTCTGCCGGCCTAGCACGATACTGAAAAAGTCGATTTTCTCACCCGCCCAACCCCGACGCGCCAAGACGCGCCTTTCCCCAGGCAGCGTTCTCGCATTGCTCTGAGGATCAACGTACCGGAGCGTATGCCTCGCAGCTTTGCTCGCTGCGGTCTTGCTGAACGGTTTTGTTGAGCGACCTGCAATTCAGTATTGATCCATGTTGATGACTTCCGTGGCCTCCCAGAGATTCTTCAACTCCGCATCTGCCAGAACCTTCACCCGATCCTCTTCCGTCTCTTCACCGAACTGAGTCGCTTGTGTCGGCAGGCTCTTTTCCTTCTCGGAGAGAGACGCACCAACCTCTGGCGGCGAGCGGCTGTTTTCTTCGCTTCTTGGCAGGATCCATATTGACGGGCATGGCACCTCCGACGTGATCTGTGTTCAGTCTCCACCCGACCGGAGGATAAAGTCAATCGAGTTAGATGACCACAGGAGAGAGAAGGTTTGTCTGGTTTCTCTTGTTTATCTGGTTCAAGCAAACAAACGAGACAAACCGAAAAATCAGTGCGTTGCTAGTACAACTGCCCGGCGATGGTGTCGGCCTGTAGACGGCCTCGTGCCGATAGTCTGCTGCGCTCACCGTCTTCTTCGACCAACTGTTGTGCGACTAACTGTGCGATGACTGCCGCATGCCCGTAGTTTGCGGCATGCTGATGAAGATGATGTGAGGGAATTCCTCGAATCAGGCGTAACCCGAAAATCACGGCGTCACGGAGTTGCTCTTTCTCCGAGAGCCTGGTGCGATCTTCAATAGGAAGGCGGTTTTCCGCGAGCGATGTGTTGTAGGCCGCGAGGTCGGCGACATTGCCGAATCTTATCCCGTGAAGATAGGACTGCGCGCTCGGGCCCAATCCGAGATATTCGCCATTCGTCCAATAGAGCAGATTGTGCCGACAGGCATATCTCAGGCTTGGCATAGTTCGACACTTCATACCGCTCATAGCCGGCATCGCCGAGCATTCGTTGCGCGGTTTCGTCCATTTCAATCTGAAGACCTTCGTCTGGAGCGGGACTCCGTCGGCGCTGGATATTGGAAGCGAGCCTCGTATCCTCCTCGACCGTGAGGGCATAGCAGGACAGGTGTGTGGGTTCCAGCATAAGACAGTGGGCCAGTGTCCGTTGCCAGCTCTCCAGGCGTTGGCCGGGAAGCCCATACATCAAGTCGAGATTGATGTTAGTGAATCCGGCCGCTCTGGCCTGAGTCACTGCCGTGACAGTCTCATGGACGGCGCCGGGCCGTCCGATCCGAGGAAGGTCGCCATCTTCCATCGATTCAGCGCCGAAACTCATGCGGGTGACGCCTGCTTGAAGCAGCTGTCCGAGATCCTGCACGGAAATCGTGGAGGGGTGCGCTTCAACGGTGATTTCACAGTTGGCGGCGAGGGTGAGATGCGCGCGAATCTCAGACAGGATCGCGGTCAGCTGAGTCGCGGCAAGCGACTGTCGGTGTGCCGCCTCCGAAATAGACGGACTGGATGGGACGGTTTGCGGCTACGTGTTGCTGCGCCGACAGTCTGATCTCCTGCATGAGGGATCGGACAAAGATCTCTGCGCGGTCTTCGCGATGGATTTCAAGATAGAAAGCGCAGAAGTCACATCGCTGCCGGCAGAAGGGGATATGGAGATACAAACCGAGGGGAGAGGGCGTCATGACGACAGACTGAATCCTTGGGGTTTGGAAAAGTCCCGTGCGAGGACAATTTCTATTTCATCGGCAGGGGATTTCCCGCGATTGCGCACGTGTGTCTGCCAGGACCGGTGTTGACGCAACGATTCGAAGAGCGCCTTGAGCAGATCCGGTTTGATTCGCGCTTCCCACTCACGCACCCAGGCCTGGTTGTCTTCCTCGCCCTCATAGTCGTCGGGAAACGAGGCCTCCAGGCTGAATCGAAAGGTAAAGGTTTTTTCTTCTTGGTACATACAGCTCCTAGCCTCCCGATTGCGAAGTGACGGCCCGATCTTATAATACCCTTCATGAACAAGGAGTAACAATCCATGCCTATCTTCGAATATGTCTGCGGGGAATGCAATCATCGATTCGAGCTGTTGGTGTATGGCTCAACGGAAGCTGCCTGTCCAAAGTGCAAGACCACGAAGTTGGAGAAACAAATCTCTTCGTTCGGAGTCGGCGGCACGGATGGCTGGGTGTTGCCAGGTAATGGTGGAGGTGCCTGCGGAAGTTGCGGTGACCCGCGCGGCCCCGGTTCCTGTTCCACGAATTGATCATGGAGTCAGGCGACCAAGTGCTTACAGCGTGCGATTGCCACCATCTCTCAGTCCGACCCGCTCACCAAATTGCTTGAACAGGTAAAGCTTGGCCGGATGAAACCCACCGATGCCGGGCTGCGCGCCGTGACCGACTCGTGGATGGACACCTATAAAAACAGTATTGAGTCCGGTGGATTCAGCAGGCAGGCCTTGCGCCGCATCGATCCATATCCTCGTCTGGCAGTGTTGATCGAATGTGGAGTGTTGACGGGTGAGCAGCAGGCGGTCACTGCTCTCCGCACGAGTTTTGAGCGGGCCGTCGCCGCCGCAACGGAGTAATCTCATCCCATGAGGGCTCTCTGGGTCATCGCCGTTTTGTTCCTGACGGTAGGGTCGGTTGGAGAAGGATGGGCTGAAGACGCGCTCGGTGCGAGACCGCTCCTGACGATTGCGCACAAGGATCTTCATAGCATCCTGCCGCCGGACTGCCATATCCTGATCGATCCTCACTCAATTGAACAGTTTCTTGACGCACTGGATAAAAACCCGCCGGACTGGGGCCTGGTCTATGGCCATGGCCATCATGACCCTGACCATGACGAGCGATTGTTCACGCTGAACCGGGAGCGCGATGCGAAACGCGCAGGCAATTCCGCGTTGACGCAGCTCATCACCTTTGTCTGGTTCGGCGAATTGTCTCGGTACGACGCGGAGGCTGGTGGATTTCGCGTGGTGCTCGGTCCCAAGCACACGCCTACCCGCTGGGGCGTTGTGCGCTTCAAATACGAGGATCTTCAGGGTGAGCTTGTGGCGAAAGCCTCAGCGACGTTGAGGGGCGAACTGGAACAACGATTTGCGCGAGGTGAGACGGTCGATATTACTGTGGCCATGACCGGCCGGCTCATTCCTGAGGAATCTGTGGTGTACGATTTTTCACATGACCAAGAAGGCCTCGGTGTGATTATGCCGGTCGTGAAGGTCGAACGACTCGATTATCTGTTGATGAATAAATAGGGTTGTCGAAGCGCAATGTCTTCAGCATACGTATTCCTTCTTGTTTGATCCCGCCACCCCTACCGGGCAGTCCTGAACAGACGTGGTTCACCCTTCAGCGGCGATTCTGTAGGATTTATCAGTCGATCCTACGAGTGATCTTCCGCGGATATTCTTAAGATTTCCATCTTCCGGCGACACAGGCTAGAGAGCCTGCTTATGGGCATTGGTCTTGCTCCAATGCCTGCGTGCGAGATCGTGCGACAGTCGCCAACGAACAGGAGGTCGGCAATGACTCGCGTCACAAATCGGATAAATATGATGATGCAATGTCGGACTAGCTCCTTCGATACTAAGAAGTCCCTTAGAACGATACTCATGCTGGTGTTTGGATTCCAAGTACTCCTTCCCGGCATGGTTGATGTCGCTTCTCTGAATGCGGCAGAGACTGTTACGGCTTCCGGGAGTTCGTCCATGAAGTCCCATAACGGTCAGGGTAGCCGCACAGAAGGTCTTCTTGCTATCTCAGCGGCGGAACCTATCCTCAAGTCAGGGAAAGAGTCTGGTGGTTCGAAGATTGGAAACAAACCCCGGAGATTGATTCGAAAATCTTTGGCTGAGGGGCCTCAATCCGAGTCTCCTCAGCAGGCGGATCAGGGTCGTCCATCGAGTACGCCGGTGGCAGTCGATCAAGCGACGTCAGCGACCAAAGATTCGGCGGCTGGAACGGCTAAGTCGGCAGAGGGCATGAGCCCAATTGCTTCGCCGATATCGTCCGGAAGCTCTATGACATCCAGATCTCCAGGGGTGCCGGCGTCTTCGGCAATCGCCGGGGCGGCAGCGGCATCGCCTGGTTCATCGATGGGCGCGGCTGGATCGGGTGGATCGTCCTCAGGCGGGGGAAGAAGTGCGCAGAATCTGATCAGGCAGTTGCCTGGTTTGCAGCAGCTTCTCACGGCCCATCCCGGTGGCCCTCCACCTGAACTGATTGCGACACCTGCGCCTCCGTTGGGACCACCGCAGGCTGGCTTGCCTCCGGCTCCGCCGAATTGGCTGGCGTACCATGTCCTGAATCGGTTGGCGTACGGCGGCACACCGAATCAGCTCAATACCGTCTCGCACCTCACTGCTCAAGAAGCCGGTGTCTGGGCTGTTCGTTATATGAAAGAACAACTCGAACTCGATCCCAATAGACCCTGGCCGACGAATTTGCACAATACCCAGTTGCTCCCTGCTCCGATTGTCCTGGACGATTCAGCGCTCAATCAGCGACTTGCTGCGGATCGAGCCGATTGGCGAACCGAAGACGGACTGCCAGACGTCCTGTCGCCGTCACTCAGTGAGTTGCAAGATCACGATCTGATCGAAAAGTCGTACAGTCGGCGGCAGCTCAGGGAGAAGATGGTCTATTTCTGGGACAACCATTTCAATACCAACTACCGGACCCATGGCAAAGGTCAATACGAACTGGCGGAGAATGAAGCGTTCAGAACCGAATGCATTCGGAAAATTCCTCGATCTGCTCATGGCGAGTGCCAAGAGCAGCGCGATGATGATCTATCTCAACACCGATGATAATCGAAAAGAAAACCCGAACGAGAACTACGCGCGGGAATTACAAGAATTGCATACGCTCGGAGTCGATGTGAACGGGAATCCGAACGGCTACACGCAGACCGATATCGTGGAAGCGGCCAAAGCCTTTACGGGTTGGAGGACCTTGGACGTGGCCCGTCCCGGCTTCCAGTTCATTGCTAGCCGGCATAGTCCTGGGGCGAAGCAGTTTTTGGGGCAGGCGATACCTTTCAGCGGCGTCGGCGAGGGCGAACAGGTGCTCACAATCGCCTCGCGCCATCCGTCTACTGCCGCGCATCTCGCCAAGAAGCTATGTGTGTACTTTGTCAGTGATAATCCATCGGCGTCTCTTCTGAACGAAGTCGCGTCGGTGTTCACCGATTCCGGCGGCGACATCAAGAAGGTCTTGATCGCGATCTTTACGTCTCCAGACTTTAACAACATTGCGAGTTATCGAGGACTAGTCAAAACACCCTTAGAATTTGTCGCGAGCCTGCATCGCAACCTCAGCGTGTGGTCGCCGATCGATCCGTTTAGAAATCGCCTGGTACGCATGGGGCAGGGACTGTACGAGAAGCCGCCACCGACGGGATATAAAGAGGCAGCAGACGAGTGGCTCAATACGGACGTGATGTTCAACGAGGTGAGCTTTGCGTACGAAGCGACGATCCCAGGATTCGGATCGACCATCCGCTACGGATCCGATACCAGCGGAGGCTTGACGCGGTTGTGGTTGAAGAGTCTCAACCTTAAAACGGAAGAAGACGTGCTGGGTTTTCTCCTCAATTTGACCTTTGATCGGCAAGTCAGCCTGACGGAGTATCAGACCTATCTCACTACACTTCGAAGTGCCGGTGGGACATTCAATCTGGATAACTCGAATGTCGAAACGCCGCTCGATCGAATGCTGGCAACCGTGCTTGGCCAGCCCACGCTACAAGTACCAGTGAGGTGGTTATGGAAGCCTGTGAACAATGCCGCGCTGAACAAGAAGATCTCTCGCGTCGAACGTTCTTGAAACGTGCGCTTGGGGCTCGCAGGCGCGACCCTCGTCATGAACTTCTTGCCGTTCGAATTTCTCAGCCGCTCGCGTCGGCTGCGACCAATGCAGGGAAGACGTTGGTGGTCATCTTTCAACGCGGAGGCAACGACGGCCTGAACACGATCGTGCCCTATACCGACCCGCAGTACTATGTTGTGAGGCCATCGGCGGATGGGGCTGGCAACATCGGTATTCCGGCTCCTGGGTCCGGTGACGGCGCAGGGATCAATCTTCCTGGGACAGGGTTCGCTATGCATCCGGCGATTCAGCCGTTCCTCGATTTGTACAACAACAATACGTTGGCGATTGTGACGCAGGCTGGGTTTGCCGGCTCGACGCAATCGCACTTTACGGACCAGGACATCATCGAACGCGGACTCTTTCAGGCGACAGACGGGTGGCTCAATCGCTATCTTCGGGTAGTCGGCGCGGTGGGGGCG
>CAVUMA010000018.1:0-234495 GCA_963742465.1 uncultured Nitrospiraceae bacterium | reverse complement strand
TGGCCAATGAATTCGAGGAGGTCTGTCGCTACTACAGTCCGACCGGGCTTGCCGCGCCATTCGAACGGCAAGCCCTGATCAAGTTACGCCATATCGCCGGCGACTCCGCACTAGGCCATCGAGCTGGAAGCACACCGGGACTCCTTCGTCTACGGCGATGCCCCCTGGGACATTCCCACGGCACTGGAACTCCGGAGACAACAGCTCAAACAACTGGTCGCGCCTGGGAAGAGTCAACGTGAAGTATAGCGCGGGAGGACTCATCGACATCGAATATGCCGTGCAATACCTACAAGTGATGCATGGGCACGACCACCCGAGTCTGCGTACGCCGAATACCCTGCAGGCGCTCGCCGCGCTGGTGCAAGCGGGGTTGGTCGCAGCGCGCCGATGGAGCAGGCCTCCGGAAAGCCTACATCTTCACCCGAACATTGGTCGATGGATTACGCATGGTCCGGGGAAACACCAAGGATCTTGTGCTCCCTCCGCCCGATTCAGAGGAGTTTGTCAGTCTTGCCCGCCGCGTCGGCTATACGAAAGACGACTGGAGGGCCGGCGCGCGCGATTTGCAGTCGGACATCGAGCAGCACATGACCCTCACCAAGACATTCTTCGAACGAACGTTCGGAAACCCTAGCGAACTGCGAGTCGGCCAGCCTCGCGCACAGGTTCGCATAGGCGAGAAATAAAACGGCGTCCGCCTCCCGGTTACAAGGAGACGAACGCCGTTATCTCGCTTGCATTATGTTGAGAGCCTTGCCCCTCACGAACGACGCTTCACACGCCGCTACTCCTACACGTCGTAATACAGAACATACTCGTACGGATGCGGTCGCAACCGCATGGGATCAACTTCCTTTTTGCGTTTGTAGCTGATCCAGGCCTCGATCAGGTCCTTGCTGAAGACTCCGCCCTTGAGCAGAAACTGATGGTCCTGTTCGAGGTTGCGCAACGCTTCATCGAGACTGCCCGGCATCGTGCGGATCGCCGCCGCTTCCTCCGGCTCAAGATCGTACAGATCCTTCTCAGCCGGTTCACCCGGATTGATCTTGTTCTCGATCCCGTCCAACCCTGCCATGAGCATGGCAGAAAAAGCGAGGTAGGGATTCGCAGTCGGGTCAGGAAAGCGCACCTCGATCCGCTTGGCTTTCGGGCTCGGTGAGTACATGGGAATCCGGATGCCAGCCGACCGATTCCGGCTGGAATAGGCCAGCAGGACCGGCGCCTCGTACCCGGGGGTCAGCCGCTTGTAGGAGTTCGTCGTCGGATTCGTAAACGCCGCCAGGGCCGGCGCGTGCTTCAGGATGCCTCCGATATAGTAGAGACAGAGTTGCGAGATGCCGGCATATTCCTTCCCCGCAAACAGGGGCTTTCCATCTTTCCAGATACTCTGATGGGTATGCATGCCGGTCCCGTTGTCCCCGAAGATCGGCTTGGGCATAAAGGTCGCGGTCTTGCCATGCCGGCGGGCCACGTTCTTGACGATATACTTGTACATCATCAATTTATCTGCCGTGTCGACCAGCGAGCCGAAGCGGATATCGATTTCCGCCTGGCCCGCCGTCGCCGTTTCGTGATGGTGCTTCTCAATGGTAATCCCGGCCTTTTGCATCTCCAGGACCATCTCGCTACGGATATCCTGTTGCGTATCGGTGCGGCGGGACTGGAAAGTAGCCTTCCTTGTGACGGATTTTTCCGCCCAAATTGTGGCCTTCCTGCCCGATGTTCCATGCGCCTTCTTCGGAATCGATGAAGTAGAAACCGCTGTGGCCCGTCTGATCGTACCGGACCTGATCGAAAATGAAGAATTCCGCCTCCGGCCCCCAGTAAGAGGTATCGCCGATCTTCGTGCTCTGGAGATATTTTTCCGCCTTCTGCGCCACAAACCGCGGATCGCGTTCGTAGGGCTCGCGCGTAATCGGATCGACGACGTTGCCGACGAGGCTCATCGTCGGAACCGCACAGAACGGATCGAGACAGGCCGTGGTCGAATCGGGGATCATCAGCAGATCGCTGTCGTTGATCGCCTTCCAGCCCCGGATCGACGAACCGTCCAACCCGGATCCGTCCTTGAACAGCCCTTCAGTCAGCTCATTCACGGGAATCGAAAAGTGCTGCCAGGTGCCGATCAGGTCCACAAACTTCAAGTCCACAATCTGTACTCTTGTTCTTCTTCGCAAACTCCAATACCTCACGGGGATTCATTCCGGTCCTCCTTATCACACCCGATTTATGCTGGTGATCCTGCCGATACGCCTTCCGGCACATCAACCGGCTGGTCCATGAACAGATCGACATCCTCGCTTGATGGTCGAGCGGATGGCCTCCAGTCGAGCGTGGTCCTCGATCTTGGCTCCATGCCGGTCCGTCACGTAGAACACGTCGACCACCTGATGTCTGCCGACGGTGCGCAAGGACTGCTGTATATCGTCGTCCAGTCTGGTCGAAATCCTGGCCGCATGGACCGACAAACCGAGTTCAAAAATAGCATGCGTGATGACATACAAGAGCCCTTGCGTATCGTCGGCAAACACATCGATCACCGTGAGCCGGTCGCATATCCCGTTATCGATCTCCACCTCAGTCGCTTGGCGGCTGGCAGACAGCCGGCGTCACGGAGGACAGGCGGGTGTTGTCGGCGCAACAACTGATCGAGCGCTTCCTCGCCCTTCAGCACCCGGATGATCGTCTCGGCGACGGAAGCACGGCGGTCCTCCGGGGGAACGCCGACATAATCAGGATCAGATGCCTGGAAGGTGTTCACGACAATCCCGTCATCTCTGGTGATGATCTGGGCGTCCAGAATCTCA
Organism: uncultured Nitrospiraceae bacterium; assembly: GCA_963742465.1. Lineage (GTDB taxonomy): Bacteria > Nitrospirota > Nitrospiria > Nitrospirales > Nitrospiraceae > Palsa-1315. The sequence goes on along the minus strand of CAVUMA010000018.1, from coordinate 231,685 downwards.
AGCCCCTCGGCCGCCATCACGCCGGCCATTTTCGAAAAGATGCCCGGGGTGATGTTGTCGTGGGTAATCACCGTGTACTCGCACATGCCCACTTCCTCGTTGAAGGTCTCCTCGACCAGCACATCCCCTACTTTCAGCCTTCCGATCGCTCCCAAATGGGCTGCGATCCGCTTCGGAGGCGTGCCATGCAGATAGCGCAGGGGAAACTGGCTCAGTTGCGACTCGATCCAGTCGAGCCCCCCGGCTGGTGCGTTCGTAAACTCGCGCGCCACCTCACTGACCAATTCCTTGATGCATTCAGGACCGACCGTCTCATCCTGTTTGCCCGACACCGCCTGCAGCGTACGCCGATAGAGCTGGGTGAGTAAGGACTCCTTCCACTTCGTCAAGACGCCAGGCCCCACCGCCGCAATATCGGCAGCCGTCAGGACCAACAACTTGCGGAGGACCTCCGGCGTCCCCACCTCCTTGGCAAAGGGCAGGAGGACCTTCGAGTCAGTAGGGGTCGCGCCGGAAGGCCGTGTTCGACATGAGCAGATGCTTGTGCACGAGAAACACCAGAATTCCCGTCTCCTGCTCGTCCAAGCCCAACCGCGCCGCTGTCTCCTCGGCAATCACCTTACCCACTTCGCAGTGATCCTCTTTTCGTCCCTTCCCCAGATCATGCAACAGAATCGCCAGGTGTAAGAGGTCCTTCCGCCTGATCTCCTGATAGACCTCCCCGATGAGCGCCCGACTCCAGGGCGAGCGCTTCGGCCTTGGCCACAGCCAGCAGGGTGTGCACATCTACCGTGTACTTGTGATACTGGTTGAACTGCATCAGGCCACGGAGCGTGGCAAAGACCGGGATAAGCTTCTCCAGCAGATGGGCACGATGCATCGCTTCAAGCGTGGCGGCCACCGCTTCCGGTCCGGCAAGGATCTTCAGAAAGACCCGGCTGGCCTCCGGGGTCCTGAAGGCCTCGCTCGACACGCTATCCATATGGCTGTGAATCTCGTCCAGCAGGTCGGCTATCGATCTTGAGGCGCCGGGACCTCGCCATATCGAACAGCCGAAGGAGCACGTCTGGACTATCCAGGACCCGAGCCCGCAGCTCAGAGGGAACGGTCAGACGCCGTCCGGTCACCACGAAATAGCCGTCTACCGTTGTAGAAGGCAGGGCGCGAGGCGATCGGCGCTTCCCAGGCACGGCCAGGCAACGGTCCACAAACCGGAGCAAGGTCTCGTGGAGCCCCATCGTAAGCCGGTAATACTGCTGCATGAACTGCTCCACCCCGAGGAGGTGGGGGCGATCCTGGAATCCGAACAGGGAGGCCAGCCTGACTTGTTCGTCGAACGACAGAATTTCCTCCGCCCTCCCCGCTTCAACGTGCAGAAACGCCCGGACGCGCCACAGAAAGTCCCGCGCCTCCGATCACTGAGAGAAAATCCTGTCTGGAGAGGAGGCTGCGATCCGACAAGTCCTGTAGCGTCGAGGACTGAAACTGGGCCATAGCGACCCAACGGAGCAGATGGAAGTCCCGCAGCCCTCCTTTGCTTTTCTTGACGTTCGGCTCCAGGAGATAGATCGTCTGTCCAAACTTCTCATATTCACGGCGCCGCTCTTCCATCTTCTGCTCGATAAAACGCCTCGCTCCACGGCCGACCACTTCCTTGAAATATCGGCGATGAAATTCCTGGAACAGGTTCGGACTTCCGGCCAAAAACCTGGATGTCATCATGGCGGTGCGGATCGTCAGGTCCTTCCCGGCCAACTCGATGCATTCGTGAATCGTCCGCATACTGTGGCCGACCTGGAAACCGAGATCCCACAGATGGTGCAGCACCTCACGAAACAGCGCCGGCGCCGCCTCTTCTGCTTTCTCGCTATAGAGGAACATGACATCGATGTCGGAATAGGGAGCCAACTCCCGCTGGCCATAGCCGCCCAGCGCAATCAGGCAACAATGCTGGCCCCCCGCGACCTGCGTCCCTTCTCCGGCCTGCCGCATGGCGTTCCTATACCGATCGATGATCAGCCCATCCACGAACTCCGTCAAGGCCGCCATGACTTCGGCCCCCGAGGCCCCGCCCAATAACCGCTGCCGGAGCGCCTGCCTGTGCCCGTCCAGGGCGGAGACCGGTGCGGTCTCCGCCCTCTGAGAGAGCCCCGCCGGCGACCCGTTGTTCGACGACGATTGTCACAGCGCTTTTTCCCCCGTCTCGCCGGTCCTGATCCGCACCACATCGCTGATATCCGACACGAAGATCTTCCCGTCTCCGACGCTGCCGCTCTTCGCCGCGCGCGTAATGGTTTCGACCACACGCGTCACCTGATTATCCGCGACGTATAATTCGATCTTCACCTTGGGCACGAAGTCGGTCGTATATTCGGCGCCCCGGTAGGTTTCCTTGCTCCCCTTCTGGCGTCCGAATCCCTTGACTTCCGACACCGTCATCCCCTGCACACCTATTTCCACCAAGGCATCCTTGACCTCATCCAACTTGAACGGCTTGATGATCGCTTCAATCATCTTCATGTCGATATCCTCCTTTACAGGCTCCCCGCGGACGCTGTTCGTACAGCGCCCGCGGGGACTGCCGGCACGATTGTTTCGTCGATTGTAACATGGGCCCTGTATTACATGTGATAGGCCTTCTCACCGTGCTGACTGACATCCAAGCCTTCTTGCTCTTCATCTTGCGTCACACGCAGACCGATGTATCACATCGATGATCTTGAGAATGATCCAGGTGGCGATCGCAGTAAAGGCCGCCACCGCGAGCACCATCGTGATCTGAGCCCCCATGAGCGTGAAGCCTCCTCCATAGAACAGCCCATCGGCCGGGGAACCCATTGCCTTCGACGTTAAACAACCCGCCCAGGAGGCAGCCGGTCGCTCCGCCCACACCGTGAACCCCCACGACATCGAGCGAATCATCGAAACCCAGGGCCGGCTTCAAGATACTGACGGCGAAATAGCAGAGAGACCCGGCCACGAGACCAACGATGAGCGCCGGACCCAGGGAAACAAACCCAGCTACAGGGGTAATGGTGGCCAGACCGGCGATCGTTCCGCTGGCCGCACCGAGTGCGGTAGGCTTCCCACGATGCATCCACTCGATCAGCATCCACACCACCGTCGCAACACTGGCTGCGATGTGGGTGGCCACGAAAGCACTCACAGCCTGCCCATTCGCACCCAACGAGCTGCCGGCGTTGAACCCGAACCAGCCGAACCAGAGTAGGCCCGCCCCCAACAACGTGAGGGGAAGGTTATGAGGAGGCATAGGAGTGTCCGGGTAGCCTTTACGTTTTCCGAGCATAATGCAGGCAACGAGCGCCGCCATACCACAGGTCACGTGCACGACCGTGCCTCCGGCAAAGTCCAAGGCGCCCATCGCCCCCAGCCATCCACCACCCCAAACCCAATGGGCCACAGGATAGTACACCACCACGGACCAGATGCCGAGAAACCACAGCATCGAGGAAAATCTGATACGTTCTGCAATAGCCCCCGTGATCAGCGCCGGGGTAATGGCGGCAAACATGAGTTGGAAGACCATGAATAACATGTGGGGAATCGTCGGGCCATAGGTCGAATGGGGATCGGTTCCTACCCCATTCAACATGAACCAATCGAGGTTTCCAATCACCCCTCCCACATCGGGGCCGAAGGCCATACTGTACCCGAACACCACCCACGCGATACTGCCCAGGCAGAGACAGATAAAGCTATGCAATATCGTACTCAGGGGATTCTTTTGCCTGGTGAGTCCTCCATAGAAGAGCGCCAACCCAGGCAGCGTCATCAACATCACCAGCGCCGAGGAGGCGAGAATCCATGCCGTGTCCCCCGGATCGGCCTTGGGCGCAGCTGCCTCGGCTGCTGCCTCCTCTGCAGCGACATCCTGCACGAACAGAGCCGATCCCCCTGCCAACATGACCGTAAGGCAGATCAGAAGGACCGGCAGAATCTTTTTTATACTGATACTGCTCACATACGATGACATATTTGTATCCTTTCATCCCTTGGTTCAGGACGAGGTTGACAATACGTTCGTTGAACTATTCTGAGCGGCCCCCCTGGTTGTCTCACGCTCCCTCTTCGTCGAACCGGACTGCGCTCCGCAGCTGCCTGCGCCCACGTGGTGCTTGGAGGCAGTATCCCCAAGCTCCTTTGTCTCAATATCGCTCTCGATCCCACCATCACCTGCCAGCCACGCTCCGGCGAAGACACGGTCGGTGGCTCCTTATAGCGATCGGTCCCTTCGTGGAATACTCCACGAAGGGACCGGAATCTCACAATGTATTGAACCTCAGTCTACCTTCGCTTACCACATGTACGCGACTGAGAATCCCAGGGTCGATTGATTGTTCGTTGCGGTAGTACCATCTAGGAAGACATTCTTGTTGGAATGGTCATAGCGATACTCGACCCTTGTCTGCAATTGTGGCATCGGCTTGTACTGGAGTGTCCAGGTCGTCTCCCAGAGGGTTTGGGCCGTCCCTAACGGTTGGGCGTTAGCTGGCACGGCGAAGAAAGCACCGTTACTGGCCTGGCCAGAACCAGAACCAGCGCAGGTATTGGCGCCACCATTGAAATTCACGCCTCCTGCGCAGGCACGGACACCACCTGCATCCTCCCAGATCTCTGCACGAACCCGCCCGCTAAATGCGTGAGGCTCCTGTTGATCATTGAAGTCATGAGTAAAATAGCCGACGACCCCGTTCCAGCGTGCATTTTGGGACCCACTAACCGTGCTGGCATTGGTTTCATTCCCGTAATAGGGCTCGATGATGAGCATATCTTTATCGGTCGGCTTGATCGAAATGATCGAGCCCACCACCGTTCGCTTGGCCCTAGGATCGCACCCGGTCGTATAGTCCTGGCAAGCACCGACGGTTGCTACAGCAAAACTGGCATTTCCATTGGACTGTTCCGGTCCGTAGGATCCGAAGAAGGCGATTCCAAACTTCTCGTGGGGCGTCAGATCAAGTTTCCACTCGAACGTTTTGCCCCTGTTGTTGTCCTCGATGTTGTCCCACCCATTGACCAGTCCGAGTGCCGCGGTCCCCCATTTCGCAAGGGGATAGGTGAACCGGATACCGGTGGTCGTGAAAGCTTGGCTGAAACCGAACATGAAGCTCCGGGAGAAGTTGGGATTCTCCCACGCGTTGATCACTTCATACCCGATCAACGTGTTGATCTTTCCTGCTTGGATCTTCAGGCCGTTGCCGATCGGGGCGATGTACTCTGCATAGAGTCTCCTGGACGTCCAGCTCGTTATTGTCCGTACCTGGTTGGAAGTTCGTGCGAGCACGCGAGAACCTGGCATCGGTCCCGAAATTGAGCCGCGCCCTGAAGCCCACCCGATCCGCCCCACTGCCTGAGGCATTGGCCTCCCGTTCAAACACGATCTGCGCCAAATTCGCCATGAACGAATTGGCCGCTGTGTCGAAGCTACGCAGATTCGTGTTGTTGGTGCTGGGATTATTGAAATTCTGTTGATAGGATGCCAGCACAGTCCCGGAGATCTGATTAAAGCCCGCCGGATTCCACAGGGACTGGGCGCTTCACGTTGCAACCTCCTCGGGGCTGCATGCCGCATTGCTGCCGAGCAGCGAGGCAATCGCACAGACGCCTATTCCTATACCGATACGTTTACTTGCTGACTTCATGCCATCCTCCTCGTCGGATTTGGTGATCCGTTGTCCCTTGCCTCTCTCACCTCGACGCCATTGTCGACACGCACGCCATTGTGCGCAACCGCCGATCCCTAACAACCCACTCGTCTTCTGACTTCTACCACGATCTCCCACCAGACCATATACGTAGAATTTGGTCAATAAAAAACGTCCTCTAGCCAACTGGGGCTGGAGGACGCCATTGTCCATACCGTACTATTCTTTAGGCCGGTGGGAAACGCCGTTGTTCCCCTGATTTGCAGCGCACTCATAACGAGTGCACTATGGAACCATTGGGCGCCCTTATAGCAACCATAGAGAAATCTGTCAATGTTCTTTCTTAGCGCGAGGCGACAGATGAGAGCGAGGCGAGACTGGCGAGACCTAAGGCTCGCAGCTTCACGCCTGACAGGGTCTTCGCCCGCTCTGGTCTCGCCACTGACCCACTCGTCTGTGCTAGATTCACTCCCACCTATGACTCTTTCACCACAGCATTCGCTCTTCCCAGCGGCTGACCTTCGGTTCATGTTTCACGCTTCACGGTTCACGGTTCCTCTGAACAGCATCCTGCTGGCCCTACTCTGTTTAGCCGTCACCGCCTGCAGCACGACTGCCCGGACCGGAAAAGTCCTCTTTGAAGATCCTCGCGGATCCGTGTCCCTCCAGACGATTTCCGACCCGTCGATTCAGGCCAACCATCCGATCAATCTGGAGCCAGCCCTTCTCACTCAGCTATTGACAGGCATAGAACTTCATGATGAAGGTGCTGGACGCTACCATGTCAAGGGTCATTCAGACCCTAATTGTAGGAACGGCAGCTACCTACCCTCTCTTTTCGGAAGACCAGATCCAGTTCCTCGCTCCACTGCTTGCGGAGGGCTTGCGTACGGCAACCGTCAATCAGTCTGTCGAGTTTCGTGTCGTGACGACGCACGAAGGTTCGAATAGATTTCAATCACCGACCACGGAAACTACCACCGGTTCTCTCTACGTCTATGGCCGACAGTTGTACGTGATCCTCTCTCAATATCACTACAACCCGATTCTGACGAACCTGGTGGACTCGGGTGATACGATCCACCGATCACAGGACCCATCCGATTATTCAGGCCTCAAGTACCGTACGCTGCGGTTCACTCCGAAAGCCGCTCTCCGAACCGATAGCCCTGATCCGCCGACCATGGAAAAGCCGACCGACAGATTTCTTGCGGTCGATTATCAACTGCTGCAACAGGCCTGGCGAAATCTCGAAGCCAAAAGGCAAGCTGCGCCTCAGGCGGGAGGCGAGGCGCTAGAAGCCGCTCGCGCAGCCGAAGCCCAGGCCCGGGCAGCCGAAGCCCAGGCGCGCACAGCCGAAGCCCAGGCCCGTAATACAGCCGAAACCCAGGCGCGCGCAGCCGAAGCCCAGGCGCGTAATACAGCGGCCCTGTCTCAGGAGGTGGAGATCCTCAAGAAGCAACTGGAATCCATTCAAAAACAACTCGGCAGCCAGCCCTCCGGACAAGCCAGCCCGAAGTAGACAACCACATCGCAGCAAAAATGAAGGCTGAAGGAGGTAAGGCTGAAGGTCGGAGTCCGGCTTTTTGGAACCTTCAGCCTTCAGCCTGAACCCCTTCAGCCTTCAGCCTACGAATTCCGATACCCGTTCGTGATCGGCATTCGCCGATCCTTCCCCAACGCGCGGTGCGTGATCTTGATGCCGATCGGCGCCTGCCGGCGCTTGTACTCACTGCCGTCCACCATCGCCATCACGCGCGCCACCGTGGCGCGGTCGAACCCCGCTTCGACGATCTCTTCGAGGGACCGGTCTTCTTCCACATAGGCCTGAAGAATGGGATCGAGTATCTCGTAGGGCGGCAACGAGTCTTCATCCTTTTGATCGGGCCTCAGCTCAGCGGTCGGCGGCCGATCTAACGTCCGTTTGGGAATCACGGGGGTTGCGCCACGGAGATTGCGAAGCCGCGCCAGGTCATACACCATCGTCTTCGGCACATCTTTGATCACGGCAAAGCCGCCGGCCATATCGCCATACAACGTGGCATACCCCACGCTCATCTCGCTCTTGTTGCCAGTGGTGAGCACCAGATGGCCGAACTTATTGGAGAAGGCCATGAGGAGATTGCCCCGGATGCGGGCTTGGAGATTCTCCTCCGTCGTATCGGGCGCGCGCCCCTCGAACGTCTCCGCGAGCACCTGCCGATAGGTCTCGAACAGCCCCGTAATGGGAATCGTCCGGACGGAGATCGCAAGCCCTGTCCCCAGTTCGGCGACATCGTCGTAACTGTCTTGCGACGTATAGGGGGACGGCATGAACAGACCCCACACGTTCTCGGCGCCGAGCGCATCGACGGCGAGCACGGCGGTCAGCGCCGAGTCCACTCCGCCGCTCAAGCCGATCACAACACGCGTAAATCCGTTTTTCCTCACGTAGTCGCGCACCCCTAACGTGAGCGCCCGATAGACTTCTTCCAGGGGGTCCAGGACCGATGCCACATCGGGGACCGCGCGCACCCGAGTTTTCTGAACAGAAGGAAGCGATGCAGCGTAGACCTCCACCGCAGAGGCCATGCGCCGAGGCAAGAGCTTTTTCCGGCCGGTTCGTCTCGCCCGCGCAACAGCCTCCATGTTGAGGTCGGCGACGATCAGATCCTCTTCAAAGGCTTTCCCCCGCGCGATGACCTCACCCTGGTGATCGAGAATCACACTATTCCCGTCGAAGACCAGTTCATCCTGAGCGCCGACTGCATTGGTGTAGGTGAGCACCACGCCATTTTCTCTCGCGCGGGTCGCCAACATCTGCTCGCGTACCCGGCTCTTGCCAAGATGAAACGGCGAGGCATTGATATTCACGATGACTTCGGCGCCTGCTGCCGCCTGGAAACCGGTCGGACCGTCCGGCAACCAGACATCTTCACAAATGTTGACCCCGACCATCGTGCCGCGCAGGCGAATGAGCGGCAGCCGCTTGCCTGGGTGAAAGTAGCGGCTCTCGTCGAACACGCCGTAGTTCGGCAAATACCACTTGCAATAGGTCGTGATGAGCTTCTGATCTGCGATGACCGCCGCTGCATTGTAGAGTTCGTGCGCGCCGGCCTGCACCACCGGCGAGCGAGCTTGCTTCGGATCGATGCCATCGCTCTGGCTGACGTAGCCCACCACTGCGGCAAGGCCCCGGCAATGGCGGACGACTTCCTGGAGCGCGCGGCGATTGTCCGCGACAAAACGTGGCTTCAATAAGAGGTCTTCAGGCGGATAGCCGGTGATCGCCAGCTCCGGAAATGCGACCAAGTCGGCCTTCGCCTTCTTCGCTTCGCGCAGCCAGGCCGTGATCCGGCGGACGTTCCCGGCAATGTCACCGACCGTCGGATTCATCTGCACCATGGCGATTCGAAAGGTACGCATAGTTACCACCAGGTTGGTGAAAATGACCTCCAACTTCGTTCTCGGCTCGCAAGCATCCTCAACGTACCCCAGAGGGTACGCCTGCGGTCCTTGCATCGCCTGCGGCCTCGTTGGATTGTCATTTTGACCAACTGGATATCACACGTGTTGCGGAGGTATCAAATAGCCTCTAACCAGGAATCTCGTTGACTCAATACCGCCGCAGGTTCGGGATTGGAAGACTCCAAAGATTTTCCCGAACTGCAGTCCAGATTGCCTCCAGCGTCACAGTAAGGTCTGGCGCAGACTTGGCGACGAGTTTGACCACCAGGCCTGGAGCTGCAGGGGTTGAGACTGCTCCCAGTACCAGACCAGCACGCTGTTCCAGAATAGCAGCGAGTGCTGCGTCGAGCCGTTTCCAGACTTCGGCGACGACCGCATCGCCGATGACAAACAGCGACGCCACATAGTCCCAGCTCCCGACGAGGCCTACCGATTCAGGCAATCGGTCAGGCACCAGGCGATATCGTTCGACGACCGACCCACCGAGAGCAGTCCGGATGCAGATCTCGTTTTCGAGCGATGCGAATGCCCAGCGCTCCCGCATGGCAACCCGACCGGATGCCATGGCGTCCCATAGTACCACTGTCGCGCCAGGCGCAAGATCCACATGGATCGATTGCCGGAAACGAGACCCGGCAAAAGGGATCGTGACCTCGGGCAACCATTCCAGCCGAGCATTTGGACCGACCGATAGACGAATTTCTTGTAGAACCGGCTCAGACAGACTCCGATAGACACGATTGGCGGAGGGACTCGTCATCAGCACATGCGTTCCGGCATGGAGCCGCGCCTCCACCGACACATGGTCGCCACCGACCAAGCCGCCTGACGGATTCACCAACCAGGTGTAGGCACAGCCGCTGTCGTCGAGATACGAAGGAGGAAAGTGATGCCAGGGACTGGAACAAGAAGAACGCGTGAGTATCGTGCGTAGGCCCTCTCGCTCGAACTCATAGGACAGCGCCCCACGGCGACCGACGGAATCTAGAGCTAGAACATGCCCAACCGGCGACGTCACAGAATGCCTTTCGTCTAGCAGGCTGAGGTCGAGGTTAAGGTGGAGCGAGGATCTGACGTTCTCATCTTAGCCTCAACCTTAGCCTTAGCCTGCACCTAAGCCATCCAGAAGGCTGGCGGACTTTTTCAGCATCCTGCTAAGGGCGATGCGCGCGCTGCGGCAAAAGCTGCTCGACCCACGCGACAACCTGATCAAGCCCCTGCCCAGTCTTGAGATTCGTGAAGAGAAACGGCAAGTCGCCCCTCATTCGCTTGCTGTCCCGATCCATCACGGACAAATCGGCTCCGACATGCGGCGCGAGATCGACCTTGTTGACGACAAGTAAGTCGGACCGTGTGATTCCAGGACCGCCTTTGCGTGGGATCTTATCACCGGCTGCCACATCAATCACATAGATGACTTTGTCCGCAAGTTCGGGGCTGAATGTCGCAGCCAGATTGTCGCCGCCGCTCTCGACGAACATCAATTCGACATCGGGATGGCGAGCGAGCAAATCGTCCAAAGCCTCCTGATTGTGCGAGGCATCTTCACGAATCGCCGTATGCGGACAGCCCCCGGTTTCGACACCCAGAATCCGATCTTGAGGGAGCGCGCCCCGGCGGGTGAGAAACTCGGCATCCTCCTTGGTAAAGATGTCATTGGTCACCACCGCCAAACTCACCCGATCGCGCAGACGGAGGCAAAGCGCTTCGACCAACGCGGTCTTTCCAGACCCCACCGGCCCACCGACGCCAATCACAGGAATATGACGCGCCCGCGCCGCCGTGACGCGGCCATTGCCACAAAGATGTTCATCGGATCGATGCATTGTTCCACCCCACGAAGCGGCCTAGCCTATATAGCGCTCTCGGCATGACGGCGTCAAACTCGGCAGTGCTGAGTACTGAATCGTGGTCGTGCGGAAACTGGATTTCCTTCATATCGTCAGTTAGACTTCGACAAAGACGCAGGATGCTGGTATGGAATGAATCTCGATCATATTCGGCAAAAAATACAATTATGTCAGTACCGTATTTCATGGACACATACGGAAAAGTTACGGCGCCGACAAATTAGTAGCGATATGATTGAACGCGCGATCAAGACCGGAACCCTTGTCGAGTTGTATCCGAGCGACCCACGTGGGCCATCATGTTTAATCCTGGGGCACCCCCTGGAAGGCCGCCCGCTTCATGTCGTCTGTGGTAAACTCGATCAGGATGAAATCTTGATCATTACGGCGTACGAACCATCTGCGGCTGAGTGGGAATCGGATTGGCGCACAAGGAAAGGAACCGGAAACTGATGACTACTTGTTATTTTTGTAAAGGTCGCGTGATCGAGCAGTTGACGAGTGTCGATTTCCGGTGGGGTGATGATCTCAAGATCATTGAGCAGGTGCCGGCTCAAGTATGCGAACAGTGTGGCGAGAAATATTTCCAGGCACAGGTGTATAAGGATCTCGAACGGTTAGTGCAACACCCAGCCACCGTGATCTGCCATCGATCTGTCGATGTGCTTCAGTATTCCGCAGCATAACGGACGTCGTCTGCGACATCTCCCCATCAAGCCCAACACACACTAACCAACTTCTGCTATGACAGGCCTTCGACCAGCATCTCCCTTTTAAGACCGAAAAAGCCGCGACTCCAGCCGGCTGTGCCTCATGGCGTAAATGTCCTGGACCGGTGACCAAGACTGAAGCACTCGTCGGTGCGCCGCGTTGCGGCTGACTCGTTCGATCTCTGCGAGCCAGCTTTCCAATAGCCGCTGTCCTTCACGCTGCCCGAGCGGCATCAACTTCATTGCCGCAGCGACAAAACCTGTCGCGGTTTGGTACAGGAACGCGGCAATGGTATCTTCCTTCGACCAGCCGGCTGCTGCCAGCGTGAGGCCGAAACTCACGGCCAGATGTCCCGGCGTCCGTTCAGCCTCAACCGCCGCAGATAGTCTTCGATCAGTGGCTGTCTGGCAAGCTGATCCGCGGCCAGCCGAATCACCTGGCGTCCCATTTGCCTGCTGGCTGTCCGTGATTCACGGCCCAGCTTCATCGCCTCCAGTTCTCGATCCGCCTTGAAAGCAATTTCCATGACGCTGGAAACATAGGCCTCATGCGCCAATCCTACTGCCACTGCTTCGCGCTCGCCCATTCCAGTCGTGAGCGACTCAACCACGTAGCGCGACAGCTCTTCTGCATTCCGAACCGCACCACCCTGCACCGCCGCCTCAAGCCCCGACGAGAAGGCATAGCCTCCTGATGGAAAGAAGCTATCGACGAATCGAAGACCGTTCAGAAGAGAAAGAGTATTCATTGTACTTGACTCCTTCAGATGCTCCTCGTTTAGAATCATAGCTGCGCAGGCTGCTCAAAACGTTGTCCAGCAAGGCCGCAGACCGACGAACGCACCCGGAGGCGTACCCTCTCAGGGTACGTTGAGGAGGCTTCGAGGCGAGAACGAAGCTGGGCGGCGTTTTCAGCAGCCGTTAAAATAAGAAATACCGTTGGGCCATTGGGAGCACCGCCATCGGATCGCATGTCAATATCTGCCCGTCGGCTTTCACCACATAGGTTTCCGGATCCACGTCAATGTGCGGCAACGCATCGTTCAGCTTCATATCGCGCTTGCCGATGCTGCGGCATTGCTTCACCGCCGCGACACGTTTCTGCAGGCCGAGCGACTTATGCACCTCGTCGATCGATTGCGGCCTTGGAAAGAAAGGTCAGGCTGGTGGAAAACAGGGCGCGGCCAAAGCTCCCGAACATGGGTCTGGTGAAGACCGGCTGCGGCGTGGGAATCGACGCATTGGGATCTCCCATGGCAGCGGACATGGGGAAGCCACCCTTCAGGACGATCTCCGGCTTCACGCCGAAGAAAGCCGGCTTCCACAGCACGAGATCAGCCAACTTGCCGACTTCGACTGAGCCCACTTCATGCGCGATGCCATGCGCAATGGCGGGATTGATCGTGTACTTTGAGACGTAGCGCCGCACACGAAAGTTATCGTTGGAACCGGCCAGCTTCTCTGCGGCGGTCTGCGAGAGATGTCCGCGCTGCACTTTCATCTTGTGCGCCGTCTGCCAGGTGCGAATGATGACTTCACCGACGCGCCCCATCGCCTGCGAGTCGGACGACATAATGCTGATCGCCCCCATGTCATGCAGGATATCTTCCGCGGCAATGGTTTCCCGCCGAATGCGCGATTCGGCAAAGGCGATGTCCTCCGGCACGCGAGGGTTTAAATGGTGACAGACCATGAGCATGTCGAGATGCTCGTCCATCGTGTTCACCGTGAACGGCATCGTGGGGTTCGTCGAGGACGGCAGCACGTTGGCTTCACCACAGACCTTGATGATATCCGGGGCATGCCCGCCACCGGCGCCTTCTGTATGAAACGAGTGAATCGTCCTCCCTTTGAAGGCCTTAATCGTATCTTCGACAAATCCGGCTTCGTTCAAGGTGTCGGTATGGATGGCGACTTGGACATCGAATTCTTCCGCGACATCGAGGCAGTTCGAAATCGCCGCCGGCGTAGTGCCCCAGTCTTCGTGCAACTTGAGCCCGATCGCCCCGGCTTCTACCTGCTCGCGCAAACCTTCCGGCAGCGATGAATTGCCCTTCCCGAGAAAACCGAGATTAATCGGGAATCCCTCCGCAGCTTCCAGCATCCGATGGATATTCCAGGCGCCAGGCGTGCAGGTCGTGGCATTGGTCCCGGTGGCCGGACCAGTGCCGCCGCCGATCAATGTCGTGAGCCCGTTCGCCACGGCCTCATTGATGATCTGCGGACAGATGAAGTGGATGTGCGTATCGATGCCACCCGCCGTCACGATCTTGCCTTCCGCCGAGAGCACTTCGGTGGAGGCGCCGACCTCCATTCCTTTCGTCACGCCTTCCATCATGTCGGGATTGCCGGCCTTGCCGATGCCGACGATGCGGCCATCCCGGATGCCGATATCCGCCTTCACGATTCCCCACCAGTCGATGATGATCGCATTGGTGATCACGAGGTCGAGCGCACCCTTCGCGCGGGTGGCCGCCGGCGACTGCCCCATGCCGTCGCGGATGACCTTGCCGCCGCCGAACTTGGCCTCTTCACCGGGAACGGTCAGATCGCGCGTGATCTCGATCAGCAAATCCGTATCGGCCAGGCGAACGCGATCACCAGCCGTCGGACCATAGAGATCAGCGTATTGTCGGCGCGGGATCTTCATACACAGCCCTTTCCGGAAGGTTGAGGCTAAGGCTGAGGTTTAGTTTAAAGAAAACATTCTTTATCCTAACCTCGACCTAGACCTCAGCCTAAACCTTAACCTTCCCAATGAACCCCTGATCCTTCGCTGCTGTAAGCGCCTTGGCCTTTACCGTCGGATCGTCGAGACGGCCGTTCACTAGTCCATTGATGCCATAAGCCACACGATTGCCGCCTACCGAGACCAGCGTCACCCGCTTGTCTTCGCCCGGCTCAAACCGCACCGCGGTGCCGGCCGGAACCTGCAACCGAAATCCATAGGCCTTTTCACGATCGAACCGCAGCGCGCGATTCGCCTCAAAGAAATGACAATGAGACCCGACCTGAATCGGCCGATCACCGGTGTTGGCGACGATAAGCTCAACCGTCTGACGGCCATGGAACGCGACAATATCGCCTTCACCGAGGATGATTTCACCAGGAATAATAGTTGCCGGCTGAATCGAAGCCTTCTTGGCATCACGACTCTTGACTCTTCGCTTCGTTACTTTCTGCTTGGCTTTGGTTTTCTTTTTCATCGATTCACCTATCGAATCGGTTCATGGACCGTAACTAGTTTGGTTCCGTCCGGAAACGTGCCTTCGACCTGCAACTCCGGAATCATCTCCGCCACGCCGGGCATAACATCTTTCTTCTTCAGCAACGTCGCGCCGAAACTCATGAGGTTCGAGACGGAGCGACCGTCCCGGATACCCTCCAGAATCGCCGCCGTAATAAACGCGACCGCTTCAGGATGATTCAACTTCAACCCGCGCGCTTTGCGTTCCTTGGCCAAATTCCCCGCGACATAGATCAGAAGCTTCTCTTGTTCTCTCGGTGTCAGATGCATCGTGCAACCCCGTTAATGGTCAATGGCGCGTGAAGCGCGCGACATGCGAGAAAGGCGCGATCCGTAGTTCGAAGTTCTGGGGTACAAGTTCCGAAAGCCTCGAACTTCGGACCTCGAACCTATGCGTCTTGCACGTCCCGCCTGTCTCGCGCGCTAGGTTTTTCCATACCCTGCTAGAACTCAGCCTCGACCCCTCGACTCAAGAGAGGCCCAGAATAGTAACGGGGTGGTCATGGTGACTTCAACTGCGCGAATCGAGCGCTGTCCAATTTCCACTACCTGTCTCCAAGGGAGTGGCCAAGGCTGCCCTCGACTGCGCGCATCGAACGAGCACAGCTTTATCGTGCGCGTTCTGCGAGCAAAGAGGGCACCTGGCCGCTCCCTTCCCCATCCTTCTGAGGCCGCGCGTTGCGCGAGCACAGAGGATCATCAGGCTCCATCCCTTCCTCTGTTCTGCGAGCAAAGGAGCGCACCTAGCCGTCCCGCGCCCACTACACCGTCAAATGCTTCTTCACCTGTTCCGCGCTCAACTCAGTACTCTTGCCCGATACCACCACCGCCCCTTTGGCCATCACCACATACTTCTCCGCCAGGCGAGCGGCAAAGTGGAGCCCCTGCTCGACCAACAAAATGGCAAACCGGCGCTGATTCTTAAATCCAATGATCACGTCTTCGATCTGATCCACGATCGAAGGCTGAATGCCTTCCGTCGGCTCATCGAGCAAGAGCAGCTTGGGATTCGACAAGATCGCGCGGCCGATCGCCAACTGCTGCTGCTCGCCGCCGCTCAGGACCCCGCCCGGGCGATTGAGAATTTGTGTGAGCTTGGGAAAGAGCTGATAGACCTCGTCGAATGCAGTCTTCTCGACCGTCCCGTTCGGCTTGTCCGACCTCGCCCAGAAACCGAGCAGCAAATTTTCACGGACCGTCAGATGAGGAAGGATCTCCCGGCCCTGCGGCACGCAGGCCAACCCGCGGCGCGCCCGCCGGTCGGTCGGTTCCTTCGTGACATCGGCTCCATCGAACATCATCCGTCCTGACCTCGCGGACAGGAGGCCGGTCAGTACTTTGAGCGTAGTCGTCTTACCGACACCATTCCGGCCCATGAGACACACGACCTCTCCGGGATCGATCGTAAAGGACACATCCCTAAGAATGTGACTTTCACCGTAGTAGGCATTGATCTTCTCAAGTTGCAGCATGGCGTAATTGAAACAACCTCCTAATCTATTGATCGCACATGTGGCTCAACGGGAAAACACCCTTGCAAGATGCTCAAAAAGGCCGTTCAGCAAGGCCGCAGCCGCCGAACGCACCGGAGGCGTACCCTCTGGGGTACGTTGAGGATGCGTTCAAGGCGAGAACGAAGCTGGCGGACTTTTTCAGCATCTTGCTAGTGAGCCACTTTTTGACGGCCCAGATATATTTCTCGCACCCGAGCGTCTGCCTGCACCATCTCGACAGTGCCTTCGCAAATAACTGTGCCTTCGTGCAAGACCGTCACGATGCGGGCGATCTGCCGGACAAACTCCATGTCGTGCTCGATAACGATGATCGCGTGCTTCTCCGCCAACGATTGGAGCAATTGCCCCGTCTGCTCCGTTTCCTTGTCCGTCATCCCGGCCACCGGCTCGTCGACGAGGAGCAAGGAGGGATCTTGTAAAATCACCATGCCGATTTCGAGCCATTGCTTCTGACCGTGCGACAGCGATCCGGCTCTGGTATGCGCGTAATCTTTCAGGCCGATCGTTTCAAGGTTCTCCACGATCCTTGCCCGTTCCTCCGCCGTCGATTTCCCAAACAGCGTCGAGAAGACCCCTTTGCTCTTTCGTTTCAACGATAGGTCGAGGTTTTCCCATACGGTCAGATTTCCATAGATGGATGGCGCCTGGAACTTCCGCCCGATGCCGAGCTTCACGATTTCATCCGCATGTTTCCCGATCAGTTCCGTGTCTTGGCCAAAGACGACACGGCCGGCAGCCGGTTTCGTCTTCCCGCAAATGACATCGAGCAAGGTTGTTTTCCCGGCCCCGTTCGGCCCGATGACGACGCGCAATTCCTTGTAGTCAACCATGAAGGTCAAGTGGTTCAGCGCCTTGAAGCCATCGTAATCGACGGTCACGCCATCGAGATAGATGATGGAATTCTGAAAGGAACTTTGCTCGGCCATCTCAGCGTTTCCCCTCCGACACGGCCACTTTCGGATCCGGCACAGCCGGTTTTCCCTCAACGGCTTTCCGCTGAGTCAGGAGACTCATCCCCTTTCGCATGATGCCGACCAACCCGTCGGGAAACAACAACACCACCAGCACGAAGAGTCCGCCGAGGATGAAGGGCCAGAGTTCTGGAAAATAATTCGTGAGGACGCTGCGACCGTAGTTCACGCTCACGGCCCCTACGACCGCCCCCGCCAGGCTGCCACGGCCACCCACCGCCACCCAAATGACCATTTCAAGCGACGGCAGAACCCCGATCTGCGCCGGCGTGATGATGCCGACCTGAGGGGCATACAGCAACCCTGCCAGTCCAGCCAGGCCCGCGGACACGACAAAGACGAACAACTTGTAGTTGGGCGGAGTATACCCGGAAAAGACGACGCGCTTCTCGCTGTCCCGCACGGCGACCAGCACCCGGCCAGCCCGCGAACGAATGATCCACTGGCACAAGAGGTACGCCACGCCGAGACAGAGCACGGTGATGACATACAAGACCCGTTGCGTACCGGGTTCGGAGAGTCGATACCCGATCACCTGCTTGAAATCGGTCAATCCGTTCGTGCCGCCGAGATTCGTATCGTTCCGGTTAAAGACCAGCCAGGCGGCGAGAGCCAGCGCCTGCGTAATGATCGCGAAATAGACGCCTTTAATGCGGCTGCGAAAGGCGAAAAATCCAAATACGAGCGCGAACAACATCGGCACCAGGATCGCTCCAATGATCGCAGCAGGAAAACTGTAGAACGGTTTCCAGAAGAGCGGCAGCTCTTTGACCTGGTTCCACACCATGAAGTCCGGCAGATCGCTGCCATAGACGCTCTCTTTTCCGATCGTGAGCATGAGGTGCATGCCCATGCAGTAGGCGCCTAATCCGAAAAATACCCCTTGCCCCAAGCTCAAGATACCGGTGTAACCCCAGATGAGATCGAGCCCAAGAGCCAGAATCGCAAAAGCGAGAAATTTCCCGAACCGATTCAGACTGAAATCAGAGAGGTGAAACCAGGAGTCTTCCGGCGGCAAGACGTTCAGAAGCGGCATGACCAGGAGCAGAATGGCGCCGACGACCCAGAAGGCCAGACCTCCACTGCGATTCTTGTCGGTTGTTCCGTCACTCATCGTCTTCGCCGTTCTCCCCAACAGGATGCTGAAAAAGTTCACCTACCCTTTGAAGGTTAAGGCTCAGGTCAAGGTTGAGATTAAGAAGTCTTGGCTTCGCTCAACCTTAACCTCAAGCTCAGCCTGCCGGTTCTCAATCGGCATCCCGTCCCTTCATTGCAAACAATCCCGACGGCCGCCACTGCAAGAACAGAATCACCATCACGAGGATGAAGACCTTGCCGTACACGGCGCCGAAGCTCGGCTCGATCAGCTTGTTCAGCCCGCCGATTCCCAGCGAGGCCACGATCGTGCCCGCAAGTTTCCCAACCCCTCCGGTGACCACCACCATGAAGGCGTCGACGATATAGTTCTGCCCGAGGCCCGGGTCGACGTTCCCGACCATCGTGAGCGCCCAGCCAGCGATCCCTGCCAGCCCCGACCCGAAGGCAAAGGTATAGGAGTCGACTTTTCTGGTTGGAATGCCGAGACAGGCGCTCATATTCCGATTTTGAGTCACCGCCCGCACGCGTAACCCGAGATTCGATTTAAAGAGCGCGAAGTAAATCCCAAGCACGCAGACGATCGAGAGCGCGATGATGAAGATTCGATTATACGGCAGGTAGACCCCGACCATCACTTGCGCGCCGCCTCTGAGCGGCCCTGGTGCGACCACGGCCGTGAGATCGCCGAAATAGACCCGGGCCGCCTGCATGAGAACCAAGCTCACGCCCCAAGTCGCCAACATGGTTTCAAGCGGACGCCCGTAGAGAAACCGGATGACCGTCGCCTCCAGCAGGAATCCTGAGCCGGCAGCCGCAAGGAACGCGACCGGCAATGCCACAGGAAAATACCAGCCGAATACATCGGCCGAAAACCAGGCAGTGAAACATTGCTGCGTGACAAACGTCGCGTAGGCGCCGACCATCATCAGCTCGCCATGGGCCATATTGATGACGCCCATCAAACCGAAGACGATCGCCAGGCCCAACGACATGATCAGCAAAATCGAACTGAGGCTGATTCCGCGGAAGATCGTTTCAATCGCATTCGCCCAGTCGCCCCAGGTTTCAATGCGGTGGATCGCGGCGTCGGCGGCCTTCGCCACCGCCTTCTGCTGTTCGGTCGCCTCGGCGCTGGCGCCGGCCGCGACCAGTTGCTTCAAGACCGGCACCCCGTTCGGACTATAGAGTTCGCCGAGCTTCTCGACTGCAGCAGCTTTGATCGATGGATCGTCCGACGCGAGCTTGATCAGCGCTACAGACTCTTCCATCGTGTAGCGCACCCACTTATTCGGCTCATTCACCCTCGCGGCATCCAGCCACGGAATCACCGAAGGATTACCGGATGAGCCGAGATCCGTCGCCGCCGATCGACGAACGTCGCTGTCGGGGCTGGCGAGTTTCGCTCGATTCTTGAGGAGATCGATGAGCGGCTTGATGGCCTGCCTGATGCTGCGGTCTGCAGTGGCTTGGATCGCTTCCAGCCGCGGAACCAGGCTGACATCGCCCTGATCGATCAGCACACGAATGGCTGCGTCACGGAGGGATTCGTCTTCGCTGGTCAGCTGGCTGAGAGCTTGCTCTACTGGAGAAATCTGAGGAGCGGCGGCAGGCTCCTCCGCTGCGATCGTCCAGCTCTGTCCGGAGAACAAGAGGAGCCCTACGATGCCAACTGTTGCAACGGTGCGACCTGAGCAAATGATCATGATGATGAACTGTCCTTTCACAAGACACACGAATAACGCAGACATCTCGTCCCGTCAACCGCACTTCTCGCACACATTAGAGGGAGCTATTGAGCCGCCCCCTCTAATGTGACGAACTATTTTTGATAGGTGCCTTGATGACCGACCCAGTCGCAGCCCTTGTCAGGATTCGTAAACTCGCTCCAGGGTTCCGGCTTCACCAGTCCCTTCGAACGAGAGACGACCTTGAACTGCCCGTCCGCCAGGATCTCACCGATGAGCACCGGTCTATAGGTGTGGTGATTGGCCGCATCCATCATGATCTCGCCGCCTGGCGCCAGGAACTTGCTCCCGTAGACCGCCTTGCGCACCGGATCGACATCGGTCGTTCCAGCCTTTTCGACGGCTTGCTTCCAGATATAGACGCCGAAGTAGGCGGCTTCGATCGGATCGTCCGTGACCCGCTTGTCGCCGTCCGGCAGGTTGTTCTTCTTGCAGTAGGCCTTGAAGTCCGCCACGAACTTCTTGTTCTGCGGCGTATCGACGCTTTGATAATAATTCCAGGCCGCCAGGTGACCGACCAGCGCGGACGTATCCATTCCGCGCAACTCGTCCTCGGCCACGCTGAAGGCCATGATCGGGGCATCTTCAGCCCGCAAACCCTGGTTCGCGAACTCCTTGTAGAACGGCACGTTGCTGTCGCCGTTGATCGTGCTGATCACGGCAGCCCCTCCGCCGGCGGCGAATTTCTTGATTTTGCCGCAGATGGTCTGGTAGTCCTGATGGTGGAACGGCGTGTATTCCTCCATGATGTTGTCCGCCGGTACTTTCTTCGCCAGCAGCATCGCCCTCAGGATTTTGTTGGTGGTGCGGGGATACACATAATCGGTGCCGAGCAGATAGAACTTCTTGTATCCGCCGCCCTCTTTGCTCATCAGATAATCCACTGCGGGCACGGCCTGCTGGTTCGGCGCCGCGCCGGTGTAGAAGACATTGCGCGAACACTCTTCTCCCTCGTACTGCACGGGATAGAACAGCAACCCGTTGTTCTTCTCGAAGACCGGCAAGACCGACTTGCGGCTGACCGAGGTCCAGCAGCCGAAGACCACCGACACCTTATCCTGCAGCAGCAGCTGCTTGGCTTTTTCGGCAAAGAGATCCCAGTTCGAGGCCGGATCGACGACGACCGGCTCGATCATCCTGCCCATCACCCCGCCTTTGGCGTTGATTTCTTCGACTGCCATCATGACGATGTCTCGCAACGACACTTCGCTGATCGCCATGGTGCCGCTGAGAGAATGCAGGATACCGATCTTGATCGGTTCCTTGTCCGCCGCATAGGACAGGGCCCAGTTGCCCAAGTTGCCGAGCAGAGCGGCAACTCCTATACCGGCCGCTACCTTGCCTCCCTTCACCAGAAGCTCACGCCGCGAGGGACCCGCCTCAGGCGCAGCATCCGTGCCCGTCTCGGCCGGGTTTTTCTCGTCGGGTTTGTTCGTTGCCATGGTTGGACTCCTTTCACTCACACTATTGTTGTGTCAGATCGACAGCATAACACGTCGCCATAGAGATTCGCTGGACCGCCTCGATACGCTGTGCAGCACTCATTCATGTCGTCATAAGATGGCTCCGCTCACAGCGAAGCATAGATACCCCATCCCCACTGTCTTAATACTGTAACTGTAAGGCCATGGCGAAATAGTCGAGGTGCTGACCTGTCGACCCGGGGGCGTAGTTCAAGTTCTGCCCGTTATAGGTGCCGGTGCCGCCGATATTGCCGGTCCGCCAGAACGTCGAGATGCGCGCATTGTGACCAGAAATGATATAGTTCATGCCGAGTTCAAATTCTTCGCGTACGCCGGAGAACTCACCGTTTTGGCCGACATATCTCCCATAGGGCTGAAATCTCCCGATCCCAAACTCCTGTGGGAACAGATACAAGACGGAGGTTTGCCATGCCGTGCCGCCAAACATGCAGAAGCAGCCGCCTACGTTCGGCTGAAGCGTCAGTAAAAGCGGCGAGGTTCTGTGCCCAATACCGCTTCAACTCAGCGTTGAACGTGACCACGCCTTTGTCCGGGAGTACTTTTTCAAACAGGAGGTCGGTGGTAAGATTCCCGAAGAAGCTTTGATTGATCGCTGTACCAGCGCCGGAATTCTGATACTCTCCCCCTACCGCGATCGCGAGAATATCACCGGCTGTCCCATAGTAGGTGCCGCTGGTATAGTAACCGGGATTCTTCTCTTCGTTCAGCAAGTTCCACGTGAGACGTCCGGCGTACTTCAGATTGTTCCTTTGATTGGGTCCGCAAGGTCCGCCATAGGTGGCACGCAGCTGTTACGCCACCCCCTCCGGGCGGTACGGTTAAATGAAGGAATGTTGCAGGCCCCACCACCTGACTGCAGTCCGGTAAAAATTCCCCCGACATATTGCAGATGTGTGCCGCCTGGATGGACTTTCCCGAAGAAGGTCACGCCATTGTCACGGCCATAGAGACCAGCCCCGCCTGCGCCAAAGTTCCCGCTGAAGTCGGCTTGATTAAACGGTGTTCGAAAGCCATCGAAGGTCGCCATGTAAAATGGACCGTTCAGTTCGCCACGCTCTGTCGGCACCAACATGCGCCCGAACCAGACGTTCACTTGTTCATTAAGCTCGAACTTCCCGATCGCATCCAACATGCCGATGTTAGAATTAGATCCGAAGCCATTTCCTGAAGATCCGTTACCATTACCTGCATTGACCGTACAGTTAAAACATTCGGTGTTGAACTCGAACCCGACGTACTTATGGATCTTCCCGTTGATATAAATACGAGCGTTGTTGACCCCGAAGGTATTGCTGTACTGGCCCCCGCTCGCCGACCCATCTTCTACCGCATTGAAACTTGAGACGCGTACCCATTCCAAGGCTGATCCACTTGTCATCGTCTATCTTAATCGTGCCGCTGGCGTACGCACTGGGGACCGTGGATGCCAGCCCAGCCACGAGCGCCATGGTGGCCCCAGCAACCACAAAATATTTTCCACCGTCTCTTTTGATCGACTTTCATAAGTAACAGCCTCCTATGCCCTATTGATGATGCCGTTGCTCACTCGTCTTCGGCCTCTCACCTCGACGACATCGTCGCTGCGCACGCCATTGTGCGCATTCTACGAGCCCCGCACCGTCCATTCACCTCTCACTATCCGCCCACGTTGATTGAGAGTCGCGGGACCGAACCAGAACCACCAGATCCATGCGGGGATACCTATAAGCTGAATGGAACGACAAACGTACTAGGCATCTCCCTAGGAACCTGAGGCAATCTCCCTGGGGCCTGTCAGACATTGCCTTAGTGCCGAGGCTAAAAATGTGCTTCAGATGTGCGGCCGCAGGCTCGAAAATACGGGGGTGTATTCAACGTAGCTGCGCGATTTCGCGACGAACTGCCATCAATACTGTGGGCTCATGGGGACGTTGAGCACGGGCAAGAGGCGCGGACCGTTAGTCCGATGCGAGGAGGCCATGGTTGAGGGCGTACTTTGTCAGCTCCGCTGTCGTGTGAAGATCGAGTTGCGTCATGATCTGCGATTTGTGAAACTCGACGGTCTTCGGTGAGAGATTGAGGGCCGACGCAATCTCCTTGACCGTCTTCCCTTCTGCAACGAGTTGCAACACTTCTCGTTGGCGCGCAGTCAAGGGCTTGTCCGTCAGAGCCGCAGGCATCCTTCCTGTAATGGCCGACTGCCACCAGACCTTTTGCGACCAGGGGAGTGACATAGCACTGTCCGTCCATGACCGATTGGATGGCTTGGAGTAATTCTGAACCGGCGGATCGTTTGAGCAGATAGCCGGAGGCACCGGCCTTGAAGGCTTCACTTACATAGGCCTGATCGGCGTGCATCGTCACGAAGATCAGCTTGGTGCGAGGCAGAATCTTCTTCAGCTTCCTGGCGGCATCGACCCCATTGAGCTGCGGCATCGAGATATCGAGCGTGACGATGTCAGGCTCCAGTTCCTGGGCCATTTGAAGCAGCGTACGGCCATCCTCCGCCACACCGACGATCTCACACCGATCCTCCAGCAGTTTCCGGAATCCATCCAACACCAGGGTATGGTCATCGGCCAAGAGAACCCGCGGTTTGTTCATGGCTCTCCCTCCGGAACGAGCACCACCACCTGCACCCTCGTTCCCTTCCCCACGGCAGAACTAACTTGTAGTACCCCGTGAACCAAGGCGACTCGCTCTTTCATGCCGAGCAACCCCAGCCCATGTGATCCGTTCCGGGGTTGTTCGGAATCAAATCCCACTCCATCATCTGTAATCGTGACCACCAGCTCAGATTGAGACCCCGTCAGCTCCACATCGACTCGAGACGCCTCCGCATGACGCACCACGTTGTTGAGGCTTTCCTGGGCGACGCGATAGATACAAGTCGCGATATCCTGGGGAACGGCGTTGGGGATCAGCTTGTGTTCAAAGCTCCCTCGGATACGGCTTCGAGCGGTGAAGTCGTCTACCAACCGCTGCAGAGCGATCGGAAGGCCGAGGTCATCGAGAATAGAGGGATGGAGCTGATAGGCCAAATGACGCACCACATCGGACAACTCCACAACCCGGTCTTGTATCGCGTGGACGGCTCGGCCCACGTGACCCGGTGAGGACGCTGAGCTGCCGTCCTACCGCTTCAATATCCATGGCAAGCAGCGCGAGCCGTTGATTGATGTCATCGTGCAAATCACGCGAGATACGACGCCGTTCTTCCTCCTGCACGCGCAACAGCTGGAACGCCAACTTCTGCAGTGCTTGCCGGCTGTCTTCGAGCGACGCCTCGGTCTGCATCCGTTCAGCCACTTCAGCGACCAATGATTCGTTGACGGCGGCCAGCTCTTGTGTTCGGGCCTGCACACGCCTATCCAAAGCCTCGTTGAGTCGTTGCAGTTCCTCTTGGTGCCTGCGGCCCTGCTGCTCCGTCCGCTTCCGCACCGAGATATCCCGCACAAACGCGCTGAATGTGTAGCCCCCCCCCTGTCCCAAGGACGGCGAGATCGCCAGTTCTATCGGAATCTCGTACCCGTCCCGGTGGCAGCCTGTGATTTCAACCCTGGTGTTCAGCATCGGGCCTACACCGGTTGCGAGGAAGCGGCGCAATCCCTGTTCATGGGCTTCCCGGTGTTGTGCAGGGACGATGGTGGCAGAAAGGAGTCGCCCGATGGCCTCTTGCCTGGACCAGCCGAAAATCTGTTCGGCTTGGACGTTCCAGTCGGTGATGACTCCAGCGGCATCCATCCCGATGAAACCATCGAGCGCCATCTCGACGATGCGCCGCGTGTGTGCCTCGCTCTTGCGTAGCGACGCTTCGGCTTCCCTGGCGAGCGCGCGCTCCTGCTGGGCGTGCCGATATTCTTTCCGCACTCGTGTCACGGTCCACACCAAGAGTCCAAACGTTGGAACCACCACGGCGCCGCCTGCCAGGCCAAGGTTCCAGAGAACTTCTCGAATCGGCGCCAGCACGTCGCGCCGATCCATACGCATCAGCACCGTCCAATGCATACCCTCAAACCCTCCACGGGCTTGAGTCCTGGCATAGCCGGTGATGACCGGCACGTGGCGACGCATGTGCTCCTCCTCGACGTAACCGGACAGGGACCGCTTCGCTTAACAGTGCCGACGGTAGGCCGAGTTGTTTGAGATTGACGTGGCCCTTATGATCGAGATCCGAATCGATGAAGGCAATCCCCTTCTCAGTCAGGAACTGGTATTCCAGCGCTCCCCAAAATCCCTCCCGCTGCCGGAAAGCCAGAAGGGTCCTCGTCATGACGTCTTCAAGCCCGGGAACTCCCACCCGCGTCGTCACAACCCCCAGAAATTCCCCGCACGGTCCGGTGATGGGAGCCGTCACGGCTATGGCGTCAGGACCGCCCATCACTGCGAATGGCTCCACGTCCCCCATATGGACCCCTTGCCCGTTACGCACGGTCTGAAACCAGGGTTCGGCGCTGTAGTCCCGCCCCACCGTGGTCGAGTCGGTGGCGACCACAATCTGTCCGCGCGCGTCCGTGGCGCCGATCCATAAGTAATCCGGGTATGCGGTCTTCACCCCGGCGATATACGCTGACTGAAATTCCCGATTCTGTGACTGCACGCTGAACGTCCTTGCCATCATCAGCACATCACCATGCCGTTCAATGAGAAATCGGTCCAGTTTGTCCGAGACTTCGGCGGCTGTTTGAGCCAGGGTTTCGCCTGCTGTCGCAACCATGCGGGCTTCGACGTAACGGAACGCGATTGCGCCGATGGTCAGCATGACGACCGTCAGCACGCCGATAAGGACCGGCAGCCAGGAATAGGGGCGGGGAGCCTTGGCTTCAGACATGGTCACTCAGCCTTATTGCCGCGCCGTTGCATCACATCAATCATGATCAGACCGTTCACTGGCCCGCACTCATGAGGATCCCGTACCACACTACAGGGAGCAATCATGTTCATGCCTATGACCACATGTTCGTTTCCACGCTCTCGAAGTACTGTAGAGGGCTTTGCTGTGGCAGGAGAAAAGGCCATTCTGGTCATTCTGTCTGTACCGACAGGACGCCGTTGTCCTTTTCTTACGTTCTGGCTGAATCGATGGACGCCGTTGTCCATTACTCAACCTCTATACATAGCTGGGGTGCTGATTCTCGGAGTCTATTGCCCTCCTGTCAAGTGGTAGGATCTTCTCTCCTACTTGGAGGAAGTTGCCGGTGTCCTCGCCATTTCGGTTATGCTAGACTGGCCGACTGGCATACACTGTACGAATCGTCTATGTCTCATTATCCACGACTTGCTCTTGTCCTGCTGACCGGAATCACCCTGGCCTTGTCTGCCTGCGCGACGAGGCCTGATCTGGACTTAACGATCCATGAATCAGACCGAGGCGCGGTGTATGTGGAACGGATTCCCGATCGGTCGTTCCAAGCCGCTCACCCCATCACGTTATCGGCAGATACGATGGCTCGAGTCCTTCGTGGCGTGGTCGTCCAGGATAGCCGAGGGTGTCTTGGGAAACCTGACCCCGCGGCAAGTCGGAGGTCGTTCGAGCGTTTGGGGACGAGGACGTTGAGTACCTGGCGCCACTCCTGGTCGCGGGACTCACCAGAGCTGCATCGGACCAGCAGGTTGGGTTTCATGTCATCCAAAGTCAGTACGCCAACCCAATTCGCAGTCCGGCGGGCTGACCTTCTGCTTATCTGACCTCCGTTTCCCCGGTGTCTGTGAGTCAGAACAGCCATCGGGGGCGACATCCGAAGAAACGACAGGGGGATCGCTCTACGCCTATGGACAATCGCTGTATCTGACCTTGACCGAGTATCGCCACCGAGCGGAACGGGCCGAAACGAGTACTACGGCTAATCGGCGAATTTTCAATCCGGCAGGATTGGCCAACCGCACGGTGCACTTCGTCCCGGAATCCGCCAAGCGCCCCGATAGCTATCGAACCGCGCGCTCAACCGACGCGACTCTGGTAATCGACTACGGCCTGCTTTCCACAATGCCTGCTGCATCGGACATGCGATCGACTACTGCTCAATCACCAACGCCTGCGAAGGGGGCTCCCACTCAACGAGATGCCGATATGGACGAACTTCGGAAGGAGATGCAGGAAATCAAGAAGAAACTGGCAGAGCAAGAAGAGGAGCGGATCACGATCTACCCCCTCATCCTTCAAGAGTCCAGCGCCTCGACCGACTCCATAGGCTGCCGACGCCGGATGAGCCCCATGGCAGGCAGAACCTATCCCCGATGTTTCTCGACCCGTTGATCGAGTTCTCCCGCTAAGAGCACGGCCTCGGCTATCTCGCGCATCGACTTCCTGAAATCCATACTTTGCCGCTGAATCAGTTTGAAGGCCTCTTCTTCCGTCAGTTTCTTCGAGCGCATCAGGTAACCCTTGGCCCGTTCCATGAGCTTCCGAACCGCCAGCGCTTCCTGCATCTCATGGGACTTCTCGATCAGGGTCGTATGCTCGATGGCAATGGCGGCCTGATTGGCGATGGCCTGGAGCAATTTGATCTCTTCGCCGGTGAACACATGCGGAGCGGACGTATAGCTATTGATCACGCCCAGCGCCTTATCCCGCACCATCATCGGGACCGAAAGCAATGAGCACAGCCCTTCCTTCTTGGCCATATCCGGATACATATAGTCCCGCTCTGTGGAGACGTCGAGCACGATAATCGGCCGGCGCTCCTTCACGGCGCGGCCAATGATACTCTGCCCAACCTTGAGGTTCGGCTTGCGGCGATACTGCTCGCTGAGGCTTTGTGTCGCCGCAATCCGCAGTTCCCCGCTGGCCTCTTCCAAGAGCATAATCGAGCAGATCTTGGAGTTCATCATTTGCGCGGTCATCGTCACCAGGAGTTCCAGCACGTCCTTGATCAGCCGATTGGACGCCACCGTCTCTGAGACCTGCGACAGCGTTTCCACTTGCAAGGCTTTGCGTTGCATTTGATCGTAGAGCCGCGCATTTTCGATCGCTCCTCCGACTTGATTGGCGATGGTCGAGAGTAACGCAATCTCATCGGGCTGATAGCGTCTTGGGCGTTTGTGTTGGACGTTGATCACGCCGACCACTTCTTTTTTGGCCATGATCGGTACGGAGACAAAGGCTTGATGGCGGTCTTCTGGAAGGTTATGAAAGAACTTGAAACGTGGATCGTCGTTCGCATTACTCGGGATCACGACGCGTGTCCGTTCCTGAGCGACCCACCCGGTGATGCCTTCTCCCAAACCGATCGTGATGCGGCCAATCAATTTTGGATGAGGGTTTTTCGAAGCTCGTAGAATGAGTTCGTCCTGGCTATCCGACAAGAGATACAGGAGACAGGCATCCGCCTTGGTGACTTCGACAACAACGTCGACGATATGTTTGAGGATGGCTTCGAGATCCAGTTGGTTGCTGATCGACGCAGAAATCCGATGGAGCACATCGACTTCGCGTGTTTTTTCGCGCAATGCCTGTTGAAGATGCGCCACAGATGGCGTGCGTTTGGTCGTCATTGAGATTTACCTTCGTGTACGAGCCGTTCGACGAACAGAATGCTTGCCTGGCCGACGGACACTCGACGATCGGCTCCCGCTGCCGTGTTTGCACTGAAACCACGCGGCGCAGACCTGCTGCTCGATCGGTTGAATGACCACTTTCCCAATCCGTACTGGCCATACCCCGATGACCCGCCCTCCGATTACCTTCTTGTCATGTTGCATGGCACCCCAGAGGGACGAAAAGGAAACCCGTGAGACCTGTTTAGATAGCCCGGCACGCTGAATCAGACTTCCGATCCGTTCGACAATCTCCCGCCCGCACAGGCCCATGTGACAAGCCAAATCCGCTTCTTGCACCAGTCCAATCCCAACCGCTTCACCATGGATCAACCCACGATAGCCTGCGAGTGACTCCAGTGCATGTCCGATCGTGTGGCCGTAATTGAGAATGCGTCGGTGGTCCGACTCCCGCTCGTCCGCGGCAACCACCTGCGCCTTGATTTCGCAGGATCGCTTGATCGCATGGATAACCGGCTCTTCGTCGAGTTTCAACAGCGCAGGAATCTCTCGCTCCAGAAAGGCGAAAAACTCCTCGTCAGCAATAATGCCGTACTTAATCACTTCGGCAAGGCCGGCAATCCACTCGCGGCGTGGCAGGGTGCGTAGCGTGAGGGGGTCGATCAATACCGCGCGCGGCTGGTAAAACGCCCCGATGAGATTCTTTCCCAGCCGATGGTCTACGCCGGTCTTGCCCCCGACGCTGGAGTCTACTTGAGCTACAAGCGTAGTCGGCACTTGTACGAACGGAATTCCTCGTTGATAGATCGCGGCAGCAAAACCGGTGACATCGCCGATGACTCCGCCACCGAGGGCCAGCAACAGGGACTGGCGCTCGAACTTGTGCCTGGCTAACACATCGAGGATCTTGGCGATTGTTCCAAGCGTCTTCGTCCGCTCTCCCGGCGGCAAGATAATCGGAGTCGGGTCATATCCCGCCTTGCAAAGCGAGCGGAGGGTCCCGTCAAGATAACGGCTTGCCACATGCCGGTCTGTCACAACCCCGATCTTCGGAGAAGCCGTAAGGGCACTGAGCCTGTCACCCACTGTCGCAAGCAACCCAGGATGAAGAACGATGTCGTAGCTTCGCTTCCCCAAGATCACCGGTACAATCTGTTCTG
Source organism: uncultured Nitrospiraceae bacterium (assembly GCA_963742465.1). Classification (GTDB taxonomy): domain Bacteria; phylum Nitrospirota; class Nitrospiria; order Nitrospirales; family Nitrospiraceae; genus Palsa-1315. The sequence goes on along the minus strand of CAVUMA010000018.1, from coordinate 201,317 downwards.
CAACAGCTGCCATGCTCAACGGCGGTCTCTCCTGACCCAAAATACCAGTCGCCAATCCGATTCTTCTTGGATAAGAAAACCTTGATTTGCGAACCAGTTCACTTGCGGTGATGATGGATTGCGATGGCGGACATCGGGAGGGATGGTACCACAACGGTTCGGAAACTAGAAGGTTTTCAGATGGGCCTCCATGCCGAATGATCGTATTTCACGGCCTCGGAAGTGCCCTCTTTAGATTTACTGAAGCTCCTCGCGCAAGCTGGCTGTGTGCCACAAACTGATCATGTCTGATACAAGCAGAGGACTGGAGCGTATGCATTGGAAGATCGAGATGACGCACCAACCGCGAAGGCTCACCGCATATACGCTCCCCATCAATGAAGAGCTCGAAGGTTCGCTTCTGGCAGGCTGCGAGAAAACTATCTGGGCATGTCACCGCTTCACTGGTCCGCCTGTCTGGGGCAACAGGAGAACACCGAACAAGATGCTCAAAAAGGCCATCTGGCAAGCTGTGAGACGTGAATCGTCAACCTGAAAGGTTTCTGATGAAGAGCACTCGGCAGTCCTACGCTTCATCTTTCACGTCTTACCTCTCACATCTTTTGAGAGCGACGTGAGGACGCTGCATGGGAAAAGGCGCGTCCCGGCACGTCTGATTTTGGCGGGTGAGAACCGCGAACTTTTCAGCATCCCGCTAGCTCTTCACAATACTGGGCGTCAAGAAGATGAGCAGCTCTTGTTTCGCAACACTCTCGGTCTTCGACTTGAAGAGCCATCCCAGAACAGGCACTCGAGAGAGATAGGGGATACCAAGCACGTTGTTGTTCTGGGTATCGATAAAGACCCCGCCGATCACCATGGTCTCGCCATCGCGGATATTGACCTGGGTATTGGCTTCGCGGCGATCGATACTTGGACCAGCCGGATTGCTTCGTGCACCGACTGCGTTTCTAGTTGCGCGAACCTTCATCATGATCAGCTTACCGACTTCCTTGGGATCTCGCGAGGTAATCTGAGGAGTCACATTCAATTCCAGGTTCGCATCCACAAAGGTCGTCTGAGTACCCTGGAGGGAGGTCGTCTGGAATGGGATCGATTCCCCCTGTGAGATCTTGGCCTCCCGCTTGTCCAAGGTCGTGACCTTCGGCGAGGCAATGACTTTACTCAGACCAAGCAACTCACCTGCCGACAACCGTACATCCAACAACGCTCCATCCGTTTTCCCAATCGTGAACCCGACACCAGGAGTTGACACCAAACCACCGACTGTGGCGGGAAGATTGACCAGAAAATTACTCGTTTGACCTCCAAATGGTCCGGTAACACCCGACTTGAAGTTCGCCACCCCACCACCTGCAAAATCGTTCAAATTCTGGATACCCCACTGAACACCCAGCGAACGGGAATAGGTCGTATCAGCCTGCACGATCCTCGCTTCGATTTGGACTTGAGGCACTTCGAGATCGAGCCCATCAATCAGCTGTTTTATCACCCCCATCTGGGTTTCCGTATCCCGGACGATTAAGGCATTGGACCCCTGGCTCATTTGCATCAACCCTCTCGGACTCAAGTACTGCCGAAGAGACGTCATGAGTTCTGTCGCTTGCAGGTTCCTAATATAGAACACCCGCTCGACCAGTGTCTTCTGCTCTTACCTTGGCATCTATCGCCTGCGCTGCTTCAGTCTGCTGTTTAGCAATGTTCGCCAGCGAATCGATCCACAGAATATTGCCCTGCCTGATCTTGCCTAACCCATTCATCTTCAAAATCATATCGAGCGCCTGATCCCAGGGCACACTCACGAGCTTCATCGTGACCTTGCTCTTGACCCCTTCACCGACAACCATGTTAAACCCACTCACTTCGGCAATGAGGCGCAGCACATTACTGATGTCGGCCTGCTGGAAATCGAGCGAAATACGCCGGCCGATATAACGCGTTTCTCCAACAACCAAATCTTCCTTTGGCGTGCTTATCTCACCACCATCTGCCGCGGAGGTCATCTGGACAGGCCGCACTTGAAATTTAGGTGAAGAGTGCCGAACCGTGGCCATTGCCCGCTGAGCCACCTGCGAGGTGGCATCCACCCGAACCGGCGGCATCATAGGATTCTCTGACTTGATGGTTTTGACCGCCTCGTCACGGAACGAGTCTTGCATCTGCGCCCATATCCGTACCGGCGCCTTCCCGAAGCGTCACAATAAGATTCGCGCCTTGCGGTTCAACCGAGTAGACAGCCGGACCGGCAAGATCCAATACCACCCGTACTCTATCGGCATGATAACCCAGACGCACTTGCTTCAATATCTGGTGATTCACCGATATGACTGGCTTGCGTATGGTGGAAGCCACGCCTGGAATGTCGATCATGAGGCGCCGCTCATCGAGACGTGTCACCTCGTGGGCCAGCCTGCCATCCCCCGAGATGACGACACGGATGTCGTCCGTGCCGCGCTGAACATCTGATGCGAGTCAGGGTCTGCGCCAGACCTCCCTCGATGCTCGAGGGCGTGCCTGAATCGACAGTAGGTACGTCGGTTGACGCCCCCATCGACGGCATGGCCATCGGCACACTGAGCGCTCCCACCGCCGAGAGCACGCGAACAAATGCTGTAGTTGTCGTGGTCAGCTTAGGTGTCATTCTGCGCCCTCTTTCGGGTGAAGGAGCTTGACATACTCCCGCTCCTGTTTACTCCCATACACATCTGTAAACCGTTCTTGCACCACAATACCTTTCTCCGTCACGGCACTCACCACGCCATTATTGGGACCGATACGCGTTCCCCGACGCACCGTATATCCATTTCCATCTGGAGTCTGAACCATAGCCGTATTGCCGTAGGCCTCCCCATACCACAGCGATCAGGTTCATCTCCGTGAGCCCAACGCGCTGGAGCGGAGGTAACGTGGGGTCAATCGGTCCAAGTCCCAACTGTTGCAACACTGGCACGAACGGATCGCGCCGCCCAGAAGGGTCATAGGAACGTGCGCTCACTGGTTCCAACATTGAATTGGGTGCAACTGGTTGAACATTCTCATCGCCAGCTGCCGCGGCTAGTGCTGGAGACGGTGCGTGCCGCGGCACATCGTTGAGAGAAGGCACTTTTAAGGAATCCTGCCGCATTGGGCTAATTTGCCGGACATGAGAACTCATACCTGTCTCAGCAAAGCCCAGGCCAACTGCGACAAACAGTCCGGCACATCCAATCAGAATCATGCTTGTTGTCTTCATGGTCAACCGCCAGTTTTCACAGATGGCATTCATCGCTCATGGCCTCGCACAGATCCAAGACTCTGTGCCCTATTTCTTCTGAGGAGTCGCCGGAACCACCGCGGCCAGCTTGGTTTCCTCTGGTGCCGCATAGGCGACAAGGTCAAACACGGTCTGTGTGACAACCCGTCCCTTCTCAAACTTTGGAGCTCCCATCTTGAGGCCGGACACGGTCACAATTCGAGGCATCGCGTTGATTCGATCGAAAAACAAGGCTGCGGTATGGTAGCCACCGGAAACCTCTACATTCACCGGCATCCGCACAAAGAGTTTCGATGGATCTTCGCTCTTGGGACTCGGTTTCCACAGCTTAATGTCAAGCCCAAGGCGAATCCCCAAGTCTGACACCTGTTTGAGCAACATGACTGCCTCCTCTTCAGGCGGCAGCCGTTCTTTCTTTTTTGCGAGCTCAATCTCTAGTTGCTTACTGGCGGCAATGAGTTCATCGAGATGCTTGACTTTAATGGTCAACGTTTGAATCTCGCTGTCGAGCGTGCCAATCGCTCCCTGAAGCCCTGCAATCTCCGCAGACTTTGGCTCGGCTACATAGTAGTAGAAGCCCACGATAATCCCTGCAAGAACCATCAGAAGAAGCCCCACCTTCTGAACCAATGGGATTGACCGCAATAGGTCAAGATTTATAGAAGGCAGCTTCATAATTCTTACCCTTTGAGACGGAAACCAAGTTTAAACTGATAGATATTGAGATGGCTCTCCACCGCAGCTCGACTTTCTTGAAGATTGATATTCGAGAAATAGTCGGTACGGCGCAGGTTGTTCACGAATTCCACCACATCGTCGTTAGTCGCCGCACGACCCTCAAGATCGATCTCCTTCCCGGTGACCGCGACTCTCACTAGCCACACCTTCAGCGGTTCCAGGCTTTGACTGACATGGTCGAGCACCTTGACAGGGCCGACACGTGACTTTTCCAATTCATCAATAATGCGATTTTTGTCTTCCAGCACTTTCTTCCGGATTTCAAAATCGGAAACCTGCTTCACTTGTTCCTTCAGCTGCGCGACCTGCTTCTCCTTGTCGAGTTTTTCGGTCTGCCGCGCGTTTATCTCTTCATCGAGTGAGGCCGAGTACCACCAGCATCCCGCCAGGGTAATGAACAACACCCCCACACCCAACAATGCCTGCGCTCTGACATCATACTGAGGCTTCGCCTTATGCCCCTTGGGCCCTGGCAATAAATTAATGCGAATCATCGATCCCCTACCGATCTAAGGGCCAATCCAACCCCCACGGCAGCCAGCGGAGCCAATTCGGCTAACGTATTCTGATCGAAATCGGTCCCCGAAGTATCGATTTCACCGAACGGATTTGCCACTTCGACAACAGCCTGCATTCGGTCTCTCAATTGCGGAAGCAGGCCCTTGACCTGAGCGCCCCCTCCGCACAAGAGAACCTGCTGAACGTCCGCATCCGGCATGGTTGACTTGAAATAATCGATGGTCCGCGCAATTTCAGACGCAACCTCTGCGTTGACACTGTCGACGACCGTGGTCACCGCGGCCTGATTGCTTCCTGCTGAACGCTCGCCTTTTTTCGTTTCCTCTGCCTCTTCGTAAGACATGCCCATTTCTCGCTGAATGGCTTCCGTATAGCGATTCCCCCCGATAGGAATATCACGTGTGAACAGCGAGGTGCCGCCTCGAACAATATTGATATTCATGACACTGGCGCCAATATTGACGAGCGCGGTCGTATCCTCCTGCGAAACAGGATAGTTGATCGCATGCATGTTTTCGATCGCAAAGGCATCCACATCCATCACGATCGGAAACAACCCCGCCCCCTTGACGAGTTCAGTCAGCTCATTAATCTTGTCTTTCTTGGCCGCTACCAGAATGATCGACATCTCTCCCTGTGTATCGCCCGCGGTCTCGGAAGAGGGCAACACACTGAAGTCGATGTTCACCTCATTAATATCAAAGGGGATATACTGCTCCGCAGCCAAGCCTCACCTGCCCCTCCAGCTCCTCATCAGGCATCGGTGGCAGGCTGATCTTTTTAATGATGACCGCATGGCCAGAAATCGATACGGCGACTTGCTCTCACCTTGATCTTCGTTTCCTCGAATAATTCCTTGATCGCCGACACCACTCGTCCCTCATCCATCACCGTGCCATCGACGATGACTTCCGGCTCGAGTGGTTTGAAGCCAAACTTCTGGAGAATGTACCGCCCTCGGCTTTCCTTCAACTGGACAAGCTTGATACCGCTCGACCCGATATCCAACCCGACGAGCTGCCGCTTCGGGGTGAACATCGATAACAGATCGGTTTCGGCGAGACTCTTGAATGAACTCAACATACGTGCCTCTGACTGTACATCACTATTCGCACAAGACAACTATTTATGTGAATTTTGCACAGACTGTCATTCATGACCATACCCCCGCAAACTTCAACGTCGAAAAAAATGAATGTGCAGCGAGACCCTTCTGGCTATTCACCTGCGTCCTGCCCTCCACTCTATATTCCTTTATCTGAAGAGTCGTTTGGGCCTAAACCACATCCGACATGTGCCTGAACAATGCGTCTACACTGTGGACTGGCTTCATGCACATGCTAAGTATAGTTCAGATGCTCTACCTGTCAAGCAAATCGCTTTCCGTGCACAGGCATAGAGACAAGGACGAGGGCGATGATGGTGGGAAGACGCGCCTAACGGCTCAGCGGAGTTTGCCTATTGAGATCGCGATGAGCGACGGTCACTTGATATCCAAGCACTGAAAAGCTTTCTTGGAGCCGGCCGGCAATCGCCACAGACCGATGACGTCCGCCGGTGCAACCAATCCCAACATTCACATAGCTGCGGCGTTCTCGTTCGAAGAGAGGAATAAGGAATTTGAAGAGGCCTTCCAGCTGCCCAATGAACGCAACAGCGTCCGGATCGGCCAGCACATAGGTCCGCACCCGCGGGTCTTCCCCAGTCAATGGTTTGAGATCAGGAACGAAGAACGGGTTCCGCAAGAACCGGACGTCGAACAGGAGGTCGATGTCGTACGGCACGCCGAACTTATAGCCGAATGTCACCAGCGATATGGTCAACCGGCGAGGCGCGCCTTCCTGCCTGAACTGCCTGACCAACAACTCTCGCAACTCATGCACCGTCATATCGGAGGTATCAATAATACGGTCGGCGTGGCGCCGCAGATCGGCGAGACGCTCCTTTTCAAACCGTACTCCCTCCAATACCGGAAGATGCGGCAGGAGCGGGTGAGGCCTCCGGGACTCTGAGAATCGGCGAACTATCACCTCTTCACGAGCTTCAAAAAATATCAACTCAACCGCATGACCGAGAACCTTCACTCGCTCAAGAATCCCCACGAGATCGGAAAAGAACACGCGTTCTCTGACATCGATGCCGAGCGCGACATTCTTAATCTCCCCCCCCTGCTGATGACACAGCTCAACAAAGGTCGGCAGAAGCGCCGGCGGCAGATTGTCGATGCAGAAATACCCGACATCTTCAAAACACTTGAGAGCATGCGATTTCCCTGAGCCAGAAAGACCGCTGATCACGACCAACTTGAGTACAGCCATGCCTGCCTGCCCCTTACGGATCAATCAGGACCACTCGATCACGATCCAGACGCTGTAGAATCTGCAATTTTCCCGAAGACAGTGCAGTGAATACCACCAGCGAACCAGGCAGAGGGTCTAACCGGCGCTTCGCATCCTCCAAAGTCAGAACCGCCCGGACTGGACGAACGACTTCAATTTCTTCCTCTGTCTTTCGAAGAGTCGAGCGATGAATCTTACGCACTGATCTCTTCGCCGGTTCTTTATGATCAGCCTGGCGTTCCTTATGTTTTCGTATCTGGGTACTCAAGCGATCCACAAGCTGGTCGATCGTCGCGTACATTTCCTGCGTCGAAGCCTTTGCCTGAATCCGTCGCCCTTGCATCGTACAGACGACCTCCGCACTATGCTGAAGCTTGCTTACACCCAGGATCACTTCCAGGTGGCTCAGCTTCACTTCATATCGCACGAGCCGCTCAAACCGACTTTCAATATGTTGTCTGAGCGCCGGCGTGATAACGAGGTGTCGTCCTGTAATTTTCATAAACATTCATCCTTTCACGCTGAATAACCTCAGCCCCTCTGCCATTCGACTATGCTTGTTGGTTCTGAGTATCCACAACACCATGGGAGGCAACAGAACAGGAGGCAACGACGAGCGCAGCTGGACAGGACAGGTCTTACAGGCTGCGGAATACCTATTGTGACTCGGTGGAAATTCAATGGCTCACACATCTAGTACAAGAAAAGAACCGTGCGCAGGACAATGGAGCGAGACACGCAGGGCAGGCGAGCCGGACGACAAATCAAGGTTAGACAGTTCGAGATTTCCCGAACTTCGGATCCTGAACATTGAACTTCTTGCCGCGCCATTCTCGCATGTCTCGCGCTTCACGCCCCACAGACTGTGGAGCTGGCGGACCTATAAAGTACCCTGTTAAAAAAACCGCTTACGCTGAGTGGCGGAGGGAATATGTTCTTCCGCCCGATACTTGGCCACCGTCCGTCGCGCAATCACAACCTGCTGCGTGAGCAGCCTTGCGGCGATCTCTTCATCTTTGAGGGGGTGGCTCGCGTCTTCCTCCGCCACCATTTTTCGAATCATCTCTCTCACCGTCACGGACGACATCATATCGGAAGGCTGGTCCGCTCGCTGCAGACCGGCGTTGAAGAAGAATTTCAGCTCCAGCATCCCTTGTGGGCAATACATATACTTGTTCGCCGTCACACGACTGATTGTCGACTCATGCATCCCAATATCCTCAGCCACCTGCTTAAGCACCAACGGCTTTAGATGCTGTACGCCTTTTTCAAAGAACTGTTCCTGGAACTTCACGATACTCGACACCACCTTTACAATCGTCTTATTCCGCTGCTCGATACTGCGAATCACCCATTGCGCAGCCCGCAGCTTTTCATCCAGATAGGCCTTTGTCTCCGCCGACCCACTCTCTCCTGCCCCCATCATATGCTTATAGTACGGGCTGATCCTCATACGAGGCAATCCATCGTCGTTCAGTAGTACCACCCACTCCCCTTCATTCTTGACAACAAACACGTCAGGGACAATCGCATAGTTCTGGGTGTTCGTAAACGGTCGCCCGGGCTTCGGCTCAAGCACTTCGATGACTTTTGTCGCCTGGAAAACCTCTTCTACCGTGACGTCTAAAGCTTTCGCGATCCTCGCGTACTGTTTTTTCTCCAAATCTTTGAGATGGTGCTGAACGATGGCTTCAACAATCGATCCCTTCAAGGCGCCAGGCCGAGCCCCTAATGATCCCATGGGACTCTTCCCCAAATGTCCGATTTGTAAGAGTAGGCATTCTGCAAGGTCTCGTGCCGCCACACCAGTCGGATCAAAGCTCTGAATATCCTTCAGGACTGACTCCGCTTCCACCTCGGGGAAGTCAGTTCCTCCAACCATCTCTGCGAGAGACATGCGCAGGTACCCATCATCGTCAAGGTTACCGATGATCAACCTCCCAATCTCTTTTTCACGATCCGATAAACCAGAAAACGACAGCTGCCAGAGGAGATGGTCTTCCAAGGACGTGGCTTTCGCCATGGTTTGTTCATAGGATGGAAACTCGTCCTGCGAGGACGACCGAGACTCGGACCCGCCTATCCGGCGATCGCTACCAAAGTACTCTTCCCAACCAGCCGCTGAGGCCTCATCTGGCGTATCCCGTTCTTCCGGAGTCGACTCCTCCGCATTCGATGACTCACTGTCCGCCGATGCCGCCGCATCTTCCGCCTTTTCCTCTGCGCTTTCGGCCTCGCTGTCCTCCGCCTCAGTCGGGAGCTCATCCAGGAGTGGGTTTTCCATCAAATGTTGAGTGAGGCTCTGCTGGAGTTCGAGTCGCGACAATTGCAGCAGCTTAATCGCCTGCTGCAATTGTGGAGTCATGATCAGCTTTTGACTCAGTCGAAGGTCCAGCCTGAGCTTCATGCGCACACACCCTTACGTGTCATAGCTTGAACCGTTCTCCTAGGTAGACGGCGCGCGCCGTCTCACTCTTGACGATGAATTCGGGAGACCCGGCCTCAAGAATCAACCCTTCGTTGATGATGTAGGCCCGATCCGTAATGGATAGCGTCTCCTGGACATTGTGATCGGTGATCAAAATTCCGATCTCTTTTTCTTTCAATCGGCTGATAATTTGTTGGATGTCGGCAACGGCAATTGGGTCGATCCCTGCAAAGGGTTCGTCGAGCAACATGAAAGACGGGCTCGTAGCAAGCGCCCTAGTAATTTCCAGCCGCCGGCGTTCCCCACCCGACAACGCATAGGCCATGCTCGTTCGAATATGGGAGAGATCCAGTTCTTTGAGAAGGGCATCGACCCGGTCACGACGCTCTGACCGAGAGTAGTCGAGCATCTCAAGAATTGCCAGAATATTGTCTTCAACCGACAAGCGTCGAAACACAGACGATTCTTGCGGAAGATACCCAATTCCTTTCCGCGCGCGTTTGTACATTGGCAGATCCGTGATCACCTCTTCCCCGAGCGAGATCGCCCCTTCATCAGGCTGGCACAGACCGACGATCATGTCGAAAATGGTGGTCTTCCCAGCCCCATTGGGTCCCAGCAAGCCCACGACTTCACCGGCGCGGACTTCAATCGAGACGCCTTTCACGACCTTGCGTGTGCGAAAACTTTTCACCAATCCCGTTGCACGTAAACAGATGCCGTTGGCATTGTTCACCGGGGAGCCACTTTGCGGCTTATTTCCCTCGACCGTCTCGATCACTTGGTCACTTTCCCATCCGGCTCGATCCGGACATGCGAGCCTCCTTCCACCACACTCCGATCCTCTGCCAAAAACATCGTGATTTGTTTACCGCTGACTCGTGTTCCCTTGTCCCAGGCCACCGGATCACCAGTCAGAACGATCTTGTCCCCATCATGGTAGTAGATGGCTTTCTCGCAGGTCGCACTCCCTGAATCCTTCTCGATTTTCACTCGTCCTGTCGCCTCAATCTGGTTGACCGAACGATTCGACACACCCGGCACGGCATCAGGCCCTTTCGAAGGTACGGCGCCTTTGACGGCCCCACGCCCCTTCTGGTCATCACTCGCGGAAGCGTCTTGCGCGCGAAACATGACCACCATGCGATCGGAATAGACAACCAACGCCCCACGGGTCAGCACAACCGCCCCCTCAAAGACCGCTTGGTTATCCTGATTCTTTACAGTCATCTTCTTGGACGTAATGGTCGTGCTTACCGCTTGATCAGCACCGCCTTTGGAAATAGCTGCCTCAGCTGATTCGCTCAATGACGCCATCCCAAGCGGAAACACATTAAGAAGTAGGAGCCAAATCCACATGTACGTCCTCAAGTACTTCAAATTCTTCACGTGTCCAAATGTCCCAACAACCCACGCCCCGTCACCTCTAACCCATGCCCAACGATACGAACAGGATCTTGCGTGCGTATCTCTCTCGTCTGATCAGTCCAAGCCAGATGGTTGGTATAGATCACGTACCCGCTCTCGGTGTGAATCACGAGGGGCTCTGATCGGTTCGCGAGCATAAAGTTCTTCGTCTCCGTATTCAATGTCCCTTCGTCTCCGGTCACCGTCAATTCTTTTCCGCTGCTGGCCGAATAGTGTGACTGCGACGACTTGGAGCATCGCCCGTCTTGTCCCGTTCAAAGAGCCGAGCCTCTTGCGCCTGCACCTGCCATTGAACCGTATCACCATTTGTTTGGGTGAACGTAAACTGGGAGATCGTCGCATCAGCTGAGTCCATGGAGCCGGGAGCCGCCGCCGTCGGGGTGGGAACCATTGTCGAATTGGTCACGAGCAGGTATACGAGGAAACAGGCCAATACCGCACTGAGCGCTAACAAACCTCCTCGTACCCATCGTTGCCACACTTTGTCCATGTTTCCTATTGAACAGCACGAAGAAGACTGGCACGATAGTAGCATGTGCTCAATGCCAAGTAAACTTTTGCCAGAACCCCGGCATGGTCTTGTCGGTAGAGGTGGAGTAAAGAACCCCGCCCTTCCGGGCGGGGCATGGTGGAAGATCTTCGTGAACGAGATGGGAAAATTGTGAAACACCAACGCGGCATCGCAGGCGCGAATAGATCTCGAGGACAGGAGACCTAACCGGCAGGGGGACTCGCGGGAACTGATGCAGTCGGAATTTGTTTCTTTACGGACGCAGCATCCGGCCGCGTGACAAGTTCGATCGCGACAAGCTTCGCTGCATCGCCGATCCGCCGCCTCGTCTTCACCATCCTCGTATAGCCACCGGGACGGTCTTTAAATCGAACTGCGACGTCGCTGAATAATTTTGAGACGACATCCTTGCTGCGAATAAATGCAAGAGCTTGCCGCCGAGCCGGCAATGTCCCCTCCTTGCCAAGCGTAATCATCCGGTCCGTGAACCCTCGAATTTCTTTCGCCTTGGCCTCAGTCGTCTCGATGCGCTCATGTTCGAGCAGCGAAGTCACAAGACTTCGGAACAGCGCCCATCGATGTTTGGTCTGTCGTCCGAGCTGTCTGCCATTTTTTCTATGACGCACGGGTTCCCTCTTGTTTCGTTACTCGCTCTTCGGACTACCGCTGATCTGTTGCACTGCATCCAGCTTCACACCGAGCCCCAGACCCATCTCTGTCAAGATTTCCTTAATTTCGTTGAGCGATTTCTTGCCGAAATTCTTCGTCCTCAGCATCTCTCCTTCGGTCTTCTGAACTAAGTCGGCGATAGTCTTGATGTTCGCGTTCTTCAAGCAGTTTGCAGCACGAACCGACAACTCCAACTCGTTCACGCTACGGAACAGATGCTTATTGACCTCACGTTGCGCCTCATCGCTCCCAAGATCGGCACGCCCTTCGACCCGCTCATCGGGATTGATAAAGATATCGATGTGATCACGCATAATGCTGGCCGCCGTGGACAAGGCATCTCGAGGCGAGATAGTCCCATCCGTCCAGATTTCCAAGGTCAATTTATCATAGTCTGTCATGCGACCGACGCGAGCATTCTCCACATGAAAGTTCACGCGCTTGATGGGTGAAAACACCGAATCGATCGCGATCACACCAATCGGCAGCCCCTCTTCCTTATTTCGCTCGGCAGGCACATAGCCCCGCCCATGCTTCACCGTCATTTCCATATCGAACGAGGCATCCTTGTCTAACGTCGCAATATGGAGATTCGGGGTCAAGATGGTCACGTCCGCATCATGAATAATGTCGGACCCCTTCGCTTCACCTGGCCCCTTCTTCTTGAGACGAAGCGTCTTCGGCTTATCGGTATGTACGGCAAGCCGCAGCCCTTTGACGTTCAAAATAATGGAAGTCACATCTTCCGTAATGCCAGGAATCGTGGAGAACTCGTGCAGGACCCCTTCGATCTTCACGGTGGTCACTGCCGCGCCCGTTAGCGACGATAACAGCACACGCCGTAACGCATTGCCGACCGTCGTCCCAAACCCACGTTCATAGGCCTCCGTCGTAAATCTGCCGAACGTTTGGTTATGCGTATCTTTGTCGACTTCCACCCGCATCGGGATCTGAAAGTCTTTCATTGCTTTAATCATGACTCCCCCTTCATCTCATCGAGTAGCCAGCCCCTGAACGGCACCTGCTCGCCGCAAAGACCGACCCCCTTCCCAGTTCCGCACCTACCTGGAATACAACTCCACTACCATCTGCTCGTTGACCGGCAGCGAAATCTGGTCTTTCGACGGCAACGCCCGGACCATGCCTTTAAATGCCGTCTTGTCCAGCTCCAACCACTCTGGAATGCCTCGCCCATCAACCGACTCTAAGGCGGCCTGGATCGAGATCAACGTGCGACTTCGTTCCCGAACGCTGATGATGTCGCCCGCCTTGACCTGCGCACCAGGCACATTGATCTTCCGACCGTTCATGGTCAGATGTCCATGGCTCACCAGCTGTCTGGCTTCTTTTCGCGAGGCGCCGAAACCTAGTCGGTACGCCACATTGTCCAACCGGCATTCCAGCAACCGTAAGAGCACTTCGCCGGTAATACCAGACTGGCGTTCCGCTCGCTCAAACACGCCACGGAACTGGCACTCCATCAGGCCATAAATTCTACGCAGCTTCTGCTTTTCTCTGAGCTGCGTGCTGTACTCTGAGTTCCTAGGGCGCTTTTGCCCGTGTTGTCCAGGAGGATAGCTCCGTCGCTCGATGGCGCATTTCTCTGTCATACAGCGCGAGCCTTTCAGGAACAATTTCTCACCCTCTCGACGACACAACCGACAGACGGGGCCACGATACTTTGCCACTGCTCTACCTCCGTTACCGGACATCACCACGCTGGTGCGCCCAACAATATCTCGTGTATTCGACTCTCCTGACCTACGTCACTAGACGCGCCGCCGCTTAGGTGGACGGCATCCATTGTGTGGAATCGGGGTCACATCACGAATCATATGGATCCGTAATCCAGCTGCCTGAAGAGATCGGATCGCCGACTCACGACCGGATCCAGGCCCATTCACATAGACATCCACTGTGCGCATTCCGCTCTCCATCGCCTTCCGCGCCGCAGACTCGCCGGCCCGCTGAGCGGCAAAAGGTGTGCTCTTGCGAGAGCCCTTGAATCCCTGGTTCCCTGAGCTTGCCCACACGATCGTGTTACCGCTCATGTCGGTGATGGTGACGATCGTGTTATTGAAGGAGGCCTGGACATGGGCCACTCCGCTCTGCACGATCCGGCGCTCTTTCTTCTTCCCTTTTTTAATACTCATACAGGCTCCCTACTCAAGTAACAGCCATGCACTATGCCGAACGCGCTGGCGGTTTCGGTTTGCTTCCCACACCGGAGCGACGGCCTTTTCTCGTCCGCGCATTCGTCTTGGTCCGTTGGCCGCGGACCGGCAACCCTTTCCGATGGCGCAGGCCACGGTATGTGCCACTATCGATTAATCGCTTGATGTTCATCGAGAAGGTCTTTCTCAGATCGCCTTCGACCTGATAGCCCTCCTGAATAATTTCTCGAATCTTGACGATATGCTCTTCGCTCAAGTCCTTGACACGAATTGCTCCGTCAATCCCGGCCTTGCTCAAGATAGAGAGTGCAGATGCCCGCCCAATCCCATAGACGTAGGTCAGGCCGATGTCCGCCCGCTTCTCCCTTGGCAAATCTACTCCAGAAATACGAGCCATAGTTCCTCCTACCCTCTTCCTCATCGTTCATCGCAGGATGACCTGATGTGGGCTCTAGTGCGCGCGTCCAGCGACGAGGCTCTTCTGAGGCCGCGCGCTGCGCGAGCAGGAGACCGATCAGGTCGTCCTGCGACCATCTTCACCCCTGGCGCTGCTTGTGGCGCGGATTCTCGCAGAGAATTCGCACCACGCCCTTGCGCCGAACCACCTTACATTTTGCACAGATCGGCTTGACTGATGATCTCACTTTCATATCCAGTTCGCGCTCCTACTTAAACCGATAGGTGATCCGCCCACGTGTCAGATCGTACGGCGACAGCTCCACAGTCACCTTATCGCCTGGAAGAATACGAATAAAGTGCATGCGCATTTTCCCGGAAATATGTGCAAGAATTTTATGGCCATTGTCCAGCGACACACGAAACATCGCATTCGGTAACGTTTCGTTCACCGTGCCTTGTATTTCAATTACATCTTCTTTCGGCACGTACAGCTATCCCTTCTCCCCGAACTGCATGACTGCGTCCACAGGTCCTTAGAGCTGACTCAAAATATGCGGCGGTCCACTCGGCTCAATCACAATCGTATGTTCAAAATGCGCCGAAAAACTCCCGTCTACCGTTACCGCCGTCCATCGATCCTCAAGAATCTTGACTGCTGCGCCACCCATATTGACCATCGGTTCGATCGCAAGAACCATTCCAGCCTGCAGCCGTGGTCCCTGCCCAGGCTTCCCATAATTCGGCACCTGCGGCTCTTCATGCAACTGCCGGCCAATCCCATGGCCGACGAACTCCGTCACGACCGAGTAACCTGCAGACTCTACATGCCGCTGAACCGCATGCGAAATGTCAGACAGCCGGTGACCCACCACCGCTTGCTTGATTCCAAGATACATCGCCTCTTCAGTCACTTGAACCAAGCGGGCATTTCGTTCGATCAGTCTGCCCCACCGCAACCGTAACCGCCGAATCCCCGTAAAACCCGCCGACGATCGCCCCCAGGTCGAGCCCGATGATATCCCCCTCCTTCAGCACTCGCTTGGAGGGAATCCCGTGAACGACCTGGTCATTCACCGAGGCACAGAGCGTCTTTGGGTAATTCCGATACCCCTTAAACGCCGGCCTCGCTCCACGGGACAGAATCTCTTCCTCTGCTAAGCGGTCCAGTTCATCGGTCGTAATACCTGGCCGGACGGCTTTCTGCAATATCTGTAGTGTCTCTGCCACCACTCTTGACGCCTGGGCCATCACCACAATCTCATCCGGCGTCTTGAGAATGATCATGTCGCCCGGTACGGTGCCAGCTCCTGCGAGAGATGCCGAAAGACGTCATCCACTGCGCCCGATGCATCCATCGGAAACAATAACCGCCGCTCATCGTAATACCGGACAAGCGGAGCCGTCTGCTCGTCATATACTTTCAATCGCATCTCGATCGCATCGCGGCGGTCATCGCTGCGCTGCACGAGCGGCTCTCCGCATCGATCGCAAATCTCATCCACCTTGGGCGGCGCAAAATCTACATGGAACGTCGCTTGGCACTTCGGGCAACTTCGGCGCCCGCTCAAACGCCTCACGACATCCTCACGCGAAACCTGAAAATTCACGACCCGGTCCAGCGCAATCCCTTTGGAGGCTAACACCGTTCCCAATGCTTCTGCCTGCGGAACAGTCCTGGGAAACCCATCCAGAACGAATCCATTCGCACAGCTGGGGTCAGCTAACTTCTCTCTCACCAGCCCAATCACCACGGCATCAGGAACCAAGCTCCCCTGATCCATGTAACTCTTCGCCTCGAGACCCAGCGTGGTCCGGTTGCGAACCGCCTCGCGGAGAAGATCGCCGGTCGAAATCTTCGCCACCTGATACTGTGCCGCGATACGGTCAGCCTGAGTTCCCTTACCTACACCTGGTGCGCCGAGAAACACCACCCGCATGGATTCTCCTCACCCACTCCGTCCACGGAGTGGGGCCATACCCTTACCGAGAAACCCTTCATAATTTCGCATCAACATGTGGGACTCAATCTGCTGGGCCGTATCGAGTCCAACACCGATCACGATCAGCAGCGAGGTGCCACCGAAATAGAACGGCACATTAGTTTATAGATCAATAATTCCGGGATCACACAGACGATCGCGAGATAGATCGATCCGGCAAACGTAATTCGCGTGAGCACCTTATAGATGTAGTCAGAAGTGCGTGTTCCTGGGCGAATCCCGGGAATGAATCCACCGTACTTCTTCATATTGTCTGCCATGTCCACCGGGTTCAAGACCACAGCGGTATAAAAGAAACAGAAAAACAGAATGAGGCCGACGTACATCAGCGTATACAACACCGAACCAGGCGCGAGTTGAGCACCGATATCCTTCACCCAAGGCGTCTCAAAAAACCCGGCAATCGTCGCAGGAAATGCGATAATCGACGATGCGAAAATAGGCGGAATCACCCCCGCGGTATTGATCTTCAATGGAATATGCGTGCTCTGCCCGCCAAACACTCTGCGTCCGATGACCCGCTTTGCGTACTGAACCGGCACTTTCCGTCGTCCGCTTTCCAGAAAGACAATGGCTGCCACCACCACAACCATCAGCACCGCAAGGGCGACCAGCAAGATAATGCTGAGTTGCCCGATCTTGTATAAATCAAAGGTCTGGGCCACAGCGGAAGGCAAGCGCGCGACGATCCCCGCAAAAATAATCAAGGAAATGCCGTTCCCGATGCCTCGCTCGGTAATCTGTTCACCGAGCCACATCAGAAAACCAGTACCGGCTGTCAAGGTGATGACCGTCATCAGACGGAATCCCCACCCACCGCTCATCACGAATGCGCCGTTATTCATTTGCTCGAGACCTACGGCGATCCCGAATCCTTGAATAATCGCAATACCGATTGTCCCAAACCGCGTATACTGAATAATCTTTTTTCGCCCGCGCTCGCCCTCTTTGGCCAGCTTCGTGAGGTGCGGGACAACCACGGTCAGTAGCTGAAGAATGATCGACGCGCTGATATAGGGCATAATGCCCAGCGCTAAGATCGTCAACCGCGAGAGCGACCCGCCTGAAAAAATATCCAAAAACCCGAGCAGTGCGCCGCCTTCCTTTTGCAGAAACTCCGAGAGGGCTTCGCCGTTGATCCCGGGCGTGGGAATATGCGCCCCGATCCGATACACCACCAACATCCCCATAGTAAAGAGGATGCGGGTACGCAGCTCAGGGATCTTTAAGATATTCTGAAAACTGGTCAGGAGTCTCTCAAACACCGGGGATGACCTCGACTCTCCCTCCAGCTGCTTGAATCTTTGCCTCTGCGGACTTACTGAACTTGTGTGCCTGCACCACAATCGCCTTCGTGAGGTCTCCGTTTCCAAGAATCTTGACCGGCAACGACTTGCGCTTCACCAAACCGGCATCGACTAGGACCTGCGGCGTGATGGTGCCGGACACGATCATCTCACCCAAGCTTTTCAAGTTGACAATCGAATACTCCTTACGAAATACGTTCGTAAAGCCATGCTTCGGCACTCGACGGATCAGGGACATCTGGCCGCCTTCAAACCCGCCTGCCTGCCGACTCCGACCACCTGATCTGGCTAACAAGCCCTTATGGCCCTTTCCCGATGTTTTTCCGTGGCCAGAGCCTGGACCACGTCCGATACGCTTTCGTCGTTTTCTAGACCCTTTTGCGGGACCGAGCTCATGTAAGTTCATTGTGGCTGCACTTCCAAAAGATATCCAACTTTGCCAATCATCCCTCTGACTTGCGGAGTATTGGGACGAGTCACCGCTGTCTGATCTTCCTCAAACCCAGGCCACTCAAAACAAGTCGATGTTTTTGCGGTGTACCAATCGGACTTCGTCGCAAGGTAATAACGAACCCCTTTGGGGCAACCGTGGCGATCTTCGCTGTTGGCATTAGGCACTCACCCTATTCTGTGCGTCGCCCACCACATTACGGCGCATTTTGAGAACGTCTTCAGCGTTGCGGAGCTGACAGAGACCGTTCAGCGTGGCGCGAACCGTATTAAAGGGATTTCCACGGCCCAGCGTCTTCGCAATGACGTTATGGACGCCGGCGACCTCGACCACCGCCCGGACGGCACCCCCGGCAATAATTCCTGCCCCTTTCTTTGCGGGCTTCAGAAGGACATGCTCGGCTCCGAACAACCCATGTACCTCGTGTGCAATTGTCCCAGACGTGAGGGCAACATGCACCAGGTTTTTCTTGGCCTGTTCAACCGCCTTCGAGATCGCTACAGGAACTTCGGCAGCTTTCCCTTTCCCGATACCGACCCATCCCTGTCCATCCCCCACGACAACCAGCGCGCAAAAGTTGAACCGCTTTCCGCCCTTCACGACTTTCGCCACTCGGTTGATAAAAACAACCTTGTCTTTCAGGCTTAATTCATCTGGATTAACTCGCACCTAACATCTCTCCTCTTTGTTCTTCTCGCTCGCGCACTTGACGGAAGCGAGACACGACCTAGAACTGCAGACCGCCTTCGCGTGATGCCTCAGCCAATGCCTTGACTCGTCCGTGGTACATTCGGCCACCGCGATCGAACACCACAGCCTGTACCTTGGCGGCCTTAGCCCGTTCGGCTAACAACTTTCCAACAGCCTTCGCGCCATCGATGCTGCCAGTGGATTTCACCGACGCGCGTAGAGACTTATCCAGAGAAGATGCGGCAGCCAACGTGGCCCCTTTGAGATCGTCAACAATCTGGGCATAGATATGAGAGCGGCTGCGAAACACGTTGAGACGTGGACGCTCGGCCGTTCCAAACACTCGCTTTCGCACCCGCTGTTTCCGCCTGATTAACTGACTGGCTTTATCTGCAGTATTCATGAGTCACCTTACTTCCCTGTCTTTCCGGCTTTCTTACGCAATACTTCCCCTACATAGCGAACGCCCTTTTGCTTATAGACGTCAGGGGGTTTGATTGCTCGCAAGTTCGCCGCAACCTGACCGACTAATCGCTTGTCAGCCCCCTTCACATTGATCAGCGTTTGCTTGTCCACCTTCACGTCGATTCCAACCGGAATCGGATAGGTGACTGGGTTGATATAGCCCAAACTGAAGCTCATCGTTCGACCCTGCACGGCGACCTTATACCCAACCCCGGTGATTTCTAAGTTACGTTCGTAGCCCTTGGTCACACCCTGAACAATGTTACTCAGCTCTGCGCGAGTCAACCCGTGCATGGCACGGACTTGCCGATCGTCATTTGACCGGCTCACCACGAGCTGTCCGCCCGCGATCGAGACCCCCAGGCCTGTAGACAACGACCAATCGATCTTCCCAAGCGGGCCCTTCACGGACACGATAGGCCCGGCGACTTTCACATCCACTCCTGCTGGAATCTGGATTGGTTTCTTTCCTATGCGCGACATCTATTATGCCTCGTTCCTCTAGTCAGCCGCCGCAATGATAATCTGCTTCGCTCTTCCCACTACCATACCGAGCACAGCACTTCTCCGCCCAGTCCAGCGCGGCGAGAATCCTGATCCGTCATCAACCCCTTCGAGGTGGACAAAATCGCCACGCCAATGCCATTCTTGACTCGCGGGATGTCTTTGATCCCTACATACACACGGCGGCCTGGCTTGCTCACCCGCTGCATACCGGTGACCATGGGTTGCCCTTCGGCTACATACCGTAACTGCACTTTCAGCACAGGATGTCCATCCGCGACGTCCGCCTGAACGCCCTGAATATATCCTTCGTTCTGGAGAATCCGAAGAACCTCGCGTTTGAGACGGGAGGCTGGAACGCTCACGATATCGTGACGTCGGCGAAACCCGTTTTGCAATCGCACCAAAAGGTCACTAATGGGATCTGTAACCATGCCAACCCTTTCACCGACATTCTACGCGTAACCAGATGCGGATCAACCGCCCGATGACGCGGAAGGTGGATAACCTACCAGCTTGACTTCCGAACCCCCGGGATCTCACCCTTCAGGCTCAGCAACCGAAAGCAAATTCTGCACATGCGAAACCGGCGCAAAAATCCCCGCACACGCCCGCAGATCTCACACCGGTGATAGTCTCTGACCGGAAACTTCGCCTTGACGGCCGATTTATTTCTGAGCGCTAATCTCGACACCTGCAACTCCTTCGCTTGACATTACGTCCTGAATGGCATTCCTAAATGCTTCAACAGCGCCCGGCCCTCATCGTTGGTCCTGGCGGTCGTGACAATCGTAATATCCATTCCATGGATTGATGCGACCTCGTCGTACTTAATCTCGGGGAAAATGAGCTGTTCTTTGAGCCCAAGCGTGTAGTTGCCTCGGCCATCAAACGACTTTGGCGAGACACCTCGAAAGTCTCGAATCCGTGGCAACGACAACGTTACGAGACGATCGAAGAACTCCCACATCCTGCGACTACGCAACGTGACCTTTGTGCCAATCGGCATTCCTTGGCGCAGCTTGAAGGAGGCGATAGCCTTCTTCGCCTTTGTAATCAGAGGCTTCTGGCCAGTAATCGCACCTAATTCACCAGCGGCGCTCTCCAGCAGCTTCACGTTTTGGATGGCTTCGCCCATTCCCACGTTCAGCACAATTCGCTCAAGCTTCGGAACCTGCATGATATTTTTGTAGCCGAACTCTTTCATGAGTGCGGGCACAACTTTCTGCAAGTAGGTCTCACGCATCCGTGGATTGAATTTGGACTCTTCACTGCCCTCGTCCATCGCCTGCGGTGCCGACGACCCTTCTTTCTTCTTGGGTGGCCGCCGCTCCGACGTCTTACTGCCTTTTCCTGATTCAACCTTCGCCATCCGGCGTCCTCACTCCTACTCGACTGAGTCGTTCGATTTTTTACTGAACCGCACCCGTCGGCCATCATCGAGCGTACGCACGCCAAGCCGGGTCGGCTTGTGTGTCACAGGACACAGATACATCACATTTGAGACAGCAAAAGGCGCTTCCCGTTCGAGAATGCCGCCTTGCTTCACCTTCTGATTCGGCTTGGTGTGGCGCTTGATCATGTTCAATTTCTCGACCACAACCTTTCCCGCTCCGGGATCCACCGAAAGCACTTTCCCGGACTTGCCGCGATCACGCCCGGCGATCACGACCACCACATCGCCCTTACGAATCCGATTCTTCTTCAACGCCTGCTTATTCATCCTGCCGTCTCCACCCTCGCTACAGCACTTCCGGAGCTAAGGAAATAATCTTCATGAACTTCTTCCAGCGCAGCTCGCGTGCGATCGGCCCAAAGATACGAGTCCCAACGGGATCACCATCCTTATTGATCAATACACAGGCATTCCGATCAAACTTGATGTAGGAACCATCCTCTCGACGCACTTCCTTGGTCGTCCTCACAACCACGGCACGGCTCACATCACCTTTCTTGACCGTTGCCGCAGGAATGGCCTCCTTGACAGCCACGACGACAATGTCTCCGAGAGAAGCATACCGACGCCTGGTTCCACCAAGCACATGAAAACACATGGCCTGCTTGGCACCGGAGTTATCGGCCACGTCCATGTATGTATAGCTTTGAATCATAGTCCCGGTGTTTCCTCTACCCTTCGCACGACCTTGACCTACTCACCCCGTCCCTTTTCCACGACCTCGATAACCCGCATATGCTTATCTTTACTGATCGGCCTCGTCTCAACCATGCGCACACGGTCACCGATCTTGCAGGCATTGTCCTCGTCATGGGCCTTGAATTTTGTTACCCGTCGCAGCACCTTCCGATAGAGCGGGTGAATAACCGAACGCTCAATCTCGACGACCACGGTCTTATTCATCTTATTACTGACCACACGCCCAACCCATTCACGCCGTTTATTTGCTGACGCTCCCATCCTCAAGCCCCTTTCGCCGTGGTAGAGATTGGATCGGCCTGCGTGAGCTCGCGCTGAAGCGTCTTCACCCTGGCAATGGATCGCTTCGTCTTTCGAACCTGCATAGGGTTTTCCAAGCCGCCCAGTTCCCAGCTGAAAACGAAGATTGAAAAGTTCCTGCGTGAGCTGCCGCATCTTCTCGTCTAACTCCGGCCCCGTGAGTTGCCGTAATTCCTTCAAGTCCATGAATCCGCTCCCCTTACCCTCGTGTCCAGTTCAACCGATGCTAAAACTCGCCGCGAATGACACACTTAGTGGCAATGGGCAACTTATGCGAAGCCAAGCGGAACGCCTCTTTGGCGACATCAGGCGTCACACCATCCATCTCATAGAGAATACGGCCAGGCTTGACGACGGCAACCCAGTACTCCGGGTTGCCCTTCCCCTTACCCATTCGAGTCTCAGCCGGCTTCTTGGTAATCGGCTTATCGGGGAAAATTCTCGTCCACACCTGGCCACCGCGTTTCACACACCGGGTGATCGCAATGCGCGCGGCCTCGATCTGCCGGCTGGTGATCCACCCAGGCTCGAGCGCCTTTAACCCAAACTCTCCGAGGGTAATCTGGCTGCCACGATAGGCCTTGCCGGTCATACGCCCCTTCATCATTTTACGGAACTTAACTTTCTTTGGTGCTAACACGATATCCTCTTCGATTACCCAAGTCTACGGTCAAATGCTGATTCTTTATTAAGGGGCTGCAATGGAAGAACTTCCCCTTTATAGATCCAGGTCTTGATCCCGATCTGCCCCATCGTCGTGTGGGCTTCGGCAAACCCGTAATCGATATCTGCCCGGAGCGTATGGAGAGGCACACGGCCTTCGCGGTACCACTCTGAACGCGCGATCTCCGCCCCGCCAAGACGGCCCCCCACCATAATCTTGATACCTTGGGCTCCAAGACGAAGTGCAGACTGCACGCTTCGCTTCATGGCACGACGGAATGCCACTCGTTTTTCCAACTGAGTGGCGACGTTTTCACATACCAACTGGGCATCCAGTTCCGGCTTCTTGATTTCCTTCACCGTAATGTAGACCTGGCCGGAGTAGCTCTTCTCCAACTCCGCCTTGAGCTTATCGACCTCAGCCCCCTTACGACCGATGATGATACCGGGTCGCGCGGTATGAATAATCACACGCGTCTGATCTCCAGACCGCTCGATTTCCACCTTGGCTACACCGGCATGAAAGAGACGCTGCTTAACCATCTTGCGAATCCTGATATCTTGATGGAGCAACTTCGCGTAATCCTTGCTGGCATACCACCGAGAGGACCAAGTAACGTTGTATCCTAACCGGTACCCGATTGGATGTGTCTTATGCCCCATAACTTCTTGCGCCTCACTCAGACAGGAAATGAATCTGTTCCGTTAACCGCCCTTATCTACTTCTTTTCCTTCACGCTTGCAGCCGACACGACGACGGTGATGTGGCTCATACGCTTTTGAATCGCATTCGCACGCCCTTGTGATCGAGATCGAAAGCGTTTCAACGTCGGTCCACAATCGACGAATGCCTTCGACACCACCATCGATTCACTGTCACCCATCTCCTTTTGCTCCGCATTGGCTACGGCGGACCGCAAAATCTTTTCGACGACCTTTGACGCCTGGCGCGGCAAATTCCTGAGCAGGGCCAAGGCCATGGGAACTTGCTGCCCACGGATCAAATCGACCACCGGGCGGGCTTTCCTCGGAGAGACACGTACAAATCGAAGAACTGCTTGCGCTTCAGCCATAACCGTCCCATCCAATCGAGTGTACCGAGACCTGAACCTATCCTCTACTTAAGGGCAACTGACTTCTCTGTCCTGGCGTGCCCATGCCCCTTAAAGAACCTGGTCGGAGCAAACTCTCCCAACTTGTGCCCGACCATATTTTCCGTCACAAAGACAGGAATGAACTTCTTGCCGTTGTGAACCGCGAACGTATGTCCGATCATATCCGGAATGACGGTGGACCGTCTCGACCAGGTCTTAATGATCTTTCGATCCTTATTCTGATTCATCCGCTCCACTTTCTGAAGCAGATGATCGTCAACGAATGCGCCCTTACTGACTGACCTCGGCATCGCGTACTCCTACTTACGGCGGGAAATAATGAACTTGTCCGTCGCCTTGTTATTCCGGGTCTTGTAGCCCTTGGTCGGAAGACCCCATGGGGAGACCGGATGGGGATTACCCTGTCCAGACTTTCCTTCGCCGCCACCATGCGGGTGGTCGACCGGATTCATCACGACACCACGCACGTTCGGACGTCGGCCCAACCATCGCACCCGGCCTGCCTTCCCAACATTGATATTCTCATGATCTGTATTCCCAACCTGCCCGACGGTTGCCATGCAGGTCGAAAGAATTCTCCGCATTTCTCCGGATCTGAGTCGCACCTGCACATATTCGCCATCACGCCCCATCACCTGAGCGGAGCCCCCCGCACTACGAATCAGCTGTCCGCCTCTTCCAGGTTTTAACTCCACATTATGAATGGTCGTTCCCAGCGGCATACTAGACAGGGGCAATGCATTCCCAGTACGAACCTCTGAGCCGACACCGGATTGCACCACATTTCCAACTTCCAAGCCAACCGGGGCCAGGATATAGCGCTTCTCACCATCCTTATAGTGCACCAGGGCAATCCGGGCCGACCGATTGGGATCGTATTCAAGCGCGGCGATGGTCCCCGGGATTCCGGTCTTGTCGCGACGGAAATCAATTTTTCGATAGAGCCGCTTATGCCCACCCCCACGGAAACGTACAGTCGTCCGCCCATCGTTGTTCCTGGCACCGGTACTGCGGCGGAATGACGTGAGCGATTTCTCAGGCCTCTTCTTCGACAGCTCTTCGGTCGTCACCGCGGACATCCCGCGACGTCCCGGTGTCCTCGGCTTGTAAATTCTGATTCCCATACTACAGTGATCCTTCCAGCACACCGAGATCAGCCCGGTGCAATGTCCTGCTATGCGCTCTCGTAGAGCTCCAACTTCTCGCCTTGCTTGAGCTTGACGAAGGCCTTTTTCCAGTCTGATCGCTTCCCGGAGAAACGCCCTAAGCGCTTGACCTTCCCGCGAACATTCATCACGTTCACTCGCTCGACCTTCACCTTCAACAACGTTTCGACTGCTTGCTTAATCTGGACACGATTCGCATCCGGGTGAACGAGAAAACCCACCGTGTTGTTGCTTTCGCGCATCGCCGTGATCTTTTCCGTCAGCAACGGCTGCAACAGAATGCTATGGAGACCCGCCTTCATGCCCAGACCTCCTTCACCCGCGGCAACTCACGCTCAAGAATCAGAATCAATTCAGCTCGAACAATATCGTAGACGTTCAGTCCTTCAGGCCCCACCACACACACATTAGGAAGATTGCCTGCAGCCTGAGCCAATCCAGCATGCCCCGCACCTGCCACAATCAAGGCATAGGCCCCGGCACCAAAACTTGGTCAGCGCTTGAGCCAACAATTTCGTCTTCGGCTGATCCAACGACAGATTCGACACAATCACCACTTGTCCGTCGGCTAACTTTGCCGACAGCGCGCTTTGAAGCGCTGCACGATACTTCTTCTTCGGCATGCTGTAGGAATAATCACGCGGCTTCGGCCCAAACACCGACCCGCCATGACGCCATACAGGAGAACGGATCGACCCTGCCCGTGCCCGCCCGGTATGCTTCTGCTTCCATGGCTTTTTCCCGGACCCCGCCACTTCTCCTCGCCGCAATGTCGAGGCCGTACCCTGACGCTCACAGGCACGCTGCATCACGACCGCCTCATGGACTAAGGCCGAATGCAGCTTACAGCCGAACACTTCCTCAGGAAGATCGACAGACCCGACTTTCTGTCTCTTCAAATCAACAACATCAACCGTGGGCATGCCCTACCCCTTCTTCGACTTTCTCACCATGATCAGTCCATTTGCCGCGCCAGGGATGGCCCCTCGAACAAACAGCAAGTTTTCATCAGGTCTGGATTCAATAACTTTCAATCGTTGGGCCGTAATCCTCTTCGCCCCCATGTGCCCAGGCAACGTCTTCCCTTTCCAGACACGAGAAGGATAGGAACTAGCACCCATCGAACCGGGATGACGATGGAACATCGATCCGTGAGATTCAGGGCCGCCGGCATAATGATGCCGCTTCACTACCCCCTGAAACCCCTTTCCCTTCGAAATACCGATGACATCCACCCAGTCGCCTTTTTTGAAGATATCGACTTTGATGGATTGTCCCACTGTCACCTCACCAACCTTTTGAAACTCTCTGAGCACACGAGTGGCAGGAGCCTCCGTCTTCTTCAGATGACCCAGCTCGGCCTTGGACAACTTGCGTTCTTTCACTTCGCCAAAAGACAACTGGACGGATTCATACCCATCGCGCTCTTTTGTCTTGATCGTGACCACACGGCAAGGACCTGCCTCAATAACGGTCACAGGCGTAAACCGCGTCTCATCAAATATCTGGGTCATCCCCAGCTTTTTACCCAACAACCCGTTCGTCATGCGTAACGTTCCTTGTCAGTCTCTAGTCTTAGAGCTTAATCTCGACATCCACGCCGGCGGCTAAGTTCAACTTCATCAGGGAATCCATGGTTTCAGGAGTCGCATCCATGATGTCCATCAAACGCTTGTGCGTCCTGATTTCGAACTGTTCGCGAGCCTTCTTATCTGCATGCGTCGCACTTTGCACCGTAAACTTCTCGATGCGCGTAGGAAGCGGAATCGGCCCCACAATTTTCGCTCCGCTCCGGCGGACGGTTTCCACAATTTCTGCCACTGACTGGTCTAAGACGCGGTAGTCAAACCCGCGCAATCGAATTCTAATTCTTTGCTCAACCTTAACCATTCATTCCTCTATTCATCCGGCCAATCACTACGCCAGAATTTCGGTAACGACGCCGGAGCCGACCGTCTTGCCGCCCTCGCGCACCGCGAACCGCAAGCCTTGATCCATCGCGATCGGGCTAATCAGCTCCCCCGTGACACTCACATTGTCCCCCGGCATGACCATCTCCACCCCCGGATTCAACGTCATCACCCCCGTCACATCCGTCGTCCGGAAGTAGAACTGCGGCCGGTAGCCATTGAAGAACGGCGTATGCCGCCCGCCTTCCTCTTTGGCCAACACGTAGATCTCCGCCTTGAACTTCGTATGCGGCGTGATGCTCTTCGGCTTCGACAGCACCATCCCCCGCTCCACATCTTCTTTCTTCGTTCCCCGCAGCAACACCCCGACATTGTCGCCCGCCTGCCCTTCATCGAGCACCTTGCGGAACATCTCGACCCCGGTCACAATCGTGGCCTGGTTCGGGCGCAAGCCCACGATCTCGATTTCGTCGCCCACCTTGACGATCCCCCGCTCGATCCGTCCCGTCACCACGGTCCCGCGTCCGCTGATGGTAAACACGTCTTCGATCGGCATCAGGAACGGTTTGTCGATGGGCCGTTGCGGGGTCGGAATGTAGGTATCGACCGCCTCCAACAGCTGCAGAATGGCCGGCACGCCGAGCGGCCCCTGATCGCCTTCCATGGCCTTCAAGGCGGACCCGTGAATGATGGGGGTCTTGTCGCCCGGGAACCCGTACTTGGTCAAGAGCTCGCGCACTTCGAGCTCGACCAGCTCCAAGAGCTCCTTGTCATCGATCTTATCGGCCTTGTTCAGAAACACGACGATATAGGGCACCCCGACCTGCCGGGCCAAGAGGATATGCTCCCGCGTCTGGGGCATGGGCCCGTCCGCGGCGCTCACAACCAGGATCGCCCCGTCCATCTGCGCGGCCCCGGTAATCATGTTCTTGACGTAATCGGCGTGGCCCGGGCAATCCACGTGGGCATAGTGGCGATTGGCCGTTTCGTACTCCACGTGACTGATGGCGATGGTCATGATCTTGGTGGCATCGCGCCGCCCCTGACTCTCGCTGGCTTTCGCCACTTCGTCGTAGGAAATGAACTTCGCCATGCCCTTATCGGCCGAGACCTTGGTCAAGGCCGCCGTCAACGTCGTCTTGCCGTGGTCCACGTGCCCGATCGTCCCAATATTCACGTGCGGCTTCCGCCGCTCATATTTCGCCTTCGCCATACCCGCTCCCTTCCGTCCTCACTCAAGAATCAATTCGACTACTCACCTCGATACTTGGCAATAATGGCCTCTGAAATCTGTCGGGGCACCGGCTCATATCGGTCAAATTCCATACTATAGGTGGCACGACCCTGCGTTCGAGACCGAAGATCGGTCGCATACCCGAACATTTCACTGAGTGGCACCGATGCATCAATGATCTGCGCAGCCGCCCGCGCCTTCATTCCCTGGATCTTGCCACGACGACCATTCAAATTGCCGATCACATCGCCCATAAAATCCTGAGGCACCACAACCTCCACCTTCATGATCGGCTCAAGCAACACTGGATCGGCTCTCTTGCAGGCATCGATAAATGCCATCGAACCGGCGATCTTAAATGCCATTTCATTGGAGTCGACATCATGAAACGACCCATCAATCACCGTGACCCGCACATCGCGAAGCGGATACCCTGCAATGACGCCGGAATCAAGCCGCTCCTTCACACCTTTTTCGATCGCCGGGATAAACTCTCGTGGAATAGAACCGCCGACAGTTTTATTGATGAAATCCAAGCCTTTGCCTGACTCAGCAGGCTCGACTGTCAACACGACATGCCCATACTGGCCACGACCACCGGTCTGCTTAATGTACTTCGCCTCAGCTTCAGCCTTCTTGCGAATCGTTTCTCGAAAGGCTACCTCCGGCTTTCCAACATTGGCTTCAACCTTGAACTCACGCAGCATGCGGTCGACGATGATTTCCAGGTGCAACTCCCCCATCCCGGCAATGATGGTCTGCGCCGTCTCTTCATCCGTCTTCACACGGAACGACGGATCTTCCTGTGCCAACTTCTGTAGCGCGAATCCCATCTTCTCTTGATCTTGCTTGGTTTTTGGCTCAATCGCCATTGCGATGACCGGCTCAGGAAACTTCATCACCTCGAGCAGAACCGGTTGCTTTTCATCCGCCAGCGTGTCTCCAGTCGTCGCCCCTTTTAGTCCGACGGCCGCAACAATATCGCCCGCATAGGCCACATCAATGTCTTCCCGCTTGTTCGCATGCATCTTCAAGAGGCGTCCGACGCGATCCCTCGTCCCCTTCGTCACGTTCGAGACAGACGTTCCCGTCTTCAGCGTGCCCGAATACACCCGCAAAAAAGTGAGCTGCCCCGCAAATGGATCTGTCATAATCTTGAAGGCTAAGGCCGCGAACGGCTCACTATCTGACGGACGTCGCTTCACTTCCTGTTCGGTATTCGGATCAATCCCTGTCACCGAGTCGACATCCAGCGGGGACGGAAGGAAATCCACAACCCCATCCAACAGCTGCTGAACACCCTTGTTCTTGAAAGCCGACCCGCACAAAATAGGAGTCATCTTCATCGAAATCACGCCAGCCCGAATGGCTCGTCGGATCTCTTCTTCCGTTAAGGGCTGGCCATTGAGATACTTGTCCATTGTTTGCTCGTCGAACTCAGCGACCGCATCCAGCATTTTATTGCGGTATTCCTTGGCTTGGTCGAGCAAGTCGGCAGGAATCTCGTTGACTATATACTTTGCGCCAAGCGTCTCGTCATCATATACATAGGCCTTCATAGTCACGAGATCGATAGACCCCCTGAACTCAGACTCTCGGCCTATAGGGATCTGTATCGGAACGGGGTTTGCCCCCAACCGATCGATCATTGTCTGGACGCTAGCATAAAAATCTGCACCGATTCGGTCCATTTTGTTCATGAACGCGATCCTCGGCACACTATACTTATCCGCCTGCCGCCAAACCGTCTCAGATTGCGGCTCAACCCCCTGCACAGAATCAAACACCGCCACAGCCCCGTCGAGCACCCGAAGCGACCGCTCTACCTCAATCGTAAAATCTACGTGTCCTGGAGTATCGATAATATTGATGCGATGGTCTCGCCAGAAACAGGTCGTCGCAGCAGCCGTGATCGTAATGCCTCGCTCTCTCTCCTGCTCCATCCAATCCATCGTCGCCGCGCCTTCGTGAACCTCACCCATCTTGTGCGAGATCCCGGTGTAGAAGAGAATGCGCTCAGTGGTTGTCGTCTTTCCGGCATCGATGTGAGCCATGATGCCGATGTTCCGCGTTTGCTCTAATGGTGATTGACGCGCCACGTACTTCCCCTAAAAATATATATGCCGCAACCTGAGCCAGTTGAACGCTGCGATTCACAAACACCCGCGTAAGCGGATCGCAGCACGGCCCAGCTGCAGCACAGAACGACGCTACCAGCGATAGTGCGCGAAGGCCTTGTTGGCTTCCGCCATCCGATGCACGTCTTCCCGCTTCTTAACCGCTGCCCCCGTATTGTTCGATGCGTCCATCAACTCAGCCGCGAGCTTCTCTCGCATGCTCTTACCGCCGCGAGTCCGCGAATATTCCGCCAGCCATCGAAGAGCCAGCGACATTCGACGAGCCGGACGAATTTCTACCGGCACCTGGTACGAAGCGCCCCCCACTCGACGGGACTTCACCTCAACGACCGGCTTCACATTATCAAGCGCCGTCCTGAATACTTTAAGTGGATCGTTGCCGGTCTTCTCCTGAATGACATCGAAAGCTCCGTAGCAAATACGCTCAGCAGTACTCTTCTTTCCGCCCGACATCAGGATATTTAAAAATTTCCCGACGAGCTTATCCCGGTATCGCACATCAGGGAGAGGATCGCGGTGATCTAAAAATCTAGTCCTTGGCATATATCATTCACTCTCTCGTTACCAACTGTGACAACCGTTTTACTTAGGACGCTTCGCTCCATACTTTGAACGACTCTGCTTTCGATCCGCCACACCGACGGCATCAAGAGCGCCTCGGACGATGTGATAGCGCACGCCAGGCAAATCCTTCACTCGACCACCACGCACGAGCACAATGGAATGTTCTTGAAGATTGTGGCCGACACCAGGGATGTATGTCGTGACTTCCATCCCATTCGTCAACCTGACACGCGCGACCTTACGCAACGCCGAGTTCGGCTTCTTCGGTGTTGACGTATAGACACGAAGACAGACGCCACGCTTCTGCGGACAGGACTTGAGTGCGGGGCTCTTGGTCTTCGCGTGCGCCAGCTGGCGACCTTTTCTGACTAACTGATTAATCGTCGGCATTAGTACTTCGCTCTCATCTTCGGCATAGTTTGACCGCTTTCACTCAACCCTTCAAGGGCAAAGCCGGTCGATTGTAGTGAGCATTGATCGCGGTGTCAAGCCTTCTCAACACCGCATGCATTATGAGCGAGCGGGCTCTCCCGATCCCGTCGCTACACCTTCGTGCGTAAGCGCCGCAGCATCTCCCTGACCGACAATCACAGGCTCAGGCTTGGGACTAACGACGAAGGTGTCCCGATACTCTTCGAAGCCGGTTCCAGCTGGAATCAAGCGACCGACAATGACATTTTCTTTCAAGCCCAACAGATTATCAATGCGCCCGTTGATCGCAGCTTCCGTCAAGACACGCGTGGTCTCCTGGAATGAGGCTGCCGAAATAAAGCTATCGGTCGTCAATGCCGCCTTGGTAATACCCAGCAACACCGGCTTCCCAAGACCCGGCTGTCCACCCTTCGCCAACACTCGCTCATTCTCTTCGTCAAATAACATCTTGCTGACTTGACTGCCGGGCAAGAACTCCGTATCGCCAGGATCTTCGATTCTGACCTTGCGCAGCATCTGCCGCACAATGATCTCGATATGCTTATCGTTGATCGTCACACCTTGCAGCCGGTACACATCCTGCACTTCATCGACGAGATACTTTTGCAACTCGTTCGGGCCCAGCACATCGAGGATGTCGTGCGGATTGGCCGATCCATCCATCAACGGCTCACCGGCCCTGACCCAATCACCCTCATGCACGTTGACATGCTTGCCCTTGGGTATGAAGTATTCCTTCACATCACCCATCTTATTATTGACCAGCACTTTGCGCATGCCCTTCACAAAACCATCGTACGACACTTCGCCATCGATCTCGCTGATGACGGCGGTCTCCTTCGGCTTTCTAGCCTCAAACAACTCAGCCACGCGAGGCAGACCGCCGGTAATATCTTTTGTCTTGGTCGTCTCACGCGGAATCTTGGCCAACACATCGCCAGGAGTGACCACTGCGCCTTTTTCGACGAAGATATGCGCCCCGACCGGAAGCAGATAGCGAGCCACGTTTGCCGCCGCTGCAACCTTGGCAGTCTTCCCACCCTCATCCTTGATCGACACACGTGGGCGCAACGTCGCGCCACTATGCTCGACGATGACCTTGCGGGAGAGGCCGGTGACTTCGTCGAACTCTTCCTTCATCGAGACGCCTTCGATGATGTCTCCATACGCCACCTTACCGCCGACCTCAGTGAGGATGGTCAGTGAGTACGGATCCCATTCGACCAATTTCTGGCCCACCTCGACGCGACCACCATTTTTCACCTTGATCTTGGCACCGTAGACGACCCCGTACTTCTCGCGCTCACGCCCTGTCTCATCGACAATGGCAATCTTGGCGTTCCGATTCATGACGACCCATTCACCCTCTTTATTCTGGACCGCAATCCCGGCGTTAGGGAAGTCGGCATTCTTCTTGGCATCGAAGCTCATGAACTTGATGGTGCCGGCATGCTTGGATTCGGTCACCGTCTGCTCAACCACTTTGCTCGCCGTTCCACCGATGTGGAACGTCCGCATGGTCAGCTGTGTTCCCGGCTCACCGATCGACTGCGCCGCAATGACACCAACGGGCTCGCCTTTTTCGACCAACCGTCCGCGGGCCAAATCACGCCCGTAACAGGATCGACAGACTCCACGGCGCGACTGACAGGTCAGCACCGAACGAATCTTGACGTGGTCGACCGCAGCCTCCACGATCGCCTTTGTCCGGTCCTCGTCGATCTCCTCATTGAACGATACAATGATCTCACCCGTGACCGGATCGCGAATATCTTCTGCCGCCAACCGTCCCAACACCCGCTCTTCGATCGGCTGAATGATTTCGCCCCCCTCGACCAATGCGCTCACAATGATGCCGTCAGTGGTGCCGCAATCGATTTCGTTGATAATCACATCCTGTGCGATATCCACCAAGCGACGCGTGAGATAACCGGAGTTTGCTGTCTTCAACGCCGTGTCGGCCAACCCCTTGCGGGCACCGTGCGTCGAAATGAAGTACTGCAACACCGTTAACCCTTCGCGGAAGTTGGCGGTAATCGGCGTCTCGATGATTTCACCGGACGGCTTCGCCATCAAACCGCGCATACCGCCCAACTGGCGGATCTGCTGGGAACTTCCTCGAGCACCGGAATCCGCCATCATGAAGATCGGATTGAAGGACTCGGCCTTGCTCGGATCGCCACCCGCGCCCAATTCCTTCATCATTTCATTGGCAATCTGTTCAGTCACATGGGCCCAGATGTCGATCACCTTGTTATAGCGTTCGCCGTTGGTGATCAACCCCTCGGCATACTGCCGTTCGATCTCCGTAACCTCATGCTGAGCCTTCCCCAGCAATTCTTGCTTCTTGGTCGGAATATGCATGTTGTCGATGCAGATCGAGATACCGGCACGCGTGGCATACTCGAACCCCGTGTCCTTGACCTTATCGAGAAACGTGACGGTCTCACGGTGACCGCACTGGCGATAGACAGTATCGATGAGCTTGGTCATCTCCTTCTTGGTCATAAGCTTATTCGCGTTGGCGAACGGCAATCCCGGAGGGAGCACGTCCGACAGGATGACTCGCCCGACGGTGGTCTGAACGAGGCTCCCCTCGATCCGCACCTTGATCCGCGCATGCACTTCCAATTCTCGCGCATCAAACGCAATGCGCACTTCCTCCGGTGAGCCGAACACTTTCCCCTCTCCCTTGCACCCTGCACGTTCTTTGGTCAGCCAATAGCAGCCGAGCACCATGTCCTGCGACGGCACCGCAATCGGCTTGCCGTTGGCGGGCGAGAGAATGTTATTGATCGACATCAGCAGCACGCGCGCCTCGACCTGCGCTTCGACCGACAGCGGAACGTGGACCGCCATCTGGTCGCCGTCGAAGTCGGCGTTGAATGCGGCGCAGACCAGCGGATGCAGCCGGATAGCCTTGCCTTCAACCAACACAGGATCGAACGCCTGGATACCGAGACGGTGCAACGTCGGTGCACGGTTCAGCAGCACAGGATGTTCTCGAATCACCTCATCAAGCACGTCCCACACTTCCGGCCGTTCTTTTTCAACCAAGCGTTTGGCACTCTTGATCGTAGTCGCCGCGCCTCGCTCCTCCAGTTTGTGGAAGATAAAGGGCTTGAAGAGTTCGAGCGCCATCTTCTTGGGCAACCCGCATTGATGCAGCCGCAGCTCTGGTCCCACGACGATGACGGTTCGGCCAGAATAATCGACCCGTTTACCGAGCAGGTTTTGACGAAAGCGCCCCTGCTTCCCCTTCAGCATATCGCTCAACGACTTGAGCGGCCGCTTGTTGGGTCCACGAATCGCACGACCGCGACGACCGTTATCGAAGAGCGCATCAACCGCTTCCTGCAACATCCGCATTTCGTTTCGGATAATCACGCCAGGCGCCTTCAACTCAATCAGCCGTTTCAGGCGATTATTCCGATTGATGACGCGGCGGTACAGATCGTTCAGATCCGATGTCGCAAAACGTCCGCCGTCCAGCGGCACAAGCGGGCGCAATTCCGGTGGTAGCACCGGAATCACATCCATGATCATCCACTCAGGCATGTTGCCAGACTTGCGGAAGGCCTCGATGACTTTCAGTTGCTTCGCGTATTTCTTCTTCAGCGCTGCGGAGGCCGACGTCTTTGCCTTAGCCTTGATCTCATCCCATTTAGCATTGATATCGATCTTGCGGAGCAACTCCCGAATGGCGTCGGCACCGATACCGACTTTGTAGGAACCGGGGCTGTATTCAGATTGGAGCTTGCGAAGCTTTTCCTCCGAGACCAGCGCCTTCTCCGTCAAATTTGTCGATCCTGGATCGACACAGACATAGCTCTCGAAATAGAGAATCCGCTCCAGCCCTTTGAGGCTCATGTCGAGCAAGGTTCCGATCCGGCTCGGCACGCCCTTGAGAAACCAAATGTGTGCCACCGGCGCCGCGAGTTCGATATGGCCCATGCGCTCTCGGCGGACTTTGGACTGAATGACTTCGACGCCGCACTTGTCACAGACAATGCCGCGGTGCTTCATACGTTTGTACTTGCCGCAATTGCACTCCCAATCCTTGATCGGGCCAAAAATTTTCGCGCAAAACAGTCCGTCTTTTTCCGGCTTAAATGACCGGTAATTGATGGTCTCCGGCTTCTTCACTTCGCCATAGGACCACGACCGAATTTTTTCTGGTGATGCGATCCGAATCCGCATCGAATCGAACGACACCGCATCGCGCGGTTTCTCAAATAATGTATAGACGCCTTCCAAAGTAGTGACCTCCTCTGACGCCGACCACTATTGGCCGGCACACAAATGGGTTAGTCTTGCGACTTGACCAGTTCGACGTCGAGACCCAGACTCTGTAGCTCTTTGACCAAGACGTTAAACGACTCGGGCAATCCAGGCTCCAGGAACGGCTCACCCTTGACGATCGCTTCATACATTCGCGACCGGCCCGGCACGTCGTCCGATTTCACCGTCAAGAACTCTTGCAGCGTGGAAGCAGCGCCATAGGCCTGCAGTGCCCACACTTCCATTTCTCCCAACCGCTGGCCGCCGAATTGGGCCTTGCCACCGAGCGGCTGCTGCGTAACGAGCGAATAGGGACCGATCGACCGCGCGTGAATCTTGTCGTCGACCAAGTGGTGCAACTTCAAGACGTACATGTACCCGACCGTGACAGGACTGCCGAACATTTCTCCGGTTCGACCGTCCATCAACATCGTTTGCCCGCTGGTCGGCAAGTTCGCCTTCTTGAGCAGTTCCTTAATCTCTGTTTCTGACGCTCCATCGAACACCGGGCTCGCCACCTTAATCCCCAATGCCTTGGCCGCCCAACCCAGGTGAGTTTCTAGAATTTGACCGACGTTCATACGTGACGGCACACCGAGCGGATTCAGCACAATTTCCACCGGCGTCCCATCCGGCAAGCAGGGCATGTCCTCCTCGGGCAAGACCCGAGAAACCACACCTTTGTTTCCATGCCGCCCGGCCATCTTGTCGCCGACCTGAATCTTGCGCTTCATCGACACATAGACCTTGACGAGCTTGATCACGCCGGGCGGAAGCTCATCGCCCCGCTTCAGACGCCCGACCTTTTCGTCGTACAGCGTCTGAAGGATTTCGATCTGCTCCTTCGCCCGCCGTTCGACATCTTCCAGCTCTTTCTGCTCGTCAGGATCGCTCAGAATGATGTACCGGACGGTCTCATCCGGCAACCGCTTGAGAATCTCTGCGGTCAGCTTGCCCTTCTTCTTCAGAATGACATCGCCGCTCTCAGGATCCATCAAGTCACGACCGACCACCTTCCCCAGCAGCAGCTTTCTGATCTTCTTCGTTTTTTCTTCGTCGATGATACGGAGCTCCTCGTGATGATCACGCTGGAGCTTCATCGCATCTTCGCTTTCGATACTCTTGGATCGCTCGTCCTTATCGAGCCCCTTGCGCGAGAAGATCTTCACATCGACGACGATGCCCTCGACGCCCGGCGGCACCGTCAAGCGACGTATCCTTCACATCGCCCGCTTTTTCACCGAAGATGGCCCGCAACAGTTTTTCTTCCGGCGTCAGCTGCGTTTCGCCTTTCGGCGTCACCTTCCCGACCAGAATATTTCCAGGCTTTACTTCAGCCCCGATACGGATAATCCCGCTCTCATCGAGATCGCGAAGCGCTTCTTCTCCGACGTTCGGGATGTCGCGCGTAATGTCCTCTTTCCCCAACTTGGTATCCCGGGCCTCCACCTCGAACTCCTCAATGTGAATCGAGGTGAACGCATCCTCCCGCACCAATTTTTCGCTCAACAGAATGGCGTCTTCGAAGTTGTAACCGCCCCAGGGCATGAAGGCGACGAGAATATTCTTGCCCTAATGCCAGTTCACCGTGATCGATGGCGGGACCATCGGCCAAGACCTGTCCCACTTTCACCGGCTGCCCAAGCCGCACCACCGGTGTCTGCGTGATGGTCGTGCTCTGATTCGACCGTTGGAACTTAATCAGATCGTACACGTCCAAGCCTGCATCGTTCCGCTTCCGGCCTTCTCTCGAATCGGCGCGCACGACGATCCTCGTGGCATCCACGCTTTCCACGACACCGGCACGCTTGGCCTGCACGACATAGCCCGAGTCACGCGCGACCACGGTTTCCATTCCCGTACCGACCAGCGGAGCCTCCGACGTGAGCAGCGGCACCGCCTGACGCTGCATGTTCGATCCCATCAAGGCACGGTTCGCGTCGTCGTGCTCCAAGAACGGCACCAAGGCCGTGGCCACGCTCACCACCTGCTTCGGCGACACGTCCATGTATTCGATCTTGTCCGAGGTGGCCGTCACGAAATCTCCGGCAGCTCGCGCCGAGATGTTTTCGGACGACCAGACGACCGGACGCATCCACTTTCGAGTTCGCCTGCGCAATGATGTATTTGTCCCCTTCGATCGCCGAAAGAAACTCGATCTCGTCGGTGACCCGCCCCTTCACCACTTTGCGATAAGGCGCTTCGATAAACCCGAACTTATTGATGCGCGCATAGGTCGCCAGCGACGTGATCAAGCCGATGTTCGGGCCTTCCGGCGTTTCGATCGGACAAATACGGCTGTAGTGCGAAGGATGGACGTCGCGAACTTCGAACCCCGCCCGCTCCCTGGTCAACCCGCCGGGACCGAGCGCGGAAAGCCGCCGCTTGTGCGTAATTTCTGCGAGCGGATTCGTTTGGTCCATGAACTGCGACAATTGGCTGCTGCTGAAGAACTCTTTCACTGCGGCGACGACGGGCTTCGCATTGATCAAATCGTGCGGCAACACCGTCTCCATATCCAGCAGGTTCATCCGCTCCTTGATGCTGCGCTCCATGCGGACCAGCCCGAGTCGGAATTGGTTCTCCAACAACTCGCCGACCGAACGGACACGACGATTGCCCAGGTGGTCGATGTCGTCGATTTCGCCCTTGCCCAGCTTCAAATTCACGAGATAGCGGATCACCTCGACCATGTCCTGCGCCGTCAGCGTCCGCTGTTCCAACGGCAGATCGAGGCCCAGCTTCTTGTTCAACTTCAGACGCCCGACCGGCGAAAGATCGTACCGCTTGGAGTTTGAAGAACAGATTGTCGAAGAGGGCTCGCGCGGTGTCGACTGAGGGCGTTTCTCCAGGCCGTAAGCGACGATAGATCTCGACCATCGCCTCCTCTTTCGAGGTGGTCTTATCCATCTCCAGCGTATCCAGGATCACCGGCGTCGACGTGACCGTATCGAAGTAGATCGCCTTGAATTCTTCGATGTCGCTCTCGAGCAGCGCCTCGATGATCTCAGCGGTGAGCCGCTGATTTCTTTCGGCTATCTTGTTTTTCTTGGAATCTACCAGTTCGGTCAGGACTCGCGCGACCGATCAACTCGCTCGGCGCAAGCGGGATTTCCTTCACACCTGCCGCCTTAAGTTTCGCGATGAGCCCCTTCGTGAGCTTGGCGCCTTCCCGCACCAACGGTTCCTTGCCGCCCTTTTCCAACACTTCCGCCGAACAGCGCAGACCGTGATGAATCTCGGGGTCGAGTTTGCGCAGCATCTTGCCCTTGACGATCCGAATCTCCTCGACCGGGTAATACATCTTGAGCAAATCGTCGCCTGAAAATCCGAAGGCCTTCAACAGAATGGTCGTCGGCATTTTCCGCCGACGGTCGATGCGCACATAGAGAATGTCGCGCGCATCGAACTCGAAATCCAACCACGATCCGCGATAGGGAATGATCCTGGCGGAATACAGCACCTTCCCGCTGGAGTGCGTCCGGCCCTTATCGTGCGTAAAGGACGCGCCGGGAGACCGATGCAACTGGCTGACCACCACACGCTCTGTGCCGTTGACAATGAAGGTTCCCCGCTCCGTCATGAGCGGCAGCTCGCCGACATAGACTTCCTGCTCTCGAACGTCGAGTACCTTTTTCTTGGAGCCCTTGTCTTCCTTGTCGAACACGACCAAGCGTACCCGAAGCTTCAGCGGAACGGCAAAGGTCATCCCCTGTTCAAGGCATTCCCGCTCATCGTACTTAGGGGTGCCGAGCGTGTAGCTCGTAAACTCCAATACGGCCGTATTGTTGTAATCCGGAATCGGAAAGACACTCGCCAGGGCTGCCTGGAGCCCATGATCTTTGCGACGTTCCGGCTCGACCTCCCGCTGAAGGAACTCTTCATAGGAGCGCTTCTGGATCTCAATAAGATCAGGAATTTCGATGCTACTATGAATGCGAGAGTAGTCTTTCCGCTCGATGAACTCTTGCAGAGTCGTTTCGGACATTCGCCGGTCCTCCACTACAATGGTCAGACTGTGGGCGCCCGCACATGGCAGGCACCCACAGATACTAGAAACTGGTCCGATCGAGGCTACTTGATCTCGACCTTGGCGCCGCTCTCTTCAAGCTTCTTCTTCATGGTGTCGCATTCTTCCTTCGTGACACCGGTCTTCACAGGCTTCGGCGCGCCTTCGACCAGATCCTTTGCTTCCTTCAACCCGAGGCTGGTGAGTTCGCGAACGACCTTGATGACTTGGATTTTCTTGTCCGCCGGAGCAGACACGAGCACGACGTCGAACGCCGTCTTCTCCTCGGCTGCCGCTGCTGCACCACCACCTGCGGCAGGAGCGGCGGCGGCGACCGGTGCGGCGGCAGTGACGCCGAATCGGGTCTCCAACCCCTTCACGAGTTCCGCCAAATCGAGCACACTCATCGTCTCGATGGCCTTGATCAACTCTTCCTGTGACAATTTTGTCGTGGTCGTTGACATATCCCCTTCTCCTTTTCGTTTATCCTGAATGGCTGCAATGACTCTCACAAATTTCGACAAGACCGCACTGAGCGTATACACCAGGCCACGCGCCGGTCCCTGCATGGCCGACAACAACATCGCAATGAGGACTTCCTTCTTCGGTAGCTTCGCAACCGCCGCCAATTCAGCCGGCTGCACCACCTTGCCCTCCAACACACCGATGGTGATCTTGATCTTCTGTTCGCGCTTCTCCGCCAGAATAAAATCCCGAAGGATCTTGGTCGGGAGCACCGGATCGTCATAGCCGATCACCAACCCCGTCGGTCCCTTGAGGTACGTCTTCACCCCGGAAAGGATCGTGCCCTCAGCAGCACGGGCAGCCAACGTATTCTTGACGACCTTGTATTCGGCTTTGGCGCCTCGCAATAGCTTGCGAAGTTCCGTGACCTGGTTGACGGATAGCCCAGCACTTTCGGTGACAATCGCAAGCCGTGCACGACCGAATGTCTCCGTCAACTCCGCAACCGCTGTCGCTTTCTCGTCCTTATTCATAATCGAACCCTTCCCCTTCCACGCGGCAACACCCCGACTAACTCCATTCTTTGGCTAACGCAATGGCATCGAGCTTCACGCCAGGCCCCATTGTGCTCGAGAGAGTCGCGCTCATCAGATAGCGTCCTTTGCACGAGGCGGGCTTTGCCTTGATCACCGCCTCAAGAACTGCCGCGGCGTTGTCATAGAGCTGCTCCGGCTGAAACGACACTTTCCCGACAGGCACTTGAACGATCCCGGCTTTTTCAACTTTGTACTCCACACGGCCCTTCCGAATTTCCGACACGGCCTTACCGACATCAAAGGTGACGGTCCCGGTCTTCGGATTCGGCATGAGGCCGCGGGGCCCCAGCGCCTTTCCAAGCTTCCCAACGGCCGCCATGAGATCCGGCGTCGAGATGGCGCAATCGAAGTCCATCCATCCCCCCTTGATCTTCTCCATCAAGTCATCGGACCCGACATAATCAGCGCCGGCTTGCCGCGCCTCCTGCTCCTTCTCTCCCTTGGCAAAGACCAATACGCGAATCTTCTTCCCCGTGCCATGCGGCAGCGAGGTCGTCCCGCGCACCATTTGGTCTGCCCGCTTCGGATCGACGCCTAACCGAAGCGCCAGATCAACGGATTCATCGAACTTGGTGTAGGCCGACCGCTTCACCGCTTCGACCGCCTCACGCAACGCATAGGCCCGAGGCTCAAGCTTTTCTACTGCCGCTCTCATCTTCTTTCCCATTTCCGTTCTCTCCTCTACACCATCGCAAGTTCTGGATCGGGCAGGACTGCCAAGTACTGCCCGATCTAACGCCTCACCCTTGAACCACCACTCCCATACTGCGTGCCGTTCCTTCAATGATCTTGATCGCCCCCTCGAGATCGACGGCATTGAGATCCGTCATTTTCTTTTGTGCAATCTCACGCAACTGCACCTTCGTGATCTTCCCGACCTTGTCTTTCTGAGGAACGCCTGATCCCTTGATGATCCCAGCCGCCTTCTTCAAGAGGTCGGACGCCGGCGGAGTTTTCATCACAAAGGTAAACGACCGGTCCTTATAGACCGTAATAACCACCGGGATGATGCTATCGCCCTCTTTCTGCGTTTTCGCGTTGAACTGTTTGCAAAACTCCATGATGTTGACGCCGTGCTGACCCAGCGACGGCCCAACCGGGGGAGCAGGGTTTGCTTTCCCTGCTGGAATTTGCAACTTGATCTGTGCCGATACTTCCTTGGCCATGTCCTACACTCCTACGTGCGTTCGACTATTTCGGAGGTTAAATCCGCTCCACTTGCAAAAATCCAAGCTCCACCGGAGTGGAGCGCCCAAAAATACTGACCAGGACTTTAAGCCGGCCATGGTCCTGATCCACCTCGTCCACCACGCCATTAAATCCGAGAAACGGACCATCAATAATCCGCACATTATCCGTCTTGATGAATTTGACCTGTTCGCGCGGCCCGGATGCTCCCACATCGACCTGCTTCAATAGCGACTCCACCTCATCCGTCGACAGGGGTGTCGGCTGCGCGCCAGCGCCGACAAATCCCGTGACCTTCGGCGTCTCCTTGATCATCTGCAAGGTTTCATCGATGAGCGGGGACTCCAACTCCACAATCACATACCCGGGGAAAAACTTCCGTCGAGACGTTCGGCGCTTGCCGTCCTTGATCTCAATCACATCCTCCGTCGGCACGAGTACCTGTCCCAGCTTTTCGACCAATCCCATTTGATTGGCCCGTTCGAGCAAGCTGGTCTTCACCCGCCCCTCAAAGCCTGCGTAGGTATGAATGACGTACCAATTCTTTGCCATGCCCTACCCTCGGATCATTGGTTGACTATGTGTCATGCAGCGGCTCTCACCTCCAAGATACCTGACTCATAGAATCTTGCTCACTACCCATACGAGAATCGAGTCGACGAACGACAGATACAGGGACATGATGATGCAAAAGACAATGACCACCGTCGTGGACCCGATCGTTTCGGCCCGAGTCGGAAACGACACTTTCTTCAACTCTCCGCGCACATCGCTGAAGAACTCTCGAATAGAATTGGTAAACTTCCTGAACATGCGACCTCACCTCGCCTCTACGGCTCACCCCAACTTCCCCGCTCTGCTACCGACCTGCTCTCAATCCAGCCGTCGGTATCGAGCCTGACCCATCCACTACGCAGCGCTTGGCAGGGGCACTAGGATTTGAACCTAGACTCTCGGTTTTGGAGACCGATGTGCTAGCCATTGACACCATGCCCCTACGACGGCTGGCAACCCAGCCATTGAGCCGGCAGCCCAGCTTACTTCACTTCCTTATGGGCATTGTGTTTCCGGCAGAACTTGCAGAACTTATTCCGCTCCAGCCGATCCGGATCGTTCTTCTTATTCTTCATGGTGGAATAGTTCCGCTGCTTGCAGATCGTGCATGCCAAATCAATGATCTCTCGCATCTTCTTACTCGTCAGGCGTAAGGCGTGAAGCGTGAAGCGATGGCCGACACCCTGCCATCATCCCCTTACCCCTTATCCCTTACCCCTCACGCTCCCTATGAATTACGCCAGAATTTCGGTGACGACGCCGGAGCCGACGGTCTTGCCGCCCTCGCGCACCGCGAACCGCAACCCCTGATCCATCGCGATCGGGCTAATCAGCTCCCCCGTCACACTCACATTGTCCCCCGGCATGACCATCTCCACCCCCGGATTCAACGTCATCACCCCCGTCACATCCGTCGTCCGGAAGTAGAACTGCGGCCGGTAGCCATTGAAGAACGGCGTATGCCGCCCGCCTTCCTCTTTCGCCAACACATAGATCTCCGCCTTGAACTTCGTATGCGGCGTGATGCTCTTCGGCTTCGACAGCACCATCCCCCGCTCCACATCTTCCTTCTTCGTCCCGCGCAGCAGCACCCCGACATTGTCGCC
This sequence comes from uncultured Nitrospiraceae bacterium, assembly GCA_963742465.1. Lineage (GTDB taxonomy): Bacteria > Nitrospirota > Nitrospiria > Nitrospirales > Nitrospiraceae > Palsa-1315. The sequence continues at coordinate 157,565 of CAVUMA010000018.1, read as the reverse complement.
CGCCTGCCCCTCATCGAGCACCTTGCGGAACATCTCGACCCCGGTCACCATCGTGGCCTGGTTCGGCCGCAAGCCCACGATCTCGATTTCGTCGCCCACCTTGACGATCCCCCGCTCGACCCGGCCCGTCACCACGGTCCCGCGTCCGCTGATCGTAAACACGTCTTCGATCGGCATCAGGAACGGCTTATCGATCGGGCCGTTGCGGCGTCGGAATGTAGGTATCGACCGCCTCCAACAGCTTCAGAATGGCCGGCACGCCGAGCGGCCCCTGATCCCCTTCCATCGCCTTCAAGGCCGACCCGTGAATGATGGGGGTCTTGTCGCCCGGGAACCCGTACTTCGTCAAGCAGCTCCCGCACTTCGAGCTCGACCAGCTCCAAGAGCTCCTTGTCGTCGATCTTATCGGCCTTGTTCAGGAACACGACGATGTAGGGCACCCCGACCTGCCGGGCCAAGAGGATATGCTCCCGCGTCTGGGGCATGGGGCCGTCCGCGGCGCTCACCACCAGGATCGCCCCGTCCATCTGCGCGGCCCCGGTGATCATGTTCTTGACGTAATCGGCGTGGCCCGGGCAATCCACGTGGGCATAGTGGCGATTGGCCGTTTCGTACTCCACGTGACTGATGGCAATCGTCATAATCTTGGTGGCATCGCGCCGCCCCTGACTCTCGCTGGCCTTCGCCACTTCGTCGTAGGAGATGAACTTCGCCATGCCCTTATCGGCCGCAACCTTGGTCAACGCCGCCGTCAACGTCGTCTTGCCATGGTCCACGTGCCCGATCGTCCCAATATTCACGTGCGGCTTCCGCCGCTCATATTTCGCCTTCGCCATACCTTGCTCCTTTTCTAAAGTTCTCCGGGAAGCCCTTTCCCCTCGCGCTCACTGAGCAAACGTACGGATCGAGGGAACTCTGCCTGGAGCCCACGACGCGGATCGAACGCGTGACCTCGTCCTTACCAAGGACGTGCTCTACCAACTGAGCTACGTGGGCGTCCCTCTCCGTGAAACGTGAATCGTAAAAAGTGAAACGACACTCCAAACTACCAACCCGGACTATTTCATCGACTTTTCACGTTTTACGCCTCACGCCTCACGTCTTCCTCTTGGAGCGGGCGATGGGATTTGAACCCACGACAGCCAGCTTGGAAGGCTGGAACTCTACCACTGAGCTACGCCCGCCCGTTTTCTTTCCACGCCCCGCGAGCGCACAATCTGCAATCTCACATCAATCAAGCCTTAGATTCCCAGGTTGCTACATGCCTGATGTGGTGGGCAGGCAAGGATTCGAACCTTGGAAGCCGATGGCAACAGATTTACAGTCTGCCCCCTTTGGCCACTTGGGTACCTGCCCGAAACACCCTGCACGCAACACAACAAATAAACTCGAAACGTCAACTGATCGATTGTCTCTTCTTCATCCGGATGATGAAAAAAGAAAAGCAAGCCGGTCCACGCACAGCTCCCCCTCCTTATCGAATAAGGATAAATGCGGTGAGCTGCGGACACAGACTTGTTCATGAAACGCTGGATTCTATTGATGAAGTATGGCGAAGTCAAGACCCAAAAGCAGAATTATCTTGTTTTTTTTCAGAAACTGCCTATCCGCAGAAATTTTCCTGGCGTCATCCTGCCAGGTCTCTCTTTTTCTCATATTGCCCTTTCTCGATGATCTACATTGCCAGACCAAGCTCACTTTCTCTCGAGCACCTCACAAATATTTCATGGGCTTATAGAGATGCGCCCTTTCCTATCCGCACTGACCGTGTCGTTCAACCCCTTGGCCCGAACCGGAAAGTACTTCCCTTGCACGGACTAGGAGACTGGGGGGAAATTCAATGACATTCTTCATAAGTACCATGGCTTCTGGTTCCGACAAACGCGATGCAGGGGCCAAGTACCGCTTTCGAGCAACGGCCCGCTCACCTGAATCTTCCGGTTCGTAATACCCACGGAAAGTTCCTTCTCGATCGGCAATCCTGAGACGACTCACCCATTCATCCTGACTCTTCCCTGATTTCTGAATCGATCGATCCTGCGCTGCTGGTCAATTCCAACTGGTTCCACACGATCCACCCAACAAACACCGCCCATGTTTCGTTGAGAGCTTCCCAGGATTCACGTTCGGTCAGAAACCGCTCCTCAGTTTCACCCTTCCTCTGCACGACCGGTGTGATCAACACCGCTCCATAATGACAATCCTGCTGCGCCCTCGCAAAGACTGAGCACCGGATTCGACGCGGCCTCGGGCGATGTCTCAGCCGCCGTCACCAGATAGTCGATATAGGCGTGAAACAGTTCGTGATAGAGCGTTTCGATCTCGGCATGGGTGAGTCGCCCGAGCGGACGCAACGTGGCTCCGGCTCCATTAAAGGACAACGCTCGATTGAGCACCATTCGATGCTCGCCGAGATGATATTCAGCAGCATAGCTGTGCAAATCGTCGAACTCAAACTGAACGAAGCTCGGTGGAACTGCCTTGAGAAACTTTGTTGGAAGACCCAGCGCATGAGCCTCGCTGAGCAACTGACGCCACATCCGGTCGGCTGACGACAGACGCTCCTCCGACATCCCCGCATTCGGCGCGAGGAGAAGTCCGCCCATGAGAAGACCCATCGCGACCACTCTGCACAACGTACGCACCATCGATCTTAGTCCGCATTACTCATGGCCATGCAGGATGCTCAAAAAGGCTGTCCAGCAAGGCCGCAGCGAGTCGAAGACCGGATGCGTACCCTCGGGAGTACGTTGAGGATTTCAACGATGTCGAGAACGACGCTGGCGGGCTTTTTCAGCATCCTGTTAATGATCGTCGCGAGAATACCAGTCTTGCCGCCCACCTTCCTCCATCAAAACCAGTTGGTCCAGCAGTGCAGGCGAAACAGGGTCCAGGAAACGGGACGGCTTCGACAGCACCATGCCGCTTCCCCTATCGAACACATTGATCGGGTAGGTCAAGTACAAATGCCGCTTAGCTCTCGTCACGGAAACATAGAACAACCGGCGCTCCTCCTCCAACCCCTCATCTTCAGCAAACGAATAGACCGACGGGAATCTTCCATCCACGATCCAGATGACGAATACACATTGCCACTCAAGTCCCTTGGCAGAATGGATCGTGGACAGCACCAGTCGTTCATCGTCGCGATCAGACGCCTCGACGCCGGCGGCACTTCCATCCGGCGGCTCCAGCGCCAGATCGGACAGAAATGTTTCGACCCCCTGATACCCCTCCGCAATCGTCTGCAAATGATCCAGATCCCGCGTACGCTTGGGATAGTCGTCGTACTGGTCCTTCAGAATCGGCAAGTAGTACTCGTAAATATGGTTCACCTGTTCGGCTGGCCGAAGATCTCCGGCCCCCGCAAGGCTTTCGAGCGTCAGGGCTAAGTCTCTGAGCCCTTTCCCGGATCGCCCCGGCATCTCACGAAGGGCGAGATAGGGCTTGTCCGATTTCACCAGTGCGGCCATGACATCCTGCGCCTTCTTCGGTCCCACACCTTCGACGAGCATAAGCACTCGATGCCAGCTCACGGCATCCAAGGGATTGGCCACCACGCGCATATGGGCCAGCAGATCCTTCACATGTGCCGTCTCGATAAATTTGACCCCGCCGCGCTTGACGAACGGCAGTCCGTGACGAGAGAGTTCGATTTCAAGGTCGAACGAGTGAAAGCTCGACCGAAACAACACCGCCATTTCGCCGAGCGGAACCCCTTCCTCCCGCAACTCCAAAATCTTCTGCGCAATGAAACGCGATTGGGCATTCTCCCCCGCCGCCTCCACCAGAACCGGCAACGGCCCATCGAGCTTCCTCGTAAAGAGATGTTTGCTGTACTTCTCCTTCGCCTCTTCGATAATCGTATTCGCGAGATTCAGGATCGGCTGGGTACTGCGATAATTCTCTTCCAGCTTATAGATGGTCGTACCGGGAAAGAGCGTCGGGAACTCCATAATGTTCTTGAACGTCGCGCCACGGAAGGCATAGATCGATTGCGCGTCGTCGCCCACGACCATGACGTTCTGATGGGTGGACGCGAGATGCCGGACGACATCCGCCTGCAAGCGATTGGTGTCCTGATACTCATCCACCAGGATGTATCGATACAGCGATGAAATCGTCCGCCGGATTCCTTCATCCTCCATCACAAGCCGCCGCAACAACACCAGCAGATCGTCATAATCCACCAGTTGACGCTGCCGCTTCGACGCCTGATATCCCCGCTGCAACTGCTCCAATGCATCCAGATGGTCGGAAAAATGATCGAACTCTTCGACCACGATCTCGTCGAGCGGGCGCAGCGTATTCTCGGACTTGCTGAACATCTCCGCGATCGTGCCCTTGCGGGGAAACCGCTTGTCTTTTTCGTTCAACCCCAGCTGCGCGCGAACCAAGGCGATCAAGTCTTCGGCATCGCCCCGATCGAGAATCGTGAAGCCCGGCTCAAGGCCGATGGACCGGCCATAACGCCGGAGCAACATATTGGCCACAGAGTGGAACGTGCCGCCACGGACACGCTCGCTGCGTACGCCGATCAATTCACCGGCCCGTTCAAGCATTTCCTGCGATGATTTTCGCGTAAAGGTCAGGAGCAGAATGTGGGAGGGATCGATCCCCGAATCGATCAAATAAGCCACGCGGTAGACCAAGGTCCGCGTCTTGCCGCTGCCGGCGCCGGCGATGACCAGCGATGGCCCTTCGCCCGCGGTCACCGCCGCAAGCTGCTGGCTATTCAACGCCGCCGCATAGTCAATGGAGAGCTTCCGGGAAACGGCCTCGTCAACCGGACGCTTCAGCACATAGGTTTTGGTTTCTTGTTCCATAGAGATGAGTGAAGGAAATTGTTGGGCAGTCCGGTCATTCAGGGGAAGCGCTGTATAACATACTCCTCGCCGCCCTTTCAAAGAAGGAAGAGGGATGGCTCGGTGAGTCCCCTGTGCTCGCGCAACGCGCGGTCGCGGACTCCCCTCGTTGGACGCGCGCAGTGGGGGACTCACCGAGCCATCCTGCGAAGGGGAAAAATAAACGAGGAAAGATGGGAGGAGGAAGCGGCCAGGTGCTCTCCTTGCTCGCAGAACGCGCACGGTGAACCGGTGCTCGCCAGGGAAAAGAGCGCGTCTCGGCGCGCTCGGGGTTGGGCGGGTGAGAATGTCGCGCGCAGTAAAGGGCAGCCTCGGCCACTCCCCTAAAGAGAGGTGGAGAGAATTAGAAAGGCTTCGATCAACGTGCGTGATGGGGGACTCATCCAGGCCACAGAGGGCAATGCAAGCAAGGTGTCAGCAACCAGTATTCACCAGAACTCACAACCGCCAATTCAAATAATGGTTCTTGACGCCTTTTTGTTCCCCCCAGCAACGGCGATGCGACAGAAAAGTTCGCATTCGATTAGTCTGCAGATGTGCATAACCAGGAGCGGCTTCCCTCAGGATGCTCAAAAAGACTGTCCGGCAAGGCCGCAGCGAGTGAAGCTTACTCGGGGGCGTACCCTCGACTAGCCTGCAGCATCGGTTGTACGGGCTTCGAGTTCTGGATCCCCGATTTTTTCATTCGAATCGTGTCTCAGCGCCAAGCACCACTTGCCGTTGACCCTGGTATATCCCAAAAATGTACTGATGCGGTCGCCTTGGTACAAATACGTGTCAATAGGCTCTTCGAGCCATACCGAAATGCCAAGGCGAAGCGAAGCCAGTTTGGCCTCCAGGCGCTTAATTGATTCGCTAAGCGCGTCAGAAGATGCATTGAGTTGAGTTGAAAGTTCTTCGAGGCGAGTAAAATAGTTCGACATGGTCGACAACCTCCTCCATACAGAGTTATTAATCGCACCCGCATCAGGGTGCCTATGGAACTGCGAAGACCGCCCCCTCCCGAGATGGCCTTCCGAAGCCGTCAGGCTTCGTTGTCAATTTATGAAACTGTGGGGCTTTCTGTCAAGAGGATGCCAGCCGTTGGCAGATAACAGGGTGTCAGCAACCATTATTCGCCAGAACTCACAGCCGTCAATTCAAACAATGCTGACACCTTTTTATTCCCTTGCTACCAATGATCCCTCCGAGCTCGCTCGTTACCTTCTTTCAAGGGGTGGCCTGGCTTGGTCCCCAACTGCGCACGTCGAACGACCACTGCTTCATCGTGGGGGTTCCGTGAGCACGGGGGACCAACCAGGCCACCCCTCCCCCCTTCTACTGCGTCGATTCCTTGATCTTAGCGGCTGTCTGCTCAGCCGACTGCTCCAATGTACTTTCCGTCTGACGGGCCTTATCCATCGGAGTCTTTATCGCATCCACCGCGGCCTGCCCTGCTGCCTGCGTCGCCGCACTGCCGGACGCAGCCGCAGCCTTCGTCTTCTCCATCGGCGTCTCCTGACTACAGCCGAATAGCCCCACCACCGCCAGCAACCCTACACCGAATGAACAACTGCATCTGGATTTCTTCATCGCAATCTCCTCAGCATCCCACAATTCAACATTCAACGTCGCAGGATGCTCAAAAAGACCAGATATCCCACCCACCCAACCCTGGCGCGCCGAGACGCGCCCTGTCCCAAGCAAGGCCGCAACACACTATCACTCTATTAAGGGGTGGCTGGGATGATCCCAACTGCACGCATCAAACTATATACATGCTCCCTCCAAGACTTGCTCGGTTGTCTCTAGGTAGAGGCTGATTGTCTTCCACTGCGCGCGTCTTCCATTCCCCTTTCATTTTCAAGGGTAGCCTAGTCGATCCTCGATTGCGCGCGTCGAACGAGCACATTCTGATCGTGCGCGTTCCGCGAGCAGGAGGACGGCCAGGCTACCCTTCCCATCCTTCTGAGGCCGCGCGTTGCGCGAGCACAGAAGATCATCAGCCATCCATCCCCTCCTTTTTCAGCATCCTGCTTAAGCAATCGTACCCGCGAGGCACCGAACCGACAAGCGATTGCGAAAACAACTGCTTTGATCGCCGAACCTGTCTCCGTTATAATCGCGCCACTGAACAGGAGACCCTATGGCCACCGCCAACCAAGAACACCAATCGCAGCTTCGCCAACTCGCCGAACTCATACTGGCCGTCGCGGGCGAATCCGTGACCGTCATGAAACGGAATGCTCCGGAGCGGGCTTTGAAATTGAAACGACAGGATGAGTGGGGCATCTACCTTGAATTTCTCAAGGTCATGTTCAATCTCACCGACCGGCTCTCCGCGTTGTACCTACCGATCAAAGCACAGCCCCAGTTCATGGACAGTCTTGAGGACGCCGTCACCCTGCAATTGAAAAACGTGCTGGAACCGGCATTCGGTTCCGGATCCGATCAAATGGAGATCATGCTCACCGTCGGTGCAGCGGTGGCGGAAAGTCGGCAAACCTATGAGCGGTATCGGTTCCTCGTCACCGAAAACAATCCCGTGAAGGACGAGATGTTGAAAGACTTTGGCGGACGAGTCGCCGACGCGATGGGCATCGCAGGAAATGCGCAAGTGTCCTCTGCCGCAACGCTCTGCGCGAGCGCCGTGATTCCAGCCATTAAAGCGATCTTGGTCGGAGACGCGCCGCCAATCGCTGCGGTCGATACAGCCACCCCTGTGGCCACCGATACCACGTCCGCATCACCACTCCACCACCACAACGCCCGAGCCCCAAGGTCCGACAGGAACCGAAATCAAGCTGGTGAGCGTCATGTCAACCGTCGCAGGAGAAGAAGTGGAAACTCGGTGGGGGCTGCATCCTCGATTCCGACAAGATCTTCCACCAGAGGACATGCAACAAGTCACCAAGCTGATGAACCGAGTTACTAAAATACTTGGCGAACGGTATGCCTCCGTGGCATTCTCAGACGAATGGACATCCTGGCATAAGGCTGGTCACGCGTGATCGCTCTCGACCAATCGAGCTTAGGCCGTTCCCTCACGACAACGCCGACTTCGATATCAGCAACGAGGAGGTGCAGTGGATACTTCGCGAACAGCAACCGATTTACCGAATGGCATTCCATCCGGTCTCTCACGTCTCATGGAATTGGCACATAACCTTTGGTGGAGTTGGACTCCGGAGGCCCGTCGGCTGTTTGAACACATCGATCCGACCCTCTGGGTGCTGACCCACCACAACCCCGTCGAACTACTGGCCAAAGTCAGGCCAGACCGACTCATGCACCTCACCCAAGATCCCTCGTATATGCGGTTGTACTCTGCCGCCCTCAAGATATTCGACGAGTACCTTCAGAACAAACACAGTTGGTTTAAAACACAGCACGGCGATTTGAAAGCCCCCACCATCGCCTACTTCTCTGCGGAATTTGGTCTGCATAGATCCATCCCCATCTACAGTGGTGGTCTGGGCATTCTTGCCGGGGACCATTGTAAGGAAGCCAGCGATCTGGGTGTGCCCCTGGTGGGAATCGGATTCATGTATCCACAAGGATATTTTCGGCAGCGGATCACGCCGGAGGGATGGCAGGAAGCGGCTTACGCTCCTTTCAAACAAGCAGAATCGCCGATTCATCCCGCCCTCACTCCATCAGGAAGCGCCTGCAGGATTACGGTCGAGATCGGTAGCCGGGTCGTGACTGCAGCAGTCTGGAAAGTGCTCGCCGGGCGGGTGCCCCTCTACCTCATCGATACAGACGTCCCCGAGAACAGTCCTGAGAATCGGGCTCTTTCAGCGCGACTGTATGGCGGCGATCAAGAGATGCGCCTCTGTCAGGAATATCTGTTGGGTATCGGCGGTGTCCGTATGCTTCGTGCATTGGGCATCGCACCGACGGTCTGGCATGCCAATGAAGGCCACTCAGCCTTCCTCACATTGGAGCGCATTCGCGAATTGATCCAGAAGGGATCGACGCACGCGGACGCCTGCGAAACGGTCCGTCAGAGCACGGTGTTTACCACCCATACACCGGTGCCAGCCGGTCACGACGTGTTTCCCCACCATCTCATGGACCGGTACTTTACCGGCTATTGGGAGCAGTTGGGCCTCTCGCGAGAAGACTTCCTTCGCCTGGGCGATACCCCCGAATCCCAGGGGCAAGGCTTCAACATGACGGCGCTCGCCCTCCGGCTGGCCGCCCATGTGAACGGGGTCAGCCGTGAACACGGGCAGGTCTCGCGAGAAATGTGGCACCATATGTGGCCCGGACTACCGACCGAGCAAGTCCCGATCCGCAGCGTGACCAATGGCATCCATGCGCCGACCTGGATCGCGCCGGAACTCAACCAACTATATGGCAAACATCTCGGCCCAGAATGGACGGAGAAATGCGACGACACGGCGATGTGGCAACGAGTCCTGGATATCCCCGACCAGGAACTCTGGGCCGTACGCCAAACCATGAAACGTAAACTCATGAGCTTCATCCGGGAACGTGCCAGGAGCGGGTGGATGCAGGGGCATCTCCAAGCCTCGCAGGTCATATCGCGAGGCACGCTGCTCGACCCCGAAGCGCTCACCATCGGCTTCGCCAGGCGCTTTGCCACCTACAAGCGGGCCACCTTGTTGTTCCGCGACCTCGAACGGCTGAAACAGATACTCCATAACCAGTGGCGTCCCGTCCAACTGATCTTTGCCGGCAAGGCCCACCCGGCCGATGAACCTGGTCGCTATTTCATTCATGAAGTGCTGAGTTTTTGCGACGACCATAAGTTAGGAGGCCACGTGGCGTTCATAGAAAACTATGACATGCACATGGCGAAGTTCCTCGTCCAAGGGGTCGACATTTGGCTCAACACCCCTCGTTTTCCCTTGGAGGCGAGCGGAACGAGCGGGCAAAAAGCCGCGCTCAACGGTGTCATCAACCTCAGCGTCCTTGATGGATGGTGGAAAGAAGGCTACAACGGAGCCAACGGATGGGGCATTGAACCCTTAATCGGGAACCAGGACATTCAAGCCCAAGACGAGCATGACGCGCAACAGCTCTACCGCATGCTGGAGCAGGAAGCCATTCCCCTCTACTATCAACGAGACCTCGACGGGATACCCCGCGGCTGGTTGCAGCTCATGAAGGAAAGCCTTCGAACCAATGCTCCCCGTTTCTGCACCAAACGGATGGTCAAAGAGTACGTCGACACGATGTATGCGCCCGCCATGGTTCTCGCGCCTTCGACATGGTAAACGACTGTCCGGCGATTCGTGAAACGTGAAACGATAGACGTGAAAAGTTACGAAGGGAGAGGACTCGGTCGTCACACGTTTCACCTTTCACGTCGTACCTTTCACGTGTTTGAGAGAGCCCGTCACTACGCCACCACTGCAACTCTGCAGTTGCTCCTGCTGCTCACCCTCGGGGTAATTATCATACGCCTGCCCTCTGCGGACGCAAGCACGCCAACGGCGCCGACCGGCTCAGCCCTCGAGCGTGAGGCCACAGAATCATTCAACCGTGCCGAATACGACCAAGTCTTAAAGATCTGGTATTCGATTCCGCCAGAGACCACAGCATCGAAGCCGCTCATCCGCCTCGCCTTCCAGAGCTCCCTCAAGCTTGGGCGACCAGAAGAAGCCCTCACACTCTATCAACGGCTAGTCCCTGACAGATCAACCGGACGATCCAGCCCTCTTACGTCCCTTGGCGCTCAGCTTTCTGACCAGCCATGTCCGCGACTCACAAGAATATGTGCGGATCGAGGCCTATACGATACTGGCTGAACTCGGTCTCGCAGAAACGCAGGCCATCCTGGAAGACGGGCTGCTCGATGCATCGGTCCTGGTGCGGGCTCGTGCTGCCGACGCCATCGGCAAAGCCGGACTCGCAGGGAAGTCCGGCCCCTTGCGACGGGCCCTGAACGACGCGATGCCGGCCGTGCGAATTGCCGCAATGAACGCGCTCAGTGAGGCCACACGTCACCGACATCAAGCCCTACCTCATCGAAGTCGCAAGAACGGACGACGGACCTGAAGCCGTCTTCGCCTATGCTGCACTGTATCAGACTCGGCAAACAGGACATGCTGACCGACATCAGCGGAGCGGCGACGCTTCCGGACCCCGATGTCCGCATGGCAGCCCTGGGAGTATTGGGGCGGCTGAAGCGCACATCGAGTCTATCGGTCCTGAGCCAGGGAGTATATGATCCTGAGCCGTCGGTTCGGGCGTTCGCCGCCGGCGCATTGGGAGACTATGGACAAGCCGGTGGCGTCGCACCATTAACCCATGCCCTAGGAGACGAAAGCGCGCGCGTGCGGGCGATTGCGGCCACGAGTCTTGGGCGGCTGGGGATTCGCGAAAATCACCCGTTGCTGCGGGTCCTCACGCGCGATGCCAATATGCAGGTACGGGCCAGCGCGGTGGAGGGGCTGCTTCGACTGGGAGACATATCGGCTCTCTCGCTCGCCGCGGATTTGGCGAGACACGCGGACCCAACTATACGCGCCGCTGTAGCCCATGCACTGGCCGCGACGTCCGACAAGCAAGCGGTGGCAATCTTACAGACCCTTCTGCAAGACCAGCAACCACAACCACGTCTCTTGGCGGCGAAAGCTCTGGGCACGAACAGCGCACCGGTGACGCCGTTGCTCAAAAAATGCCTGCAAGACTCAGATGTCGCCATTCGCCTTGCTGCGGCAGGAAGTCTGCTCCAACAACTCCGCCGTTCTACAACGGTCCCTAAAATTCATTAGCTGAAAGGACCGCGTATGTGGAAATTTATCGCTATTCTGGCACTGGTGGCCGCGTCATTCGGTCTAGGATTTTACTTCGGCCAACGTCCGGTCGGCACGCTGCAACAAACGGTCTCGGACCTCCAACATTCGCTCAAAGACACGTCGCGCAACATCTTCGACACCACGATGGGAATCGAGCGAGACCTGCGCAGGCGACAGGGGCTGCTCGACACCAAGTCACGGGTGGTGCAAGCGAAATCAGAACTGTTCGATAAAAACCTTGGGGAGGCCGCCAAGCAGCTGGGCGAGGCGGCTGAGTCACTGGACAATGCCGCGAAGGGTGCAAAGCAAGACGAGTCGATCCTCGCCATGCGGACACTGACCGGAACGCTTCGGGAAGTGCGACTGGAGTTATCGATGGGAAAACCGGTGTCGATCAAAAAGCTCGATGACATTCAGCGAGAAGTTGATCGGCAGCTGAATAAGTAACGTACTCTCAGGTAGATGGCTCGAAGACCGTTCAGCAGGCCGCAGCCGCTGGCAGCACCGAGGCGTCACCTCTGCTTGAGCCAAAGGTCGTTGAAACCATGCTTCGAGCCTGCAGCCTAAACCCCGCTGGCGGGCTTTTTCAGCATCCGCTACGTGGTGGCAGGCTGTTTCTTCCACTTCGCCAGAATCCGCTCCACTCGCATCCGTACCACCATATCCGGATCCTTCATCAACGGTTTGATCGCATCGCGGCCCCGATCGTCGCCGATCGCCTCAAGCGCCGCCGCAGACGTCAAGCGGGTAAACCAATCACTGTCCGAAAGCATGTCGATAAGAGGGTCAATCGCCTTGGCATGTTTGATCCGCCCTAAGGCCAGCACCGCTTGCCTCCGAACATTCTCGTCTTTGTCTTTCATCGCATTGACCAATCGCGACACCGCCGGTTCACCCAGTTCGACCAACGCGTTGAGCGCATCATCTTTGAACTCGTCATTTTTCAGCTGAAGCATCAACGGATCGAGCACACGTTCATCGCGAATCTTCCCTAACGCGGCAATCGCATACTTCCGAACGTCCCAATCACGAAGCAACTTGATCAACAGTTCGACGGCGGGAGAACCGATCTGCCCCAACCCCTCGATAGCAACTTCCCGAACTTGCCAGTCACCATCGCGCAATGCATGACCCAGCGGTTCCACGCAACGTTCATCACCCATTTCCCCAAGCGTGATGGCGGCCTCGCGGCGAACCACCCAATCGGGATCCTTGAGCAGGTCGATCTGGATCTCGATCTCATCCTTGACTTTCTCTTCTTCAAGGACGACTTGCTCAGGCAGTTCCGCTGTCGGCTCGACTGGTACCGGGTGTTCTCCCGTGAACTCCGCCGCCACCTGATCGGTCATTGCATCGGTCACCGTCTCTGAAACGGGGGGAGTCTCGCGCTCTTCTGGGGGTCGTGATTGTTCCATTTCTTACTACCTTAACGATTCACTCGCCTGTCAACTGCCCCGACAAGAAGACTACTTCGCAGCGGGAGCGGCCGTTTTTTTGCTCGCAGAATTTTTCTTGCGCAGCGCTAACGTACGCCGTTTCCGTTGTGTCCGTCGCAGCCGTTTCCTCAGCGAACGAAGGGCTTCATCCTCTTTGGGGTTTTTGTGGTCGGTCAATTTCGCGGCCACCTTCTTTTTCAGTCTGGTTTCGTCCGATTCACTTGCCGTTTTCTTCGCCATCCGGATTCGGGCCTCCCTGTCTATCTCATTGATCGCGTTAACTGTCTGCTCCCAGCGGGAGTAGGCAGTCTAGTGGAGAGATTCACACCCTGTCAACCGGGTCTTTTGCTACATGCGGATCTTCATTTTTGTTCTACCGGAAATCGGAGAGGCTGCCTACATTTTCACACAGACTCCACTTCGCAATTGCACATCAACGCGATGCCCACCCATTGCGAATTGACACCCTCGCCCCCTCGTCTCTAGAATGCCAAAATGATGAACGAGCGCTTCCTCAAAGCCTGCCGGCGTGAGCCGGTCGATTGTACGCCGGTCTGGTTCATGCGCCAGGCGGGCCGTTATATGGCGGAATATCGTGCGCTCCGCGCGAAGCATTCAATCCTCGAGCTGTGCAAGACGCCCGAGTTGGCGGCACAGGTCACACTCCAGCCGATCGATCGCTTTCCGCTCGATGCAGCCATCATTTTTGCCGACATCCTGTTGCCGCTTGAACCGATGGGCCTCAGCCTGGAGTTTGCGGAAGGCGAGGGACCGGTCATCCATAATCCGGTGCGAGACCATGCGGCTGTTGAACGACTCAAGGTCATTGACGGCGGTGAACTCGACTATGTGGCAGAAGCCATCCGTCAGGCTCGACGCGCACTGAACGGGCGGGTGCCGCTGATTGGATTTGCCGGGGCGCCGTTCACACTTGCCAGTTATGCCATCGAGGGCGGAAGCTCGCGGAACTATCTCCGCACCAAACAATTGATGTATGGCGAGCCGAAAGCGTGGCACCAACTCATGGATAAATTTGCGCGCGTCATCACCGGCTATCTGCGGCGGCAGATCAAGGCCGGCGCGCAGGCCATTCAATTGTTCGACAGTTGGGTGGGCTGCCTCTCGGTCGGCGACTATGTCGAATATGTGCAGCCGCATGTCCAATTGATCTTTGAGGGGCTAAAGCGGGAAGGCGTGCCGATGATTCACTTCGGCACCGGCACCTCGGCGATGCTGCGTCAGATGCGAGCGGCGGGCGGGGATGTCATCGGGATCGACTGGCGCATCCATCTCGACGAGGCCTGGGCAACGGTGGGACATGACGTAGCGGTACAGGGAAATCTCGACCCCCTAGCGTTGTTTGCCCCATTGCATGAAATCGAACGGCGCGTGGAAGATATTCTGCGCCGGGCCGGCGGTCGTCCGGGACATATCTTTAATCTGGGCCATGGAATCTTGCCGACGACGCCGATCGAACATGTGGCCGCAACCATCGACATGGTGCACAAACTCAGTCAACGCTAGAAGACGTTATTCATTACACGTGAATCGTCATTCGAGAAGACTCCCTGCGTTTAACGATTCACGAATAACGAGGAGAAGGCATGTCAGTATCGCAACGTCCCATAGCCGTCCTCCTGATGGCCATGGGTGGGCCGGATAGCCTGGAGAATGTGGAGCCGTTTCTCCTGGATGTGCGGGGCGGTCGTCCCACGCCGCCTGAACTCGTCGAAGAGATTCGGGAGCGGTATCGAGCCACGGGCGGGAAGTCTCCAGCCGTTGGGATCACCAAAGATATGGCAACCAAGCTCCAGCAGCGGTTGAATGAGTCCGGTGACGAGCGGTATCGAGTCTACGTCGGGTTACGGCATTGGCATCCCTTTATCAAGGAGACCTTTGCCGAATTGCTCGGCGACGCTCCTGAACAGATCATCGGTCTCTGTCTGGCCCCACAACAGTCCTCTCTGAGCACCGGGGCCTATCGAAGGAAAGTTGAAGAAGCACAGTCTGCGCTGCAGAGTACCTGCCCGATCAGTTACGTCGGCAGTTGGCATCAGCATCCCGGACTGATTGCGGCCATCGTCGAGAATATCCACCAGGCTTTGCTAAAGTTTCCTGCCGGCGTGCGAGAGACGGTGCCGGTGCTCTTTACGGCCCACAGCCTTCCGGAGCGTATCGTTGCGATGAAGGATCCCTATCCCGACGAGGTAAGAGGCACGGTCGAGGCAGTGACGGCGCTGCTGGGCGGCAGACCTACTCGTTTTGCTTACCAAAGCCAGGGCCGGTCGGGAGAAAAATGGCTGGGGCCGACCGTGGAATCGGTCGTGGATGAGCTGGCGCGCGATGGGCACGAGCAAGTACTAGTCGCCCCGATCGGCTTTCTCTGCGACCATGTGGAAACGCTCTACGATATTGATATCGAATTGAAACAGTTCGCGGCTGGTCGGGGCCTCCAACTCGAACGCATCGCGATGCTGAACGATTCAACCGCGCTTGTCGACACACTGGCCTCTGTGCTCACTGCACACGAATCCTCCCTCTGTCCTACGTCGTGAGCAACCTCCGTACAGTCGCGGTCATCGGTGGAGGAATCTCAGGTCTCTCGACTGCCTATGCCCTTCACGAACGGGCTGCTGCCGCCGGTATCCCGATCCGCTGTACCGTAGTCGATGGCGCTCCCGACTGGGGAGGCAAGATCGTCACCCATCGGGTCGGCGATCTCGTAACGGAGGCGGGACCCGATTCCTTTCTGTCCCAGAAGCCTGCCGCCCTCGAACTCTGTGACAAATTAGGGCTGACCGATCAGCTCATCAACACCAACGAGACCGGCAAAAGAGCCTGTGTTTACTCGCGTGGCCGTCTGCATGAACTGCCAGAGGGACTGGTCGTCATTGTCCCCAGTCAGTTGGGGCCCTTTCTCCGAAGCGGCCTCTTGAGTTGGGCGGGGCTCGCGCGGATGGGGCTGGATCTGGCCTTGCCGGTGAAGCGGTCGCCGGAGGATGAATCGCTGGCATCGTTCTTCCGGCGGCGCGTGGGTCGGCAGGCATTCGAGCGGATGCTGGAGCCCTTGATGGCCGGCATCTATGCGGGAGACGCGGAGCAGATGAGCGTGCAGGCGACCTTCCCGCGGTTTATCGAATTGGAACAACAGTACGGGAGTGTCATTCGCGGGATGATGGCGTCCCGGAAGGCCGGTCCACCCGCCACGCACTCCGGTCCGAAGCGCACGATGTTCGTCAGCCTCAAGAACGGATTGTCGGATCTGGTCGCCGCCCTTGTCCACCGATTGACAGACCAAGGCGTCATGCTCAGGGGAAACTGTGCCGTAGACGCCCTGCGTGTACGATCCCATCAGCTCGGTCGCTGGATGTACGATGTCATTCTCAATGACGGCTCGGCCTTGTCCGTGGACAGTCTCGTGCTGGCCACCCCGGCCTATGTGTCGGCGGAGCTGGTTCGTCCCCTCACGCCTATCGCCGGCGGGCTGCTGGAGTTAATTCCCTATGCCTCGACGGCCACGATTGCAATGGCCTATCCACGTGCGGCAATGTCCGGCTCCGCTGAAGGCTTCGGATTTGTCGTTCCGCGGGCAGAAGGGCGCGACCTCATTGCGGCGACCTGGACATCGCTCAAGTGGCCACACCGTGCTCCGCCAGATCAACTGCTGGTGCGTTGTTACGTCGGCGGGGTCGGGCGAGAAGCTATTTTAACGTTGGATGACCAAGCCTTGGTGGCGCGGGTCAGGGAAGAATTAGCCAGTATGTGCGGCGTGACAGCAGAGCCAGGGTATGTGGAAGTGAACCGCTGGATCAAGGCCATGCCGCAGTATACGTTGGGACATCTCGAACGGGTGAACCAGATTGAGGCGGCACTCAGTCGCTATGGGGGACTGATCCTCACAGGCGCCGGCTATCGAGGAGTCGGGATTCCAGACTGTATCCGTGACGGGACGATTGCGGCCGATCGGGTCGTGCGCTATCTGTCAGGAGAACGATCCTAGCAGGATGCTGAAAAAGTCCGCCAGCAGGGAAGGGAGCGGGCAGGTGCCCTTCTTGCTCGCAGAACGCGCACGATGAAACTGTGCTCGTTCGATGCGCGCAGTAAAGGGCAGCCTCGGCCACTCCCCTAAAAAAGGTAGAGAGACTTGGAAGGGCCGCGCTGAACGGCCTTTTTGAGCATCCTGCGGCTATGTTGACATGGTATCGCTAGGCAAGATTCAAACGGTGTTTGCGTATAAACTGAGTTTTTCTGCAGCCTGCTGGAGATTGCAATGGATAACCGGATGAAAATTACGGATGTGATCGGACCCTACCGCGAACCTCGCGAACAGGTGTTTTCCTACGACTATTCGATCCAACGGGCGTCCTGGCCGACCGCCCAGGCTGTACGCGTGAAGGTGGCCATTCCAGATGAGTTGGATGTGGTCCGGGGCAAGATTTTTGGAGATGTCGTTGGAACACCGGGTCAGCAACTCATGATTTCGAAATGCCTGTCCCGGCATATCGCGGACGAAAAAATCCGCATCGCCGATGCTGACGGCATGTTGGCGGAACGTCGTGATACCGTCGTGCATCCCTTCACGGGGCCACTGGTTCATTTATTCCCACGACTCGATGCCTGGGCGGATGAACAGCGGGAAACGTTGCGGGCAGAGATCAAAACACTGGTTGGACTGTAATCAGACGCGTGAAGTGCGAGACATGCGAGAAAGGCGCGACGAGAAGAGGGAATGAAGGGGAGTCTTTTATCATGAGCCCTTCGGTCGCCCGCGGGGACGGAGCGTGGACTCCTCAGACCCAATTTTGATTGTCCAAACTTACCACGTTACCTACGTGGGTCCCTCTCAGGAGGAACAATCGGATCATCGCTTTGAGGCAATGGGCCCAAGTCATCTTTTACACTGTCATACTCAGGGCAGTCCTTCGATTGCTTGCTTGCCAGCTTACCGTGTTCATACCTGCAAGAGTATTTTACTGATGGACTTGAGGGATCGGTCGCTTCAAACTTAATCACACGACCTTGCTCAAACGTCAGCACGATCACCTTAGTCCCTTTTTCGTCCCACATGGTCTGACAACCGCTGTAGGATGCATTTACCACCCTCGGATAGACGAAGTAGAACAATCCATGGTTCGCAGTGCTGGCCGCTTGGCGTGGCGGAATTGTTAATTGGCAATTCTCTTGCGCACTTGCCAATGCCGGGAATCCCCACGCAAAGAGAACTAGACCTAGAACTAATGTTCCCCTAAAGACGCAATGCACAACATGCTTCATTTTTTCTTGTATCCGCATGCCTCCAAACCGATCATGAGCCCCTTCGTTCGTTGGTCTGTTCGGTTGCGGCAGAATGCTCAAAAAGGCCGTCAGCAAGGCCGCAGCGAGTGAAGACCGGAGGCGTACCCTCTGGGGTACGTTGAGGATCTGAGCGATGCGAGAACGACGCTGCCGGCCTTTTTCAGCATTCTGCTAAAAGATTTTTCGATACTGACGTGAGTGCACCCCCGACTCGTCGGCAAAGCCGAGGGAGGCACTGTCGGGATTGCCGGTGTCGTTGAGATCGATGCGATAGTGCCCGCGGATAGCTTCCATCGCCATTTCAAAGGGAACGGCCTGAGGGTACAGGTTTCCCGGTGCATGCGCGCCGCGGGTCAAGGTGCGGATCACGTCAGCCTGCGCATACTGAGCATCGGACACGATGTAAATGTCGGCGATGGCGTGGTCCCCCAGTTTGTGGCCGGGCGTGGTGGCCGGCAGGAGTTCGGTCAAGGTGCCGGCGAGCCGATCATTTTTAAACCGCTTCAAGAGTCCGGCGACTTGGCTGTCCGTCGCTTCCGGGGGAACAATGAGACTGATGGCATTCATTTCCGGGATGGTTGCCTGGACTTTGAAGAGTACCGGCGCTGCTTCGGGATCTTCGATGATCGGTCCGGTCGGCCCTTCCGTTCCGGCAGCTTGCTTGTTCTTCGAACTGGGCACGATGAGGAATACAAAAAGCCAGAGTCCCAACAGAATGCCGAAGATGACGATCAATGGGTGAATTCCAGCACGCTTGCCTTCTTGGTAGGGCTGTGGATCATCACTCATGACGGAGTTCCTCGGTGCTTGTGGCAGGATTCTGTTTCTTGGCTTCGTCCCACAGTCGATCCATTTCTGCAAACGAGAGCGTCTCCAATCGTACGGCCCGACGCAGCCGCCTGGGCTTCGATGAATTGAAATCGTTCGACGAATCGGTTGGCGGCTTGTCGCAGAGCATCTTCCGGGTTCACGTTGATGAAGCGGGCGAGATTCACGAGTGAAAACACCACGTCGCCGAACTCCGCAACGATCTGCGCTTGTCGCGCTGTTGCAGCGCCGGCGTCGGGCCCTGTCTGGTTCGACGCGGGGGCCCGGATCGCAACGCGGAGTTCCTGGATTTCCTCCTCGATCTTGCCGAGGACCTGATCGAAGCCTTTCGCATCGTGAGTCCAATCGAAGCCGACGCGTGAGGCGCGTGCTTGAATTTGATAGGCTCTCAAGAGAGCCGGCAAGCGTTTGCGGCACGCCGTCGAGCGCCGAGTCTGGCCGGCCGGAAGCTTGGCGTTCCGTACGTTTGATATCTTCCCATCGTGCAACCACTTGGTCGGCATTCGTCGGGGTCGGGTCTGCTGCCCCATTTCCAAATACATGGGGGTGCCGTCGAATCAATTTGTCGGCCAATTGCTCGAGCACGTCCTCGATGGTAAAGCTGCCCGCCTCTGACGCGATCTGACTATGAAAGAGCACTTGCAGCAGCACATCGCCCAGCTCCTCCGGGAGTTTAGCGCGGTCCTGCCGGTCGAGAATTTCTAACACTTCGTAGGTTTCTTCGAGCAGATAGGGTTTCAGCGACTCATGCGTTTGCTTGCGGTCCCAGGGGCATCCGTCCGGCGCGCGCAATGCGGCCATCAAATCGACGAGTGTATGAAATCGTTCCGACATCGTTCCCCTCATGGTCGCACAGAGTTGGACGCTCATTATACCTGGTTCTCGACAGGCTTCAATCGGCTGTCGCGCTTGTCGGCGCAGCTTACGCGTCTGGCTGCGCGTCTTGCGCCGCTTGAGGGCCTATGGTAGGGTACCGTCGCTGCATCTGGAGCGGGGAAAAGTCCTGTGGCCGCAGAACAAGAAGAAGGATTTATCGTTCGGGATCGGCGGGGCGGGACTGGATCCGACCATCCCTCCGCCACTTCGCCTGCCGCGTCGGGGATACAGCCCCACCAGGAAGCGGCACCCTCCGATCCGCACCAGGGTTCGGGAATTCCCGTTACCTTTTCATCCTTCGTCATTTCACTGGGCAGCTCCTCGATGATGTTGATGGGAGAGCAGCTGGACCCCCAACAGCCTCCGATGCCGCCGAATCTACCGCAGGCGAAAGACATTATCGACTTGCTCTCGGTCTTGGAAACCAAGACCACGGGTAATCTCACGACGGAAGAACAAGCGGTGCTGCGGGATATGCTCTACGCCCTTCGGATGAAGTACGTGAGTTTAGCTGCCAAGTAGTCATACCCCCTCCGCCTGCAGACCCCGAACGTGATCAGCTGCCATGGCTGATGCGACGTGCGGAGACGCTCCCCTGATTCCGTGAGAGTGCGTATGTTGTCTTCCATACGTCGTGGCGCCGACAATCGGGGATGCCGGATGTGAATGATATCAAGAAAGACACGGGCGCCCTTCCCGGGGCAAAGACGAACCATGGTTCCATGACCGGAATCGCGCTCACCTCTTGCTGGAACCGGCCGGTCCTCACGGCTATCCGGACCTGCCCCGGAGCCGGAACGCCGGAACGATGCATTTGCGGCCGGTCTGGATCGTCCTCATTCTGCTGCTCCCCTGTCTGGCGCTGACCTTTTACTATTCCCAGGTCGTGGCTCCCGGTGGCGAGGACACAGATTCCTTTCTGCCGACGACCAGCTACGCATTCGTGCTCCTTCTGCTCAACCTCGATCTGATCGGGTTTGTGGTCCTGCTGCTCCTGCTCTCCCGCAACCTCATCAAGGCCTATTTCGAGCGGCGGCATCGACTGTTTGGGTCGGGATTTCGAACGAAGTTGGTGGCCGCCTTCATCGGCTTTTCGCTCATCCCGACGGTGCTCCTTGCGCTGGTCGCGAGTGGGCTGGTGAATAAGGCCGTGGATGTGTGGTTCAGCGATCAGATTGAGCAGGTCATGCGAGACTCCTATGACGTGGCGCGGATGCAGCATGCCGGCCACATTACCCTGGCTGTAAACAGTGCCAGAGCCATCAGCCATGAAATCTACCGGGAAGACATGCTGCTGGCGGGACAACGCGATCTGCTGGTGGCCGCGATGGCGCGCAAGCGGGCGGAATTCGGCGTGGCAGGGATTGAAGTCTTTTCAGCCAAAATGGAAACACTCACCAAGGCGCTGGATCTCGACGTGCCCTCATCGGCTCTCGATCTGCCAATCGGCCAGCTGGTACTCCAAGTCATCAACGGGAAGCAGGAAGTGAATGCGGTGCAGGAGGCCCAAACCGGGCGCTTGGTGCGGGCTGCGGCCCCCATAGCCGCGAGCGGGCGTGGCGGCGAGATCGGTGGCGTGGTGGTGGTGGAGGCCTTCGTCCCCGAATCGTTGCTGGCGAAA
This sequence comes from uncultured Nitrospiraceae bacterium, assembly GCA_963742465.1. Classification (GTDB taxonomy): domain Bacteria; phylum Nitrospirota; class Nitrospiria; order Nitrospirales; family Nitrospiraceae; genus Palsa-1315. The sequence goes on along the minus strand of CAVUMA010000018.1, from coordinate 135,892 downwards.
ATGGAAGGAATCGGCCATCAGTACGACGAGTATAAGCAGACCAAGGCCATGAAAAATCCGATCAAGGCTGGAGTCTATCTCTTCGTTGCCGTCATCACGGTGCTCATTTTGTTCGGGGCGACCTGGTTTGGGTTTTATGTCGCGCGGAGCATCACGGTGCCGATTCAACGATTGGCCGAAGCGACGGAGGCCATTGCCCAAGGGGATCTCTCTGTCCGGATCGAGGCCAAGGCGACCGATGAAATCGGCACATTAATCGATTCGTTCAACCGCATGACGGCGAGATCTACAGGGGAGTAAGTCCAAGATCGAAGAGGCCAATATCTCGTTGCGCCACAGCAATCTTGAACTCGATCGCCGCCGTGCCTACATCGAGACGGTGGTCGAGACGATCGCCGCCGGTTTGCTCTCCATCGACAAGAATGGTCTGATCACGAACTTCAATCCGTCCGGTGAACGGATCCTCGGGCTTGCGGCGGATCGATTCCGTGACAGACCGGCCAATGAGGTGTTCAAAGAATTTAGACTCGATCTGTTCCAGACGGTCTATGATCGGATGCTGGCCGATCAGCGCGATACGCTGGCTCTCGAGGGACCGATGGAGATCGACGGCAGATTCTTGACCATCGGGCTTCATGGTTCGCGTATGAAGGACGAAGCGAATACAAGACCTCGGTATCGTGCTGGTGTTCGAAGATCTCACGGAGTTGATCAAGGCGCAAAAAGTGGCGGCCTGGCAGGAGGTGGCGCGGCGGGTGGCCCATGAGATTAAGAACCCGTTGACGCCGATCCAATTGTCCGCGCAGCGTTTGCGGAAGAAGTATTTTGAGAAGTCGCCGGATTTCGATGCGATCTTCGACGAGTCTACGAGCGTGATCGTCAACGAAGTGACGAGTCTCAAGCATATGGTCGACGAATTTTCGAAGTTTGCCAGACTGCCGACTCCGCAAATGGCGCATCAGTCGCTCCACGATGTGATCAACGAAGTCACGGCGCTCTATCGAGGGGCCCACAAGGATGTGGAACTGATCGTGGAGCTGGACGAAGACCTCCCGTCGCTCAATTTCGACCGAGAACAGCTCAAGCGGGTCATGGTCAATCTGCTGGACAACGCGATTCAGGCGATGCAACAAAAAGGGCGGGTGTGGCTCTCGACCAAGTATGATACGAAGCGTCGGCGGGCCGTCGTAAGCGTGGCAGATGAAGGTCCGGGCATCGCGCCGGAAGACCAGGAAAAGCTGTTTGTGCCATACTTTACGCGGAAGAAGACGGGAACGGGACTGGGATTGGCGATTGTGCGGCGCATCATTACCGATCACGAAGGGCAGATTCATGCCAGTCAGAATCAGCCGAAAGGGGCCGTGTTCACGTTCGAACTGCCAGTCTAGGGCAGAGATCAATCGTCATTCATCAATAGTCAATCGAAATAGCGAGAGTGCGCTTGGGGCACGATTGACGTTTCACGTTTTACGGGGGATTCATGTCTGCATCGATCTTAGTGGTAGATGATGAAGAGCCGATTCTCACCTCCTTGAGCAGCATTCTGCGGGATGAAGGGTATGAAGTGGCGGTGGCCAAGAACGGCGTGGAGGCGTTGCGCGTCTACACCATGGATCCGCCCGATCTCATGCTCCTCGATATCTGGATGCCGGAAATGGATGGCATGGAAACCCTGCGCCGGGTTCGGGAGCTGGTGCCGACAGCGCAAGTGATGATGATGTCAGGGCACGGCTCGATCGAAACGGCGGTCAAGGCGATCAAGCTGGGAGCGTATGACTATATTGAAAAGCCCCTGTCGCTCGAGAATGTCACGCTGCGCGTCAAACATGCCTTGGATCAACACCGGTTGGAACAAGAGAACCGGACACTCCGGACCACGGTCCAGCGGAAGTTCGAGTTGGTGGGACAGTCGCCTGCGATGCAACAGTTGCGGCAGCTGATCGAGACGGCCGGACCGACCAATAGCCGCGTGTTGATCGGTGGGGAGAACGGGACAGGAAAAGAGCTTGTGGCCAGGGCCATCCATCTGCAGAGCGCACGGGCCGGTCGACCGTTTGTGGCGGTGAACTGTGCAGCCATCCCGGAAACCTTGATCGAGAGTGAGCTATTCGGACACGAAAAGGGTTCCTTCACCGGTGCGACCTCGATGAAACGCGGGCAGTTCGAGCAGGCGGACGGGGGCACGCTGTTTCTCGATGAAATCGCCGACATGAGCCTGAACACCCAGGCGAAAGTATTGCGGGCGTTACAGGAACAGCAATTCACTCGTGTCGGTGGAACCAAGCTCACTGAAGGTAGATGTTCGGGTGTTAGCCGCGTCCAATAAGGATTTGCTCAAGGAAATCGAGAAAGGCACGTTTCGCGACGACCTCTTCTACCGGCTCAACGTGGTGCCGATCATCGTGCCGCCGCTCAGGGAGCGTCGGGAAGACATCCCGCTGCTCATTCGCCACTTCATGAAGGTCCATGCGGAAGAGCAGGGGTTGCGGATGAAAGAAATCTCGCCGGACGCGATGGCGGTGTTTCAACAATATGACTGGCCGGGGAATATTCGAGAATTGCGGAACCTGATCGAACGATTGATGATCATGGTGCCGGGACCCGTCATCGATCCAGCGCAAGCAGGCCTCTCGTTGCAAGCACGTCCGGTTGGGCCGGCATCCCAGTCTGCAGCTCCCGCGGTCAATCCACTCTTCACGCAGTCGTATGACTCGCTCAGGGACGCCCGCAATGCATTTGAAAAGGACTATATCGCGCGAAAGTTGCGTGAACATCATTGGAACATTTCTCGCACGGCTGAAGAGTTGAAAATCGAACGGAGCCATCTCCATCGGAAAATCAAGTTGCTGGATGTGGAGATGCGGCCGGAAGCGTAGGAGGATGGCGAGGCGGCTACGGATGCGTCTCTATGCTCGCAGAACCCCCCACGATAAGAACGGTGGTCGCTCGATGCGCGCAGTGGAGACCATCCCAGCCGCCTCGCTGTAATGGAGATGTAGGGCTGAACAAGTTGAGGCCATCCCTCGAATGGAGTCTCTCGAGTGCTTGTGCGTTGACCTCTGCAACAGCCCTCCGCTAAGATGCGCCCTCCTATGACAACCTATCGAGATGCCGGAGTCGATATCGATGCGGGCGACGAGTTCGTCGACCGCATTTCGCCACTGGTGCGATCCACGTTCCGTCCGGAAGTCCTGACGGACCTTGGCGGGTTCGGCGGATTGTTTCGACTGCAGGCCCATCGCTATGCCGAACCGGTCCTTGTCTCCGGCACTGATGGAGTCGGGACGAAATTGAAGATCGCCTTCCTCACGGATCGTCACGATACCGTCGGAATCGATCTGGTGGCCATGTGTGTGAACGACATCGTGGTCAGCGGGGCCGAGCCGCTGTTCTTCTTGGATTATTTCGCGACGGGAAAGCTTGCCGTTCCTAAGGCTGAGTCCGTACTCAAGGGGATTGCCGAAGGCTGTCGCCAGGCCGGCTGCGCCTTGATCGGTGGGGAAACCGCCGAGATGCCCTCCTTCTATGCGGAGGGCGAGTATGACCTGGCAGGGTTCGCAGTCGGAGTGGTGGATCGGCCCAAGATCATCGATGGCCGCAGTATCGTGCCTGGCGATGCCCTGATTGGATTGGCCTCGACCGGTCTTCATAGCAACGGCTATTCCCTGGCACGTCGTGTCTTATTGGATCAGGCCAAACTCAGCGTGACCAGTCGCCTGCCTGAACTCGATCAGCCTCTGGGGGACGTCTTGCTGACGCCGACCAGAATCTATGCCAAACAGGTCCTCACATTGATCCAAGAATACCCCATCAACGGCATCGCCCATATCACCGGCGGCGGCATTACCGAGAATCTTCCGCGAGTGTTTCCCTCGGGCGTGCGGGCACAGGTGCGGCGGAGCGCCTGGTCCGTGCCGCCTATTTTCCAGACGATTGCCCGGCTTGGACAGGTCGAGCGTGAGGAAATGTATCGCGTCTTCAACATGGGGATTGGGTTGATTCTCGTGGTGCCGGCGTCAGCCGCCCAGGCGGTCATCGCGCGTGCCACGGCCTTGGGCGATCCGGCTTGCCGGATCGGGACCATCGTGTCATCGACCGGCGCCGAGCCATTGGTGGAGTATGTCGACTAAGCGGACGGATGCGCTTCGAGTCGCCGTGTTGGCATCCGGGCGCGGATCGAATCTTCAGGCGGTCATCGACGCGATCGAAGCGGGGACGGTTCAGGCGAAGATTGTCGCCGTCATCAGCAACAAGAAAGATGCCCCGGCATTAGAACGAGCCCGCCGACATGGACTGTCCGCCCTCTTCGTCGATCCAAAACCCTATGCAGGCAGACCCGATAGTCGTGAAGCCTACGATCGCGAGCTACTCGATGTGCTTCGGCGGCACGATGTGGAGTTGGTGCTACTGGCCGGGTACATGAAGATCGTGACCAGGGTCCTCGTGGAGGCCTTTGCGAATCGCATGATGAACATCCATCCGTCCCTCTTGCCCTCGTTTCCAGGGTTGGATGTGCAGAAGAAGGCGATCGAGTGGGGCTGCAAACTTGCCGGATGTACGGTCCACTTTGTGACGGAAGGCGTCGATGAAGGACCGATCATTCTCCAAGCGGCAGTTCCGATTCTCGATGACGACACTCCCGACACCCTGGCCGCTCGAATTCTTGAACAAGAACACAAGATCTACCCGCGAGCGGTCCAGCTCTTTGCCGAGGGGCGGTTGCGGGTTGAGGGGCGTCGCGTGTTCATCGAGGCTGGAAAGCCGGAGGGTGAGGCGGTGATCAGCCCGTCGTAAGCGATGCGCAGGCAGGCTGGGTCAAGGCTGAGGTTAAGCGAAGTCTGTCTCATATTTTCTTAGCCTTGACCTAAGACTAACTATACAGACCAGATGGACTTTTCAGCATTCTGCTAGAGACTCAGGAAACGGTTGTGTATAATGCGCTGCACGGTGAGGCGTTCGTCTCACCGGTTGAATGTCGGTCGAGTGGGGGGCTAGCTCAGTTGGGAGAGCACTACGTTCGCAACGTAGGGGTCGGGGGTTCAACTCCCCTGCCCTCCACCAACCTGCACTTCGTGTGATCCGGCGGTTCTCCAGGCGAAGCCTCTCCCTATTGTTGCCGCCTGATCCTCCAGTGATCTTTTTAGAAATTAGGCTTGCGAGTGCCGCCCGCGTCTTTTCTCTTATTTCCGATACACCACGGTAACCCGGGCAAGAAAGTCGATGAGCTCGGCAGTATGTCGCTGGATCGCGCTCCGGTCTTCCCGTGCTGCCGCTTGCTCCAAGGCGGCGCCCATCATACTGATTGCGTCGAGCCCATATCCTCCTCCATCCCCATGCATGCGATGACCGATGGTATGGATCTGTGCCATATTGTTTTCTTGCAACGCGGTTTCTATCGTCTGCACGTCACGTCGACGATTTTCCAGAAACCCTGGGACGATCTCTTCAAGGCCTTGGTCTATATACACAGTGATGACGTTCTCAGCGTTTCTGTTCGATCCCATGGTCATGTGGTACGCCGTTCTTTACAAGCCTGGAGGACTTCCAAGAGGGTGTGCTTCTTGATGGGTTTAGTCATATGAGCATCGCAGCCGGCTTCGAATATCTTGACTCCGTCTTCTTTCAGTGCCAGAGCGGTCAAAGCAATCACCTTTGTGGGAGGGAGGTCATGCTCCCGCTCCCAGGCCCGGATCGCTTTTGTAGCCTCATAGCCGTCCATCACTGGCATTTGCACGTCCATCAGTATGAGGTCGTAGTAGCCGTTCTTGAATAGCTCCAACGCGATGGCTCCATGATCCGCGATATCGAGACGATAAGGAGTCTGCTTCAAATAAGAACGGATCAGCAATTGATTGTCCGTGGAATCTTCCACCAATAAGATGCGAAGTGCCCTGACTTCGGTAGGAGGTGTGGGAGCACCTGATGCTGAAGCAGTCGTAAGTTGGATGCCCTTAGAACGGTCAAGAGCGATGCTGATGGTCTGGAGCAGATCCGATGTCCTGATTGGTTTGATCAAATAACCGCCCAACCCCATGTCATAGGTGCGGGCGATATCGTCGGCCCAGTGGTCAGAGGCCATCATCACAATCGTCAGACCCTGGGGAGGGCCGGCCCGCCTGATCTCTTCAGCGACCTGGAACCCATCCATCTCCGGCATGCGACAGTCGAGAAGCAAGAGCTCGTAGGGCCGCGCCGAAGCAGCAGTTCGCCGCCATTCTTCGATGGCCTCACGACCGGACGCAGTATCCGTCACCTCAGCTCCCAAGGCCGCCAACGTTTGGTGAAGGATCATGCGATTGGTGGCATGATCATCGACTACGAGGGTTCTGACGCCTTGAAGATTGAGGGCAGACTTGTCGTGAGTGAGTGTTGGGCTGGATTGCACCGCTAGCTGCACGCAGCAATGAAATGTGCTGCCCTCTCCGAGGGCACTCTCCACCCAGATTCGTCCGTTCATAAGCTCGGCTAATTGCCTTGAAATGGTCAGGCCTAAACCGGTTCCCCCATACTTGCGCGTCGTTGAAGCGTGGGCTTGCGTGAAGCTATCAAAAATGACCGCGAGCTTGTCGGGCGGAATACCAATCCCTGTATCGCTAACAGAAAATCGAATGGCTCCTGGCATGGGGAGTTCAGGATCCTGCATGACCCACACCGTGACAGACCCGCTGTCGGTGAATTTGATCGCATTGCTGATGAGATTGATGAGGATCTGGTGGAGCCTGGTGGGGTCTCCAATCACGGCACGAGGGACGTCAGGCGATAGGTGGCAGGCAAGTTCGAGACCTTTTTCATTGGCGCGCATGGCGAGAATCTCGATAGCTTTCTCAACCAGGTCGCTCAAATCAAAGTCAGTTGATTCCAGCTCCAGATGACCAACCTCGACTTTCGACAGGTCGAGAATGTCATTGATCAGATTCAATAGATTTCCGCCGGCGCGGCGGAAAATGCGCAAGTATTTTCTTTGCTCGGGGGTCAGATCCGTCTCCCATAGCAGATCGGCCATGCCTATAATGGCGTTCATGGGCGTCCGAATCTCGTGACTGACGCTGGCAAGGAACTCATTTTTTGCGGCGCTCGCAATTTCCGCTCTCTCCTTTGCCTGGCGCAGGGCTCTCTCTGATTCCCCGCGTTCCATGGCTTCCATCGCGAGGGTCACCATCGTGGCGAATGACGCGGCAACAGTCATTTCATCAGCGGTCCATGTACGACGCGTGCCGAGGTATTCATGGCATAAAACGCCCACCGTCTTCCCTTTGTGTCTGATCGGCGCATCGAGCATCGCGCCGATCCCGAGCGGCGTGAGATACGACGATGAAAATTCACAGGTGCGGGGATCGAATTGGGCATCGTGAGCGGCGAGAGTATTTTCTTCCCTCTCCAACGCCTGAAAGTAAGACGGGAATTGGTTGGCCAGAAGAACGGTTCCTGCACTATGCTGACTGGTGAGGACCTCATACAGATCTTGCAGCCGGATGGCTGAGTGGTCTTCCTGGAACAGCCAGATGCTGGCGCGCTCAACCGCCAGCACGCGGCTCGCCGTCTCGGTGATGGCCTGAAACGCTTGGTGAAGGTCTCCGGAGATGATCGCCTGGCTCTGGGTCAATTCGAGCAGCCCGGCCTGAAGTTCTTGGAGCAAACTGAAGCGCCGCCTTTCTTGCCTGGCTACTCGTTTGCTCTCTGTGATGTCACGACATGTGCAGATGACGTCGGATTTATGTCCGTCGCCACGGGTGAATTGCTGCCAGGAAACTTCGACGTCGAACTGTTCTCCGGTCTTCTTTCTGCCAACCAATTCGCCGCGCCAATATCCGACACGTACCATGAAGGGGAAATGGTGTTGCTCGATCGTGACCTGTTGCTCAGGACTGTAGAGATCCCTCCACGACGTTCCAATCAATTCTTCAGCTTTGTAGCCATACATGGCGGCGTGGGCCTGATTCATATAGGTGTACAATCCGTCGGCATTCAGAATGGCAAGACCTTCCATGCCGTGATCCACGGCGCGCTGGAGTTGAACCAGCGTCTCGCACACACGTTTCTGCTCGGTGATATCTTCCGAAATGCCGAGCAAGTAGCGGGGGTGTCCCTGCTGGTCCACAATGGGGATTTTTTTCGTATGAAGTATCCGTCGCCCTCTCTTTTTCGTTTCCAGAGGTTCTTCTGGAATATCAACGAGACTTCCACTCCCAAGGACTTCCCGATCCTTGCTCGTGAAAAAGTCGGCTTCTGCCTTCGAAAAGAAGTCGTAGTCGTTCTTGCCTAGCAGCTCATCGCGCGAGTATCCAAGCAGCTCCTCGCCGGCGCGATTGAATTGAACGAACCGGAGATCTTGGGCATCCTTCACAAAGATCATATGCGGAATGTTCTCAAGAATTGATTGCATGAAGCGCTCCGTCCCCTGCACTTCCTGCTCAATGCGTTTGCGCTCAGTGATATCATTTCCAACCGCTAGGATGCCTCGTACTTTGTCCGTCCCGACAACGATACGAGTGACGGTCCACAAAAGTGTGTGCCGGCCGCCCTTCCGGTCAATGACCTCATTTTCATACGCGGGAGTAGGCATCCCTTCAAGCACCTTGCGCATGTTGGTGAATACTGCCTCGCGGATTTCTTTGGGCAAGAAGGTTATGAGGTAATCTTTCCCCATGACTTTTTCTCGGGACCAGCCATAGATTTGTTCAGCCGCGCGATTCCACTCGAAGATCCGGAACTTTGGCGTCAGCCCAATCATCACGTTTGGGCTGGCTTCCAGTAAGCTGCGGTAACAGTCTTCGCCCGCAGGCCGTGTCTGCCCGATAGCGCGCGGATTGAGATAGCCGGTGGCTGGAATGCGCGTTCGCGCAGAGGTTCCGTTTCGTTGCGGTGCTTCGGCTTGGCGTAGCGACCGACTCTTTTGGGTAGAGTTCTGGCGAGCAAGGGGCTTAGATCGTTTGATCATGGACTACAATGTAGGGCCGGCTGTTCGGCCATGAGGCCCACGCCATGAGTGGCTCTGCGACAGTGCCGAACCATCACGTTTCGTGGTTGTGTGGGACCAGGGTGAGAATACCGGCTTGTTTGGCCCGATTGCGGCCTTCTTGCTTGGCTTGATAGAGCGCCTGGTCTGCTGCTTTAATTAAGTCGGTGGGAGAGGTATTCCGGCTTGGGATCGCACTGGCAAAGCCCACGCTGATTGTGGTGCAGCCACCGTCTGGGTGCGTAATACCGAGGGATTCAATTCGGTGCCGAAGCGATTCTGCCACCTGAGCTGCTCCATCCGTACGGGTACCGGGAAGGACGACCACGAATTCGTCGCCTCCGTACCGAGCGACGAGGTCTCCCGGTCTGTTGACGGTTCCCGAGATAGACGCGGCAACCTGCCTGAGACACTCGTCGCCCGACGTATGGCCGAGGGTATCGTTGTATGATTTGAAACTATCAATGTCGAGCATGATCAGAGAGAGCGGCGTCAATTCGCGGACGGCACGGCGCCATTCCTGGTCCAGGAAGTCGTCAAATTGCCGTCGGTTGGTAATGCCGGTGAGGCCGTCAAGACAGGACAGGCGCAGCAGCATCTGGTTCGCTTCCTGGAGTTGACGCATGACCTCAAGGAGTTCCTGCTCCCGGGCCCGGCGCCGGTCGATTTCGTGGACCAGCCGCAATACCGACCGGACGCGAGTCAAGAGCTCGATCTTGTTGATGGGTTTCCCGATGTAGTCGAGCGCGCCTGCGGCAAAGGCAAGTTGGAGATCGACAGGGTCGGTCTTCACGGTGACCATCATGATGGGCGTGTCACGGAATCGTTCGACCGCCTTGATCTGGCGGCAGGCTTCGATGCCGCTCATCTCCGGCATGACGATGTCCATAAGGATCAGGTCGACTCGAGAGGCAGCGCCGTGCTTCCCGTCATCGAGCCCAATCAAACGAAATGCAGCGGCGGCCGAGTCGGCGACCAGGAGCTGATCGTAACCGGCAGCCGAGAGGATCGACTGAAGCAAGAGGCGGTCGTCCGCCGAATCATCAACGATCAAAATGCCCATGCGTCTGTGTATCCTGTGATTACGAGCTGGTATGCCTGAGAAATCGTAGCAGCTAGTCCTGGTAAACTCCAGGATAAAGCTTTTTGACACAGGGCTGGCAGATGCCGTGGCTGAATTCAGCCTCGGAATGTTCGCCGATATATTCCTCCAACTGTTGCCAGAATCCCCCGTCATTGCGGATCTTTTTACAGGACGCGCAGATGGGGATAAGCCCCCTGAGAACTTTGACATCCCTCAAGGCTTTCTGCAGCTCATCATTGCTTCGACGGAGCTCCCCTTCTCGCGCTTTGCGGCAATCCATTTCCTTTTTCAACGCCAGTGCGGAGGAGACGCGTGCCAGGAGTTCTACGCTGTTCACCGGTTTGGTGATGTAATCATTCGCTCCCGCTGCAAAGGCGGCTTGGAGATTAGTGAGATCATTTTTGGCCGTAACCATGATAATGGGAATATCGCAAAGATGTGGTCGGCTCTTGATCTGGCGACAGGCCTCGACTCCATCCATCTCCGGCATGAGGACGTCCATCAGAATCAGGTCGATCTGGGTGGGCGGCTCATGGCCGTCCATGTCGAGCATGGGGAACGCAGTCTTTGCCGAGTCGGCGCGCAGGATATCCGTATGGCCTGCCTTCCCGAGGATTGCGCGAAGGAGTATCTGTTGGTCTGGAGAGTCGTCGACAATAAGAATGCCCATACCGATTCCTGTCAGGCGCTCGCACATGCGATGCGAGCAATTACCTTTCAGTATAGCAGGTGCCGATTGGGCTACTGGAGCTTGGCGCGGACGAGGTCGCTGATCTGCTTGCCGTCTACCGGTTGGCCGGCCACACGGACCATCACGGCTTTCATCACCGCGCCCATCTCTTTCAGAGATCGAGCGCCGGTTTCCTGAATGACCGCGTCCACGACGGTGGAGAGCTGCTCGAAAGAGAGGGCTTGAGGGAGATAGGATTCGAGAATGGTGATTTCCTGTCGTTCTTTTTCGGCGAGTTCTGCTCGATTTCCTTTTTCAAATTGCTCGACCGACTCCCGGCGTTGCTTGATCATGGTCGTCATAACACGGCTCATTTCGGCATCGTCGAGATCCTTCTTGATCTCCATTTCCTTGTTCATCACGGCAGCCTTGATCATGCGAATCACATCCATCCGCAATTGGTCACGGGCCTTCATGGCTCGCTTGAGATCTTCTGTCAAACGGTCGTGTAGCGACATAGGGACCTCAGGGAGTTCAGATGGTCTGCTTCTGACAATACCGCGTCGTCAGGACCCAGTCAATGACGTATCGCACGTACCGGCGAGCGAGGATGCAGCTGGAGCGGTAGTGTTCTTGTGGCGAGGGGCGTAAAATTAGGTGCAGCGATGAACCCCTGAGGCAATGGGTCTAATACGGGAGGAATTGTATGTTGATCGATCATGTAATGGTCAAGAGATGGCAGCGAACAACGGTTGCCTGCCTGATGAGTCTGGTGATGTTCTCGGTCGTCGGGGCCTGCGCCAGCGACCAACCCAAACCTCTTCCGCAGCCGACTCCGGAGCAAGTACGCAGCCATACCGATCGGGCGTTCGAGAAGCTCAAGCAAGAAGAACAAGAGCGTGCCACCCAGCCGCCAGTGCCACATTAGTGCGTCCAGCACCCTACCGATTCGATTTGGATAGGGTCCAGACCACAAACCTGGTAACGGGTTTTACGAGCGGCAACTCCCAGAGGAGTTGTTGCCTCGGTACTCGCTCCACTTGACGCGCCTCGTGGAAGGAACCAAGAAGGCTGGACGAGACCAACAGGCGCAAGACGCCTGAGAGAAAGAAGACAAACGGCAAGTTAGATGCAGGCTGGAAGATGATTCCTGCCCACTCAATGCGCGCGGGAAGGTGCTCTACTAACCAGCTCCCAAGCAAGGCCCCCGCCGACCAGCCTACTGCATTGACCGTGCTGTACAGCGCAATGGCTTTCGTACGGTCCTCAGGCCTGACCGAATCGAACACATAGTTTTGCAGTCCCAATGCCAAGCCGGCCCAAATGACGCCGCCAAAAAAATTGACTGCCAGGAGAAAGCCCAAATTCGTACTCACAAGGTACAGCATCGGCAAGATTGGCACCGTGAAGCCAGTAATGGACAACAAGGCTTTGTTTCCGAAGCGATCACCGAATTGGCCCCAGGCCTGCAGGGTGAGGAGTTGGCCCAGGAGACCGGCAGCCAGCCATCCCCCGTAACCAATGTAGGGCAGATGGAGATCCTGTAACAGGTACAGAACGAAAAACGGGCCTGCGATCAACACGGACGCATGCATCAGGCCTGAGAAGAGCAGGAAGCGACGGAAGTCCTTCGTCGCGCTCAGACGGAAGAAACCGCGAAATCCTTGCTGAGCCTCCTGCTGGACGGTAGGTTGCACATCTTGAACGGGTGACAAAGCCCAAACCGAAAGGATGCGAGCGCCTCCGGCCAAAGCAAAGATCAGCACGAATCCCCACCAGGCGGCGGTGGAATGTTCCCAGAGGCTCAGCACCCATCCGGCTCCGCAGAGCGCAATGAAGCTGAGACTGGCAACAATTTTGGCTCGGCGTGCGAAATAGGCCCCCCGTTCATGCTGGTCGAGCCAATCGGCAATCAAACTATTCCAAGCCGGCGTGGTGAAGTGGGCGCAAGCAAAATAAGCGGCCGCTCCACCGACGACGAGCCATGGACCCCATTGCGGTAACAGCAGCGGCAGGAGCACGATGGGAATCCAGGCGAAGGCTTGTCCAACGGTGCCGACAGAAATGAGGGCTTTCCGGTTGGGGAACCACTGTAATAACTTAACAGAGACAAGTTGAGCCCCTGTCCCGATAAGTTGGGGCAATGCCGACAGCACACTCAGTTGGAACGGGCTTGCATGAAGGAGCAGGGCGAAGGCAGAGAGATACTGTTCGCCGCTTCCTTGGGTGACGGCTTGGCAGGCGCCGTCTCGAAGGCCGTAGCGAAGACCTCGCTCGCCGGCACTCTGCGGCCTGGAGTTGGTTGGCGTGGGCTTTTGTATACGTACTGGAGGGGTCAGATGCACATGGTCCTCGTATAAGAGGGAGTTCCGATCGAGCCTAGCACAGAAGGAAGGGGGCAGAGAGAAAATAGATGAGCCGTTTTGTCAACCGGTGATTGACCCCTTACTGATCTCTCGATACCATACGGTACGAACAGTATGAGCGGACAGCGATAATGATGACTCCAATGATAGAGACCAGAAGTATAGGGATGCAGCTCCTGGCAAGCATGTTTGCCGGCCTGAGCGTTGTCATGTGTGTCTGGCAGGAAGTCGAGGCGCGAGATCTGTTCGCACCGAAAGAGCAAGCGACGACCGAGATCGATCCTACGCAAAGCCCGTCGTTCGACGAACAGATGAAGGGCATCCCGCAATCTCTTTTTACCTGGATCAAGATGGCCAAAGGGTATGACGTCGAGTGGGATACGTTCGGACGGAAAGGCTGGTACACGCAAGATCCTCGGTTGAAGCCCATCGAGCCGGGATCGGTGTTTCCTAGGGATATTCCCGCGATCTATATTGTGTTCGAGTCAGCCCCGCTTGAAGATCCTGCCCAGTTCAGCGCTCAGTGGTTTCTGGAGGGTGAGCAGGGCGTCCTCTCATCCGTTCCGCTCGGCAAAGACACCTTGGAAGTGCCGGGGCATGAACGCTATGGATTCCTGGAACTTCAGAAGCCTGGAGACGTCTGGACTGTCGGGTCGTATCTGGTGAAATTGTTCATCACGCCGCTCGGACAACAGTCCTTTCATGCGGTCAATCAAGTGGGCACCATGCGATTTACTATTGTCGAGGGTGCTGCTCCTGCCGGCGTGAGCCCGCAGAAGTAGGCCTGCCAGGATCACACGCTCACAGCACTGATGCCTATCTACGTAAATGTCACGGACCAATGCCAGCGGCAACCACCATGAGCCGGGTGCAGCGAATACATTCGGGGTTGTCGGCTGAATCCCTCAGCGCTTGCCGGAAATGTGGCGCGGCAATACGACGCGTCTTCCCGTCGTTTGCGGTGTGGACGATGTGTCAATCCCTGATCCCGACAGACTTGAACATGGCAAGAATTCCTGTCCCCTCACAGATACCGAATGTTGGCGAATGTAGTAGCACCGGTCATAGTCATTAAATAGAGAAAAGGAGCGGGATGGGAGAGCGCATCAAAGTGACGGATCAGGAGAAGCTTACGCTGCTCTATGAGCGATTCAGAGACGTGTGTCTGGTCGAGAAGGAAGTCTGGAAAGAGATTTTCATGCCTCGGGAGATCACGCAGGGGCCTGTCAGAACCAACATCCAGGATCGCTACGATGTGGAAATCGACGATCAGGTGATCGAAGACACGCTCGATGCGAATATCCCTCGCGGCAGCCAGGCCCTGGCTGCCGCGATCCAGGAATACCGAGCACACATCTCGTTTTATCGAAAAGTCTAACAGGCTGAGGAAAAATTAAGTTTGTGGTTCGAAAGGCTCACCACGAACTGGAAAGCTCCTTGAATGCCAGCGATGCCCTCGTTTACCCTGAGCTTGACGAAGGCTGAACGGCAATCTTTCCTGCAGCTTGCTAAGAGCTTCAGTGGGCCGCAAGTACTCGCTCGACATCCTGCATGATCTCCGGCGCCAACGGCTTCGTGCGGTGATGGTATCGGGCGACGACCTTTCCTGAACGATCGACTAAATACTTCTGGAAATTCCATTCCACTTCGCCGGGAAACGGACTCTGTTCCGTCAAGTAGCGATAGAGTGGATGTTTGTCGTCGCCCTTCACGCTGATCTTGCTGAAAAGTGGAAACGACAGGCTGTACTTGGTGTAACAAAATGTTTTGATCTCTGCATTCGTCCCCGGCTCCTGTTGTCCGAAGTTGTTCGCAGGGAACGCCAGAATCTCAAAGCCCTTCTCCCGATACTGTTCATACATCTTTTCGAGATCAGTATACTGCGGCGTATTGCCGCAGAAACTGGCCGTGTTCACCAGCAACAGCACCTTGCCACGGAACTGGCTGAGGGAAACCGGCTTCCCATCGATGTCATTCAGCGTAAAGTCATAGACCATGGGCATCAGTGCTGCCATGAGTATGGTCCCTTCTTGTTTCGCCTGTGCGAGGCTCGGCTCAAGCAGGTCGCTTGATGCACCACCGGCGATCAAGCCCATTCCTGCGAACAATCCCACTAATGTATGACGCAACCTTCCCATGGAACACCCGTGGTTAGAGTCGCTCTAAGGCGTTAATGCGCGCTTCCATCGGCGGATGCGTGGCAAAGAGACGCATGAATCCTGAGGAATTACCGGAGATCTTCATCGTCGCGAGCGCATCCTGTCCGGAGTACTCCACCTGCGAACGGGTAACCCATCGATCGATCGCGCGAAGGGCCGAGATCATCGAGTCCTTGCCGTACACCTTGGCGGAAAAGGCATCTGCGCCATATTCACGCTGCCGCGAAAACCAGCAGATCAGGACCGAGGCCATGATACTAACGACGATCTGGATCACGATCGATATTCCAAAACCGAGCATCGCTTGATCGCGTTCTGCAAAGAACCGGCGCACCCACATCGCGATGTAGTACACGAAGGTATTCATCAACCCCGCCAACACGGTCGTCGCAAACATGTCCCCGTTATAGACGTGTCCCATTTCGTGGGCGAGGACGGCACGCACTTCCTGCTCTTGTAGATTGCTCAATAGCCCAGTCGAGACAGCCACCATCGAGTTGTTCTTGCTGGGGCCTGTCGCGAAGGCGTTGGGATCAGGAGATTCATAGACCCACACCTCAGGCATCGTAATCTTGAGCCGTTGCGCGATCTCCTGGACGGAGCCGTAAATGACCTGTTCGGCTTGCGATCGGGGTTGCGTGATCTGGCGGCAATCCAACATGGCCCGAGCCATCTGTTTGGAGAAGGCCAAACTGATAAAGGCGCCACCAAAACCGAAGGCAAGGGCCCAAACTAACGAGCCGAGGTCGACCGATCCTCGCAGATCGATACCGAACATGGGAAGAACGACATTGATAAGCACCGGTACGGTGAGCGAGAGCGTCACCATAATCAGCACGTTGGCGGCTAACAGCAGGAACATGCCTTTCATCCACTTCATCGAGATCCTCCTTCACGACCATGTTCTCGCCCCGTCATTCGGGCGAGTCACCAGTGAGAGTGATTATACTAACCGATTCCCGAAATGCATCTCAATCGAGATTGCGATGACGATGTGTTTAAAGAAATAACTCCTGAAATGCCAAGGTCAAGGCACCTCGAAGTGCCTGAAACTCCTGGGCAAAGTTGACCCATTCCCGTCCTTCCTGTTAGAAATGGCTCATGCAGAAGGCGCCTAGGCGATTGCTCTACATCTCGGCGATTGTCTGGTTGCTGATATCGGTCGGCATGACAATCGTTGATGCAGCAGAATCCTCTCAGTCCGGTCCTCCTGTGGTGATCCCAGTGGCAGCAGACGGGGTGCAGCGAGCCACGGTCACGCTTGATAGCTACTCGTATACCCCAAACCATTTGATTGTCGAAGCTGGGAAGCCGGTTGAACTGACGCTGACCAGTGTGACGACGATTATCCCGCACAATTTTATCATCAAGGACCCAGCGGGAAGCCTATCCGTCGAACAGGATGTCAGTGCCGGCAAGACGGTCACCATTACATTTACGCCGACTCAGCCTGGCACATTTCCCATCTACTGCGACAAACGGCTCTGGCCGTTACCCAGCCATCGCGACAAAGGGATGGAAGGGACGCTGGAAGTGCGATAGGTGTGGTTACGAACATAGAAACCTCCAAGCAGGAACTGCTCCGCGATCTCCTCAAGCAAGTGTCCCGTCTCTTCTACACAACGCTGGCCGTGGTCCCTGCAGATGTGCGCGATCAAGTCAGCCTCGCCTACCTCTTTGCCCGCGCAGCGGACACGATTGCGGATACGGAATTAATCGATCGTCCGCGTCGGCTGGATTTACTCAGTCAACTCAAAGCTCAGTTCGTGAGCGATCAGATCGCCTGGACTCAGGTGCGAGACATCCAGCAAGCGGTGGCGCCAATCCAACAGAATTCAGCCGAGCGTATCCTGCTTGAACGACTGGAAGATTGCTTCAAGCTCTTCCAAACATTTTCGCCGGACGATAGGCGTCGGGTGCAACGGCTCATGACGACACTCACGCAGGGGATGGAGATGGACCTCGCCGTCTTCCCCGGCTCGTCAGCGAAAGACCTCACGGTTCTGAAGACGCTCGATGATCTGGACCGCTACACCTATTACGTGGCCGGCTGTGTGGGAGAATTCTGGACAGATTTGATGTGTGCGCACCGGAAGGCCTTGGCCTCGTGGAAAGTGCGGGAGATGTCGGAGGTCGGCGTGAGATTTGGAAAGGGGTTGCAACTCACGAACATTGTCAAAGACATCGCGCACGATCTCCAGAAAGGCCGCTGCTATGTGCCGGCACCCATGCTGGCCGAAGCCGGGCTCATCGGGCGGGACTTACTGGACCAGCGGAACCGTACACGTTTTCAACCGGTCCTGAGTAAACTTGTCCGTATGGCAGTGGAGCATCTTGACCAAGGCTGGCTTTACGCCATGTCGATTCCACGACATGAAACCCGTCTGCGATTATCCTGCATGTGGCCGATTCTCTCCGCCGGCGAATCGCTCAAGCTCGTCATGAATTCGCCCGATCTTTTGAACCCCACCGTAAAAGTCAAAATCCCGCGGAGCCAGGTCTATCAAATCATGGCACTCACGACAGGCACCTTCGCCTGCGGATATGTGGGCACCGCCTGCTGGGGGCGATTGCGGAAGCAGATCGTGTAAGCCAGCAGCAGGTGGCCATATCGTGACAGCTAGAGGCGACCAGAACAGATACCGAAGGTCAAGGCCTCTCATGCTGGACAATTTCGCGCCCCTCTGCTTGCGTATAGAGGGCACGCCAGCCCTATAACCCCGGCCGCTTTTCGGCCATCAGAAATATCTCTATTGGCTGTCCGGCTCGACGCACATCTAACTGGAGAGTCTGTCCTGCCTCAACCTGACAAAGTCGTTTCGCTTCCCGCTCTGAAGGCACGCTAGATAAGACGGCACCGTTACAGGCAACGACCCTATCGCCTACCTTGAGGCCCGCTTTGTCAGCAGGCCAGCCGCCGCGGAGTTCCCGCACGAGGTAGTATCGAGCGCCCGCTGATTCTTGTAGCTCCCAGTTGACTCCGATCTGTCCGGACCCGAGCAACCCTGTTTGCGATCCGAACCGAGCGAGAATGCGATGTGCAATGACGCGGGCTAAACCTTCGGGATCATCTGCAGTGGCATCAGAACCGTATCCTTCCCCGTTGAATAACACCACGCCGCTCTCGACATCGATCATCCGTAAAGCCAGCGACACGCGGCGGATCTGTTCTCCTTCGGTTCTCTCCCATTGTTGTACTTCGCCCACCACAATGGCCTGCGCACCGACAAGTTTTCCGACTTTCAGCACGTCGGCATCATCGGCATGCTGCAGTTGGACGACCTGCTCCTTGAACACTTCATCGAGCTCGGTTCGCTCGACCATATTGACGTCCAAGTCCAACAACAAGGTCGTCACAATCCCAGCCACACGCGACCCCGATCCCTGTGCACCCGGCGCATCCTCAAACAACATGACGGCCATCGTCCGATAGCGATCGATCGTGTCACGGTTGATTGGACCGGCGCCGGCCACGACCGGCTCAGGATGTCCACGCATCCCGCCGGATCCTAGGGCGGCCGTGCCTGACGAAGCACAGGCGCGACGCCGTTGTAGAATGGCAGCAGGTGTGCCCCAGGCGCAGAGTTCGTCGTTCACCAGCACGATGTGGTGCGGATATTCGCGTTGATGTTCTGCGGCAATGTTGGTGAAGGGATAGAAAATACAGCCGCCGATCCAGACCGAGATCGGGCAGAGAGCCAACTCATAGAGCCACTGTTTGCGGGCCGTGAGGGAATATTCCCAGACCAGCAGGCGGCCATCGTCACGCAACACACGATCCGGCCGACCGATCTGGTCGATCACCTCGGCCTTCGTCATCGGCACGGACAGCCGGTCCAGCTTGGATTCCGACTTCACAATCGTGTACAGCACGCCACATCCGGAACAGGCCGACAAGAGTCGCCCAGCCAGACAGCCAATCCGTCTAATCATGTTAGTACGACTCCAGGAAAGCCACCACGGAGGCAGGGTACACCTGCCAAGATGGTGCAATGGAACCGGAAGCGCTGACTGCAGTCGAGGCATCGCTACAAGCGATAACACTCTCGGAAGCGAAGGCTGCAACGCACGGAGGACTAGGCGGCGTTCGGATTTCAGCATCCTGCTAATTCAATGAAGGGTCGAAGGGCATATCCGCATAATGACGATATTCGTCGCCTAGGGTACTCACAATGTCCGGCCAGATACGTGTGGGATCCTTCTCAAAGACGGCATTGGGATCTGCCGGAATGGTAAACCAGGATCCGGTCTGCATTTCAGACTCCAGTTGCCCTGGGCCCCATCCGGAATATCCGATATAAGCGCGAAAAGCCTCGCGCCCTTCACTGGCAGTTAAAATACGATCGACGAGGTCTGTATCCCCGCCGAGACAGATCCCATCGAAGACATGATGGGAATTCTCGGGCAGTTGATCCAATCGATACAACATCATGACCTGGTTCGTTTGCACAGGCCCTCCGGAAAAGAGGACGTGCCGTTGGCCTTCGAGGATCGGCACTTGAGGTAACGCCTCTGAGACCGACATCGCCGTCGGGCGATTGACCACGACACCCAGTGCGCCTTCGGCCCCGTGCTCGCAGAGCAACACGACAGTCTGCCGAAAATTCGGATCGCGCAAGGACGGCGCCGCGATGAGGAAGATGCCTTTCCTGAGTGGAGCTTTCATGTTGCTAATCCTACCGCGTGGGCCGGTGACGTGCAAGCGGGACGAGCCCGGTTTGTCTGGTTCATCTGGTTTCTCTGGTTTGTTTGGCTGAACAAGATCGACCAGATGAACCAAACGAACCAGACAGACGCGCTTGAGTACGCTGGCGGACTATTTGAGCAGCCTGCTAGCGATAAAGGGATTCGCGTCGATCACGGAGCAAATCGTTGTAGGGCGTGAGGGCTTTGTTCCTCGCGTCGGCAGGATCGATCTCGACGATATAGAGCTCTTCCTGGTCCCGAGGCGCGCGATGCAGAATCGTCCCCTTTGGAGCGACAACTTCACTGTTTCCGATAAACGTCAGCTGATCTTTGCCGTCTCGTGCTTCGTTCCCTGTGCGATTACTCGTAATCGCGAACACTCGATTTTCCAGGCACCGAACCGGCATGGAGTCCGGGCAATTGGGCAACACGAGGTTCGACGGGATGACAGATGATCTCTGCTCCCTTGAGCGCCAATGTGCGAGCCGCCTCCGGATAGTACCAATCGAAACAGATCATCACGCCGATCTTGGCCGGTCCGATATCCCACACCTGAAATCCCGTATCGCCTGGCGTAAAGAACAGCGTTTCCTCAAAAAACAGATGCGTCTTGCGATAGCATCCGATAAACCCGGACGGACCGACGACCACAGCGGAGTTATAACAGACAGATCCGGCTCGCTCAGGAAGACCGGCGACAATCGTCATCCCGCGCCGCTTCGCAAGGTCGATCAGCCGTTGTGTGGTCGGTCCATTCGGCACCGACTCTGACAGCGTGATCACTTCTTGCTGCGACACGAACTGATAACCGGACGCGCACAACTCGGGCAAGACGATCAGATCAGCGTCAGCCCGGTCGAGTGTCTCCACAACCATATCGAGATTGTGCGACACCTCGCCGAACCGTGGAGTGAACTGAAAAAACCCGACACGCATGATCGTCTGTCCCCAGAATAAAACGGGCAGGGTCGCCCCTGCCCGTTCAAGAAAAAACTCTGACCGAATGGCTTACTTCACTTCGGACAAATGGGTGACTGCGCCTTCGGCATGTTGTGTGGCCACATCGGCGTGACCGGCCTTGCCATGGGCAACGCATTCCTTGAGATGCGTGACCCCTTCAGCCAGATGCGGATTCTTCATATCAGCCGCCCCAGCATGCTTGAGTGCTTCTTCACAATGCTTCACCAGGACATCGGCATGCCCCTGTTTGCCATGCGCCACGGCTTCCTTGGCATGCTCCAACGCTTCACCCGCATGCTTGTCAGCAGCAAGGGCGAGCCCGCTGAAGAGCGGGAAACCAACAAGCGCGGCAACCGCCGCAACGACCAGTGCTCCGCGATGGATTCTCATTTTCATGGGTTCCTCCTCAGGTGGTTAAGGTTCACTCGACGGGCTGAACGATATCCATCAGCATTCAACACCTACACAGCCATTTTTTCTCTGTCAAGAAGGCCTGACTTGTGGATCGACATTCAGGATGTGCTGCAATCCCTTGGCGTCTTTTTCCACCGGACAGGCAAAATCCCTGACTCCACTCCCACCAGGATCCCGGATAATTGCGGACCTTCCGATACCCGGCGAGTTTGAGGACAAAATACAGCCAGGCTGAACGGAGGCCACCAGTGCAATAACAGATGACCTCTTGATCCTGCGTGAGACCTTTCTCGGCGAGACTCTCTGCGATCGCCTGCAGATCTTTCACCGTGGCGTTGGCTTGAAGAAATGCATTCCAAGCCAGATGAATGGCAGAGGGAATATGGCCTGGTCTCGGAATCCCCGATATCTCTTTCCCAAGATACTCTTCGAGGCTACGCGCATCGACGATGACGGTACCCGGATGCGGCTGCTTCACGAGATGCTTCAGTTCATCTTTGCCGGCGATCACGGCAGCCACCGGATTGACAGTGAACGTCCCCGGCTTGGGCGTCACACACCCATGCTCGAACGGTCGTTTTTCCTGCACCCACTTAACCCATCCGCCGTCGAGAATACGCAGACGCGTGTGCCCGAGATATTCCAACATCCAGAACATGCGGCCTTCATCTCCCCAGTTGTCGAACGGATTGGAATAGATGACCACATCGCTGTCCTCACTGATGCCCAAGGCACGGATCTTCTGTTCCATACGTCCACGATCGGGGTCGAGTAATCCCTTCGGCACAGCATGAGGGTCGCTATACTCATGCCAGGTCGAATGCACCGCCCCTGGAATATGGCCGCCGAATTCGTAGGCTGACCGCCCACGCACGTCGAGAATCACTAGACCTGGTTGACCCAAGCTCTCTTGGAGAGTTTCGGTATCGATCAGCAATGCGTGTGTCATGTCGTTCCCTTTAGCAGGATGCTGAAAAAGTCCGCCAGCTTCGTTCTCGGCTCGTCGAAATCCTCAACGTACCCCGGAGGGTACGCCTCCGGTTTTGACTCGCCTTGTATCTTGGTTTGGACGAGGAAGCTTGATAGCGTCGTGCATAAACAGGGATGTGCCAGGCCGTTTCGCCTGAGGTCTGATGAGACCGTGCCGCAGCGCGGGTCGGCATATCCCATCATCTGAGAGCCCGCACAGTCGCCTGGGCCGTAGAGCCCGTATCGCGCAAGGATGGGCCACGAACAAGAAAGGAGTCGGATGATGGAAGCAGCAGTCTTTGTCGGCATCGATATCTCGAAGATCCGCTTGGACGTGGCGCTGCGTCCGACCGGGAGTGCTTTTACGGTGCCGTACGACGAGACAGGGATCACCACCGTGGTCCAACGGTTGAGAACCCTGTCGCCGGCCGGGATTGTCCTGGAAGCCACGGGGGGCTTGGAGGTGTTGCTCAGTGGGGCGCTGGCCACGGCCGGTTTGCCGGTGGCGGTGGTGAATCCCCGCCAAGTGCGAGACTTCGCACGCGCGACCGGACGTCTGGCAAAGACCGATGCCCTCGATGCCCAGATATTGGCCCAGTTTGCCGAAGCGGTGCGGCCCGCATGCCGCCCGCTGCCGGATGCGAGTACGCAGCAGTTGGCGGCGTTGATTACGCGGCGCCGCCAGCTCGTCGAGATGCTCACGGCGGAAAAAAATCGTCGAGGCAGTGCCCCGCGGATGATGCGCACCCAGATTCAACAGCACATCGAGTGGCTCCAACCGCACCTGGCGCACCTGGATCAGGAGCTGACCACAGCGGTCCAGGCTAGCCCGATCTGGCGGGAACATGACGAGCTGTTGCAGAGCGTCCCTGGCATTGGCCCCGTCGTCACCCGGACCCTGCTGGCGGAGTTGCCGGAGTTGGGAACCTTGACGCACAAGCAAATCGCAGCCTTGGTTGGCGTCGCCCCGTTGAATCGAGATAGCGGCACCTTCCGCGGAAAACGGAGGGTCTGGGGTGGCCGGGCGACCGTGCGGGCCGCCCTCTATATGGGCGCGATGGTGGCGGCTCGTCATAATCGTGTCCTGAAAGCCTTCTACCAACGATTGCGTCAGGCTGGCAAAGCACCCAAGGTCGCACTGACGGCCTGTATGCGAAAACTGCTGACGATGTTGAATGCCATGCTCAAACATCGGACCTCGTGGCGTGATATAGCGGTTGCGGCCACTTGACATGTAAGACAGTCGCTGCGGCCTTGCTGGACAGCCTTTTTGAGCATCCTGCGTGATGTTCTCCTGTTGCCCTAAAAGCTCAGACCTTTGAGTTTCCACTGAGCCGCAATAGTTTTCCCGCAGCCTGTTAGATATCACCGGTCAGCCTTCAGCTCCTGCCTTGCAACTTAGCTCATTTGGCTGACGGCTGACGGCTGAGGGCTGATCGCTCTCGTTCAATGCCGCGGCAAGTGCACCGGACAAAGGAAACTCCCGCTCGTACACGACGAATCGATAGGGATCGTTCCCCGTCAACCCATATTTAGTCTGCAACATCTCATGCTGCTTATCGGTCAGGATGTGATACTGCACGCGAGTCTTCACTTTCAAGCCCTCTGCCTGAGCCGGGAGCTGGTACGCAAACTGGTATTCCCGGCTGGCCAAGGGCAACAGACGGTTATCATACAATTCGACGATGGCAGGCTGCCACATGATCCAGCGGCCCATCGTCGATGTTTGGTGATCCAGCACCCGCCCCTGCTGATCTTCCACGGAAAACTCCACCGTGAAATACCGATCGGGATCGCCGGTCGGAATCTTATGGCCGGCGCCGGCATTGATCAACGTGAGCGTAAATCCGACGCGATCGCCCGGCTTGGGCGAAGTGTTGTCAGCCCTTACTTGTATTCCCACCGCCCGCTTCACCATATCCGGGTCGTGCCCGCCACGCCAGAGGTGCTCGACGTCCACGCCGGATCGGACTATTCAGCTGCGACCGGCCGATCGATTTCAGGCATGTGGCAGCTTTGGCAAATGAAGCCCCGCTCCTGCATGAAGAACTTGCCCTCGTATTCCGCGTAAGTCCCACAGGGTCCCACGTTATAAAACTGGGCCGGTCCGGACACGACATTGTGACAGCGATAACAGACCTGCGCCGTCCTGAAGTTTGGATCGAACTTGGTCGGGTGCGGCGCGGCCGAATCATCGTACGGTCCGTAGATGACTCCGTCCCGCACATGGCAGGCGGCGCAGGTCACCGATTCCTTCTGGTACTCGGAGTCATACTGGGGATTGGGCTCTTGAACCGCCTTCTCCACCCGCCCTCGCGGAATCTCTTTCACCAATGTCGGCTGCTGGTTTTCCAGCGGGGTGTGACAGTTCAAGCATACCCAAACATTCTTGTCTTTTTTCCAATAGGCCTGAAAGAACGGATCCTCATAGGCATGGGCGTGGATACTCGTCTTCCATTCGTCGTAGATCTCGCGATGGCATTCCCCGCAGGATTCGGCCTTCAGGCTCGTCAGACCTTCCGGAATTTTTTGAAACGGAATCGCACGGGCATAATCCGACCGCAATCCAAAAATCACGACCGGTTTGATCTCGGTGTAATACAGATACACGACCACACTTACCAGAACACCACCGAGCAGAACTTTGACAGAGGTCTTCATCCGGCTAAGAGCGCCTGAATGTGGCGATCGACCGAGGCGGCCAAGGCCGTCAGATTGTAGCCACCTTCGAGGGAGGAAAGGATACGGCCTTGTGCGTGCCGCTTCGCAATGCCTGCGACGATGTTGGTCAAATCGGCGTACCCCTCTTCCGTCAATCCCATACTCGCCAGTGGATCATCTTCGATGCGCATCGAATCCGGCGGAAACGATGACGAACTCCGGCTTGAAATCGTCCGCCGCAGGCACCAGCGCCTTGATGAAAGATCGCATGATACTCCTCATCGCCCTCACCCGCTTCCATCGGCACATTAATCGTGTACCCTTCCCCTGCCCCTCGGCCTCGCTCCGTCGCACGGCCCGTGCCAGGATAGTGCGGATACTGATGCGTGCTGAAGAACAGCACAGAGGGATCATCTTCAAAACTATGTTGCGTGCCATTGCCATGGTGCACATCCCAATCGACAATCAACACGCGCTGAAGGCCGTACTTTTTCTGGATATAACGTGCGGCTATCGCCACATTATTGAAGAGGCAGAAGCCCATCGCGCGCCCCGATTCGGCATGGTGCCCCGGTGGTCTCACCGCACAAAATACATGGTCCACTTGCCGGTTCATGATCGCATCGACAGCAGCCAATGCCCCACCGGCTGCCAGATAGGCGGCGGTCAATGAACCGGAAGACATTGAGGTATCAGGATCGAGCGAGACCCGTCCGTTCGTCGGTGCGTGAGTCTTCAGCATTGCCAGATACGAGGGTGTATGGATCTCCGTAATCCATTCGTCTTCAGCTTCTCGTGGTTCAATCCTGGCCAGCCGAGCCGCTGTACCGCTCTGTTCCAACTGCTGCATGATGGCACGCAGCCGATTGGGCGACTCAGGATGCCCGGCCCCCATGTCATGGTCGAGATAGCGAGGATCGTAGACGAGTCCGGTTTTGCCCATGGTCTATCGTGGCAAGTAGCTAGAGGCGAGAGGTAACGCTTGGGTTTTCGAGTTGAACCCCTCGCCCCTCGCCTTACGCCTGAGAGTAACATGCCAGAAACGCGATAGACAACGAGCGCTCACCGCTGCTATCGTCTATTAGATTGGAGGACAACATGCCGAATCCCCGCATCGAACCGCTCAAGAAAGTCCTGGCGATTGATCCGAACGACGAGGTGGCCTGGTTTGGCCTTGGGAAGGCCTACATGGAAGATGCGAACTTCGAAGAAGCGACCAAGGCCCTTCAACAATGCGTCACGGTGAAGCCCACCTACTCAGCCGCCTATTTTGCCCTGGCCCAGTCACTGCACAAGGCTGGGTCGAATCGACGAGTGCCGAACCGTCTGCGCCACCGGCATCGATGTGTCCACGAAAAACGGCGACGCGATGGTGACCAAAAATTTTGAACTGCTCAAGGGCTCGCTGCCTGCCTAACAATTAGCACTTCACTGAATTAGCTTGACGAATGACGATGAGAAGAACGGTTATGGGCAAAACCCGGCTGCAGAAAATCCAATGGTCCACATGTCTAAAGCGACAGGACACGGCTCCGCAGAATAGCCGTGCGAAACAGGCGCGAGGGCCAAACGAAATGGGGCCCCGTTCGTCCACGTCACGCCCGTCTCGCCTGATCTCGCACTTCACGCCGCACGATCTCTAAACCGGCTCCGCCCCTTCGTCGTCATCATTGGATGAGAGCCCAAGGACTTCCTGCTGGTGTTTGGCGATATCCTCGTACACTTCATCGAGCCAGCGGCTCGCACAGCCAAGGATCTCCCTCACCAACGGTTCCGGTTGGCCCGTGCGTTTGATGGTCCATTGGCAGACATATTCCACCAGCACGTCCCGCTCGAACCGCTCCGACGATTGCGTGGCCAGCAAAGTCATTTCGCTCAGCCCCGTCTTGAGAATCTCGGCCACCGTGTCGCGCCCATAGGACGTGCTGGCGGTGACATATTGGACTGCCCGGTTGAGTTCTTGGTCGGTCATGAGGGCTCCAGTTACTCTTGGCCCATCATACCGAGAATGCCACCGCAGATGAAAGATTTTCCCTGAGTTTCAGGCAAGAGAAAATTTCTCCGGCCGCGTGGACGGGAATGGTATGATCGTGACCTAGCAAGCCCAACCCGCATGATTCATGCGGGCGCGGCGAAGGAGATGCGACCTATGCCTGAGAAGATCAGCCGAAACACTCCGACCTCACGAAAACCCTCTTCCTCAAAACGGCAGAGTCGCACCTATTCCGAACGATGGGATCTGTCACATTTGGCGGAGGATCCGGTGCAGCGGTTCGAGACACTGCTGGCAGAGATCGAGTCCAGGGTGGTGCAATTTGAATCTGCGCGTGCCCAGCTCAGTCCGACCATGGCAACATCAATCTTCCGTCCGCTGCTGACGCTGAGTGAAGACATCGCGGCTGCGTCGTCCCGAATCAGCGCCTATGCCTACCTCTGGTTCTCCGAAAACACGAAAGACCTCGCCGCTCGTTCGTTTAAGACCAAGGTCGAGGAGCGACTCACGGCACTCCAGAACCGGCTGGTGTTTTTCGACCTCTGGTGGCAAAGCGTCGATGAAGACAATGCTCGCCGGCTCATGACCGGAACGGGCACGTTCCGGTATCACCTCGAAACCATTCGCCGGTTTCAGCCTCATACGCTGTCTGAACCGGAAGAGAAGATCGTCAACATCAAGAACATTACGGGTCGCAGCGCGGTCCATTCGCTGTACGACGTCGTGACAAATGGCTTTACGTTCAAGCTCACCGTCAACGGCAAACGAAAGACAATGACGCGCGAGGAACTGACGTCCTATCTCCGCCATGCGCAGGGACGACTGCGTGAAGCCGCCTATCGGGAGCTGTACCGTGTCTACGCCGATCAGCATGATCTGCTGGGCGAAATCTACAAGGTGTTGGTCAACGACTGGAAAGCGGAGAATCTCCAACTGCGCCGATTTGCCTCCCCGATTGCCGCCCGTAACCTCGGAAACGACATTCCAGATAAAGCCGTGGCATCGCTTCTGAAGGTCTGTCAGAAAAACGCGGGCATCTTCCAGGAGTACTTCCGCGTCAAGGCTCGCTTGTGCAAGATCAAGCCGATGAGCCGCTATCACATCTATGCGCCGCATCGCACGGAGCAGAAATCCTATCGCTATCAGGATGCCGTCCGAATGGTGCTGGACGCCTATCGAGAATTCTCTCCACAATTAGCTGAGTTGGCGGAACGAGTAGTTCATGAGCGCCATATCGACGCGCGGACGAGGCCCGGGAAAATCGGGGGCGCCTATTGTTACAGCGTCGTCCCGGGCATGACCCCATACGTGCTGCTGAACTTCACCGGCGAGGCGCGCGATATCGCGACAATGGCCCATGAACTCGGCCATGCCGTCCACGGCATGCTGGCGGCAAAACATTCCATGTTTACCTTCCACTCCACCCTCCCGCTGGCGGAAACAGCCTCGGTGTTCGGTGAACGCATCCTGTCCGATGCCCTCATGAACCAGGAACGGGACAAGAAGGTGAGGCAGGGACTCCTGCTCAACCAACTGGATGACATCTACGCCACGGTCCTCCGGCAAGCCTATTTCGTCCAATTTGAGAATCAGGCCCATGAGATGATCGCCCAGGGCGCGACCGTGAAGGATCTAGCCAAGACCTATCTGACCGAGGTGCGTCAGCAGTTTGGAAAAGGAATCAAGGTCCCGGATGAGTTTCAATGGGAATGGCTGACCATCCCACACATCTTTGCCAGTCCCTTCTATTGCTACGCTTACAGTTTCGGCAACTTATTGGTCCTCGCCCTCTACCGGATGTATCAGAAAGAAGGGGTAGCGTTCGTACCCAAATATCTGGATCTGCTGAGTGCCGGCGGGTCGGAGGCGCCGCAGACGATTCTCGCTAAAGTCGGAGTCGATATGGCTTCTGAAGATTTTTGGCAATCGGGGTTCGATACGATCCGCGAGATGGTCGATCAGTTGGAACAAACGCTGTAGAACAGTCCCATCTTTTCAAGCATGATAGATATTCCTACCTCCCATCATTGAATCTACCCCCTCCCCTCTTGACACATGGAAAGGGCAAGAGTATTCTATTACTAATTGATAACGGTTATCACAATCGTTATTGTCGCCTGAGAAAACCTGCTCGACGATAAAGGAATCCAGCCCATGTACCTCTGCCTCTGCAAGGGAATTACCGATTCGGATGTCCGCGCAGCAGGACAGGATGGCATCGTCATGCCCTGCCAACTTAAAACGAAGTTTGGACTGAAAGAGACAGGATGCTGCGGTCGCTGCTCAAAAAATATTCATGAGTTTGTACATATCGCTACGAGTGCGCACCACGCCCATTCCCCCAACAGCGTACGAAGCTAACCTGGACTAAGGCCTTCTCCCCCACCCGCGCTCTCTAAAATAACTACTGCGATAGGGATCTACTCGCCATTAACGGAGACAATCTCACTCCCCCGTACACACCTAGGCCAACCTCGGCAACATTGATTCAGGAAATAGGAAAAGAGATGACTTCGCTCTTGAAAGCAATGCGAAAACGACGCTGGTGGACTATTCAACAACCTGCTAGCGAGAAGAGCCTCGCTGCATCATCACAGCAACTTCGGCCACACGCCGGCCCAATGCCTTGGCGTCGGCTAATTCCTTGTTGTCGATGCCGGAACTGTCGCCTTCCGTAGTGGCAGATGCGCCAAAGGCCCCGCCCCCACTGACGACGATCATCTGATTCCCCAACATCGCAGCAAGGATCGTCAACATCGTTACTTCCTTCCCGCTCGACACCTGACCACCCGTGGCGAAGGCTGCGCCGATCTTGTTCTTCATTTTAAATTCGGGAAACACGCCGAACTTAAACTGCCAGTTGTCGAAGAAAGTTTTCACCTCGCCCGACATGTTCGACCAATAGACCGGCGAGCCGACCACAACCGCATCGGCGGAGAATAAATCATCCGCCGTCACCTTGCCGACTCGTTTTAACAGCGCCTCTGCGCCGGAAACGCTCTTCACGCCATCGACCACCGCTTCGGCCATGCGTTCCGTATTCCCGGAGAGCGAATGATAGGTCACGAGCACCTTCACCAGCGGGGCAGGCTCGTCGGCGAAAGCCTCGTCAAAGCCGGTACCCAGCGCCAGAAGAAGGGCACACAATAGCAAGGAGCCTATGATACGGAGTTCGTGAAATAGAGGTGAAGGGGGAAAACATTGACTCACAGAGAGAAGGAAACAGGGCACAGGATTGGCGCTGGCTCAACGACGGACAATTTCCTCTTCCATCCGTTCTTCAACGGAGACTTCCGTCAACGTTCCGCGATAGTCGCACTT
The DNA here is from genome assembly GCA_963742465.1 of uncultured Nitrospiraceae bacterium. Taxonomy (GTDB): domain Bacteria; phylum Nitrospirota; class Nitrospiria; order Nitrospirales; family Nitrospiraceae; genus Palsa-1315. The sequence continues at coordinate 105,653 of CAVUMA010000018.1, read as the reverse complement.
GTGACAGCGAACCCGCCATTCTTCGATCCACTTTTCCTGCACATACGACTGCCGACACTTCGGGCACACAAATACCCCTTTGACGTAATGAACTTTCCGCGTCTCTTTCATCCATCCCTCTTTACGTATGCTTGACGAGAATGGCATAGGCGACCGCGCGATTGCAAGACACCCTCAGTCCGCATTATTCATGAGCACTTCTGCTGCAATTGCCGAACCGTTGCTACGACGAGCCTTCGGCCAGCGGGCTCGCGACGCGGCTCAGCGACTTCGCGACGAACCGTCATGGATAATGCGGGCTAGCCTGAATCGCGAACAACTCCATACTGCCGCACGCAGCCTCCGGCTTGACTCACCTCCAGTGGGCCGATAGGATGCCGCTGTGCAACGACGCCGCTCACTTGCGCTTTTCTTCATCCTCCTCCTCTCGTTCCCCTACTGCACCCAAGCGGGGGCCGATCCGGCCATGCCAACACTGATCCCAATTACCCTCCCGGGAGGCACCATTATTCATGCGGAGTTGGCGGACACACCTCAAAGACGTGCAGAGGGATTGATGTACCGTGAGCATATGGCCGCCGACCGCGGCATGCTCTTTACGTTCTCGCAGGCGCAAGCCTGGGTGTTCTGGATGAAGAACACCAAGATCCCGCTCGATCTCATCTGGATGAATGAGAAAAAGGAAATCATCCACATGGAACAGAACGTCCCGATCTGCACGAGAACGGACGACAGCTGCCCACAATATCGGCCCAACGAGGGCGCGCTCTATGTCTTGGAACTCGCAGGGGGCCGAGCTGAGAGTTTGAAGTTGCAGCGAGGATCGAAACTTCAGTTCCGGGTTCCGTAGCAGAGACCGAAAACCATTTCGGAATGGCCGAATCTCAATGGCCTGCAGGATGCTCAAAAAGACTGTCCAACGATCCGTCAGACGTCGAATCGTCAAACGTGAAAGGTTTCTGATGGAGTGCATTCGGCAGTCCTACGTTTCACTTTTCACGTCTCACGCGTAACGATCTTCGTATGCTGGCGGACTTTTTCAGCATCCTGCTAAGACCGTTCCTGCCAGGCCCTTAGCCGCCTTGCCGTAATCACCCCGTCCACACGCTCAACGGCTTTCAACACCTGATCGAGATGGCGGGTGTCCGACACCTCCACGACAAAATCCAGCACGGCTTTCTGATCCTCTCGCGTCGTGATCTCCGCACGGCTGATGTTGGCATGGCATTCCGCAATCGCGGAGGACACGTTCGCCAACACCCCGGTCTTATCGACAGCGACAATGGACATTTTGACCGAGTGCGTGCTGGGCGTGGCAGCATCCCACTCCACTTCCACCAGCCGTTCCTTGTCGTAGTCCAGCGCCTCAAGATTCGGGCAATCGACGGCATGGATCGTCAGTCCGCGGCCACGAGTAATGTACCCGAGGATGCGGTCGCCTGGCACAGGATGACAACAACGCGACAGTTGCATCAGCAGATCCCGAGACCCTTTGACCTGTACGCCGGTGCTGTCGCTCTTTCCACCTACCGCTTTACGCGCGGCGGGACGTTCCTGAGCCGGCGCCTGCGCTGCGGATGACGGAGCCGTGAGTTTACCGATGACCTGCGACGTCGCCATGCGGCCGAACCCCACGGCCGCAGCCAATTCGTCGGTACTGTCGAATCCCGACTGACGAGCGGCGTCCAACAGCTCTGCCGATTTGAACATCCGGGCTGGCGCCATCCCTTGACGGCGGAACTCCGACTCCAGTAAACGACGGCCGATCTCAATACTCCGCTTCTGCTCTTCGAGCTTGATCCAGTGCTTGATCTTGGTCTTTGCGCGCGAGGTGCGGACAAACTTCAACCAGTCTTTGTGCGGCGATTGAGTGGGAGACGTCAGAATTTCGACCGTATCTCCGCTGGCCAGTTGGTGCTTGAGCGGCACGATCTTCCCGTCCACCTTGGCCCCGACACAATGGTCCCCGACCTGGGTGTGGATCGCAAAAGCAAAATCGACGGGTGTCGATCCTTTCGGCAACTCTTTCACAATCCCTTTGGGCGTGAACACATAGACCACGTCGTGAAAAAGATCGAGTTTGACCGAGTCCATGAACTGCCGGTTATCAGTCAAATCTTCTTGCCATTCGACGAATTGGTGGAGCCAGCCGAAAGCTTTGCTGTCACGATCTGCGACCTGTCCTTGTTCCTTATACTTCCAGTGCGCAGCGATGCCGTGCTCGGCGATAGCCGATGCATATCCTCCGTGCGGATCTGGAACTCGACGTGCTCTCCCTTCGGGCCCACCACCGTCGTATGCAGGGACTGATAGAGATTGGACTTCGGAATCGCAATGTAGTCTTTGAAACGCCCTGGCACGGGCCGCCAGACTGAGTGGATCACCCCGAGCACGGCATAGCAGTTCATCTTGGTATCGGTCACGATTCGCAGCGCCGTCAGGTCGTAGACCTCTTCGAACGTAATCGACTGCTTATTCATCTTTTGGTAAATGCCGTAGAGATGTTTGGGCCGGCCGTAGACATGTCCGATCAATCCGTTCTCTTGCATGGCCTTCTGCACGAGCTGGCGGACTTCATCGATATACTGCTGCCGATCCTCGTCCCGTTTCGCCACGCGGACACGCAACGTCTCGTAGACCTCCGGCTTGAGGTGTTTGAGACACAGGTCTTCCAGCTCATTCTTGATCCACCCGATTCCAAGACGATTCGCCAACGGCGCATAGATCTCCAGCGTCTCCTGGGCGATCTCCTTCCGCTTGGCCGCACTGAGATGCTGCAAGGTGCGCATGTTGTGCAGCCGGTCGGCGAGCTTGATGAGAACGACCCGGATATCGTCCGCCATCGACAGCACCATCTTGCGGAAATTCTCCGCCTGTTTTTCTTCATAGCTCCGAAACGTGATCTTGCCGATCTTGGTCACCCCGTCGACCAGATGCACGACGTCCTTCCCGAACTCCCTTTCGAGTTCGTCAGGCGTCGCGACCGTATCTTCCAGAGTATCGTGCAGCAATGCTGCAACGATGGCGATGACATCTGTCTTGAGCGAGGTCAGGACTCCGGCGACGGCGATGGGATGTTGAAGGTAGGGTTCTCCGGACCGACGAAGTTGCCCTTCATGCGCTTTCGCAGAAAATTCGTAGGCCTTGCGAACGAGACCGAGGTCGGCATCGGCATGATAGCTTCTGATCCGATCCAGCAGCTGGTCGAGATCTGTGACGGTTTGGTACACCATGATTCACTCACTTACTCACTCACACTCGGTCGGACATCGCGGATGCGAAGCTGAATCCGGTCACGGCCGTTCCAGTGATTCAGCTCCGGCGTGAAGGCCAGATCGACCGGGGCGCGCGACGGAATGCCACGCTCCAGCAACGACTTCATGCCGAATCCGATACTATCGAACGGCAGCGATGTCCCTTGCCGCACGGTCATTTTCAGATGCTTCTCGCCGACGGTGCGTGAATCCATGACTTCGAGACGGGTCACCGCAAACGTGGGCTCTGGATTGCCCGCGCCGAACGGATGCAGCGAACCGATTTCCTGGATCAACTGCAGATTCACTTCGTCCAGACGCACCTCGGCATCGACGTTCAGCGTCGGAACCTTGGCGCCGTCGTGGGTCCACCCGGCCACCACATCGGAAAATCTGGCACGAAACTCGTCGATCCGAGACTCGCGAATCGTCACACCTGCGGCACTCGGATGGCCACCGAAGGCCTCCAACATCTCCCGGCAGGAAGCCAATCCTTGATAGAGATCGAACCCGCCGGTCGTCCGTGCCGAGCCTTTTGCTATACCCTGCTCGTTGATCGCCATCACAATCGCCGGACGCTGAAACCGGTCGACCAAACGCGCCGCGACGATACCGACAACTCCGAGATGCCAATGCCGGGAGGCCAGCACGAGTGCTGGCGGCAACTTCTCGATCCTTCAACGAGGCCAGCGCCTCCGCCATGATATCCACTTCGATACGCTGCCGTTCACGATTCAGCTGTTCAAGCCGGTCTGCCAATTGCTGCGCCTCGGCCGGATTGTCGGTCGTCAACAACCGCACACCCAACATGGCATCGTCCAATCGCCCTGCGGCATTGATGCGCGGCGCCAGTTTGTAGGCGATCGTTTCCGCCGTGCAATCCCGCGTCACTCCCGCCACCTGCTTCAACGCACGAACGCCGCAGCGCGCGCCACGCGACAACTGGACCAATCCTTCGCGCACAAAGCTTCGATTCTCATCGTGCAAAGGAACGACATCGGCAACCGTCGCCAACGCCACGAGATCGAGCAACGACTCCAGCGGCACCCCGGCGACCCCATAGCGCAGCTGGTAGGCCTGCGCCACCTTGTAGGCCAGCGCCGCGGAACAGAGACCGCGAAAGGGATAGATGGGCGTCGGCTCGATGGGGATTGAGCACCGCCACAGCCGGCGGCATCTCCTCATCGCTCTGGTGATGGTCCGTCACCACCACATCCATACCGAGCTTGGCCGCCAATGCGATTTCTTTGTGCGAGGTCGTCCCGCAATCGGACGTCACCAACAGCGAGATGCCCTTCGTCATGCAAGCGCTGCACGGCGCCGAGGTTGAGTCCGTAGCCTTCGCGGAGACGATGCGGAACATAGGCGCGAACCTGTGCGCCCAACCCGCCAAAAAACGACAGATAGACGCTGGTCGCCGTAATCCCGTCGACATCGTAGTCACCGTAAAAACAGATCGGCTCCTGAGTCGTCACAGCACGATGCAACCGTTCGACCGCCTGCTTCCATGTCGGGAATCAAAAACGGATCGTGCGGCGTCTGCAGCGACATCCATGACGTGGCTTCATCCGGCGTGGTCACGCCACGAGCCAGGAACAGCGACGCAGTGGCAGGAGAAATCGAGAGGGCCTGGGCTAACGAAGCCCGCTGAGACAGATTGACATCACGGAAGACCCAGAGCTTGGACTTCATGAGGGCCTCTTAAGTGAACTCGAGTCTCATGAAGCTAACTATCTGAGAATTAAAGGGATACTAGCCGCTCAGCCCTGCGTTGTCAAACCGATGAACCGTGGCAGCGCACTGGTGACGGACGGAGGCCGGACCTGATTACCTGAGTATGATGAGGAGGAAGGAAAAGAAGGAAGGATGTCCACCTGACGACCGGCGCTACTCCCCTCCCTTTTGCACGTAGTTCTTGACGAATTCTTCTGCGTTCGTTTCAAGCACATCGTCGATTTCATCGACCAGCTTATCGATGTCTTCTTTCAATCTTCTTGCCGGCTTCGACGACCTTCGGATTGGCCTTGACCTCTTCCTTTCCCTGAGGCTCTCGCCTGGGTTCCTGCTTACGCTCTTGTTTCTCCATCCGAGCACCTCCCGTGACTCTGGGAAACTCTCGTGGATCAGCCACCAGCGTGATCCCGTACGAATCACCTTACTCCACGATTCTTTCAGCCGTCAAGCCAAGCCAGAAACAGTGAAACAGTCGTTCGTCTCTCTTCGATTGGATCATTGATTCAGATGATGCATCGGAGTCAATCGTCAATCGCTTCACAATCTCGCTATCACACAAGCAGCGAAACGATCAAGAGCGCGACGATGTTGATGACCTTGATCATCGGATTGATCGCCGGACCAGCCGTATCCTTATACGGATCGCCGACCGTGTCGCCCGTCACCGCCGCCTTGTGGGTATCCGTCCCCTTCTTGCCCTGCTCTTCAATATACTTCTTGGCATTATCCCAGGCACCGCCGCCGCTCGTCATCGAGATGGCGACGAACAGACCCGTGACAATACTGCCGACAAGCATGCCGCCCAATGCCTGCGGTCCCAGAATCACGCCGACCAGAATCGGCGAGATAACCGGGATCAATCCCGGCACCATCATCTTCTTGATCGCCGCCTGCGTCACAATATCCACACAGGTTCCGTATTCCGGCTTGCCCGTTCCTTCCATGATCCCTTTGATCGTCCGGAACTGCCTACGCACCTCTTCCACCACAAGACCGGCTGCCTCTCCCACCGCTTTCATACAGAGGGCCCCGAAGATAAAGGGCAGCATCCCGCCCAAGAAGAGTCCGACCAGGACGGAAGGATTAGAAAGGTCGAAGGTGCTCGCCCCGCTCCCTTTTGCCACCTCACGCGCATATTCGGCGAACAACACCACCGCCGCGAGACCAGCCGATCCGATCGCATAGCCCTTGGTCACCGCTTTCGTCGTGTTACCGACCGCATCCAATGGATCAGTGATATCTCGAACCTCTTTGCCGAGGTGGGCCATCTCCGCAATACCACCGGCATTGTCTGTGATCGGACCGAACGCATCGATCGCCACCACAATACCGGCCATCGACAACATCGACACCGCCGCCACGGCCACACCGTACAAGCCGCCCGATGCCGCGCCACCGCAGATCCAGTAGCTCCCAAGAATCGCCGCCCCGATCACCACCACCGGCCAGGCTGTCGCCTCCATCCCAACCGCCAGTCCGGCGATGATGTTGGTCGCATGGCCCGTTTCACTGGCCTTGGCAATAGCCTTCACCGGCTTATAACTCTTGGAGGTGTAGTAGTCGGTGATAAAGACGAGTGCGAGGGTCACGGCCAAGCCGATCAACGCCGCAAGGTAGTAGCTCACCCCGCTCACACCACCGACACCATCCATGATCGTGGTCGTCACGGGGAAAAACGCCACCGCAGCAATGCCGCCCGCCACAAACAAGCCCTTGTAGAGCGCCGTCATGATCTCGCCGCCCTGGCCCACCTTTACGAAGAAAATACCGATGATCGTCGCGAAGATCGTGACGCCCCCGAGGGCGAGAGGATACAGAATCGGGGCGCTGACTCCCTTGAACAGCGTGAAGGCCAAGACCATCGCCGCCACTGTCGTCACCGCATAGGTCTCGAAGAGGTCCGCGGCCATACCGGCACAGTCGCCGACATTGTCGCCCACGTTGTCCGCGATGACGGCCGGATTGCGAGGGTCATCCTCCGGAATCCCGGCTTCGACTTTCCCGACGAGATCTGCGCCGACGTCCGCCGCTTTCGTATAGATCCCGCCGCCCACACGGGCAAACACCGAAATCAAACTCCCTCCGAACCCAAGACTCAGCAAGGCATGGATGGCTTTCTCCTGGCCCGCGAACTGCGCGGCCAGCGTGTAGAAGATGGTGATGGCCAACAAGCCCAAGCCGATCAACAGGAGCCCCGTCACCGCGCCGCCACGGAACGCCACGGTCAGCGCCGCATTCATCCCATTATGGGCAGCCTGGGCTGTCCGCACGTTCGCCCGCACCGCGATCACCATGCCCACATACCCAGCCAACGACGACGCGCCTGCCCCGATCAAAAATCCGACGGCGGTCAGTAAGCCGAATTTATCGGAGACAGCCCCCGCTCCCCACAACAAGGCGAATAACACGGCGGCAACGACGGCGACAGTCTTATACTGGCGGTTCAGATAGGCGCTCGCGCCTTCCTGAATGGCTTTCGCAATTTCCTGCATCTTCGGGTTGCCGGCATCGAGTTTGAACACCCACATGGCCAGGTACAGGCCGTAGGCAATGCCGGTCACTGCCGCTACCAACGCAAAAACAATGATGACTGAATCACTCACAGGTCACTCCTCCTAATAGTTGAAGGGCTCTTATCTCACACGAATACCTATGGCTTCAACCCATCAAAAGTACTCGTAGGGGGGAAACCGCGGGGCAGCGCAGGTTGAGTCTTGCAGCTAACTACCCGAAAAGTTGCGCTATTCTATACAGGTGAGAGAAAGGGATCAAGATGAAAAAAGACGGAAGGGAGCAGGCAGCCATCCTTCTTGCTCGCAGAGCCCCCATGATAAAACGGTGGTCGCTCGATGCGCGCAGTTGGGCCCGACGAAAAGACTCCCGGTACATTTTCTTTGTGTTCAGCAATCCCAGAAGGACAAGACGTACCGATCAGATGCTGGCCAAGATCCAATTATAAGAAAATTATTTTGGACAAGAGTGCGCTCGACTCCTTTTCTTTTCTCAGACAGACAGAGCTCTTTTCCATCAGCTTTAGGGCCACGAGCAGGTTCGCTTGTGTCCACAAGAGAGGAGTTTGGTCGTTAGGTACATATCTTCCTCTCTCCAGGTAGTACGCCTCAGGGCATTGGAATTCTTCAATACCCTTAACCTTCCCCGTGAGCTGGCCAAGCGACCGATTGAAATAGTAGGTCTGTAGGTTGAGATCCCCTCTCCTTGCAGTACGTTGGTATCTTCGGCCGAACGCCGCCGACATGATGGGATCGAACAGACACCACTGAGCCTCCTGCCCCGGTGCAAGGAGTTTATTTCTCATCTCAACCCTGTCGCTGAAATCGACCGTGCGTTGCGTCGGGTCTAATTTCTCCTTGTAGTCGGCAGCCCAATAGGAATCACCGACGTAACGCTTGATTCCGTAAGGACCCTCCAGACTCTCGGCAATGTCCTTGAGAATACAACCGCGCATCACCTCTCCGACGACCTCAAGGGGGTAGACGAGAAATAAGAGCGCGCCGTCGTATCGTCGCTTCTTCGCTAAAGACGTTTGGACACATTCATGAGGCAGTATCCTCTTGAGCTCGTTTCGTCCACGTCGCTCCAGCGTGCTCAGGAAGGTGTCGGAGACCCGCGAGCTCCGGCCACTGAGAGCCGCGCTTGCGCGTCCTTCAGATAAGAACGCCCGAAGCTTTGCCAGTCCGGCCACCACAGCTCCGATACTTGAGGCTTCGATTTTCCGTCCTTCTTCCCAATGTCCACTGTCCTCGTCCGCCCAATAGCGAATGGCCTCAAAGTAACGCGGGAAGAGCGTCAGCATCTCCACCTCATTAAGATGTGGCTTCAAGATCCCTTCGTAGGCGAGCGTGCAGTACATCCACAGAAAAATGCCGAGCGCATCGTTCTGAGCATGGGCCCACGTTTCTCGGGACTCCTGAAGAGTGACACCATTGAAGCGGACATGAGGGCGGGACATGGGATCGGCACTCTTGACTCTCCCCTGGATGATGTCCTCAAACCGGTGACGGTGCCGGGCGAAGAACTGCATCAGGGCGGACATGGTTTGCGCAGCTTCGCGCACGCGGCCAGAGACATACAATGCATGACTCACATGGACGTTATCCCGGACCCAGACATGCTGGTATCCGCTCTGGCTGGTTGAACGAGTGACGACGGCAGCAGGAAACAAGTGCGTGCGAAGCGGAGCGAGCTTGAACGTGCCTTGACGCTCAAGAAAACGTCGGAGCTGTCTCAGACGCGCCGGATCGTAATGGTCCGTCATGTAGGGCAAGAGCTTCTCGTTCTGCACAACGATTGGGGGCATTTCAAAACTCCGGGTTACTATCCGAACACTTTTTTGTGAGGGAATATACCCTAAGAGAAGAACGACATCAAATAAAGAGCCCCGCCTTGTCATTAATAAATGAGAACACTTTTGCTTTGTGATGCATCTTCTTGCTCTTTCGTAATACAGTCGAAACAATCGTAACACTGCTTGTCTATACCGTCATGCCGGCTCTCAGGAATGATTGTCAGCCGATCAATTCCACCAGTGCACAAGCTTTGTATGAATTGACCAATCCCTTAGTTGGAGGCAATGCCAATCGGAAATGATAGTGATCGCGACAACTATTTCGAGATAGAGCAAGTAATGGGCGAAGTTTATCGCTGCTTCCATCACAATCAGTTCTGCGGTTGAAATTCACGTATGGAGGAGGAAGTAGACGGAGCAGGGCGAGAAGCACCCTAATCCATAGGCGAGCCTCCGATAAGCGGAACAACCAGTGGGCTCAGCCTAATCTCAGCCAGGGCATCAGCACAAGCGGAGCCACCGTGCCGATCAAGGCAGAATGTCCCCTTTATTTCTTCATGCAATGCTCCCAGTATTTCTCGCGGCGTGACCAGCCATCAACGCGTCGGCCGCCTTTCGGCCCGACAACAGCGCCCCATCAAAGGTTCCGGTCTCCCGATAATCGCCGCACAGGCATAGGCCTGCAGTCAGTCGTGGAGAGACCACTCCATCATGCGTGTGAAGCAAGTCGACCGGAGGCAGCGCGCTGCGGATTCGATCGGTTCGGAGATGGCGCCATGCTTCGACGAGCGGGCCGAACCACACGCGGAGAGACGTCCGTACTACCAGTGGGAGATCACTCTTCTTCTTTGGCACCTGAGCGATCGTTCCGACCCGGATGGATCAGCCTTTGAAGACATCTGGATAGACCGCTTTCATACATACTTGGCAGACCCCATGACTAAACTCAGCCTCTGAATGGTTCTGAACGTACACCTCTAGTTGTTGCCAATCTCCGGTGTCGGTCCGTACCCTTTTGCATTTGGCACAGATCGGAATAAGTCCGCGCAACACCTTGACTTCCCGCAGCGCGCGTTCGAGTTCCTGTGTGCGCATGAGCAACTCCTGCTCTCTCGCCTTGCGCACGGTCCGTTCTTTCTTTAACGCGAGAGCCGAAGACACGCGGGCCACGAGTTCCGTTGGATTGACTGGTTTACGAATATAGTCCATCGCGCCTGCTGCAAAAGCTGCGAGGAGATCCTTCTCGTCGGTCTTTGCTGTAATGACGATGATGGGGATATCCTGGAGCCATTCGAATGCCACTATCCGGCGACAAGCTTCAAGTCCATCCAGGCCAGGCAGCATGACATCCATGAGGATGAGATCAACTGCTCCCGTCCCCTGTCCAACGTTACCCTGGCCCAGAATCCCAAAAGCAGCCTCAGCAGAATCGGCAACTATCAACGACCCGTAGCCGGCCGCCCGAAGCCTGGTCGATAGAAGATCTTGCTCGTCTCGCGAATCATCCACAATTAAAATGACCACGATTTTCTCCCGTTGCAGAGGATGTTATTTCGACATCATAGAGAATGTCATAAAGATTTGCATGTGAACAGTCCAGAGGAAATTACATCATTGGGAAAATCGACCTCCGCTCCCCTATGATTTCAAAGAGAATGTTTTCGGTAGGCAGATTGGACTTTCCTGCAGGAAAGGACTGCAGAAGTCTCTAGCGGTCGAAGAAATGGTGGAGGGTAGCTTCGGCCGCTCTCCTTTGAGCTAGTCATTCCTCTGTCATCAGCATGTAATCTTGTCTCTCTTGTTTATCTGGTCCGTTTGGTCTATCTGATCTCTTTAGTTGGGTTACCGGTCCGACCCACCAGACAGACCAAATGAACCAGAGAGACGAACGATGATAAACGTGGCTCGTGAGCCCTAGCGACTACCGGCCTTGATCCCGCATGTCGGGATTGGCGTTCCAGTCACACGAGCATAGAGGACAGCGGGATCAAGGTCGGCCCCGTTCGGCCAATAGATAGTGCAAGGGCCGGATGCACGCGAAGTTCGTGGAATCGATTGAGGTCTTTGAGGAGGGCAAAGACGCCCTCAAACCGCATGATGGCTGAGAGAGCAAGTTCGCCCACCACTCCATCTTCAAATCGGAGGCGGACTTGGTGGCCTTCCAGTGCGGTGGCTTCGACAATATCTTTCATCATGAGCCTTACTCCAACAGCTCGATTTTCTTGAGCGGTGCCCGTTGCTCAGCTACTGTCAAGTCGTCTCTCAACTCGTTCTGATGCTATGCCCCCACTCAGCGGCCAAGTCAATGCCCGTGGTGGCAAGTGGCCATCCAATAGCATCAATGAATCAATTGTCATTACAGCCCTGTGCTCGCCATAAGAAATCACTTCTCTTGGGGTCAGGACCCTTATGGCATATGTTGTAGGGTTGAAGCTTCCGGCAGAAACACCATGTCGCCGATGGCCCATAGCAGGAAAGCCTTTGGGTCGGTTTGCGGTTCAAAAAGAGACTTGTTATAGTGCGCGGCGGAGGAAATGTACATGGGCGAGGCGCCGAGTTATATCTTGATCGATGGACAAACCTTCAGCAAGGCGAAGCTGTCGCTCGACAACCACGTCTACAAGAACTGCGCGATCGATGACTGCGATATTTATTTCAGCGGTGGGCAATACGAGTTGCTCGACACCCACATTACCAATTCCCGCCTCATCCTCAACCACCCGGCCAAGGGCATGTACAACGCCGTTCAGATCTTTAAGATGAAGTCCCCGGGTTCCAGCATCCTCTTCGAGTAATTCGTGAATGTACAACGTGAGACGCAAAAGGTGGCCTGCAACGAGGCTACCAGAGACCCTCGTCTCTATAACCTTTCACCTCTCACGTTTTGCGCGTGAGTGGTTACTTGGTGACTGAAATATTCTGCGCATACTTGACGATCTCGATCGGCTGGAAGACCGGGTCTTGCGATCCTTTGGAGGACTCGACTTCGACACGCTGCAGGAATGTGGCGGGGCCGGTGATCGGCGCGTAGTTGAGGGTCAGCTCAATATCGAATGTCTTGGTGTCTTTCGGCGTGGGGAAGATAAAGGTCTCGACGCGCAGTTCCTCCGGCTTTAAGACCGTATCCTCGAGAACTTTGACCGCTTCAAAGTCGAAGCTCGTCTTCTGGCCCTTGGCATCCTGATAGACTCGGCCATATATGCGCTTGTCGGTAAAGACGGTCTTCAGATTCTTCCCCTTGATATCCAGATCCAGCACCACCGTCGCCCAGGCCGGATGGGTGGCAGGCAGACTGTGCGGAACAAGGCTCTGCACCTTTACCGTCACGGTGGTTTTCTCGCCCTCGACTTTTGTTTGGACAGCCAGCTTGGCTGCTTCTTGGCGAAGCGTGCCAAGACGACCAGGGAAGGTATGGTTGGCGGTCTTCCGCTTCTTCTCCCCGTTGGCCGACTCGCCGACTTGCTCCGGCATGTGACAGGTCTGGCACTCTTTGCCGGACTTCACTGCCTTACTCTGATCCCAGTTGCCCAGCAGATCGTTACTTTTCCCAAGATTCGCCGCTGAGGGCACTGATTGGTGGCAGTTCAGGCAGAGATCGGACTTTTGAAACAGCCCCAGCTCCACCGACTGATGCGCACGGTTCTGAACAGAATCCTTATAGGGGCCGTAGATCATCTTGCTCTCGAGTTCGTACTTGGGCTCCGGCGGTTGTTTCGTCCGATCGACCTGCTTGATCAAGTGGCATTGCGCGCACGCCACCCCATCCAGCGACGGGTCACCGGCCTTGGCTTGATCGATAAAAAGCTGGACCTGATTGGGGAATTCGCGCACGTGTGGCGCATGGCAGCGAAAGCACAGGGCTTTATCTTTTCCTGCCGGGGAAGACAAAAAGGCATCGAGCGAGGCGCGGAAGGCCGGAGAATGGATCGAGCGCGAGAGTGGAGAGGTTTCCCATTCTTCAAAGACACGCTCATGGCAACGTTTGCACTTGCTGGAGGTCGGGAATGCCTGTTCGATGGTGCTCTGCGACATCGCTACTTCTTCCGCGAACGTGCCGCGGTCGAGCCAGGGAGCAAGACACAATGCCACCACCACGATCGCCGCACCGATTCCGATCTTCACAGAGATCGAATCTCGCACCATCATTCTATTCCTTCTGCTTCAAGAGCACCAAGCAGGATGCTCAAAAAGTCCGTCCAGCAAGGCCCTTCCAATTCTCTCTACCTCTCTTTAGGGGAGTGGCCAGGCTGCCCTTTACTGCGCGCATCGAACGAGCACATTTCATCGTGCGCGTTCTGCGAGCAAGAAGGGCACCTGGCCGCTCCCCGCTTTTTCAGCATCCTGCTAAAGTGATTTGGCCCGGTACGTCAGCAGGCGAGGCTGCGTATACTCATCGAAAATCTTCTTTGCGCTCTCCCGCTCTTTGTCGGTTGCCAAGGTTGCGAGATATTTCTCCTTGAGCGCCGGCTCGGGCGTTGGAATCAACGCATAGTTCAACACCGCTTCAATCGATGCGGCAGTCGAGCCGTCCGGGATCGCCAGGGAGAAGGGGACTTTTCGCGTATGGCCCCCCTTGATGAAGGGATCAGGAATCGGGCCCCGGAGAATTTTTTCGTAGGGCAAGCCAAACTGCTTGGTCTCTTCCTTCAGCACCTTGCCCTGCGCATCCTTGGCAGTCACGATCAGATAGAACTGCTTGAGTACCGGGTCGCCGTCTGGAAAGCTATGCGGAAGACTGCCGATTCTCACCAGCACTGTCCCCTCCACGACAGAGGCCGACTTGGTGGCATCAATATCTACACGGGACATCCATTCGGCCTGCAGATTTCGATTCTTGATTAGAGAGCCGGGAACCACTACACCGCGGAACCAGTGCCGGCCGATTGCGCGGGTCATGGCGCCCCTCTTTGAGGTGGAGCTGCCGGTCGAGGGCTCCATGTGACAGTCTTGGCAAGTCGTCCCCTGCAAGATCTCACCGGGCAGATCTTTCTGCATCACATCTTTCACTTTATCGAAATGGCAGGAGGCGCAATAGTTCGCGCCACGGAACAGTTCGGATTGCATCGCAGGATGGACAAGATTTTCCTCCGGGTCCGCATAGGGCCCATAGATCATCTTCCCCGGTTCGATCTTAAACGAGGGTGGAGAGTTCGGTGTCTGCTCGACCTGCTTGATCAAATGACAGGAGGCGCAACCGATCCCTTCCACTTGCGGCTTGCCGGACAACACCTGGGCGACAATCTTCTCGGTATGTTGAGGAAACACCGTGGTCGAGGGTACATGACAGGAGAGACAGCGGCGACGCTCCTCGGCCGTCGGATCGGTCTGCAACCAGATGCCCAGCACCGTGCGGAAGACCGGCGACTCCAGCGCCGTGCCGTGCAGGAGCGCCGCATCAACCCGACCAAATGTTTTCAGGTCCGGCGTCTGCTCGCGCACACCTTTCCATTCCTCATAATGCCGATCGTGGCATTGTTTGCAATCTTCCGATCGAATGAAGATCTTTTCGATCTCCTCCACCCAGGCGGCTGGAGCCGGAGACTCTGCCTTCTGTGCAATGGCGTGACCATGATACAGGCCGATGACAGCCACCACGAGCGAGAGAAAAATGCCTGCGGCAATTCGTTGTGCGTACCGTGTGCGTCGTACCATCCTCAATCCCGTTTACATCCGACGAAATGAAAATTCACCCCCCACCCGACCGGATCACCTGGATCGGCAGGCTCATAGGTGCCGACGGTGAAGTTACATTCTTTCGTCCCTCGCTTGATCGCTCTCCCAAAATCGATCATGTTTCTGATCTCGGTCTTGTTGATTTCCTTGATGATGGATCGGACCTTGATACCGGCATAGTCGGCGCGAGAGCTCCCGATCACTTCGAACACCGCGACGCCCTGCGCCCGTTCGAGCTTCAATTCTTTCTTGATATCCTCGTCCACGTCTCCGACGATCACACCGAATTCTTCACCCAATCGTGCGGCTTCATCCACGGTCATCGGCTCCTGATCCACCGCAGTCACCGGCGCCGGTACGAGACAGCCCAAGGCTCCCATGCAGAGGCTGACACACAAGAAAAAGGCCCTTCCGCTCCGAAGGGCCTTTGTGTGTACAGTACCTGAACCGATTCGAACACCCTCCAACGTTGCGCCTCTCTAAGGGAATACTCCCGCAAGCTGCTCAAAAAGACCAGTCCTGTCGTTCGTGAAAGGTGAAACGTAAAACGTGAAAGGTTTCTGAACAAGAACCCTCGACAATCCTACCTTTTACCTTTCTTTTCACGGTTTCTTCTAGAGCTTCGCAACCGGGTCGATAATGAGCTGAAACCATGGCGCGACAGCTTTCTGCCCGTTCCGCTCTTTGTTCTCACCGTTCCACACCGCGAACGACACAGTTTGTACCCGGCCTGGAATCAGCTTAGCTTCGTTCTCTTGCTCTTCACTCACCAAGGGTCTGCGCATGACGACACGCCAGACCCCATCTTTCCACACAGCTTTCCCCTGGACTCGGCCCTGCTTCTCTTTGGTCGTCAGGGTACTAAAGCCCCCGCCGATAAGGTCCTCGACAGAAGAGACCCGGCGCGGAATGACTTCAAACGTCCGCACGCCGTCGCGAGCTTTCTCGGAAGTCTTGGCGGCCCGGCGATCGATATCGCTCTGCCAATCGGCCTTCCAATGCCAGATATTGATGTAGTGATCGAGTTGGCCCATGCAGAAGAACGCGGGAGCATCGCCGAGCGGCAGTCCGATCGCGACACCGTCGCGAAAGGTCCCCGGCGTCAGACGGTCGTTCTTCGTGTTGTCCTGCCATTCAAGCAGAAATGCGATCTCGGCGCCGTTGTGGAGCGATCGCACCGTCAAGGCTCGCGCGGTCGGCTCTGGCCAGACCGGCCTGGTAATGACCTGACCGCTCAACGGAAGCGTCATCGGGGAGACCTTGGCCCAGGCGGCATCCTCAGGCCCCGTCGGCAATTCCCCCTCGATGAGGCGCGCGCGAATAATCATCCCCTCGGAACTGACGAGGGGCACGCCGAAGCCCACTAAGACGCCGGCCACAACCAGAATGGAGAGGAACAGGAGAAGTAACGGGCGGGAAGAAATCTTCGTCGTCGTACGCACTATGCAAGGTCCTCGGGTGACCGGCGCGAGCACATCGTGATGGGCTCAGACTACCACACAGGTCGAGCGAGGCCAATCCGACTGCGCGCGAATTGGCTACCAGAGTTTCACGCGGCGAATTTTGTTTTCGCCCCGCTCGCAGATATAGAGATAGCCCTGGGAGTCCAGTGAGAGTCCGACTGGAGAATTGACGACAGCCTCCACTCCAAGGAGTCCATCTCCATGTTTCACCGTCCCTGCCGATTCTTTCGCCACGAAGCGCGCGGCTCCGCAGCCACCCATATTCTTGTCTTCGTAGCCGCTGTCTCCGTTGCCCGCCACCGTCGTGATCAGGCCGGTCGCAACGTCCACCTTGCGCACCCGGTGGTTCATCGTGTCGGAGATGTAGAGATTGTCCTGCTGATCGACCACCACGGCTTCCGGCGCATGGAGCATGGCTCTGATTGCCGGCTTGTCGTCACCGTCATAGCCGTACCGGCACACGCCGGCCACGGTCGAGATAATACCGCTACGGTGATCGATGCTGCGAACGCGGTTACTGCCCTTGTCGACGAAAATAATATCGCCTTTCCCGTTCACCGTGAGCCCGACGACATCATAGAGACGAGCCTCGAGTCGCGGGTTTTCCATCGTCGAGATACATGGACATGTCCAGTCCGTCTGAACAGACCGGCATGAGCCAGCCATGGTCGTCGCTGAAATCGATGCCGATGGCATCGCCGGAGAGCACAACCAAATTCCTCGCGACAAGCGGCTGCTCACGGGCCTCGTCCTCTGCCGTCCAAGTCCCAGCGACAGTCGTCACCATGCCTGTCAGGGGATCGTAGCGACGAATTCGATGTGCCTGGGTATCGGCGATGTACATCACGTCGTCGGGATCGAAGGCGATTGCGGCCGGCCAGGTGAGGTTGACCTCAAGGGCCGGACCATCTCCGTTGAACCCATGCTGCCCGGTCCCGATAATCGTGGTGATCGAGGCCGGTCTCATGGTCCACTTTCCGGATGCGGTTACTGCCGGAATCGCAAATATAGAGATCGTTGCGGGAGTCGAACGCGACATCGAGCGGCAGATAGAGCCCGGCTTCCCCACAGAGACCTTCGTCGCCGCTATAGCAGGTTTCGCCGATGCCGGCGAAATTATGGAGCGTGCCTTCCCGGAGGTTGACCCGCCGGATACGGTCGGACCCGGACTCGGCAAAGTAGAACCAAGTCTCGTCCTTATCGAGTGCGGCATGATGAGGCAGTGGAATCCCGGACTTGACCGCCCGTTTTCCGTCGCCGGTGCTCCGGGCCTTGCCGTTGCCTGCGAAGGTTTCGATATAACCGATTGCGAGCTGAAGCTCAGTTTCCATAGACCTGCGGCCCTTGTCCCGGCTGGTTAGCCGCGTGAAACTGAATGAACCGGCGCAGCCGGCTGCTCCACGGAAGCCGATGCTTGCACCGTGGGTTGCGGAATCGCTTGCTGCGGAGCGGCTGCCGTCTGCTGCTGAGCCGCTTGGGCTTCGGCTTCTATCGCGTCCGCCTCATGCACGGACTTCTTGAAGCCCTTGATCGCTTTACCGACCCCTTCCCCCAGCTGAGGTAACTTTCCTGCACCGAAGATGATCAGCACGATGAAGAGGATCAGAATCAACTCTGTAAAACCAAGACTCCCAAACATGGTGTGTTCCTCCGTATGAATGGGTTAATCAGGATGCGCTGCTCTCTTTCGTCCGTTTGGAAAATCGTTCCTTCAACCGCTTCCGCGCCTGCTCGGCCTGTTCGAACATCTTCGCCTTATCGTAGACACTGATTAAGTTGTAGTAGGCCAGCGGCTCTTCGGGATTCTGCTCGACGGCATCTTCCATGACCTTGATGGCGAGATCCATCTTCTTGTGATTCATCGCCAGCTCCATCAGTTTGAAACTGCCTTCAAGATGCTTCGGGTCCAATTCGAGCGTGCGGATATAACATTGGATGGCCATGTCGATGGTATTGTAGTCCGAGACCTGGGGATTATCGAGTTCGACATAGACCCCGGCAAGATTATACCAAGTCATGGGATCGTCCGGCGTAATTTCCACGAGGCGCTCGTAATACTCCTTGGCTTCCATGAACTTCTTTTTGTCGGCATAGACCCGCCCAAGATTGAAGAGCGCCAGGACATCGTGGGGAAACACGTCGAGCGCATGTTTGAACTCGGTTTCCGCTTCGTCCGTCATGGCCTTTGTTGCGTAGATCGTGCCCAAATTCGAATAGTACATTGCGAGCGACCGATTCATCTCTGCGCGGAGCCCCTCCGCCATCTCAATCGACTTCTTGACTTCAACGAGCGCGTCATCCATCCGGCCTTTGCTGAAATACAGCTCGCCTAACCGGCAGCGGGCCTGGAAATCGTCAGGCTCGATCGCCAGGAGCTTTTCAATCTCGGCGATTTCTTCGTCGGGGTTCAGTGGCTGATCGCCGGGATCGACGATCGTCTGGCTTTGTTCAGGAACAGAAGCGGTTGGTTCGTTCATACGATTCCCTGATTGTGAAAAGATCTGTTAAATATGTCCGCCCGCCAATGAGTCCGGTGTGCCGACCATGGGAGCATTCGTCGCCGGCGCAGAATCCGTCGCATCACGCCGCTGCCGGTCCATGGTCAAGAGCATGGCGCCGAGCACCACCATGAGCGTCAGATTCGAATACAGGAGAGCATACCCCGCAATAAACATCAATCCAAGACCATACCCGGCAAGCCGCCCCATGTTGAGTAACTTAATAACCGTGTACGACCAGCACAACAGGCCTGTCAGGTAGAACGCAAACGGGAGGAAAAACGTGTAGCCCATGCCGAACTGAAAAATCCACCCGATGCCGTCTGCCGCCTTACGAATGTTACTGGCCATCCCAGCATCATACCGATGGAGCAGATAATCTAAGAACAGCATCACCGTAAACACGGACACGGAGGTCGCCCAAAACCAGATGGCGCGGCGGCGTTGCCGTTGATTGCGCGTCCGAAACGAGACGCCCTGCCCATAGGCCCACATCACCAGGATGCTGGACAAGACCAATAGCCCTTCACCCCCCCGATGGGCCTCATACACGAAGGGCGGGGCCGCTACGGTTCCGATAAAACTATAGATGGTGGACATGATCTGATAATACAACCAGCCTCCGACCCCCAGGAGATAGGTGATGCCCAGGGCGCGGTGCGACCATTCGGTATGGGTGGAGAGGTACTCCACCATCAGGCAGATCAAGGCGACCAACGCCACAAAATTATAGATTGCGGACCCCAGAAAGGCGGGCGGGATTAACAAGAAGCCCACTGTGAGGAGCAACAAGAGCGCGACACAGGGAATCACGATCATATTCGATCCTACAAACCCACGACTGGCCACCCGATTGATGGCCGCCACGCTCAGGGCAAGAAACAGCAGAATCGCCACGACATTGAGCAGCCACTGCCCGATCTGCGTCAGTGCCGTGAAGGTCGGGATAATCCACTCATGCTCCTGGGCCAGCTTGCTGAGATGCATCCCTAACCGCGACACGAGCCGGTATAGGATCAACTCCGAGAAGGAAACGATCAGGACGAGCTTGATCGTGTACTGAAACAGAAGGGACTGATCGCCAATCTTCCCTGTAATCCGTTCGATGGTGGGACTTGTGGCCGTCACTCTGTGCACCCTCGAGGTAACTGCAAATTATACCGACCGAAGGAAAACACGGTCAACGTCGTGCCAGACAGGCTCATCACGACCCCGCCGGTTGCGGCACGCGCACTTCCTGGGCCTTGGCCCGTGCGATATACAGCAATCCATCGGCCATCGAGTAGTTGAACGGCAACTCGCACACAACTTCGCTCACCTTTTCGTAGACATGCTGATAGAGGTGCTCCGCTTCATCCGGCGTCATGCCTTCCGACACTTCATAGAAGAAACCCAGGCTCAAGTCCTCTGCCGATGGGCGCATGATCCGCCTGATTCCATAGCTGCCGGGGTCGCTCATGATCGGCGCTTCTTTTTCCAAATCGAAGAGGCACGGTTGACAAGAAAATCCATACGATCCGTGAAGCCGCTCGTTTTCCACGATAAAATTCATCGTCTCCCTGGCTTCTTCTTCCTTCTCGGTCGGGAACCCCACAATGATGTAGCAATGCACCGCGATCCCCAAATCGACGCAATCGTCGGCAATGCGTCGCACCCATTCCTGCTTGATCCCTTTCTTCATGAAGTCCATCACGCGCTGATTGAAGGACTCCAATCCGAACACGATCTTCAGGCACCCGGCATCCCGCATCGACGCCAGGAGTTCACGGGTCAGATGCTTCTCGAAGCGCATCTCGCAGGTCCATTTGATATCCAACTTCTTGTCGATGATCTGCTGGCACAATCGTTTGGCCGGCGACAAGGCCACGCACTCGTCGGTAAAGAAGAACCGCTGAGCTCCATACCGCTGCTTGAGCCATTGCCAATTCCTCGACGGTTCGCCCCGGTTCTTTCTGCCTGAAGTTTTGGTGATCCAACGTGAGGGCGCAGAACGCACAATCCTTGTAGTAGCAGCCTCGTGAAAACTGCACGGGCAAGACCGGCTCCGGCGACAAATACAGCCCGAGCGGAAAACCGTCGTAGTTGGGAGCTGGCAACTGGTTGATGTTTTCAGAATAAAAGGGCTGATTGATCGTAATCTTCCCGTTCTGACGATAGATCAGGTTCGGAACTTTGCTGAAATCTTTTTTTCCGTCCAATTGATTGACGAGTTCGAGCAACGCGGTTTCGCCCTCGAATACGATGATATCGTCGGCCAGATCGAAAAGACTCGGGCAGCGACGCACGTTATCGACCAATCTGGTGAAGATGCTACCGCCGATGGTCAGATGGATGTTGGGAGCGGCTTCCTTGAGCAAACGACAAAGCGTCAGACCAGGGATAATCTGCGAGGTCGCCGTAATCGACACGCCGATCAAGTCCGGCTGGTCCCCGACAATCGACTGAACGAAATGCTCACGAAAGAGCGGAATGTAGGGATTCTGGGTCTCATCCCTGATGATCTTCATCAGATCTTTGGATGAATAGATGGAATAGTTGCCGAACTGATTGTCGACGACCGTCAGCCTGGTCGGGAAATAGAGTGTGGAGAGCACCTCCAGCCATTTATCGATGAGAAAAAGGCTTTCTTTATAGGATTCGAGGTCGTAAAAGCCCTCCCCGCGGAGGGTCTCCTTAGCCGGCTCAATCCGATCGATGAGATAGGGAAAGCGGTCCAGCGACTCCACCACTCTCGCCAAATGCTCGGCACTTCCCGATCCAGTTTCTCCGGTTCGTTCCCGCTCAAGCGTTCGCTGTTTATCCACCAACTCCTGATAGAGTGCTGCCCCGTAGGATTGGGTGACCACCTTGTCTAAGAGTTCGATCCCAAGATCGCGTTGGGAGACGTTGGTGACACCGCCTTGAGCCAAAAACCCCGTCAATGAGGGGAGACTCAGATAAGGCTGTGATGGGTGCCACGTTGGAGGAAAGAGCAGTGAAACCTTCATGCCGATTCACCACCAACTGGAGAGAAATAAAATGATTTAACAATAAATTCAGAATCTTTTTATACACTCCGGTATCGGCCAAATGCAACCATCGGAGGCACCTCTTAACCAGAGGGACGTAAGTTTGCCCTACACGGCCCATCAACATGTCCGACAACCTAGAATAAATATTAGCCGTAACAGTAGCGCATAAACATAGGAAGGCTTTATCTTATGAAAGAAGGCAACGTGGCGGGTGGTCTACGTTTGAGACTTTTCCATCTTCGGCATGAAATAGCGAAACGAATTCCTATGGTGCATTAAACGCAAAGGGCAGGGAGCTCTTTTGAACTCCCTGCCCTTTCTGAAACGCTGGTTAGCTGAAACTTACAGCCAGTTGACCCGTTCGGCGGGTCGGATGTAGATCGGCTCTTCGACCTGCACGCGGGCCACTTCCTTGCCCGACTTGTTGAACCCCAGCACCGTGTCGTTGTACATCTCGAACCGTTTCCCGTGGATCTGGGTCTCGAACACTTTGGGGCCCGGAATGACATCGTACCGGAAGACGATCTGCTGGCTGGCGCGCCAGAGCTGGAGGACGGCCAACAGCTCCCGGCTGGGCACCAGATACTTCTCGATCGCGTTATCGACGCCTGGCCCGAACATCTGCCGCGCATAGCCGCGCGGGCTATGCCGCGGGGGGATGTAGAAGCCATTGGGCTCGGTCCCCCACTGCGGGTACAGCGGCAGCGCCACCTGCTCCACGCGAATCGTATAGTAGAGCGGGTGCCACCGATCTTCTGCCCACAGGCCATCTTCCCCGATACGGACCAGACTCTGCATCCGGATCTTGCCGACACAGGCCGCCATGCAGCGCGTTTCCATCGGCTCGCCGCCCGTCAGCGGATCCTTCCCTTCGATCCGTGGATAGCACGCGATGCACTTCTCCGACACGCGCGTGGTGCCCCGATACATCGGCTTCTTATAGGGACACTGCTCCACGCACTTCTTGTAGCCGCGGCATCGATTCTGGTCGATGAGCACAATCCCATCTTCCGGTCGCTTATAGATCGCCTTCCGCGGGCAGGCCGCCAAGCAGCCGGGATAGGTGCAGTGGTTGCAGATCCGCTGGAGATAGAAGAAGAAGGTCTCATGCTCCGGCAGACTGCTGCCCGTCATCTTCCATGGTTCGTCCCGGGAGAAGCCGGTCTTGTCGATGCCTTCCACGAGGGCGCGCATCGAGGTGGCCGTATCCTCATAGATGTTCACAAACCGCCACTCTTGGTCCGTCGGGATGTAGCCGATGGCCGCCTGGCCGACCTTCGCCCCGGCATCAAAAATGGTCATCCCCTCGAACACGCCGTAGGGCGCATGGTGCTTGCGGCCCACCCGGACGTTCCACACCTGTCCCCCCGGGTTCACCTGCTCAATGAGCTGGGTGATCTTCACGTCGTAGAACTGGGGATACCCGCCGTAGGGCTTGGTTTCCACATTGTTCCACCACATATATTCCTGCCCCTTCGAGAAGAGCCAGGTGGACTTGTCCGCCATCGAACAGGTCTGACAGGCCAAACACCGATTGATGTTGAACACAAAGGCAAACTGCCACTTCGGATGCCGTTCCTCGTAGGGATACAGCATCTTCCGTCCCAGCTGCCAGTTATACACTTCAGGCATTGTGAATCCTCCTTCTGTCCATAATCAGTTTTTTAACATGTCTCAGCAGCTGTTCCATCGTGTTCACGCTGCACCGTGGTATCGTTTCACACCTTGATCTTGATGTGTTCGCCTTTGAGCCACTTGATCATGAACTCATTCTCTTGGCCCGGCGTGAACCCGGTCCGCACCGGCTCCCAGGGCCCGCGGGCTCCGATGCCGCCGTCTTCGGCCTTCGTGATGCGGATCAAACATTCCTTCGGGGTCGTGTTGATCGCATGATTGTCGACTTGATAGCCCCACTTAAATTTCCAGGCAACTGCATGCTTGCCCGGGCAATGAGTCGACCTGGTGCATCGGCATCATCCAGTTCCGGGTAAAGGACTGTTGGGCCCCGTACCGGAAGTTGGACTGATAGCCCGTATCGACCGCGATGGCGCGTCCGTCCGGGCGCGTCTCATGGCCCTTGACCGACTTGGGCGTCGCCACGTACGGGCGCGTGCTTCGCCATCGTGACATGGTACGGATAGGACGGATTGTACTTGGCCCGGATCATGAGGCGCGCCACCTTATAGTAGGGATCCGAGGGTTTCCAGCCTCGATAGGGCCGGTCCACCGGGTTGCCGTCCACATAGACATAGTCGCCGTCGTTGATGCCGCGGTCTTTGGCCGCCTGCGGGTTGATGTGCAGCTGATGCTCGCCGACCCCCGGGGTCCGTTTGTCCATCCGGTACGGATCGCCAAAGTTCGACTCGTAAATCTGCACCCAGTCGTTCACCGACCATTGGCTGTGCACCCGATGCCGGGTCTTGGGCGTGACGCAGTAGAACTGGTACCCCTTCTCCCACAACGGGTTGGCATGCCGCTTGATTTCCTGCCACGGCAGCTTGATGTTCCGCACCGTCTTATCGTCATGGTGCTGCGCCGTGATCGGAATCCCGTAGTCGTCCGGCCGGACATACGGATTGGTGGTCATGATCGCGTTCGGCAGATAGGGGGTCGCTTCCGTCCCTTCTCGGTGTGAAATGAAGTTTTCCCCGTATTCGATCGCCTCCGGCTCGGTCCGGTAGGTTTCGTACCGCCCGGTCCTGGTCCACATGGGCTTCGACTCGTTGGTTTCTTCCCAGAATGCAAGCCGCGGATAGGTGCGGGTCATGACCATCCAGCCTTTTTCCGACTTCAGCATGACGTCGGCGCTGTAGCCGTAGAAGGTGCTGGAGGCATCGAGCAACCGCTGGGCATAGACATCGACGCGGTTTTCG
Organism: uncultured Nitrospiraceae bacterium; assembly: GCA_963742465.1. Lineage (GTDB taxonomy): Bacteria > Nitrospirota > Nitrospiria > Nitrospirales > Nitrospiraceae > Palsa-1315. The sequence goes on along the minus strand of CAVUMA010000018.1, from coordinate 80,841 downwards.
TAGACGAACTTGAAGTAATCTTTCATCCGCTTGTCGCCGGTCATGTCCGCCAACTTGGCCGCGACGCCGGCAAAGGTATCGAGGTCATTGCGGGTGTCGTACAGGGGCCGGATCCCGCCCTTCCAGATCTGCACCCAGGGATTTGACACCGTGATCGTCATTTCTGGATAGGTGAACTCCATCCAGGTGTTACAGGCGAAGGCCAGATCACTATGGTTGATGTCAGAGGTCATTTCGACATCCTGTGTAATAACGGTCTCGATGTTCGGGTCCACATTGTGAACCAAGTCATAGTGGTGCTTGGCGTTGTTGACATGGTTTGTGTTGGATACCCACCGGAACTTGCTCGGCGTCGGCATGTGCGTCTTGCCCGTGAACACCTTGCGCCCGTACTTCGGGGTGTTGACGATCAGGCAAGTGTCTCCATGGGCCCAATAGCCCACCTCTTCGCCGTAGTATAACTGATTGGTCTTGATTTCCTTGCCGTGCGCGTTCGGATCCAGATTGATGTTGAAGGGATCCTCCCCCGTATGGACGCCAAGACCGGCCCCGGACCAGGGCGTGGCCGTAAAGGTTCCGGCCTTGTAGTTGCCGGCCCAGGTACACTGCCCGGCGCCGAACTTGCCCACGTTACCGGTTGTGATGAGCACCATCGCGGCGGCGCGGGAGTTGGAAGTCTGATGGAAATAGTGGTTCGTTCCTTCGCCGTTATGAATCGCGGCGGGCTTGATCGAGCCGGAATCCCGCGCCCACCGGACCAGCAGATCCTTCGGCGTGCGGCAGATCTGATGGACGGTGTCCAGGTCGTAATCCTGGAAATGCACCAAGTACATCTGCCAGACCGGCATCGCGTCGACTTCGCGTCCATTGAGCAGCTTCACCCGGTAGGTCCCGGTGAGGGCGGCGTCAACGCCGCTCGTATCATAGTGCCAGCCGACCTGCTCCCGGTGCAGTGGCACCGCCTGCTTCTTGTTCAGATCCCAGACCATCATCCCGCCGAGCCGCGCGACCTGATCGGGCGTCAGCGACTGCACCCGTCCCGCATAGCTCTTGGAGAAATCCGGGAACTTGTAGTCGGCGACCACATCGCGCGGATCCAGGAACTGCAAGGTATCGGTGCGGACGAGCAAGGGCGCATCGGTATGACTCCTCATGAAGCTGGTGTCATGCATATTCTCATCGACGATGATCTTCATGGCGCCTAAGAAAATTGAGCCGTCCGACTGAGGCCGGAGCGGCATCCAGTAGTCGGCCCGATAGGCGGTGGGATTATACTCAGGCGTGATGACCACGATCCGGGCGCCCCGTTCGATACACTCCAACTTCCAGTGGGCTTCCGGCATCTTGTTCTCGACGAAGTTCTTGCCCCAGCTGGTGTTCAGCTTGGAGAAGCGCATGTCGGAGAGGTCGCAGTCAGACCCCTGGACGCCGAATATCCAAGGATGCGACGGGTTCTGGTCGCCGTGCCAGGTATAATTCGACAAATAGCGACCGCCCTGGGCCTGCTCCGGGCCGACCTTCCGGATCCAGAGTGTCCAACAACGCATTGACACCACCATTAAGCCTAGCGTTGCCAAACTTGCCGACCATCCCGAGGACCGGCATCCCGGCGCGATGCTTGAACGTGCGGGTGCCCGCCCCCTTCATCATCTCGATCATTTCCGGCGCATATCCCTGCTCCCGGAGCCGGCGGGCGCCGGCTTCGCCGCTATACCGCGTGGCAATGATGATCATGGCCTTGGCGGCATACGTGAACGCCGTATCCCACGACACGCGCAGCATATCGTCCAAGTAGCGGCTGTCGAACTTATACTTGCGCTTCACATCCGACGTCAGCTCTGGTGAGCCCGCATCCATCCACTCCTTCCAGCCCTTGCGCATCACGGGTCCCTTCAAGCGATAGGGGCCATACACGCGGCGGTGGAAGGTGAACCCCTTCAAGCACATCCGCGGGTTATGGGCAAAGGTGCCGCGGTTGCCGTAGAGGTCCTCATAGGTTTGGTGGTCGTAGTTCTGCTCGACCCGCATCACGACGCCGTTGCGGACAAAGGCCCGGACGCGGCAGGCATGCGTGTCGTTCGGGGAACAGACCCACGTAAAGGACGAATCGTACCGGTACTGATCGTGATAGACCCGCTCCCAGGACCGATCCGGATAGTCCCCCAACGGGTTCCCGACTTCGATCACCGGCTGGAGCGCCGTCAACGCCAGCACGTTGTCTGCGACTGCCACCGCGGCGACCGTCCCCGCCGTGACTTTTAAGAACTGCCTCCGTGACAAAAACATGGGTCCCACCTCCTACAGTTGAGGGCTTCTATTAAGCCCGCGCGACGTACAACAAAATCTTTTGACTGAATCTCTTCGTTCCTGAAAATCTGACACAATTTCCATGTACATGTAGTTGTCCACCAATTTTGACCACAGACATAGCAAGAGAGTTGCCAAAATAAAAAGAATGTCGCGCTCAACAAGATCGCACTGGTTAACACATTGAAATATAAGAGATAAAACTAGATTTACGAAACGGTTTTCTGGAAGGAAAAACAGAAGTTGTTTCGCTAGTCGAATATGATGATATGCGCCATTTGATAAATATAATATTTCATCAAATATATTAATTTGTTACGTGCGCATATCCGGGTATTCGTCAACGATAAAATGCCAAATAGCATCGAGAGAATGAGTCCATGAATCACTTAACATGATGGTTCTGCTACTAAAAAGAAACGTGATCGCGTGAATGATCAGAGAGTGAGGTCAGTGAACGGTAGGATTGTTACGAATGGGAGACAGATGCTACTGATTCTCGACACCATCGCTTCCCAGAAATCGTTTCATGAGCAGCGAGAAATGTTGCCGTGGAATGCCGCTCTCTTCAGCTGCCTTCGTGATGACACCGCCATGCTGCGCCAGTTTGACACGCAGGTAAGACTTCGTAAACTCTTCGAGCGCTCGCTCCTTCGCCTCCATGTATGGAAGGCCGGTCAGACTCGGGTCGACTGAGGCGAAACTCTCGGCTTCATTCTGTGGAAGCATACCTCGGACATCTCGCGCCAGAATGATGTCGCCGGTCGCGAGCATAACCATCCGTTCCACGACATTGCGGAGTTCCCGCCCATTCCCCGGCCAGGAATAAGACACAAGAACTTTCACCGCCTCTTCATCAAAATGGCACTGCGCCTTGCCCATGGATTGAACCAGCCGGCTGAGCAAATGGCGTGCGATAACGGGAATGTCCTCGCGACGTTCACGGAGCGGGGGGACCGGAATCGAGATGACTGCGAGCCGATAGTACAAATCCTTCCGGAAGGTCCCCTCACGCACTCGTGCTTCGAGATTCCGGTTGGTGGCAGCGATAAAGCGCATATCCACCCGGCGAACTCTGGTTCCACCCACGGGACGCACCTCGCTTTCCTCCAATACGCGCAGAAGTTTCGCTTGGAGGAGAAGGGGAAGCTCCCCGATTTCGTCGAGGAAAACGCTGCCGCCGTTCGCTAACTCGATGAGCCCGGGCTTATCGGCGATCGCACCGGTAAAGGCACCCCGTACATGCCCGAACAGCTCGGACTCCATCATCCCCTCGGGAACGGTCGTACAATCGATCACTTGAAACGGCCGATCGCACTCTGGACTTTGCTGATGGATCGCCCGTGCAATCATCCCCTTTCCCGTTCCGGTTTCGCCGGTGATTAAAACCGTCGAGCGGACCTGAGCCGCCTCATGAATACTCCGCATAATTTGCTCGAAGGAAGCGCCACTCCCCACGAAACTATTGGTTTCGAACTCCTGCCGGTCCCGTTGCTCATAGACCGCGTGCCGGCGCAGGATTTCAGAGATGCGAATCGCCCGATGGAGTCGCATCCCCAAATCCTCTGCATTGACGGGTTTCAGCACATAGTCAAAGGCGCCTCGCCGCATCGCATCCACGGCCAGAGGAACCGCGTTCATCCACGTTACCACCAGCACCGGCAAGTTTGAATCGATCCCTTGAATGCGGCTGACGAGATCCAATCCATCCATACCAGGCAACATCATATCCGTCAGCACAAGATCGACGGACCGTTCTCCGAGCAATTGCAAGGCCCCTTCCGCCGTTGAGCGCACCTCCATCTCGAAATCTCCCCCGAGCGGTTTCAGGTCCGCCGCTTCAAGAGCGTGCAACATCAACTCAAGATCCGTCGCGTTGTCCTCGACGATCAGAATCGTGAACGGCACTTTGGATTTAGGCTCTGGTCGATCGCATGTCGGAAACCACGCCACGTGTCATCATCTCCCCCTTCCTCACAGAACCCCTCGCCGAACGACATCGACCACCTCGGGAACCTCTCGACGTCTGCATCCTGGCATTCGAGGCAGTCCCTTGCTCCTGAAAACTCGGGACCGTGAATTGTACGGTGCAGCCCGGCCCCTCGACTCCGTCGATCCACACCTTGCCGCCATACAGATCCACGATGCGCTGGATGATAGTCAGGCCAATCCCACTGCCGGCTGCCTCAGACATCAACAAGCGGACAAACGGCTGAAACACTCGAATACGTTGGGTCGAAGGGATTCCGATCCCCCGATCCTCCACAGAGAATGCCACCATAGGACCCTCTACACGCCCGCTGATCCTCACCAGGGGTGACTCTCCAGCCCTTGTGAATTTAAGTGCGTTCGAGACGAGGTTGTCGAAGATTTGCCGGAGATATGCACCGTGACAGGCGACTAGCGGTAACCCCGATTCAACGTGCACCACGGCATGAAGCCGCTCGATCTCACCGGCTCTGGCTTTCAACACTTCACCAATAATCGCAGTCGGATCGACGGCCGTGATGGCACCTTGATCGATACCGACACGAGCCACGGTCAAGATCCCTTCCACGCGCTGCACAAGATCTCTGCCATTCTCTTCGATAAGAGATAGCCACCGGTTCGTCCGGTCATCGAATTGACAACCGTTCTGCTGGATCAGTAACCGTGCGAGTTCTCCCATGCGAGCCCCCGGCCCCTTAAGATCGTGAGCCAAGGTTTCCGCAAGATGCTCGAGCTGTTGAAGGCGCGCAACCAACCCCCGTTGCCGCTGCTCCGCCACTTCATACAGCCGCGCATTCGAAATGGCCAGCGCGGCTTGCTGAGCCAATCCTTCGGCCAGGCGCAGATTCCACTCATGCGCTCCACGGGGTCGTTCGTCCAGAAGCGACAGGACGCCGAACGGAATCCCCTGCGCCAACAGTGGAATTGCCAACATACTGTCCCCGATTACGTTGCGCCGCAAAACTTGGGGCCGTTCGTCAGAACGCAACCGTTCCCCCGTGGCCACCTTGCGCGTGTCAAACGCTTGAACACAGACCGGAAGTTCTTCCCACAGCATAACCGATTTCTTCAGACGGTCATTCCATTCGCCGGACGCAGCTTCAACCACCCAACAACCCATTCGTTCATCACGAAGGAGCACTAGACAGACATCCGTTTGCACCAATTCCACTGCCCTGTCCGTAATACGCCGGAGCACCCCGTCCAGACCGTCCGGGCCGATGGTGTTGATCTCTTGGCCGATGGCGAGGAGCACTTCGATCTCTCGGATGTGCTCCTCGATGCGACGAGCCATGGTGAGGTAGGCATCCGCCAATTGACCGAGTTCGTCCTTCGCTCCTCGACTATGTGGCCAACAGCTCGGTAATCCCGGCCACATCGATGTGCGCTCCGATCCTTGCAGTAGCTGATTGCAGTCGCGTGATCGGATCCGTGAGAGAGCGGGCTAGGACGCGCGAGACAATCCATCCCAGCACAACCACACCAGCCAGCGTGATCCACAGTCCGACAAACGTCCGCTGCGACAGCGCGTCTGCTTGTTCGTGCAACAAATTTCGCTGCCGCATCAGGTGATCTTCGACGGTCCGGAGGTCTGCGCGGAGGGAATCTGACAGTCGGAGCCCTTCACCCGACCGCACATACGCTAACGCCTTGTCCGCCAGTCCCTGCTGAATGTCTGCGATCAACTCCTGCTTCGATCGCAGCAGGTCTTTCAGTTGTCGCTCAATCGGAGCGAGTTGGTTCGAAGAACCGGATAGCTTTGCCATCGACGCTGAGGCATCCGACAGCGCCTGGTTGAGCTTCGCTTCGGCTTCAACCAGCGGAGCAAGAAAGGCGGGTTCCCGGGTTAAAACATAGCCGCGAAAACCGTCTTCAATATCGATAGCGAGTCGCCCCAGCACATGGACCTGTTTATCAGCCAGCATGACGTCTTGCCTTTGTTGTTGGAGCGCAAGCAACTGTTGGACAACATACAGGTGAATGGCAATGCCCGCACTGAGCGGCACACAGAGCAACAGGAGCATCGCCCATACCTTGTGCTGAATGCGGAGATGATCTCCCCATTGTGCGGCCCATCGGTCCATCGCGGGCGTCCTCTCATTCTCAGCACTGTGCTGAGAGACTGTGATTAAGTGAATTTGGGCCTTAAGGGAAAGACATGTCAAGCCCGGATGACTCAATTCCTGATAAGGAGTTCTGTGCTGTCTGTTACCGAAAATGAAAACCCCCAGCCCGGCCTGACGCCGGACTGGGGTTTTCCGTTATGCTATCGCTCTACCCTAGATGTACGAGATAGTCTCTCCAGAGACCAGTATTCCGACTTATAGCTTCAAGGTAAACCAGGTGGAGAGCGCCTTCATGCCGTTACGTTCAATGTTGTTACCGTCCCACACCGCAAAAGCGATGGGCACAGACATCCCCGCCTTAAACTGGGTATCGTTGGCATCCCCGGTTTCCAATGTGCGCTTCACCACCACGCGCCAGGTTGGACCAGTGTATCCACCGCCCTTGATGGAACCAGAAGGTTCCCACACACCACTTCCGATAACATCCTGATGCGCTTGCGTCGTAAGCGTGCTGAAGCCGTTAGCATTCAGATCCTCAACCGAACTCACGCGCAACGTCGGGTCAGACATGATATTGCCAGACCAGATGCCAGGATTGAAGGGCCCAAGGCTCCGGCCGATCCGGTCCGGATAGGTCACACCACCGGCCGGCTCTTCGAAATAGTAATCCCAGAAAATGCCTGGATATTGGTCGTCCACATCCCAGATGCCTGCGCTATCCTTGCCGATATCTTTCTGCCACTCCGCGTTCCAACGCCAGATATTGGTGGTGCCGCCTGACTGACCCATGCACTGGAAGGGTGGCGCTCCAGCCGTATTGACCGGGAACATGACCGCGGCCTGATCCCGGAAGTCCTGGGGACCGATGGTCGTATCGTTCTTGGTCTGATCGCTCCACTCGATGCGCAGACCGATCTCTTTACCGTTGGTCATAGCTTTTACGAACACCGACTTCACCGAAATATTCGGATGCATCGGCGTCGTGATTAGCTGTCCGCTCAACGGAACGATCACCCCAGGAACACTCTCCCAAACCGGGTTCGCGCCATCCATCGGGATCGCACCCTTGACCATCTTTGCCGGAATGGTAACCGGCTGACTGACAGCCAACGGAACCTGCCCAATCGTGAGCATCACACCCACGATCAACGCAGAGAGAAGAACACCGAGCACCACACGCTTGCTGTGTGTCTGCATTACGCTCATAGGATACCCCTCCTCTCGATTAAATAATAAACTCAGGTTCATGCCAACGATCAATGCGGATTAGCCAGTATAGAGAAGAGGGCCAAAAGCACACCCGCGATCAATGACGCGATAAGAATACCGATTCTTATACGGTTGCTCGGTGGCTTCTCTTCTTTTTTCATAACATACTCTTTCTCTCGATTGAAAATAAAGAGCGGTGGCCCAAAGTTGCTGCCGATACACAACACCTCAAAACCTTCTTGCACATGACAATCATCAAGCGGTTCCGACCGGCCCCTCTCCCTCTTTGTCTTTGCCCTGATCCTTCTTGTCCAAAAACGACTCTGCGCCAACTTCGTTCAGCAACAGACTCAGCTCGTTTCCCTGATCCTGCGCACCACACTCGTACGTCTGGCCTTCCGGCGCACTAAACGTCGCCGGGCGATAATCGGTTTCCGAGTAGGGCTGGGGAACGACGCCTAGGAACGCGGCTTCGAAATCCATCCACTCCGCCATCAAGTCCGCCACGTGTTTGTACAAACCGGAATCGGCTTTCTTGACCAACATCCGGCAAAACAGCGGGACCCATCGGCCGACATGATTCTTGACAAACTTTTTCTGCGCATCCAGGACGATCTGAGTCTTGTCTGCTCCATCGTGACAGCGGGAATAGGATTCTTTGTAGGCCAGGAAATGCATAAACTCGAATTCGACGCTCAAATGATCCAGTCGCTCATGGATATCCTTGGACAATTCCACCCCGAACGCACGATAGAATCCGGCGATATCGCCCATGACTTGCGATTGAGCAAACACGTGGTCATTTCCGAAAAGCGTTTCGTAGGGAGGGCAATCAAGAGTGATGACATTACTGAACACTCGTCGATGCTCGGCCTGCAGATCGCTGAGTTGCCAGTTGACACATTCTGACGAGACAACTTTCTCGATCTGATCGAACTGCTTACGCAGCAACACAAGCTTTAGCTTGGCCCTTTCACCACCGATACCGTCGAGCGCCCGGTCCAAGGCATTGATCGCTGCTCGCCCATCCTCGACGAACTCTCCGCATTGCACGTAATCGAGAAACTCGTCGTCTTCCGGATAGAGCTGGCTCCACGAGACAAGGAGATAGAGCTTACTGCGATTGAGGGCGCGTTCGACTGCGGGTGAATCTTTAATGGCCGGCGAAATCGGAATGGCGCCGGCCACGGCCTGAGAATTTGTTTGCACCGGCTGTTTACTCGTCATGAGAATCGGCTCCTCGGTTAACCATGTTGCCCACATCAAATTTTTCGGGCAAATGAGGTCAAACCTTTGGCACAAATCCCCCGTATGGTAGGTATCGGCCCAGGGGTTGTCAAGCATGATTTTTCCATTGCCAAGGGATAAGCTAAGCCGATGATTTCTCAAATATTTTCCTCCTCGACCCGCACCACTTCTCTCAAACTTTCTCTCTTGCATGCAGAGCTGTACTTGTGGGTCACAAGCGCGACTGCGCCAACAATCTCATCGGTGTGACTCGAATGGCCACGCGATCGTTTACTGTCCGGCACACTTGTTCGCACAACCCGCATCCGACACAACGCTCAGCCGTCACAACAAGCCGCTGCTGGTCAAAATCCATGGATAGCGCATCCGTGGGACATTTCGATGCGCAGGCATGGCACCCCTGCCCTGCTGTGCAGACTCGATGCGAGACAGACGCGAGACCCATTCGTATCTGTCCGCGTCCTTCGACAGGGAGCAACGCCTCTGTGGCACAGGCCGCAATGCATGGGACATCCTCGCAGAGATAGCACGGCTTCTGATCCGCAAAAATCACCGGTGTCCCATTCTGCGGATGAAACGTAATCGACCCGTACGGACAGACCTTGGCACAGTCGCCGCACTGTGTGCATCGTTCTAAAAACAATGCCTCGTCAGCAGCGCCGGGAGGACGCAACCAATCAGACCGCAACGGTGCCGGAGCCGGTCGTTCCGGTGCGACCTCTTGGAACTTGGAAAATTCCTGCGCCGCTTTGGCAACGGACACGACAGAGTCCTTGAAGAAGTCGCGACGTCCGTATGTCGGATCGGTGGCCACAATCATACACCGTTACATAACGCCGTCGGCGCGCAGCTTGTAGACCTCGACGCAGCGATCGCAGGCCCCGAATTCGATATCCCAGCCAGGATGATTCTCACGGATGAAATCGAGCACATAGGTCTCGATCTTGTTGCCCATATCCTCGACCCACGAATAGGTCGGGAACCGGCACAGAGGACAGGGAAATCCCGGCATCAACATGACTTTATTTTCTGTTTCCGGAACCTCGCCCCCCTCGACATCCACGGCACGATCCATGACACGCAAGGTGTCCGACGCCATTTCGATCAATTCCGAGTGGGTAAAGAAACTCGTCTGCCACAACCCTTCGAACACCGATTTCAATTGTGGCGCGGGAATCTTGCGATACCAGGAACGAAACTCTTTGAACCGGTCTTCCTTCCTGAGCATCGGCTCTTTACCGGCTACTGTCAGCCGGCTATCCACGGTGAGACTCCACAAGATGCGGTAGCGATGGAGAATGAGGGTTTCCTCACCGGGATTTTGCCCGACCTTGGTATCTGGATCGTATCCAAAGGCCGGATCCAGCATGTCCGAGATATGCAACAACTCATGACGGCAATAGCGCGTGAGCGCAGGATCGTAGAACCGACGTGGAATGAGTTTGATCCCGACGCCTTTCAACCCTTTTTCTTCGAACGCTCGAGCCATCTCGTGTTCGACGGATCCCCACTTCCTGAGAATATCGACACCTTCCTGATCTTCCTTGAGCACCCCCTTGACGAGCACAATTCCGACCCGCTCCTTTAGCAAAGGATATTCGTTGAAGGCATCGCGGATGATATCGGAAAACCCCCAGGTTCCGAACATATACTGGTAGAGCTTCTTGAACTCGCTCTCACGATCATCGAGCGTAAACTTCTCGTAGATCGGGTCGGCGAGTTCGTGGAATTCTTTATAATAGGTGGGGTCGCCTTCCCGTTCCGTCTTTTCGACGAACGAGTCAATGACCTCTTGCAGCAAGGCGGGCTGAAAACGAAGTTCCATACGAGTCCTTGATCGTCCTATTCCAGTCTGGCCGAGTGGGCACCCCAGATAGGGGGCGCGAACTTGCTCTCATAGCCTGCTTGACTTGATGTCGAAGCTTCTCTTACGATCACCCAAGACGACACCGATTATACTGGACCAGTAGCCGGTTGGCAATCAAGCCTGTCGTCGTGGGCCGCTTCACTCAGTTCTAGTCATAAGGATTATTGGACATGGCCGATCAGATCGCTTCCCAACTTGCCCCCACTCCTTCCTCGCTCATACCACCATCGTCGGGAACGGGCACCGCACCAGTCGATTTTCTCGAATACTGGAAGGCAGGGGCACGGGAGCTGACCACGTTTCGAGGCCATTCGCATGGAGTCTGGTCGGTGGCCTTCGCACCGGACGGATTGACCCTCGCCAGCGGAGGGGCCGACCGACTCGTCCGCATGTGGGACATTGAAACCGGGCGCCTCCTGCGCTCACTCAGGGGACATACGGCGGACATCCGATCCGTCGTCTTCACGCCGGACGGCCAGACGCTTGGCCACTGCCAGCGAGGACCGCACCATCCGGCTGTGGAACCCGAACACCGGCGAGTCGAAGAAGCTCCTCTTCACACGCTATGACCACAATGTCGTCAGCCTTTCTCTCTCGCCCGACGGCCTCATGTTGGCGCGCGGCAGCCACAACAAAGACATCAAGATCTGGGAAGTCACCACCGGCACCGAGCTCATGACCCTCCTCGGCAAGGACCAGTACGACCACCATTGGTCTGTCTGCGTCGCCTTTTCACCGGATGGGATGCACCTCGCCAGTGGAATGGATATCGGCAAGATCAAGCTGTGGGAAGTGTTACCCAGCGGAGAGGAAAAAATCGTGCATGACGGTCACTGGAAACAGACCGAAGAAGATACTAGCGAAACACGTGGGTTACTTCGTCGACGACGACGGTGGATTTCAGAAGGCGATGGACTATTGGATCGGCGCGATGGCCTTTACCCCCGATGCCAAACTGCTCGATCACCGGGAGCCGTGACCAGACAATCAAGTTGTTCGACATGCCCCACATGACAGAGCAACGAACATTGAAAGGCCACACCTCCTGGGTTCGCTCGCTCGCCGTCACGCCGGACAGCAAGGTGCTCATCAGCGCCAGCGATGACGCGACGATTCGGTTTTGGGACCTGTCGAATGGCCGTTGCTTCAGAACCCTCAAGGCCCATACCGCAGCTGTTCGCGGCATTACCCTGTCACCGGATGGAATGAGACTGGCCAGCGCGTCATGGGACCGCACGGTGAAACTCTGGGAAGGAGGAGCAGAACCGGCCGAGTAGGGCAGGCTCAACCTCAAGGTTGAGCGAAGATCAGACTCTTGCAAGACTCACCCTGGGCTGAGTCTTGACCTTTCGGAAAGCCATCGGGATTCTTCAGCTTCCTGCTATGCTTCTTCCGACCCATCTCTTGCCGACGGAATACCGTAGCGCTTGCACTTTTCCCAGAGGGCTTTTCGCGAGAGACCGAGAATCTTCGCGCCGGTCGTTCGGCTGCCGTCCACTCGCTCGAGTACCGACACAATATAGTCTTTCTCGAACTGTTCCCGCGCCGTCGCCAGCGAGGTCAGCGGGCGCTCCTCGCGCTTCTGCCCCGTCAGCCCTTCGCTACAGAATCCACAAGATTCTTGTGGCACCCCTCCTGTATACGGACAGGACTGGAACCCGCACAGATCGGACGGTTGGATCGCTTCACGATCCCGCCCCAGCGCCACCGCACGCTCGATCATGTTCTCCAACTCCCGCACGTTCCCAGGGAATGAATAACGCAAGAAGAGCTCGCGCGCCGCGGGAGAAAACCCTTTCAATGTTTTATTCATCTTGCCGGCGCAGGTCTTCAGCACGTGCTCGGCAATGATCATGATGTCTTCCTGCCGTTGACGCAACGGTGGAATCACGACATGCACGACATTGAGCCGATAATAAAGATCCTCTCGAAACCGCCCCTGAGAGACTTCCTTTCGAAGGTCTTTCTGCGTCGCACAGACCAGGCGCACATCGACATGAATCGTATCGTTTCCTCCGACGCGCTCAAACTGCCGCTCCTGGAGGACCCGCAGTAATTTCACCTGGATGACCGGCGAGATTTCCCCGACTTCATCGAGAAACAGCGTGCCTCGATGTGCCAGCTCGAACCGTCCACGCCGCTGCCGTAGCGCCCCCGTAAAGGCCCCTTTCTCATGGCCGAAGAGCTCCGCTTCCAATAAGGTTTCCGGAAGCGCCGCACAGCTGACCTTGATCAAGGGGTAGTGGCTGCGTGGGCTGTTTTGATGGATGGCATTGGCCACCAGCTCCTTACCGGTTCCGCTCTCTCCCAGAATCAACGTCGTCGAATCTGTTCCCGCCACCAGCTTGATCTTCTCGAGCAGGGCTCGCATTTGGTTGTTCGCACCGAGAATGCCCCCAAAACTGAACTTATCTTCCAGCGCCGCTTTGAGATCTTGATTTTCTCGCCGCAAGGTCACGACGCGGCCTATCCGCTCGACGATCAACAGTAATTCATCCATCTGGAACGGCTTCGTGATGTAGTCGAAGGCACCGAGCTTCATCGCGCCGACCGCTGTTTCCACAGATCCATGGGCCGTAATCACCAGGACCTCCGTGTGAGGCGACTGCTCTTTGGCCGCTGTGAGCACCTTGAGCCCGCCCGCACCGGGCAGCCGCAGATCGGTGATCACCAGATCGAATGGCCGTTGGCGGATGGCTTCGATCCCTTCCGTCCCGGATGCCGCCGCTTCGACATCATGGCCAACCGACTCCAACGCATCGACCATCGACAGCCGCATCATCGGCTCGTCATCGACGAGTAGGATCTTGAGCCTCTTCATGATACCCGCTCCATGAACGAACGTTCCCTGGAAACAGGGAGACAGAGGGTAAAGGTCGTCCCCTTCCCAACCTCGCTGTCCACCAGGATCTTTCCACCGTGACGCTCGACGATACCCAGACTGACCGACAGGCCGAGACCGGTTCCTTCGCCTTCGCTCTTGGTCGTAAAGAAGGGATCGAAGATCCTCGGCAGAACCGTTGGCGGAATGCCTGACCCCGTATCGCGAACTTCGATCAGACAAATTCCTTCAACCACGGACGTTCGAATCGTCAACACTCCTCCGTCTTTCATCGCTTGAACCGCATTCAACACCAGATTCATCAGTACCTGCTCAATCATATGCCGATCGACCATAACATTCGGCAGCCCCTGACCGAATCCCGTTTCCAACACGATGCGGTTCGGGGCAAAGAGATGCGTCGTCAAGACCAACACCCGGTCCACGACGTGATTGATGTCCGTCAGGGTGAATGCGGGCTCATGCTGCTGGGAGAAATCGAGAAGCTGCCGAACGGTCTTCTGCACGCGCCGCACACCGTCTTCCATCGACGCCCAATATTCCTCCTGCCGGCTCGGCGACAGCGTCCCCTTCCGCAAATTGTAGAGACAGTTGAGGATGCCTCCAAGGGGATTATTGATTTCATGAGCCACCCCTGCGGCGAGCTTTCCGACCGAGGCCAGTTTCTCCGAGTTCCTGATCTGCTGCTCCAATTTCTTGGTCTCGGTCATGTCACGAGCGATGCCCATCACGCCCAAAATCGATCCCTCGACCCCATGCAGCGGGGAGACACTTACCATAACAGCCCTCGGCTCCCCCGTGCGAGTCACCACTTCGACCTCATAGACCTGCTTCGCACCGATATCCAAGGTGCCCTTGAGACGCTTCCCGCGATGGCGCTTGGAGAGCAAGGGCGAGGTACGGGCGCCCGAGCAGATCGTCTTTCCGGTAGCCCCATGCTTCGATCTTGCTGTTGACGTAGGTGAACCGCTGCTCGGTATCGAGGGTATAGATGACATCGTTGGCGTTCTCGAGCAGATTTTCGAGATACTGCTTGGTCTCTTCAATTTCACGCGTGCGCTCTCGTACCTTTTCCTCCAACTCTTCTCGGTATGTCTCCAGCTGCCGTTCAAGCCGCTTCCGGTCGGTAATGTCTCGCAACTGCACCATCACCAACAGTTGATCGGCCACTCCGACACGGATCAGATCCATTTCGACCGGAGTGTCCAGTCCGCCGGCATGGCGTACCAGTGATCTCCTGGGTAGACACTTTCCGCTGCCCGGAAATGACGTCGCTCAGCCATCCGAGCAATGAATCGTGATAACCGGAAAGAACCACTTCGAGCAGACTGCGGCCGACCACATTCGCCTCTGCATACCCCAGCGCTTGCTCCTCACGTTTGTTGACCGCGACGATCATGCCGTTCGGAATCCACCATAAACACCGAGTCCGCCACCAAGTCGAACAAGCGCCTTGTACCGCGCCTGCGACGCCACGAGCTGTTGCGTCCGCTCCGACACGGCCTGTTCGAGCTTCGTCGTGTATTCTTGCAGATGTCGCTCAAGCCGGTGGCGTTCGGTCACGTCGTGGACAAACGCGCGCGAGTGAACCAACCCGCCCCGCTCTTGATCGATCAGCGCCGTGGCGTGAATTTCCACATCGAACGGGTGACCGTCTTTGGCCAGAAACACCGTCTCCATCGAACTACGCCCTTGCGCCATCAATCGTTCGAGATATTGCAGTACGAGCGGCTCCTGGCCACGCGGCACGAGGTCCCAGAGCCGCATCGAGAGCATCTCATCGAGGCGTGTATTTCAGCTTCTCGAGCCCCGTCTTGTTCACATGGACGAATTGGCCGCTCCGGTTCAATTGATAGATCATCTCAGGAGAATGTTCGATCAAATCGCGGTACTTTTCTTCCAAGCGGCGCACATCCACCACGCGTTGTTCGATCTGCGCAAACGACCGTTGTAGATTCACCGCCATCTGGTTGAACGCATCGGCGAGCCCTTCAATCTCATCGCCGGTCTTCAGCTCCAGTCGCCGGTCCAATCGCCCGCTTCCGATTTCACGCACCCCGTCGTGTAACAACTGAATGGGACGAGCAATCCGCCGCGCGACGACCACCCCTGTCCCCCACAGCACGGCGAGCACGAGCAATCCATAGAGCAGCACTTTCGCCACGAGTTCGGCGAGCGGCGCATAGGTCTCCTGGGGATCCTGCCGCACCACGGTAATCCACTGATGTCCTCCGAGGCTCCCCGGAGCCAAACTTTCGCCGAATCGGACCGGAGCGAATCCGATCAACGCGTTCTGGCTCCCATGCGAATCGTCTGCGGCAACGGTCCAACCAGCTTTCAACCCACCGAGAGCACTGATCAACTCGGGCCTGACCGTATGTTCTTCCGGGGCCAGGACCGGACAAATCACAGGAACACCATCGGAACTGAACAACATCGCGTGACCGGTCGACCCGATTGTCACCTCGGCAATGGCATGAAAGATCGTGTCCCGACGTAACAGAATGGTGACCGTCCCAATCACCGTTCTCCTTTGTATCGTCACAGAATGGGCACCGCCACCACGACCACGTGAGTCCCAAAACCAGGATCAAAGGCGATCTCGCTCACATAGCCCCTGAGACTTCCCCCCTTCACCACCGCTTGCCACCACGGCGTCTTCCCGTAAAAATACTCCACTTGCGGAATGGAACTGACCACCAGCGCCCCCTGCTGATCAGTCACCAGTATCCCGATATAGTCCGATTTACGGATCTCGTGCCACCGGATGAGGTAATTCGTGACGATGCTATTGATGAAGAGAGGAAACTCGCTTTGCTTACCCCGCTGACGCCACCGCTGCTGCCACTCCTTGATCATGCCCTGGATGCTATGTGCATCCTTTCCCTCGTACGTGCGGTTGGCTTCGGTAACGGCGGTGTGGAGAAAGGGGGTCGTGGCGAGCTGCTGGGCCTCGTTCATCCCACGAGTGACCTGCATTTCGATGCGGCGAGCGGCCTCCACGGCGACTTCCCTGAAGTTGGCGCCGGTTATTTCGCGAAGTGCGCGCCGCTCCTCGACATAGATGAGCGCAAGCAGAAGGGTCAGGGGCAGAAGTCCGACCAGCACGATTGCCGCGATGATCTTGCGCTGGAGACTGTGAGACCGACTCCAGAGTGTCATGGGTGTGCCCCGATCTCGCTGATCTGGCGCGGGACTCGCGAGACTTGCGAGAAAAGCGGGACGAGTCGGGAGAGTTCGAGGTCTTCGTTCGAGTTTCGAACCGCCGAACTTCGAACGTCCTTCAGCGTCTCGCTCTTTCACGAACCGATGTGATTTCACCGGACGCCTAACTCCGCTTCAACAGCCGTCCAGAGGCTCCTGGCCAAAGCAACAGCAACGGACTTGCGACGAAGACGGATGAGTAGGTCCCGAAAATCACGCCCCACAACAGGGCGAGGGAAAAGTCGTGCAAGACCTCTCCGCCGGCCAGCGTCAGCGGAATCAGCACCAACACGACGGTCAAACTCGTGACGATCGTGCGGCTCAAGACTTGGTTCACCGCATTGTTGATAATCGTCTCTTCGCTCTCCCGCCGACGCATCCGGAGATTTTCTCTAATACGGTCGAACACGACGACCGTATCCGTCATCGAATAGCCGGCTAATGTCAGCAACGCCGTCACGACGAGCAACGTAATTTCCTTGTCCAGGATATAAAAGGCGCCCAACACCGCCAACACGTCATGAAAGGTCGCCAGGGCCGCGGCGATGCCGAAGCGAAGTTCGAATCGCGCCGCCACGTAGAGAATGATCCCGGCAAAGGAAACGAGGACCGCAATGAGGGCATCCTCTTGAAGTTTTTTCCCGATGGTCGGTCCGATTTCCGTGCTGGAATCGACCACGAAATGGTTCGAGGAAAATTCCTTTGTAAAGACCGCCACGACCCGATCGGCAACCTTTTCCTCGATGGTCGTCGAAGCTTTCAGCCGGATCAGGAGTTTGTTCTCCTGACCGAACTCTTGCAGCTCGGCATTGCCCAGGCCGTTGGCCTCCAAGGCTTTCCTCGCTTCGTCGATCCGGATCGCTTGTTCGAACTTTAACTGCACCGCGGTCCCGCCCGCGAAATCAATGCCGAGGTTCGCCGACCCCCTGGCAATCTGAACGATCGCCACAATTCCCAGCACCACCATGATGCCGGAAAACAGAAAGGCCCAGCGGCGCTTCCCCATAAAATCGATATTGGTTTTCCCGAGAATCTCTAACATGCCGGCTCCTTCGAACTAGATGCTTAACTGTTCCACTTTGTGTCGTTGATTCAAGAGGTCAAAGATGACCTTGGTGCCGATCAGTGCCGTAAACAGATTGATCCCGATTCCGAGACACAAGGTCACGGCAAATCCTTTGATCGGCCCCGTGCCGAAGAGGAACAGCGCCACCCCCGTGATCAGGGTGGTCACGTGAGAGTCGACAATCGTCAGCAGCGCCTTGTCATATCCTCCGTCCACCGCCAGCCGAACGGCTTTACCCGATCGCAGCTCTTCGCGAATACGCTCGAAGATCAGGACGTTCGAGTCGACGCCCATCCCGATCGTGAGCACGATCCCGGCGATCCCCGGCAAAGTCAGCGTTGCGTTCAGCGCAGAAAGGGCTCCGATCAAACACAACAGATTGAGCACTAGCGCAAAGTCCGCAATCACCCCGGACATCCGGTAATACACGATCATGAACACCACCACCAAGGCGCCGGCAAACAGCGTGGCCTGCACACCTTTCTCGATCGAATCCTTCCCGAGCGACGGTCCGACCGTGAGGTCTTGAATGATCTTGAGCGGAGCCGGCAAGGCGCCGGCCCGGAGCACGATGGCCAAGTCGTTCGCCTCTTGCATCGAAAACGTCCCGGTGATTTGTGCGCGGCCCCCGGTAATGCGGTCCTGAATCACCGGAGCCGAGTAAATCGTATTGTCCAACACGACGGCCATGCGCTTCTTGATGTTATCGCCCGTAATGCGTTCGAATTCCCGGCCGCCCTTCCCGTCAAATGTGATCGACACATAGGGATCGTTGAATTGACCGATCGAGACCCGTGCATCGCTCAACACATCGCCAGTCAGCATGACCCGCTTTTTCACGAGATACGGAATGCGATACTCGCGGCCGGTGTCTTTATCGACTCCCCGCTCAAAGAGGATTTGATCGCCTTCGGGCAGCTTCCCCTCGGCCTGTTTCAGAACCTCCTCCTCTTTATCTTTCGGAATACGGGCAGGCAGATCGAGCTTGGACTGGTTATCCTCATCCAGCATCTTAAATTCGAGCAACGCCGTTTCTTTGATCAGATCCCTGGCTCGCTTGGGCTCTTTGACGCCGGGCAACTGCACGACGATCTGCTTCAACCCCTGCCGCTGCACGATCGGTTCTGTCACGCCAAACTGGTCGATGCGGTTTCGAATCGTTTCCAACGCCTGGTTGATTGCGGAGTCCTTGATCCGTTTGACCTCGGCCTCCCGCAACTCCCACACCAGCCGGTTGGCGGATACGGCACGTCTCCGTCTCGCTGAAGATCGGATAGTCATCGATCATCTTCTGGATCTGCGCCTTGAGTTCGGCGTTTTGGAATTGAATCGTGACCTGGGTTGGTCCTGTCCGCATCACAGACTCGACGGGAATTTTCTTATCGACCAACAGATCTTGAAGGGATGCGACCGATCGATCGACGGCGATCTCGACCGCGCGATCTTCATCCACTTCCATGACGAGGTGAATCCCGCCTTGGAGATCCAATCCAAGAGTAATGCCTTTGTTCGGCATCACCTGCTTCAGCCAAGCAGGCAACGCTTGATAGAAGGGTTGATAGGAGGGGATAAAGAAGATCACCGACAGCACCACCACCAACGCCAACAATGTTAACCGCCCACCCACTTTTTTCATGTCGTCTGTAACCCCTTTGTCACTCCAGGACTACGAATCCTTATCCTTATCCTCGTCATCGCCACCGCGCAATCGAGCAATCTGATCCCGTTGTATCCGAATCTTCGTACTGTCGGCGATCTGCAGTGTCACCGTCTCCTTCCCGAGATTCGTCAAGGTACCCCAAATACCCGACGCCGTGACCACCTTGTCGCCCTTCTTCAGGGCCTCCAGCAACGCCTTCTGCTGTTTCGAGCGTTTTTGTTGCGGCAAAATGACCAAGAAATAGAAAATAACAAAGATCAGCGCGAACGGAATGAGGGAAAGGATCGTACCGGAAGTGGAGCCCGAACCCCCTCCACCGAACAACTGAGCCATCACGACCGATTGCATGACCATACACACTCCTCTTCGACAGTGTCAGCAGGCTGCAGAAAAACCATTTCTCCACAGCAAGCCTTCAATAACCTGGACTTCTTGGAAAAACAAAACACTCCGTCAGGATGCTCAAAAGGCCGTCCAACAAGCCGTGAAACGTGAATCGTCAAACGTAAAAGGCTTCTGAGAAAGAGCACTCGGTAGTCCTACGTTTCACCTTTTACGTCTTACCGCTAATCCCCTCCGGCATGCCGATGCAGATCGACCTCAACCATGTCCGCGGCTGAGACGTCCGATGCAGCCCGGTCGCGAGATCGGTAAAATTCTTCCCGGAACGACCGTAACGTCCCCTGTGCGATCGCTGACCGCACCTGGCCCATCAAATCTGCAAAATACCAGAGATTGTGGATTGTATTCAGTCTCGACGACAGCATCTCTTTGACCTGAAAGAGGTGATGCAAATAGGCCCGCGAGTAGCGCGTGCAGACGGGACAGCTGCAAGCTGGATCGATCGGCTGTTCATCCCGAACATACCGCGCTTGCTTGATCACCACTCGCCCGAAACTTGTAAAAAGCGAACCGGTCCGTCCATGGCGCGAGGGCACCACACAATCGAACAGATCGATCCCGCGCGCTGCACCTTCGATCAAATCCTCCGGCATCCCCACACCCATCAGATACCGCGGCTTCGAAACCGGCAGCTCCGGCACGGTCGCATCCAACATGGCATGCATCTCTGCCTTCGATTCTCCCACCGAGAGCCCCCCGACCGCATAGCCCTCGAACCCAATCCCCACAAGGTCGCGCGCCGAGGTCACACGGAGATCCATGTCCAAACCGCCTTGCACGATCCCAAAGAGGGCTTGATCCCTGCGACGTCGACTGGCCTGACATCGTTGTGCCCAGAGGGTGGTCCGTCGAACCGCATCGCGCACGACCTCTCTCTCAGCCGGCAAGGCCACACAGTGATCGAACGCCATCATCATATCGGCCCCCAACGCTTCTTCGAATTTCGATGGCGGTCTCCGGCGTGATGAAATGTGTGGACCCATCGAGATGCGACTGAAAGCTCACGCCTTCGTCTGTCACCTTGCACAATTTGGCGAGACTGAAAATCTGAAACCCGCCGCTGTCCGTCAAGATGGCTCCGGGCCACCCGGTGAACCGATGCAACCCACCCATCTCAGCCACGACCTTATGCCCAGGCCGCAGATACAGATGGTAGGCATTGTTCAGCATGAGACGAAAGCCGAGCTGCTCTAAGTCGGCTGGGTCAATCCCCTTCACCGGCCCCAACGTGCCAACCGGCATGAAGGCCGGTGTATCGATCTCGCCATGGGCGGTGCTGAGTCTCCCCAACCGTGCGCTCGTCTCACCATCCGCCTGCTGCACTGAAAAGTTCACAGTCCCTCTCACTTACTACATCTGATCCGGTGCGGAAATCCCAAGCACGCCGAGTCCATTCTTCAAGACTTGCTGGATTCCGCGCATCAGCGCCAATCTCGCCGCAGTCCGTTCAGGGGCCAGCCCCTCTTTTTGCAGCCCGTCGCCTGAGATCAATCCCTCCGGCGTAACCGCCAATAGATCTCGATCCGCAGCGGGAGGCAGAATCCGGTGCTTGTTATAAAACGTATGCAGCAGTCCGGCCAATTGCTGGAGGTAATAGGTCATTCGGTGGGGCTCGTAGGCCATTGCACTGCCCTGGAGGACCGATGGGTAGGCAGAGAGCTTGCGAATCAACCCCAATTCATCCGGGTCTGTCAATACCGTCAAGTCCGTCTCGCTCGCCAGGGGGCAGGCGATGCCTCGCGCGGCCGCGACGCGCCAGAGGCTGGCGATCCTGGCATGGGCATACTGCACATAGTACACGGGATTATCGGATGACCGCTGTTTGGCCAGTTCCAAGTCAAAATCGAGATGCGAATCGGAATCACGCATCAAAAAAAAGAACTTAGCTGCATCGGCGCCGACTTCATCGATAACTTCCCGCATCGTGATGAACTCGCCGGCTCGCTTCGACATTTCCACTTTTTTCCCGCCGCGCAACAAATTCACCATCTGAACCAGCACGACTTGGAGGCGATCTTTTGGATACCCATAGGCCTGCACGACCGCTTGCATGCGGGGAATGTAGCCATGGTGATCCGCGCCCCAGACATCGATGAGGAGATCGTACCCGCGCCTTAGCTTATCCTGGTGGTAGGCGATATCGGATGCCAAGTAGGTATACTCGCCGTCCTGTTTCTGCACGACACGATCCTTCTCGTCGCCGAATGCCGAGGACCGGAACCACCAGGCACCTTCCTGCTCAAACAGAAACTGTTGCGACTTCAATTCATCCAACCCCCGTTGGACAGCCCCTGAGTTCACGAGAGACGCCTCACTGAACCACGACTCGAACTCGATCCCGAAGGACTTCAGATCCTCGCGAATCAGGCTCAGCAATTCCCGATAGGCGAACGATCGACAGCGCTCCTCGACCTCTGTGGCCGCACGTCCGGCCAGCTCAGGCCCGAGCTGTTGCTTCACTCGCTCGGCCACGGCAGTGATGTAGGCTCCGTGATACCCCTCTGACGGAAATTCGACCGGCCGGTTCGACAACTCCTCATACCGTGCGTAGACGGAGGTCCCCAATAATTTCATCTGCCGGCCGGCGTCGTTGATATAGTACTCACTCACGACGTCATACCCGACCGCCTTGAGCATATTCGCGACTGCCTGCCCGACCGCCGCGCCACGCCCATGTCCCACATGCAACGGGCCGGTCGGATTCGCACTCACATACTCCACCAAGACTCGACGCCGCTGCCCCATCTCGGCTCGCCCGTAGGCTGATCCTTGCGTCTCGATTTCTCTGAGCACCTCTTGCCAGATGGCAGGCTTGACCGTGAGGTTGAGGAACCCCGGCCTGACGATCTCGACTCGATCGAAGAGCTGCTCACGCTGAGCAAGATTGTCGATGATAATTTGGGCAATGTCGTGGGGCGCTCGTTGCTCGGACACCGCGAGAGACATGGCGACCGTCGAAGCTAAGTCTCCCCATTCAGGCCGTCTTGGGAGTATCCAGACTCACCTGAGGCCAGGCTTCCGTCTTCAGTTGGCCCTTTTTTTTGGCCCCATTGAGCGCTCCGAGGAGCGCGCTGGTGACCTTTTCCTGAACGACCCCGCTGGACAAGAAAGAAACTCCTAAGTCCTTAGCAATGAAAGGGAAAACGAACTGGTCACTCTAGCATACGGGATAGTCAGTGACAAGGCAGCCGGATGGGATTCTCTGACGGACGGCTGCCTCATTGAGGTGTGCTAAACAAAGTGCCACAAGATGGTCCTGCGGCATATCAAGGCAAGGTTTCTTCTTGCAACGGCTGACGTCACCCCATGATTGGCAGAGGCAGGAAGCGCCCTGCACTACGGTAACATGGGTGCCACGGGGAGCCCAGCGAGAGGGATCAGTCGGCCCAAATAGAGCAACAGTACGCACTCCTATCAGCCCCGCCATATGCGTGACTCCGGAGTCCTGCCCGACAAAGAGACGTGCCTGAGCAAGCACCCCGGCGACGGTAAGAACATCGAGGTCCTTCAGGACAATCGGTGGCTTCGCACATGCCTGGAGAAGACGCTCGACCGGCTCCCGGTCTGCCGGCCCTTCTAGAATCACCGGAGTCGCCCCGGAAGCCTGAACAGCGGCCACTACAGACGCGAGTGTCTCCGACGCCACACACTTATGAGCACTCCCGCTCCCCGGATGGATGACGGCAAAAAACTGTCCGATTGAGAGCCCTGCCGCTTCAAGACAGGCTCGTCCAAGATGGAGAAGATGTTCTGTCACCGTCAATAGAACATCTCCCTCATCGTTAGAGGGAGCCTCATTGATCGATTCAAGAAACCGGTCACGTTGATGTGTCGCCTGAATCGTAGTCGAGAACGGAGACCTCACGATTACTTCACGAACACCGATTGCCTTGAGTGTCTCGTTCAATTTGCCATCGATATCCTGCATCCAGCCAATGGCAAGGTCGCAGTCCTCCAAGCCATGTCTGTATCTGACCCGTGGCCGAGTCCACACCGGCGAACAAGTCCGCGCAGGCTCGCCCCTGCACAGAAATCCACTCATCAACGATGCGGCACGTGAGGAGCAGCCTCGCGATCTGGTCCCCTGCACAGAGAACCAGCCGATGGTTGGGAAAGCGGGTCCGCAACCGAACCATAGCCGGAACCGCCAAGAGCACATCGCCAAGGCCACCGGGGTGAATCATCACAATCGTCCTCCTCACGGTGGACATTATGGTTGCCCTGAGGGAGGCACCCGATCCAGCAGAGACCGCGCCACTTCAAAATCTGCCGGTGTATTTACATTGTAAAATGACCGCCCGGAGGGATCGACGGTGAGCAGATCCGCCTCGGTGACATATTGCACCCGGAGCGACGATTGCGACACAATCTCTTGGATCTTGAGCTGTCGTGCCAGGATCATCCGTTCCACGACCGGCAGGCATCGTTTGCCATATAAAGCATGCATCGGATGAAGCCGGGCTTCGATTTTCGCCATCACAATATCTGCGGTGGCTCTTCGACTCGTGAACTGAGCAATGACCGCCTGATCAAGAAACGGCATGTCGCATGCGACCACGAATATGTAGGGTGTCGTTGCTTGTATAAGCCCCGTGTATAACCCTCCGAGACTGCCACAATCAGGTATCAGGTCTCGCACAACTCTGGCATCGACGACGAGCTGAGGACTGTCCTGCGCAATCACGACCAATACCTCCTGAAAGGTTGAGCGAAGCACCGCCAGTCCTCGTTCGAGGAGAGTCTGTTCCCCCACGACGAGATACCGTTTGTCTTCGCCCATTCTTCGGCTTTTCCCCCCGGCGAGAAGAATACCGGTCACTTCGATCTCCATTCATCCCTCAATGCAGACAGCCAAAAAGAAAGAGGGGGTGGGTCACCCCACCCCCTCCTGATGCTTCAAGCTTCTCTCAGCTCAGACAAACGTTAGAGGGTCTTTCCCTTCCGCTTGTTCGATCGTCTAGTCAACACCCAACCTTCCAGAAGAACCACGCCAAACGCAATCACAATCGGATAGATATAGGCTTCACGAGGTGTCGGCGGCTCCAGGAAGGTATAGTAGAACGCCGAGACAGCCATCTTCCGCCCTGCGTCGCCATTATGTCCGTCCCAGGCAAAGAACACAGTGGGAATGTATTGCCCCATTTCGAAGAAGGTATCTTCGTCGTAATCCTGATCCTTCTTGTTCCCCAAAGGTCGCTGAATGATCACCGTCCATCGGCCATTCTTCCACTCGGAAAAAAGTAGTTTGCTGCTCTCTTCGTAGTTGTCCCGCTCTTCAAAATCCTTATCCCATCCGGTACCCTTGAAGGCGCGGAGCGACCCATCAGCCTCCCATTTCATAATGTCGACTGGGAACTGTTCATTGCTGCCGAACAGATACCGCGGCTTAATCGGTGCGGGAAGCTCCTTCCACTTCACGGCAGTTTCCATGGCAACCGCATCGTTGTAGACCGTGTAGTTATTCTGACGCGAGGCAATGGAACCCTCTTCCCCGGTCTTCGGATCCTGTTCCTTGACATCGACATTGACTGAGGTCGGAGGCCAGGGCAACTTTCCTTCGGCTACACTCTTCGTTCGGTCGTCCCACTGGAACATAAACGCGATATGCTTGTCGTTGTATAGCGATTTCATCCAGATATCATCGATCCGGTTCACGAAGTTTCTTGGCTTATGGGTGATCTGACCGCCCATCGCGATAATCCGCCTGGCCCGCTTCTGCCACATTTCGTGTTCTGGATCTGCCGGAATCTCTCCTTCAAGCACCACTCCTGAAGACAACACAAAGTTGACCTTTGGCTTGTCTGTCAATGGATCGATCGAGAGGGGCGTTCCATCTGCTTCGCGTTCACAAAGTGAGTTCACAAAGTTCGCAATGTGCCAGCGCTCTTCGACGGTGGTATTGTCGGCGAACGAGGGCATCGGAGTGCCGTTGACTCCGGTCGAAAACGTCCGGAAGATGTTCTTGACGTTATAGGGATCTTGCCGGCTGCCTCTGAAGTTCCAACACTTGTGCCAGTTGGCCGGTTGTATCGAAAAACCCCAATCGTCTTTCAGATTGAAGGCATTGCCGTCACCACGGCCGTCAGCGCCGTGACACTCGACACACTTCTTCTCGACAATGAGTTCTGCTCCCTTTTTCAAACTCTCTTCTGACGCAGGGATCGGCTTCAGGTCGCCCAGCTGCAACACCGTCTGACTCTCAGACTTCGTATCGGTAAATTTTCGATCTTTCACTAGCTGGGTGGTGACGAATGACAACACTTGGAGCCGTTGCTCTTCCGTCAGAATGCCTTCCCAGGATGGCATGGCGGAACCTGGCAGACCATGCGTCACAGTATCAAACAAATCGTTCTGCCCAAGAACGGGCTTCTTGGCATCGAACAACGGCAACTCACCGCTGGCCGTATGCCGAATTTTGAATGTTCCCTGGTTGAAATTTCGGGGGCGCGGCCAGAGACGATCGGCGCCGGGTCCATCACCCGCACCATCGACCCCGTGACACCAGACACACTTGGTGAAGTAGACCCGCTTTCCTGCTTCGATCATGTCCGCTGAAGGCTCAGGCGACAAGGCGCCCGCCTTGAACCCGGCAGGAAGAGCATCTGCCGCAAAGGCTATGCTCCCTATACTTCCGGACACCAGTATGATTCCAAAGGCAGTCGTGAGGAGTACCCCCGCCTTCAGACTAAACGAATTTTTCATCGCTTCCCTCATGTCCTCATTCCAGGTTGGCTATAAATTGGCCTGAGCAGCTAGTCCCAGGTCCGGGGGTAATACCCTGTGTGCCAATATTCAAACAAGACAACTTTCCAGATTTCGTCCACAGTCAGATGCTGTTCCCATGGTGGCATCACAGAAGCCCAGGGAAACCCTTCGTTCGGCAAACCGATCCCACCTTTGGACACACGCCAGAAGATGAACGTTTCCTGTAATTGTGCAATCGTACCAGGATCAGTAAAGTTCGCCGGAATCGGATTGAACGCGAAGGCATGGAGACCGCGTCCGTTTAAGTTATCGCCATGGCAGAAGTGGCAATTTTGATAGAAAATCTCTCCGCCCTCACGCACATATTTGAGGTAACCTTGTGCATCCTTATCCCAAGGATTGGCATTCGGCTTCATCAAGCGGCCCATGCCCTGTTCCACAATATTGGCGTTACTATACTCCTGATCGTATTTTCCTTCGGGATTGACACGATAGGGATTCTGCGACGTTTGAAGTGTGTAAGTCTTCCCATGCACCTTGGTACTGGCCGGCGGAGCAGGATGCACCGTCCGCAGCTCGATCGGCTCTTCTGATTTTGGGACCATTGCGTTGTATGAGAACCCGCCGATCAAGATAGGCAGAACAACCAGATATGCATACCGCAATATCCTGTTTCCCCCGGTCTTGGCATCCAAGACGTTCATGATCGGCTGCTTGAACTTTTTCCAGTCTTCTTCGTTCGCAGAAACCCACATAAATATGGCCACGAGAGAGACCGTCCCATACATAGCGCGAACGCTGAACGGAATCGGCGGATAGACGCGAAACTTCAAATAGAGGAGAATGAACGCCCAAAAAAGAATCCCCTGCCAGAACCTTGGGAACGCCATTCCCATGGCCCCCATCATATAACTGAGTCCTGTAAAGCCCGCCACGAACAGCGTGAGTTCCGCGATCACTTGGACCGGCATGTACCCTTCGATCAGGCGCACAGTATTTGACGGAACGATACCCACGACCATTCCGGCAAGCAGGAGTATTCCAGCTGCCCCCATAAGTGCCGCGACTGACATTAATGCTTTCATCGGTGAACTCCGTTTACTCGATAAAAGAGATAGATAGCCACGATCACGAAATCTTCGGTGGCGGCGAACCCGCTTTCACCTGCGACAGATAATCGACGATCTTTTTAATCGCACCCGCGCTCAACTTCTGGCCAAATATTTTTGGCATGGTATTGTCCGGGAACGGTTTCACCACGTAGGCGCTGGGTGAAACGATCGACTCCATAATGTAGTCCGGAACAGTCCTTGCTGAGCCCTTGTAATCTTTATCCTTCATGCGAAGTAGGGCGTTCGTGCCCTCTTCAAGCACAGGACCAATCGTCCCCTTCGCTCCTGGAATGCCAGGGATCGTATGACAGGCCACGCACTGGGCCTTCTGAAAAATCTGATCCACTGGCTCCGTTCCATCCGCCATCAGATCGCCTCCCGCACCTGCCGGCTTATCTTCCTGCTGTTTAGGCCGGTCAGCCTCGGGAATAAACTTCTCATACGATTTGATGATCTCTTCGAATGACGGAGCATCAACCCCTTCACGAAGATACAGCCAGGTGTCCACGGCCGCCAATTCAGGAAGGCTCAACGAGATCGGTGGCTTGTGAATAGCCGGCATCGGGCTTTCTTTGTCGTTCGTACCCTTCACGCCGTAACCTGCAACGACATAACAGCTCGGGCAGGCGTGTGATTCCGCAATATACTCTTGGCCATTTTCAGCAGTCCCCGCGCCAGGGAATGCCTCTTTTTCGGCATAATTTCTACCGGCCGGTTTACCCTTGCTATAGTTTGGATCCTCTAACCGCTCCTTGCCTGCTCTCCCTGGAAGGCCTTGTAAGTTGGGCGCACGCTCACCCAGCATCCCCGCGTGGAATGCGTGACAGAGGGGACATTGGCCCTTCCCGACTGCACCCTGTTCTTTATTCTTTCCAATTCCACCGAAAATGATCTTCTCGCCTTCATCAGCAAGTTGCTGGGCAGACATAGAAGCAAAATCTAGTTTCACTTCTGCAGGAGGGAATCCACCTTCTACCTGCGGCAACCAATTCCCATACCCCGACAGACCTGCGGCAACAAAAAACATGAAGCCACCGATCTTGAACAATGCAGCATGATTGGGGAAATAGATCCCCATCATAAAGCAGGTTGCAGTGATGAGGACTAAGGAGACCGGAAGCATCCGGTTCGCTTCATAAAAGCTCCCCTTATAGTGCGCGATCGCCAGCAACAGCAAGCAGGCGGAAATTGTGCCAATTAGGAGCTTGAACAACGCGCGCTTCTTTGCAGTACCATCCTTAACGGCTATCAGGGAATACACGAAGAGACCGGCTAGAAGCGCGAAGAGCGGCCACCCTATCGATAGAGCTTCCTTTGCTAGATCGCCCACGGATGTAACCTCCTGAGGTTCGGGTAGGAGGGAGGCGCGTGTCCCACGCCTCCACTCCCCCAACCAAGATCCTTAAAGATGATTAGTGGCCCCCAGCCGGCTGCGGTGCACCGCCAGGAACCCCTGCCTTCGCCTCAACAGGCGCCTTCTTCATCCCGAGGCTTCCCAGCCAGAAGACGAATAGGATGCTCACCCAGAAGAACAGCACATTGAACGAGATCATGTTCGCTGCAAAACCCACCGTATGCGTATAGGCCCAAGGCGAGTTATCGCGCATGATCTCATTCACGTGCCAGAACAATCGAACCGATGAACGGATGTATCCCATCAAGCCCATCATCCAGGTAAAGGCAGTCGCGAGCATGATCAACGCATATTGCGATCGAACAGATATCTTACCCCACTCAATTGCCCCCATCTGCTTGGCGCCCTTCATCATGGCGGTGTTAAGCGCAAACATGAAGAAAAGACAGGATAGTGTGGTGGCAACTTGAGGCACTGACAGACCCACCCGCACGTTTGCCGGGATGTAATACCCGTAGATCGCCAGCCATATGATGTTCACATAGGCACATCCAAAGAAGACACCCATGAAGATGTTGCCGAATTTCGACCAGGATACCGTCGAGACTTTATTGCCTCGCATATACCAGACGAAACTTAGAATGGTGGTGGTAATAATTACGTTAATTCCACCGTTCTTGGCCGACATGACCCCATAGTTTCCCAACACCGGGTGCTGCTGACCTCCCATGGCCTTGAGCTCAGCCGGAGTCATGACGATCGTGTGGGGGGTAATGAACACCAGGTAACCGCAGCAGAGAACGAATACGAGATACTTAATGTAGCGTTGATATTTCTCCGCACCGCGCATCCGGCCAAGCGCCTGCCAGAGATAATAGTTCGTGCTCAAGAAGAGAATGCCGATCATGGTGGCTTGAATAATGAAGAGCCAGGCCAGGAGGCCGCCCATGAGCGTAATCCCCATCTGCTGGCGATAGGCGTACACCTCGCGCATCAGCCAGTAGCCGGCGAATGGCAAGGGAATCAAGAACGCCACGCCGAGCGCCATGGCGATATACCCCATCCAGTCATAGTGCGCACGATCCTCATCTGTCTTGGAGGCCAAGAACTTATACGCCGCGTAGGCCGCCACGACACCACCGCCGAACGCCATATTCCCCAAAATACGATGCACGTTCAACGGGTTCCAGAGGGCGGTATGAATGACGTGCCAGATGTTCCCCAAGTACCGGCCCTGCTCATCGACGCCGGCCGGCGACATCATGAAGCCGATCCAGGAATTCGCCAGGAACATAAGCAATGTGCCGATCACGTTCAAGATCACGGACATGCTCAAGTGAATCCATTTGAGGAACCCTTCTTTCATCTTGTCCCAACCGTAGTAGTAGATGTAGAGGGTTCCGCTCTCCGCCACAAACATCAGCGCATAGATATGCATCACAGGACGGAAGATACCGGATAAATAGCCGAAAAATGCTGGATAGAGCGTCAGGAAGGTGAAGATCAGGATACCGCCCAGAATTGCGGTCAGCGAATAGGCCGTCAAACTGATCTTGATGAAGTCATAGGCGAGCTGATCGTACCGCTTGGCCATCGCCTTATCTTTCGTCACCACTCCCATGAACTCGATAACCATGCAGAAGATCGGAACTGCGAGCACGAAACTTCCGTAGTAGAGGTGCTGCTGGTTTGCAAACCAGAGCAACACACGGCTCTCAAAGTTGTACCGCGGATAGTCCCGAGGGCCATCGACGGTCTTCGGAGCAGGAGCGCCGACGACGATACCCTCCGTCTTATAATAGACGTCTCGCCCCTTCTCGACTTTCGCCTCACCCTCCTTCTTCACCGCATCGGGCGCATCTGCGCCCATAGCCAGTGACGGAAGTGATACGGCGATGGGGAGCAGGAGAAGGCCAACCATTGCGCAAAGCGCCATGATTGAAAAAAGCTTCTTCCCGGCTACACGTCCCATGAAATACCTCCTTGATGCATTCTGGAAAAGACTCATCACATATTTCCCTATAAGCTCGAACTCAGTATGGAATGAACACCTGGACCTACTTCCGGAATAAATACCAGAAGTCCAGCCCCTGCGAATCCATCAAAAAGTGATCAACTGCCGTAAAATACGCGATGCAGACGACTAACGACACCACCACATAGACGATTGTCATGCCCATCGCACTTCCTCCCTCAGACTTCGCGGACGTTCAAGAAATCCCAGCGCTGCAGCGGCCCCGCTTAACAGGGGCACTGAATTCCAGCGAACCAATAAAAAAACCACAGACCCACCGCACAAGTGATGTAAAAAATCATCTTTCCGACTCTGACCTTCATCTCGCTATCCGGTGTTGCCGTAGCCATCACGTCTCCTTCTCTCCTGATGCAAACAATACGTCTCGAATCAGCTCAGCGACTTTCTTGACACACAGATATCCGTATGTTATTCAAAATTCCTTGCCGCACACGAAAAATCAGGGGAAACTCGATGAAAAAAAAATCAAAAGTGTTCGACATTATAGTTTTGGCCGGAATGGTTGTCAATATACTTTTGGCCGTGTTTCTCATTCTCTACTACTTTGATTTCTTGTAAGTTTCGCATGGTTTTTGCTCTTCAGTTTTTCTCTGATTTAGCGCCAGAAACCGCACAACGAAACCCGATCGTCTCATCGCGAAAGTCCGTGAACCATCTTGCTCCGGCTGGTGATGCGGATATCGGCTCCCGTAGTCGCATAACCTCCCCCACGAAGCACCCGAAATACGCCGTGATCCGGACTCTGCGGATTCTGTTCTGGGGCCTCTTCGAAGTAACGTTCCGCATACCAGTCATCCACCCATTCCATCACATTGCCTGCCCCATCCATGACACCGTACGGGCTCTTATCAGTCAGAACCGTACCGACAATTGCGGAGACCTCATGACCATCCTGCACCCTGGCCCAATTCGCTCCGTTGGGCTGCTCCACATTACCCCATGGCCACAGGC
Source organism: uncultured Nitrospiraceae bacterium (assembly GCA_963742465.1). Lineage (GTDB taxonomy): Bacteria > Nitrospirota > Nitrospiria > Nitrospirales > Nitrospiraceae > Palsa-1315. The sequence continues at coordinate 48,824 of CAVUMA010000018.1, read as the reverse complement.
GTCCATCCGATCCTCGCATAGCCTTTTCCCACTCTGCCTCAGTCGGAAGCCGCTTCCCTTTCCAATGGCAATAGGCCTCCGCATCCTCCCATGACACGTAGACCACAGGCTGATTGATGCTCAGCATCTTGCTCATGTTCTTGGCATAGCGAGCAGGAGGACCAGACTTGCGATGTCCGGTCGCATCGACAAATTGCTGGTACTGAAAGTTGGTCACTTCGTAGCGATCAATGGCAAACGCATCCAGCACCAGCGTACGCTGCGGCCGTTCATCGAACCCGCCTTCATTCGTCCCACGGATGAAGGGTCCTGCCGGAATCGAAATCATTTCTTCCTGGACCGGCTCTTCACGAGAAACCTGAGAGGGATCGAGCGGCCCTGCTGGAGTTGAATCTGTGGAATCAGCAGAAGACTCTTCAAACGGGGTCAGCGTGGTGCCGCGGAGGATTCCCATGATAGGAATCGCAGCAAATGCGAGGACGGCAAGAAGAAACAGAACCTTGAATTTGGTTTCGAGCATGTCGGTTATGGCGCCGCGGGGCTGTCGCTCAGCCTCCACATCGCTCGCACAGCGAAACCCGATCGTAATATCCGTTCGCCAAGCTTTCGCGGCAAATCGTTTGGATAGCCGGGCATTATGCTCGGTCTCTCGCCACGACCCTCCGCGCACGACTTTCAAATCCGCACGTTCCGGCCCTTTCGGATCACGATAGGGCGCTTTTTGGTAGTAATGCTCATCGTACGAGTCTGCGACCCATTCCGCGACGTTCCCGGTCATGTCATAGATTCCGTAGGGGCTTCGCCCGGTTTCGAAGGACCCGGGAGGCGCGAGATACCGATACCCATCTTCACTCCCATCCACATTGGCGTTGGCGCGGCCAGTTCATCAAGGTGTCGCCCCATGCGTACTTCCGCTTTCCCTCACCACGGCCGGCCTTTTCCCATTCCGCTTCCGTGGGAAGGCGCTTTCCCGCCCATTTGCAATAGGCCGCCGCCTCGTCCCATGACATGCTCATCGCCGCAAACTCGGACTGCAGCAGCTTGGATTGATCGTCTTCAAACACTTCGATCTTGGGCAGCGGCCGCTTGGTCATTTTGGCGAACCGGGCATATTCCTCTTGCGACACTTCTTTCCTGTCGATATAGAACGCCTTAAAAACACTTGACGTTCCGGCACCTCATCCGGGTCGCCATCTTTGCTGCCCATGATGAACGGGCCTTCGGGAACCTGCACCATTTCTCGGCCTTCATCGCCTATCTTCGTTTTATACATGGAATAATCCAGCGAGGGTGCGCTGCTCGGCGCAGGACGAGCCTCGGTCTTGATCGACGAGGCCAGCGCTTTCATCTGCTTCGCCTTGTAGGACTCATAGACCAGCAAGCTAATCATCAGGACGAACGACCCAAAGACAAACACGATCGAGCCGATGAGCACTCCCCTATTTTCCATCGCGTCTCATGCTCCTCCGGTTGCAGCCTTCTTCTTTGCCGCACGCATATCCAGCAACATCGAAATCTGCACACCGAGAAATCCACCCATGGCGGCGCCGGCCCCCGCACCCACGGATATTCTCTCCGGTCCGGCAATGAGCCAGGCAAGCGCCCCGCCCAACAGCGTTCCCACCAAAATACTCGCCAGAAAACGCCGCCCACCCATAAACCCGATGACTCCGCCGAGCACCAGCCCTGCCCCACTCGCTAAGCGGCATGATGCCGCCGCCCATAATGATCCCGATGAGCGTCCCGACGGTTCCCATCACGGCCACGCCGAACAGGATATCCATCACCTTTAAGGGCGCAGCTTGTTCCGTGTCGGACTCGGCCATACTGACAACGGTCCATTTTTCTAGCGTCCTGCGCTCGCGACCATCGAACCAAAATCGATTTCTACGCCGGACGCGGCGATGATCGATATGCCCCAAGCTTTGGCAGCCGGTTCATGCTTGTGAATCCGTTTGAAATCTTCGTAGACGTTCACGCGTTCTTCAAACCACTGACCGACAACCTTCGTGCCGCTTTGCACCACGATCTCCGAACCGCTGAACATGCCGCCTTCGGTCAACGTGCCTTCGGGCTTGGTGGCGCTCCAGACATACTTCGTAAACACAGGAATAAACATCAGGTCTGTATCCAGCGAGGCATAGATCGCCGCAATCGGTTCAGTGTCCGTCGTGGCTTTTTGCAGGCGCCAGCGCCAGGTGAGGACCGGAAAGGCCTTCGGGTCCCAATCGATCTTCTTTTTCTTGATCCTCTGTCCCGCATCCTTCACCGCCAGAAAGTTCTACACCGTTCTCTGTCTGAATCTTATAGGCATCCCGCCCCTTGGACTGGCTTCGTTGATTTTCATGCTCCCAATTCAAGGGAAACCCGTCCGCATCTTTAGCCTGAAAATCCTCCAAGACCAAGGATTGGCTTTGGGCCGTGACCGCACTCTGCATCACAAACGCTTCCACAGACCACCAACCACGACCGCGAGACATCTCCGGATCATCACCCCTCGCCTCATATCTCCCACCCCTTTCGATTGTTACGCCTCTTGCGACGACGACGGCGGCACCAGTACCCTCGATTTTTCCTCGGCCAACTCTTCTCCCATCGCAGGCGACTGGTCACGCTGGCACATCCAGAATAGAGTGAGCACCGCGCCCCAGAACACCATCATGTTGAGCGTCACCATCTTCGCCGCGAACGCGAAGTCCGGTGTAAAGGCCCAGGGAGAGACATCGGCCATCAACTCACTCACATGCCACGCCAACCGTCCGGAGGAACGGATATAGCCCATGAGACCCATGACCCACGTAAATGCCGCAGCCAATCCGAATAAACCCGCCATGCCCCTGAGGGAAATCTTTCCCCACTGGATCGGCCCATGAACGACCGCCCCTTTGAGCATCATGCGATTGATGACCACACCGACCACAAGGACCGTCAACGTGGTTGCCGCCTGCGGCGACGACAGCCCGACGCGGAGCTTTGCCGGCAGATAGTACCCATACACTGAGAGCCAGATAATGTTGAGCGCCCCCAGGAGAAACAGCGCGCCGATGAGGATGTTCCCTTTCGTGACCCAAGACACGACCATCGTTCGATTGGCGCGACGGTAATACATAAAACTCATGGTGGTCACGAGAATCATGATGTTGACCGCGCCGTTCTTTGCCGACATCACTCCATAGTTGCCGACCACAGGATGTGACGCTCCGCCCATCGCCTTCACTTCACTGGCCGACATCAAGACGGTGTGTGGCGTCAGCCACACAAACAGGGCCACCATGAACACCGAGAGCAGCACCTGGTAATAGGGCTGATACCGCTCCCCTCCACGAAGGCGCGCCATACTCTGCCAGAGATAAAAGTTTACTCCGAGGAAGAGGACGCCGATCAAGATGGCCTGCACGACGAAGAGCCAGGTGAGTAATCCACCCATCATCGTCACACCCATACTCTGGCTGAAGGCGTAGACCGATCGCATCAACCAGTAGCCGGCAAAAGGCATCGGTAACAATGCGATGACCGTGACAAATAAAAAGATATGCCCGACCCAGTCGAAATAGGCGCTCTCTTTTTCAGTCTTGCTGGTGAAAAATCGATAGCAGGCATAGGCCATCACCACCGCGCCACCGGACATGATGTTTGCCAGGAAACGATGGACGTTCAAGGGATTCCACAGAGCCGAATGGAGCAAATGCCATCCGTTCCCCAAAAACCGTCCCTTGTGCATCGACACCCGCCGGCGCCATCATGAAGGCCGACCAGGCATTTGCTAAGAGCAGCAGAGCCGTCCCGAACAGATTGCGTCAACAGGCCGATCGATGCGTGAGCCCACTTCGAAGCCGGCTTAGCCAGCCGGTTCCAGCTATAGTAATAGGTGATGAGCAGCAGCGACTCTCCGAGAAACACGAACGCGTAGACCGGCATAAAGATCTTGAACGTCCCGCCCATATACCTCATGAAGCTGGGATAGAAATAGAGAAAGATCCCCAGCATGATGCTCCCGACCACAGCCGTCACCGACAGGGCAAGGAGGGCGACTTTTGCCAAATCTCGCGCAAGACCGTCATAGCGAAGTGCGAGTTCGGGCTTTTTACTACTGAGCCCCAGAAATTCAAGCAAGACACAAAAAATCGGCAACGCGAGAACAAACCCTCCGAAGTAGGTGTGGAGTTGCGTGACGAACCACACGAGCAATCGACTATCGAACGACCCAATGCGCGATAGACGGTCTCCTGGGGAGAAGGAGCCGATGGCCCATCGGGAATCCCCGGTGTCTTGAAATACAGATCGGTGGCATCCTCGGCAAAGGATTGGCTCTGCAGCCCCCAGCCACTCCCCAAGGCCGCGAGAACAACCAACAGCAGGATAGAATACCCGATGACTCTGTATGCTTTCTTCTTCATGACCATATTCTTCGCAGGATAGCCGAGCGAGACTGGCGGGACAGGCGCGAATCGCCGAAGTTGAAACCTCCAACCCGTCTCGCTTTTCCCGCAACGTCTCGCGAGTTCTGCGCATCATGCTTAGACTTTCGAGATAGAGCCAGTCTGCACTGAGACGACAGCTCCCGTTGACTTGCCAAGAATTCCCATGACGAAGGGACATCGGAGCAAGGCACTCGACATCGTGTGCCCCTGTTGCTCTTCTACTTGCCGGCGAAATCCGAGATAGTAACAATACAACGCCATCATGCCTGTCACGAATCCGCCCACGGCCATGGCATAGGCAGTGGGAATTCCCGGCTGTTTCAAGAGAAAAATCACACAGCCCGCCGCCACGAGATAGTACGTCGCGGCGAATGAGAGTCCCGGCCACCACCAATACTTGAGCAACTCGCCTGCCTTTGTCTGCAGCAGCCCTTGAGTCCATGACGTCTGTGGACGAAGCCCGCCAAAGTAGGCACAGAGTGCGACCCCGCCCCCCAACACTGCCACAGCAGACAGTTGGACCAGGGCCGCGCACTGACTCGCCTCGATCAAGTGTCCCAGCGACGCGCCCAGTGCACCGACGACGAGACCGACTGCGACCCAAGGACCGAACTCCATCGCATGACTGCCCACCATCGTGCGGAGAGCCGCTCCATCGGGAAATGTCGGAAATGGACGGCCCATGAGCGCCACTTTCCGCACGTGACCGATCTCAAAGGCATCGCGCGCGACAGACGTACAGGCAATAATGATGGCCATCATGGCCGGCCCATCCGGATGTTTGAGATAGTCATACCCAACGAGCCAGAGCAGCGCCAAGACCAACAGAGACAACTGGACCCCATACACAAACCCAATCCAGCCGCCGAGCCACGCACAGTAAACGGCTCCCATCCTCTCGCACGATCTTCCCCCACGCAGTGGCCCGACCGACGCGATAGGCTAACAACGCCGTCACCAACGAGACAAGACCGCTGACCGCCAACAACACGATCGGTTCTGAAAGCGGCAACAGCAACTTGGCCAACCGATAGACCACGAACGCCACCAACCCAGGCACAAACATGACAATCCGCTTTTTCTTGCGCACAGAGTCTTCTGTGACAGCCAGACTGAGGCTGGGTAACACTCGTAACGCCATTCGATGCAACATAATCTGCTCGTTAGACGTGAAACGTGAAACGTGAAACGAACGCAGGCTCTTCTCGTCTTACTTTTCACATTTCACCTTTTACGTCTTCTGTGCGCCCATCCCGAAATAGCGCGCCTTCACTTCTTCCATCAGTGCGACGGTGATGCGCGTCCGCGCCACGATCGGCCGCTGTCCGCTCTAATTCGATGCGTGCCATAGCACGTACCGGCGCCGGCACTCTCTCCAAGCGACGTTCTGCTTCGGATGTCCCACTCGATGCGTTCGCCTGTCCTTGGACGGAGCAAGATGTCATAGGTGACGACCCGTTCTCCTCTCACCCGCATATCCTGCTCGACTTCACCTCGCACGAGCGGGGCCAGGTACGGAGGCATGCGATCCAGCCGATGGATCGCATCATCAGTCCACATCATCCGGTCGACGAGCCCGCCTGGTTGACCGGCAGGGACATCGACTCCCACTTTTAGCCCACAGCCGCGACATTCCGTCCGAATGAACCACTGGGGCGTCCCATCCCCATACGAACATTCTTCAATCCCCTCGGTATGCATCCAGCGACCGCAACCACAGGTCAACATGGCGATACACCGTGAGACGTGAAATGTGAAACGTGAAACGTCTCGGAAGGCGTGATCATGCTGCCATCTCTGTATGTCGTGCGCATCACTCATCACAATCCCCACTTATCCGATTTTCCCTGGATACAAGAGATAGAGCATCGTGTAGGTGGTGGTTCCGGTCACAAAGAGGACGCAATATACGACCATCGTGAACAGCCCGAGCGCCCGATGGCGTCGCGCGCCGTTCGGCCAGATCCGTTGGATCGTCATTTCAACTGAGAACACAATGGCGATCACAGTCAATAAACTGAGATACACTTCGAACTTCCGCATCGAAAAATCGGCGGTGGCAATGCGCGAGAAGAACAACAGCATGACCAGCGCCGTAAGAGTGCCGAAGATCAGCCCGATCTTTTTCCACGTCGTGAGCAACAGTGCCTCCTTGAGCGATCGGACACCATCGATCACTTGTTGTGCGCGAAAACCCAGCACGATCATGTAGATCGCCATGACCAATCCGAGAATGACCAGAATGATGTGCACCGTCAGCACAGGAATGAAGACATAATCGTAGAGGGCTTGCGACCCACCAAAGCCTTCCTTCCCTTCAAAGGCCAACACGCCTAATTGGCGAAATAAATAGTAGCTGATGAAGAACGCCACCATGGCGATCATCCCGCCAAACATCATCCAGTGATGAGCATCCGCCCGACGTCTCCTCGCCTGGATCCAGCCGATCACAAAGAGCCCCGTAAAGAACGTCGCCATGAGCTGGCTCATATCCGCCCCGACCGTGGCGTGGGTTCCAAAAAACCCAGGCTGTTTCAGCCATTCAAGCATGCGTCCTCTTGTCGTCCGCGCGGGACTCGCGAGACTTGCGAGAAAAGCGTGACAGGTTCAGAAGTTTCATCTTCGAAATCATGACTCGACCCGCTTTTCGCGCGACGTCTCGCACGCTCTCGCGCAATCATGCCTTTACGCCCTGCACAACCGCTGACGGCTCCAGCTCTGTAACGGTTGGAAAGCCAGCTTCCCTCATCCACTGAATCGCATCTGCCGTCTTGTAGCAATCACCTCGTTCTGTGTTCACGAGAATGTGGACCGCAAACGCGGTGGTCCAGGCAGGACCGGTTCCTGCCTCATTTAAGAATCGATCTTTGATGACCAACCGGCCGCCTGGCGCCAAATGGGTCCAGACCCTCTTCACCAATGATGCGTTCGTCGAAAAATCTTGATAGTGCAGGATGTCGGACATCAGAGCGACATCGTAAGGTCCGCCCAGTCCATCTTTGTTAAAATCGCCTGGAAGCAACGCAATCCTCGATTCCAGACCGGCTTCTTTCACCGTTCGTTCAGTCAGTCGGAGCGTCGCAGGCAAATCGAACACCGTGGCAGTCAGCTCCGGATAGGCCTGGCAGAACGCAATCGCGTTCGTCCCGGCTCCGCCTCCCAAATCCAGGAGTCGAACCGGCCCACTCAGCTGCAGCCGCTTGGCAAAATCCGGCCCGCTCTGCTGTCCAATCCGATGGAGTACCGCCAACACATTGCTGCCTAAATCAGGGTCGGTCTCAAAGACGTGCCGGTCGACCGACCGCTGTCCTGTGCGAATCGTCTGCTCCAGTTTGCCCCAGTTGTCCCATTCTGCATCGTGAAGCAGAAGGAGATGCCCGATATATTGCGCCGGAGTTGCGGACCAGATGAGTGGCAGCGGCCGTCGAATTCCCATAGAAATCTCCGTCCTTCTCCAACAATCGCATCGCGACAAGGGCATTCAACAGCAGTCCCAGCGTCTGCGCATGGGCGCCGATTCGATCGGCCACTTCCGAGAGTGTTTTCTGCTTCCCGTCCAACGCAGAAAACACATCCAGCCTGACAGCCGTGAGCAGGATTTTGGTCTCCCAGTAGTACCCAAGCTGGAAGATTTCCGCGAGCGAAAGTTCTCGTGACACACCACTCCCCTCAAGCAAATCGCTTTGAAACTCGGCATCTTACCTAGATTGGAAACTGAAAGGCAAGGCGGCAAAAACAGTGTGACCTGTGGGGAAAACACAAAGGGCAGCGGATTGCTCCGCTGCCCTTTGATTGCGAGTTGCCCCGCTCATACGAAACGTCGGCTTACTTGATTTCAGCCTTGAGATTGGCAGTCCCGCCATCAGTCACATCGACCTCAAACTCCACTTTCTTACCCTTGGCGGCGAACGGATGCCAGGCCACCACCTTGTGCTTGCCGGCCGGCACATCCTTGATCTCGAAGGAGCCATCGTCCTTCACGACCGCAAAGTGCGGATTCGACACCGGGAGATAGAAGCCCTGCATGAACTCATGCTGGTCGCACTGTAAACGATAGAACCCATCCTTCTCGGCTCCGCCACGGAACACCACCGGCTTGTCGAGCTTGTCACCCTTCTTGGCCAAACCGATGTTGAACCCGGTGGCCGAGCTGGTGCCCTTCACCACAAAGCTATGCGGATTGTGCAGCACGCCTTGAACCGACTTTGGGTCATCCGGATCGGCGTCATGGTTCTCAACCTTGAAGGACTTGTTATTCACCACCACACCGGCAAACGGCATGAACTCGCAGAACTCCGCAACCACTTCAGTGCCCTGATACCCATCGACGAACGCCTTGATCTTCGACGTCAACGACGGCAACCACCGCATTCTTCAGACCACCATCCTTACCGACTTCAATCTGTCTTCAGGAACCGCTTGTCCCCATCCATCAATTCCTTGTGTGGGTTCTTGGGACAGAACTTGGGGTTGGGGAACTTCGCAGAACAAAAATTCCTTTTGCTCAGACTTTCCCGCATAAGTCACCTTGCCGGCAATCGTTCCGCCTGCAAACGAGGTGAGAGGCGCCGCGACGAACGCGACGGCTGCCACGCCAAATATGACTGATAACGCACTTTTCATGTGGACTGCCTCCTTGTTATTAACGATATGACCCTGATTCCTAGCTCGCTGTTCCCTTCCTTTATCCACCGGCCCGATGAGAGAAAGGTGGGAACGGCTTCCTCTCTGGTGTGCTCGATCGACGACATGCTGGCGAGTCTGGTCTTGGACCGAGTATATATATAAAATCCTACCGTATCCTGTCAATCTGAAACAAGAGGGTGAAAAGGCCTGTCCGGCGCGAAAACACGTCCCTCGTGAAACGTATCTCATCCAAGCGTTTCAGGTTGCAAGTTTCTAAATCTTAAGTTCTCGCAGCTGTTTTCTGACAACATGAAACCAGCAACCCCACTCCCGAACGAACGACGCTTCACGCGCAAGAGTAGCGAGTCGGCGATCGCAGTAAAGACCCCCGCCCTTTCAGGCGGGGCTTTTGTAAACCAAGAGGGAAGTTACCTCCGCTTCGCTACGGGATGCCATTCATCCCCACCCTTCTGAGCGGGGCATTCTGGCAGGCTTTCGTAACGGGACCGACTTTCGATTTTCCGATAATGCACACCGCTTTGGATCGGATGAGTTGAATCTCGTCGAGTATGTGTCGCTTTGCACAAAAGACGATGGCTGCGCGGGGTGGAACATCCTTGAGTATGGGACGTATCTTGGCAGCATGAACAAAAAACATTTTACTTCGTAAAAGGCCCTAATGCCGTATTCCCATTTTGGTTCCACAAGAGGCAGCCAGAATAGTTCGTCCGCGAGAAGGCGGAATAGCTCTCGTCGTAGTGGGTCTTGGGACGAAGAGTAAAAGTGCGTTCCCTTGTTTTGTCCCTCCTGTCTGGTTGGAGCTACGCCTGTAAACAGAATGTTGACCCGTCGGGAGGATCGGACATCTCCGACCTGCCTGATGGGCGCGTCACGCCTTTAGGCCACTTCTCGCAACACTCGCCGCAGTGAGCAATTCGACTCTGAATCTCTCGCCATCGGCTCAAGCGGTCGTCCATATCGAATGGCCCTAGATTCGGAGGAAGTTAGGCCGTCCGTGGGGAGCTGTCAAGGCGAGAACCTCGCAACCTGCGCAGGCTTCATTCAGCGTAATTGTTTGAATAGCGTGTTCGGATTGGAGCGATTGATCGGGTTGAGCGGATTGTTGGGATGGACTTCATTGATTGAAATATAGTTGACGCGATTGATGGGATTCGCTGGATAGCCGGGATCGACGCTGTTGATTGGGTTGAACGGATTCTTGGGATCGACAGAGCTGATGAGATTCAGCGGGTTGTCAGGAACGAACGAAGGTACGGAGATCATGTACGCTGTTTGACAGAGCCATAGGAAAGAAATGCTAGCACGGGGTTCGCGCCTTATAGGGAAGGTCTACTTTGGGCTGAAGGGTTGATCGTCAGGGACAGGTGATTTCGCACAGCGGAAGCCGATTGTGGCCAAACGTTGATCGGGCGCTGAGCCACCACGGGTCGCCGTTCGGAGCATGACATGGTAACTTTTCCACGAGCCGCCGCGAACACTTTTGTATCGCCCGCTGGTCGGGCCCGGTGGATTGCGCTCCGGCATGTAAGCGTAGTAGTCAGGCCCGAACCAGTCTTGGACCCATTCGGCGACGTTTCCCGCCATGTGGTGGAGACCATAGGGGCTTTTGCCGGCCTCATACGAATCCACTGCCGCGAGAATGGGGATCTCATGGACGTGGTGCTGACCGAACACGGCGACGGAGGGGGTGGGAGCGGTTGTACCCCAGGGGAATAGGCCGCCGTCGGACCCCCGCGCTGCTTTTTCCCATTCCGATTCAGTCGGAAGCCTTGCACTCTTTGCCACGCACAGATCTTTGGCCTCGGCCCAGGTGACATAGAGCGCAGGCCACCGGCTGAGGGTCTGGTCTGAGATAAAGTGGATTGTGATGACGTGCCAGATCAGTTTCTGCAGTTCGTCCGATGGATGGAGCTTCCGCTGTTGTAAGAATGCCAGGTATTCCCCAAGGCTCACTTCATCGCGATCCATCTCATAGGTGTCCAGCCAGACTCGACGTTGAGGGAGTTCTGTGTCGTCGAACTGTGTCCAGTTTCCATAGGGATCGTCGTCCACTCGCTTGCTACCGAGCAAGAACGGACCGGCTGGGATGGTTACCAACGGTGACGACTTGGCCAACCCCGCGATCCCGGTCAAATGGCGGGCCAGTTCCGGTGATGACCTCGATCCAGCCCCCGCATCCTGTAGGCTTCCCGTGATGATAAGGAGGAAGAGAGCCATTGCACGCCATATGAATCTGTATCGCATCAGGTCTTACTGGGGAAGGCCACGGCCTCGTTAATTTCCCGAAAGAGGCTCCGTTCAATTTCCGAAGCCTCCTCCGCGTTCACGCTGAGGAGGCCTCCACCCTGGGCCAGTTTTTCGAAGTCGGCCTTGACCTGGAGCTTGGTGACATTCGAGAGGAGGGCATGAAACGACAGCACGTAGTGATTCGGTGAGCCGGCGATTTCAAGCGAGACCGGGATCAGTAGAGAATCTCCTTGCGACTTCGGCAATGCCTTTGGCTTTTGGAGGCGGTTCGCCAAAAAAAACTTGGGAAGACAGGGTTCATTTTGACTCATACACTATGCCAAAGCGATGAAAGTCAGAGGTCAGATTTTGCGATCATACATTCACCCAGAGATCGCAAACTTTTTCGCATATTTCGTCCAAAACAACCCAAGACAGGCTAGATTACGCTCAACCTCCCCACAACAGAATACGCTGTTCCCTCTGAGAAAGCACCCCGCCTTCCGAGGGCAAACCGCCACAATGGAACCATTTGCCAGAGGGCACCGCAGGCTTGTGGAGGCACGCAACGAGGGGGTGGCTGGGCAGGCAGCTTAGGGTCCGTCAAATCCTATGCCGACCGAAACTTGAAGTAGTCCTAGCACCGTAGGAATGAGAGGAACTTCGAATCTGTGGGAGTTCCATAGACTCCTTGGGGATTAGAGAGATGAGTTTGTTAACGACTATTTGGCCATGAGCCCCATGCAGGCGATGCCTAAGGAAGGTCTGAATAATTCACAATTTCGACTAAGCACCGCAGAAAACACAGGGAATTTGACTGATTGTTGTCTGAAACATCGAATTAATCAGACCTTCCCTAAATAGTGCCTATCGCCAGTATCATTTGCCACCACGCGCAATCACTCTCTCCTCAGTTTGAATTGAGAACCCCCGCTTTAGTGGCTAAGATCACTCACTTCCAGTTACTCAATGTCACACCCGATAAATTGCCCTAGAATGCACTCGCAAGGCTTTTTCCTCAGATCTGCATCCTTTCATTGATGAGAACCTACACTTTGTCGCGATTTACCGGATAGGATTGGTTAGCGGCCTCGACCGGCTGACACACGTGCAATAGAGCCGAGCTAAGCAAGTGCACCCTTGCACCTCGTTTTGCACTAACATCGTCACGCGCTCGGCAGCTTGAATAGCAACGGTTTGGAAAGTTCCTCCAATGACATCTCGAAGGGAACGCATCCCTGACACATAGGCCAAGACCAGACCGATCAACAGTGGGACACATCCCATCAATACTATGGCCAACACGATTCGTCCTCGTATGGTCCGGATCTTCATGCTTCCCTCGGCATCGTACCGCATTGTAAGCGATATAAATGAGAGACTCTAAATCCTCAGAAGGGCGCGGACGATTGCTTACTTTGGCTCTCGACAACGTGCAGACAGACCGTCTCGATGGGCTAGATGCGACTCGAGATGGCACGCGGGCCTCCAACAATACCGGCTCGCAATTCTATATCTGTGTTGCGGATAGCAGGCACAGGATCTTTCAGTACTTGCTCAATCTGCCCCCGCACCTATTTGTGCCCAAGATGCCCAAACCCCTGGCTGCAACCCCATGAACAGAGGATGTGGATAGCAAGTTACCTTGCATCTAGACTGAAAACCCCGAGGAACCTGTCTGATTTGCCTCAATCGAGCCGACAGCTGTGCCTCCTCGCTGGCTCTTTATGGTACGATACTCTCGTTCCTAATCTTGAAGAAGGAGTCCACACCGATGTATGTCTGGCCAATACTTGTTTCGACGGTGGTCTATATCCTGTTCAACCTACCCCTGCTCTTCGCAGCTGACCAAGCGCCTCAGGCCCTGCTCTCACCACCCACGACGAAAGATGGTGCGCCGATGGTCGAGGTCCTGGCCGGTTCGTTCCCGATGGGTGTTCCACAAGGCGATCGGGATGGTGGGCGTGATGAATATCCACGCCATGATGTGTATGTAGACACCTTCTTCATCGATAAATTTGAGGTGACAAACGGCCGCTATCTGGAGTTCGTCAAAGCCACAGGCCATCGTGTCCCACAAAACTCCAAGAACCCGACGCGAAACCTCTGGCAAGGAGACGCCATCCCAGACTCACTAATCGACCGGCCCGTCGTGAATGTGGATTGGTTTGACGCCGAAGCCTACTGCAAATGGGCGGACAAACGACTCCCAACCGAAGCCGAATGGGAAAAAGCAGCTAAGGGCACCGCCGATCGGCGGTTCCCTTGGGGCAATGTCGAGCCCACAGCCAAACATCTCAACTTTAATCAAAGGTGGATCGGCGAGAAAACCCTCATGCCCGTCGGGAGTTATGAAGCGGGCAAAAGCCCGTTCGGCGCCTACGATATGGCCGGCAATGTCTGGGAGTGGGTTAATGATTGGTACGATGCCGCCTATTACGAAAAGAGCCCGGCAAAAAACCCCCAAGGCCCGGAGACAGGCATAAAGAAAGTCATTCGAGGAGCCGGCTGGCAAAACGAGACTCCCACAGTCCGTATCTTTACCCGCGTGGACAGCGATCCGATGATTCGGAATGAATCGACGGGCTTTAGGTGCGCGATGGCCGCCGTGAAGTAACAGGCAGAAGGGAAAAGTCCGAACCATAGGAGAACGTCCTCTTACGCGGGCTTTGCTCGAAAGGATCATTTATGCACACCCGTCGTTTCTGCGCTTCACCTTCCTCACATCTATTGGCGTTCGTAGTTGCTGCCGGCGTAACGATGTTCACGGCTCCGCTCAGTGCAGAGCCGACTTCATTCAGCCAGGAAACATTTCTACGTGCGAAACAAGCCACAGTCGGCATCCTGCAGGATACCCAAGATCAGCGCACGCCAGAGAGGCCAGGGAAGATCGTCGTCCGAGGAACGGGGGTTCACCTGGGAGATGGCTACATCATTACAGCCAGACACGCTGCTGAGAAACACGATCTCTCGACCGGCGCCATCATCCAAAAGCATGCGCGCATCCTTACCGACGATCTCCATGAGCTCCCTGCCGAACTTGTCGGTGACAATTCCTTCATAGATATAGTGATCTACCGTGTCTCCGAACCGCATCGATCCAAACTGCAGGCAGGAGCATTCTTCGCCACTGGAGATGTCGCCCCTGGGATGGAAGTCTTCACCGTCGGCTATCCGCTCGGCTGGGGCCCCACCATGGCCTTCGGCCGCCTTGGAAATACGAATACCTTCATCCAAACCGTCGAGACACGCTTAATCCAAGCAGACCTCTCCGCCTGCAGCGGCAACTCAGGAGGGGGACTGTTTAATGCCCAAGGAAACATCGTCGGGATTATGCACGCCATTATCCAAACAGAAAAAGAAGAAACTCAGGCACACTGCAGCCGAATGACCTTTGCTATTCCAGGGACACTTGCCGAGCGTATTGTGAATGCGGCCCTCACAGGCAAGCCGCTCACCTTCTCAAAAATGGGGATTCACATGACTTCGGTAAAGGATGGGACCAAGTGGCGCATGGCCGTAAAGGATGTGGCCGACCCGGCAAAAGAAGCCGGCATTCAAAAACACGACATCTTGCTGGCGATCGAAGACCAGGAAATTCTCGATGCGGCCCAGCTGAAGAACTACTTGATTGAACGGACGACACCTGGGCAGCGCGTCTCAGTCAAGGTTCGACGAGTGGATGCAGACCTCACCTTCACAGTTGCACTGGGGGGAGGATAGAGTTCGTCACAGGAAGACAGGCTTTTAGAGATTCTGCCTCGTTCCCTTGGAACTGACATTCCTCGACATAGTATTTACCGCTTCTACCTTGGCCCTCAGTCGCATTTGTTAATGCAAGCTGGTCTGCCGAGGCTTTGCCTCCTGTGATTGACCCGAGTCATTCACATCCCGTGCGCAACGGAATCCCATCCAGTTGATCTTGGTATTGGGATCGGTCCCGTTCCGCATCGCGACCCGCATCGTCGTAGTACTATCCATCCAGCCACCGCCACGAAAGGCTTTCTGCGTCCCGAGTCTCCGGGCCTTTGGGGTTTCGATCCGGTGCCGTTTTGTAATAGTCCTGATCGTACCAATCCGCGACCCATTCGGCCACATTCCCGATCGTCTGATAGAGCCCGTATGGGCTCACGGCATTCTCGTACTTGTCGACAGAAATGATCGGAGGATAGAGCAGCAGTCGCTCGGGTCTATCCCGCACCGGGCCTGAAAGCCCGGTTCTCCCAAAATTCGCCCTGGTCGGCCCCGCATAGTCTTTGCCCCACGGAAAGAGCCGCCCGTCCACCCCGCGCGCCGCTTTCTCCCATTCCGCTTCAGTCGGAAGCCGCTTGCCCGCCCACTTACAGTAGGCATTGGCGTCGTACCAGGACACGTGCATGATGGGATGGTGCGCCATGGCTTCCTGAAAATTTCCACCGTCATACCGCCAATCCAATTGCGGCGAGCGGTTCGTGGCAAGCACAAAGTTGAGGTACTCTAGCGCCGTCACTTCGTACTTGCCGATCTCGAACGCATCCAGATAGACGCGCCGCTGCGGGATCTCGCTCCGATAGGCCAGCCGATCCGTCTTCTTATCGCTGCCCATTATAAACTCACCGGCCGGCACCAAGACCATCTCATCCTTGATCTTCCAGTTGGCGACACGTTCCGCGGCGATCTTTCTCCCTGCCTCCGTCCACTCCAGCGTAATGTCCTGAATATCAAGCCCCCAGGCGACGTTCGCAGTCGCCAAAGCCACCGCCATGATGACGGTCGCCTTTACCGCTCGTTTGACTGTCGTTAGTGTCTCCATTCGCAGCATGCTCATAATCCGGCCTCCTCCATCTCGTTGAACGTGAATCATGATACGTTCGTCGCGCAAGGGTAGGAACCCCTACGGCTAACGTTGAACGGTGGACGCTGATGTATGTCCCAAGCGCACCGCAATCCTGTCAAATAACTTTTACGATCAGGTGTGCCGGCATTTCGTCCGGCGGATCGCGCCACCTCCGGATCTTCGTTCCAGGAACCGCCACGGAATACTTTGAGTTCACCGGCAGCCGGCCCGGTCGGATTATCAGAACGGTTCTGCTGGTAATACTGCCCGTTTAGGTAAGCGAGAAAGGTCACGT
This sequence comes from uncultured Nitrospiraceae bacterium, assembly GCA_963742465.1. Lineage (GTDB taxonomy): Bacteria > Nitrospirota > Nitrospiria > Nitrospirales > Nitrospiraceae > Palsa-1315. The sequence continues at coordinate 32,419 of CAVUMA010000018.1, read as the reverse complement.
CGGTCTTGTAGAACCGCGTCGGTTCTTTGAAGATGTGACGTGCGAGGGGGATAGTGGGCGCAAGAATCTCCTTATAGCTCTGTTTGTCCCCGGCACTAAGCGCCGTGAGAGCTCGCGACGCTAAGGGAGCGATTGGATCGAATACCCCTAGGATCGCGTCTGACTTGGCGAATTCATCACCCGAAATCAAATCTACAAAGTTGAAATCATCACCCGTGAACATTCGAATGCCGTCCGGTAGTCGCCGGCGCATGGCGGTTTCAATCTCGGGAGATAGTAGTGAGACCTTTATGCCCTCAATCCGGTTGGCATTGCGGTGAATGATTGCAAGGCAATATTCCATCGCAGCCCATAAATCGTTGCTACCCCGATATCCACACAAAGTTTCATCGAACATATCGCCGAGCCAGTGAAGAATAGTTGGTTCACGCAGTTGAACAAGGATACTGTCGTAGATAGCGGCATAGTCATCGGGGCCACGGGCACACGTCGCCAACGCACGGCTGGCCATAAGAATGATGCGACCCCCGATAGCCTCCACTTGCATGATCTGCTCTTCGTAGGCCTGTCGGACATCGTCAAGTGTCAAATCAGCACGCGCCGGCAGATGGTCGGTTCCGACGCCGCAGCAGACCAACGCGTTCCGCCGCTTAGCCGCTGCGACCGACCGCTTGATCAACTCGAGCGAGTTTTCCCAGGCGAGACCCATGCCTCTTTGCGCCGTGTCCATCGCTTCGGCAACGCCCAGATCGAGGTCCCACAAATACTCGCGGTAGGCGAGCGTGGCTTCCCAGTCTACGTTCGCGTCGATCCAGGGATTCCGACCAGCGAGATCTTTATCGTTAACGACGTGCGCTGCTGCGTAGACAATCCGATTCCAAGAATGGTTTGGGTTGCGGCGCGCCGGGGGTGCTGCCGCCGAGCCGAGGCTGAAGCGGAAGGGCTGAATACTTCCGTCGCTATAGGGAAGAAGTAGCGGTTTCATGGCCTCAAAGTAGTAACTGTGTAGTTATTTAAGGAGCAAGTCATCAGGGCTGTCAAATGATTATTTTTCGGGATTTCGAAGGGTTATGCGCGTAAGCGGCCTCTCTTGACATGCCACGCGGCCTCGGAAGAATATCACCATCTAGTTACATCCGGACGAGACGGCTCGATGAATTTCGATGCGCTTTTCAGCTTGTCGACGCAACCGCCTATCTCCGTCGGATTGGTGGGTGTCAGCAGATTCGGCGCAACGTTTCTCGGTCAAGCCCGCCACTGCGACATGTGCGCATATCTGTCGTTTGCGATCTCGACGTTGAGCGCGCGTGCAATCGCCTCGCAGCAGCGGGCTGGGATCAACGAGCGATCCGCATCTGCAGTAGCCGCAGCATGATGATGATGGCAATGAAGTCCGGGGCGACTGTCGTCGTCGAGGATTCGCTACTGGTCGCCGAAGCGCCAATCGACGTGGTGTTCGAAGCAACCGGGCACGCTGAAGCAGCGGCAATGACAATTGATGCCGCTCATCAGCAAGGCCGTCACACGGTTATTGTCACCAAAGAGGCTGAAAGCATCGTCGGCCCGGCTGCTGAGGACGGCGGCTGCAGCCGCGGGTCTCGTACATACTATTGTTAATGGTGATCAGCCATCGGTGCTCGTGGAGATTTTGACGTGGGCCGACAGGCTGGGACTGAAAGTTATCGCCATCGGCAAGGCGGGCAAGCGGACATCTCTGGAACGAAGAGACCGGAGAGATCTCGGCATGGGGCGAGACACGCGCCGGCACCGGATTTGGTCAAGGTGCAACTCTTGACCCGAACGCGGTCGTTCGTTGCATCCAGGCTCGACACAGCATCGGCTTCGGCAGAACGCGAATAGCCGACCTGTGCGAAATCGGTCTTGTCGCCAACCACACCGGATTCTTACCAGACCGGCCCGAATTGCATGCACCTGTCGCTAGAATTCCGAAATTCCGACGATCTTCCGGCCGAAATCCGAGGGCGAGTGCTCGTCCACCAACGTGCAGTCGATATCATCAATGTCCTTCGAAGTCCCTCCGAAATGAGATTTCCCGGATTTGTGTTCGCAGTCATTGAATTAGCGGATCCAGAGACAAGCCACCACTTCGCGGGCCGTGGAGTGGCAGCAAGCCCAGATGGCCGTTATTTGCTGCTTCTGCATCCCACGCATTTGCTCGGCGTCGAAGCTGCATTGACTGCGCAGACGACGAAATATCTGGGTATTTCAAGCGGCGGTACCGACGTGCGGCAAAGGGTTGATCTGCTCGCGCGCGCAACGCACAACCTGAAGGCTGGCGAAATGCTGGCGATGGGCGGCGTGAGAAGGTGCCTCACGCATCAATCGCCATACCGTGGAGGGCCTCGACCACATACTGTTGCCGGCACGTGCTCTGGCACCTGATCGCCAATGCCATATTACCTCGCGGCCAATGATCGGATGCGGCGTGACGTTGCCGCAGGGGCAATCATCTGCGGGGCCGATGTTGAAATTCCCGAAAGAAGCCGCCTGTTCCAACTTCGCAAAGAACAGGACAGGTTATTCCAAGAGGTTTGACAGACGCCTGAACGATAACCGTAAAGGGAGGAGCGCATGTCTCTAAATTCGGTATTTGGCAAAGGTCTGCGCGAGCTGCGCTGTGTCTTGCCTTTCTATCATGTTACGCCATCACTAATGCAAGCGCGTTGGATTATCCGACGCGCACCGTCCGTCTCGTAGTCGGATTTGCGCCTGGCGATCTTCCCGATGTTGCCGCGCGGCTGCTCGCCGTGAAACTGTCGGACAAATGGGGCCAGAGCGTCATCGTTGAGAACCGCGAGGGCGCCAATGGCACAATTGCGACGGACTACGTCGCCCATTCGCCTGCCGACGGGTACACGCTTGCCGTTATCACGCCAAATCATACGACGACCCCAGAGCCTGATGAAATTGAACTACGATCCGATAAAGAGCTTCGTTCCGATCACGCAACTAGCAAAATCGCCGGGTCTGATCGTCGCCTCCAAGAACTTCCCGGCCAACTCGCTCAAGGACATGATTGCATTGGTAAAATCAAAGCCGAATGAACTTGACTTCGCTTCTGTCGGGCCGGGCAGCCCATCCTACATGTCGATGGCGCTGCTCATGAAGCGGACGGGGATGAAGCTCGTCAACATTCCCTTTAAGAGCTCGGCCGCCGCAATGACGGCACTGCTTGGCAATCAGATCCCTATCACCATTACAGCGCTGAGCGGCGGCATTGCTCAAGTCAAAGCCGGTTCGATTAAAGCGCTCGCAGTCACGACGGCGACGCGGTCGACCGCGTTGCCGGACGTGCCCACCGTAGCCGAAGCAGCCGACCTGCCTGGCTTCGACGTCAGCACGTGGACTGGTGTTCTCGCTCCAGTAGGTACGCCGCCGGACATTGTATCAAAACTGAACGCCGACATCGTTGCCGCAATGAAAATGCCGGACATCCAATCTGCTTTGAGTGCGCGTGGACTTACGGTCGTTGCCAACTCCTCTGAGGAATTCGGCAATCTTATCGCCAAAGAGAAATTCCGCAGTGGCAGTCTCTCCTGCGGGAAGATACCGCGAAATAAACGCTGATTTTCAGCGCTGAGAAACGCATCAGCCGGTCAGGGAGCGCTAGGTGCCTACGGTCAAAGAACCTTCGGATGGTTGGCCGCAGCATCTAGTAGAGAAACCTCTCGAACCTGAATTGCTCATCATTTAGCAACTCGCATCACCATATTCGGGATCCGATTGGCGGCGTCCGATATTTAGTACCTGAATTCCTCACGGACATCTATTCAGGTCACAACATCGTGGCAAGCGTCGCCATCAAAGAAATACGATGTACCGTCGGGAGGGGCCCCATCACCTAGCGCCCGTCGGAGAAACGGAATTCCTCAACGGCGTCGCGGCGATGTTCGCTAGCGATCGCTACGGCTCGTGCCGAGCCTGTGCCGGGATTGTCGGCGCCGTCGATTTGATGGGTGATCAGGTTGAAGAAGCTCTCGATTCGCATATTGCCGCCGGTGGCGGGCGTTTCCGCGGAGTCCGGGCTCGTTGTGCGTGGCACGAAAATTACTACCCGCAGCGCTGGCGGCAGAACTTTATCCAGGCTTCGCCCCATATGTTGATTAATCCAGACTTCCGTCGCGGTGCCGGCTTGTCTCGAAAAACTACGCTTGTCACTCGACATTCACGTCTATCACACGCAACTACCGGAACTGATCGCTTTCGCAAAAGCGTTTGCGGATCTCACGATTGTCCTCAATCACTATGGTGTACCTATGGGGGTCGGGCCCTTCGCGGGAAAGCAGGCTGAAGTTTTCGCATATTGGCGCACTCAGCTCTGCGAACTTGCACAATGCTCCAATGTCTTCGTCAAAATGAGCGGCATGAAGTGGGTCGATCTGAACTACGGCAGTGCATCGCCAAGTTCGACTGCAATGGCCAATGCCTGGCAGCCATACATCGAGACATGCATCGAACTTTTCGGAGCGTATCGATGCATGTGCGGAAGCAATTTTCCGCCGGAAAAGGAATTTCATAGTTACGTCGTTTTATGGAACGCATTTAAGCGGGCTACGGCAGCTTATTCAACATCTGAACGCGCAGCGCTACTCAAAGACACCGCTTGCATCGCTTACCGGCTGCCGCAGTTCTTGGGCTCGACAGAAAGCGCCGGGGCCGGAACATGAGGCTTTGCGCCATTGCTCCGACGGGCTCAGCCAGGATTTCGGCCGCGCTTTGGCCGTCCTAGCGGAGATGAGGCTCGCCAACTGTGAAATTCAAGACCTCTGGCTACCGGATCGACGCTGTCGGAGACGCCCAAATTGCCGAAGTCCAGCGGCTGCTTGAACGCTATAATATCGACGTTGCGTGCATATCACCCAAATTATTCGGGGGTCTGCCCGTATCGACTTTGCAGATAACTGAACCCGCATTCCAGGCCGAGATCAATCGACTTAAGCATTGTATCGAGATCGCGCACAAACTTCGAGCACCAGCAATTCGCGTTATGAGTGCGAAACGCAAAGAGGCGTGCTGCTTACAGCCGCAATGGTCCAAGCATCTGGAACAATAGCTCGACGTGGGACCGCTTCGTCGACGCATTTCGCATTCCCGTTAAACTGGCCGAGATGGCCGGTATCATCTTGATGGTAGAGACCAGCCTCACAGGGCTCGTCAATTCGGCTCATATGGGCAACCGGCTAGTCGAATCGATCGGCTCGCCTCATCTGCAAATCCTCTGGGACCCCGCCAACTGTCTCTACTGCGGTGAAGCGCCGTCGGAAGGTATCGGCAACTTCGCTGCCGGTGTTCTTGGGCACCTACATATCAAGGATGTGCGATCCTACCCGTGCCGCTCGACAATCGATTGTTGTCCGCTCGGCGCCGGAGATATGAGCGCGTTTTTTCATCCATTGGCCAATCAACTTGCCGCCACGCGGTTTGAGGGCGCGATCAGTTTCGAAAACATTTATTGCCCAGACGGTGGAACCGTGGAAGAGGGCTTTCGCGCGTCGGTGCCTATGTTTAGATCTTTGTTCAATTGCCCAATCTGATTTTGGGCGCGAGGGCTGCTAATTTGCTCAGCATCACGCCTTGACGCCGGCAAGTACGACCGAAACGATGTGCTGGCCCCATTTGGCGATGTTCTCAGGAGTATCCAGATCGCGTGCGAATATGGTAGAAAGTGTGAATCGGTTAGAAAGATGAAGCGCCGAGCGCCGCGATCGTAATATAAATACGGACCGGATCAAGATTCTTTTTAAAAACACCTTTTGCCGCTCCCGTCTTAAGGACATTGTCGAGCTCGTACATCAAACCGAGAGATACGTCGGAATCCCGGCGAGCTTTTTCAGATAACGCGCTCGCTGGAGGTTCTCTGTTGCCAGCAAGTTCATGAAATGCGGGTGCTCAAGGTAATAGTTCCAGGTGAAGAGTGTGAGCTGCCGGATGCCCTCTTCAGGCGTTTGATGCCGGAGATCAAGTCTTGTCTCAGCCCTGCGGATCGACCGATAGGCATCCTCGAGTACTGCAAGGTAGAGAGCGTCCTTGTCACCGTAATAATGATAGAGCATCCGTTTGTTGATGCCCGCACGGCGCGCAATGACATCAACACGTGCCCCGTCCAATCCTTTCTCGGCAAATTCTCGGATCGCAGCCTGCAGGATCGCGCTGCTTGAGCGTTTTGGATCACGTTTCAAGGTTGGCCCCGCGCGTTTAATTCGCTGGCGGGCGACCAAAGGCGCCCACTTTGGCTGCGACCTGCCGCACTTCGTGCAGCGGTCTTGTCAGTATTCATTTCCAATGTCCTCTAGTCGCCCGGGTGCAAGTTATGACCTCTTAGCGTTACTCAACGAGAGCGTAACCTTGCCATGTTTACACAACCTTGGCATTGTAACTAGATAGTTATAAATAAGCCCGCGATAATTGGTGCCGTGATGAATGAGGCTTTCGATGTCGTGGTGGTTGGCGGCGGCGGATCGGGGCTTGCCGCCGCGCTCGAGGCCCGTCGGTTGGGGCGTTCAGTTCTTGTCATTGAAAAAATGCCCTATCTGCTTGGCACGACGGGCCGATCGATCGGTTCAGTGACGGCAACCGGGACTGCACTCCAAAAGAAGGCTGGAATTGAAGACGGACCGAAGGGCCATTTCGAAGATATGGGCAAGTTTGCGGAACTGGCGCAGCCCATTGCCGCGCGCACTGACAATCTCGAACTTCGTAAGCTCCTTGTCGACAACGTCACTGAAACCGTGCGTCAGCTTGCCGAAATGGGCGTCGTCTTTATTGGTCCGATGCCAGAGCCGCCGCATACTCAACCCCGGATGCACAACATCATCCCACATTCGCGGTCGTACGTGTATCACCTCGCGCGCGCGTGCCGGAAGTCTGGTGTTCAATTCCGGATGAATTGTCGCGCTAGCAGTCTTGTGCAGGCGAACGGGCGCATAACGGGCGTGTCGTGCGAGAACGGCGCATTCACGGCGACTGCGCGATACGAAGTCATATTGGCGGCTGGTGACTATAGCTCGAACGCGGAACTCAAGCACCGCTTCGGCGGCAACGAGGTAGCCGACGTCGAAGGAATTAATCCTAACAGCAATGGAGACGGGCACCTTATGGGAGTCGCGGTCGGCGGCGAAATTGTCATGGGTCAGGTGATGCTTGGTCCAGAAATTCGCTTTATCGCACCACAGCGGAAAAATTTCGTTCAGCGTATGCCGCCGCTAAGATTTTTTCGCCAGTGCCGTATGACGGCATGCGTGTTCTTTGCCCACTGGATACCGTCAGTTCTTTATGATGTTCGTCACAACAAACACTTCGCCCACAGCGAAACTATTTGAAGAGGGCGCAATTCTTGTCGATCAACTCGGCAAACGCTTGTCGACGAGCGGAACAGGCCGCGGATCTGCAATACGGCAACCGACAAAATCTCGTTCATCATCATGGACGATTCGGTTGCGAAGAAGTTCAGTGCCTGGCCATACTTCATATCAACAGCGCCAGGCGTAGCTTACGCATACCTTCCGGACTATCGCCGCAGTCGCAAGGATATCTACGCGCGCGCCGACACTATTGAGCAACTTGCCGCGCGGCTCGGCATTCCGGGTGACACGCTGCGAAGAACTGTTAACGACTACAATGCAAACTTGCCAGTTGGTCTGCCCCGGTCGTGAGGCCACCATTTCACGCACTTGGGCCGGCCAAGGCTTGGATCGTGCTAACGGACGGCGGACTAAGAGTGTGGAGCTGGTCTTGAGGTGCTGGACAGAGACGGTCGCGTCGTTCCGGGTTTATATGCTGCCGGCTCCAACGGTCAGAGCGGACTTCTACTTGAAGGTCATGGGCACCATTTGGGCTGGGCCTTTACGTCGGGGCGTCTTGCGGGGCACGCCGCCGCCTCTTCTGTTATGCCGTCCGACTGACAAATAAACTTTCCGCGCGCGCCGCCGCCACAATGCCAACAAACAGGCAGGGGGACTACTCACAATTCGAACTCAATTCGTACAATGATTATGGAATGAGCCCGATCGATCGCCGAGCAGTATTTTTGCCTGACAAAACTGGCTGATCGCGTCTTGCCTAGTTCACGCGCGCGAGTTCCTGTTGAGTCGCGTGCGGAAAGAGCGCGCAACACCTCTTTGTGTATCTCTGCGAAGCGGGCGCTCGCCAACATCCTGAAATCGCGCGGACGGGGGAGATCGACCTCAATGATGCTTCGCACTGCTGCTGGCGAGGCGGATAGCACGACCAAAACATCAGCTAGGTAAATACCCTCCTCAAGGTTGTTATTTGCTGTTCTTCAAAAAGCTTAAGCAAATATGCCTGCATCAAGCCTCTGGTCATGGCGTCAAGGCCACGAAAAGGCTCGTCAAGGAGCATAATGCTCGGCGTATTTATGATTGCCCGTGCTAATTCTGCTCTGCGTTGCATCCCACCAGAAAGCTGGGATATTTCGTCTCGAACCCTGACAGCCCAAACCTTTCGAGCGGGCAATTCCTTCTCTATGGGCGACATCCCCATGGGCGGGGGTATGGAATTGCGCTTTGTATGTGTGCGGAGGGACCCGAAGTCCGCCCAATCGCGAAGCGCCGTCGCACTATACAAACAGTGGCTAGTTCGCGCTCAGTCGATCGTTATGCCGGCCGCCTTGATGGGAACCGCCCATTTCGCAATTTCGCGCGTGACGAACTCACGCAGATACTCGGGTGACCGTCTGTCCCGGGCCACGACCTCGCCGCCGATTTGCTGAAGACGGCTCTGCACCTCGGGTTTGTCCAATGCCTTTCCGAGTGCGTCGTTGAGCTTTGCAACGGGTGCGGGAGGCACCCTTGGGCGGAAATGCCCTTCCAGATGTAGGCTTCGAAATTGTCCAATCCCCTTCCTCCTGGGCATCAGCGGCGAGCCGGGCAAAATCGGCGAGCGCATTTTTGTCAGGATGACGATCACCTTCAACTGTTGCGCCTGAACCTGCGACAGCGCCGTGGAGGCAATGGGGCAGGCATAGTCAATGCGGCCAGCGATCATATCTGCTGAACGGCGAGAGCGGTGGAACGGTAAGGCACGTGGGTTACGTCAACACCAAGCGTAGAGTTGAGCAGCACGCAACCGAGATGCGTTGCGGAGCCTGTGCCGCCGAACAAATCGAGATTGGCGTGATTGGTCTTGGTGTAGGCGATAAATTGCTGGAGATTGTCGGCGGGGAAATCCTTACGCGTAATACCAGGATCAGCGGCTGCTCCGCAACCAAGCCAACCGGCGTAAAATCCGTGAGGGCGTTGTAGCTTGGGTGCTTGTACAGCGTCTGATTGGCCGCGAAAGTACCGGTACCGCCAACCACCGCTTCGTATCCGTCAGGATTGCCGCGTGCGACGCGGCTCGTCCCGTTCATCCCGCCGGCGCCGCCGACGTCCTCGACCACGAATTGCTGTCCAAGGATTTCGGAAAGATGAGGCGCAATGATGCGAGTCAGCACGTCATCGCCACTTCCCGCGGCGAACGTGACGACCAATGTGACAGGGCGGGCCGGCCAGTTCTGTCGCAGAGGTTTTGGTGGATGCGACAGCGCCGCCAAGCACCATCAACGCCAGCAAAATTCTTAGATACATGATTTCCACCTCCGCAGAACGAAGACCGCGTTCGATTTTGTTCTGACATTGTAGCCAAGCATATGATCAGGGAACGTAAGCCGTCATCTCGATTTCGAGCATGTAGTTTTCGCGCAACTTCGCCACACCCAGAGCGGTCCGCGCCGGCAAATTATTTCCGAAATGCGCCACCCAGACCTCGTTGAGAACAGGCAAATTCTCATCGAAGTTCATGATGTAACAGGTTGCCTTCAGGCAGTGTTCGAACCCGCTGCCGGCAGCCTCCAACACCGATTTGAGATTTTTCAACGCCTGCGTGGCCTGCTCGCGGAAACCACCTTCGACGACCTTGTTACCTTGCTTGGCATCGCGCGGGATGCCCAGAACAGAAAACAAGATTGCCAAATTTCACTGCTTGCACCAACGGCGCTCCAGTGGTGGCGGCATCCCCGGTGTGAACAATTTCCTTCTTCATGGACTACTCCGCGAATTATGTTGACATGATGTTATAACAACTCAATACTTTTCGCCATGCACGATGTCAAACCCGCCCAGTTCTTTCCTGGCATGCCGTTATATCGCCAGGTGCAGGCTGGAATTGAGGAACTGATCCGCGACAACCCGCCCTCGGCTGAACTCGCGTTATCCGATGCGCAGCTGTCGGAGCGGTTTGGCGTCAGTCGCATCACGGTCCGCCGTGCGGTCGACGAGCTCGTCGACGCCGGCGTTCTTTATCGTATTCAGGGTGTCGGGACGTTTGTTCGGCCGAAAAAGTTCCGCGAAAAACTGACGCTCAACAGCTTTCTCGATGCGTGGACGCAGAAGGCGGGAAAATTCGATGTGCGGGTTGCGGCGTTCGAAAAGGTTCGGGCCGACAAGGATGTCGGCGAGCGGCTCAACGTCCGATCCGGAACCAGCTTGTCTACATCCAGCGGCTACGATTCAGAAGAAGAATTTGGTAGCGGTTGATGATCGGTACATCCGGGCGGATTGCTGCCGCCGTTTGATCAGACAGGATGTCACCACTTCGTCGCTCGTCGATTTTCTTCGCAATCGTGAAAAAATACCGTTGACGCATGGCGAGATGGATATCGAAGCGCGCGCCTCCGATCGCCGAGAGGCGAGGGTATTCGGGGTCAAGGTTGGAAGCCCAGTTCTTGTGCGGCGTATGACCTTCCTCACCAAAGACAACGAACCGGTATTAACGGGGTTCTTACTCACGTATCGAGCGGACCGCGTCAGTTACCGCCTTACTGTCTCGGCATAGCCGCAGAATTCTAAAGGTGGATTGAACAGGTTGGAATTTAGTGCGTGGGGGTTTGACGAGTGACATCTGTCCAAGACATCACTTCGAGGGAGCGGACTACTGACTTGCATTCTGTTCTACGCACAAAGGAATAGCGCTATTTGGGAAGAATTAGTAGTGGAGAATGTCTCGCTGACGTTCAATAAGGGGCGTGCCAACGAGTATTGCGCGCTAGAAAACGCCTCGATGAAAGTCCGCCGTGGTGAGTTTTACTGCCTACTCGGCCCAAGTGGGTGCGGGAAATCCACGATCCTCAATCTAATCGCGGGATTTGCACAGCCCGATTCCGGCGTCGTGCCGATGGACCGGCAAAGGATTGTTGATGCGGGCACCGAACGCGTCATGGTTTGGAGCGCCTCAAGCGCCCTGTTTCCATGGCTGCGAACGCATCAGAATGTCGAATTTGGGCTGTCAGTCCAGGGTTTCTCGAGTGCAGGGGCGGCCAGCGAGCAATGGCCGCTATCTCGACTTGGTTGGGCTGAAGGAACATCCCCACAAATTCCCGTACGAACTTTCAGGTGGAATGAAGCAGCGCTGTCAACTCGCGCGCGCTCTGGTACTCGAACCGGAAATACTGTTGATGGACGAGCCTTTTGCCGCCCTCGATGCCATCAGCAAGCGGATCATGCAAAAGGAGTTGCTGCGAATTTGGCAGCAATACCGCATGACGGTCGTGTACATCACGCATGACGTTAATGAAGCCGTGCTGCTGGCGCAAAAAGTCGCGGTCATGCGTCGTGGACCGGGTTCGACAATTAAAGACGAATTCAAAATCGATCAGAGCTACCCGCGCAGGCTCACCGACGGCGCAGTCTCGAAGATCTTGGCAGATTGAGGCTTCGCTCGAAGCAGAGGTCGGATCATCGCTCTATGCCAACTAACGTTCACAATATTCTGCGGCACGCGGCTATCGCAACGGTGTCAATCGCTGTCGCGATCTTTTGCTGGGCATTATTAGCGGCGGAGCTTCACATATCCGGACCTGGTGCCGTCACCGTCAGACACCTTTAAGACCGCAACCGGGATGATCAGGAGCGGAGACTTGTTCGTCCATGTCGGCGTAAGTCTCGAGCGTGTCTTGGTCGGTTATCTGGCCGGCTGCATTCTTGGGATCCTGACCGGCGCATTGATAGGGCGGATAACAATTGTCAGGCAATTTGCTGAGCCCTTCTACAGTTGATAAGTCCAGATCTCACCGGTAGCGCTCGTGCCGCTATCGATCATCTGGTTCGGCATAGGCGATATGTCCGCGCTATTCCATAATTTTCTACGGCGTCGTGATAATTATGATCATGAACACCGCGGCTGGCGTCTCCGCAACACCCAACATCCGGTTCAATGCGGCGCGTTGTCTAGGCGCGTCGCGACAGCAACTATTTCGTCGCATCATAATTCCATCGGCCGTGCCGTACATCCTGACCGGAATGCGCGTGCGCTTGGCTTCGCGTTCATGGGCATCGTTGCCGCAGAAATGATCGGGCCAATTCGGCATCGGCTATCTGATCATGCAGTCGCGAATGCTGCTCCGAACGGACATCATGTTTGTTGGTTGGTCACGACCGGCGTATTGGGGCGATGATTGATGGCGAGTTCAAGCTCGCAATCGATCGGACGATGAGGCGTTACGTGAATACCAAGTCAACATATAGAGTGGTGAATTTTTGAACTCGTTCGCACAAAAACAACTGGGAGGTGTCACAATGTACAAGACATGGACTTTGCGGCGCGCGGACATCAGACACTGGTGTCTGCTGTTGTAATGGCGACTATCGCGTTTGCCGGGACAATGGCGAACGCGGCAATGCGAAAATCAGAATTTTCAGCGGCACAAGCAGGCGTTGGGTTCGCTACAGGTCGCCAAGGCGAAGGGGTATTTTAGCGCTCAAGGGCTAGATGCTGAGGTCGCTGTTTACGCGTCAGTTGCGGCGGCTGGAGCATTGCGAGCCGGGCGAGGCGATTTCATTTCAGCGGGGGACTTACCGTCCGCGGCAATGTGGAAGGCCGGCAATGTCATAGGTCTTGCCCCTACGTCGTCCGATACCGAAATTTTTGGCATCATCAGGGAAGAAAAGACATCAATACCCCACAGGATCTGCGTGGCCGCAAAGTCGCAACTGCGCTGGGGTCTACCGGCGAGTTCTTGCTTTATCGGTATCTTGCTTCCGGCGGAGTCTCGCCATCGGAAGTCAATATTGTCGGCCTCGCTCCGCCCGAAATGGTGATTTCCTTAGTGCGTGGAGATATCGACGCTTTTGCCTGGCTCGCTCCTTTCACCACACGTGCGATAGATACGGGCAAGGACATCAAACTTATAACGAACGCCAAGGGGCTCGCCAATAATCGGATTGTTCTCAACGTCACCAGAAGTTTTCAGCAGGAGCATCCGGATTTAGTTCAGAAGGTAGTCAGCGCAGTCAATCAGGCAATTGAATTTACCAACTCGAGCCCGGATGAAGCGACGAAAATTTGGGCGGCTGCAGTACAGGGCGACCCCAACCGGTCAATTTCCGTTGTCAAATTGATACGCTACGGAATGGCGTTCGATGACGGGTTTGTCAACGACATGAATGAGCTCGCAAAATTCATGGTCCAGAAAGGCGCTCTCAAAGCGCCGATTGACTGGTCTAAGGATTTCGACAGTACGGCCTTGCGGAGTCGACCCAAAGTTGGTTTCTGCGCATTTGCCGAAATGAACGTACGTGTCAATTTCGTGGACAAGCAGAAGCGCGCGCCGCTGATCTTGTAGAAATGGCGGCCGCACCATCAAACGAATGCTGATCTAGGAAATATCGATCGGACAAGACCATGGCCACTATGCAATCTCCGCTTACTGAAAAAAAAGTAGAAACCGGGACGCCAGTACACCCCGATCGAGGTGACAAGGCTAGCGTCCGGCGCCGATCTCCGCCTTGGCCTGCATATTCTGACTGGGCATAAAGACGGTCCCACGCTCGGTATTTTGACGACGATCCACGGCGATGAAACGTTTCCACTTATGGCTGTACGCGCGCTTCTCAATTCCATCGATACGACGACGCTATCCGGTCGTACTGCGGCTATCCCCGTCGCCAATCCGTTGGCAGTCACCGTCTTCAATCGGCAGACACCCGAGCAGCACGGTAAGACGGATCTTCATGAGGTCTTCCCCGGCTCGGCGCAGGGAAATCTCACTCAAAAGCTGGCTGGCGCCATAACCGTCAATCTGCTCGATCACGTTGATGCGTTAATCGACATGCATTGTGGTGGGCTGGGCGGCCGGCTTCAAAGCCGTGCCGATCTCGACGCTTCTGCCAACAGCGCGGTATACGAGCAATCGCTCAAGCTCTGCCGGGCGTTCAATACGTCGTTTGTTCACGCCAATAATCTTGCCGGCACCGCCGCGCGCTATTGCAACGGCAGGGGCGTGCCGACGGCCGACCCGGAAATTGGCGGTGTGTATCTCGGCGCGCAAACCGAGAGCTTATATCTTGCCCAAACCGTGGCTGGGTTGCGATCGGTCATGGCGGCACTTGGGATGATCCCGGCACAGGAAGCCGCGGCGAAGAAACAGCTTCTCTTCAATGTCAAAAGTCGGTTTGAGGTCAACCCGTCCGTAGGCGGTTTTTTTGCAATCGCGATTTGCTTCGCCCGACGATCTGGGGCGCCGCATCGAAAAAGGCGAGCTGCTGGGCGAGATGGTAGACATTCACACGCTCGAAGTGGCCGAAGAGCTTCGTGCAACGGTTAGCGGGTATCTTTTCTTTTCGCGCTATTCCGAAGTCGTCGATGCCGGCACCAAGGCCTTCGCTCTCGCCGAAATCCACGTCAAAATGGCTGTGAACTCCGTGCGTGCAATTCTACTGTCGCCAAATGACAACGTTGCCGCTGCCATTGCTGCGGTCGACGCAGCGGTCCCAGTAATGGTGACGCTGAATTCATCGGACGAGATTATTCTGAATGTTTCTTCGCGGCAGAAGGTCCCGTTTGGCCACAAGATAGCGATTAAGGATCTTGCAAAAGGCTCGCCGATAATCCGTTATGGCTATCCCATAGGCATCGCTACGGCAGATATAAAGCTTGGCGATCACGTGCATTCGCACAATATGCGAAGCGCGCTGTCACCCGTCTCTGCAGCAAAAACACCGGCGCGTGAATTTGGTTCGGGCCGATTGGATTCGCCGGAAGATTAGCGAGAGCCTGCTTGCCACGGGCGCACACGCTGCTGCCGCGGACGCCATGGCTTCCGCTATTAGCGAAGCACACCTACGGGGCGTGGAAACTCACGGTCTGCGACGGCTGCGTCCATCCCTTGCCCGTATCCGATCTGCGGGCGTGGATCCTAAGGCGCAGCCCGCAATAGAACAGCGCGGTGCCTTGCTCATGATCGATGGGCGCGACGCAATAGGACACTATGTAGCGACAGAAGCGGCGAAGGCAGTAAGCGAGGCTGCGCGGCTATCCGGCGTTGCTATTGCGATCGTGCGCAACAGCAACCACTTCGGATTTGCCGGCTACTACGCCACGTTGATCGCCGAGCACGGTCAGATTGGAATCGTGACGTCGAACGGTCAGGTTTGCGTGGGGCCCAAAGGCGCGACGAAGGCTCTTCTAAGCAATAATCCATTGGCAATTGCGGCACCGACGGGGCGCGAGGATGCGTTTCTGGAAATGGATCTGGCAACAAGCGTGACTTCGCGCGCCAACGTTGTTGAGTTCGCAAAATCTGGCCAAGCTCTGCAGTCTGATGTGGCGCAGGACGCGGCGGGATATCCGACGCGCGATCCTGCAGCCAGACCGGCACTTGAAGGAAGCTTGCTGGCGTTTGGGGGCAACAAGGGCTTCGCATTGCTGGTTGCACTTGAGGCAATGACGGGAGTTCTGGCCGGAGGGGCCTTTGCTGATCAAGTCTCGTCAAAAGAGGCAGCCCCCAATACGCCGGAGGGCACGGCTCACACCATGATTGCGATCGATATTGGAACGGCGATCGGCGAAGCGGAATATGTCCGGCGCCTCGACGAGATGCTCGGTCGTCTCTGCGGTTTGCCGACTGCGGAGGACGCTGAAAAGATCCGCTATCCCGGCGAACGCCGATGGCAGTTGCGGCGTGAGCGTCTGAGAGACGAAATCCCGTTGTCCAAGAGTGATCTCGAGGAGCTCCTCGGGGCAGCAAAAGAGGCGGGTGTAAGCACCGCCTGAGGATTGAATCAAAGGACAAGTCACGGAATGTGGACTGACGATCTGACCGGCTATCCGCGTGAAGACGGGCGAAAAGGAATACGGAACCTCGTTGTCATCCAGGCTGCGGCTGACAACGTCGATCCGCTTGCGCGGCAATTGGCGGCGCTAAATCCAGGCGTGGTTTGTCTGCCTGCAAGTTATGGCCGCGGTCAAATGGGTGATGATTTCAATATTACGCTGCGCGCGATGGCGGGCCTTGCTTCGCACCCGAATGTTGCTGGTTGCTTGATCGTATCCTTCGAGCCGGAGAGCAGCGAACGCATCGCGCGGCTTGCGGAAGGCCGCGCCGCGTGGAGAACTTGTCGTTCTTGGACGAAGGAGGTATTGAGCCCAGCCTTTTAAAGGGCGGCCAAATTCTTAGGGCGATGCAAGCTGAGGCCGATCGTGCTGAAAGGAGGCCTCTGAAGGCGGACGAATTGATCATCGGACTGGAATGCGGAGGGTCCGACACGACCTCAGGCTTGTTTGGCAATCCGGCGCTTGGCCTTTTCACCGATTGGCTGGTCGACAAGGGCGGGACTGCGGTGTTTTCCGAACCTGTCGAATGTTTGGGCGCTCAGGACCTGCTCCGTAAGCGAGCGGCCTCACCAAAAGTGGCGCGACAACTGATCGCGACAGTGGAAGCTTACAACAGGCTTGCGATGGAGCACGGTGTCGATTTGGCCGGCACAAATCCCACGCCCGATAACCTGGCAGGCGGGCTAACCTCTATCGAAGAAAAGTCGCTAGGTGCTTTGGCAAAGACCGGTGGACGATCGATCATGGGGGTGATCGGCTACGGGGAAACCCGCGCAGCACCCGGGTCTGGATGATGGACGCGCCTGCTGCGGCGGTCGAAAACATTACTGCGCTTGCAGCGGGCGGCGCACACGCCATTTGCTTTGTGACGGGATCGTGTAATCCGTTAGGCCATCCCATTGCGCCGACCATCAAAATCTCAGCTAACCCAGCGACGGTTGATCGAATGCCAACACATCTCGATGTTGGTTTGGCTGGCCTGGTTCGCTCGCAAATGAATATGAGCGAAGCGCGGGAAAAAATTGCCGAGACGGTAAAGTCCGTCATCAACGGAGCTGCAACTGCTGCCGAAAGGCTTGATCTTTATCTTCGAGACCAACATCAGCCGCTTTGGGCCGTCTGTATAAAATTTCAACTCCGATTCGCATAACATCAGCTTATGGAACGGGCAGGGGGATGCCTGTTCAGTCGCGATAGGTCCAGGAATGGATCTCGTCGATGTCGGCAAAGATCCGCTTGGCGCCCATCAGTAACGGATCGCATGCGTCCGCGCGTTCGCGCGCCCAGGACAGCCAGTCGGCCAGCGAGCGGTCTTTCGTCGCAGAGCAAATTTGGTCATTGTTTCCTCCCTGTGATCTCTAGAGCCGTATTCCGTTGCCTTCTTCCCACAGGCGGGCAACTTCGGTTTGATCGGCCTTGCGCCCCGATCTTGGCCTCGGCCTCTTTCCAGATATCGCAAACGCGGTCGGCGAGCGGGGTCATGGCGCCGATCGAATGACCGAATTTGGCGGCGATCGACACATCCTTGGCGATCAGGCCGAGCGCCATGCCGGTCGCGAATTTGTGCGTAAGGACCTGCGGTATCACTTTCTTTTCGAGCGGATGCTGGCGGCCGGTGCACATATGCACCAGCGCGTCCGCCATGATCTCGCTGTCGAGCCCGAATTTTCGCCCGATGGCGAGCGCCTCGATCAGATTCACCAGCGCGCCGGCATTGACGTAGTTGGCGAGCGCCTTGAGCGCGTGGCCCGAGCCGAGCGCGCCGCAGCGGAACACCTGCCGGCCGACGGCCGAAAAGACCGGCTGGCAACGCTCGATATCGGCGTCGCTGCCGCCCACCATCACGTCGAGCGTCGCGTCCTTGGCGAAGACGACACCGCCCATCACCGGCGCATCGACGTAAGCGAATGCCGCGCTTGGCGGTTCGGCACCGATCTCGACCGTGGCGCGCGGATCGGAGGTACTCATGTCGATAACAATCGTACCGGGCGCTAACGCCGACGCCGAGCCGCCCTCCCCCAGCACGACGTCGCGAACGGCCGTATCGTCCGGCAGCATGGTGATGGCGGCGTCCGCATCGCGCGCGGCATCGACGAGCGTCGCCGCTGCGCGGCCGCCATGCGCAGCGGCAAATGCGCGCGCGGCCTCCGGCCGCCGATCGCAAAGCGCGAGCGTGAACCCCTTGGCGCAACTGCGCCGCCATCGGCACGCCCATGTTGCCGAGGCCGACGAACGCGATCGTCCTGATCGGCGTCATGCCTTGCTCCCTTCAGCTGACTGTGAAACCGACTGCCTTGAACTTCTCCTTGGCCGCCGGCGAGGTTAGCACCTCGATGAGCGCCTTGGCGGCGGCCTTATCCTTGATCGCCAATACGCGGCCGCTGTCGACCGTATATTCGTAGCTGACGTTCTTGACTTCGATTTGATCCGCCACCTTACCCACCCGTCCTATCGTCCGCCGGCGGCGCTGCGCCTCTTTGCGAGGTCCGCGCTCGCGAATTCCGCCTGCGCCGCAGCGAAGATTTCGTTCAAGGGCACGAGGCGGCCGCCCTCCTTCGCCGACTTGAGCGACGCGTAAACCGCGGCCACCGCCTGGCATCCATTCGCCGCCGACAATTCGCAGGACGCGCCGCTGGCGATGCTGTCGGCGAACATTTCCAGCTCGTCGCGGTACATGTTGCCGGCCGGCACGCCGAGCGCCTGCCGGTCACCGGGGCCCTTGCCCCTCGCCTGCAGATAAAGCGTGGCATTCTCATGCAGCCGTTCCGGCGCGGCCCAATGGGTCTGGTCGATGTCGTAGACCATCAACGCGTCGGCGCCGGTCGCGCGCACGTTGAAAGTCCCGGGGCTGGTCCAACTCGACACCACCGAGCCGAGCTTGCCGTCGGCAAAATGCACGGCCACGATCCACTGATCCTCGACCTCGGCGCCGACCGGCGAATGACGGCCGGCGCTGGCGCTGACCGCCGCGATATCGCCGCCGAGATAACGTAAGGTGTCGAACTGATGGATGGCGATCTGGCTGAGCGACCCGCCGGGCGAGCTCTTCGAGTACCAGCGCCAGTCCTGCGGTGTCAGCCGCAAGCCGCGGTCGTTAGAGAAATTGGCCTCGATCTGGCTGAGCTTGCCGAGCTTGCCGGCATCGATGGCGGCCCGGATGGCGCGGATTCCGGTGAGAAGGCGCGCGCAATGGCCGATCACGATGCGCACGCCATGCGCAGCCTTCGAGCGCGGCGATGGCGAGCGAGTCGGTCATGGTGTTGGCGATCGGCTTCTCGATATAGATATGCTTGCCGGCGGCCGCCGCACGGCGAGCGAACTCGAAATGCAGTTCGTTCGGCAGCGCGAGCACGACCGCAGCTATCGCCTTGTCGGCGAGGGCAGCTTCGAAATCACGCGCCGGCAGGCCGGCTGTCGCGCGAAAACGCCGAAAGCCGCTCCGGATTGCGGCCAACGCAGCAGACAAATTCGATCTTTTCGGAGCCGCTCGCGGCCTTGGCCAGCACCTTCCCCCAGGCGCCGACGCCGACCAATGCGGTCTGCAGGCGCGCCATCATTCGCCTCCGGTGCCGGTGACGCTGGTGCCGCCGCAGACAAAGAGAGATTGCCCGGTAATGAAGCTGCTTTCGCGTGCGATCAGGAACATCACTGCATGCGCGACGTCCTGCGGCGTACCCAAACGCTTCACCAACATCTTGTCGATCACCATCTGCCGCTTGACCGAGCCGTGCGGATGGCCGCGGTTGAAATGCGCCGTCTCCACCGGTCCGGGCATGACTGCATTGACCGTGATGCCGTCGGCGCCGGTCTCGATCGCGACCACGCGGGTCATGCCCTCGAGACCGGCCTTGGCGCTCGCGTAGACAATGCGCTCGGACTTTCCCAGGACCGCGCGCGAGGAAATATTGACAATGCGGCCGAACTTCGCGCGCCGCATGCCGGGCACGAAGCTCTGGATCAGCACCATGGCCGCGCCGAGGGTGATCGTGGTGACGTACTGAAGTTCCTCGATCGTCGCCTTCTCCAGCGGATTAGGCGCGTTCTGGCGCCGGCATTGTTCACCAGGTAGCGCACCGGGAATTCGGCGGCGACGTCGTTCGCCACCTTGCGCGTCGCCGTCAGATCGGTGAGGTCGATCGGGCGGAAATGCAGGTCGCGGTGCTGCAGCTTCGGCGCAGACCGCTGCAGCGCCACCACCGGCACGCCGCGATCGAGCAGCGCGGCGGCAATGGCTTCGCCGATGCCGGAACTGGCACCCGTCACCACCGCTGCTTCTACTGCCGCCATACGATGCGCGCTCGCCTTCGTGGTTTAGAGGTAGTCGATGATCTTCCAGCTTCCCGGCTGGGCATTGACGACGTTTTTCGACGGACCGCCCGGGCGCCGGTCGGCGGCTAAGACCCTTCACCCTCGCTTCATCACCTCGATGTTCTTCTTCTCCTTGCGCACAGTGATGTCGGCGCCGGATCGCCGTTACCGCCACGATGTCGGCGAGCTTGCCGGCGTCGAGGCTGCCCCGCGTCCTTAACTCCAATCTTGGCGAAGCAGCCTCGGCCACGCTCCGCGCTGAACCGCTTCTTCGGCGTGACCAGCTCCTTTCCAAGTTATTGTCTCACACCGCTTGGCCTAAAAAAAGTCAGGTCAGTCTCGAGTGCTGAAGCAGCCTCCGAGGCGCGCGAGACGCATTCGACGTTTAGGTTAGAATTCGCCTATACAAACTGGCAAACACCGGGAGCAATTGTCTCTACGACAAGTACTGGGCGCATGAGAGCTCTGCGGACGCGCTGCCCGCACTGGACATCTAAAATTGGCTTTGCAATCTTCGATGCACGAAAGATCTATCGCTTAGGGGGTTCATTTATGGCCGATGTAAAACCGATTGCTCCCGTCCGTATCGGGCAGACGGACATTCTCTATGCGCAAGGCGTGCGCGCGGGGCCATGGCTTTTTTTCACCGGACACGAAGCGACAGATTTCGAAAACGGCATAGCCGCTGAGGTCTGGGAAACGAGCACTGCCGCGCAGTGGCCCCCCCGCTATCTGCGGGAAGGCGAGATCCATCTTTGACCGATCAGCCAAACTGATAACAGCCGAAGGTGGCGATCTTCCAGCACATTGTACGAAGTCGATCAGTATTATCCGCGCGCCGAATGCGTGAATCCTTACCAGCGTGCCCGTAAGGCGCTGTTGAAAGACTACGTACCACCTAGCACTTCGGTCTTGATGGAAGAGCTATTGTCGGACGGCGCAGGGATGAACGTTTCGCTCTTGGCGGTCTTGCCAGGCGAAGGTCGCGAGCCCACACCAGCGCGCGCGGAAGGAGTGCCGGTCCCGCAACATTCTGGATTCATCGCCTCTTTCGGTAAGTGGGGACTACGTCTTTGTAGCCGGGCAGATGCCGAACAATCAATGACTGGCCTCGACCCGAAAGCTTATCGTCCCCTAATGCAGTGTGGAATGGGACCGACATTCGTCTGCAGACGGAATTCCTGATTACCAGTCGTCTCAAATCAGGCCTCGAAGCTGGTGGCAGCTCAATCAAGAATGCAATCAAGGCGCAAGTCTATCTCACCGATATCAATGATCTACCGAAGTCTGAGATGGACGTTTGGAACAGCCACTTTGGCGAAAACCCCTGTGCTCTACCACAGTGGTCGTACAAAGGGTCTCGCGCTACTCGAAGTGAAGATTGAAATCAACATTTTAGAAGTGCGCGACGGCGGCAAAATTAAGAAGCAGATCATCGACCAGGGAGTCGGCCACCATGCGCCTCGGTCCGGCTGCGGTACGTGCAGGTGATCTTCTCTGTTTGTCCGCGCTCTACGCGGCGGACAACGAGGGCGCAATTCCAGCCGTCCGTAACTCTGCGGGACTGACACACCTCGGAGCACCAGCGCCAAACATCAAATGCGCGCTATCTCGAGCGCTGCTGATACGATCTGCAAAGCCGGTGGCACCACACTCACAAACGTAACTCGCGCAAATCACTTTGTCGGAGATCTCGATGTGACTTACCCGGCGCTGCGAAGTTTGGCAGGACGAGACTTTCTGGCGGGCCGATCCCATTCGGAATGGTGCGAACGCCATCGCCGATGCCAATACCCGACTGTGATATCATTGTAGATATTTGGGCGTATCGGCCCGAAAAGTGAGATCAATTTTGGAAAAGAAAACACCGATAATAGTGTGCGGCCAAATTCCTACGATTGATCCCCGTCGTTCTTCGTCATCACCTGTCTCGTCGGTCGTGTTCAAGCTCGCGAAACACAATTACGTCAGAAGTTCCATACAAGTCATCAAAGATAGAAGACCCAACTGGCCGATCAGCTGGGCCTGCAAAAAACCACTTTAAGAACTCTCGAATGCGCATGGTCGCTTGCTGCTTTGTTGCCGGGGTCGCTGTCGAGCGCTGCGCGCTAAATAAAGGGCGTCACTAACGGATAGTCGTCCGACTGAGACCACGAACGATTTCCTGAGTCGCGTTTTTCCTAACAGCACTTCGAAGCATCGGTGAAAAGCCAAATAGAGCTGTTGCCGGCCAGCTGCTGGATCGACCTGCCGGATTTTGGCACAGCGGTTGCATTTGCTGCCCACATCTAATTCACCACTCTAGCATATTAGGCCTGACCATCAAGTGTCTGCCTTGTGCGCCTACGGGACTTGCTTCCCGTAGCTCGACGATCGGCGAAATCGATAGGCTGCCTTCCGTTCGCGTGTCTTGGCGCGACGGTCATCCGCCGATTGGCTTGAGCCACCGTTTTTGGTCTTGGCAACCAAATCAGTTTTCGAACGGCTTGCCCCGATTGCAGCTGCATCCCTTCGCGGACGAAAGGCCCCTTAGCCCGACTTCCACGCTTTTGAAGCGTTTGACCTGGCGCCGACTTTTTCAACAAATCGACCTGAAAACCGTGACTTTGTGCCCCTTTCAAAGCGTCAGTTTGAGCACAATAGAATGCGCTGTCCTAGCATCGGGGCTGCCGATGATGCGAACGCGACCTCATCACAATGTCGGTGACGCGGCGGGGCGGCACCGCGCAAGCAGCCGGCATTGCCGTTAGTCGGGTTTTTGGACAATTCGTATCAAGCGCACAAGCGGAGAAGAAAATGTCGGGGGTTCTTATCGTTACCGGCGCAGCGCGCGGCATTGGCGCAGCGTGTGCGCGCGCCGGCGGCCGTCGGGATACAAACTTTGCGTAAACTACAACACTAGCGCCGGCCGCGCTGCGGCCGTCGTCGAATGATATTGGAAAGCTGGCGGTAAGGCGATCGCGGTCGAGGCCGACGTCGCCAACGAGGCTGGGGTAAAAAACCTATTCGAAACCGTCGACCGGGAACTCGGCACGGTGACTGCGCTCGTCAACAATGCCGGCACCATCATGCCGAAATCGCGCGTTGAGGATTGCGTGGGGAGCGCATGGAGTCTTGTTGTTTAAGACGAACGTAATCAGTCAATTTCTATGCGCGCGCGAAGCGATCCGACGCATACTCGACCAAGCGCGGCGGCGCTGGCGGCGCCATCGTCAATATTTCTTCTAATCTTTCGCGAATCGGTGCTCCTGGCATATTCGTCTCCTATGCGGCCACCAAAGGCGCGATCGACACCTTCACATTCGGCCTAGGCATCGAGGTTGCCGGTGAAGGAGTAGGGTCAACGCCGTTCGCCCTGGCACGATCGATACCGAACTTCATGCCGTAGGCGGCGATCCGCAACGCGCGCAACGTATTGGCAATACCGTTCCAATCGGACGCGCGGGCAAGCCCGAGGAGATCGCCGACGCCGTGATGTGGCTGCTATCCGATACGGCCTCTTACGTCGTCGGCGCTTTGATTGACGTCGGCGGCGGCAGGTAGCGGACGGCATCGCCGCCAAGCGGATTCCATTCAGAGATCCGAGCGTCATATCTCCGCCGACGTCTGGGCCACGCAAAAACGCGCAAGTGCTTCGTGCAAAATACTTTGCGGACTTCTGCTCTTTCGAAGGTTCGATTTAAGCTTCGAAGGTTCTATTCAGCCCGGACCCGATCGCGCCGCAGAATTTCGATCGTTGCCCATGCAATCACCGGCACGGCACGAGAACTCTATCACTCCGACTGTACTGGAACGGGGAAAGCGTCAAACGAAACAATTCTAAGATCGCCGCTTGCGGCGTTCGCAAAAAAGCCGCCTAAACTCAAAAGCCGTTCTGTTGTTTTTTCATGCCATGGAGAGGGTGCCGTAAGGTATGAATTCAGATAAGGCTTCTAAGTCTGGTCGATCGCAAAATGGTCGTTGATCTTGCACAACGAGATGGTGAACACGGCCAGTCCCACCAGGCGAAGAGGGCAACATGGCGCGTCTCCTACAACGCATGTTGAAGGGGGTTGGCTGCAATGCTCAGCTGCAAAACATTTACGACGAAAAATCGCTATAACGCGATAGGCCACCTCAAAGGCAGTGGTCATGGTCCGACCATCCTAATGAGCGGTCACATCGGATACGTCGGTTCGCGGCGATGAGGATTACCTCGTCGGCAAGGGTTGGAAGAACAAAGCCGTTGTGGAGTCCGACCGAATTTGGGCAATGGCATTACGAACATGAAAAATGCGTTCGTTGCCTACATCGCGGGCTTGGACGCGCTGCAAAAAGCGGGGATCAAGCTCAACGGCGATCTCATCATTGCTGGTACTGCCGGCGAGATCGAGATGGCGCCCATCGATGAATTCCAAGGCAAACACTACCATGGTTACGGCATGGGTTTGCGTTTTCTCCTTATCCACGGCGTGGCCGCGGACTATCACTTCCTTGGTGAGCCGACCGCGCAGGTGCCTTCAACAGGCATGATGGGAACCACTTGGGCGAAGATCAGCGTGCACGGCGACTTCGCGCACAGCGCCTTCCAGGATTCAACGCTCAGTGCTCTGGATGAAATGTGGGTGCTCTGGAACGAGCTGACCGGCTGGATTGAAGATTATAAGAAGCGCAACACCTACGCAGGCGTCGTGGCAGGCGTGAATCGTGCCTGCATGCGTGGCGGCCTGCCTTGGCGCGCAGCGCGAACCTGCAATCTGGCACAGCTCTATGTCGACATTCGCTTCCCTCCGCACCGATATCCCATCGACGTCCAGCGCGAATTCACGGAGGCCGTTCAAAAAATAGCAAAGGAGAAACTGCAGCGGCCAATCGAAGTCGAGTACTACATTTCCCGTCCTGGCACCGAGCTGCCGCAGGAT
Organism: uncultured Nitrospiraceae bacterium; assembly: GCA_963742465.1. Taxonomy (GTDB): domain Bacteria; phylum Nitrospirota; class Nitrospiria; order Nitrospirales; family Nitrospiraceae; genus Palsa-1315. The sequence continues at coordinate 7,085 of CAVUMA010000018.1, read as the reverse complement.
CATCCGGTCATGCAGGCCGTCGTCGATGCCCATCATGAGACTACGGGAAAGGCCGTGCCGGCAATGTTCTGCCCGCCATATTGCACCGACGCAATCGACGCCAACCGGCTCGGAATTCCAACATGCGTCTATGGGTCGGGTGGCGGCAGTCGATTTGACCGACCCGATATGGGCGATCCGCGCGCCAAACAGGGCGAATTCGTGCTGATTGACGACATGGTCAATCAAGCGGCGGTAGTGATGAACGCCGCTATGAAACTTAACGACATGCCGATGGCGAAGACCTTTGCATTGCGCGCTCCGCTGCCTGGCTCAATTCCCAAATCAAACTAGGATGTGCAAACCGATCGCCGGCGCAGGAGCGGACACGATGGGTCGCGTGCCTTCTGCCATGCAAGCGCCGCTCGTGCGCTCATGAACAACTGTTGTGAGGACTGCGTCGGAGTCGACGTCATATAAGCGGATTGCAGGGCCCGCAGCACGGCGGCCTTGTCAAGACAAGGGGAAGGCGCAATACTTTTCGTTGGTTCAGTCACCGAGACTGAGGAGAGACCATGCATAAAAACTTTCGTGTTGTTACGGTCGCAATCGCGGTGCTCGCGGTAAGCTTCGCGCCGAGCGTGGCGGCTCCAAAGAAAGATAAATATTTGTACCTGATGGGATCGACCCCGCAAGGAACGGTACCGATCATTGTCGCTATTAAGAAAGGCTTTTGCAAAAGTGCCGGCTTGGACATCGATATGAAAATGTTCACCTCCGGCGGCGTTGCAGCGCAAGCCTTCATCGGCGGGCAAGGGGATTGGGTGGTCACGGGCGATTGGCCCGCCATGCGAACCTGGATGGAGACTAAGAACAACGCCGATCCTATCGTCGGGTTATTTCCCGCCGCGCATTATGCGGATCTCTCAGTCGTCGTCTCGAAATCCTCCATAAAGAAGGCGTCCGACTTCAAAGGAAAAACGATGGGCGTCTGGCTGGGAACGACATCCGAATTCTTCGCGGCCAAGTACCTGGATACAAACGGCGTTTCCATCAAGGATGTCACATTCAAGAATCTGAAGCCGGCCGAAATGGTCGTGGCGTTGGACAGGGGCGACATCGACGGCTTCACCATTTGGCAGCCTTTCGGGTGGCGGTCAGAGGAAGTGTCTGGCGATAAAGTTCATATCTTGAGCACCGGAAAAGGTTTTTTCACCGAATACATGGTGACATCGACGCGAAAGTCCTTTTTGAAGGACGATCCCGATGCGGATTCGGCCGTGATCAAATGCACTCAGCAAGGTGCGGACTATGTCTCATCTCACCTCGATGAGGCCGCGCAAATCGTCGGCACGCAGTTCAAGATCCCGGCCGACCAGGTCAAGAGAATGATCGTCGTTCAGAATTTCGACCCGACCTATGATGCCGCCTTCAGAAAGGCAATGGATGAATTGAATGCATTCATGACGTCGAAGGGAATGTCAAAGGAGGCGGTCAACTGGTCGACCGAGTTTGATCCCAGTGGACTAAAGAACGTCGGTAGCTCTCTAGTAAAGTGAACTTGTCGAAATAGGCATCCATCATGAGTAAAAGTGTGGTGGATGCCGCTTTCACGCATCAACGCCCATCAGTCATTTGTCGAAATTTCGAGCTTGACCGCAACTTGCTTGCGGGCAAGGCGCGAAACTGAAGAGTGCAACGTTGCCAAAGCTCTTATTAAGGAATGTTTCAAAGAGCTTCTCGAACCGCGACGGGGAAACAACTTGCATTTTGAAAGATATCGACTTGGAAGTCGCCGAAGGCGCCTTCTTTACGCTTCTTGGTCCGAGCGGCTGCGGAAAATCCACGCTGTTGAATATTGTTGCAGGCTTTGAGGAACCAACTTCCGGTGAGTTGGAAATAAACGGCAAGCCAATCAAAGCTCCGGGAACTGACCGCACCGTCATATTCCAGGATGTTTCTAACGCCTTATTTCCCTACATGACTGTATTCGAGAACGTCGAATTCGGGCCCAAGATGTCGGGAAAGCCCAAATCCGTTCGAAAGAAAACTGTCGACGCTTATCTCCGGCTGGTTCATCTCGGAAAAGATTCCGAAAAGTTTCCCTTCGAACTTTCAGGCGGCATGAAGCAACGCGTTCAGATCGCTCGGGCCCTGGCGAACAACCCGGATATTCTACTGATGGACGAGCCCTTTGCCTCGCTCGATGCCATCACGAAAAAGCACCTACAAATTGAACTGCGGAGAATCTGGAAGGAGACCGGGAAGACTATATTCTATATTACCCATGACATTATTGAGGCACTTATGCTCAGCACGCGTCTTGCGGTAATGACAGGTGGGCCCGGCGCAACTCTGAAAACCATCTATGATATTGATCTATCAGAACCGCGTTCGCCGGCAAACCCACAATTCGCGGCCATGTATGACAAGATCGAAGAATTAATTGAAAAGGAGATTGAGAAGAGAAAGGTCGATGAATAAGAACGTCGCAATATATGCATTGTCCATAATAGCATTCATGTTGTTATGGCACATTTTGTCGGCAAACTATTTCAATCCCATTCTTGTTCCTCCTCCCCTGAAGGTCGCCGAAAAAATAGTGGAAATGACGAGCGACGGCGAGTTGTTGTCCCACACATGGGCCAGCCTTTATCGCATTTTTGTCGGCTATTTCTGGGGCTGCCTGCTTGGTAGTGCGATTGGCGTCGGCATAGGTCTGTCGAAATTGCTAAACGACTTCGTCAGCCCGCCGATACAATTCGTTAAGTCGATCACACCGGTTGCCATTGTTCCGTTGGCCATCCTCGCCTTCGGACTGGACGAGGCAAGCAAGTATATCGTCATCATCTACGGCAGCTTTGTCCCCGTCGTCCTGAATACCGCGGCGGGATTGGCGTCGGTCCCCAAAATCAGGGTCCGCGCAGCTCAGTGCCTTGGCGCGCCGACGCGCGACATCGTGAGATATGTCATGTTGCCTTCTGCATGGCCCTTTATCTTGACCGGCTTGCGACTAGCTATGGGATTTTCATTCATGGGCGTCGTGGCTGCTGAAATGATCGGTGCCGACACCGGGGTTGGATTTTTAATTATGCAAAGCCAGAACATGCTCCTTCCCGAACAAATGTTCACTGGCTTGTTCATGCTCGGTGTGCTCGGCCTGTTAACCGATCGGGTGTTTCAGGCGGTCATCCAGAGAGTAATGCGAAGATATATGGTCTTGATCATCGCCGAATCCGGCTTTAAGGGCGCATGACAGTGCTCAATTCAATATATAGTTCGTCAAAAGCGCGGTTAGCGGCGTGCTTTTTGATCATTCTCGCCATCTGGTGGCTTTCAAGCGGGAATATCTTCGTCGAACAAATCGTTCCGAAACCCGAGGACGTCGCAGTTGTTTTCCTGAAACTCGCTGCCAACGGCAAACTATTCTGGGACATATTCGTCAGCTTCAAAAGAATTTGCATCGGATACGCCTTTGGGGTTTCGGTTGGATTTTCCATAGGCTTGCTTACAGGAGTCTACATTCTGGCGAGAACTATGGCCTATCCGTTCATTGAATTTTTCCGGTCCATTCCTCCTGTCGCGTTGATCCCGCTCGTGGTCTCTATTTTTGGAATTGGTGAGGGGGGAAAATATTTCATCATCGCTTACGCGGCGACGTTTGTGATGATTATCAATACTGCCTCGGGCGTCGCATCTACTCCGGCGATCCGGGTTCGGGCCGCGCAATGTCTGGGGGCCGACAACTTGGCTATCATGAGGTGGGTCGTGATTCCGTCGGCTTGGCCGTATGTGCTGACGGGGCTCAGACTTGCCCTTGGGTTTTCCTTCATGGGCGTGGTGGCGGCTGAAATGTTGGGAGCCCAGGAAGGAATTGGTTTCCTCATCATGCAAAGCACGAATATTCTGGATGCCAAGCAAATGTTCGTGGGTTTTGTATTGCTTGGAACGTTCGGCTATCTGACAGATCAGTTATTCCGATTAGCCGTCGGTAAGCTTCTGCGCCGTTATATGTTGGGAATCGAGACCATATAAGATTATTGTACTACTCGCGATCACACGCATGGCTAAGTTTTGTATTTCGCAGTAGGCGGCAGCCCGACTTGGCCATTAGCGCTTGTATTGGTCAAATCGGGATCGAGCCGCCGCGGGTTCCGGGCGTTGGTAATTTGAGCCCCATCAAAGTCCCCTAGCGAAAACAAAGGGCGCCCGCTACCGGGGTAAAACAGTAGCAGCGTCGCCTAGGTCAGCGATGGGTCATTAGCGGACATTTGCGATGCAATAGGCCATGTCGGCTTTACCCCTGAAAGCGGACATCGGTCCGGAGGGTAGGCAGATTGAACTGCGTCGTCATGCGCCCAATTACCACGGATTACTCTGGGTGTTGGAGTAGAGAATTTGTTTTGTAGTATCACTCCCTCCGCCGAGTGAAGGTGAAAAAACCCCGCAGTCAGCCGGCGAAGAATGGACCTCGTTTTGATGATGGGACCGACTGGTTTGTGGTAAGCGCCAATTGAAGGGATGTCCGCTTTCGCGGTCGCTATTGACCGTAAAGCGGACATGCCTTTTCGCGCTGCACATGTCCGCTTTTGACCCAAAGCGGACCACGCGTAGAACGGGGTCCTACTTAGTCGCGTAGTCGGCGAATTCTTTCAGCCCGGCAGCGAGCTTCGGCGTTGAAGGCGGGTCGGCCAGGCCGTGGCGCCCGTATATAACTTTTCCAAGATATTCCGCTGAATTGTAGCTCAGCCATACCTTACCTTGGTCGTCCTCCCACACCACCGCCTTGGGCGGCACGTCGATCGCCAACGTCGGCGTGTTCACCATGACTGGCGTGCCGAGTTTCGGATTGCCGAACACTATGACCGTGCGCGGCCTCATCTCGAGGCCGAATTTTTTCGCGGCAGCCGCGTGATCGATCTCGGTGAACACCATGAAGCCCAGCGATTCCTTTTCTTTCACCGCCGCTTCGAAGCGCGCGATGGTCTCCTTCACCGAATAACGGCTCTGTTCGGTGATTAGCCCGTTGTCAGCTGCGAGCGCCCTATTGGCGAGTGCGAACAATGCAAATGAAAGTGCTAGGCCAGTCATGATGTGCTTCATCGCTGTCATGGATCTCTCCAAATACTTTAGTAATGGTGTCGAGAACAATCCGAGCGGGGCGTAGATAGAACGATACTTTCGCGACCGCCGAAGCGCTCGGAACTAGGGCTCACCGATTGTGTTTGCCGACCGACCAGCCGCGTGGCGCAAGATATTTCTCCCCAATGGCAATTGGCTCGTCTTCGAGCGGGGTCGCCAGCGTGTCGTTCCATCGATTGAGAAAGCCAAACATCGCAATCACGCCGACGATTTCAACGATCTGCTCTTCGCTCCAGTATGCACGCAGTGTTGCAAACATTTCATCGGTAACCGCATTCGGCACTGATGCGCCGGCTACGGCAAGATCGAGCGCAGCCCGTTCGGCCGCACTGAAAAGTGGGCTCGTCGAATAATCCCAAACCGCAGCAAGCTTCCTGTCATCGACGCCAAAGTGTAGCGCCCCGCTGGCGGTATGAGCCATGCAGTACTGGCATCCGGCAGTTCGGCTGGCCACGTGGGCAATAAGCCGCTTGAGACCTCGATCAACCTGGCCTTCTGGATCCCAAATCGAGGCGGTCATCTGCGCGAGCGCCTTCGCCATCTTCGGCTTGCGCTGCATGATGAGGATACTATTTGGAATAAACCCAAGGTTCTTCCGCATCGACTTCGAACTGATCCTTCAACTCGGGGGAGCGTTCTGGTGGAAGCGGTGCGATCCGCGCCGACGGCTTGACTCTTTGGTCCATGGATCATTCCTCTCCGATAATTGTATTCTTGATTTTTTACGATCGCTCGCTCGATGAGACGGGTGCAGTCGCCATTCGTAACGCCGTCCACGTGAACATCCGGCGGCCAAACACGCACGCAAACCCCGCAATCAGTACTGCGATCCCGAAGATTCCAAATCAGAATCATCATCGATGCGTCGAGATCATGAACGAGCGACAGCGAGAACGCCGTAATCGCAGCTATCGCCAGGCCGCCCATTCCACTCGCCTCGGTCGGGCGCAGCAATGCGGCATATCGCAACATGACCAGCATGGCGATCGATAACGGGACGCTGGTAAGCAATAGCGTTGCGAAACAACGCGCCGCTTCACCAATGCGAAAACCATTTGGGCCAACGTTCACCCAATCGGTGAGGCACCCGTAGCCGATCGTCGACAACCAGACCAGAAGTGCGGGTACCGGAAGCAAAAGCCACCACCGCGAACGGTCCGGCAGGCTGGTCTGGAATGACGCAATCGCTGCCAGCACGCCAGTCGCCAGCGCCGCAATCATGCTCAGGACAAACACCGGTTGTCGCAGCCGCTCAGCGATATCCGGTCGTAGACCATGGCCGACTGCTATCAATACGAGGACAAGCGCTGCCAGCGCGATCCACAGACCAGCGCGAACCAAGGGCGGACGCAGGCGACGCACCGGAGATGCGGATTGGACCAGCGTTTCGATGAGTTCAGGTGTGCTTGTCACGGTCAATCGCCCTGCTTCTTCAGAATGGTGCGCAAATTCTTGATGGCTCTGTGTGTGGCGACCTTAAGGGCCGCGATCGAACGTCCGCTCATGGCCGAGGCCTGCTTCAATGACATCTCGTTGAGCTTGAGCATTGTGACGGCCTGACGTTGCTCGAGCGGCAGTCGATCGATGGCTTTAGCCAAGGCGGCTTCCTCTGATGCCTCATATTCGAAGTTCGTTTGAGACTGAGGAAAGGTTTCATGTTCGGTGGAAAGCGCGATTTCGCGTGCTTTTGCTCGTGTCTCACGGCGTAACCGGTCGATGAAGCGGCGATTGGCAATTGCAACCAGCCATGGCCCAAACGGGCGGCCGGGGTCATAAGCGTGGCGCACTGTGTGAATGGTCAACAGCACATCCTGCACGGCATCTTCGACTTCGCTCGACTGTCGGAAGCATCGCGCCGCGATAGACCGCAAATATGGCGTCACATCCTGTAAGAGTGTTCGATATGCTTGCCTGTCACCGTCTTGTGCCAGCGCCATCAATGTCGACCAATCAAGTTTGCCGGG